>NZ_PDUD01000026.1 GCF_002646595.1 Flavilitoribacter nigricans DSM 23189 = NBRC 102662
TCTAATAAAATGTTTACCCCGAAAATAGGCAAATGTGCCTAGATTCGGGGTATTTTATTTGCCTTTTCCTAAGCTAATTTATTGAAAGTTAATCACCTAGAATTTACAGGGATGGCCTATTTATCACAGAACTTTTTACCAAAAAACGAGCCTTAGACCCGCTCAATAATGGTGGCATATCCCTGTCCCACACCCACGCAAAGGGTGCAAAGTGCGTAGCGTTTATCCTGCTCGTGCAATTCCAGTGCAGCCGTTTGTAGTATCCTCGCTCCGGACATTCCGAGCGGATGGCCGATAGCTATAGCCCCACCGTTCGGGTTGATCCGGGGGTCGTCATCGGCTAATCCCCAGGAGCGGATAACGGCCAGACTCTGGGCCGCGAAAGCTTCGTTCAGTTCAATAATATCGATATCATCAAAAGTAAGTCCGGCTTTTTGTAAAGCTTTATTGGAGGCTTCTACCGGTCCGATCCCCATGATGCGGGGTTCTACGCCCACCACCTGGGAAGCTACTATTTGCGCCAACGGTTGCAGATCGTATTTTTTGACGGCATCCTCCGAAGCAATGAGCAGGACTCCGGCTCCGTCGTTGAGCCCGGAGGCGTTTCCGGCAGTAACGGTGCCGTCCGTTCGGAAGGCCGGGCGAAGCTTAGCCAGTACTTCGGGGGTGGTGTCCGGTCTGATGAATTCATCCTGGGCAAAAATGATGGGATCTGCTTTGCGTTGCGGAATGCTTACCGCTACGATCTCTTTCGCCAGGCGCCCCGATTCCCGGGCCTGTGCAGCCTTCTTTTGACTCAGATAAGCAAACTGATCCTGATCTTCCCGGCTGATGGTGTGCATATCCACCAGATTTTCGGCCGTCTCGCCCATGGCATCCGTTCCGTAAGCTGCTTTCATTTTCGGATTGACGAAGCGCCAGCCGAAGCTGCTGTCGTACATCTTAGCGTCGTTCCCAAAAGGTAGGGCCGATTTGGATACCACCCAGGGGCCACGCGTCATATGCTCCACGCCTCCCGCGATGAAAACCTCCCCGTCACCGGCCTTAATAGCGCGGTTGGCGTGGATCACCGCCGACATACCCGAAGAGCAGAGGCGATTGATGGTTTCACCCGGTACGCTTACCGGCAGGCCGGCCAGTAAGGCGGCCATGCGTGCTACATTCCGGTTATCCTCTCCCGCTTGGTTGGCACAGCCGAGGATCACATCATCCACTACCGCCGGTTCGAGATTGGGGTTTCGTTCCATCAGTGCTTTGATTACCAAAGCCGCCAGATCATCCGTGCGGACGGGGGAGAGACTTCCCCTGAATTTAGCGATAGGCGTACGAATGGCATCTACTATATATGCGTCTTTCACTTCAATCTTTCTTTTGTTCTAACTGTAAACATTTGTACGCCGGTATTGTTGGCGGGTAAGCCTTTGCCGACGGAGCCGGATATTTTCATTGGAAACAGTGCTACGACTGCTGATCGAGTATAGCCTCCAGCTTTTTCACCGTCAGGCAGGTGCCGCGAACCGTATGGTAGAATACCTTCCAGCTGGTGCCCATATAATCCCAGATAGGCTCACCCTCTTCGGCCAGCAAGGCGAACCATTCTCCCTGATCCCAATGGATCATCTTATCGAAAACGAAGTCGTGCACATTTTTGAAGGCGTCAAGGTATTTTTCATCACCGGTAAGCAAGTAGGCATCCGAAAAACCAACCAGCGCTTCGGCCTGCTGCCAGAATTCTTTGGTACGCTCGGTAGCTGCGCCTACTTTTCTGCCTTCAACGTAAAGCCCTCCGTGTTGCCAGTCCACTCCATTTTCATAGGTATGCTCGTAAATTGGCAAGACACGATGTAGACTTTCTTCCCGTGGGATACCCAGAATATCCTGAGCGTGCAGATAAAGCCAGGCCAGTTCAATGTTGTGTCCGTAAGAGGTGATATCGGGTGATTTGCCGTCTTCATCAAAACGGTCACGCCCCCAGACCGTATCCAGCTCTACATTGGCGATCGGTCTCCAGTCTGCCGTAAACATCGAGATGCCCGTACCCGTCTCCGGATCGACCATCTTATCGAAGATCAAATCGATCACTTCTTCCAGCGCGCGGCGGTGTGCCGGATCTCCGGTGAGTTCGTAAAGTGTCGTAAACGCTTCCATGAGGTGCATGTGTACGTCCAGCGACTTGTGAATGCTCACATCCCCTCTGGCTTTTTTGATGTTGAGCTTACGATCGAAGTGTTCGAAATACCCCCCGTGTTCGGGATCTTTGATTTCTTTCTGCAAAAAATCAAAGATCCGTATCGCTTCCGCTTTGGCCGCTTCGTCACCGGTAAGTAACGCGTATTCCGACAAACTGTAGATGAGAAAAGAATGTCCGTAAATGATCTTATTATCATCTTTAGGTGTACCGTCCTCCTCTACGATCCAGTAATACCCGCCGTACTCATCGTCCCGGAAGTGTTCGAAAAGAAAATCAATGCCCTGCTGTACGACTTCTTTGCCGCCGGGCCAGTCGAAACCCAAGCGCATAGCCTGGGAAATGGTGAAGATACAGCGGCACTGCGCCAGAAAGGATTTTTCGCTATTGTCCGTTCGGTTCCCGTCCCGGTCGTAATTAGTCTGGAAACCGCCGTAGACCGGATCTACCGCCCGGGCCACCCAAAAGGGGATCAGTTTTTGATTGAGGTAATTGCTCGTTTGCTCCAGATAAGCTTGCATAGGGCGCTCCATACTCTTTTTAGGCATTAGGTGAAGAAATAGAAATGACCAGGTGTGAGTTATTCGGTTTATCCATAAAATCCGAATCGGCCATTTGTAACTACAGACGTGAAGGAAGGAAAAAAGACGGACAGTGCCGAGCGAAATAGTTTAGAATTCGAACGTTCCCCGCGTTACGTATCAGTTTAGCCGGATCAGGCGGCATCTCCATCACGAACAGTTGTTCGTTCGGGATCGTAACCGTCCGGGAACCGAGCCTCTAACTTCCGGATGTTGTGTTCCATAATTTCTTCCAGCGTAAAACCCAAGTCGGAGCAAAGCGTGGTCAGGTACCATAGGACATCTCCCAGTTCTTTTTTCAGGTGGTCGCGATCCAGTCCCCGTTGGTGAAAGATGCCTTTTTTAACCAGATCGGCTACTTCTCCGGCCTCACCGGCCAGTCCCAGCGCATTCCAGGCAATCATAACCTGGGGATCAGTGATCTCGAAATCGGGCTTTTCTATGCGAGTGCGGGAGGCTGCTTTTTGGTATTCGTTGGCTTGCATGTTTTTTGGTGTGTTGTGGTGTTGAAGTGTTGTGGTGTTGAAGTGTTGAAGTGTTGTGGTGTTGTGGTGGCTTCCCGTTCGTAGAAGAAGGTGGTATAAGCGGTTATCCAAATAGAAACGGAAGAAACCTTTATCAGTATCAGATCATTTTTCTAAAATAGTGATACCGGCCCGCACGGCGGCCATCAGTTCTTCTTTTTTACGGTTGACCTTGGTGAGTACCATTACGCCGTTGTACAAAGTAAAGATAAGAGCGGCAATGGCTTTGAGGTCCTTTTCGGGAGTTATTTCTCCCCGGGCGGATCCGGCCTGGAGATAATCGTAGAATAGTTGTTCAAAATCGAGGCGATTTTCCGTGAGCATGGTGTGCATCGTACAATCAGTGGAAACCATCTCTGTGGTCGCATTCACGACAAAGCAACCTTTGGTATCCGGGTCTCTCAGCGCGCCGTCGATCGCTTTTTCGAACAGCCGCAAAATGCCCCGCTGCACGGGTTGCTGACTAAACAAGAAGGCCCGGATCTTTTCCTGGTTTTCCTGCTGATACAATTTGAATGCCTGATCGAATAGCTCCTCTTTACTACCAAAAGTATCGTAAAGGCTCGCCCGGTTGATGCCCATGCCGTCCACCAGTTCCTGCATAGAGGTAGCGTAGAAACCCTTCTTCCAGAAGACTTCCATGGCTTTCTTCAGTACCTCTTTCTCATCAAACTGCTTGACACGTGGCATAATTGAAAATTTAGGATGGCCGCAAGACCTGGAGCATAGGCTTTGCGGCGATCCCAAAATTACACATATCGGAACATTCGTTCCAAATATTGGTAAAAATTTTTGTCTAGGTCAACACGGCAACCCCACCGTCGATGTTGTATTCTCCTCCGGTAATAAAGGAAGCTTCGTCTGAGGCGAGGAAAGAGACCAGTTTGGCTACTTCTTCCGGTTTACCGAATCTTTTGAGTGGTACCCGGTTCTGCATGTTGGCAGCAAAATCATTGAGTGCTTCTTGGGGCAATCCCGTCTTTTCGAAGATCGGCGTGGTGACCGGGCCGGGATTTACCGCATTTACGCGGATCTTGCGGGCGGCCAGTTCGGTAGCAGCAGTACGGGTGTAAGAGTTCATAGCCGCTTTGGAAGCTGCGTAGACGGCTGTGTTGGGCATACCGGTATACGCATTAACGGAAGACAGGTTGATGATGGATGCCCCATCATTCAGGATGGGCAGGAATTTTTCGATGGTAAATACCGCTCCTTTAAAATTAATTCCCATCTGATGGTCAAACATTTCTTCGGTGATCTGACCGACCGGAGCGGGAGCAAAGATCCCGGCATTGACAAAAAGGATGTCTACCTGGCCGTGATCGGCTTTAATCTGTGCGACCAGATTATCGATAGCGCTGAGATCGCTGACGTCCGCTACGATTCCCTGGACGCCCAGATCGGCCGCAGCCTGCTTAACCTTTTCGGCCGACCGGCCGGTAATGATCACGTGGGCACCTTTCGCTTTAAGATCGCGGGCAGATGCGTACCCAATTCCACTGTTTCCGCCGGTAATGACGGCTACTTTTCCCTGTAGGCTCATGATGAATATTTTTAGCAAGTTAATAACGGAATGATTGTTCCAAATAAATTATAACAGAATGAACGTTCCAGAATGTTTTTGGTTGAGGTGCTGTTGATATTTTTTTGAAATTAATTTATAAAAGGAATGGATACGGGACAAATGTTGCCTTGTATTCTGCTTTCTCTACTGACTCAAAAAGCTTACCTTTAGAGATCAAAACAACGAAGAACCATGACGAAATCACTTACCTGGCTAATGCTGGCCGGCATAGGCCTGCTGAGCAGTAATTTTGCCGGTGCCCAATCCGATAGCATAATTTCGGGCATTACCCAATGGAAAAAACTAAAGGTCGAAAAACAGGATACCCGCAAGACCAGACAGGTTCTGGATGGACCTACCGTTTTTATGGAGCGTTTTGAAATTCACGCTACTACCCTGAAAGCCGGCATGGCTCCCCACCCTCCCCATTCCCACAGTGATGAAGAAGAACTGATCATAGTTAAAGAAGGACAGGTGCAGGTGACCATTGGCAATGAAAGCCGGATATTAGGCCCGGGTAGTGTCGCTTTTGCCGAGATCGGCGATGAACACGGATTTTCCAATTCGGGCGATACGGAAGCAACTTATTATGTGATTAAAATGAAAACCCGGGGAGCCATGGACCTGGAACGGGGGCAGAAAGCCGGTGGGTCCTTTATGATCGACTACGATGAGGTAGCATTCAACGCACACGATCGGGGCGGAGTGCGGCCCTATTTCCGACGCTCCACTGCACTTTTCGATTATTTCGAAATGCACGTCACCACGCTTAATCCGGGCATCCAGAGTCATCCTCCGCACACGCACGCAGCGGCCGAGATCATTCTGGTGATCGAAGGAAAGGTGGAAGAACAGATTGAGGACGAATTCTATAAAGGAAAGGACGGCGATCTGATCTTTCTCGCATCGGAGAGCTCGCACGCCATTCGCAACCGGGGAAAGAAGCCGGCCCGTTATTTTGCTTTTCAATGGAGCGAATAAACGGTCAGAAAATTGGGAGCTTTTACAGTATTGGCTTAAAGCGCCACTTTTTGTAAAAGCTCCCAACATTTCTATCTGTGTTTCCCATATTCAGTTGCTCAGGCATCTATCCGACGACAAAGCTCACCCATTACCCAATTGGTGCGGGCGCCACTGAAACCGGTACTTACGCATTCTCCATTTCCGAGTAGTTCGTCCACGACCTGCTGGATCAGTGGTTGCTGAATATGTAGCGGCATATCAAACGTGAAAACTTTTTCATCTTCACCGTCTACCGCCAGACGCACCCGGTTATCGCCAAAGTAGGCAAAGGTAAGCTGACCTTTACTGCCGATGATGGTGGTCTTGTCCAAGCTGGAAGCATCCGAACTATTAAAGCACCAAAGTCCCTGTCCCATGATGCCATTTTCAAAGCGGAAGGTTCCCATCACCAGATCTTCGGCGGGGTACTGTCCGGCCTGATTAGTAGCCATACCCGTAGCGGCGGAAATGGGTCCAAAGAGATAGTCCAGGAAATCCAGCTGGTGGGAAGCCAGGTCGAAAAAGTACCCTCCTCCGGCCACATCTGGCTGGACGCGCCAGTTGTCCGCACCCTGACCGGCACTGACCACATCGGGTTCCAGAGACTTGATCAATCGAATATCCACTGACCGGACCTCTCCGATAAGCCCCTCATCGATAATCTCTTTTACTTTTAAAAAATTTGGCAGTGCCCGCCGGTAATAGGCAACGAACAAGGGCACCTTGGCCGTCGCACAGGCCTTTACCATTTGCAGGCATTCTTCGTGGGTACGCGCCATCGGTTTTTCCACGTATATAGGCTTGCCGGCCTCCGCTACCCGCAAAGTGTAGTGTTGATGGGTATCCGGGGGCGTAGCGATGTAAACAGCATCTACTTCGGGATCACGAATAAGTGGATCCGCATCGTCGTACCATTTGGGCACACCGTGTCTTTCCGCAAAATCTTTGGCTTTCTCGCCATTTCGACGCATCACTGCGACCAATTCGGAACCATCGATCTTTTGCAGGGCGGGGCCACTTTTAACTTCACAAACATCACCGGCCCCGATGATCCCCCAACGTATTTTCTCCTTGTTTGCCATAATCAATTTTTTATCTTTTGCAGCTATTGGAAACGCCTTTTCCAAAAATTATTAAAATGCGAAGCGGTAGCCGTTAATTTGCAAAAGTGCTCAGGCTTATCACGCTTCCAACTGCTGTATTTCACTTATTTTATCCGGCGATAATAGAACTAATATACCAACAGAGGCAAAAATGACGATTTTTTTGTGGGATATTTGTCCCGTTCAATAGTTTTAATTTCGAAAAAACAACGTAAAACAACTTTAACAAGCATGAAAAACCTTTTTCGTTTAACCATCTTGGCACTAGCCATTTTGCTGGTTTCTTCGGCCAGCGCCCAGAGGGGCGGACAATTTCGGGCCCTGCTCTTCACTAAAACTGCCGGCTTCCACCACGAATCGATCAACGAAGGTGTAACGGCCATTCGCAAACTGGGCGAGCGGCATCATTTCTCAGTAAGCTGGCAGGAAAATGCCAGTGTATTCAACGATCGTCAACTGGAAAATTTTGACGTAGTCATTTTTCTCAATACTACCGGAGACGTACTGAACGACGAACAGCAGGCTGCCTTCGAAAAGTTCATTCAGGCCGGCAAGGGATTTGTGGGCATCCACAGCGCTTCCGATACGGAATACGAGTGGGAATGGTACACCAAAATGGTTGGCCATATGTTCAAGATCCATCCGCAGATCCAAACGGCCAAGCTACAGGTGATTGACCGGAATTTCCCCGGCCTGAGTACGCTCCCCGATGAATTTCTCTGGACGGACGAATGGTACCAGTTTAGCGAAGCAACTATCGATGATCTCAATTATATCATCAAGATCGACGAAAGTTCCTACGACCCCAATGTGAAATGGGGAGACAATGTCGGAGAAGGTATGGGTGATATGCACCCCATGGCCTGGTACCACGAATACGACGGCGGCCGGGCTTTCTATACCGGATTGGGACACGTTCCCGCCGTTTTCGAGGACCCGATGTTCCTGGCTCATCTCTACGGCGGCATCTATTGGGCCGCTAAGGGGATGGGGGTGAAAAAGATGTGATATGTTGATCGGGCTGCAGGTGAAAATTTAAATCCCTACTTTGCCTGCAGTCCCTTCGGATAAATAATAGTCTGTTAACCACAACCTATACCATTAGTTGATGTCAGCCCTCTACTTCACACAGGGAAGTTGTTTCGTGATAATTTATGGCGTGTGATCAAAATAATTTCATCCCAAATGTAATTAGACATTCTACACCTTTAAGATTTTAATTCTCTTGCTATATTTCGGATAAGCCGCCTATTCTATACCGATTATATATGATAAAATTAAGTCACGTTTGCCGGTAGTCATTAAGACCGTTATTCCAATCTGAAATAAAAAATAAAAAAAGACCAGGTTTACCGAACCTCTTCATAAGGAATATTGTTTGCCATTTACCTTTCTTACAGCATTTTATATTCTAAATTTTCCGAAAAAGTAAAATTTATTACTACAAATAGACTATAAAACAAATTAGTCTAAACAAACAAAATCCATTAGGTCTCCAACCATCGTAGATAAGAATAACCATATTATACACATAAATTCTCAGCCTAATGAAAATGAAAAAGTTTACTCCTTTAATCCTATGCATTTTACTGACTACATTCTTCGGAATCTCTTCAGTTAATGCAGCTACGATTACCGTAACCACTGCCATTGATGGCGATCCCGGTTCACTACGAGATGCAGTTTCCACAGCGGTTGCCGGTGACGTTATTGTTTTTGATGTCTCTCTGAATGGAAACGTACAAGTGCTCACTATGGGTGAGATCTTGATTGACAAGTCTCTTACGATCATGGGTAGCGGAAGGGCATTGACAATTATCAGCGGAGGTTCCAGTAGTCGAATTTTCAACATTACTGGCACACCAGTTACCATTTCTAAAGTTACCCTGCAGGACGGCGCAGCCATGGACAATGGAGGTGCTATTTTGATAAGCGGTGCAACCGTTGAGATCAACAACTCCACTGTTAGAAATAGTGTTGCTAGTGGAGCTATGGCTACCCAAGGTGGAGGCGGTATTTTCAACGATGGAGGATCGCTTTTTATCGTTGGCTCGATGATCAGCAACAATAATGCCAATGGTGCCAGTGGTAGTGGTGGCGGTATTTTTAATGGTTCAGGTAGTAGCCTTATTATTGTTAGTAGTACAATAAATAAAAATAGTTCGGTTCGCGCCGGTGGTGGTATTGAAGATAATTCAGGCGCCGGTACTACCCTGTATTTACAAAGTGTAAATTTAAATGATAATAAATCTGAATCAAATCCAGGTAACGGTGGTGGGCTACACATTACGGGTGCTGGAGATGCCGCAATTTTTGGAGGAACAGTATCTGGTAATGTTGCCGCTGCGGAAGGAGGCGGCCTGTGGAATGGTACTGGAATTATGCAGATCCAAAACGTAACCATTAATGGAAATACCGCAAGCGGTACCACCGCCGATCAGGGCGGTGGTGGTGTGTTTAATGCGGGAGGCGATATCAAAATCAAAAGTGGCTCGATCATCAATAACAAAGCAGACGGTGCTAGTGGAAGTGGTGGCGGTATTTTTAACGATATAGGTGGAACAATAACAGTAAGGGGCACCGATATATCCGGTAACAGTTCGATGCGTGCCGGTGGAGGTATCGAGGATAATTCTGGGGCTGGCACCACTGTTACCCTCAGGGAAATTACCTTGAATAATAACATAACCTCTATGTCACCGGGTAATGGAGGTGGTTTCCATATCACCGGTTCGGGTAATGCTACGATCGAAGATGGTACGGTATCTGGTAATACAGCAGCTGCTGAGGGTGGCGGCCTTTGGAATGGTACCGGAACGATGAACGTTGCCCGCATGAACATTAACGGTAATACAGCCAGTGGGGTTGCTGCCGACCAAGGAGGTGGGGGAATTTTCAACGCCGGAGGTACTCTGTTGGTCCGGCAGTCAACTTTAGCCAACAATAAAGCGGACGGTGCCAGCGGAAGTGGTGGTGGTATTTTTAATGATGCAGGAGGTTCGCTTACTGTCTTTGAAAGTATGCTTCTGATGAATACTGCAAACCGAGCCGGTGGTGGTATTGAGGATAATTCAGGTGCTGGTACTACAATTGTTGTACGAGATGTAAACTTGGAAAATAATAGTACAGGAAATGCTCCAGGTAATGGAGGTGGTTTACACATTACTGGCGCTGGTAATGCTCTAATTGATGGTGGCTTAATTAGCGCCAATATTGCCGCTGCGGAAGGCGGTGGACTTTGGAATGGTACTGGATTTATGCAGATCCAAAACGTAACCATTGATGGAAATACCGCAAGCGGCGCTAATGCCGATCAGGGTGGTGGTGGCGTGTTTAATGCCGGAGGTGGTATCAAAATCAAAAGTGGCGCGATCATCAATAATAAAGCAGACGGTGCCAGCGGAAGTGGTGGTGGTATTTTTAATGATGTAGGTGGAACGATAACGGTAAGAGGCACCGATATATCGGGTAACAGTTCGATGCGTGCCGGTGGAGGTATCGAGGATAATTCTGGCTCGGGCACTACTGTTACCCTCAGAGAAATTACCTTAAATAATAATACAACCGCTATGTCACCGGGTAATGGAGGTGGTCTGCATATCACTGGTTCGGGTGATGCTATGATAGCTGATGGCACAGTGTCCGGCAATACAGCGGCGGCCGAAGGCGGCGGCCTTTGGAATGGTACCGGTACGATGAACGTTGTCCGTATGAACATTGATGGCAATACAGCCAGTGGGGCTGCTGCCGATCAAGGAGGTGGGGGAATTTTCAACGCCGGAGGTACTCTGTTGGTCCGGCAGTCAACTATAGCCAATAATGAAGCAGACGGTACCAGTGGAAGTGGTGGCGGAATCCTAAATGATACTAGAGGAAGTTTGCAAATTCGCAGTACAGTGATCACATTGAACTCAGCAATGCGAGCCGGTGGTGGTATTGAGGACAACTCCGGAACTGGAACTACTGTTACACTCCTAGATGTTAACCTCGATAATAACGATACCGGCTCCGCACCCGGTAACGGCGGCGGCCTCCACATCACCGGTGCCGGCGATGCCACTATCACCGGAGGTACCGTCAACGGAAACACCGCAGCAGCTGAAGGCGGTGGCCTCTGGAACGGCTCCGGCACCATGACCGTCGATCGAGTAACGATTGACGACAATACAGCCAGTGGAGCTCTAGTCGACGAAGGTGGTGGTGGTATTTTTAACAATGGTGGACTTCTCGAAGTAATGTCCTCAACGGTCTCGAACAATACGGCCGACGGCGCAGCCGGCGCGGGAGGAGGTATCCATAACAATGGTGGTGAGATCACTCTATCCATGAGTACTATTTCCGGGAATACTTCAGCATCTGGTCTTGGTGGTGGTATCTTTAATAATGGTACTGCGAGCGTTGAGACTTCAACTGTTACCGATAACTCTGCAACTTCCGGTGGAGGTATCGCACAGGATATCGCCGGTTCAATGCTTACGCTTGGTAGTTCTATTATCGCTGGAAATTCAGCGGGAGTACCTCCTGTAGCTGATATTTCCATTGATCTCGGAACCGTAGTTTCTAATGATTATAATATAATTGGTATCGAACAATCGCCGCTTATCACTCCGGCAGCTAATGATCAGACCGGTAACATAGGTTCTCCGGTTGATCCTATGCTTGATGCACTGGCCAACAATGGCGGCCCGACACAAACGCATGCCTTGCTTTGCGATAGTCCGGCCATTGATGCCGGCGATCCAGCCATTTTAGTAGCGGATCAACGCGGGCTAGGCGTATTTGGAGGACAGCGGGATATTGGAGCTTTCGAACTCCAGGTAGCTTGCCCGGTAAGTCCGTTGGCCGGTAATACCGATGAGTTTGAGAACAGTTTCAATGGTTTGAACTCTCAGGTAGAAACAACCGGTTCAGTAGCTATCTTCCCGAACCCGGCGCCAAAATCTAACGTCAGAGTCGATATTCCGTTGCAATTTGGTGAAGATGTAAGTATTAGGATCCTGGATCAATCCGGTCAGGTACTGGTAGAAAAGTGGGGGTCAGCTGGAACCAATCAGTTGAATCTCTCTCATTTGTCAGCTGGAACCTACCTGGTACAGGTTACGTCTGAGACCGAAACCAAGACACTCCGGTTAATTCTGGTCAACTAATCTGAAAATGTATTAATCGCATATACCCTCTTCGGATGACTTTCCGAATCAAAGGGATTAGGACAGGATCGGCGCTGAAACCATTAGGGATCAGCGCCGATTCTCTTTTTTTAAGGCCTTCAGTCATTCTTTAAGAATTCTGTCGGCAACCCAGCAATCCCCCGCAACCGGATATCCCGGTAAAAAATCTCCGCACCTTCCGACTGGATCTCGATCTTCCCTTTGGTCAGCGGTCGCTCCGTTTCCCCGTCCAGTTGCCGGGAGTTGTATAAGATCATATTTACCTGGCCGTTGATGACGTGGATAGCCGTATCTCCGCTGCAGTACAGATCAATAACATTCCATTCTCCGGTACTTTTTTCGGCATCCGGCTGCTTGATGCAATGGCGGCCGACCGGAGTCCGGTCCTTAAAAGTGACTAGCGGAGCACCCGGAGCATAAACGTAATTGCTGTCGGCATTCATCCGGGCCGGAATGTCGAAGATAGCGCCGGACACGCCCCAATAGTCGCCACAATCTCCCTGCTGCACCTGCAACTCCTGGGAACGCATCCAGGAACCATTAGCCGCACCATGGGGTCCTACCGCATGGTACAACACGCCACTGTCCATTTTTGCCTGCTCGCGGGGCGGCCATTTCTGCTTTCCCCACTTGAAAGTCAATTGTAGGTGATAATTATCAAATTCAGCCTGAGTGGAAATCCCTCCAAAGGTCTGTCCGGAAATACGAATCGCCGGCGCTCCTTCTTCCCGGACTACCGAGAAAACTTTTTGGGGATCATTATTAAGACCTATAGGTTGATTGGTTTCACCCTGCGGCTGGGTAAGGTCCGGCCGGTTGAGGTAGGTGTCCCAGCCGGAAAGATCCGTTCCGTTAAATAGTACCTGCCAGTCTGCCGAAGTGGTCTGTTCTGTGGATTTACATCCCGCGATTAAAAAAACTACGCCCCAGGCCAGTATAATTTTTCGGATCATTACCCCATGCTTTACAGTAGGCCGGCGCGAACCGACCTACCCGGTCAAAAACAATTTTATTTACCACTGCCGACTTCCCGATCGTTTTTCATCTGCTTCAGGATCTCAGATATCGCCCGGTCCAGTTGTGGATCTTTTTGGTCCAACCGGTCTTTAAATGTATTCTTGACGAAGATATCCGGGCTGACCCCCGTCTTTTCCAGATTTTTTCCGTCCAATGTATAGCAACCCCAGGAAGGCAACCGATAAAAAGAGCCGTCGACCAGTCCCTTACCGGAGGTAAAGATGATCCACCGGTAGGTTTCCGTACCGATCACGGTGCCCAGTCCCAGTTCTTTAAATCCGGCGGTCGTCATTTCCGCATCGCTCAGACTTTGCTCGTTGATCAGCACGACAATCGGCTTACCTGCAGGTGCAAAATTGGGCTGATTGCTCAGTTTTCCTTCCCGGTATTTCCATTTCAGATAAGGTCGCTGGGACAGGAACTGCAGTACTGCATCGTGCACGTTGCCTCCTGTGTTGTACCGCAGGTCCAGAATAAGCGCATCCCGCTGGTGCCATTCGGAGACCATTTGTTCCAGAAAGCTCTCCAGTTCGCCACCGCCCATATTCTTCATGTGGACGTAAGCCACTTGCTTATCCGTAGCCTTATCCACGATAGCCTGCCGTTCATCCATCCATTCGTCGTACAGTAAGTTGCGCTGCGCTCCGGCTGAGATCGGATGCAACATTACCTGATGTTCTTCTCCTCCGCGCTGGAACGTGAGTACCAGTTCCTGGTCCAGGGAAGGTTGCGCGAAGTAAGCTTCCCGATTTTTGGCGGCATCAATCCGCTGTCCGTTCACGGCCACCAGCACATCGCCTTTTTTAATATCCTTTCCCTTACGGTCGGCGGGGCCATCAGTGATGATAGTAGCTACCTGATAAGGTTTATCTTCTTCAAAAAGCAGGCCGGCGGCTAATGTCCGGGTGCCATAGAAAGCCTCCTCCTCTTTACCGCTGGAATAGAAGCCAAAGTGAGAGGTATTCAATTCTCCAAGCATATCATTGAGCAGACGTCGCAGGTCCGCCCGATTATTCACGAAAGGCAGATAGGGTTCGTAGCGATCGCGGGTGGCGGCCCAGTCTATCCCGTGGAAGGTCTCGTTGTAAAAGTTCTCTTCCATATTGGCCCAGGTTTCCGTAAACATCTGATCGAATTCCGCGCGCAATTCCCGGCGGAAAGTATGATTGATGTCAATTTTATCTACCTTATTCTGGCCAAGATTGAGTGTGTAAATATTACCCCCGAATAATACGTAATGCTTGCCCTTCACTTCTCTGACCTCAAATGATCCGGTGCGGGCACCTTTGATCTCTTCGGTTTTCGTATCCTCAAAAGGTTCTACCTCCGTTTTCCAGATACCGTAGCGGCCTTCGTTGTGGTTGGAAGTATACAGGAGCGTGGTTTTCCCATCTTTCTGATACACGTAGATATTTCGCTGGCTTCCAAAACGCGGCCCCATTCGCTCCAGGCGTTCCATTAAACCATCTTCATCGATACTGACGGTAATTTTTTCAGTTTCTTCTTTCTTCTTGTCCTCCGTAGAATCTTTCTTTTCTTCCTTTTTATCAGCGAATAGTTCATCGAACTTTTCCTGCCGGAAGGGCTCATCGTATTTTTCCAACGGCATGCGATAGATCTTCGCATCGCCCATTCCGCGGGGATAGTTCGGTTGAGTGCGATTGGTGAGAAAATACAGGTATTTTCCATCGGGCGACCAATAGGGGTTGACTTCGGAAACTCCCGTCTGGGTGAGATTGGTAACCGCTCCCGACTCAATGTCTACCACATACATATCCCGCTCAAAATCCTGATAGGCAGTAAATACCACATGCCGGTCGTCCGGACCAAAATAGGGACGATCATTCTGAAAACCCCACAGTTCGGCGCGGGCCAGTACTTTGCTCTCTTTACTTTCCAGGTCCAGTAGACGCACCTCGCTGCGCCCGCTGAGATAGGCCGCTTTGGTTCGGTCACTGTTCATCGTCAGTAAGCGGTTGTTCGCCCCATCATCCGTGAGCTGGGTGGCTTTCCCGGAACCGTCCGCGGCAATCGTAAACCAGTTCTGATAACCCGCCACCGTCTGATTGAATAAAAGGCTCTTGTTATCTTTCAGCCAGTAAACTTCCGATACTCTTCCATCTGGAGCCGTTTGGATCTGACGAATGAACTGTCCCTTGATATCCGAAACAAACACTTCGCCGCGCGACACAAAGGCCATCTTTTTTCCATCGGGCGCCACATCAAAATCGGTTACATTACCCTGCACCTTGAAATCCTGCTCCCGGGCCAGGGTCTGGTTCCGCACGATACGGATGGGAATTGCGGCTGATTTCTTGGTTTTGGTATCGTAGCGCCAGATCTGATAGTCGCGGCGAAACACTACACTGCTGCCGTCCGCACTCACAAATGGCGCAAAAGCCGGTGTATCAAAATTAGTAAGCCGTTTTTTATTCTCTCCATCCAGTTCGTACAGGTTATAGACATCGCGGTGTTCGTCGGACAGAAAGTAGGAGTTTCCATTGCGATCGATAGTTACCGACATGTCTTTTCCTTCGTAATCCGTATACTGTTTATAAGCACCGGTCTTTGGATTGTAGGATTTAATATCCGGATTATAGGCTCCCTTGTAACGCTGCCGGTGGACAAAGCTGCTACTCTCCCAGGTTTCGTTGAAAAATATCTCGCCACTGGAAGGATGCTCCATGACGTTGTGAATATTGTTGAAGTAGTGGCCGAACAAACGTTTCGGCGTACCGCCGTCCATAGCCACTTTGTAAGTGCTGATCCGATTGTAGCGGCTGGAATTAAAATAGATAGTCTTACTGTCCCAGCTCCACTGTTCCACCTGATCGCCGGCTTCATGGAAGGTAAGCTGCTGTATTGCACCTCCGTTCAGCGGCATGATAAATACGTCGGCGTTGCCGTATTGTTCCCCGCTGAAAGCAAGCCATTTGCCATCCGGAGAAACCCGGGGATAACGCTCCTGTCCTTCCATAGCAGTGATCCGGCGGGCTACGCCGCCTTCCACCGGGCTTTGCCATAGATCTCCCTCGTAGGAAAAGATCAAAGTTTTACCATCCGGTGTAAGGCAGGGATCATCAGCGAAATAAGTAACCTGCTCCTGGGCAATCAGAAATGACGTACATGCCAGAAGCAAGAAAAGAACCAAGTGATTTTTTTTCATAATAATATCAGGTGTTATTTGGTAAAATAAATGAGGTAAAGTGTAGCAGACCAGAGGCTACACCTGTTGAATTGTATGCAGTAATCGAAACACTTAAAGGTAGGGGTTTACGAAGTATTTAATGAATGGCAGGTCGGCACATTCCGGGGTTTTGTCTATCCGGAAGTCGAAAAAAACTGTCTAAAGCGCTATTTTGTCCCTGAGTAAGCATTCCTGTTTTCAACTTTTGCCATGAGTCCGGAAGAGATCCAGAAGAATTTACGGCGTTATATCAACATCAGCCTGGAAGAAGCTGAGCAATTTCTTTCCCTCTTCGAAACCGTACGCTATAAAAACCGAAAAGTGGTAGTGGAAAGCGGAGACTACTGCCGGTATTTTTTTCTGGTGGAGGAGGGATGTCTGATGACCTATTACACCGATGGCAACGGTTTTGAACATGTCCTGCAGTTCGCAACCCATATGTGGTGGTCCGGCGACCTGCCCAGTTTGATGAATAACGTTCCTTCCGCTTATTCCATCAAAGCGATCGGAGATACCAGCTTGCTCCAGATCTCCAAACCGAACCTAGATCGTCTTTACCGGGAGCTTCCCAAATTCGAAAGGTACTATCGCATCATTTTTCAAAATGCTCTGGTGGCTCACCAGAGGCGGATCATTCAAAATATCGCCTACACAGCCGAAGAAAGGTACCTGCAGTTTCGCGAAGCTTATCCGCAGGTGGAACTTTTAGTCCCCCAAAAATACATTGCTTCCTACCTGGGTATTACGCCCGAGTTTCTCAGCAAGATCCGCCGGCGTTTATCAAATCGGAAATAATTCATTTTCAATTTGGTTTCGGACAACCTGCGGTGATCCGACAAGAAGGCATCGCACATGAAGGTCAAAAGCCTTCCTTTTTCGGCATCAACTAAATTTTTCCGGTTTGGAAAATCCTCTTTTCTCGCATTTTCCATTTTTTCTTAATCTAGTTCAATGTATATACATCTATTTCACTCTTAACTTTGTTGTATACAAAGCGACTGATGATCAGGTGCGCAAACAAATTCAAAAAATTACTGTTGTTGAAGTAATTACATGTATACACATCGGATTTGGTCGCTTACACCAATTTTTGCTCAATAAAAAACCAAAATATTATGTCTAACGCACAAGCTGTTGCCCAAAAATGGGCCATCGATCCCGCCCACACCGAAGTACAATTTAAAGTGAAACACCTGGTGATCTCTACCGTTACCGGATCTTTCACCAGTTTTAGCGGAGAAGTAGTCTCCGAAAACGAAGATTTTGACGGCGCCAAAGTAAACTTCGCTATTGACGTAGATAGCATTGATACCCGCTCTACCGACAGAGACAATCACCTGAAGTCCGATGACTTTTTCGCAGCCGAAAAGCACCCACAGATCAAATTCGACGGCATTTTGTCTAAATCCGGTGGTGATTACAGTCTGATCGGCGATCTGACCATTCGCGAAACGACCAAAAAAGTAGAGTTCGACGTAGACTATAACGGAACCGTAAAAGATCCCTGGGGAAACAGCAAAGCCGGATTTGAGATCAACGGCAAACTGAACCGCAAAGACTACGGTCTGACCTGGAATACCGTTACCGAAGCCGGTGGAATGCTGGTTGGAGAAGAAGTGAAACTGGATATCAGCGTTCAGCTGACACCAGCCTAATACCTCAAGAAATATTGTCCTCAAAAGGGCTGCATCTCTGTGATGCGGCCCTTTTTGTTTTCCTCCTGGCGGTATCAATACCTACCCGATAAAACTACTGTTTAGATACCGGTTTCCACAGGCAGACCAGTGCTCCGGTTGGTGGAGTCAGCAGGGAAAAATCGCAATATGGTGGTGGTTGTAATTAGGTTAACTGGACAGGAACGCTACTTCTGAAATCGACTGTTTTTTTCTTCGGTAAAGTCTATTTTGCGGCCTAGATTGATGAAGAGATAAATGATTCCGAGAAAGAGCGTGTAGGTAAAGGTGGCAGTCATGTAGTTCCATTTAGTGGCTAATCAAAAGGGATTATTTGTTATAAACGCGATTAGAGGATTAGTTCTTACAAATTACGCTAAAAAACCTTCAGTCTAAAAGCAGGAAGAGGATCAAACATAATAGCACATCTATTTTCCAGAACGACTCCACCAGCTGCTTCACTTCCTTATTCTGATAAAAAAAGGCCATAAATTTCATCAGCGATTTAACGTTCCGCTTAAAATAGATGTAGGCCGCAAGGTAGACCAATAGCACGATCCCAAGGCTTTGCAGGCTAAAGACCCGCCAGATAAAAAACACTTTTTGTAAGGCAATGATATTGAGGCTGAGCACCAGAGACGTGATAAAGAGCGCAAGTTGATTTAGAGATATTTTCAGCGGATTGACCAGAAAACCGAGGTATTTACCACTACGGGTCAAACAGATAAAGAACAGGCCTTTGACCGCAATTATCAGTATTTTCTTTACCAGAGGTACATTTTCTTTTTTGCCGGGATTTTCATCAACTTCGGCCATTCTTATTGTTTTTGCTGACGTAATTTAAGTATTTCCCGGTACTTGTCGGCACCGTCTCCCGGCCAGCCCAGGCTACCGATCAACATCCCGGCGAAACTCGCGATCCCCCCTACCAGAATGGGAGGAATCGGTCCACCGGCCATCTCTGCGATGATCCAGGCCACCATACCCAATACGATCGATAAAATAGCTCCCATATCGGAGGCCCGTTTCCAGTAAAGGCCCATGGTGAGCGGTACGAAAAGAGAAACCAAACTCAGGGTGGAAGACTGCGCTACCAGATCGTAAATATTCGTTTTAAGGGTAGCCATAAAAGCGCTGCAAACGGCCACCCCCACTACTGCCAGACGCATAATTTGCAGCAGGCGGGCATCGTCCATATCTTTAAAATTCGGCCGGATGATATTTTCCCCGATCACGGTCGCCGGAGCCAGGATCGCACCGGAAGTGGTACTCAAAATGGCCGACAACAAGGCTCCGAAAAACAGGATCTGCAGGAGCATATTACCGTGTTGGAGGACCATCTGCGGAATGACCATCTGGGCATCACCTTCCTGAAGTTCCGGATACAGCAACTTACTACAAACACCGATAAATAAGGGGATCAGACCAATGCTCAAATACATAAAGCCCCCCAGATAGGAAGCCCGGACTGCGGTCTTTTCGCTTTTGGCGGCCATTACCCGCTGGAAAACATCCTGCTGGGGAATACTGCCCAGGCCGATAGTGATCCAGGCCGCTACATAGGCCAGTATGGATTCGAGATCACCCTCCGGTAAGAAATGAAAAAAATCATCCGGCATTTGGGCCAGTACGGTCTGTACACCGCCGAGCTGACCGCTAAGTTGAAAGGCCAGGAAGAGCAGGCCGGCTAGGATCATGAAAGTCTGCACAAAATCCGTGATGGATACCGCCCACATACCCCCAATGTAAGTGTAGAATAGAACCACCACCGTACAGATGGCGATCCCGGTGAATACGGAAACGCCGGCGATTACATTCAGTACGATAGCCATCGCCACGAGTTGGGCGGCGATCCAGCCGAAGTAAGAAGGTACAATGATGATGGAAGTGATCAGTTCCGTGCGGCGGCTAAACCGCAGGCGGAAAAAGTCATTAAAGGTGATAATGTTCATCCGGTATAAAGGGCGGGCAAAGAACAAGCCAACCAGGATGAGGCACAGCGCCGCTCCGAAAGGGTCTTCTACCACGCCGATCAAGCCGTGTTCTACAAATTCTGAAGGTGCACCCATGATCGTTTCCGAACCGAACCAGGTCGCGAACAGCGCACTACCCGCCAGCAGTAACGGCAGGTTTTGACCGGCGATCACAAAGTCCCGGGTTGTCTTCACCTTTCTGGAGGCCCACCAGCCGATGGCCAGCGTAAAAAGCAGATATACAACGATGAAAGTGAGTAGCATGAAACTTGGTTTAGTCCAGGTTATACATCATCAGAGAACAGCACCGTTCACAGTTAGCTTGAATCATTCTCCCAACTCTGACACACCGATAACGGGCAGATGGATACCCGGTTTCATTCTCCCGACCGGATACAACTTATAGGTCGGCTCGTAGTAAGGTGAATTTTCGTAGATGAAATTGAGTTGGGCTCGCGCCGAATTTGCGAATTCACTATCCTCCTTTCTTTTGGTATCCAACTTGTTTTTCAGATCCGGGTGCTCATCCAGATAATCCGCAGCCAGATCCTCGAATACATAGGAGGAAAAATGTTCTTTCTGCATCAGGATGCCATCGAAGAAATTCCAGGCAAAATAGGAGTCTGCGCCCTGGGGTTCGAGTACTTCCACCAGAAAGCGATCCGCCGGCTGGCCGGTGAACACCACATAATCTCCGGCGTGGAACTGCCGTTCCAAATGTTCCGTACGCACCTGCACCTGAGAGTGCATGTAATGCCCTTCGTAGGGTGAGCGGGACGTCTGATATTCTTCAATGTAGTAAAACTCCGCATCTACCGCCAGGTCTTCCGTAAGCTGATGGATCCTGACCCCGTTCCAATGCAAACGTTCCAGCACTTCCCGGTAAGCCTGGGGAATGATATAGGCGCTGGGTTTCTCTACCGTCTGGGTCGCTTTGTAATAATTGAAATGAGGGATCTGCTTTTCAAAAGGTTTATTTCGGTCGTAGTACAGGCGATCCAGTCCGGATATGGCACTCTTTTTATAACCCGCCTCGTACCCTTTGAAGGTGATGGTATCACTGCGTTCCTGATCGAGTTGCCAGTTGACGGCAAACTGCTTCTGGGTACGGGCCGCCTGAAAAGCGCGGCCCCGCAGATCCCTGATCTTATTTCCATCCCGGTTCAATACCTGGATCATGGCGTCCATAAAGGCGTAGACACTCGCTACGCGATCCGCGAACGGTTTCAGCATATGCGTTTCCGGCATGAAGGAGATCGTATGGTGCAGTGCTGCGTAACCCGATGAATACCGTGCCAGGTCCAGAAAACCGGCGATCCCTTCGTCCGGGATGGAACGGGCGTAGACATAAGGCGTCATATCCCAACCTCTCTGCGCCACTCCTTCGTAAAGCTGGGGCAGCATATCCTCCTGCAGATATTGGGCCAATACGGGCGACAGCTTATTGTGTTGAGTGGGGATCAGCGTGATGGTATACTGGTAGTCCGCTCCGTTGGAGGTATGATTGTCAATAAATATATCCGGCTGCCAATAATTGAAGATCTGATTGAAAGTACGGGCGTTGCGGGTATCGCATTTGATAAAATCCCGGTTGAGGTCCAGGTTTTTGGCATTACCGCGAAAACCGTGTTCTTCCGGTCCAAGTTGATTGGCCCGACTGTAGGCGCCGCGATTGAGACCGCCGCCGATATTATAGTACGGAATGACCACGATCACCACTTCTTTGAGCAAGTCCGCTTTACTTTGATCGTGCAGATAATCCCGCAGCAATTGCATACTGGCTTCCACGCCACAAGGTTCTCCCGGGTGGATCGCATTGTTTACCAGCAAAATACTTTTACCGGCCTGCTTCAATTGTACTGGATCAAAAATGCCATCTATAGAGAGTACCACCGTATGCAGCGGGTGTCCGCTATCCGTGCTTCCGTGGGGGCTCAGCAGGACCTGTTTTGGAAAGGCAGCAGCCAGCTTCCGGTAAAAATCGATGGTCTCTCCGTAGGTAGCCGTAACATTCTTATTCCGGTCAAAAGGAATACTGAGGTCGGGAGACTGGGCCATGATCGCAGAGGTTGAATAAAGGCTGGAAATACATAACAAACAAAGGAAAAGCTTTCGGTAAACAACAGGGAAAACCGAAAAGCTGCGGAAAATATGGATAGCCATGGATCGCTAGGTTTGGTCAATAGAATCAGACCAACCAAATGTAACTCAGCTTATCCGGATTTCAATATTTTTTAAAAACTATATCCCGGCGCATTTCATCGTCTCCCCTAACTGCTTTGACCCCTAAGAGAAGGAAAATGAGACCAAACCGGCCGATTTAAGAACCTTTTAACGAGAAATCTAAAAATTTAACGCACTGATAACCATTGTCATGTGTTAATATAGTGTCTATCAATTTGAAATTTTTAACCAGGAAATAATAACCGAATGAAACTATTGCGATGGGGACTGGCCATGGCCTGCTTACTGATCCTGGGGGTGAGTAACGTTCAGGCCCAATACTTCGGCCGCAATAAACCCAACTACGAAAACTTCGATTTTAAAGTCTATCAGACCCCCAACTTCGAGATCTACCACTACCTGAAAAATCAGGAGGTGTTGGATCGTCTGGCAAATGATGCTGAACAATGGTATCTGTTACACCAAAACGTACTAAAGGATACTATTGTAAAACGCAATCCACTCCTTTTTTATAACAACCACGCAGATTTTCAGCAAACTAACGCTATCAGCGGCTCCATTGGTGTCGGTACGGGTGGTGTTACGGAAGCCTTCAAAAACCGGGTAGTGATGCCTCTGGCGATGAGTAACCAACAAACGCACCACGTATTGGGGCACGAGATGGTTCACGCTTTCCAGTATAATATGATTATCCGTGGAGATTCTACCAGCCTGCAGAACCTGGGCAACCTACCCCTGTGGATGGTGGAAGGCTTAGCTGAATATATGTCAATCGGTCGCGTCGACCCGCATACCGCCATGTGGATGCGTGATGCCGTGATCAATGATGATATTCCCAGCCTGAAAGATCTCAACAATTTCGGGAAATACTTCCCGTACCGTTACGGTCAGGTATTCTGGTCGTTCCTTACCGGCCTCATGGGAGATGAAATTATCGAACCTTTCTTCCTGGGTGTTGCCCGGGACGGATTTGATCGTACCTCTATCCGCCTGCTGGGTATGAAGGAAAAAGACCTCTCCAAACTTTGGGTCGAATCCTTCAAAAAACACTTCAGTACTTACCTGAATGACGAACAGACCGGTGTGATCGGTAAAGCCGTGATTACGGATGAGAATGGTGGCCGACTGAATATTTCTCCGGAGATCAGTCCTAATGGTCGATACGTGATCTTCCTTTCCGAAAAGGACCTATTCTCAACGGACCTCTTCCTGGCCGATGTGCGCTCCGGAAAGATCATCCGGAAAGTAGCCAGTGCCAGCCGGGACGGCCACATTGATGACTTCAGTTATATTGAGTCTTCCGGTACCTGGTCGCCCAACAGCCGAGAATTTGCTTTCGTCGGTATCAGTAAAGGAGACAACATCCTGATCATTAAGGATGTGGAATCCGGCAAAACGGTGAAAGAAGTACGCCTGAAGGAAGTACCTGCATTTTCTAACCCGGCCTGGAGCCCGGACGGAGACAACATCGTGGTCACCGGACTGGTTGACGGTCAGGTTGACCTGTATGCCTACAATGTAAAAACGAACAAGGTAACCCAGATTACCAATGATAATTATTCGGAAATGCATCCGAGCTGGTCAGCCGACGGAAAGAAGCTGATCTTCTCTACCGACGCCTTGAGTCAGCAACGCGGACGGACCGACGGTAAATGGCATTTTAATATTGCCTCGCTCGATGTAGTTTCCGGAATGGCAACGAATTACGACGTGTTTGCCGGTGCGGATAACCTGAACCCGCTGGAAGATCCCGATGGAAACATCGTTTTCCTTTCCAATCGCGATGGTTTCCGGAACCTCTATCGCCTCGAACCGTCTTCCGGGCAGGTGTACCAACTGACCAACCTGAAAACCGGTGTTAGTGGTATTACTCACTTTGCTCCGGCCATCAGTATTGATCGCAACAGGAATCGCTTGTTGTATACCCACTTCAGTGACGGTAGCTATAAAGTATACGTAGCTCGTCCGGAAGATTTCCTCAACAAGTCAGTAGATCCGGCGGACGTAGACATGACGCCGGCCAAACTGATCACGCTGAATAAACAGGCGCCTCTGCTGGTGAACAAGCAGCTCGCTCAGATCGACCGGATCGAAGATATTCCGGAATCTGAATTCAAGCAGATCGATTACAAACCTAAATTCAAACTGGACTATATCGGCGGTGGTGCCGGTGTAGGGGTGGGTACCAGCAATACTTTTGGTACGAATTCCGGTGCAGCCGGTGGCGTTGATGCCCTTTTCAGTGACATTCTCGGTAATAACCAGTTTTTTACCAGCTTATCGCTGAACGGTGAGATCACCGACTTTGGTGGTGCGGCAGCCTATATCAACCGCAATCATCGGATCACTTACGGTGCTTCTTTGTCGCATCTGCCTTACCGTAGTTTCTTCCTCGGCAATTCCGGTCTCGATGTTCTGGAAGCCAACGGTGGAGACTTCCAGGTCATTGCGGATACTTTTTACATCCGGCGTTTGTTCGAACAGAAGGCCAGTGTATTTGCCGCTTACCCGCTTTCGACTACGATGCGATTTGAGGCTAATGCATCCGCTTCCCGCTACAGTTCCAGACTGGACCAGTACGTAAATTACTACCAGCCTTTTGCCGTGGGTGGCCAGCAATTTGTAAGAGGTAACTACATTAACCAGGAAAGAGAAAAAGTGGACAGTGGCGACGGTTTCGGCCTCTATACGGTTGGTGCCGCCATGGTAGGCGACAATGCCTCCTTTGGTCTGACCGCTCCGCTTAACGGTCAGCGCTACCGTTTAGGATTTGATCGTTATCTAGGTGAGTTTAATTTTACCGGTGTAACTGCCGACTACCGTAAATATCAGTTCCTGAAACCAGTGAGTCTGGCTTTCCGGGCGATGCACTATGGTCGCTACGGCGGCAATAGTGAAGATCTTTTCCCACTTTACCTGGGTAGCCCATGGTACATTCGCGGTCTGAACTCTCAGAATGCAGTTGAGATCTTTGCCCGCAACAACCGTAGTTTTGACGAACTGGTAGGTAGTAAGATCCTCGTGGGTAACTTTGAGGTACGGATGCCGTTTACCGGTCCCGAACAGATCGCCTTGATCAAATCCGGACTGTTGCTTTCGGACCTGAACCTCTTTGTCGACGCCGGTGTAGCCTGGTACGATTTCGATCAGTTCAAGGGTTCCGGTGAGTTACCCGGACGGTTTGTCAACGCCAAACCGATCGTAACGACCGGCGTGTCTCTGAGGGTTAACCTCTTCGGTGCAATGATCGTCGAACCGTATTACGCCCGCCCGCTGATGCAGGATTCCAAATGGGTATTCGGTGTAAACTTTGTACCCGGCTGGTAATCAACAGCTAATATCACTCCATTCCGGGAGTGTTCACATAATGAAAACGGAGATGTCAGGGCTTCTGACATCTCCGTTTTTTTATAAAAAATCCACTTAGCAATATGTAGCCTTGGTAAATTGCGCAGATCAGTTTACATTTGGTTCACATATTCTGACGTAGGAACAAAAAAAAAGTTGTCGCATTTCCATGCGACAACAAAATTGGATTAGTATGAAAAAAACTCTCACTAGTTCCTAAGTTATCTTGACTTCGGACTTATTCATGACTGGATAAGTCCGATTTCTTTTCTACTCCATGCCTTTCCTGCTACGCTTTTCAATACTTCATCAGGCATATAATCTCTCATCTGCTTATGGCTGCAAGATAGTAGCTAATTTGCCTCTCTACAACCACACATCTGGGTAGTTTATTGTTAAAATTTGTTAATTTGTAAAAATCTGAATTTCAAATTATTGAATACAAAAACATCCTCAGACTGCACTTTTGCACTGAGGTCCCAGAGCGATTATCACCGGACGCTTCAGAAGAGAATTACCGGCAGATTTACCGATAATTTTTTCGCTTGTACTCTATGAGACCATCCCCATACGAGTAGCTTTTATTACGGCTTCGTGCCTGGAGTTGACCCGAAGCTTTTTATAAATATTCTTCAAATGAAATCTTACCGTGTTTGGACTAACGAAAAGGGCCCGGGCAATATCCTTGTAATTCTGTCCCTCACACAGGAGGTTCAGCACATCCTTTTCCCGGCGGGAAAGCGAGGACATCGGGCTTTGCTGATCACTAAAATAGGAAACCACTTTACGCGCTACCGGTCGGCTCATCGGAGCTCCACCCCGTTCCACCTCGCGTAATGCATCGAGCAGTTCGGAAGGGAAGATGCTTTTGGTCAGATAACCAAAGGCGCCGGCCTTAAATGCTTGAAAGATGTATCGATCATCCGTAAGATGGGTATGGACGATGATATTGATATCGGGAAGGTCCCGTTTCAGAGCACGGATTACATCGACCCCGTTATCTTCCTGCGGGAAGTCGATATCCATTAATACAACATCGGGCGGTTGTTCGTTGATGGCTGCGAGAGCCGTTGGCATGTCGGCAAAAGTGCCCGTACAAGTGAAACCGTCCGTACTGTCGAGCAAATGCTCCAAACCGTCCCTGATGTCCCTGTGGGCATCAACGATTGCTACGGCGATCATTAATTTTCGATTAGTCGGGTGAAAAAATATTGGCTTCTTGGGTCGGTTTAGTTTTTTATAGAAATCACAGTCTCGTAATACTAAAGACTCGTCTCATTTTAAATAGTTGCACCGCAATATCCTTTTATTTTGAAAAAATCGAAACTTTTACGGCTCAACAATAGACGAATCACAAAAAACAGTCTATCAAATGTAACGTAATTAAATCTCAAATGTCCCCTGAGCATTCACTGGTTCTGGTCTAAAGACAGATAGCCGACAAAATTCCGCCCGAAATCCGGCAACACCTCTTAATAAACCTTAACTTCTTCGGCACAAAAGCCTGCTTCCGATCGCCTGGCGTTAAAAAAATAATAATTCACTGTAGCGAATGCAAACATCCAGTAGGTTTTACGTTTTAATGGTAACCTGCGGTATCGGCCGGGTATTATCTATTGTATTTACATTACCTGACCAGCGGTACTGCTCACCAATTACCGTTTTACTAACACTGAACCCCCAAAGTCTTTATTATGATCAGTAAGCATTTATTTCTACTCATTTCCGGCATATTTCTCGGTTTGGTCCCGGTCGCCTTACAGGCACAGACCCCGGAGCACCTTAAGTATATCGATGAATTCAAGGATATCGCTATCCGCGAGATGGAACGCGCCGGCATACCCGCCAGTATCAAACTGGCTCAGGGAATTCTCGAATCCAATGCCGGGCAGAGCTATCTGGCCCGTCGCGCCAACAACCACTTCGGCATCAAATGCGGTGACAACTGGAATGGGCGCACCATCTACCGCAAGGACGATGACTACAACGCTCAGGGTAAGCTGGTAGAATCCTGCTTCCGCGCTTACCGCACGGTAGAAGCTGGTTATGTAGCGCATTCCGAGTTTCTCCGCGATCCCCGCAAAAACTATCGCTACGGCTTTTTATTTCAACTGGATCCTACGGATTATCGCCGCTGGGCCTACGGTCTGAAAAAAGCCGGCTACGCCACCAGCGCCACTTATCCCGAAAAACTGATCGATATCATCGAACGCTATCAGTTGCACCAGTACGATATGATGTCCACCATTGATCTGGAAAACCCGGGCAGCGAACTGATCGCCGGGGTGATCATGCAGACCAATGACGTAAAATACACCCTGGCCACTCCGGAAGAGACCGTAGCGGATATTGCCGCCCGGACGGATGTTGCCCTGCGTAAGCTGATCGATTATAACGAACACCTGACCAACGGGAACCAACTACTGAACGACGGTGAAAAAATATACCTGCAGAAAAAACGCAAATCCTACCGTGGCCGTCAGCAATACCATACCGTTTCGGCCGGCGAAAGCATGATGGACATTTCGAATCTATACGGTATCCGTCTGGATAAACTTTACGAACGCAACCGGATGGATCCCGGCCAGGAACCGGCCGTAAAAGCAGAGATCAAACTGCGGGGCGGTAAAGTGAAGTCCACTCCGAAACTGCGTCGCCCGGGTGAAGTGATCACGCTTCCGGATCCCGTGATCGTGGATGATGATGACGATTTCCTGGAGCCGGATACGGATGATCCCGTAACCGAAACACCACCGGTAGTAAGACTGAATCCCGACCCGGTGGTAACGCCCACTAAACCGCCGGTGGTATCCGTACCGCCCAAAACGGAGGACAAGAATGATCCTTTTGACGAGCCTTTCGGCAACGGTGAGATCACGCCACCCTCCACCGAAGATCCGGACCCGCTGCCACCGCCGGTAGTGATCACCCGGCCTCCGGTAGTAGATAACCCGGTACCGCCGGTAATAACCGATCCGGCACCGACCCGGCCGGCCCCCGAGCCGACCCCTTCGGCCAGCTACCATACGGTGGTGAAAGGGGATACGCTCTGGAACATTTCACAGCGCTACGGCCTGACCGTTGATCAGCTAAAGCAATTTAATAGCCTCAACTCCAACACCATTAGCGTTGGCCAGCAACTCCGGGTAAACTAGGGAGTGATCGTTGATAGCGTGGTTCTGCCGCTTGAGTGGCAGAACCACGCTATCAACGATCAAAATGCTTATCTTGCGGTGAAACACAATTCACTGTATATGAAAAAGTGCTTTTTACTGATCTTCGGCCTGTTTGCGGTAACCCTCGGTATGAGTCAGAGTTCTGCTTTCGGCCTGAAAGGAGGCCTTACGATCGGGCTGCAGGAGTGGGGAGGATTTGAACAGGACCCGCTTTTGAAATACCACGGTATCGCCTTCATCGAATCTTACAACCCGGACGAACCCTTTGCGGTTTTTGCCCAGGCCGGGTTCCACCGAAAGGGCAGTGCTATTCGCAACCGGAACTATCGCGATCCCAATTCTACCGGTTTTGTCCGCCCACCCGCCCGCGAATTTATTTTCAACAATTTGTCTTTAACGCTGGGCGCCAAACAAAAATTCCTGCTCTCCGGTAATACCCAATGGTACTGGTTGCTGGGCGTCCGGGGTGACTACACCCTCGATACCAATCTCGATGAGTACAACGAGATCAATATGTTCTATCCGATCTATCCGCTAGATAGTGACATATTCATCCGCGATTTCAACTACGGCATCACCTTTGGAGCGGGCCTCGACCTGCCGGTGGCCGACCTGATGGGCATCCTGCTCGAATTTTCCGTCAATCCAGATCTTTCCTATCAATACGTGCAACCGGCCATCGGAAACGTTGTTGATCCTTATACCGGCGGTACCCGTACCATCAACGAACGCCGTATCCGTAACCTGACCTTTGAAGTAACCCTGGGCTTCCGCTTCCTGCGATTGGTAGAGTATATCGATTAATCACTGGAAAGCAAGGTGGGTGCCTGCATTTTAGCCGGCGGATGAAAATTCGTCAACGGCATGCCTCTCCTGCACACCTAATAGTATATAAATAAAAAGCGTTGGAAAACTTGCACAATGCTAACAAAAAATTTATATTTGCTAAACATTTTAACAAAAAGTTGAATCACCTCTTAAATTTCTAAATATGGCAGCGGATAAGGACGCCAAAATGAAAGCGCTTCAACTCACCATCGACCGGCTGGATAAGACCTATGGTAAAGGTACCATCATGCGGTTAGGTGATAAGCAAACTGTAGAAGTAGAAACCATCCCCACTGGTTCTTTAGGCCTGGATATCGCCCTCGGTGTACACGGTTACCCCAAAGGCCGGATTGTAGAGATCTACGGTCCGGAATCTTCCGGTAAAACCACTCTGGCGATCCACGCAATTGCCGAATGTCAGAAAAGAGGAGGGATTGCTGCTTTCGTGGATGCGGAGCACGCTTTTGATCGTTTTTACGCCGAGCATCTCGGTGTAGATACCGCTAATCTGCTGATCTCTCAGCCGGATAACGGTGAGCAGGCCCTGGAAATCGCCGAGAACCTGATCCGTTCCGGCGCAGTAGACATCCTGGTAGTTGACTCTGTCGCCGCACTGGTACCCCGTAGTGAGATCGAAGGCGAGATGGGCGATTCCAAGATGGGATTACAGGCCCGACTGATGTCCCAGGCTATGCGGAAGCTGACTGGTACCATCGGCCGTACGGGTTGCTGCTGTATTTTCATCAACCAGCTACGCGAAAAGATCGGCGTGATGTTTGGTAATCCCGAGACTACCACCGGTGGTAACGCGCTGAAGTTTTACGCTTCTATGCGTTTGGACATTCGTCGCTCCGGCTCTGCTCTTAAGGACAAAGAAGGTAATGTAGTCGGTAACCACGTGAAAGTGAAAGTTGTGAAAAACAAACTGGCTCCTCCTTTCCGGATCGCCGAGTTTGATATCATGTTCGGAGAAGGTATTTCCAAAGTAGGCGAGATCATCGACCTGGGTGTGGATCACGATATTATCCAAAAAAGTGGTGCCTGGTATGCCTACGATGATGCCAAGATCGCGCAGGGGCGTGATGCCGCCAAACAATTCCTGCTCGATAATCCGGAAGTAGCGGATGAGATCGAGAAGAAAGTTAAAGCTAAGATCGCCGGACTCATGAATCCGGAAGAAGAAGATACCAAGAAAAAGGATAAGTCGAAAGCCAATGGAGTGGCTACGGCTGAAAAATAAAGAAGCAATCTGCAACTACGACGATAGTTATAAGTTTAAGCTAACGATCCCGGAATCTTCCTGCGAAGATTTCGGGATTTTTTTTGGTCACACTATTCCCGATACTCTCCTAAGGAACCTTCCCACGCTTCCCATTCCTTCTAGGTTCCACCGTATTTTCCTAGGAGTCGGTCGATAAAAGTGGTCATTTTGTGCTTTTGGATGCAATTTGTGAAGGTATTAGCAATTTTCGCGTCAGTTGGTTATTTCCTATTAAAGTGTTTTAAAATGTGGGATTTCCAGTCTGACCATCCATAAAACCGGAATCTTCCGTATAAATCAAAAATTATGTGTCAGCGCAATCAGGATCGTTACAGTAGAAGAAAACAGGCTTCAGAAAAAATAAAGTTCTATCGTCATCTGCGCTCTTTTATCATTTTTAATATCATCATGGCCGGCCTCTGGGTAGCAGGCAGCGGACTTGCCGGACTTTGGGCCATTGCCCGTATCTGGGGGATCTTTGTCGCCGTTCACTACATTAAGGTAAACGGATTACCCGGTACCAAAGGGTGGCTCAGCAAAGACTGGGAAGACTGGATGGAAGCGAGAGAAAAACGCCGTTGGGATAACGAACCCGAAACCATCGTAGACGAACCTTTCGAAATGAAACAACCCCAGTGGCGGGAAAGAGACCTGGTGTAAGAGTCAGTTAATATCTTAAACATACTCTAAGCGTTCTCAGCTACCGCCTCATCGCCGTATATATGCTGGTGAGAATCGATTGACCTTTTAGCCGGGATCTTGGCCATATTCCGCCAGATAATCATTCGCTGCTCGGTGTCAAAATTTCCGGCTGCCCCACCGCCTGAACGGTATTGCTCCAGTATGTAGACCATTTCGCCGAAGATATCGTCGTTGAAAAGCAGGTCGATGGAAAGACCATCGCCCTGTACTTCACCCAATCCTTCGCGGATGATCCCAACGCATTTGCCACTGTCTTTTTTCGCGATCAATAGATCGCCTTCCGGCACTTTACTTTCATAGTATTTTTGGGGATCTTATCGAGCTCTTTTCACTCAGTCTCTGAGTGACGGGCCAATGATCCTCCTGTTCCAGCAGATTCATATCATACAATGAAGTTCCCATCTCAGTTGCTCCATTTACCCGGATGAGGCTTAGGTTACGATTACAAGTGCATTCGGAGTCTGCTTTTCTCAAGTTAGAAAATATTTAAAAGTTTGCTTTCGTTTTAATTTACCTATCCAAAAGCTCTTTACTGCTTACGATTCGCCCGTCACCATAAAATGGAAAAAACCAGCCGCATAGAAAGCACTTAAGTACCGTTTGCTAGGTTCAAAAAACTGCATTTCAGATGTCGCTCATCCAACAGTAAAGCATTTTTTCCGCTATTCATCATAATTCACCTACATTTGGAATTGTTCTTTAAGTTATACCGGCTACTCTAAACCACTGCTTATGATTAGAAAGACATCCACTTTGATCGGCCTGATCGGGCTCCTTATGGTAAGTTGCAAAACTTACACTCCGAATAATCTACCCGATCACCATTTGCATTTCGGAAAAGGCGGTGGCTTTACCGGCATGACCACCGAATACATGCTACTCAGAAACGGTCAGCTCTTCGTCCGTGAGGGGCGGGCCGGCTCGGGAGAATGGCGGGAAATGGAAAAAGTGGAAAAAGCCGCGGCTAAAGACTTGTACAGAACCTGGGAAAATGATGACCTGTTTAAGGTAGATGTGCGGGAACCCGGAAACCTTTACTATTTCATGACTATGAAAAAAGATACTGCAGAGTTCCGACAAAGCTGGGGAGCCAGTGGTTATCAGCCGGACGAATCGCTTAAATCGTTCTACGGCCGCGCCATGGATCTGATCAGGACCGCAGAGTCGAAACCGGATACGCGAAATTGATCTTTCGGAAACCAATAATTGAAAACCCAATACCATAAAATCGCCTTAATTATCTGCTAATGAAAACTTTCACGCTTCGTTATTTCGCACTGTGTGGTCTGCTGTTCAGTACCGTCCTGCTGGCCGCCCAGATAAAACCCCACCTGGACCTCGTTAAAAAAAATACAGGGCCGGCACACCGTCTGGAAGATATGCGTATTCAGCCTTTTCAGCCGGCAATCCCCACTACGGCCAGACCCTTTGACATTACGGATTTCCAGTACAGAACACTTCCCCACCCTGTGCTACAAAAAAACACCAACGCCAGTATTAAGATCCAATATACCGATCGCAGCGGAACTCCGGCGGCCATTTACGGCGAGACTTCCGAAGCCCGTGCAGTAAGAGATACCGAACAAAAGATCTTTGTGCAGCTAAAAGCACTACGAGAATATCTCCGGATCGAAAACCCGGGACAGGAGTTTCGGATCGTTTCCCGCCAGGAAGGAAAAAATGGATATGTACACTATAAGCTGCAGCAATATCTGGAAGATGTACCCGTCTACGGTGGCGAACTTACGATCCACCTCAGAGATAATGAGATCGAGTTATTAAACGGTTCTTCCTACCCAACGCCAAAAATTTCCCGCGTGGCGCCGGCTTACTCAGTCGAAAAAGCCCAACAAAAAGCCATGCTGGAAGCCCGAAAGATCACACCGGAGCAAAAATTGACCAAATTCCAACAGGAAGTTATGGGTCTACAAACCTTCCAATCAGAGCTTTTCATCCACTACCCGGATGGTCCCCAGGGAGCAGCCAGGTTGGTTTGGCGGGTAGAGGTAGTACCCAATGTATACCACCGTGAGGCTTACTTCATCGACGCCCATACCGGCGATGTGCTCCGCCACCAAAGTCTGCTTTGCAAAGCGCATTCGGCTGAATTGCCTTTTAACGGGCCCGCCGTAGGCACCGCCACGGACCTATTAGGTCAGAACCGGACGATCAATTCCTACGAGATCGGCGGCACCTACCTGATGATCGATGCCAGCCGTCCTATGTTTAATTCCAGCCTACAGTTTGACCCGGCCGACCCACGAGGTGTGATCTGGACCCTGGATGCAGAAGACCAGACCCCAATTGAAAACGATAGCTTCTCAGTTGCCCAGATCCTCGGCAACTCGCCCAATGACTGGGACAGCCCCATTGCGGTTTCGGCTCATTATAATGCCGGGCAGGCTTATGAGTATTTTCGGTCTACTTTTGGGCGGAATTCGATCAACGGCCGGGGTGGTACGATCGTTTCCATCATAAATGTAACCGATGAAGACAGCACCAGTCTGGAAAATGCCTTCTGGAGTGGCTCTGCTATGTTCTACGGCAACGGGGGAGATGTTTTCCAGCCGCTGGCCCGCGCTCTGGACGTAGCCGGGCACGAAATGTCCCACGGTGTGGTACAGACTACGGCCAATCTCGAATACCTCTCCCAATCCGGAGCCTTGAACGAATCTTTTGCGGACATTTTCGGAGCCATGATCGACCGGGACAACTGGCAGATCGGAGAGGACATCGTCAGCACGAATTTTTTTCCCAGCGGCGCGCTACGGGATCTTTCGAATCCACACAACGGCACGAACAATCCCAACCAGCATTTCTGGCAACCCGAACACATGGATGAGTATGTCGATCTGCCCGAAACCGAAGAAGGCGATAACGGCGGCGTTCACATCAACAGCGGAATTCCCAATCGGGCCTACTACCTGTTTGCTACCGCAGTGGGCAAAGATGTTGCCGAGCAGGTTTATTACAATGCACTGGACAATTACCTGACCCGCTTTGCGCAGTTTTCCGACCTCCGCATTTCCGTACTGGCCTCCGCTGGAGAGTTGTACAACAATTCGGTCGTTCAGGCGGCTGCCTCCGCCTTCGACCAGGTTGGCATCACGGAAGAGGAGGCATCCGAAGAACCCGAAGACGTACAGATCAACCCCGGTAACCAGGTAGTACTTTTTGCCTCCGGAAATCGCCAGGCCCTTAACCTATACAACTACAACGGAGAACCTATTTCAGAACCCTTTATAGATGAGAATGTGATCAGCAAGCCCAGTGTTTCGGATGATGGGTCCATTATTTTGTTTGTAGATAATGATCAGAATATTCAGTTGATTGAAATTGACTGGCTGGGCGGTACTTACACTCAATTGGCATTGACCGACGACGGTAGATGGCGCACTGCAGCTATCTCTAAAGACGGACGTTTACTCGCGGCACTGACGGATGATTTTGACGACCAACTGTATATATATCGTTTAGATACGGGAGACGGCAGGGCTTACACGCTGGACAATCCAACTACTGCCGAAGGTATTTCTACGGGAACAGTCGCCTATGCGGACATTCTGGAATGGGGTTTAAACGGTAGTTCGGTCATGTACGACGCAAAATCCACCATCTCCAAAGTAGACGGTACCATTGAATTCTGGGATATCGGTTTTATCGATGTCTGGGACCCCAATACTGATAATTTTGGGAGTGGCTATATTACCAAGTTATTCACCGGTCTTCCCGAAGGTGTAAGTGTTGGCAACCCTACTTTTTCTAAAAACTCCCCTTTCATTATTGCATTAGATTACATTGATGAAACCGAAGGAACTTATTCCATGATCGGGGTAAATGTAGTGACTGGTGAAACCGGGCATATCTTTAATAATAGTGATCTGAGTTTTCCGAATTACTCCGTAGATGATAGCGAAATAATCTTTGATGGATTCAATAGTTCCGGCAACCGGGTACTCGGCCGAATCGCCCTGGCTTCCGACAAGATCAATAGAGATGGCGATGCGTTCATTTTTATAAGCGGTGAATCGGGCGCGCGCTGGGGCATCGTATTTGCCACGGGTGATCGGGAACTGAGTACCGACACGGAAGAACTGGAGATCCAAGCCGCCGGTTTAAAAGCATATCCCAATCCGGTACAAGATCAATTACAGATCGAGCTGGAAAGTCCGGCCGCGGAAATGACCAGTATCCGCCTATTCGATCCACTGGGCCGCAATGTATACTCCCAACAGGAGATGCTGAGTACCGGCTTACAAAAGCTGAGTTTGCCCCTCGGGAATCTTTCTCCCGGAAATTATGTTCTGGATATCCGACAGTCCAATCGCCGCTGGGTAGAACGGATCGTCAAACTAAGATAACTACGGCAGGCAGTCCATAGATCATCGAAGCGTTGAAGGAAGATCCTGCCGGTACACCTAAAACTATTCTGATGATTTTTGAAACTGAACGCCTGATCATTCGCGAGCTTGATCCGGCTGATATCGAAGCTTTTCACGATATGCAGGGCAACCCGAGGGTCATGCGCCACGTCGGTGGCAAGGCCATGAGTCTTGAGGAAAACCAGACCGACCTGAAAGAAGTGATCGACGCCTATTCCAAACCCGACAATGATTTTTGGGTTTGGGCCGTCATCCGAAAAACAGATCACGAATTTTTGGGCACCTGCGCACTGATCGTTAACGACGAACAAGAAAACGAGATCGGCTTCCGCTTCCGGGAAAAATATTGGGGCAACGGTTACGGACAGGAAGTAACCGTTGCTCTTCTCCGGTACGGTCTGCAAGCGCTGGCAAAAGTCTCGATCGTAGCCTACGTAGATAAAGAAAATACCGCTTCGGTGAAGATTCTGGAGCGAAATATGGATTTCGTAAAAGAATTTTTCAACGATGCAGAAAATTGTGTGGACCGAAAGTATGTGCTGCATGCTGTATCCATAAACCAGACCGACCAGTAACCGGAAGCGGTTTGATTCCCGGCTCCGGCAGGGAGTAATTGCAAACAGCTTCCAAAATTTGTTTATTATTGGCGGATCATCATTTATTCGTACTATGAAAGACACGTTTCAGCGTTTACTTTTTTTATTCCTTACCGTCAGTCTGGCCGTGGCTGTCACTGCTTGTGGAGGAGAGGTTCCCAATGAAGCCGCTACGGATACCGAAAGCGCCAGTAAGATACCCGTCACGCCGGAAGAAGTAGTCCGGCAGTATCAGGCTTACGTGGACAGCAACCAGTTTGAGCTGGCCCAAAGCCTGAGCACGTCCCGATCTGCTCCACTGCACGAAATGATGGCCACCATTGTAGCGGATACGCCTTCTGATTCCAGTCTGATCCATACTCAGTTTGTTAGCCTGAATTGCGATGTTCGCCAGGATACGGCTATCTGCAACTGCCTGCTACGCGACGAATATGAAGAATACGACTCCGAATACATTCTGATCAAAACGGATGGCCGCTGGCTCGTTGATCTGCCCGATGAGGAAGGAGATTTTGAACTGTTTGAACAGGAAACTGACGAAGAATGGCCGGAGCAGCAATAAAAAAGAAGATCGGGCTATTTTTCGGTTCCTTTAATCCGGTCCACGTCGGTCACATGATCATCGCGAACTATATGGCCACCCAAACCGATCTGGATCAGGTATGGCTGGTAGTATCGCCACAAAATCCATTGAAGCCCAAGAACAGCCTCGCCCGCGATTATGATCGTTTGCACCTCGTTCGACTGGCGATCGGAGAAAATCCCAATCTACGGGCTTCCGATATCGAATTCAGCCTGCCCAAGCCTTCCTACACGATCGACACCCTCACCTATCTGAAGGAAAAATACCCCGATCATCAGTTTGTCCTGATCATGGGAGGAGACAACCTGGCGAGCCTGCATCGCTGGAAAAACTACGAACTCCTGCTCAGGGATCATGAGATCTTTGTCTACCGACGCCCCGGTTACGATATACCGCAACATTTTGAGGAACATCCGCAGGTGCATTTTTTTGAAGCACCGCTCATGCATATTTCCGCCAGTTATATCCGCCAAGCCATCCAGGAGGGACACTCCGTTCAGTACCTGGTTACAGAGCCCGTTTTTCAGTACCTGGAGAGCAGTGCGCTTTATAAAAGCTGAGGGAACCTCCTCAACTTATAGTGATCGGAGTATCGGATCGCAATCCGGATGACCAAGGTGAGATCACTTCCGCATTAAAAAACAATAAAGGGCAAGGATTGTAGTTATGGATGGGGAGGCAATAGGTAAGGGCGGTACGTATACAGTTGACCCGCTCCTGATAATTCAGGAACCCGTCCCATCCCAATGCTTCTACACTGTACCAAATTAACTTTTATGCTGAAATACATACCCCTCGTATTGATCCTTGGGATATTTGCCGGAAACGGATTTGCACAAAATGCCCTTCCCATCGGTACCTGGCGCAGTCACCTTCCGTACCAATCGGGGGAAAGGGTAACCCAAAGCAACAGTGAGATCTTTTACTCCACGCCTTTTTCCATTATGGCGCTGGATAAGGAAGAACTGTCCACACGCTTCATCACCTCGATCCAGGGGCTGAGTAATACCGGCATCCGGACCATCAAGTACAATCGCGGTAGTGAGACCCTGATCATCGTCTACAACAATTCGGTGATCGATCTCTACCGCAACGAAAACGGCGAGGTGATCACCCTCAACCAGATCAAGAACTTTCTGAATATTCCGGGGGATAAAACGATCAATAACATTTTCGTGCTGAACGATTCAACGGTATATCTGGCCGCCAGTTACGGCATTTCCGCACTGAATGTGCGTTCCGCAGAGTTCTCCTTTTCAACTTTCATGAACACCAATGTCAATGATGTTGCCCAGTTCGGAGGTTATCTATACGCCGCTACGGATGTTGGGATCTATCGCATTGCTTCGAGTGACAATCTGCGGGAAAATTTTGAGCGTTGGGAATATCTGGATGAAGACGAAGGTTTTCCGGCCGATTACAGCAGTCATGCCTTCACCGTTTTTGACGATCGATTATTTCTGGACCTCGATAATGAGATCCACTACCTTGATGAGCAAAATCGTCCCGTATCCTTTTTCCAGGAAGAGGATGCCGGGCTGGAGCTGGTCTACCTCAGTTCCGAAGGCACTTACCACATGCTGGCCGGCTACCGTTGCGATTCCGGTAATTGCGGCAGCCCGAAAGCCTACTTTTTACGACCCGATGGAACCGGTGACCGGTTATCCGGAGGCTGCATAGGTTATCCCTACTACGCGATGGAAGACGAGCAGGGCCGGGTATGGTTTGGAGATGGTTTTCGGTTTTTCCGCCGTACTTTCAGTGCCGGTGATCCCAATTGCGTGCAGTGGACCATCAACTCGCCTTATTCCGAGCAGAATTGGGATATGGAGATCCAGGACGGCAAACTCTGGGTAGCCGCCGGAGCCGTTGACCAAACACTCAGTAACCGCTTTCTGGACCACGGATTCTTTTCTTTTTCCGAAGGCCAGTGGGAAACCTACAATCGCTGGACCCGAGCCGAAATGCGGGGTGAGAATCAGGATCCCAATACGCCCGAAGGCCGCGCCGATGACCTCTTCGACATCCTGTCCATAGCGATCAGTCCGACCAACGGTGCGGTGTACGCCGGATCATTTTTTGAAGGGATCATGGAGGTGAGCCCGGAGGATGAACTCACCCTCTACAACGAAAAGAATACGCCGCTGCAAACCACCAACTCCACCAGTGGTACGGTGCGGATCGGCGGACTGACCTTTGACGATAACGGCACTCTTTGGGTAACCAACCACTCCGCCCAAAACGGACGTTCGCTGCTGAGCCTGGACAGTGAAGGCAACTGGGAATCCTACGGGCAGGTCTGCAACCAGACGGTGCTTTTCGATATTGAGGTGGATATCTTTGGAAATAAATGGGCCGTTATCGGCGACAGCCAGGCAGGAGTTTTGGTTTTCAACGAAAACAATCCGGATGATCCCACGGATGATCAGTGTCGGGCTATCTCCGCTAACAACAGTAATCTGCCCACCAATACGGTGAATTGTCTGGCACCTGATCTGGACGGGAATGTCTGGGTCGGCACCAATGACGGCGTGGTGATCTTTGAATGCGGTAGTATTGTTTTCGATCCGGAACTTTGCACGGGCACCCTGAAGGTGGTGGAGCGGGACGGTAATACAGCCTATCTGCTGGAAACCGAAAACGTTAAAGCGATCGCCGTGGACGGCGCCAACCGGAAATGGGTCGGTACCAGCAACGGGCTGTTCCTGTTATCGCCCGATGGAGAGGAAGAACTGGCCTATTTTACCACCAGTAATTCACCGCTCTTCGATAATGAGATCCAGTCGCTGGCCATTGACCAGGAAACGGGAGAAGTATTCATCGGCACGGCTAAAGGTATTATCAGCTATCAAAGCGATGCGGTGGAAGCCAATCAATTCCACCGTCCAAACATCCTGGTTTATCCCAATCCGGTACGTCCCGAATATCAGGGTCCGATCGCGATCAAAGGGCTGGCGCGGGACGCGGTAGTCAAGATCACGGATATCAACGGAAAGATGGTTTACGAAACCAATGCCAGGGGCGGACAGGCCATTTGGGATGGCCGCGATTACAACGGGCGGCGGGCCAATACGGGCGTTTACCTCGTATTCAGTTCGAGTAATCCTTTCAATATCGGATTTGGGAATCCGGATAGTGCAGTCGCCAAGATCCTGTTCGTGAATTAGCCGCAATATCCGCTAAGTCGGGCCAATCCAAGGTTTTTCAGCTTCTGATGTTTCAAAGCTGCTTTGCGGGAAATACCAATTGATGATGAAAATTTCCGGACTTCCAGCCGGCGAATTACCGCTTGCTAAAAGTCCGGAACAGGGAACAGGGATTATCCCCAAAGTGGGGCCGGATACCGCTCCTCTTCGATCAACTTGCCGAAAGCCTGCTGAACGATGGGTTTATCTTCCCGGTAAGTCACTCCGTACCAGCGGTCGTTACTGACCAGCACTTTCACTTTAGCTTCTCCACTATTGATCTGCTGATCGACAAAGAGTGGGATGAAAAATTCGGCACGGGGTTTATCCTTGTTTTCGTGTACGAACTCGGCAAATTGCTTGCGAATCACATCAAAAATGGCCGGGTGAAAACCCCAGAAATTCATGGAGACCAGATCGTCATCCTGGAGTGGATACCGCTGGTCATCGTCACCCAGATAAGAGATTTCTCCCTCTATGCGCTGGATTTTCAGTCTTTCATTTACTTCGGTAAGATAGTGATCATCGTCCATCGCCGCCACCCCGCGATTAACCGTTCCGTGGTCGGAAAGTGTATTGCTGATCACGTAGCCGACCATACAATGATGATCCGGACGACACTCCTCCTTCAGGAATTTTGCGCAAGTTGCAAAAGCCTCTACTCCGTAGTAGTCATCCGCATTAATGACGGCAAAGGGTTCTTTGATGGCATTTTCGGCCACCAGCATGGCGTGCGCCGTTCCCCAAGGTTTTTCCCGTTCCGGAAATTTATCCACACCGGGTACCGGGTAATCCATATCCTGAAAAACGTATTCGATATCTATTTTACCTTCAAATTTTCCTCCGATCTGTTCCCGGAAAGCATCTTCGATATCGCGACGAATCACAAATACCACTTTACCGAATCCGGCCCGGATGGCATCGTAAATGGAATATTCAATGATGGCTTCTCCATCGGGACCGACGGAATCAACTTGTTTTAATCCTCCATAACGGCTACCCATTCCGGCAGCCAAAATTAATAAGCTAGGCTTCACTTTATGATTGGTGTTTTAGTTTGAAATTCATAATTCGGACACTATGACACTGGGCGGTGAATGTACATAAATGCCAGTATAGTGTAATAAAAATTCCGGATAAGTCTGCATTAAGAGCCTATCCAGAACCCGTTTTTGCTGTCGAAAATGACCAGATTTGGGTGCTCACGAAGTCATCTTCGAGTTTCGTAGCAGCGCTACGGAAGGAGGAAATGACGAAATGAGGTTCCAAAGATGGTTATTTTAAGACCAAAGGATGGTTGTTGGCCAGGCTCTAAGTATCAGATCAAGCGGGGGTATTGTTTTTTCTGGCCTTCACCTGCCGGAGAAAATGACCGGCTTTTTTTCGGCTGCGGTACCAGTGCAACCATTCTCCTCCGGCCATAGCCATGCAGGCAAATATAAAGAGCAGGGTACGTCCCAATTCAAAATACCAAACGTGCATTTCGTAAAAGGGGCGGATCAGTAAGATCTCCACACCAATCACAATGGCGGCCAGAAAAAGCATCCCGATACTGATCGCGCGGCTCCAATGCTGAATACGGTCTCCGGCTACCCGGATACTCTTCTCCAGGTATTTAACACTATCTTCCTCTTCAGGTTTGATCCTGATCAGTTGCTTGAAGATGTTCTCCGCCTTAACGTAATCGTAAGTATGAAGATGGGACAGGCCTTTACAGGTGAGCATTTCAAAAAACAGATCCTGCCCGTTGTAGCTGAAAATGTTGCGCTGAATAGTATACTCGATCACGAGATCCACCATCAACAGGTGTTGCCGGTATTTCCCGATCACAAACAGAGCATTTACATAAGCGACCAACAGATCAAAATATTCTTCAAAATCCAATTTTAGGATAGACTGCTCGTTCTCATCGTAAAAGCGAATGATCTCCCGGTGGGATTCCGGATGGATCGATTTAAACTTTCGATAAGTTCTGGATTGATATGTTGGTCTTAGTAATGACACGCGCAGTTGAAATGAATATTTTATCTTTAAAACCGAGAAACCGGTCTTGTGTTTATCCAAATTTAAGTATTTATGACACACGGGGCCAATTTTTAAAAGTATCCATGATGCGAAATGACTTGGGATTTTCCCAAACCGCTTCGGTCAGTATACGCTGTGCTTAAACTGGTTTGGATTTCCCGAACCAATTTTACGTCAGTATTTATCTTTCACTTCGATCTACCGGTGAAGAAAAATGAATTATTTGAGATGATCAGAACGGTAAGCATGCCCGCATGCACCATTTCTTTGCCGTCTGCCGCGTTATAGCTCAACCCGAACCATTAACAGTATCCTGATTTATGACTATATCCTTTCGTCGATCTTTAGCCTTTATCTCTTCAATTTTTGCATGGCTGCTCATTTCCCCGGTGCTGAGTGCTCAGCATCCAACTTCCGCAATATTGGCGCTGCCCGCGGATCAGGTGGAACCCTACGTGCTACCTACACAGGACAATCAGGCGCTGCTCGATGAGGAAATGGAAAGGAGGCAGAGTGGACAGCCGCCGCGCTTCGCCACGCCCATACCGCTTCGCATCACGCCGGCGCAGCATGGGCGCTGGGATGTGCTCGGCGATCTGGCCATCTGGCGCTTCCGTATCCAGTCGCCCGGAGCCCATTCCCTCAACCTTGGCTTTACCCAATACCAGATGCCCGCAGGAGGGAAACTCTATCTATACGATCCGGTGCGAAACGAGCGGAGGGGCCCTTTTACACCGGCAGACAATGAATCGCACAATCAACTCTGGACTCCCGTGCTGCCCGGTGACGATCTCATCATTGAAATACGGGTGCCGGTGGCCCGGAAAAATAAACTGGCCATAGAGCTCGCTGTGGTCAATCACGATTTCCTCGGTTTCGGCAAACTGAGCAGCGGCTCCTGCAATCTGGATATTGTGTGTGGCCAGGCCGATGGCTGGGGAATCGTGGACCCCTACCGCGATGTAGCCCGGTCGGTGGGTTTGTACAGCGTACAGGGAACTTTGCTTTGCACCGGTTTTCTTGTCAACAATACCCAACAGGATTGCACCCCTTATTTCCTGACGGCTAACCACTGTGAAGTTTCCTCCGGTAACGCGGCTTCTATCGTTGTGTATTGGAACTTTGAGAACAGTACCTGTCGCCAGCCAAACAGCTTCGAAAGCGGCCAGAACGGTGACGGCAAACTGAATGATTTCAATACCGGATCGATCTTCCGGTCGAGCTGGTCCAATTCCGACTTTTGCCTGATCGAACTGGATGACCCCGTTAGTGAGACGGCCAATGCCTACTTTGCCGGCTGGTCCGCGGAGGATGTGCTACCGACCGGGAAGGTCATCAGTGTTCACCATCCGTTTACGGATGAAAAGCGGATCAGCTTTTCCGAGGAAACCACACATCTGGGGTTCTGGGGAAGCAGTGATCAGGTCGAAAACGGCAATCACCTCATCGTCAACTCCTGGACCACCGGCACGACCCAGAGTGGTTCTTCCGGCGGCCCCCTGTTTAATGAACGTGGACAGGCCATAGGACAACTCCACGGCGGTGATGCCGCCTGTGGCAATAGTTCCTACGATGCTTTCGGCCGATTGTTTAACTCCTGGGAAGGCGGCGGCACCCCAGATTCGCGTCTGAAGGACTGGCTCGATCCCATTGGGCTGGGCCGGCTGAGCGTGGAAGGCAAAGAACAGGGCCGTTGTAGTTTCAGTGTGATCGGCACTTTTGCAGCCGGTAACATCTGCGTAGGTGACAACGACACCCTTTTACTGCAATACGGCGAGGCCTATACTATGCCTCCGGAATTCCGGATAGGCGATATCACTCCGGATCTGGACATTACACTGGAAAGTATCCCTTCGGATGAAAACGGATCTGCCCGCTTTGTATGGTTCACCGGCGCCGGCACGCCCGCCGGCCAGCAGACCTTCCCGATCTACACGACCTACGAAGAACAAACGGATACCAGCTACGTTTTTCTCAATATCCTGGCGGAGGCGCCGGAAATACCGATCCTGATCCAGCCGACGGACATGGCGGTAGCACCGGGTCTTAAGATCGGCTTAAGCTGGAACGCCATTGCCATCGCCGAACGATATTATCTGCAGGTATCGACCGATCCGGATTTCGGCACGCTGCTGACTGAACAAGTCATAGAGGAAACTTCTCAGATAGTGATCTCGGACCTCCAGCCCAACTCAGCTTATTTCTGGCGGGTAGCCGCCGAAAATACCTGTGGCTTATCGGCCTGGTCCGATACCAATTCCTTCCTGACTGCCGATGTGCGGTGTGGTATGGAAAACGCTACCGACAGCCCGATCGTTATTTCCAGTACATCCGCCAATACGATCAGTTCCGAAATGGAGCTGGATATCTCCGGCACGGTCGCATCCATCGAAGTGACCAATGTCAACATCCAGCACGACTGGGTGGGTGATCTCAGCCTGGTATTGCGTTCACCGAGCGGCACCGAAGTAGCGTTGGTGGATCGCCCGGGTTTTCCCGCCAGTTTGTTCGGATGCGACGGTACCGGTTTGTACCTCTCTTTTAACGAGGATGTCGGTGCCAGTCATCAGAGTCTGGAAACGACCTGCAGCAGTGGCCAGCCGGCTATTTCGGGCACTTATAAACCGCTGGAATCGCTTGCAAGCCTGATCGGAGAAACGGCCCGGGGCACCTGGACCCTGGTGGTTAAGGACCAGGCCGATGAAGATGGCGGCACTCTGGTGGGTTGGCAACTGGATATCTGCACCATCCCGGAACCAGTTCCGCTCATTTCCGGCGTTCCCGAGTCCTATGTCACTTGCTTTGCAGATTCCTTACAACTGGAGTTAGTGGTGAGTGAAGCATTTTCTGGTCAGGAAGTAACCCTCGGATTGAACTCCGATCTGCCCGATCCGGCTATTTCCTTTTCTAAAAACCCGGCCAATCCGGGAGATACGATCAACTTTCTGCTCCGTAATTTTCCGGCATCCGGCAGCTACGATCTCGAATTGACCGCCAGCGACGGAGCAACTACCGGCTCATTTCCTTTCAGCTTAGAGATCCGCAATATTCCATCAGTTGCCGTGCTGGGGTCTCCGCTTGACGGAAGCTCGGTTTCTACCACCAGCACCACCTTTTCCTGGAATGCAAATGACGCGAACTCTTACCGGTTGGATATTGCTTCCGATATGACATTCACCGAATTGGTGCGATCCGTTGAAGTTGCTTCCAATTTCTACACCCTAGAACTGCCGGAGCAGGATGGAATTTTCTTTTGGCGGGTGATCGCGACTAACGACTGTGGAGAAAGTACCTCTACGGTGTCAAGCTTTATGTTCTCCACCTCCGCTACGTCCGATCTGCAGGATGGGCGGCAGGTCCGGATCTACCCCAATCCGTTTGGCAGCACCGTATTTTTGGAGTTTTCCGCAGCGCCGGAGGTCAGGGTTCCGATCCGGATATTGGATACCAGCGGTCGCCTGTTGTATTCGTCCGAGATCCAGGCCGGAAACTTACAAAAACAACTCCACCTGGAACGCCTCAGCCCGGGCGTTTACCTGCTGGAATTGACCTATCGTGGCCAACGTTACCTGCAGCGGTTGATCAAAAGTCGATGAAAGTAATTTTTGAAAGTTGACTCGTTTTGCAATAAGTGGCTGAGCCTGAATCCACTTTCTACAGATTGGATTTCCGGATCAAAAGGATCAAAAATAATCGCGACGTGTTCGCACACGTTATCATAATTTTTATTAGCTTTGGTTATGCATTTCTAAGTTTTCCCCAAACAAGCCAACAAGATCCTCCCCGAACTGTGTACAGAAAAACTACTTCTGAACAAGTAAACGAAATAAAATTTTTTACTTAAACTCACTAATTATGAGACTATTATTTACCATACTGTCCATACTATGCTTTAGTGTGGGGATTATGGCACAACGTACCGTTTCCGGTACTGTAACTTCCACGGAAGGGGAGCCCCTGATCGGGGTTAACGTCCTGGTAAAAGGTACGACAACCGGTACAGTTACGGATTTTGACGGAAAATATTCCGTTAGTGTGCCAAATCAAGCTACGTTAGAATTCTCCTATACGGGCTACACCCCGCAGGAGGTTAATGTGACGGATCAATCCGTTATTGACATTACACTGGAAGAAGGTATTGCCCTGGGAGAAGTTGTTGTAACGGCCCTGGGTATTGAAAGGGAGAAAAGCTCTCTGACCTTTGCCCAGCAAACGGTCGAAGGTACCGAACTGCTGGAAGCCCGGGACATAAACTTCCTGAATAGTTTATCCGGAAAAGCAGCCGGTGTGGAGATCAAGAAGAGTTCTTCCGGCCCCGGCGGTTCTACCCGCGTGGTTCTGCGTGGCGATAAGTCGCTGAACGGCAATAGCGATCCGCTTTTCGTAATCGACGGTATTCCGATGGCCAACAACCGAAGTGGCCAGCCCGGCATGTGGGGTGGTTTTGACGGAGGTGACGGTATGTCTCAGATCAACCCGGATGATATCGAAAGTATCACCGTATTGAGAGGTTCTAATGCCGCTGCCCTGTACGGTAGCCAGGGTGCGAACGGTGTGGTTTTGATCACGACCAAAGAAGGTAAGGAAGGACCAGCTAAAGTTAGCGTTAGCAGCGGTATCACTGTTGAGAACATCATGCTGAAACCCGACCTGCAGTTCAGATACGGTAGTGAGGGCGGCACCAAGGAAAGCTGGTCGACCACTCGCGGAAATTACGACGGCAGCTATGTTGATGATTTTTTCCAGACCGGTACCAACCAGATCAACTCGATCTCCATCAGTGGCGGTACGGCCAGAACAAAAGCATACTTCTCTTTTGGTAATGTGAATGCCCGCGGTATTACGCCGCAGAACACCTACAACCGGTACAATGTTACGTTCAAGCAGTCTACCAAGATGCTGAACGACAAACTGACGGTCGGCTCCAACATCATCCTGACCAACGAAGTTTCCAGAAACCGCCCTGCTGCGGGATACTACCTGAATCCGCTTACCGGTCTTTATTTCTTCCCGAGAGATCGTGATTTCGCTTCATTCCGGGACAATTATTCCGTAATAGATCCGGATAGAAATGTAATTGGACAAAACTGGTTCGTGATCGATCACCACCAGTCCAACCCATACTGGCTACTCAACGAACAGCCGCGGACGGATCAGACCAACCGGATGATCGGTAGCGTGACCCTCGATTATCAGATCACCGAAAAATTGAGCGTATCCGCCCGGGGTAATTACGACTTTGCTTCCAAACTGCAGGAGCAGCAATTCACCAGCGGCGGTAATACGACCAACATCCACCCGAACGGTAGCTGGGACTACTGGAAATTCACGGATGAGCTGCTTTACACGGATGCCCTTTTGAAATTCAACGACAATTTCGGTGATTTCAGCTTGGGCCTTATCGGTGGAGCCAGCTACCAGAAGACGGTTTTCGGCCTGGGAACCCGGGTAGACGGCGATGCTAACAACGGTCTGTTGTACGCCAATGAATTTTTCTTCCAGAACCTGCCACCGAACGTGCAGGTACAATCTACACTGAACAGCCGACTGGTCAAGCAGGCATTGTTTGCCAATGCTACGATCGGTTTCAAAGAAATGTTATTCCTCGATCTTTCCGGTCGTAATGACTGGGCCTCCACTCTGGCCGGTACCGGAAACGAATCTTACTTCTACCCTTCTTTTGGGGCGACAGCAGTATTGAGCAAAATGTTTGAACTGCCGGAGGCAGTATCTTTTGCCAAGATCCGTTACTCTAACTCCAAGGTTGGTAATGAAGTACCCTACAACGTAGTAAATCCGCAAAACACGATCGCCGCTTCCGGCGGTGTGAACCGGAATACGCAGCAGCCTTTTGAGAACCTGAAACCGGAGATCATCACCAGTAGTGAATTTGGAACCAACTGGCGCTTTTTTGACGACCGGTTTGGTTTTGATCTGACTTACTACAATACCGTAAGTACCGACCAGTTCATCAACCTGCCGGCACCATCCGGTTCCGGTTATACCCGTTACTACGTCAATGCCGGAAAGATTATCAACAAGGGGATTGAACTGGTAGTAGACGTTACACCGATCTATACGCCGAAACTTACCTGGACCACCTCTTTCAACTTCTGGACCAACGATAACGAAGTAGTGGAAATGCACCCGGACCTTGCTTCCATCACCACGGGGCAGTCTGAAGGTTATGGCTCCCGTTTCGAAGCCGGCGGATCCATTGGGGACATTTACGTTTACAAATTCCAGAGAGATGCACAGAACCGCATCATTCTGGACGAAAATGACGGCAGACCTTTGAAAACAGCCATGCAGGAACTGGCCGGTAACCTGAATCCGGATTGGAGCCTGGGCTGGAATAACAACTTCAAGTTTGGAAAATTCGGTCTGAATTTCATCGTCAACGGTAAATTCGGCGGAGTAGCCTTCAGCCAAACTGAGTCCATGCTGGATGGTGCGGGTGTATCCGAAAGAACAGCTGCTGACCGGGATGCCGGAGGAACTACCATCGATGCCGTACAGGGTGATCAACCCGTTTCTACGATCGATCCGGAACTGTACTACCGAGCTATTGGGGACAGAAACGGTATTGGTGAACCATACGTTTACGATCGGACCAACGTGAGACTGACCCAGTTCTCACTTTCCTATCGGACCAGTTTGTTCAACAACACTACCCCCGTAACCTTATCATTGGTAGGTCAAAACCTGTTCTTCCTGTATCTGGAAGCGCCGTTTGATCCGGAGCTGGCGATGAGTACCAACCGTAACGCAGCTTCCCTGGATAACTTCAATACGCCTGCAACCAGAACGATCGGGTTTAATATCAATGTTAATTTTTAAGAACGGAAAACATGAAAAAGTTAAGCATATTAAAATATCTTTTTGTTCTGACCTTGTTTGCCGGTTGTACGGACGATTTTGCCGATCTAAACACGAATCCTTATCAGATCTCGGATGAATCTTTAAGGCAGGACAATAATCACGTAGGTGCTTTTTTCCCGACGATGCTAAACAACATTTTCGGTGATCAGATTGAGCACAACCTGGCGAACGAGTCTTTCGTGCGCCACCTGGGCACGCCCACTCCTTTCGTAGGCGGTGTGAACAACACAACTTATTACATTCGCTGGAACTCTTACTGGGGCCGGGTTTACGGTTCCATCTTTGCTCCGGCCAGACAGGTACTGCAAATCGCGGAAGCGGAGAATAACGAAGTATTCGTTGCCTGGGCAAAACTACTTCGCGTTTTGGCTGCTTCCAGATTATCCGCTTACCACGGCCCGATCATCTACTCCAATTACGGATCTACCGATAAGGTGATCCTCTACGATAGTGAACCGGAACTGTACAATACCTGGTTTGCCGAGTTGGATGAGATCGTAGCCGCCTTCAGCCGCAATACCGAATTTGGCGGTATGGCTAAATTTGATGACAGCTTCCAGGGAGATATCGGTGCCTGGATCAAATTGGCGAACAGCATGCGCCTGCAACTGGCCATGCGTATTTCTAAAGTCAATCCGAGCCTGGCTAAAACACAGGGTGAAAAAGCCATTGCGGATCCGGGAGGATTGATCTCTACCACGGAGGATAACTTCTACATCCGTAACTACGATGGTTTCTTCCGTCCGGCCCGTATCTGTTTCGGATGGGGAGACACCCGTATGAGCGCCACGATGGAATCTGTACTTGGCGGATATAAAGACCCACGGGTTTCGAAGTATTTCGACCCCGCTACGGACAACACACTTTACCCGGATCATCCGGATTTCCCTTACAAAGGGATCAGAAACGGTGCCGAACTGGTTGCTAAGGATGACCGGCTCGCGTACTCTACCATTGCTTCAGCGTTCCAGACCTGGCCGGCGCGGAGATGTTTCACTTCCAGTGAAACCCACTTCCTGCTGGCGGAGGCTGCACTGCGCGACTGGGCCGGAGCCGGTACCGCCATGGATCACTACGAAACGGGCGTTAGAGAAAGTTTCGCCGAATGGGGTGCCGGTGGTGTAGATGCCTATCTGCAGGACGACACCAGTCTGCCGCTCGATTACGATGATCCGAAAGCAAGCGGTGACGTGAACGACTTTGTCAGCCGTATCAAAGTACCGGTAAAATGGGACGAAGGGGAAGACAAAGAAGTGAAGCTCGAAAAGATCATGACCCAAAAATGGCTGGCCGCTGTGCACAACACGATCGAAATTTGGGTAGATCACCGCAGAACGGGTTATCCGAAACTGCCGTACAACTACAAGAACGACAGTAATGCCGACTGGGGCGTTATTCCTGATGATGATTTCCTCAGACGGATGCCGTTCGTGAACGGCGAGCGCAACAACAACCCGGAAGGTGTAGCTGATGCTACTCAGAAACTGGGTGGTCCCGATGAGATCGGAACCCGCCTCTGGTGGGATACCGGTGGACCGAATTTCTAAAAAACTGTTTTTATGTTTAAAAAAATGGCTGATTCTGGAATTTGGATCAGCCATTTTTTTTAAACATAAGTATCTTTGTTATGAAGAAAGATAATTCAAAATTTCAGTTATTTGAAGTCATCAAAAAAAGGTGAAAACTATTTCAAACAATAATATGTTTATTTTGTATAAAAGAACAATTATTAATTTTTACTTGCTAAGTATTGCTCTTTTGATTACTTTTATCTCATGAAATTTATTTCTCTTTTTTCCGGTGCAATGGGACTTGATTTAGGTTTGGAACAGTGTGGTTTCGAACCCGTTATTTGCGTTGAAAATAATAGTTCAGCTGTAGAAACGATTAAAGCAAACAGACCTAAGATAAAGGTGTTTAGTGAAAGTGTCATTGATTTTTCAGTAAATACCCTAGATACTTTAGGTATCAAAAAAGAAGATATTGAGTTGGTAGCGGGTGGACCTCCATGCCAAGCGTTTAGTGTTTTTGGAAAAAGACTTGGATTAAATGATGTAAGAGGCCAAATGACTTTCGAATTTCTAAGAGTCGTTAAGGAAGTTCAGCCCAAAATTTTCCTTATGGAAAATGTAAGAGGACTATTATCGATGCCATTAATACCTAGGAAAAATGCTCCTAAAGAAATTGACAATGAATATTTGAAAAAAGGTTCTCTTTTAAAAACCTTGATTTCGGATTTCAATAAAATTGGTTATTCAGTAGACTGCTATGTTGTGAATTCGGTCAATTATGGTGCCCCACAAGTTAGGGAAAGGGTATTATTGATTGGGAATAAATTTGGACTTGAAAGTAAATTCCCCAAGCCTCGATATAGTAATAGGAAGCAGGATAAACTCCCTTGTTTTAAGACATTAGGTGATATTATCGGACCAGATAGTGGATTTGTAGACCCTTGCCCCGAAGTTTTAAATTTTAGTCCGAGAAAATTAAAATACTTATCAATGATTCCAGAGGGGGGAAATTGGCGTAGCTTACCTGTCGATATCCAAAAGGAATCTATGGGAAAAAGTTGGTACCTTAAAGGAGGTAGAAGTGCTTATTGGAGGAAGCTTTCTTTCGATTTTCCTTCTCCTACTGTGGTTACTATGCCCAATCATGCTGGCACCAGTATGTGTCATCCAACTAAATTAAGAGCAATAACGATTGGAGAGGCAGCGGCAATCCAAGAGTTTCCAAGGGATTGGGAATTCAAAGGGACTACGTCAGAAAAATTTAAACAGATTGGGAATGCGGTCCCAGTCAGATTAGGGGTAGTAGCCGGGGAGGTGATAAAGAATTTGATAAATGATATAAAATCTTTATCTAAAAAAAATGTACCTCCAATTAGGGAAGGTTTTGAGATCATCAAAATTAGACCGCATGTTAGAACCCGGACTTTCTGGAAAAATGGGAAAGCGTTTTCAGGAACTACATCATATTATGATAAAAGTACTAATGGTGAAGAAAAAGAGTCAAGGCAAATGCGACTTCCATTATAATTTAGAACGATCAGAGTACTGAATTCACATGCTTTGACCGTTATTAATTTTTTCAAGAAGAAGCTTCCACTTGTTGGGAGAATCTATCCCTAGAGTATCTTTAAATTGGTTACTTATTGTTTTTTTGAATTTATCCATTAGGATTTTATTATCTTTTTTTATCTGTACTTCTTCAATTGCTGAAGTAATTCCTTCCAAAACTAAATACTGAGTATTCTCTTTACCATTACCTAGCCATGACCAAAAATTTTGGCCTGCATAAATTTTCACATTATGGGTTATGTCTTTCACATGGTGCACTGCACCACGGTTGATTCCCCTTAAGATGTCATACTTATCAGTTAGTTCTTCATTTTTACCATAGTAAACTCCTACAACTATCTTGTTGTAATATGAACTATAATATTTTAATATATCGGAAAAAGATCTATTTAATTGGATAGCCATTGAAAGCTGAATAGTCCATTTACCAGCTTTAAGCGATAATAATTCCGTTTCGCCATCTTCCCTTCGAACTATATGATCTATTTCATTAAAAGCGCTATTCTCAAGTGGAGGATTTAATTGACGATAATTTTTATCGAGCTTAATCGTACCAAAAACTTCGGGTAAAATTTTCTCATCAATTAGTTTTCCAAATCCAGTATTATGCCCTATCATAAGATGGCTTGCTAGAAAAAGATCAACAAACTCTTCAATTGAGTTCAAATTATGGTAATCAAAGAGAAAAGGAACTATAAAAGGATTTAAAGACATGGTTCCTGAAAGTTCGTCAATTAACTTTTTCCTTCTTTGTCTTATCCACCAAGTAGCCCAATGATGTACTCCTTCAATAATTTTGTTATCCTTCATTTATTCAATTTTTCAACTACCTTAAATTGAATGTACGAAATGATCTGCAATTTTTCATTTTAATATTCATTTACAGTTATGTAAATATTTTGCCCCGTGGAAAGGCCATTAAAGAAGAAAGATGAATACAAAATTCTTCAAAGCTCCATATATACACGTACTACTTGCTATTGGTGATGTTGGTGAATTGATTTGTTAAAGGATAATGTTAACAATCCGGCCGGTAAGATTTCCCTACCACCCTCGATAATACGAAACACCTTATTTACCTCAACTGAGGTAAAAATAGAAGATGTCCTGGCTTTATTCGGCCAAATTACTTCGAGCGTGGTTATCGACCCCGCTTTACCCAGGCCAATTTCAGCCATCAGGCTATTCCCTCCAAAACTTGCTCCCGATCCTACGGTGTGATAGATCTTCCGGCAAACTCCGTCTTCTTCAATAGTGGCGATGATCCTGGCGCCAATTGCCGAGCGGTTACTGGTGCTGCCTTCCAGTACGATATTGATCCAGTTGTTTTGATTACCGACCGGATTTTCAAATAAGATATTCTGAAAAGTATCCCCTTCGTAGGCGCCCCCCATCACGGCGTAAATATCCTGATCTCCGTCCATATCCAGATCGCCGAAGCCCACGGCGTGGCCTTTCTGAATGTGCCCGAATCCACCACTAAAGGTGACATCTTCAAAGGTTTTGCCGGCTACATTGCGGTACATTTTGTTGGGTACAATGGAAAAGAAACTCGGATCTCCGGTGGCCACGTAGAAATCCAGATAACCATCGTTGTCGAGGTCACCGAAGTTACAGCCCATCGTAGTCACGGGTTCGGTCAATCCAGCTTCTGATGCAGTATTGATGAAAGTACCGTCTCGATTATTTCGGTACAGCCGGGGATAGCGCTCCATCACCCGCGAATCGCCATCCAGACGTAGATTGGCCATAAAAATATTGGCCGGAGACCTCTCCGCATCCGAATACCCGGATACGAAAATATCTTCCCATCCATCATTGTCGTAATCAAAGATCCAGGTGGAAAAACTTTCGGTGGGCCCGGAAACCCCAGCCTCTTCGGGCGCTAACTCAAAGGCAAGCTCCTGCTCATTACCACTATTGAGATACAGTAGATTTTTGCCGCTAAAATTGGAGATATACAGGTCCGGATATCCATCATTGTTGAGGTCTCCGCAATCCACACCTTTGAAAAAACCGACTTCTGTAAGACCCGCTTCCCGGGCCACTTCCGAGAACGTACCGTCCGTCTTGTTGAGGAAAAGTTCGCTACGATTCGCGCCTTTATCCGTCGATTCATTGGCAATGAAAATATCCAGCCAGCCGTCGAGATTGAAATCCGCCCAGATGGCGGTTTGGGTAGGATGCTCGGAATAGACCCCGGCTTCCAGGGTAACGTCCGTGAAAGTACCATCCCCGTTATTGCGGATCAACGAATTGGGGATCTTTCCGTAATTTTCCAACCAAGCTCCCCGCAGGATGATAAAATCCAGAAAGCCGTCATTGTTAAAATCTGCGTGTTTGAGGTTCAGGCCTCCGGTCACACCGACCAATCCGGAAGATGCAGTTTTATCGGTAAAACCGCCCATCTTATCATTTTCGAAATACCGGATCTGATCTTTAAATCCCCAGGAAGAGACCATAATATCCAGGTAGCCGTCGTTGTTAAAATCATCCAGACAGATCCCGCCGGACATCTCTCCCACATCGACGCCCAGGTCCATGGCAACATCGTGGAATTTTGGGAAATTATTTTGTTCAAAATACTCCACGGGGATCAGGAAATCTGCGGGCACTTCTTCGGGGTACCCTCCCAGCGTCATATAAGCAATGTTCAAAAGGTATTGCAGTTCAAAGTCAAAAGGATTGACCTCCAGGCCCGCCAGAATATACTCGATGGCTTTGGTGGATCCCTCCGTGTTGGTATGCCGGGCTTTTTCGGAAATAGGGATGATACAGGATTCGTTATTGTGGTTGACGATACAGTTATCCTGCTCGGCTTTCCTCAGATAACTGATCGCCAGTTGCTTTTTGAATTCCAGCAGCGTTTTGTCTTTATCCAAAAACAGCTTGTCCTGAAAGAAGCTGTGGAAGTTCTCGAAAACCTCGATAGCCTGTTCCGTTTTGCCCGCCCGCAGCAGTTCGATGCCGTAGTCGTAAACCACCAGATTCCGCTCGGCGCCCACTTCCATTTCCTCCAGCTTTTTTTCGAGCAGGTCGGCCCTTCTATTGTTCAGGACGTATCCCGCCTGTAGCGGATCGATCATCTTATATGACTGATCTACCTTTTTTATCATCTCCCGGGTAGCCGGATCCGGCTCCCGGTAGGACGAATATCCTCCATTTTCCAAGCTGCCATTTTCGTCAGTAGCAGAACAGCCGCCCAGTACCAATATTACCGCCAACGATCCAACTATTTTCCAGTTGCTGCCTCTTGTGAATTTATCACTCATTTACCTTCAGATTAATAAGTATTCAAGAAAAAACAGTTGTATTGAAATTTAAAGAAATTAATGTTCCTCCCCCTTTTCAATGGCCCGGAATATACATCTATTCCGCAAAAATTTTCTACTTTTAGACATCCTCCGAAGACCACCGGCATTCAGCTCAACCTCAGCTTTTTGAGTACATGGGTGGAAGGTTTAAAGTGATACCCACCCGGCAGGGGCGACTTTTATTTCGCCGTAGTTTGTAAACCCACCTTATTCAAAAATTAGTCATGTACAGATATTATACCATCCTGTTAATCACCCTTTTTTCCTTTGGATGCAAAGAACAAACTCAAGATGACGCCGCTCAGGATGCAATGAAGATATCCGAGCCGACGGGCGTCGATAATGTCGCCTACAAATGGGGGCAAATTGCCTTGACCGCTACCGCAAATGATACGGAAAAATTCCGGCCGCGGCCGACGATCACTTCCCGTTTTCTGGGGTTGATCTTTGTTTCCGTATTTGACGCCTGGTCTCGCTACGACGAGCAGGCTACTCCAGTCTATCTGACGGGAGTAGAGCGCAGGCCAACGGACGAACATTCACTGAATAACAAAGAAATTGCCATTAGCTATGCCGCCTTCCGGGCCATGAGCGAATACTTTTATTCCGACAAGGAGTTGTTTGCTAATTTCATGGAGGAGTTGGGCCTCGATCCTAACAATGAATCTATGGATCCGGGTACTCCTGAAGGCATCGGCAACCTGGCGGCAAAAGCAGTTATCGAAGCCCGTAGAGGAGACGGGGCCAATCAGTACGGAGAGGAAGAAGGCTCGAACGGAGAACCCTATTTCAACTATATAGGTTACGAGCCCGTCAATTCCGCCGACGAAAATGTCGATCCCAACCGCTGGCAGCCCAAATATTTTTCGGACGGGAAAGGCGGCCAGTACGCCCCCGGATGTTTAACGCCCTTTTGGGATAAGGTCCGGCCGGTGGCCCTAAAATCCGGTGATCAGTTCCGTCCCGGCCCACCGCCGATGATCGGTTCGGAACAACTGGAAAAAGAAGTGCGGGAAGTCATCGAATTGCAGGCCAATCTGACCGATGAGCAGAAAGCGCTGGTGGAATTCATGCGCGACGGTCCGCAATCGGTGCAGCAGGCAGGCCATTGGCTGACCTTTGCTCAGGATGTTTCGCGCCGGGATAATCACACGCTCGACGAAGACGTAAAGATGTATTTTTATAATCAGGTAGTGGCAATGGATGCCTTCATTGCTTCCTGGGATTCAAAGATGTACTACGATTATGCCCGACCCTACGCGCTGGTTCACCGGTACTACGAAGATCAGAAGATCAAAGCCTGGGGAGGCGAAGGCAAGGGGATGATCGAGATGGACGGTAGCCAGTGGCGGCCGTACTCGCCGGAAACTTTTCTATGCCCCCCATTCCCCAGCTACGTCTCGGGGCACAGTACAATTAGCGGCGGCTGTGCCGAAGCCCTGAAATTGTGGACGGGTAGTGACGAATTTGGAGTGGAAGTGGAAATGGTAGCCGGTGCTATGACCGAACCGGATAATCTGGGTGATACGGTGACCCTGGCGTTTCCGACTTTTACGGAAACCGCTGAGATGGCCGGTATTTCCCGGGTACTGGGAGGATATCATATCCAGTCTGATAATATTGAAGGCCTGGAACTCGGCAGAGACGTTGCCCGGGAGGCCTGGAAATTCTACAAATTACATACCGGAGAAAATTAATGCGGCACCGCCTCCAGATAGCATTCACAAAACGAGAAGGTGCAACCATTGAAAAGACTATTATGAAAAAGATAGAAAAGTTAAGCATCGTTTTTCCTTTATTCTTACTGCTGATCTACAGCAGCTGCCAGGAAAAATTCGATATCAACGAGAATAATGACAAGCTGTTTACGCTGATCCCGGAAAGCCATTCCGGCCTTGATTTCCAGAATGATGTGGTACAGACGCGGGCTAACAACCACATCGTAAACGTCGAATTTATTTCCGGTGGAGGCGTAGCCGTTGGAGACATTAACCAGGACGGATTGCAGGACCTCTTCTTTACCGGCAACCAGGTTCGTGATCGACTCTACCTAAATCAAGGGAACTTTCAATTCAAGGACATTTCCGAGAGTGCCGGCATCCTGTCGGATACCCTCTGGTCGAGCGGCGTTACTTTTATCGACATCGATCAGGACGGTGATCAGGACATTTATGTTTGTCGCAATGTATATCTGGAGGATGAGAACAGCGCTAATCAGCTCTACATCAACAACGGCGATCTTACCTTTACCGAAAGTGCCCAGGCTTTTGGGCTAGCCGATCGGGGATTTTCCATACAGTCTATATTTTTTGATTACGATAAGGACGGTCTGGTGGATATGTACCTGGTCAATCAACCGCCCAGTATCCCCGGAGTCGGTGGACAACTCAACCAGTCCATGGCCGCCAATCCTCTGTTCAGCGATAAGCTATACAAAAATACCGGTGGCGGTAAATTTGTGGACGTTACCGATCAGGCAAATCTCCGGAATTTTGCTTTCGGCCTCTCCGTATCCGTTGGTGATCTCAACGGTGATTCCTGGCTGGACCTCTATGTCTGCAATGACTTTGATGTAGCTGATCATCTTTATTTAAACCAACAGGACGGCACTTTTAAGGATGTGGTACACGAGTCGACCAAACACATTTCCAATTTTAGTATGGGCAGTGATGTGGCGGACTACGATAATGACGGCAATCTGGATATCCTGGTGGTAGACATGGTCGCCGAAGACCACAAACGCCTGAAGACGCACATGGGGGCGATGAAACCGGAAGTATTCTGGGAGCAGGTCAGAACTGGCAAGCACTATCAGTACATGTTCAACACCCTGCAACGGAATAACGGCAATGGCACTTTCAGCGACCTGGCTCAGCTGGCCGGCGTTTCCAATACCGATTGGAGTTGGGCGCCTTTGTTCGCTGATTTCGATAATGATGGTTACAAAGATATTTTCGTTTCGAACGGAGTAAAGAACAACAGCCGGTATAGCGACCTGCAGCGCAAATACGATCATATGCTGGACAGCATCAACGCCTTAGCCCAGAGATCGGGAAGAGATCCGAGCGAACTGACCGATGTAATGGACTTCGTCAAACTGGCTCCCAGCGACGAACTCGCTAACTACATCTACAAGAATAACGGCGATTACACCTTCACAAAAATGGTTGAGGAATGGGGACTGGATTTGCCCACGCTTTCCAATGGTGCAGCCTACGCGGACCTGGATCTCGACGGCGACCTGGACCTGGTGCTCAACAATATGGACCAGAAAGCTCTCCTTTACAAAAATAATGCGGTAGAAAAGCAGGCTGGAAATTATCTGCGCTTCCAACTGAACGCAGAAGGGAATGGGAATATTTACGGTACCAAGGTCTCCCTCTACCAGGACGGACAATTGTGGCAACTGATACAGGTAAACAATGCCCGGGGATATATGTCCAAAAGCGAAGACATCGTCCATTTTGGAGTAGGTGCGAAAAATGCCGTGGAAAAAGCTGTAGTCGAATGGCCCGACGGTTCGGTCTATACCCTGGAAAATATCAACGCCAATCAGGTCGTGCAGGTGGATCAGGCCAACGCGCAGCCGGGAGCTGGTCCCGACCGGCCGGCAGCAACCAGGTTTAAACCGGTATCGGACGTAGTGGCCCTGGATCAAACCATGCACCAGGAGAATATTTACGACGACTATGCCAAAGAAGTACTGCTGCCCCACAAGATGTCCCAATTTGGCCCGTGTATCGGAGTCGGTGACGTCAATGGAGACCAGCGGGAAGACTTTTTTGTCGGTGGAGCCGCCGGTTATTCGGGTACCTTGTATCTGCAAAATTCCAGTGGTGCATTTGATGCCGTTGAAAATGGTGCCTGGTCCGCCGATCGGGCCAGTGAAGATATGGGCATTGCCTTTTTTGATGCCGACGGAGACCAGGACCTGGATCTGTTCATCGTGAGCGGCGGCAACGAATTTGCCGAAGATGCTCCGGAGTTGCAGGACCGCCTGTACCTCAATGACGGGAGCGGCCAATTTGTAAAAAGCCCGAATGGTCTGCCCAGCTATTTAAGCAGCGGTTCCTGCGTGGTTCCCCACGATTTTGATAAAGACGGAGATATAGATCTGTTTATCGGTGGAAGATTGGTTCCCGGGAAATACCCGGTCCCGGCCAGTAGCCAGTTGCTTGAGAACCACGGTGGCAAATTTGTGGATGTCACTTCCGAAAAAGCTCCCGGTCTGAACGATCTGGGATTGGTGACCGCCGCAACCTGGACGGATCAGGACCAGGATGGGCTGGACGATCTGGTGGTAGTTGGCGAATGGATGCCCGTCACCCTGTTCGTACAGACCTCCGATCAGCATTTTGAAAAACAGGAAATGGAAGGGCTGGAAGACTCCAACGGCTGGTACTACTCCGTCAGTGCCGATGATATGGACGGTGATGGGGATCAGGACCTGATCGTCGGTAACCTGGGATTGAATTACAAATACAAAGCCAGTTCCGAAGAGCCCTTTGAGGTCTACAGCTATGATTTTGACAATAACGGTAGCCTGGATATCGTCCTGAGTTATTACGAACACGGAGTGGCCTTTCCGGTAAGAGGTAAGGATTGTTCCACCCAGCAGATCCCTTCCCTGAGTGAAAAGTTCGAGACCTACGAGGAATTCGGAGGCTCCAATCTGAACGAGATCTTTGGTTCAAAGCTCAATACTGCCCAAAACTTCCAGGCGAAGACTTTTGCTTCGGCCTACATTGAAAACCTGGGAGACGGTCAGTTTGAATGGAAGCCCCTGCCAAGTTTGGCCCAGGTATCTTCCATCAACAATATCCTTATCAAAGATTACGATTCCGATGGTTTTAAGGACCTGCTCGTTTCCGGAAATTTACATTCATCGGAAATCGAAACCCCTCGGAATGATGCTGGAACCGGCTTACTACTTAGGGGTAACGGCCGGGGAGATTTTGTGCCGGTACCGGTCAGGGAAAGTGGTTTTTTCGCTTTTCACGATGCAAAGGACATGAAAACCATCAAGGTAGGCAATCGGGAGATCATACTCGTGGCCAACAACAGTTATTACCTGCAGACTTTCGAATATTTGGGAGAGCTGTTGAGCATGAAATGATCGGTTTCACGGCAGCAAAACGCTAGGGATATACACTGAATTTTGCCGGAAGACTCTGGTCGCCGGCAGACACCAACAAAATGAAGCATCTTGGATCTAAGTCATTTAAAAGTGCTGGTCACCGGGGGAGGTGGAGTAGGGGTCGGAGCCGGGGTCTGCGAAGCACTGGATCAGTTTGGTGCCACGCTGATCATCAATGAAAAGGAATCGGAGAAAGCGGAGCAGGCCGTCAAAAAATACCGCAATGCCCTTCCTGTCCAGGCCGACATTACCGACGAGGCCCAGGTGAAACGGATGTTCGGGACCATTGCGGAAAAACTGGGCCCGATCAACGGCCTGGTCAATAATGCCGGCGTGGGTCTAACCAAAGCCGTGCAGGATATTGAAGAATGGGAATTCGACCGGCTGTACAGTGTTAATGTGAAGGGCATGTGGCTGGTCAGTAAATATTTTGTGCGGCAGCTTTTAGCCCATCGGATTCCGGGTAATATCGTCAATGTATCGTCCGTACATGGATTCGCTAGTCAACCGAACTATTCCACCTATGCTTCTTCCAAAGCGGCGGTGGAGGGTTTCACCCGGGCGATCGCCTTTGAGCTGGGCCGGTACGGTATTCGCTGTAATGCGATCGGTCCCGGGTATGTGCACGCCGAGCAAAACTTTGATCTGATCCGTAAATGGGCCGATGATCCGGAAGCGTGGGCCCGGGAATTTAAAGATGATCAACAGGCGCTGCACCACTTTATCGAACCGGTTGATTGTGGTAATACGGCGGCATTTTTGCTTTCGGAGCTCAGCCGGTCCATTACCGGACAAACCATCTATGTGGATGGAGGAAAGACGATTATGTTGTTCAACCGAAACTATGTGGAACCGAAGGTTTAGTAGTTTAGACCCAAAAGATCAGCCGATAACCGCTCCCTAATCATCGCCATTAAAAGTCAAAGACGGTATGCACCATCACCCTATTGCTCATATTTTAGTCAGCATATTGATCCTGTCAATAGCTGCCTGCCAATCCGACAACATGAAACGATACGAGGTCAGAAAAGCAGACCGTCCCGTGCAGTTAAGCGGCATGGGTACCGACCAGATCTGGGAATCAGCCGTTGCGCTCAGCGATTTCACTTTCCCCTGGAGAAGCGAGACGGCGCCGGCTACCACTTTCCGGGCGCTCTGGGATGATAACCACTTCTATTTTCTGTACCGGGCCCTCGATCCGGAGATCATCAGCAAACAGGAAGGTTTAGGTGAACGGGATGTGGTCGATTCCGACCGGGTGGAAATATTTTTCAAAGCGGATGACCGCATGGATCCATACCACGCGCTCGAAATGGATGCGCTGGGCCGGGTACTGGATACAAAAGGGATCTACTACCGGAACGTGGATTACGACTGGGACTGGCCCGATGGGCACCTGCAACTCAAAGCCTCCACCGATGCTGACGGCTACTGGGTGGAAGGTTCGATCAGCCTGGAATCGCTGCGGCAGTTGGGTCTCTATCAGGATGACCATCTGCTGAAGGCCGGCCTGTTTCGGGGAGATTACCGGCGAGTTGACAAGGACGAAACGGAAGTACGCTGGATCAGTTGGGTCATGCCCGATTCGGAAAAACCGGACTTTCATATCCCCTCCTCTTTCGGGGAATTACTATTGGTAGAGTGATCCGCTAAACTTTGCAATAATAAATGCGCTTCAGGCGTCTTGCGGGAAGCGACAGCGCCCAAGCTGTACTTCCTGAGTCAGGTTCCTACCCGGTTCTCTCATCAGATGAAAGCGCTCCCCACATTATCCGACATTAGCAGTTAACGCAATTACCGAATACCCCAAACGCTCCTATAAAAAATACTGTGTACGCACACGCACCCTCTGTAAATTGCTTATCTTAATGAATTCCAATCGCCATCTAAAACCACCTGCGATGCAAGCTCTTAGAATGTTCTTCCTGCTGTCCGTATCCTTAATGCTCCATACCTCTCTGTGGAGTCAACGAGCGACGATCAGCAGTGAACAAACCGCCCTGACCACCTACCCTTTCTCCGATCCCGATCCGGTGCCGATCCTGGTATCGAATCCTAAGATCTATCCCTACTTCAAATACGAGGGCTACACGCCGGGTGGCCAAGACCAGGACTGGAACGTCGTCCATCTCGAAAATGACTATCTGGATGTGTGGGTACTTCCGGAGGTAGGTGGTAAAGTGTGGGGCGCCCGGGAGAAATCAACCGGCGAGGAATTTATCTACCGGAACGAAGTGATGAAATTTCGCAATATTGCCATGCGCGGACCGTGGACTTCCGGGGGTATTGAATTCAACTTCGGCATTATCGGTCACCATCCTTCCACGGCGACACCCGTAGATTACAAAATTGTGCAGGAAGAGGACGGAAGCGTGAGCTGCTGGGTGGGCAATATGGACCTCGCCTCCCGCACGCAGTGGCGCGTGAAGATCAATTTGCCCAAAGACAAAGCCTATTTTGAAACCCGCGCCCTCTGGTACAACCCCACGGCTTTGCACCAGTCCTACTACAATTGGATGACCGGAGCCGCTTTCGCAACCGACGATCTGGAATTCTACTGCCCCGGCGACCAGTACCTCGAACACGGCGGCGATCCGCATCCGTGGCCAACTGAATACGGCCGCCACATTGCCGAATACAAAGAGAACGATTTTTTATCCCACAAGTCCTACCACGTCGTAGGAGAATACAATGATTTTTTCGGCGGATATTACCACGATCAGGGCTACGGCTTCGGCCATTGGTCGCCGTACGACGAGATGCCCGGCCAGAAACTCTGGCTTTGGTCGCTGGCCCGCAACGGAGGTATTTGGGAAGATCTGCTCACCGATACGGATGGCCAGTACATCGAGTTTCAGGCCGGACGGCTGTTCAATCAATATTCGCCCGGGAGTGATGGCAATCCCGTTACCCAGGCGGTTTTCCCACCCCATTCCACCGACCAGTGGCAGGAACGCTGGTTTCCGGTCAAGGCTATCGGGGGACTGACGGATGTATCTCCCAGTGCCGTCCTGCATATCGAACCGGTTGACGGGAAAATGCAGATCGGCATCAACGCCCTGGAACAGGCTGCGGGCACGCTCCGCGTTTTTGCGGGTGACCGGAAAGTTCTGGAAAAAGAGATAGCCCTGCCTCCCATGGGTATTTTCCGGGAAAGCATAGACTGGCCGACTTCGGAGCAGGGTTTCCGGGTCACCGTAGATGGTATGGGGCTGGATTACGACAGTGATCCCCAAAAGTTGAAACTCAAGCGCCCTTTTCAAAAGCCTGCATTACCCGATACGCCGCCGTCGGAGCTCCACTATCGCGCCGGTATGGAATGGATGGACTTCCGGGAATACGATAAGGCGAAAAAAAGCCTGAAAGCCTGTCTGGAAGACAATCCGGCCCACCTGGAAGCGCTGGCCGCACTGGCCGAGCTATACTATCGTCAGGGGCTTTACGACCGTGGATTGGAACCGGCACTGCGGGCGCTTTCCATTGACACCTATCATCCCGGAGCAAATTACGTGGCTGGAATACTCTTTCAGGCCCAGGGAGACTTCATAAATGCCAAAGAAGCGCTGGGCTGGGCCGCCCGCTCGATGGAATACCGTTCGGCCGCCTACGGCATCATGGCCGGGATATTGCTCGCTGAACAACAAGCCGGAGAAGCCATTCGCTACGCCCGACAGGCTCTGGACTTCAACCGTTTTAATATGCAGGCCCGGCAAACCCTCGCGGTAGCCCAGCGGACATCCGGACAAGAAAAGGCAGCCCAGGAAACGGTTATGACTTTACTGGAAATGGATCCGCTTTCTCATTTTAGTTACTTTGAACAATACCTGCTGGACGGTCAGGCCAGTAGTAAGCAACGGTTCACCGGGAACATCCGGAATGAATTGCCGGAGCAGACCTATCTCGAACTCGCACTGCAATACCATCAGTTGGGGCAAAAGGAAGCCGCATTATCCGTTTTGGAGCTGGCGCCTTCCAGCGTTCTGGTTAATATTTGGCAAGCTTTCCTGCAAGATGATCCACAGGCATTGGCTGCAGTAGCCAACCAGTCTCCCGAACTGGTATTCCCCTTTCGCCGGGAGAGCCTGGAAGCCCTGGAATGGGCCCGGACCAATCACCAGGACTGGAAATTCGCCTACTACCTGGCACTGAACTACTGGGGGAAAGGAAGAACCGAAAAGGCCGTCGAATTACTGGAAAACCTCGGCAACACCCCGGATTATCCCTTCTTCTACCTCACCCGCGCTAATGTACGGGAAAGTACCAGTGCCGATAAAGCCCGGGAAGACCTGCTGCGAGCGCGGGAGCTGCAATCGGATAGCTGGCGCACCTGGCACGAGCTGATCCAGTTTTATTTCCGGCAGGGAAAATTTGCGGAAGCGCTATCCGTAAGTACGGACGCCTACGATCAGTTTCCCGATAACTATACCCTGGGCATGGATCACGTTCGGGCACTGCTGGAGAACCAACAATACGAACCCGCCCTAACGATCCTGCAAACCCTGGAGGTACTACCCTTCGAAGGCGCATCCGCAAGTCGCCGCTTGTACGAGTGGGCTCATCTGGGACGGGCGCTGGAGCAACTGGCAGCGAAGCAATACCCGTCGGCCATTCGCACGCTGGAATCATACAAAAAGTGGCCCGAACGGCTGGGCGTTGGCAAACCCTACAATCCCGACGAACGACTGGCGGATCACCTCCTTGCCTACGCTTACGATCAGACCGGGAAACCGGCGGCTGCCCGGGAAGCCCGCAATCGCCTCCTGGAGTATACCCGCCAGTTCCCGCTGCGAAACAGCCTGGAGACAGTCCTGGGTTTTCAGCTCATGTCGGAAAAAGAGCTCAGCGATCTGGCCATCAATCAGTACGATAGTCCAAAGACCGGAACGGCCATTCGCTGGGCGCTGGCCAAAGCGATGCATAACGAAACGGAGGCGGATAAAATACAGCAGCAAAACGCCGGATTATTCACTTCACCCTTTTACCAGATGCTCGAAAAAGCCATTGCGTTGGGTGCCGTTGACTGATCTATTTGTATACCCCCCAAAGGTTTTTTACTGCCGGCCCCAGACAATTCAGTTTTTCCAGCTTGGGCAGGAATAAAGGACACTGCTCCACCAGATTGAAAGCAAACGGGCGGGCATTACAGCGATTGGCGTCGATGTAGATCAACTCACCGAAAGTATTCTGGGCCAGACAGGTATATTCAGCAAAAGCATTGGTATTGCTGAGGTCGGCGTTCAAAAAGGTGAGGATATTGATACTGATCTGGCGGTTGGCCAGGTTGTCCGCCCATTCGCAAATATCGGTATTTCCGATCTTACAGATATTGGCTCCGTCGCTAACCAGAAAAATGGATTTGCTCGTTTCCGGATTGTCCGAGAACAGATCCGGGGAGTCCATCAAAATATTGAGCAGGGGCGTCGTACCGTCCGGCACCAGAAAATCCAGGGCGTAACGAAAGTCCTTCCGACTCAGAGCTCCTACCGGATGCCATAATCGGGGAACCGTACCACAATCCCCCCCGATGGTTCCGATGCCGAGCGCTTTTTCTTCCGGAATTTTCTGAAACATATACATAGCCGTTTCCTTCATCACCCGAAAGCGATCTTCATCCACGCAGGTTACTTTCTCCATGACCATCGAGCCCGAAATATCCAGCAGGAAGACCACTTCGTCGTAGGGCGTAAAGTCCAGTAGGGTATAAATGTTGGCCGGTATATTGCCGTAATTGGCCAGATCCCCACTGCCGGCGGCTGCCGTACGCGGATAATCAACCGGTGTGATATCCAAAGAATCACAAAGCATTTCGTAATTGTAGCGCGCCGCTTCGTTGGAGCCGTCCTGCTGCAGAGCGGCGGCAAAATGATCCAGGTTCCGCTCCATATCCCGGCGGTGAATGTGGATGTGCTCGGGACGGTCTTTGGATTTGTGCGCGTTATTTCCCTGATCCAGCAAAGCCGCATAACCGAGGGTATTGTAAACGATACTCAGCAACTTGGGTTCCTTCATGCTTTCCAGGAGACTGATTGCCGATTTCAGGGAGGAGATCGCCTGGTCGTAATTTTCCGAATAACAGTGAGCCATGCCGCTGACGAAATGCCGCAGAGCGATCTTTTTGAGGTGATCCGGATCGTTGGGGCCCAGGTAGATCGCCCCTTCCTGCAGAACGGAAAGCGCCTGGTCTACCTGCCCGTCCCGGCCGAGCGCCAGAGCCAGTGCCAGAGCAAAGTTATATTCATCCGGTACCGCTGCGTATGCCCGGCGAAAACTCCGGACCGCACTACCGAGCTGCCCTTCCTGAAAATAAAAAGTACCGACGTAATAATTGCGGTAGGCCTCCTTTTTTCCACCCACCGTCGGCCGGAAAGAGGTCGTAAGAAGAATTGCGGCCGGTATTATCAAAAGTAGTAGTATATTTCTCATATTAGCATTTTGCCCGATCCTGGAATCAATATTTGAATTTCTTTTAATGAACTGGAACCTCACACCTGCAGAAGCGATACAACTCCAAAAGGAATTAAAGGAAAAAATAGATATACGCCCTTTCCCGGGTCCCATCCAAAAAATTGCCGGGGCAGATATTTCTTATAACAAAAACGACGATACCATTTATGCGGGGATAATTGTACTCGACTACGAGACCATGGAACCAATTTGCCGATCTACAATAATAGACAAAATGAGATTCCCGTACATCCCCGGCCTACTTTCTTTTCGGGAAATCCCTTCGCTTTACGCCGCCTGGGAGGCCTTGGAAGAAAAACCCGATATCCTGGCCATGGATGGTCATGGGATCAATCACTTCCGCCGTTTGGGGGTTGCCACCCACTTTGGGCTGATCAGTGGCCAAGCCTGCATTGGCATCGCCAAAAATCACCTGACCGGAACTTACGAAGAACCGGGTCCGAAAAGAGGTAGTTTCAGTAATATCATAGATCAGGGCGAAAAAATAGGGTATGTTCTGCGCAGCCGGGATCAGGTAAAACCGGTCTGGGTATCCCCGGGGCATAGGGTCAGCATGGAACAAAGCCTGGAAATTGCGCTGCACTGCAGCCGGGGCCTTCGCATTCCGGAACCTACCCGGCAGGCTCATCTCATGGTAAACGAATTAAGAAGGGGAGAAATTGAAGCCGGGGTCAAAAGTTTTTGATAATGCCCACAACCAAGACCGCCCCCACGGCCGTCCCATTCTAATACAGATTAAGTGAAAGTGCTACAAAGCCAGAGGTTTGACAATGATATCTACCCGTCGGTTTTTCAATTTACCCTCCCAGGTACTGTTATCGTATACCGGATTGAGCTCTCCGAAATCTTCAATGGAAATGTGGTCGGGATTGATCCCGTGATTCATCAGTTTTTCGATAGCCGATTCACTGCGCATCTGGGATAACCAGGCGTTGTATTGTTTGGAACCGATATCATCCGTATGACTGTGTACACTGATCTGGTGGTGCTCCACCCCGGGAATTCCGTTGAGCCATTTGTACAACTCCTGTTCCTGTTCGGAGTCTATGTAGTGGCTGCCCCCACCGAAGTAAATACTAAAGATGTAATAGTCCTGCACCGGTTCTTCCTGCGCCGATAAGGAAAAGGGAAGGATAAAGATCGAACAGATAGTCAATAAGCTTCGCATGGGTGTCGGGGATTAAGGTAAACTGTGATCCGGGCTGCCGCTACTGCCACACCGGGCAAAACTTCGGCAAACCTCACCTTAAGATAAGGATTCTGAAAATCATATGTTTACAAAATCACCGACTAATGTTCCAGATCTTACAAAAACAGAAAGCGCAGGGCCAGGAACTGCGAACAGAAACCCACAATGTAGCCACTGTATAATTCGCGCGGAACGTGGGCAGAAAGGATCAGCCGCGCCGTACCGACCAACCCGGCCAGAAAGATGAAAGCCATTAGTAAGGTGACCAGGCTCAGCTCAAAAGTGCCCAGGATGGTGGAATTGACCACAAAGGTATCATAACGAAAGAGCAGCATAGAGATCACGGCCGTGGCCATCAGTCCGCCCATTCCAACGGCATGTGCACTGATCTTGGTAAAGATATTGAAGAAGAAAGCGATGAACAATCCGATCACAGTACCCAGCATCAGACTGGTAAAGACGGTCGGCACATTGCTGTTATCCCAGAAATTGCGCAACATCCAGAGATAAAATACGCCGGTAATAATATACGGCCCGATCCGCTCTTCCTTGGTCTTCATCTCGATCGAATCGATTAGGCCCAGGAAACGCAGCATGGCGACCGAAAAGGCCGGAATGAAAAAAGTGGAAAGAAAGACGCGAAGGATCAATTCCTTGCTGGTTGGATCGCTGATGCTGTTTACGCCGAATAAATAAGGATTGATCAGCAGCAGGGTTACCAGCATATAGGTAACGATCAGCAGCGGGTGGAAAACCAAAGATATTATCTGAGCGATAGAACGTATCATGTAACTGGCATGCTTGGATTATAGTATCGGGTAATGTACTGATGCTTAGCCGGCACAAAGGTAATTCCTTTTACCGGGCTTTCTTCTACTGAAAACAGAATTAAAAATATTACACTTTGCTCGGTGTAAAGTTCGTACTTTAGCTCACTTCAATGAATACGGATCTGACAGTGGAAAAATATCCGTACTTTCATTTTCGTAAGGCAGTACCGGCACGACGGGACTTCGCAGTGACCAATCTGCTCCGGCGAGTCCATAATGATGACGGTCTGCCCCAAAAGCCGCATGAACATCTATTTGCGCCATGGATTTGAACGGGATTTTACGTTTTGAATTATTCTCCATTTCGGATATTAGTGTCACGGTAGGTAACCTGATCCTGATGATCATCCTGCTTGCCGGTATGGCATTTCTGTACCGTTCCCTGCTCGGAAAATGGCTGCCCATCTATTTCCGGAAAGAAGATGTGCAGGACGCTGAAAAGCAGCGCACCCGCCGCCTGGTACAGCTCTGTTTTTTTCTGCTGGGCCTGATCCTGGTCATGATCACCACCGGGCTGGATTACCGGCTCTACCCGCCGGCGGGCCAGCCGATCCCTGCGGAAGTAACGACCCCATCGGTAAATCAGACTGATAATTCTACCGGTTTACAGGAGGAAGACGGTGGTCCGGAGCAGATCATTGAACGCGACGCCCGCCGCCGGGGTATCTGGATCTCGACGATCCTGTTCACCATATTACTGTTTTCTATTGCCAGATTGCTCGACTGGATACTGCTACACATACTCAACCGGAATTTCCAGAAACGACGAGAGGCCATCCAGCGGATCGCCATCAATTTTGATCAGCCCCGCCTAGTGCGGCCGGCCAAGCGCATTGTGCAGCCGGTGGTCTACACGCTCGCGATCCTGTTCATGGCCTACGTTTTCAATCTGGACAGTTTCCTTTCCGAAAGTTTTCAGGTGGGCTCCGGCGAAAATTCGGATACGATCAATATTGGTGTGACCAAGATCATCTCTGCCATTTTGATCCTGCTGATCGCCCGGCTTTTTGTCCTGATATTTACCGAAGTTTTTCTTTTCCCCTACTACCAGCGAAAAGAGATCAACATCGGTTCCCAGTACGCGATCAATCAGCTGTTCAAGTACTTTTTATACGTCATCGCCATTCTGTATGCCCTGGGAGCGATCGGTATCGATCTGACCATTCTGCTCGGTGGTGCCGCAGCCTTACTTGTGGGTATCGGTCTCGGGCTGCAGCAGACCTTTAACGATCTGATCAGCGGTATCATTCTGTTGTCGGAAAGATCAGTTGAGGTCGGTGATGTGCTGGATGTAGGAGGTACGGTTGGTACCGTGCGGCGGATCGGCGTCAGAACGTCCCTGGTAGAAACCCGCGATAACATGACCATTATCGTGCCCAACTCCAAGCTGATCGGCGACTCGGTGGTCAACTGGAGTCACGATGAAGATAAAGCCCGGTTCAGGATCTCGGTCGGGGTGGCCTACGGATCGGATACTGCACTCGTAAAAAAGATACTGCTGCAGGTCGCGCAGGAACATCCCAAAGCGCTGAAGCGGCCGGCACCCTTTGTCCGGTTTATCAATTTCGGGGATTCTTCGCTTGATTTTGAGCTACTGTTCTGGTCCAAGGAATTCATCCGCATCGAGGATGTCAAAAGTGATATGCGGTTCGAAACGGACCGCTTGTTCCGCGAGAATAACATTACTATCCCATTCCCGCAGCGGGATGTCTGGATGCGTTAGGCCAAGTCGACGGATATAAAAAAAGATGGGATAGTCAATGTGTTGGCTATCCCATCTTTTTTTTTGTCAGACCCGCATCTTATAGATATAAGCGGTAGACGGTATAAATTAGTCGGCCTGTCCGCGGCAATCCAGTTGTGAAGCACGCTGTTGGATCTTTTGTACCCGGTTAGCGGGGTTAGGGTGCGTACTCAGGAATTCGGGCGGGGTAGGCTGATCCTGGGTTTTGATAAAAAATCCGGCGGCACCGTCGGCACGATACTCGGTAGGACAGAGGTAATCTACGGAATACATATCCGCTTCGGTTTCTGCACCACGGCTAAACTTCAGAGAGATCAGACTCAAGGCGATCTGTTCCAGCATGCCGGGATCGGAACTACCCGTTACGATCGACACCAGTGCGCTCAGTCCGTAGGCTTTGGTCATTTGCTGGGTGGAGTGACGGAGGGCGGAGTGAGCGATCTCGTGGCCCAGTACTCCCGCCAACTGATCCTCCGAGTCCAGGAAATTGATCAGGCCGGTATAAACAAAAATATATCCACCGGGGGTCGCGAAAGCGTTAAGCACATCATCGTCTTTGATGATATACACTTCCCAGGCAAATTCATTGCGGTAAGCTACCTGTCCGGAATTGAGGATCTTTGCGGTAATGCCGCGTACATAGTTGTACAATTTCTCATTTCCTCTTTCCGCCAGTACGGGATATTGTTGGGGATCACTGAGGATCTGCTCTTTTACCTGTCTGCCCAGTTCGATGTCCTGCTCGGGTGAAAATAAGTTGATTCCCTGCCCTGTTCCACAGCTACTGTAGGTAAAGACCATAAAAAGAAGGGCAAGCCATCCGGTTTTCAATAAAGGGTTCATATCGTATTAATTTTTTTGCAATTTTTTTATCTGTTTAACCAACCTAACTGCCTCTGTGTTCTGTCTTTAGGGCGAGTTTCGTGTGTCGTTAAAAATTAGCCAGTACATGAGCTTTCCGGAGTTTTGTCGTTAAGGATCTTAAGCTTCCCGTTAAACATTAGTTAAACAGAGGGGGCACCAACAGCGCAAAACCACACGTAAATCGTTCATTATTAAAATGTTACAAGCAAGGCAAATTCTAGAGGTTTTTCATCGGCTGTGACACGAAAAGGCTTCATGAGTCCAAAGAAGTGAACAAGGAATGATAAAACCTTAAATTTGAGCTTGGAAAGCTTTTTCCTCATTTAAAAATCAACTAACATCATGAAGGCTAATCTGAAAAAATTGACTTCTACCCTGGTACTTGTACTATTTGTGTCACTGGCCACCTATGCGCAACGTATCGCGATCGTGGATGTCAATAAAATATTGGAGAGTATTGAAGAATACCAAAATGCTCAGACTCAACTCGATAATCTGGCGGCCCAATGGCGGCAGGAAATCGCCCAGGAATACGATGTCATCAAAGGTATGTACAATAAATACCAGGCTGAACAAGTGCTACTGAGCGACGAGGCCCGCCGTCAGCGGGAAGAGCAGATCATGGATAAAGAGAAGGAAGTACGCGAGTTGCAGAAAGATCGTTTCGGACCGGATGGCGAGCTGTTCAAACGTCGCCAGGGCCTGGTACGTCCAATCCAGGACCGGGTTTACGCTGCAATCGAATCTTACGCTCAGGAAAGAGGCTATGATTTCATCTTCGATAAATCCAGCGCCAGTGGGATGATCTTCTCCAACTCGGAGTACGATAAGACCACTGATATCCTCAACAAACTCAAATAATTTTTTAACCGTATTAAATAAAGGCGCAATATTTCGTGTCTTATTTAATTGAACATACTGTAAATCAAAGAAAAGCTGTAGTTTTGCAGCCGTTTTTGAGACAACTTAAAACAAAAAAGCATTGAAAATGAATAAGATCTTTAAAGTTGGTAGCCTGATCGCTGTTATGTGCTTTGCTGTCATCAGCCTGCAAGCCCAGAAATTCGGTTACGTCAACTCTCAGGCGATACTGGCGGAAATGCCAGATGTTAAACAAGCAGAAGCCAACCTGGAAGCGCTCCAGAAACAACTCGAGAAAAAGCTTCAGGACGGCCTGACCAAACTGCAACAGGATTACGTTGCCATCCAGCAAAAAGTTGAACGCGGTGAACTTTCCCCCAAACAACAGGAGGAAGAAGCTAAAAAGCTGCAGGATCGCCAGACTCAACTGCAACAGGATGAGCAGAACATGGTACAACAGATCCAGAAAAAACGGGCTGACGAACTCAATCCGATCCTGGAAAAAGTAAATAAAGCTATTGCCGACGTAGCTAAAGAAAATGGCTTCCAGTTTATTTTCGAGCAGGGCGTATTGCTTTATTTCGAAGAATCTCAAGATGTAAGCAGCATGGTGAAAGCCAAGTTGAATATGTAATATACCGGTGTAGCTCCGCTACATCTTATATCCATCCAAAGTGTCCTCAACGGAAACAACAATGGATCAAGCTATAGGAGTTTTTGACTCCGGCATTGGCGGCCTCACGGTCGCCAATGCTATTTTAGAACGTCTCCCCCAGGAATCCATCCTCTATTTTGCCGATACGGCGCACATTCCCTACGGTCAAAAATCGCTGAGTAGTATCCGTCAGTATAGTCTCGACATCACGGAACAACTGCTCCAGCTGCAGTGCAAGGCTATTGTAGTGGCCTGCAATACCGCTTCCGGAGCAGCCCTTTCCTACCTGCGGGATTGCTTTCCGGACGTTATTATCGTGGGTATGGAACCCGCAGTTAAACCCGCAGCCGAAGCTACCCACAGTGGCGTGGTGGGTATACTGGCCACCGCCGGCACCTTCAAAAGCGAACGTTACGCCCAGCTAATGGAGCGCTATACCGCCGGCATCCGGGTATTGCAGAATCCCTGTGTCGGCCTGGTAGAATTGATCGAAGCGGGTGAAACCGAATCGCCCGCTACGGAAGCGCTGCTCCGCAGTATTTTGGACCCCATGCTCGAAAGCGGCGCGGATACCTTCGTGCTGGGGTGCACCCATTACCCCTTCGTTCGGCCGCTGATCAGCCGGCTGCTGCCGGAAACCGCCGTGATCATTGATCCGGCTCCCGCCGTGGCCCGCCAGCTGGATCGCCGATTGAGTGATGCCGGGTTGAAAAACCAAAGCTTAGATCCGCCCGAATACCGCTTTCACGCCTCCGGCCCGCAGCTTTCGCTGGAGCGGGCGCTGGCACGGTACTGGCCGGCCGATTTTTCTATTTTCTAAAAAGCTCCGAAGCCACCGAGCTACTTCCGGCAATTTTCGTATTTTTCCGCAAAGAAATAATCACATGAGTAGGCTCAACAAAGCCTTGAAAAAGATCTTAGCGACCGGAGAGACATTAACATTTGATCACATCTATAATGCAATTCCGGATGAGCACAAAGCACAACTCGATCGCGCTCTCCTCGGTCAAACCCTGGAACATTACCTCCTCCAATCGGGTAACACCAATCAGGCCGTAAATCGCCATGCAGAGACCGTTGTCAGCCGGGAAAGCCTTTTTGCGGAATGCTCCTTCCGCGTTCGCCTGACACCGTACGAACTGGAGGACCGACAACTGATCATTGGCCACCGTTTCCTGCCCTATATCCATCCCGGCATACCGATTGAAGAACTGCGGTTTTTTGATGAAAATGACCGCCCGCTGGAAGTAGAACGTCAGGAAATGCAGGTCAACCAGTCGACCAGCATATTTTTCAACCTGCTTCCACCCTACGGCATTTCTCAGTACATAGAGGGAGATGGTACCAGCCAGAACCTCCATATGGCGTTTATCGATCTGGATGACTGGCTGAAAGCCCAACAGTTTGCCGAAGACGACCAATTGTTGATCTCTGCCCGTGATTATGCCAACCTGGAATTCTATATCGAAAAGCTGGACAGCCGGGAGATCGCCAGTCAGAAGCTGGCCGACCGCTATTACAATAAACAGCTTACCGAAGCCATCTACCACGTGTTCAGCCTGATCGGAAAAAGTTTCCTGCCGGTCGATATGCATCTGCTGTGGGCATTTGGGCAACTGGAACCCGGCCTGATCGAAAACGGAGGCACTCCTTTCGGACCCTTTATCAGTCAGCATGAAACCCTGACTTTCTTCCAGGACGGCCCCTACGCATTCCTGCAGGATAAGAACTTCATGGATGAGCTGATGGAAACGGCTATCGAGCAGGCCAAAAATTCCAATACGGAAAAAATGGGCACGGCCACGGGCTTAAACGCCATTTTCCAGGAACTGGGTAATTCCTTTTCCAAATTGCTGCTCAAAGCCTGCATTGTTGAGCACCTCCTGGAATGGGATGATATCAACCGGGACGACCTCTACGAACAGGTATTCGGGGGTAATACCAATCCTTTCTACAACGCCCGGCAAAAAGAGAATTTTGAGAAGGCCTTCGACCGCCTGGTAGAATCGGTGCGGGAAAAATGGAAAGACCGTAAACTGGCCCTGCCGCATTTGCAATTGCTGCGAAAGGCCATTCAGTTCAAGATGGAGATCGTTTACCTGTTGCGGGAACTCAACAAGATCAATGATCCCAACCAGCTGAATATGCAGGCGCTACTACAACTTCAGCCTATTGATCAGTCTCTCGACCAGATCCTGGAAAACCTGCTATCGAAAAAACCGATGCCCTATCAGGAAGCCCAAACGCTGGTTAAACAACTCGAAACCGGCCGGGAAAAATTCCTGCTGTTCCGCGATGATCTGTTGGAAGGTTTCTAGAGCCTATCCAGCAACCGTTTCTGATGTCGAAAATGACCAGATTTGGGTGCTCACAAAGTCATTTTCGATTTGCGTTGCAGCGCTACGGAAGGAGGAAATAACGAAATGAGGTTCCATAGATGGTTTTGGGATAGGCTCTTAATCCGCTGCCTTACCCGAATCGGGTCGGAATCTGAATTGAATATATTTGATGGTATCGCTGTCCGAGATATTCAGGTTTTCGTAGTAGGTTTTCAGTCCCAGCTCCGGCAGATACAACTCCTTTCCGTAAATATCATCATCCGCGTACAGGATCTCTATATCGTCCCGTTCCCGGAGCACTTCCATGGTGTAGTCGTGCAGCTGGATCTCATCCGTTTTGAGGTGGATCAATCCTTTCGGTGAAAGAACCCGTTTGTAGATATCCAGAAAATTAGGTGAGGTCAGCCGGCGGTTGATCTTTTTATTGCCGAGGAAGGGGTCCGGAAAAGTGATCCAGATCTCATCAACTTCCGCTTCGGCAAAAAATGCATCCAGGATCTCGATGCGGGTGCGGAGAAAAGCCACGTTATCCAGCGATTCCGCCAGAGCGATCTTTGCGCCTTTCCAGATACGTGCGCCCTTGATATCCACACCAATGAAATTGCGCTCCGGATACATCCGCCCCAACCCAAGTGAGTATTCTCCCCGGCCACAGGCCAGCTCCAAAGTGATGGGTTGCTCATTTTGAAAATGGTCCTCGTTCCAGCGACCTTTCAGATCGACAATAGCACCGTGCTGGCCCGCCAGTTCCGGGCGCTGCGTATCGAAGTTTTCGTAAACATTCGGAAATGTCAGTAGTTCCGCAAACTTGGCCAGTTTATTCCTCCTACTCATAAGCTAATTGACCGCAAAAAACGTTAATTAATGTGAGGATCGGTGAAAACACCGATCAATCGTACCGCCTGAGACCAGTGGTCATTTCTTCCATGATGACAATCTGCGAAATTCCCAGTATATTGAACTACCGCTTCAAAGATGCATCGTCAGACCGCCAATTGTCCTTAGCCTCACTTCTCGTTTGTAAAATAAAGGCAAAATTAGAAAGCACCGGCTGCATTTCCAAACCGTTGAATTGTCAGATCCGTTACTGCACTTATCCCCAAAGCTCCTATTGAACTTTTTAGAGTTCTTCGTATTTTTACTAAAACGTGAAAACTGAATGCCAATGCGGAATGTAATTATATTCTTCATATTTATACTACCTCTTTTTTCTTCGGCCCAGGATATACTCGTTTCGGAAGATCTGCCTCTGCGAAACGACGTTTCCTATGAATTGGTCGGTGAGATCAAGGGAAATATTCTCCTGTATCACAATCGCTCTACGGAACACGAGATCCAGTGTTTTGATCCGCGGATGCAGCTGGACTGGAGTAAGGAACTGGAATTTGACCGGCGTACCGCCAAAACGCTCGGTATCGTTGCCGACGATGAGTTCTTCTACGTTTTTCATCATTTCCGGCGTAAAGGCAACACCCTGCTCAAGGTGAACAAATACGATGCCGGCGCCAATCTGCGGGATTCGACCCTCGTTTTTGACTACGGCTTTCTTTTCTTTACTCCCGACTTTGAACTCATCCGGTCGGAAGATCGCACCAAGGTCCTGGTATTCTTTGTGGAGAAACAATCCATCATGCGGGCCCTGTCGTTCGACGTGCCCAGTATGCAGCTACTCTGGGAAAAGAGCTTTTCCCCCGAAGATTACAGCTATAGTGAAGATGGGTTGCAGGCTCTGGTGGACAACCAGGGAAACATGCAGCTGATCATTGAAAAAGACAATTACCGATCCCGACGTAAGGAACACTTTTATGAAGTCCACTCCTATTACGGGGCTTCGGATGAATACCGGAAGTTCGATACCCGCTTCCGGGGTATGCTCACTTATGATGCCTACTTTACGTACGATGATCTGAACGATCGACTGGTGGCATCCGGGTTCTACTCCGAAAGAGACCTCGGAAAAGCGACCGGTTTCTTTTACCTGAATGTCGATCCGCGCAAACCGGATAATACCACGCTCAAATTTCAAAAATTCGATCAGGAAACCCTCATGGGCATTCTCGGCAAACGCGGCAAACGCGCCAAAGGGCTGCAGGAGATCAGCGTCCAGGAGATCGTACTGCGCAGGGACGGCGGTGCCATTCTGATCGGCGAACGCAATCGCATGTTTGAAAGAGGCGGTACCAGCCGCACCTATATCGACAATGTCAACCGCTTTATGGTAGATTATTACTTCGATGATCTCCTGATCGCCTCCATTCATCCAAGCGGCGAGGTGCACTGGAAGACCATTCTCCATAAAAAGCAATATTCCCAGGACGACAACGGGATCTACTCCTCCTACTTTCTGTTTAAGACCCCGAGTAGCCTGCGTTTCCTGTTCAACGACGAGATCAAATACGAGAATACTGTCAGTGAATATATTCTCAATGGGTTCGGCAACTACGACCGGAACAGTCTGCTGAGCACGGCCAACCTCGACCTGCGCCTGCGCTTTCGCGATGCACTACAGACCGGCTCCAATGCCCTTATCGTTCCAAGTGAACGCCGGAACCGACTTAAGTTGGTAAAAATGGAGTTTTGACGGCCGGATTTGTTAATTTCGCGCCAAATAAAACGATCCATGGATAACTTGAGAACCACTATAGAGGCAGCCTGGGAAGACCGTTCCCTGCTGCAGGAAAAAGCTACGCAGGAAGCAGTACAGGAAGTACTCGAATTGCTCGACAAGGGTAAGATCCGGGTAGCCGAACCCACTGCCGACGGCAACTGGCAGGTCAACGACTGGGTAAAAAAAGGTGTTGTCCTTTACTTCCCGCTCGCCAAAATGGAGACGATCGAAGTCGGCCCTTTTGAATTTCACGATAAGATCCCGCTGAAAAAGAATTACGCTGACCTCGGTGTCCGGGTTGTACCGCACGCCATTGCCCGCTACGGTTCCTTCCTGGAATCCGGAGCCATCATGATGCCCAGCTACGTCAACCTCGGTGCCTGGGTAGGCAGCGGCACGATGGTGGATACCTGGGCCACGGTCGGTTCCTGCGCCCAGATCGGTCGCAATGTACACCTCAGTGGTGGTGTTGGTATCGGCGGTGTACTGGAGCCGCCTCAGGCCGCACCCACGATTATTGAAGATGACTGCTTCATCGGTTCCCGCTGTATCGTCGTGGAAGGGGTCCGGGTGGAGAAAGAAGCCGTACTGGGCGCCAATGTGGTACTCACCCAAAGTACCCGCATCATCGACGTGAGCGGTAACGAACCCGTCACTTATAAAGGCCGCGTACCGGCCCGTTCCGTAGTGATCCCCGGCAGCTATACCAAGAAATTCCCGGCCGGCGAATACCAGGTGCCCTGCGCCCTGATCATCGGTCAGCGGAAAGAAAGCACCAACAAGAAAACTTCCCTCAACGATGCGCTGCGCGATCATAGCGTAGCCGTGTGATCGTAACGGTAAACTTCCAGACGGCAGACCGTGGTCGGTTTTGAACCATTGTCTGCCGTTGCCCGTTGATATTGATTCACATAGTCTATGAATTGGTTTAAAAGGCTTTTTGCAAAAGAAAAAATAGAACCGGATCCGATGAAGTATTTGATCGTTGGCCTGGGCAATATGGGCGCTGATTACGACGGAACCCGCCACAATATCGGGTTTGACGTAGTGGACGAACTGGCCCGGGAAGCAGAAGTGGAGTTCAAAAATGACCAGTTGGGGGACATTGCCCGCTTCCGACACCGGGGTCGCACCTATATCCTGCTGAAGCCTTCTACCTTTATGAACCGCAGCGGCAAGGCCGTACGTTACTGGCTGCAAAAAGAAAAGATCAATAAAGAAAATCTGCTGGTGATCGTCGATGACCTCAACCTACCGTTCGGCAAACAGCGACTCCGTGGGAAAGGCAGCGACGGCGGCCACAATGGGCTAAAGGACATTGATCAGCTCAACGGCGGTAATAACTACGCCCGCTTACGCATCGGTATCGGCAATGAATTTCATCAGGGGCAACAGGTCAACTACGTGCTGGGAGAATGGAGTGATGAAGAACGGCAGTCCCTGCCGGAGCTCCTGAAATACGCCGCAGAAACGGCGAAAAGTTTCGGAGCGATCGGTCTGGCCCGCACGATGAATGAGTTTAACAAGAAATAAGTCTGGAATATTCGGATAAAAGGATTTCAGCTTGTTGATTGCAGGAGATCCTTCACGATGGCCGGTAATATAGCCGGTCCGGTGGTCTGCGCTGTTCCGAATCCGATGCTTTGCTGAAGAATAGCCTGTAAGGCTTCCCTAATATCCAGTTGCGACTGCGTCCGGACCACCGCCCAATTCTTTTCGCGGCATCGCTGCGCCAGATATTCCTGTTCTGGTTGCCCCGGCGTCGGGATCAGGATCGCCGGCTTGTGCATGGTAGCCAGATCCATCAGACTGCTGTAACCGGATCGACAAAGTACTACGGCCGAAGTCCGAATCGCTTCCTCTAATGCCGCTCCCGCCAGATAACTGACTAATTCCATCCGCTCCCCCAATTGATGAGTTGTTTCCTCATCCGTTTTTCCCTGTACGATCAGCACCTTTAATTCCGGCATCGTTTTCAACTGCCGGAGCACGATCGCTTCCAGCCGGCTACGTTGGGGTTCAGGACCGGACAATAATACCAGCAGGTCCCGTTTCGGAGCGGCAGAGCCGGACGAAAAACGCGAAAGCAGCCCGATATAAACCGACGACTGAAACGGAGTGGGATAGGACAGCGCCCCGCTCAGGCCATCGGGCTGATCCGGGATCCAGATCGTCCGGAACCGCTTCAGCCAGTTTTGGTAAAACCAGTTGACCGTACGGGACAAAAATGCAGGGTGTATCTGTAAATTAAGTTGATGCGTAATGAGCACCGAGGGTACAGCGGCGTGGTAACAACCAAAACGACTATCGGAGATCACCACATCTACCTGTTCTTTCGCTACTATTCGCCGGAGCCAGCGGTGTTCCAGATACACCGCCCGAAAGATCTTGGGTAACTGCCCGAGCATGCTCAGATAGAGGTCACGTCCCTGATAATTCACCTTATAGGCCGGGCATTCATAGTACTTTAAATCCGGGAAGCTTTTTTGCAGTAAACGTCCGGCACGGCCGCTTCCGGCCATAATGACCCGGGCATCCTGCCGCAACAGCTCCGCGATCACCGGTACGCTCCGACTGGCGTGGCCAAGCCCCCAGTCCAGTACGCAGACCAAAACTATCTTTTGCCCGGAAGCAGTCACATTGAATGGCTGAAAGGTTTAAGAAATGGATTGACTCAATTACATCCTGCCTAAATCCGTTATATTTACGGATCGCACGATCTACTCAAGCTATCGCAAAATAAGAAGACTATGTTTCTGAGAAAAGTATTCAACGCTAAAGTACGGTGGGATTGGCTGGGGCTGATCGCCCTGATTCTGCTGATTAGCGCCTGCCGGACGGCCAATTGCGGATGTCCGATGTATTGAGAGCTGACCGGATACAGTGCTACCAGAACGAGTTCTCAGTCCTGGTAGCACTGCCACTCCGTATTAATTCAATCTTATTTCATCGTCGTTTTCGTCGAAGAAGCGATATTCCAACATCCCGAAATCATTATCGGAATAAATTTTCACCCACTTCTGATATTGCCAGTACCACCTCATCTGCTTGTTCGGCAGTCCCTTTTTGAAGAACGCTTCCAGGTAAGGATGTACAAACAATTTAATCTTTGCCTTAGGCCGTGACTGGAAGATAAACATCAGATCCCGCTCGATATCATCGGTCACCAGAATGGAGGCATTGATCTTGCCGGTACCGTTGCAGGTCGGGCAAACCTCGGCCGTATTGATCTTCACTTCCGGTCTTACCCGCTGACGGGTGATCTGCATCAGGCCAAACTTACTCAACGGAAGGATGGTATGCTGGGCCCGGTCTTTTTTCATAGACTGGCGCATAGCTTTCACCAAAACGTTCCGGTGATCCTTATTCCGCATATCGATGAAGTCAATAATGATGATCCCACCGATATCCCGCAGTCGTAACTGCCGCGCAATTTCTTCCGCCGCCTCCAGATTGACGTTCAGTACCGCCTGCTCCTGATTGGCATTTTGCATTTTGTGCCCGCTGTTCACGTCAATGACGTGCATCGCTTCCGTGTGTTCGATCACCAGATAGGCGCCGCTGGGCATGGTAGCCGTTTTCCCGAAGGAGGATTTGATCTGTCGGGTCACCCCGAAGGATTCAAATACCGGCTTCTTGCCCTTATACAGGTTCAGGATCTTCACCTTTTCCGGGGCGATCGACCCCAGGTAGTTCTTGATGTTGGCGTGCATCTGCCGGTCATTGACGACGATCTTATTGAAAGAATCCGTCAGGATATCCCGGAGAATACTGGAAGTTTTGTCCAGTTCGCTCAGCAACTTCGTTGGCGGCTTGGCATTCTGCAACTGCTGGAAAATCTCTTCCCACTTGTTGAGCATGAAGTTGAGCTCCTCGTGCAGGTCCGCTACCTTTTTACCTTCGGCTGCCGTCCGGACGATCACCCCGAAATTTTTGGGGCGAATACTCTCCACCAGCACCTGCAGGCGTTTGCGCTCTTCGTTATTACTGATCTTTTTGGATACCGCTACCACATTGACAAAAGGCGTCAATACCAGGTAACGGCCCGGGATGGTGATCTCACAACTCAGGCGGGGCCCTTTGGTTGAGATCGGCTCTTTGAGCACCTGTACCAAAATAAGGTCCCGCCGGTTCAGTACCTGGTCTACCTTGCCGGTCTTAATGATATCCGGTTCAATGGTAAAATTGTCCAGGCGGTAGGTATTGATCCCACCGGTGGCGACACCGTTCGTATATTTCAGTAAGGATTTGAGCTTGGGTCCCAGATCGGTATAGTGAAGGAAGGCATCTTTCTTATGGCCAATATCTACGAATGCAGCATTGAGGCCGGGCATGAGACGTTTGATCCGTCCCAAAAACACATCACCTACAGTAAAATTGCTGTTGGTTTTTTGATTGTGAAGTTCTACTAACTTGGATTGCTCCAATAATGCAATCTCTACTTCCGTAGGCGTTGCATTAATAATGAGTTCTTTTTCCACCGAAAAGTCGTTTTACTTGGCACTGGACGTATCGTGGTATGTATGGAAGTGGTAAGAACTACTTAGCATAGCTGATATTGCACTCTTTGGCTTTGCTTGCGGGTAGGCTAGCTCTTAATGGTTTCTTTATTACGGTTTAGTAGGGCGATCATGACGTCTGAAGGTCATTTGTATATCATCGTTACCCGGATAAGCGGCCATTCATAGGACTCAAACCAGAATTCAGTCGACACGTTAAATAGATAAATGAGCTATTCTATCGTCTAAAATATGCAATATGCCTAAGTAGATACCCGGACCGGTGCAACACCGATCCGGGGATGATACTACTATCAATATATTTTTCAGACATGAATAGTAAGTGGGTCAGATCATATAACCCATCCACGCACCAATGCCAGGCGTGAAATTATCTATTCTTCTTCTTGTGTCTGTTCTTGCGCAGTCTTTTTTTCCGTTTGTGCGTAGCAATCTTGTGCCTTTTACGCTTTTTTCCACAAGGCATATTCTTCGATTTTGTTTAGTTAAAAAATTAAAACCCGACTGGATAGTAACCTTACTGAGCGTCACACTTTGCAGCTAATGCTGCTGCTCGGGAAGCGTAATCGGGACCTGCATTACCGTAGGCGGTTGCCAAAAGGCAGATCGTGTTTTGATTATCGGGCTCCAACTCAAGCGATCTTTCCAATCGTTGTATAGCCCGGTCAATTTGACCGGTTTTGATGGCCAGTCTGGCCAAAGTATTCATTACTAGAACATTATTTGGCTGCGCATCGTTCAATTCGCGCAACATCAGGATACCCCGCATGGGGTTATCCGGCGGCGGATTCTCGGTGTATACCAGGGCCAGATTCACCTGATGGCTCATCTGATCCGGATTGATCGAGATCGCATTTTCAAAAGAACGAACAGCCCGGCCGCTACAGTAGTCCCTTACCCTGGGTTCTGTGGACTGTTGTACACAGATGGTATAGGTGGTACCCGCGATAGCCCAGCTTTCTTCCGTTCCGGCAAGATCGGCGATCTCCTGGGCGTAGTAGCCGGCAATAGCCGGCTGACCGAGTTCGAACCAGGCGCCGGAGATCTTTTTCAGCTGATCTATCCTCGCACTATCTGCTTCCAGTTGTGCCAGCTCCTGTTCCAATAAAAATATCCGGCCGTTCTGTGAGGAGGAAAGCGATTCCTTGGCGTTCTTTAGTAAAACGCTAATATCGGTGCTTTCCGCCTGCAGGGCTCTTGTTTTTTCAAGCTGCTGCTGCTTTTCGGGCTTCGTATTGCACCCAAAATAAAGCAAAAAAAACAAACCAACGGCCGAAAGGATTACTATCCACTGTAATTTAGTCATAAAAGACTTTCATAACAAAACTAATCATCACTTTCATCGCTAGGCAGGGCAGTAACGTTGTCCTTTACCTGCTCTACGAAAACTTTAGCCGGTTTGAAAGCCGGAATAAAGTGTTCCGGGATCTCAATGGCTTTATTTTTCTTAATATGACGTCCAATTTTTTTAGCTCTCTTTTTAACTATAAACGAACCGAAACCGCGAACGTATACATTTTCGCCTTCAGCTAATGAACCTTTCACTTCCTTGAAGAAGGTCTCCAAAGTCACCAAGACATCTACCTTTGGCACTCCGGTCTTTTCGGAAATGGCCGCAACCAAGTCAGCTTTTCTCATCGTTATTCACTGGTTTATAACAAGTTATAGATCATCTCCCTTTTTGAGAAACGGATGCAAATTTCGGAATTTTTTCCTGAATAGAAAATAAATGCTAACTTAATTTTCACTTTTTTTCCCTAATACTCAACTGATTACGTAATGATTTGCCCGTTAGATATCCACTCCGGTGAAAATCGTAGAATAAAATACCACCGGCGCCCCCAATGAGCGTAAAATATTCTATACTTAAAAGATGATACCGAATTATCAGTCAGCCTCCGGGAAACCCGATATTTACATAGTGTTAGCTATTCTCCCGGCAATGGTTATCTTTGCAGCTTGAAATAATCAATAGCCTGGGGCGGGGGGCACGGTACAGAGCGATCTTCCGCGCATCCTCCTCTCCGCCCCAGGCTTTTCCTTCCTCAAATAAACCATAAAAAAGAGGGTATGCTATTATCCATGACGGGCTACGGCCGCGCAACGAAGTCATTCCGAAACAAAACGATCATGGTCGAGATCCGCTCGCTCAACAGCAAGTATTCCGACCTTCGGATCAAGATCCCGCAACACTACCGCGAACACGAAACGGTACTGCGTCGCATCGTCACCGAAAGTACCCAGAGGGGAAAGGTAGACATGAACATCGAACTAAAGTCTCTGCAGGGCGATGAGGAGTTTGGGCTCAACAAACCGCTCTTTCGCCGGTATTACGAAGAGCTGAGCCAAATGGGCAAAGAGCTGGGCATGGATCATGGTGACCTCTACCAGGCGATACTGCGCATTCCCAATGTAGTTTCCTCCGGTCTGGAATCGATCGACGATGAAGAATGGAAAGCCCTACTCGATACGCTGAATGAAGCTTTGGATAATTTCAAGAAGTTCCGGGAAACCGAAGGGGAAGCCACGGCCAAAGACCTCCATTTGCGCATTACTACTATTATGGATCTGCTCAAGCAGGTCAGCCCCTACGAGATCGAACGGGTAGACAAACTGCGCCAGCGCCTGCACCAGAACCTGGCGGACTATCTGGGTAAGGAAAATATCGATGAGAACCGCTTCGAACAGGAGATCCTTTTTTACCTGGAAAAAATGGATATCAATGAGGAGAAGGTCCGCCTCGAACAGCACTGCCGCTTTTTCCTGGAGGAAATGGAGAAAAAAGCCAAGAGTAAAGGGCGAAAACTGAGCTTTATCGGTCAGGAGATCGGCCGGGAGATCAATACCCTGGGTGCCAAAGCCTACTCTTCGGATATACAGCGCCTGGTAGTAGGCATGAAAGACGAGCTCGAAAAGATCAAAGAGCAGGTCGCCAACATCGTATAATATAGGGTGAAGGCACAAACCGGCAGCTGCCGGCGCACCGGGCAACGAATTACAAGCAATCTGAATTATTAAATGAGTAAATTGATCATTATTACAGCTCCCTCCGGAGCTGGAAAAACGACAATCGTACAACATTTACTTTCTTCTTTTGATGAACTGGCCTTCTCAGTTTCGGCCACCACGCGCGCCCGGCGCCCGCACGAAAAAGACGGGGAGGATTATTACTTTCTTTCCCCGGAAGCCTTTAAGGAACGTATCCGCCACCAGGATTTTATAGAATGGGAAGAGGTCTACGAAGATCAGTTCTATGGCACACTGAAGAGTGAAGTAGAGCGCCTCTGGAATCTCGGCAAACACATCATCTTCGATATCGAGGTCAAAGGAGCGCTCAACATCAAGAAGCATTACCCGGACGACTCGCTTTCCATATTCATCCAGCCCCCTTCTCCGGAAATACTTTTCGAAAGACTGCGCAACCGAAATACCGAATCGGCCGAAAGCCTGCGAAAGCGTATCGAACGGGCGGCATTCGAGCTGAGTTGTGCGGACCTGTTTGATACCATACTGGTTAACGATGTGCTTAGCGACGCGCTCGCCGAGTCGGAATCTATTGTTACGGATTTTATCGGGATCTGAGACTGAATCCCAGTCGCCGATCCCGGTACCAAATCATCCAGCCTCCCGATAAAGCCATTAGTCGGAAATTTTAGCCGCATGGACCAGAAACCTTGCGCAATCAACGGAAAGCCCGTACATTCACTGGCAATGAAGTTGAAATTTTCCCACATGAGATTGCCGCTTGTATTGCTCCTCCTTATAATCAGTCAGATAGCATGGTCCCAATCCGGCCTCCGGGTAGAAGAAGTACCGGACCCCAAAGAAATGGCCGGCCGGGGCTACGTCAGCGATCCGGGCAGCTACCTTTCTCCCAATGCCGTCAATCAGCTGAATAATCTGATCGGTTCTTTGGAGCAGAATTCTACCGCCCAGATCGCGGTAGTTTTACTGCCTTCGATCGGAGACCAGATCCCCAAAGATTTTGCGACCGAGTTGTTTCAGCACTGGGGTATCGGACAGGCCGGTACGGATAATGGACTACTTATACTCGTGGTTATGGATCAGCGGCGGGTAGAGTTCGAAACGGGTTACGGGCTGGAGGGTGTACTGCCCGATGTGATCTGCTATCGGATCATCAACGAAAACTTTGTCCCTCATTTCAAGGAAGGAGATTACGATGCCGGATTGATCAGTTCGGTCAACCGGGTCAAAACCCTGCTGGAAGACCCGGTGGCGCTGGAAGAGATCCGGACGGAAATGCGGCCGAAACGCAAATATGTTTTTAATACGCCGGTACCACCGCTGCTGTTCTACTACGCGATCATCACCATTCTCTTTCACGTGGCAATCTCCGCCTGGGTAGCGCTGACCATGGCCAATAAAGAAACGCTGTACGATAAATACCGGCATATCCGGTATATCCGCGCCTTTATTTTCATCATCCTGTTCCCCGTACCTTATATCGCCTTCTGGTTCATTCTCGGCAGCCTGCTGAAACGGCTCCGCAACCAGCCCCGCTTCAGCAAACTGAACGGTGAGCCTATGCGTAAGCTCACTGAAGAAGAAGAGGATGAGTACCTGAAGAAAGGCCAGATCATTGAGGAGCAGCTCGGGTCGGTGGATTACGATGTCTGGATCACCGAGGACCTGGAGGATGTCATGATCCTGCCTTACGCCAAGCGGATGTCCAAGTATTCTAATTGCCCCAAATGTAAATTCAAGACCTACCACCATATTCATACCAATACCCTGCGGCACGCCACGGAATACACCACCGGTCTGAAAGAACAGATCCACGAATGTGAGAATTGCAATTATTTCAATCGGAAGACGATCGTGATCCCCCGGATCACCCGTTCTTCGGGCGGCAGTGGCTCTTCCGGTGGAGGTGGAAGTTGGGGCGGAGGTTCCAGCGGCGGCGGCGGCGCCGGCGGAAGCTGGTAGGATAGCGTTTAAATTATTTGAGGCTGCAATCCTTTCGAATGCAGCCTCAAATAAAAGAGCTATTCGATTAAAAATTTCTATTCTTCAATCTTCACTTCGATAGCCTCATCGACCGGCATGGAGAGGCAACCCCATCCGGAACTTCCCGAAGAAGGCTTGTAGCTCAGAATGATATACTTCCCGGCGTGGTACGGCTGGGCCTTGAAGGTAAACGCCGGTCCCTGCTGCAATTCGCTGGTGCCCGGAGCGATCACCCACTCGTCCGATCCGGCCGGCTGGTGGTACAGCGTATACCGGTAGCGGTCATCGTCGAAATCGTAACGGATCGTAACTTCATCGCCGGTTTTGGCCGGCTGATCACCTACCAGTTGGGTAGCCCGGCGGTATTTGCACACATCAAATTCGCTGATCGGCATATCCGGGATCACCGGATTCAACAGAACGGCGCTCTCGATCTCTCCGGACTTCAGAGTCGTCTGATTATCTTCCGGAGTTCCCACTATACCTTCCACTCTGGCCGGTGCCGGCGGGTACAGCATATCGTGATAGTCCAGAATTTCCTGAATACCGTACATCGGTCCGGTACCCAGCGCGTAGGCCGCTTTGCGCACCCCGTTGCCGGTCTCTACCACCACTTCGTAATATTTGTCATAGGCGCTGCTGCCCTGCAGTACTTCACTGATCACCGCGCCCGATTTTTTACCTTTCATCAACAGACTGAGTTGCTTGGGGTCAGGCCCCGCCCAAACGGTATAGGTACAGCCTTCCAACTGACAGCAACGCGGATTCAGCCAGGACATGAATAAAGGCTTCGTCGGCTGGTTCGACTCGAAAACGACCCGAAGGTCCTGAATGGGTGTACAGTTCGGATCGGTTGCCGTTACCTGTACTTCAGTAATGGTTGTTTCCATCAGTGCGGGATCGATATACAACTCTTCGTTACCGCCATTACCGGCGGGCGGAGTCGGAGTTGCCGAACGGGCACCGATATCTTCATTAAATCCGGGACGGTTAGTGATCGGGGTATCCTGACCGTAGCTGTTGGGCTGCTCGGGAGCCGGGGGTGTATACTGCGGGCGCCGGGGGCTGGATGGAGCCGCACTGCCCATCGGTTCGTTGCCCAGGCTGGCGGATAGTTCATCCGGAGGCGTCGCCCGCATCCAGAAGGATTCCAGAGGTACTCCGTCGGCGTATTCATTTTCTTTCACAAAGGCAACAACCTGGATGGTATGAATACCGCGACTCATATCCCGGATATCGAGCGGAAACTCGAAAGGCACAGCAGCACCCGGAATGAGCGGCACTTTATCCAGGGTAATATTCCGGTGGCCGGGATGTACGTAGACGATCTCGGCGTAAGGACGCAGATCGGCGCAGGGTGAATACGGAGACAGCGTCAGCGTACCGTTAATCGCCTTGCCGTTCAATACCGCCTGCCCTTCTACAAAACAGGTATCCGGCATTTTGTAGATTTCCATCGTATTGGAATTGCTTTTGGCGGCAGGCGCCTGATTGGATCTTTTTGCGGTCGCCGGTTGCTCCAGATCCGGATGCGGAATGACAATGTTAGTTGGCACCGATTTCACTACCGGGCTGGGGCAGTTTGCCCCCCAGGCCAGTACCTGTACTTCGTAGGTACCCGGCGCCAGCGTACAGAAGGGTTCGGTACGCAGGCCCATACCTACGGCCGGTTGGCGTTTGCCGTCGTAACGCAACGGCATCCAACGTCCCATAGCCGGACGCACTTCTACACTAAACTCCCATTCTTTGCCCTGACAGTTTACACATTGCACCATTACGGCGGGCAGGTTCTGGGGGCCACAATAACCGTTGGGATCCACCCGGACTTCAATGATCGGGTCCTGGCAGATCACCGATGGACGGACCGGTTCGCTGGTAACGGGGCTTTTAGCCATGGCATCCACCACGCGGGCCTTGTTGGGCCGGGTCGGTTCTTCGTAGTTATAGCGGTAGCCCTGCTTGAGGTCCTGGCTGGAAAACTTACCGGACAAAGCCTGGGGCCTTCTGAAATCAGCCCCTATCGTATATACATGTTGATCTTTTAATCCACTGATCAGAATAGTATCCTGCTGGCGGTTGCCCAATTTCTGCAGACCGCTGATCAGTCTTTTATCTCCGTCGGCATTCAAAAGTGTACCATTATCTTTGATCCAGAAGGAGATCTCTAATTCATCCAGTTTGGAATGGGTGAAGTAGATAGCCACCTGGACATTGCCCTTTATATTACCGGGCAGGATTGTCGCGTTAAATTCCGGAGCTTCTTTCTCAAAAATACCTTTCAGGAGGTCATTTTGCGCACCGAGCGTAGTGCTCGTCAACAGGCCGACAAACAGTAAGATGAAGAATGTCGATGATTTAGTCATATTAATTAGTTTTTTGGATATAATTACTGGAGACCGAATAAAAAATGCCACAAATATGATGCCATATTCATCATATAGGTCGTTAATAATCATGAGAGTAGATAATATGAATTGCTATTAGCCGAAGCCGAGGGGTTTTGGTGGGGGTAACGGCCGTCGTATTACAAAATCAGCGCCTTTTTAAAAATAATTCTTTTTCTGTGATAGAGCCTGTTTTGTAATAATTCCAAAAAAAGTGAGGTCGTTTGAATGAGTGCCTGTGTGTGCGGAAAAAAACAAATTTGCTTTCTGATATACAAAGATAAGGCATTTATACACTGAGTACAAATATATTATGATTATAATTATACGGCCTTAACAAATTGCCACCGGACGGGTATAAAACCCGGTGTCGGCAACCATCTACCGCAAAATTAGTGTAGTTGGCCAACTTTGAATATCTTGCTGATTATAAACAGTTCATCCTATGAATTTATTTTTACCGCTCCGTTTTTTTCTTATTCTGGGCGGCTTGATCGTGTGTTTCGGTCTCGGTTTTCCGGTTCCCGTGCTGTTCATCGTTGCACAATTGGGATTTACCGTGTTTATCGGCCTCATACTGGTGGATGCCTTTCTGCTTTTCAATCAGCGAACCCGCCTGAAGATCCGGCGTCGCTTGCCCCGCCTGTTTGGCCTGGGAGACGATAATACCGTCCGCATCGAAGTCACCAATCAAAGTAATATCCCACTCAGTTTTACACTAATCGATGAACTCCCCATTCAACTGCAGATCCGTGATTTTAAAAAAGAAGTACAACTGAAACCCGGTGAAAGGAAAGAGATCCAGTACCAGCTACATCCGGTAGAAAGAGGAGAATATGAATTCGGGAACGTACTGGCTTATCTCCGCACCAAACTCGGTATTCTGGAAAAGCGCTACCGGCACGATTATCCGATGAGCGTTCCCGTATACCCATCCATCGCCCAGATGAAACAGTACGAACTGCGGGCTTTCGACCGGATCAGCCATTTTCAGGGTATAAAAAAGCTACGCCGTATCGGCCACAGTTACGAATTCGAGCAGATCAAAAATTACGTTCGGGGCGATGACTACCGGAGCATCAACTGGAAAGCTACCGGCCGGCGGGGCAACCTCATGGTCAATCAATACGAGGACGAACGCGCCCAGCAGATCTACTCCATAATCGATAAAAGCCGGAATATGCGGATGCCTTTTGCCGGTCTCAGTCTGATGGATTATGCCATCAATACCTGCCTGGCGGTATCCAATATTGCGCTAAAGAAACACGATCGGGCCGGCCTGATCACTTTTTCGGATAAGGTCGGAGCGACCATCAAGGCCGATAGTAAGGCCACTCAGCTCAACAAATTGCTCACCGCATTATACCGGGAAGACCAGCGGCCGCTGGAAGCGAATTATGAATTGCTTTACCACGCTGCCCGCAAGCTGATCAACGGGCGCAGTCTGCTCCTCTTTTTCACCAATTTCGAAAGTGCATACGCCCTGGAACGCGTATTGCCCCTGCTGCGCCGCATCAACAACCTTCATCTGCTGGTGGTCATCTTCTTTGAAAATACGGAGATCCGTGATTTTGCCGACAAGGAAGTGGACAGTCTGGAAGGCATTTACCACCAGACGATCGCCCAGAAATTTTTAACGGAAAAATCGCAGATGGTCCAGAAACTGCAGCAGTACGGCATTCAAAGCGTGCTGACCCGTCCGGAAGAGCTATCCATCAACACCATCAATAAATACCTGGAGCTGAAATCCAAAGGACTGATCTGAAACAAACCAATTCAACTATACTATTTTCAAACCTACTGCATGCGACCTTATATTCTAGCCGAATCCAACTGGAAATACATCAAAGACCAACATTTTGACCTGGCGGTACTCCCCTGGGGGGCAACCGAAGCCCACAATTATCACCTCCCTTACGCAACCGACATCTACGAAGCCGACGCCATCGCCGCCGAATCCGCCCGGATCGCCTGGGACAAGGGCGCAAAATTGACCGTGCTTCCCACCATCCCGTTCGGGGTCAACACCGGCCAGGCCGACATCAAGCTGGACATCAATATGAATCCGAGTACCCAGGCCGCCATCCTCGGAGACGTGATCGAAGTACTCAACCGGCAGGGGATCCGAAAACTGCTGGTGCTCAACAGTCACGGCGGCAATAATTTCCGCACCATGCTCCGCGAACTGGGACTTAAATATCCGGAAATGTTCCTGTCTACCTGCGACTGGTTCAAAGCCATGAATAAAGAACTCTATTTCAAAGAAGCGGGTGATCATGCGGATGAAATGGAAACCAGCCTGATCATGTATCTGCATCCCAAACTGGTGCGGCCACTGGAAGAGGCCGGCGACGGCGGTGAAAGGAAGATCAAGATCCCGGGTATGCGTGAAGGCTGGGCCTGGTCCGAAAGGAGATGGTCCCAGATCAGCGCCGATACCGGAGTGGGGAACCCGAAACTATCCAGCGCCGAAAAAGGGGCACGCTTTTTTGCCGATGTCACCCAGAAAGTAGGTCAGCTGATGTACGATATTGCCCAAGCCGATACAAACGATCTGTATGAGTAAAACTAGCATCCAAGCGGACCTGAAAGGTCGAATAGCCAAGGGGCTTAATTTCGGCATCGAAGCGGTGGAGGAAGTACTGTCGTCCGATTCGCCGATCTACAATGATTTTGTCCTGCTGAAGAGTAAGTACAACGATCTCATGTACCTTTCTTCCCTGAATACCCTTCCGTACGAGCAGATCGAGATCGGCATGGATCGCCTGCGCAATACCCTGCTGGCGATCATCGACCGGATGGACGAAAGCAGCATTGGTAAGGAGGAGATCGATCCCGATCTGAAAATCCAGGCATTGCCCGCCCGTCGGTCCAACTTTTTTAAATTGCTGGATATTCACTTTAAGAACCTGGAGGCAATAGAATACGTGGAAGTATACGCAGAACAGGAAAGCAAGGAAGTGGGCCGGGAAGCAATTTTCCGTTTTTACAATATGCACCGCCGAACCCTGCAACACCAAGAAAAACTGAATGGACCGGAAGGGCCGGATGTACTGCGGGATTACTTTTTCAAATATTTTCAGAACGAGACGGGCGAAATGGAGGTGTATTTTAAAAATATTAAGCACCTACTGCGCTACGCCCTTGCCAGTGAAATAGAACGGCAGTTCTTTCTGGATACCATCAAATCACTCTTTTCCAAGTTCGAGCTGGCCACCATTCATTACTACGCGATGAGCCGGATCGATCCGGAATTTAGCCAATTAGTCGAAAAGAGTGAATTACTGAATGAGGACGGCTTTAAAAAGGTGCTGATCGCCAAAGGGCCACCGCCATATTAGCGCCCTATTTCGAGGCTTTGATCTTGAAATTGATGGTGTAAAAATCCTGAGCTACCTGGATCTTTTCCCCTTCAACGATCTCCCGGTCAAACGGACGGTTCAGGTTGTTGCCCGCCAGGTCCTCCAGATTGCTGTCCACCACAATAGTGAAATCTCCTTCCGGCCAGGGATCACGCGGATAAAAATACCAGCGCGATTCTTCCGCTTCGACGCTTATTGCTCCATCAACCGGCTCACCGGAAGCAACTTGCAGGGATAGCGACCGGCTGGCCAGGGCCTGATCCATGGATTCGCCGAAATCGATCATTACCGGTTCGGTGGTGCCGGCTCCCGGCAACTCGTAGGTCCACCGGGCGGGTTCGGGTTTCCGGTAATCCGGGCCGACCACCCGAAAATCTTTCCGGTAATTTTTGCCGAGCGGCTGCCCAGCGGCATCGGTCCAGTGCTTATCAATGGTCAACGTATAATCTCCTCCCTCCTGGAGGACCACTCCGTGGGTTTCGTGGGATAATAATCCCCGTTTTACCCGACCGGGGTCCAGCCAAAGGGTAAGCCGGGTTCGGTCTTCTGACCAAAGCTCCGGTTGCAGCGGTACAAAGGGTTGGTAGATCGTATCCCCGGCGGCACTGACCAGCTGAAGGTTGTCGTACGCCCGGCCTTCTCCCATCGGTGCGGAAAAATGCAGGTAGACTTTCAACAAATTAGCCGGCAGCTCCCCGCCGGAGGGATATATTTTGGTTAATTCAGTAGGAGGTGTCGTCACGGGGATCGTGAAAATGTAGGCGTGTTTTCCGTCCCAGAAAGCGGTATAAGTAAGCGATTCCCGGAACGGGAACGCGGGCTGGAACAATATCGCCTCTTCTTCCATGGTGTAGGTTCCGAGTATATCCGGCATATTTGCACCCGGCCACGCAGATCGTTCGCCTACGAAAACCTGTAGGGTATTGGCCTCCGTGCCGGCAGACTGGTTCATTCCTTCCAGTTTGAGCACTTTGCTGCCTTCGTGATCCACCAATTGCCAACTCAACTCCTGCGCGGCAATACTTAGACTCAGTAGACAAAGGCACCCAACACAAAAAAAGATTTTCATCCAGTTCATAGGACTGCGTTTTTTGGAACGTGCGAAATCGTTACAATACTCGTAAACAGCCAGACAGGGCGTTGCACCTGCGGCCGGTAGAAAAGGAATTCGTGAAAGTTGAAAAGGAATTTTACGAGTTGCCGGCTCGGTACCGGCAACTCGTAATCAATGTGGCATCTTTTATAAAAGCAATGATCAGAGTCGGCCGGCGCTCTGCATGTGCAGGTTCAGGGAACCGTCGGCAGTACGCTGGAGCATTACGATCTGGTCGTCGCTGATCTTATCCATTTGCAGGACATTCACGTAGGGCAGCGCCACGAAATCAACTCCGGCCGTAGTGGAATTACCTTCCACCGGTTCGGTCAGGTAATCATCAAAACTGGCGATCTCGCTGGGATCAATACGCATCAGTGCCCGGCTGCTATTGGCCAGCAGTAAATAGGGCTTACCGTCCTTTTTAAAGGAAACGATATCCAGCGGAGTGTTGCGGTTGCCCAGTTCGGCAACGGTTTTTCCCTTCGTGTGTTTTCCCGGTTTTAGTTCGTCCATCGGGAAGATCACCAGGGGCGTACAGGTATAACTCGCTACCAGATAACTTTTACCCGCCATCTCGTAGGGCATAAATGTCTTGATCGGTGCGTACGTTTCGTAACGACCGTGGGCCGCGTGGTAGATCTCCAGTGTAGAAAGTTCCTGCTTTTCTTTAAAAGGGAAAGGAATGGCGTGGAATGCGGAACTGAATTCTTCGTTCGCAAGGCCGGAAACCATTACCTGACCGCCGTGAAAAGCCAGATCGGAAATAGCCCACTCGCGCAGGGATCTTCCGCGGCGATCTTTGGCATCTTCTCCTACTGCTTTTTTCAGTACGGATTTGGAATAGCTCACTTTGTCCAGTGGAAAGTGTTCGAGTTTGGTGCCGTTGGTGGTTACCAGCATGGGCAGACCATCCTGACGGTGTACGGCCAGATAGATCTTTTTGGAGATCGGATTAACGGCCATGTCCTGAATGACGATGTCATCCGCGGTAGTTCCGACCATAGCGGCGATCAGTTCGTCCACATTTTTCAGGTCGACGGACTCCGGCGCTTGCATGGATTTGTTGTCTTTGGTATCCACGGCGATAATCGCGGCCTGCCGGGAATCACCGATGAACAGGATTCCTTCGGGGCCGAAAGTCAGTGCGTTAACGGATTTGACCTCCGGGTTACCCTCGATAAAATCTTCGGTTAAACTATTGTTAGGTGTGGTAAATGCGAAGCCCATTCCAGTAAACAGGAGTAGGCTAAGGAATGTGAGAAAGGTTTTCATGATGCCTTGATTTAATTTTTTTTGAAAAATAATCAAAATCTATAACATCATTACCCTTTTTTTGTTCTGGAATTCTGCTTCAGCGAAAAATATACCTTACTGATTTCTAAACACTTAACAGAAATAGTGACGATATAATCGGAAAAGGCCGACCGACGGAGCATTTAGATCACGATCTCAAAGATCAGTTCCTTTTCCACATAGTAATCAAGGTTTTCCTGTACGACAATATCCAGAGGCAGATATTGCAGCGGAGCTACTTCTTTTTTCAGGATGAGATGGTTTGCGATATTCATCAGTCCGAGATAGCCCTGTTTGACCGGATTTTGGTTGATGATAAAATCGATCTTGTTTTCCCGCAGATATCTGACATTGGCATCGATCAGGTCATAGCCGACTATCTTGATCTGCCCCAGGGCGGATTCCGGCAGACTTTCCACCACCTTATAGGCCCGGGAATTGCTCACAAAAATGCCCGAAAGACGCGGATATTGCCGGAGCAGATCTTCCAGAAAAAGAGCCAGTTTCCCGGGTTCATTGAAGGCTTCAAAATCGCGTTTAACGATCTGGATATCGCGGTCTTTGGTCTCATCCCAGTATTTGCGAAAGCCCCTTTCCTTATCGATCAGGTGCTTGGCGTTGGTGATACTTTTATCCAGGTTCAACATCAGGACCGTATCCCCGCGGTTGACCCCAAAATTTAACAGACGCGCCGCCAACACCCCACTCTGCAGGGAATCCTGCCCGATATAGCAAAGCGAATCGCTGTTTTCCACATTGGTGTTGATCATAACGTTGGGAACCCCACGGTTCCGGCATTCTTCCAGTAAGGACTGGGCTTCCTTCAGGAACAGGGGAGCGAATAGTACCGCGTTCGGGGTCGGCTCATCTTCCCAGATACTGGCTGCGGCCTCCGTAAAACCGTCTACCTTCATCGGATCAAAATAATAGCGATCAACGACCAGGCCGTAGTGACGGGTGGCCTGCTGGGCCTTTTCAATACCTCTCCGGGGCTGTTCCCAATAAGGATCCAGTCGGTAATCCGGCAACAATACGGCTACGTGAAACTGACGGTTATAGGCCAGTGTGCTGGCCATCAGATTGGGTTCGTACCCCAATTCCTCCATAACTTCCTGTACCTTCTTCCGGGTTTCCGGCGACACATTTCCCCGATTGTGGATCACTCGGTCGACCGTCCCCGTGGAAACTCCCGCCTTAACTGCAATATCTTTAATCCTTATCCGATCTTTCATCTAATAGTTATAATCTACACGCTTTTAACCACGATTGACAGAATTCAAACAGAAAGATAATCTTTTTCTATTTTTTTTAAGATTTAAAGGAAAATATTTGGCCGTGTACGCACACGGTTCTACGATTTTTATTAATTTTGCACTGAAAATAACAAAATGTGGAAGTTGCAATCGGTATAGACATTGGCGGTACGAGCACTAAAATAGCGCTTGTAGACATCTCCGGGAAGATAATGGCAAAAAAATCTTTTTCTTCCCACGCTCCCGGAGGGGCCGATGCGTTTTTTCCCAATCTTTCGGAAGCTATCGCTGATCTCAGCGGTCAATTCTCCGGTGAGTTCCGACTGGCCGGCATCGGCGTAGGAGCTCCGAGTTGCAACGAACTGGCCGGCACCATTGAAGGCGCCGCAAATTTACCTTTCCAGGAACCCTTCCCCCTGGTGCAGTTGCTGAAAGAAGCCTACAATGTTCCGGTCTGGCTCACCAAAGATAGCAATGCTGCGCTATTGGGCGAAAGCCGCTACGGTTCCGGCCGCGGAATTCAGAATTTCATACTAATTACCTTGGGTACCGGGCTGGGGAGTTCCATCATGGCCAACGGCAAACTGGTGAAGGGCGGTTCGGGCCTGGCCGGAGAAGCCGGGCACATCCGCGTAGCCAACAACAACCGCAAATGCGCCTGTGGGAAAACGGGATGCCTGGAAACCTACGTTTCCGCCCTGGGACTGAAACGCACGGCTATGGCCCTGATGGCCGAAGAAATGACCGAAAGCGACCTGCGGGCCTATTCTTTCGAACAACTGAATGCCCAACTGATCTACGAGGCCGCTTCCGAGGGCGATACGCTGGCCCGACAGGTATTTGAGATCACCGGTAAGGTGCTCGGTGACAAGATGGCCGAGCTGGTCGCCATTTTCGAACCACAGGCCATCGTGCTCGCCGGTGGGGTTTCTGCTGCCGGTCAGTTGCTGATCGACCCGATGCGCAAGCAAATGGAGAGAGAATTACTTGAGTTTCATAAAAATAAAGTTCGTATCTTAAATACGTCCCTGGCTACCAACGAAGCGGCACTTCTGGGGGCCGCCTCCTTAGTCTGGGATCAAAAAAAATCCGTACCGGTCAGTTGATAACGGGAGCGGTCGATATTTTTTTAATCAAACCACCCAGCTAAACTAGCTAACCATGACTCGCAAGACAGTATCACCTGCTGAGGAAGTTTTAAAATATCAATTTAAGAACTTTGAGCGCATCCCCGTAAAGATCTGGGATGATTCCAAAGAAGCTTCCATGCACATTGCCCAGTCTATTGCCCTGGCTATCCGGCAAAAGCAGCAGGATGGTGAACATATAGTACTCGGGCTGGCTACCGGTTCCTCACCCATCAAGGTGTATCAGGAGCTGGTGCGCATGCACAAAAAAGAAGGTCTGAGTTTCAAGAACGTTATTACGTTCAATCTGGATGAATACTATCCGATCACGCCCGAAGCGCAGCAGAGCTATGTGCGCTTCATGAATGAGCACTTATTCGACCATGTGGATATCATCAAGGAGAATGTCCACATCCCGGACGGAACGGTTCCCATCGAATCCGTAAAAAAATACTGTGACCAATACGAAAAACTAATTGATGATTACGGTGGGATCGATATTCAGTTGCTGGGCATCGGCCGGACCGGACATATCGGCTTCAACGAACCCGGCTCCTGGGAAAACTCCCAGACCCGCCTGGTGCGACTGGACAATATGACCCGGACGGACGCCACCAAAGATTTCGGTCGCGAAGAAGATGTGCCTTACCGCGCCATTACGATGGGGATCGCTACCATCATGAAAGCGCGCTCGGTCTATCTTATGGCCTGGGGGCACCACAAGGCGCCTATTGTCCAGAAAGCGGTGGAAGGAGATATCAACTCCAGCATTCCGGCTTCTTATCTACAGCAGCATAAAAACGTTCGCTTCATACTGGATAAGGCCGCAGCACAGGAACTGACCCGCATTAAATCCCCGTGGCTGGTCGGCATCTGCAACTGGACGGAAGATCTGGCCTGCAAGGCCGTAGTGTGGCTCTCCCGCCAGACCGGCAAGCCGATCCTGAAGCTGACCGACGAAGATTACGGAGAGAACAGTTTGAGCGATCTGACGCTGGCCTATACTTCCAGCTACGATCTGAACATCAAGATATTTAACCGCCTGCAGCATACCATCACCGGATGGCCCGGCGGTAAACCCAATGCCGACGATACACACCGCCCCGAGCGGGCCAAGCCGGCCAAAAAACGGGTGATCCTGTTCAGCCCCCACCCGGACGATGATGTGATCTCCATGGGTGGTACCTTCCTGCGCCTCGTAGAACAGGGCCACGAAGTACACGTTGCGTACCAGACTTCCGGAAATATCGCCGTACACGATCACGATGCCCTGCGTTACATCGAATTCCTGCAGGATCTGATGCCCGATACGGAAGAAGGCGAAAAGCTTCGCAAGAAGTACCAAAAGATCGCTAAGAACCTAAAGAATAAGCAGCCGAACCAGGTAGATGTGGCGGAAGTACGCGATATCAAGGGATCTATCCGGAGAGGAGAAGCCCGGGCCGGAGCGCGTTTCTGCGGGCTGGATGATGATCATATCCACTTTCTGAACCTACCGTTCTACGAAACCGGACGTCGTCATAAAAATGACCTTTCTGATAAAGATATTCAGATCGTGGCCAAACTCATCGCCGAAGTAAAACCCCACCAGGTTTACGCAGCCGGCGACCTGGCCGATCCGCACGATACCCACCGGGTATGCCTGGATGCCGTGATCGGCGCCTGCCGTCAGCTCAAAGAACAGTCCTGGATGAAAGACTGCTGGTTGTGGCTTTACCGGGGTGCCTGGCACGAATTTGCCATCCACGAGATCGACATGGCCGTACCTATCAGTCCGCAGGAACTGATCAAGAAACGTAAAGCGATTTTCATGCACCAGTCGCAGAAGGACCGTCCGCCTTTCCCCGGAGAGGACGAGCGCGAATTCTGGCAAAGAGCCGAAGACCGCAACCGGGAAACGGCCCAAACGTACCGCAATCTCGGTCTGGCCGAATACGAAGCCATGGAGGCTTTTGCCCGAATGGAATTTTAGGATTCAGTAGAATACGGCTAAGATAAATTTCGAAGACCACAAAATGTGTTGTGAGCTGCCGATGGGTATTATAAAACGATACCCGGCATTTCACAGCACATTTTTTTATGCCCGCAATACCCGGGTGATCGCCAGTACCAGTACGCCGAAGATCAGAATGATCCCGAATAGATTCACCCAGTCATCGGCCAGGCGTTCCAGGTTATCCCAGGAGCGGTAGAGCAGGTAAATTCCACCGGCAGCTACCAACAGGATCTTAATCGCATTTCTCGTTTTCATGGAGTCCGTACATTTGATAATGTCTGTTTATGAGTATGGAAACATTTCAATATGGTATTCGGATGAAAACCGGTGGCTCCATTTTTCCCAGTTGAGGATTTCGTTGTGGTAATGGTTCGGTGACTCCACCATGAAATGCTCTACCCTTATCCTCGGTGCCCTTTGTGCGTTACCGGTGGGTCCCGCATACGACATAAGTCCTATAAATAGGGCCCAATTCCTCGTTTAGGGCAGTCAATTTCGTCCCCCCTTACATTTGATTCGATTTTTACCTAATTTTGCCGCTTGCGCAAACGACCACCTTAAGAAAAGTAACTCGTTTGCCTGATTTTATCCAGTCTGCACTGCAGATCGGCGGAGAATACGGAAGGGAAAAGCAAGCTCGGGCAATGGGTCCGGTTCAGACTGCCCTCCTGGTCGGTTTTGAGAGCTGTTTAATTTTAAACACTTTACCGAAAATCTGTTCTCTTCAATTTCTTTTCAGGTTATACGGCCTGAACGAATAATTTTTTACAACAAAAACAGCCAGGGTTCATTTACAAAATAGATTGAACCGACACTTTATGGCAACATCCAGCAATAACGGTAAGACGGCAACGAAAGATCCCAATGCTTCCGCTAACGGAAGGCACGAAGATACTGAGCTTTTCGAGCAGGAGTACATCGAGGTGATCGGTGCGCGGGAGCACAACCTCAAAGATGTGGACATCCGGATCCCCCGCAACCAACTGGTGGTGATCACCGGTATCAGCGGTAGCGGGAAATCGTCGCTGGCTTTCGATACGATATACGCAGAGGGGCAAAGGCGCTATATGGAGACCTTTACCTCCTACGCCCGCCAGTTCATCGGCGACATGGAACGGCCCGATGTGGAAAACATCAGTGGGCTCAGTCCGGTAATTTCCATCGAGCAAAAAACCACCGGCCGAAATCCCCGGTCTACCGTCGGTACCATTACCGAGGTATATGATTTTATGCGTTTGCTCTTTGCCCGGGTCGGCGAAGCGTACTCCTACGTTACCGGCGAAAAAATGGTCCGGTACAATGAGGAGCAGATGAAGGACCGGATCGGTGAGCAGTTTGCGGGCAAAAAGATCGTATTGCTGGCTCCGCTGGTACGCGGCCGGAAGGGTCATTACCGCGAACTTTTCGATTCGGTGCGCAAGCAGGGCTACACCAAAGTGCGGGTGGACGGCGTCATGCTCGACCTGGAGCCGGGCATGCAGATCGACCGCTATAAGATTCACGATATCGAACTGGTAGTGGATCGCCTTAAGATGAACGAAGAGCGCCGGGAGCGTCTGGCCGAATCCCTGGGAATTGCCCTGAAAATGGGTAACGGCCTGATCATGATCATGGACCACGACAGCGAAGAGGTCCGTTCCTACAGTAAACACCTGATGGATCCCGATTCCGGTGTATCCTACGAAGAACCGTCGCCCAACTCCTTTTCCTTCAACTCTCCCTACGGTGCCTGCCCGACCTGTAAAGGTCTCGGTCAGGTGAATAAGGTGGACATGGAAAAGGTCATTCCCGACAATACCAAAAGTATCAACGACCAGGGAATTGCGCCATTCGGTGAGGTACGCAGCAATATGACCTTCAAGCAACTGCGGGCCATTGCCAAAAAATTCAAGTTCTCCTTTTCCACGCCTATCAGTGAGATCCCGGAAGAGGCCATGCAGGTGATCCTGCACGGCGGTAGTGAAGCATTTGGTGTAAAGGTCAATTACGGTGATAACGACTTCAACTACAACCTGGCCCAGGAAGGCCTGATCAATATGCTGGAACGCTGGTACGATTCTTCTACCTCCGAAAAGATCCGTTCCTGGGTGGAAGAATTCATGTCGATCGACGACTGTCCCGACTGCCACGGTTACCGGCTGAAAAAAGAATCGCTCCACTTTAAGATCAACGAAAAACACATCGGTGAACTGGCCGAAATGGACCTCACGGACCTGCACCAGTGGATGGATGATGTTTTCGGCGAACTCAGCGATCGCCAGCAGGCCATCGCTAAAGATATTCTGAAGGAGATCCAGTTCCGGCTGAGTTTCTTGCTGCACGTAGGCTTGGACTATCTGACTCTCAACCGCCCTTCCCGTACCCTATCCGGCGGGGAAAGCCAGCGGATACGCCTGGCAACCCAGATCGGATCGCAACTGACCGGTATCACCTACATCCTGGATGAACCCAGTATCGGCCTGCACCAGCGCGACAACCAGAAGCTCATCGAAGCCCTGCGCGAACTGACCGACATCGGTAACACTGTAATGGTGGTAGAACACGATAAGGACATCATGCTCGCCAGCGATTACCTGATCGACCTCGGCCCCGGTGCCGGTGCGCTGGGTGGCGAACTGGTCGCCGAAGGCAAACCCGAGGCCTTCCTGAAAATGGATACCATCACCGCCGATTACCTGACCGAAAGAAGGGCGATCGAAGTACCTAAAGAACGACGCAAAGGAAACGGACACGAACTGGTATTAAAAGGAGCCACCGGACACAATCTAAAAAACGTCACGGCCAAATTCCCGCTCGGCACCTTCATTTGTGTAACGGGAGTTTCCGGTAGCGGCAAGTCCAGCCTCATCAACGAGACGCTGTATCCGATACTGCGTCAGCATTTCTATAAAAGTGTAAAAAAACCGCTTGATTACAAGAGTATCGAGGGGCTCGAACATATTGATAAAGTAATCGAGATTGATCAGTCGCCGATCGGTCGGACGCCCCGGTCCAATCCGGCCACTTACACCGGCGTTTTCACCGATATTCGCAAACTGTATTCGGACCTTCCCGAAGCACGCATCCGGGGCTATAAACCGGGGCGTTTCTCTTTTAACGTAAAGGGAGGGCGCTGTGAAGTGTGCCAAGGATCCGGCATGCGGACCATTGAGATGAATTTCCTGCCGGACGTATACGTGGAGTGCGAGAACTGTCTGGGCCGGCGTTATAACCGGGAAACCCTGGAGGTCCTCTACAAGGGTAAATCCATTAGTGATGTCCTGGATATGCCCGTGAGCGAAGCCGTTCACTTCTTTGAGAATTTCCCCAAGATCTTCCGGAAATTAAAGACGCTGAACAGTGTTGGCCTTGGCTACATTACTCTGGGGCAGCAGGCAACCACGCTTTCGGGTGGGGAAGCCCAGCGGGTAAAACTTTCCGAAGAGCTGTCCAAACGGGATACGGGTAATACCTTCTACATCCTGGACGAACCGACCACCGGACTTCATTTTGAGGATATCCGGCATTTGCTGATCGTCCTGAACCGGCTGGTGGAGAAAGGGAATACCGTGGTGGTGATCGAACACAACCTGGACGTGATCAAAGTAGCGGACCACATTATCGATATTGGTCCGGAAGGCGGACAACGCGGAGGAGAGATTGTGGCTTCCGGCACCCCGGAAGTAGTTGCCAAATCCAAAAAAAGCCATACAGGGGTCTTTTTGCGATCGGAGTTAAAAATGAAATAGGCAGGTTTTTTTGCTTATTTTCAAGTATATTATGGGGGATAAGAGCGTTCCCCCTAAAGAATTTGTTTAAGTAATGACCTTAGGTCGATATTTAAACCAATTCTGAAAACCTACTCCATCAACCCTAACCCTTATGAGGAAATGGATTAATCGCAGCTTTCGTTGGTACTACCAACAAAGATACCGTCGGATCGAGCGATTCAGCCGCCATCCACACGAAATTCAGAGGGCCCTCTGGAAACAGCTGATCGAAGCCGGAAGACATACCGAGTGGGGACTGATCTATGATTACCGCAGCCTCCGGGATCCCATGGCATACGGCAAACGCGTCCCTCTACAGAACTACGACGAGCTGAAACCCTACATCGAACGCATGATGATGGGGGAAAAAGATGTACTGTGGAACGGCACGATCAAATGGTTCTCCAAATCCAGCGGTACCACCAGCGATAAAAGCAAATACATTCCCGTATCCCGCCAGAATCTGTTCCAATGCCACATCCGCGGCACCTGGGATACCATGACTTTACTGTACCACAACCGGCCGGACGCCCGGCAATTCGAATGCAAAAGCATGCTGATGGGCGGTAGCCTGTCGCCTTTCGAGCCCTACCCCAAAACGATGGTGGGGGACGTATCGGCGATCATGATCCACAATATGCCCTTTGTGGGCCGGCCTTTTTTCACACCGGATTTTGAGACTGCGCTACTCGATGATTGGGAAGTGAAACTAGAAAAACTGGCTCAGGCCGGTGCGGCCGAACCGAACATCGTCATGATCGGTGGGGTACCGACCTGGACCGTGGTCCTGATGCGCCGCATCCTTGAGATCACCGGTAAGGAGAATATGCTGGAAGTATGGCCCAATTTCCAGGCCTACATCCACGGAGGCGTCAGTTTCCGCCCCTACCGCGAACAGTTCCGGCAGTTCTTTCCGGACGATAAGGTCAATTATCAGGAGATCTACAATGCCACGGAGGGCTATTTCGCCGCTCAGGATGATTTCACCCGGGATGATATGCTACTCCTGCTCGACAACGGCATTTATTACGAATTCCTCCCCATGGATGCCTGGGATCAGAAAGAACCGCAGGCCATTCCGCTCTGGGAAGTGGAGACCGGTAAACACTACGCACTGGTGATCAGTACCAATGCCGGTCTGTGGCGCTATACCCCCGGCGATACGGTCATGTTCACTTCTACGGACCCCTATCGCGTACGGGTGACGGGCCGTACCAAACATTTCGTCAATGCATTTGGGGAAGAAGTGGTCGTAGAAAATACCGATAAGGCCCTCGCAGAGACCTGTCAGCTACTCAACGCAACTGTGACCGACTATACGGTTGCTCCGGTTTATTTCAAAGGCAACGGCAAAGGGAGTCACGAATGGCTGATCGAATTTGAAAAACCGCCCGTTGATGTGGATGCCTTCGGTCAGTTGCTGGACGCCAATCTGCAAAAGATCAATTCGGACTACGAAGCCAAAAGACATAAGGATATCGCACTGGAGTGCCTGCAGATCAAATCCCTGCCAAAAGGCACCTTCCACAGTTGGCTGCGCTCCAAAGGTAAGATCGGCGGGCAGCACAAAGTGCCGCGCCTGGCTAACCACCGGGAACACGTTGAAGAGATATTGGAATTTTTAGAGAAGTAGTAGTAGCGACGATCGGGATATGTCAGCCTCCATGAATTTCGGCCTATTCTTTCAAAGGGAACCGGCCGAGATCGAGTTGCCCTATTTCTTCCATCAGACCGAAATAACGCGTATAGGCGATGATCATTTCCAGTTCCAGCGCATCCAGCCGGGACTGGAGCGACTCTCGGTCGGCCGGTTCGATCGGGATCATTAATGCCCGCGTAGGATGATTCTCCTCCTGATAAAGAATAGCCTGCTGGAAAACGATCATCCGGTCTTCCGACGAATGATTGAGGTGATCTACCCGCTCCCGGATGCTGGCTTGAATAGCCGCCAGCATTTCCTGTTTATAAACATTTATGGTATCGAGGTAGTAAGTTTCGGCGGCGAGTAGCCCCTGCTGATCCGCCATTACAGAATGCTTTAGAGCATCATCTCGCCCGTCGGGCATATAATTGCGTTCCTGGGTCTTTTGGTAAGCGTTGTATTTTTTCTGTAGCCGTTCCAGCCAACGTTCCATCATGCCCATAAAGACCTGCTCCTGTTCCAGAAACATGATATCCATGGCCAGCCCGTCGGACCAGGCGGTAACATTCGCTTCCAGGTCAACAATTTCTACCTGCGCCTGCGCCCTAGCCGGCTGCATGTTCAAAAGGCATCCCAGAAAAAGCGCAAGGCCGGATCTAATCATATGATTGCAGGATCAAAAAATCATGACAGCAATATTACCATTGTTTCGTCTGGTAGGGATAACGAACTTCGTATTCGTGCTTGACCATTTCCAGGACACGCTCCCGCAATTCGTTGATATTTTCACCCGTTTTGGCCGAAACAAAGATATTTTCCGTGTCAAACATATGGCGCAGGGAGCCTTTCAGGCCTTCCTCTACTTCGCGTTTGCCGTCTTCTTCCAGCAGTGGATCGAAGTATTTTTCCCGGTACAGATCGATCTTGTTAAACACCATGAGGGTGGGTTTATCGATAGCACCCAGTTCCTGCAGGGTTTCGTTTACGGTACGGATCTGATCTTCGTGTTGCGGGTGGGCGATGTCTACCACGTGCAGCAGGATATCGCTTTCGCGCACCTCGTCCAACGTGGATTTGAAGCTCTCCACCAGATGGTGCGGCAGTTTCCGGATAAACCCTACCGTATCCGACAGCAGGAATGGAGTGGCATCCAGTACGACCTTACGGACGGTGGTATCCAGCGTAGCGAAGAGTTTGTCCTCTGCGAATACTTCCGATTTACTGAGGGTATTCATCAGCGTTGATTTACCGACGTTGGTATACCCTACCAGTGCCACCCGGATCAGTTGACCCCGGTTCTTGCGGCGGGTCTGGTTTTGCAGGTCGATCTTGTCCAGCTTCTTTTTCAACAGAGCGATCTGATCGCGTACGATACGACGGTCAGTCTCGATCTCCTTCTCACCGGGTCCGCGCATCCCGATACCACCACGCTGCCGTTCCAGGTGAGTCCACAGACCACGCAGCCGGGGCAGCAGGTACTGCATCTGGGCCAGTTCTACCTGAGTTTTAGCCTGGGCCGTCTGGGCCCGCGAAGCAAATATATCCAGGATGAGACTGGAGCGGTCAACGATCTTGACCTTCAGAAATTCTTCCAGGATCCGAACCTGTTTACCGGAAAGGTCATCGTCAAAAATGACCATATTGACATCTTCGTGATTTTCGATATATTCTCCGATCTCTTCCATTTTACCTTTACCGATGAAAGTCTTCGGATGGGGGTGATCCATTTTCTGGATATAACGCTTGACCGTTTCCGCCCCGGCCGTCATGGCCAGGAATTCCAGCTCATCCAGGTATTCCTGCACCTGCTCTTCGGTCTGGTCGCGTTGAACGAGGCCTACGAGAACGGCATATTCGGTACCTTTTCGTAAACCCAGTTTATCCTTTTCACCTAAATTCCAATCGTTTTGCATATAGTAGTTTAGCGTAAATCATGGGCTCATGAGCCTTGGAAATGTGACTCCTATTTACCCATGAGCGAAATATATTTTTGAAACTATAAAATAGGGATTAAAGTTCCTTGCCACAAGGGCAGAGCTTATAAATTTTCAAACCCATCCTGCCGGCTTATCATTTGAAATGGTCTGCATTTTGGGGGATCGTAGCAGATAGAATTGAATTTGGGAGAGCGCTCATCGTCGCTGTATCCAATGGACGGGATTGAGTTTTTGTTTTTCCCGCCACACCTCGAAATGGAGTTCCGGATCGGATTGCCCCATCCGGCCGACCGTCTGCCCGGCGCTCACCACATCGCCGCGCCCGACCGTAGCTTCATCGAGATTGGAATAAACGGTATAATATGGCCCGTGCTGCAAAATGAGGGTATTCTTATACCCGGGTACGTACTGGACGCCGACTACCTCTCCCGAAAAAATGGCCTGTACTTCCATTCCACTATCGGTACTGATATCGATACCATTATTGGTGATCTCTACACTTTTAATGGTCGGATGGGCCTGGGTACCAAAGTGCCGGGTGATCACCCCGGATTTTACCGGCCAGGGCAGGCGGCCTTTATTCTTTACAAAATTCCCCGCATCTACCACCTTCACGGCGTCCGGAGCGGGTGTGGCGGGCTTTTCATCCGCCTGCAGCGCTTCGGGTTGCCGGGCTTCTTTCCGTTTCCGGGCCATTTCGTTGAAGATGATCTTTTCGATCATATCGTTCAGCTTCTGATGGTCTTCCTGCTGGGACTTCAGTGCCGAAGCGACTTTAGATTCATCCTTTTTCAGGTTGGCGATCAGTTCGTCCATCATGCCGAGTTCGCGCGCCAGCAGGATCTGCTGTTCCTCCGCGCTGAGCAATAATTGTTCTTTTTCTTTGCGCTCGTCTTCCAGCTGCGTGGAACGCGCCACCAGTTCTTCCTGCGTTTCCACGATAAGTTGGGCCTGACGCTTGCGGTAGCGATCGTACTGACGCAGATATTGCCAGCGGCGAAAGGCATCATTAAAACTATTGGCGGAAAACAAAAAGGACAGGAAACTACCGTTTAGGCGGTGGCGGTAGGCGATGCGCAGCATCTGGGCGTATTCGGTTTTCAGGCGGTCAATATCTCCCCCCAATGCGGTGATCACTTCGTCTACCCGAATGATGGCAGCATCGGCGTAATTGAGCTCTTCTTTCAGCGTGCTGACCAGTTGCTGTCGTTTCTGGATCTGCGAGCGAAGGGCAAAATAACGGTTAAGTTTGGTGGCCTTATCCTTCTTGATATTGGCCAGAAGATCATTGTTCTCCTTGATCTCGGTGAGCAGCTGCTTTCGGCGCTCTTCCAGTTCATTGCGCGATTCCTGTGCGGAAACGAGGACGGGAAGCAATAACAGCAGCAGGCCCGTTAGAGTCGTATATAGAACGCCGGAAAAGTTGTTATTTCTAACTGATATGTTCATAAAAAAAGCGTCACCCTCAATCTACACGCGTATAACGAGACGGAATTGAAAATCTGATCTCCTGCGGTACATTGATCTTAACATCCGAAAAGTCGATTTCGATGGCAGCCTCTCCCAGTTCGCTGCTATCTACCTTAATTTGACGAAGATACGAAAAATTCTGCTCCGCATCTAAAGGCTGATAATCTTCCAGCAGCAGGTTTACTTCCCGGCGGTTTCGCAGATCTCCGTAGCGGGTCCGCACCAGCGCCAGGCTGGCCATATCCAGCCAAAAGTGGTTTTCGAGTTGCCCCGAACTGCTGATGAGATGATAGTTGGCTTCCTCCTTGTTCAGGGTCATATCCCGGCTGTTCAGAAAGACCGGATTGCCCAGCAGGATCGCCTGGATCGTCTTGAGGTTGGCCGGAAGATTATAGGAACTCGCCAGGTAATCCAGGCCCTGAATAGTATACTCGTTGCTGAGCCGGTTGATCACGTAAACCGAGTCTTTATCGATCTGCACCCGGGCTACTTCGAATCCCAGTTTACGCACACTCATCCACACCAGACTATCCTTGCGCATGACGATGGAAGCGGAGGCGGATACGCTCTGGTCCTCGCCATCGTAGCTGATCCGGGCTTTGGCCTCCAGCCAGTCGGCTTTCACCTGGTTCTTCACCATATGGTCCAACAGCTTGCCAGCCGTCACATCCTTCACTTTGGTCGTTTCGGGTTTTTTAGCCGATTTGCAGGCCGCAAATGCCAGTAAAATGATCAGTAAAGCCGTAGGTCTCAGCTGGATTAGCATAGTATTTATTTGTCGGATGTAAAATGAATTATAATCGTTTACTGGATGATAACGCAAATTGTTTCCTTCCTGTTTTCCGGGGGGATACGAAAGTCGCGGTACCGGTATTTGAAACAGCACGATTTCGTGTTTGAAATTCAGATTTTAATACCATATCAAAAGTAAATCTCAAAAAATTATTTTGTGTTAATATTTGAACAGCAAATAAAAAACCATACATTTGATTAGATGTACCTACATCAATACTTGAGAAACCCTTACTTTTCTAACCAAACCTATCAGCTATGAATTCCATTTTAGGTATCGGCAAGTATCTGTACGCAGTGCCCTTTGCCATTTTCGGTTTTTTCCACATGACCAATGCCGCCACGTTTAATGAGATGATCGGCCCTCCGGGAGGAGTTGCGATGATCTACATTACCGGTATTTGTTTACTGGCCGCTTCGGTAAGTATGCTTATTGGGAAATTCGATAAACTGGCCGCGGTACTTTTGGCTCTGATGCTGATCCTTTTCGCACTGATCATTCATCTGCCCAATGCCATGAATGGGGATGCCGGTCAGCTACTGAAGGATATTGCGCTGGCGGGCGGTGCACTCATGTACGCCAGTGGCTTTGCGCGGGATAATTCCGTGATTGGATAGCGGGATGAGTTATTAGGAAGTTGGGAAAACCTCCCAACTTCCTAAACGACCTCCCGTCACCGATATTTTCGGTAAGGGACTTAGAAGTTCAAATATCTAGTAAGCTTTGGCAAACAGGACTCTTTGCGACGAAGGTTTGCCCGTGAGAATACATTTTCCTTCCTCTTCTTCCGCATCCAGAGGGATGCAGCGAATGGTAGCTTTGGTAAGTTCCTTGATCTTCAGCTCCGTTTCGGTGGTACCGTCCCAGTGCGCCGAAATGAATCCGGGAATATCCTGATCCAGTACTGCTTTGAAATCATCGAAGGAATCCACTTTGACGGTTTTTTCCGCCCGGAAAGCGGCAGCCCGGTCAAAGAGATTTTGCTGGATATCGGTCAGTAACTGCTGAACGTGGGCCGCGATCCCCTCCAACGGTTGAGATGCTTTTTCCTTGGTATCACGTCTGGCCACTTCCACGACACCTTTTTCCAGGTCTCTCTTGCCGATGCCCAGTCGTACGGGGATTCCCCGCATTTCGTGTTCGGCGAATTTGAAGCCCGGACGTTTCCGCATATCGGTATCGTAGCTTACGGAAATACCAAGGTCTTTCAGTTCCCGCATGATCTTTTCGGCTACTTCGTCGATCTCCGGTGCCGGTTTCGGGATCGGCACGATCACTACTTGGGTCGGCGCCAGTTTGGGTGGCAGTACCAGGCCCTGATCATCCGAATGGGTCATGATCAGACCGCCCATCAGACGGGTGGAAACACCCCATGAAGTAGCCCATACATATTCCTCCTGGTTGTTCTCATTCAGGAATTTTACATCAAAAGCCTTGGCGAAATTCTGGCCCAGGAAGTGAGATGTTCCGGCCTGCAGGGCTTTGCCATCCTGCATCAGTGCTTCGATGCAATAAGTCTCTTCCGCTCCCGCAAAGCGCTCATTCGCCGTTTTGATGCCCTTGATCACCGGCATGGCCATGTACTCCTCGGCAAAGGTCGCATAGACGTCCAGTATCTTCAGGGTCTCCTCTTCGGCTTCCTGCCGCGTGGCGTGGGCTGTATGTCCTTCCTGCCACAGAAATTCTGCGGTACGCAGGAACAGGCGGGTCCGCATTTCCCAGCGCACGACATTGGCCCACTGGTTGATGAGCAGCGGCAGATCGCGGTAGGAGTTGATCCAGTCTTTGTAGGTATGCCAGATGATGGTTTCGGAAGTGGGACGCACGATGAGTTCTTCTTCCAGTTTGGCTTCCGGATCCACTACCACTCCGCTCCCGTCGGGAGCATTCATCAGGCGGTGGTGGGTCACTACCGCACATTCCTTCGCGAAGCCTTCCACGTGTTCCGCTTCGCGGCTGAGGAAGCTCTTGGGAATGAACAAAGGAAAGTAAGCGTTGACGTGCCCGGTATCTTTGAACATACGGTCCAGCTGATCCCGCATATTCTCCCAGATCCCAAAGCCGTAGGGCTTGATCACCATACATCCGCGTACGGCGGAGTTATCCGCCAGGTTGGCCTTTTTCACAATGTCGATATACCACTGCGAGTAATCTTCACTTCTATTGGTAATTTCCTTTGCCATGTCCGATTATGGAATTAGTAGTTTTATTAGTATTTTTGAAATCGCTTCTCGTCATTTAGCAAAAAAAACGACAAAAGAACGGTTTAACAATTTATTAACCACCTAAGCTACTGTTATTCACGTACTTTTGTGTGACTTACAGCCTTCAAATTGCGTCTTAACAATTGTTAAGGCCGGTCTTTCAAGGACTTTAACAGCGACCAGCCCAGATTTAAAAGGTCTTTAACTAAAAAATCGGCACAAAAGTAATAAATTACATGTTGTAAGCTGTATGAGAGTCGCAGTAATTACATTTTTAAAAAACTCAGGCTTTATGAAAAATTATAACTTGTCCGCTTTTCTGATTGCCCTGTTCACGTTAGCATCCGTGAGCATGGCACAGGCTCAGTACGATGACCTGTACTACGATCCGGACACTGATGCCAGCTATTCTTCTTACGACGACTATGACGACGATTACTCATCTGATGACTATTACGAAGAAGATGCTGCTTATGATGATTACGATAACAATACGTACGACTATTACTACACGTCGCGTATCCGTCGTTTCCATCGCCCCTACTACGGATTCAACTATTTCGATCCCGTTTATGTGGATATGGCTTATTACGATCCATTCATCCGTCCGAACGGTGTGACCGTGCTGATCTATGATGATTACTACGGCCGCAACAGCTGGAACAACTGGAGACGTTACAATCGCTGGAACAGCTGGAACCGCTATAGCGCGTTCAACAGCTGGGGTTCACCATACTCTAGCTTTAACCGCTGGAATAGCTGGAACTCCTGGGGTTCTCCCTACGGATTCAACAACTTCGGTGGCTATAATAGCTGGGGAGGTGTAGGTTACGGTGGCTTCAACAACGTATACTCTAATTATTATTGCCCACCTTCTTGGGGAAGCGGTAATACTTACAATACCGTATACAACGTAAACAACTCACGTGGTAACAATGGCACCAGTCAGGGAACTTACTCCGGACCGCGCAGAAGTGGTACTGTAGCAACCCCGCGTTCTACTACCCGCACGGTAGATAACACGCTGAACCAAAGCAACCCGAGAAGTGCTACTTCCCGGAACGGCGACATCAACGCCAGACCGAATCGCACCAACTCCGGTTCACTGGAGCGCCACACGATCCGTTCCGGCCGCAACGTAGGTTCTACGGATTCTCGTACTCGTACGACCGTTACGCCGAACCGCAACGTTGACCGCAACCGAATTAACAATAGTCGTACCCGCAGTACTACGACCCGCCCGAGCATGAACAGCAGAACGCGTTCTACCAGCCCGAGCCGGACGTACAATCGGAGTACTTCTCCTTCCCGGAGCTATAATACTTCTCCTTCTCGTTCTTACAGCCCGAGCAGAAGTACCACTCCTTCTCGTTCTTACAGTCCGAGTAGAAGTACTACGCCTTCTCGTTCCTACAGTCCGAGTTCTAGTCCGAGTCGTTCTTCGTCCGGAAGTAGTATGAATCGCAGTACGCCGAGCCGCTCATCCGGTAGCAGCAGTGGACGTACTCGTTCCGGTGGTGGTGAGAAATAATCAACTATCCTGAATATTTGCTGTTCTACTTAGTATGGAACAGATAAAAAGTGGGTGGGGAGTGAAAGCTGTTCCACCCACTTTTTTTATGACCATGATTGGAGTTACACCGATGATTAGTTAATCGAACGTGATCAGAACTCACGGTTAAAAAAAAGAAAAGATGAATCTAAAGCATTCCAGCATACTTTGCTCCATTTTCTTCCTAATGGGATGCCTAATACCGCTCAGCGCACAGAACCTCAACGATGCATTGCGCTACTCTCAATACGATTATTTCGGCACCGCCCGTTCGGCCGCAGTTGCCGGAAGCCTCGGGCCGCTTGGCGCCGATTTTTCGGTGATCAGTACCAACCCGGCGGGGATCGCCTGGATGCGTCGATCTCAATTCGTGATCACTCCGATGTTTAACCTCTATACGGGTAATACCCAGTTGACGAACGGGAATAACAGCGAGATCAGCGAAACGGCTTCCAGCTTAAGCCTGGCTAGTTTGGGACTGGTTTTTTCCGGAACTTCCCGGAACCCCAACTGGGTTAATGTCAATTTCGCGATGGGCTTTAATCGCCTCGCGGATTTTAATCGCGAAACCGTTTACCGCGGTATGTCTCAGGGCTCCATCGTTAACCGTTTTACCGAACTGGCAAACAGTGATTTCGGGCTCGATGAATTTGAATCCGGCCTGGCCAATGATGCCGGCGCTTTCCTGATCGACAACGGTACCGGATTTTACTTTTCGGATTTTGACGATGCGCCCGGTGCGGTAATTGAACGCGAACAGACCATTACTACCAGTGGCGGCGTGAATGAACTCTCTTTTGCCGTTTCTGGCAATTATGATAACCGTTTATTGATCGGTCTCGGTCTTGGACTTCCCTTCGTCAATTACCTGGAGCAAAAGAGCTACTTTGAGAGTGACGTCAATAACGAGGTACCGGCTTTTGAGGATCTCCAGTACGATGAGAATCTGACCACCACCGGTATCGGGTTCAATGCCAAGCTCGGTATTATCTACCGCGTCAACCAGATGGTTCGCGTGGGGGCGGCCATTCATACCCCCACCTGGTTCAACCTGGAAGATAACTTTAGCACATCCATGCTTTACAGTTATTCTGAGGGCGGACAGGGTAATATCGGATCAGCATCTTCACCCGATGGTAATTTCAGTTATAAACTGGCCACCCCCTGGCGCATGAGTGGCGGCGTTGGTTTTATATTCGGTCGCAACGGATTTATTTCCGGTGAACTGGAATGGGTCAATTTCGCTAATAACAAGCTTGGCTTTTCCAGCTTTTCCGAAGATGAAGATATTGCCAACCGGGATATTTCCGAAGAACTGGCTTCCTCCATCAATCTCAAAGTAGGTGGAGAGTATGCCTTTCGCCAGTTTCGCTTCCGGGGTGGGGTTTCCCTGCGCCAGCCGCCTTACTCCAACACCGATGGCCTGCCGGCGTTCAATACGCAGCTCAGTCTGGGCTTAGGCTATAGTATGGAAAGTTTTTTCCTCGATCTGGCAGCCCGCCGCAGTATGACCGAGGAGATCTACCGTCCCTACCTGACGGCCACCTACCCGGAACAGGTATTCAACAACACAACTAACTATACCCGGATCCTGCTGACGCTCGGATTCCGGTTCTAGATCCTGATCCTCCTTTCCGGATCATAACGGGATGCAGATACGATGGCTATCTGCATCCCGTTTTTATTTCCCCCGCACATACGGGCCGTCTTGCTGATTATTAGAGTGTACTCCTGTTTTTATTTGTAATTTGACGACCTAAAAATTATCAACCGATGGATTCTCTGACCCAAATCACACTAGGCGCTGCGGTAGGCGAAGTCGTATTAGGTAAAAAAGTGGGCAACCGCGCCATGCTTTGGGGCGCCATTGCCGGCACCTTGCCCGACCTGGATGTGGTGGCGAATGTGGTTTCCGATGAGATCAGTGCGCTGGCTTTCCACCGGGCCATTACTCACTCGGCGCTATTTGCGATAGTGGCACCCCTCGGAATGGCCTGGCTCACCCATCGCCTGTACATAAAACGCGAAGAGCGACAGGGAAGATTCCGGTACGATCTTACCAAGGTCTGGCTGGGGCTGATGGCCATCATCACGCTGGGAAGCATTGGTATGCCGATCGGTATTTTTGACACCCTCAAGATCGGTTTTGCGGTGAGTAGCACCATGATTGCGCTCGTAATCATGGTCTATACACGCGAGCGATGGCGAAAACGACAAAGTCTGAATAGTAATGCCAGTGTACGGGGCTGGGCCTGGCTGTTCTTCTGGGCCATTCTTACCCATCCGCTGCTGGATTGTTGTACGACTTACGGCACCCAACTGTTCCAGCCATTCTGGGACTATCGGGTCGCTTTTAATAATGTTTCCGTAGTAGATCCCCTGTATACCCTTCCGTTTCTGGTCTGCGTGATCATTGCCTCCCGTATCACCAATAATTATCCGCGCCGACGTCTATTCAACTGGCTGGGTATTGGGCTGAGCAGCGCCTACCTGCTCTTTACCTTTTTTAATAAATATCAGGTTGATCAGGTATTCCAGCGTTCCCTCGACGACGAGCAGATCGTCTATAAACGCTTTTCTACTTACCCCACCATTTTCAACAATCTGCTCTGGCAGGGAATTGCCGAGGGCGACAGCAATTATTACCACGGGGTCTATTCCATTCTGGACGAAGATCCCAAAGTGGAATCCTTCACCATCATTCCGAAAAATCACGAATTCCTGCATCCCCACGAAGGGGATCGGGTGATTGAGATCCTACAGTGGTTCTCCAATAATTATTACAGCGTTTCGAGGCTCGATGGCGGGGATCTGCAGTTTAATGACCTGCGTTTCGGTTCTATCGATCAGACCTTTGATGAAAGTAGCGATTACATATTTTCTTTCCGGCTTAGTCTGGATGAAGAACATATTATCGAGGCGCACCAGCGGAGGGCCCGTGGGCAGGCGGCCGAAAATGCAATGTCCGACCTGTGGGAACGCCTGAAGGGGAAATAACTCCCCTCCAGGACTTTTCTTTTTTTAGGCAAAAAATGCGAATATCCCCAATGCAGCCGAGACAAATCCCCAGTACTGCATTTTAATCCAGAAAAGCGTGTGATCGTTTTTAAACTCGATCTGTTCACCGGTCTGGTTGTCGGTCATTACCCTTCCCGGTGCGGCGTTCCATTTAGTGCCGAGGTACCAGACCGCGGCGCCTCCTAAAATGTAGCCAAAACCAGAAGCAATTGGAGTACTACCGAAAATGAGTTGAAAAATGAGGGCGGTGCCAAAGGGGATTACCAGGCTGAGGAAGCCCAGTCCTTTCCAAACAATCATGAGAAAAGTTTTTGTTATCAAAGAGAGTACTATCAGTGGCTAAGATAGCTTTTTCTCGCATATGAAACCGCCAAACTCCGGTGTAATTGCATCTCTCCCACCAAAATCTAATCATGAAAAGAATGCTATTCTCAATGCTCGCAGCAAGCCTGATCACGATCTTCGGCTGCGGGGAAACCACGCTACAATCGGATCAACTGGTACGTAAATGGGAAATGGGGACCATTATGCAAAACGGGCAGGACGTCAGTGATCAACACAATCCCGAAAACAATCGCTGGATCGAACTTAAGGCCGACGGCACCTTCGTCAGCGACGGCGATCCCTACGGACGCAATACCGGGAAGTGGAGCTACGATGAAACCACCAGTGAACTTTTTCTAGACAGCGATGCCGGCGAAGGAGACGACAGTTACTGGACCATCAGTTCCACCGGTGATCAGTTGGTACTGAAAGGCGCCCGCTCGGAATTCACCCGGGAATTCAGCATGGTCTGGAAAAAATAAGCGGAATAAACCGGCCCCGGTTTATTGCAGCTGCAGCTATTCAACCGCCGGAGGTGACTTGCGATCACTCCTGAACAGCGAAAGTCACTTCCGGTAATAGTTGTCCGTCGAACTGATTGGGCGTAACCGTCAGGTGCATCAGGCGGGCTAAAGTCGGTGCAATATCCACAGTAGCGACCCGCCGGTCAATCCTTTTAGCCGGCAACCCAAAGCCGTAATATACCATGGGAACGTGGTTATCGTATTCGTAAGGAGAACCGTGGCTCGACCCGTTGGCCGCGTAGGCAACCAGATAATTTTCCTTGTACCTCAGCTTAATATCGTGGCCCCGCCCCGGGAATGTGGATCGCTGATAAAGCTCCAGATAAGGGCGCGTGGGATGCTCGATCTCCAGATCTTCCTGTGTGAATGCATCTTCAATGAAATACATTTTTTCCAGCGCATCCGCGATCTTTTTGCGCAATTCCTCCGGTTTTATACCCTTTTTGCCGGCTTCCTGATAATTCAGGCTCACACCCGTATAATTAGCCGTGTGGATGATGGGCGAGCTAAGTCCCAGCGATTGCTGCATATTCTGATCAAACTGATCCATGATCTCCCGAAACTGGGTGATCGTGATCCGCTTGGCATCGATACCTTTTTCAGCGGCCACCTCCGGCATTGTCACTACTCCGTGATCCGCGCTCAGCACCACCAGGTAATTATCGCGTCCGACCTGCTGATCCAGGAAAGAAAAGAACTCTTCCAGGTATTCATCCAGCCGCAGATAATAATCCATGACCTCCTGGCTATCCGGCCCGAAATGATGGCCGATAGCATCGGCGGTGGAGCAGCTGATCATCAGCATATCCGGTACCTCGTCGGCTCCCAGCTGGTTGCGTGTGACCAGCTCACGGGCAAAACGCAGGGTGAACTTATCTCCGAAGGGAGTGGTCCAGAACATTTCCCGTTCCCGGGATTCCGGGCGTACGAAACCTCCCATGCGGATCTTGGTGTGCGGGAATTCGGGCAAGAAGCGGGCATTCTCCTGGATAACGCCGTCCGGTCCGGCCAGTCTTTCGTATACGGGATCATTGCCCAGTCTTTTATGCCAGCCCTTTTCGATCTCGTCTTTTAGATATTCCCGGCCTACCAGCTCTCTCGCCCACTGCGGATATCTGTTGCCGTAGTAAGACGAAGAGATGTAACGACTGTTGATATCATCGTACCAGTAAGCCTGATCCGGTTGTTTACCTCCGAGCAGGATCGCCGATCGATCTTTGAAAGCGACCGCATATACCTTACTCTGGCGTTGGTCCTTTTTCAACCAGTCTCCGATACCCGGTACCGCCAGACTCACGGGCGAATGACTGGGGCCGTTCTCATCCGCGCCTACCATAGAAGCCCTCGGATCCTCCACGGCGTACTGCATTTTTTGGGTGCTGCGGTTATAGAAATCATTGGCAATAATGCCGTGGCGTTGCGGATAGCAACCGGTAGAAAGGGTGGCATGCCCCGGAGCCGTCAGCGTCAGGCCGTGTTCATGGTGGGCATTTTCAAAGACCATCCCTTCTTCCCGCAGGCGCTTCAAACCGCCGGTATACAGACTGGAAAAACGATCGAGGTAAGAGGATCGCATCTGATCGACGGAAAGCAGGATCACCAGACGGGGAACAGGGTCTCCACCCTTATCCGTCATCACGGGTGGCTCGTAACTGGTGGGGGCGGAACTAACTTTTCGCCCACAGGACAGAAAAGTTAGTACAAGGACTAACAAAAAGGTATGTAAAAAAGGCAGCTTGTTCTTCATTGGAATATGCAATTGTCATGGGTAGATGATCAGCGGCAAGGTCCGGGATGGCTTCGGATTTTTTCCGAATGCTGTAGAAACCGGAATCGCTTTACCGGAGCAACCAGAATTATTTATTAAAGATACAATGGAATACCCCTTTGAGTTGTATCTTGATCCTCAAGAGGCCATTTTAAGTCTCCGACAACCGATACCGTTCCGCCCGGCATTAGCCGCCCAGGTTTTCCAATGCTTTGACTCCGGGGGAGACTACAATTAAAAATAGGCTACAAGATCCTGTAATTTCTTGACCATCAGAACCTGTACATTATGACCCGCAACTATCTGCTCGTTTTACTCCTGCTCATCAGTAGTTTGGCCTGTAAAACGAATCGCCCGCTTACTGATCCCAATTACCAGACTGCTATTGCCCAGGCGCGGAAACTGGTGCAGGATACCCGTCGTGACAGCCATTTCCCGGGAATTGCCGTAGCTGTTTCCGTTAAAGGCAAACTGGTTTGGTCCGAAGGTTTCGGTTTTGCCGATATCGCCGAGCAGGAACAGATCGATCCCGACCGCCATCTGTTCCGGATCGGCAGTATATCTAAACCACTGACGGCAACCGGGCTGGCTTTATTGTACCAACAGGGAAAAATAGATCTGGATGCCCCGATCCAGACGTACGTACCGTCTTTTCCGGAAAAGGAATACCCGATTAGCTTACGGCAACTCGGTGGTCATCTGGCGGGAATCCGGCACTATAACGGCACCGAATTCTTAAGCGACAAAAAATACGAAACCGTACTGGAAGGGCTGGATATCTTCCAGGATGATCCGCTTCTGCACGAACCCGGCTCCAAGTACGCCTACAGTAGTTACGGCTGGAACCTGATCAGTGCGGCTATGGAAACAGCCGCCGGCGAAGATTTTCTCAGCTACATGGAAGAGAAGGTTTTCGATCCGCTGGACCTGGAACACACCTTTGCGGAGCATATGGATCAAACTTATGAGGACCGGGTGAGTTTTTACGAACTGAAGAATGACCAGCTGGAATTGTCACCCTACGTCGATAACAGCTACAAGTGGGCCGGTGGTGGTTTTATCTCCACGGCGGAAGACATGATCCGCTTCGGCAATGCGCACATGCATCCCGGCTTTCTGAACGAAGAGACCTGGCTGACCTTTACCCGGAGCCAGACCGATAACAACGGAAAAATGACCAACTACGGCATCGGCTGGCGCAGTGGTGAGGATAACAAAGACCGGGAATGGTTCGGTCACAGCGGAGGCTCCGTGGGCGGCACCAGTTTTCTGGCTATATATCCGGAACAGGAGATCGTGGTGGTCACCCTGGTTAATCTAAGCAGTGCCCGACTCAATAATCTGCCGTTCCGGATCGCCAATCAGTTCCTTACTCAGTAATACTGATCAGTAGGAAGTCAAATTGATGCTGGTTCCCGTTGGGGGCGTAGGGGGCATCTCTCAAATAGCTGTAACGCACACCAAAATCTACTTCCAGCAAACGCAGGAAGCGAACATCGAAGCGCAACTCGGCACCGTAGGAAAATATGTCATTTTCGAAATTGAGCTGTCCGTAGTCGATAAATCCGTTCAGTTTGATCCGCTTGACGAAAGCCAGCGGACCGATCGCCAGATCCGGATAGGCGAGGGGCAGCGTATAATTGGCCGATAAGCGCACGATATCGTCCGCACCAATAGCTCCGTAGCCCCGCGGGTAGATGAAGAAATTGGAGAAGCGGTAATTATCCAGGCGGTCCAGTTTCTGGTATCCCGCATTCAGGTAAAACCCATGCGAGGGGAAGAAGGCCGGCAAATAAATATCTCCCCGGGTCACAAAATTGAATCCGGAAAATAAGTCATTGCCCACCGTCGCCCGGTATCGCGTATCGGTTACGATACCCCAGTGCGGCGTGAGGTGCTGTACCGCCTGCCTCCGGAACAGTCGCCAGCGCAATCGCAGATCGATGGCATTCAGATCCGTTTCGGCCAGAGGCTCCAGGTATAGATCCCGGAAACGGGGCGTATTATTGGGCCCAACATTGATCAGGGTATCGATACCGCGATCCGGGTTATCCACATTTCCCTGTGGGTTAACGTGAAAACGATCGAATCTGGCGATCAGATCCAGCCGGTGTACGGCATTGCCTTTGGAAAAATTGAATGGCAATTCCACCCCGGCGGTAAGCTTATTCTCCGTCCATTCTTCCACGTAGGAAGCAAAACGGACAATGGAATCGCTTTCCGCCCGGTAGTTGATCAGTCGGGCCGCGCGGTTCTGGTAGCTGTATCCCAGGGTAATGATCGGGAACAGCTCAGCGTACCGTAAATTGCTGCTGAAGGTCCATTCTTCTTCGTTCAGATTGTAATAGGCGCCGGCGTCGATGGACAGGGTGCCGAATTTATTATCGGAAAGAATGCTTGCCCCCACTTCCGGCGGATCCAGTTGCGGCAGCCAGGAATGAACGTTGATCAATCCGCTCGTTTTATTAAACTTCCGAACGGGGAATTTCTCGTCCGGCACCGTCGGCACGATCGTACCGCCCTCCTGTCGGGCCAGTTCTTCGGCATAGGTCGGTAATCGATCTTCTGGGGCGTTTACGTCGACTGTTCTCCAGGTACTTTCATCGAGCTCTTCCTTTAGTATATCAAAACCGTTGGTGCGAAAAGCGCTGTAGGCCAGCATCCGGCCGTTGGGAGAAACCGCCGGCTGAAATGCCCCGATCGGATCCTCCGTGATCTGCCGAATGGCGCCGCCACCGAGGGGAACCGTATAGATCTGATTGACGCCGGTATAACCCGCGGCGAAATAAACGTTATCGCCCCGTACTTCCGGATGGTTGAGCTGCCGGGGAGTAGCGGGCGTAATGGCCTCCATGCGGCCGGTAGCAGGATCAATTCTGTACAGTGCCTGTCTTTCGTTCCTTTGTCCGATCACCACGATGGCCGAACCGTCCGATGTCCAGCGCGGGAACTGAAAAAAGTAAACATCCGGATTGGGTATTTGCCGGATAACTTCCCCTCCGGCCGGATCGATCACCACCAGGCTACAAGTCCCGTTGGGCGTAACCTCTACGGCTACGATCCGGTCGCCCCTTTCGGTGATCGCCGGGGAGAAGTACTTGGATTGACTGGTTAGCTGCCGTTTGGAACCCGTGGATATATCGTAGGTACGGATCACGGAATAGGTCTGATTGGAACGGCGAAGATCAAATCCGTACTCCGCCCAGACCAGCCGGCCATTGCCCTGCGAAAGGGTGGACTCCGGTGCGCTCAGCAGTACCCCGGAGTTTGTCAGTTTTTGTTCTACGCCATCGGGACGCAAGCGATAGTACATCGGCAGTTGATCGTATCCCCTTTTCTCTACGACCAGGTCCGCGTCGTCCAGCCAGCGCGGATTGGTATAGTTGACGACCGTTTTTTTCCTAAAGCGATTTACAATGGGGCTTTCTTCCAGAGCCCGCGCGCCGGGGGCTCCGCTCTTCCATTTTGATTCCAGGTCCTGCCGCATGGCCTGGTAAAATTCCCTGGTACCGAGCCCGGTCCGTTTTTTCAGACTTTTACTAAGCGGGAAAAATAGCCCTTTATAACGGACGGCGTCGTTTACTACGCCGGACCACAGTTCCTCTCCGAAGCGGGTACGCCCGTAGCCCACCATATAATAACCCAGACTGTACCAGTTGGGCACAAAATCTTTCAGAGATCCGGCGGCGGCCTTTTCGTATCCATAGTCGATGCCGTCCAGTATCAGTGCCCGCTGTTCCATGGTGAATGCCGGTTGCCGGCCCCGACCGGACAGGGTGAGGGCCGTTTCCTGTACGGTAGCGTCGCCTTCGAAAAACCAACGCGGCAAAGCCGTAGCGGTAAAACCACCCCAGGCCCAGGAACCGAAGATCGAGCGGGCCAGACTGGTCAGTCCCCGGCGGGAATTTCCAAACTGCTTGACGTGCCGGAATTCGTGGATCGCCAACTGATCCAGCCAGTCCGTTGCCATATTAAAAGGAGTGGGGGTCAGGTAAAATTCCGAGCGGAACGGGCCAACCGTCACGAAGCCGTTGGGCACCACCGTCTGGTTTTGCAGCAGGATGGTGACCTTTTTCATTTTGTCGCCAATAGAGGCATTGTTGTGATCCCACAGATAGTGCGCCACATTTGCCACCCTTTGGGCCCGGATATCGTTCCCTTCCGGAAAGATAACCTGTACCTTATCGGTATTGATCTGCTGCCATTTCAGGCCAAAAGGGTTCGCTCCGATCGTATTGGCCGGGATCTGCGCGTGCAGGCTTACGCCCCATAACCCCAGCAAGAAGAGGATGAAAATTCTCATAAAAGCATTTTAAGGATGCTAATTTATTACAAAAAAAACTGGTCGACCAAGAAGGTCCGGAGATTAAGTGGAAGGAGGGAAACAAATCCTGGTCTTAACAGTTATACACGAAAGGAAATGAGAATAATTAGTGCCTTGTTGTCGTTTCCCGTAGAATAATAATTTTTTTTCTTGTTTTTTCAAGCGAGGTGATGGTACTTTGCATAAATATTCGAATGCAATAAGAAATGACTGATTTTTCATTTATAGCCAACGCACATCCCAACTATATAGAGTCCCTCTACGAACAATACCAAAGTGAACCGGAGGAATTGGAGAGTAGTTGGCGGGCCTTTTTTAAAGGTTTTGAGTACTCCAGTGGTGGGAACGGCAACGGCAGCCATACCGGCGGCGGCGTTGCTACTGAACAATTATCCAAAGAGCTGAAAGTACTTTCGCTCATTAAAGCATACCGCGACCGCGGCCACCTGTTGTCTACGACCAACCCGATCCGGACCCGCCGGGACCGGAAACCGACCGTGAACCTCGAAGACTTCGGCCTCAGCGAATCGGACCTGAAGCTGCCTTTCTTCGTCAGCAAGGAAGTAGGTCTGGAAAACGCGACGCTGGGCGAAATCCTGGCCAAATTGCGCCGGATCTACTGCGGTAATATCGGCTTTGAATACCATCACATCAACGACCGCGACCGCCGTCGCTGGATGCGCGCGCGCATCGAAGCCCACGATCCGGCCGACTACAATCTGAATAAAGGAGAAAAGCGCCGTATCCTGGAGAAATTGAACGGTGCGGTGATGTTCGAGCGCTTTCTGCACACCAAATATATCGGTCAGAAACGCTTCTCCCTGGAAGGTGGTGAAAACGCCATCGTGGCCCTGGACGGTATCATCCGGCAGGCTGCCAGCGACCGGGTGGAAGAGATCGTGATCGGGATGGCCCACCGGGGCCGTCTGAATGTACTGGCCAACATCATGGGTAAAACCTACGGCCAGATCTTCAACGAATTTGAAGGAACCGCCGTACCGGACCTCAGTTTTGGGGACGGTGACGTAAAATATCACCTGGGTTATTCTTCCCAGATCCAGATGGACGAAAAGCTCGTTCACCTGAAACTCGTACCGAACCCCTCCCACCTGGAGGCCGTCAATCCCGTAGTGGAAGGTTTCGCCCGGGCCAAAGCGGACATTCTTTACGAAAGTGATTACGATCGTATTCTGCCGATCCTCATTCACGGGGATGCCGCAGTAGCCGGTCAGGGTATCGTTTACGAAACGGTACAGATGAGTCAGCTGGAAGGTTATTACACCGGCGGTACCATCCACTTTGTGATCAATAACCAGATCGGGTTTACCACCGACTGGGATGATGCCCGTTCTTCCACCTATTCCACCGGCGCGGCGAGCGTGGTGCAGGCGCCCGTTTTCCACGTCAACGGGGATGATCCGGAAGCAGTGCTGTTCGTAGCCAAGATGGCGATGGAATACCGTCAGGAATTCAACAGCGATGTGTTCATCGATATGGTTTGCTACCGTAAACACGGCCACAACGAAGGGGATGATCCTCAGTATACCCAGCCGGAGATGTACCAGATCATCAACAACCACGCCGATCCGCGGGAGATCTACTCCAAAAAGCTGATCGAAAGAGGGGACCTGGACGCCGAACTGGCCAATGAACTGGAAAAGGAATTCTGGAACGTGCTGCAGGAACGTCTCGACGAGGTAAGAGAACACCCGCTGCCCTACGAATACCAGGAACCGGAACTGGCCTGGAAACAACTGAAAAAGAAAACCACGGCGGAAGACTACAGACAGTCACCGGAAACGGGCGTGGATCGTAAAACGATCGATAAGATCATCGATCACCTGATGACTCTGCCCAAGGGTTTCACACCACTGTCTAAAGTCAAACGTCTATATAAAGGCAAGCAGAAGTTGCTGGATGAAAACCAGCTGGACTGGGCAATGGCCGAATTGCTGGCCTATGGCACCATCCTCCTCGACGGACACCATATCCGGATGAGCGGTCAGGATGTTAAGCGGGGTACTTTCTCCCATCGGCACGCGGTGATCCGGGATGCCAAGACCTTTGAAGCCGTCAACCGCCTGGACAATATTGCCGTTCAGCAGGGTGAATTCCGCATCTTCAACTCCTTCCTCTCCGAATTCGGAGTACTGGGTTTTGAATACGGTTATTCGCTGGCCACGCCCGAAGCCCTGGTGATCTGGGAAGCGCAGTTCGGTGATTTCGCCAACGGCGCCCAGACGATGATCGACCAGTTCATTACGGCCGGCGAAAGTAAATGGCAACGGATGAGCGGTCTGGTTATGTTGCTGCCCCACGGCTACGAAGGCCAGGGACCGGAGCACTCCAGTGCCCGCCTGGAACGTTTTCTGCAGGCCTGTGCGGAGTTTAACATGACGGTAGCCAATGTGACTACCCCGGCCAACTTCTTCCACCTGCTGCGTCGCCAGCTGGCCCGGCCTTTCCGGAAACCACTGGTCGTAATGTCTCCGAAATCGCTGCTGCGTCATCCGGAGTGCATTTCCAGTATCGAAGAATTTGAAAGCGGACACCGTTTCCAGGAATTGATCGACGATCCGGAAATGGGGACAAAAGCGAATAAAAAAGTAAAACGGCTGCTGTTCTGTACCGGTAAGATCTATTACGATCTGCTGGCTTACAAACGCGAACAGGACCGTCAGGATGTAGCTATTGTCCGGCTGGAACAATTGTACCCGCTGCCCGGAAAACAGATCAATGCGGTATTCAAGAAATATCCGGAAGCCGATCCGATCTGGGTCCAGGAAGAGCCCAGCAATATGGGTTCCTGGCAATACATCAGCTCCATGATGCACAACGAAGAAGTTGGGCTGAATAAGGATCTGGCTTTTGTAGCCCGCAAATCCAGCGCGTCTCCGGCCAGTGGATTCAAAAAAGTACACGATGCCGAGCAGGCGGATATTATCCGCAAGGCTTTCGGTGATGATAAATAGCAGCCAGGCTTAACTGGATAAAAAAAGGGATACTGACCGGCTGGTCGGTATCCCTTTTTCATTTCCTGCTGTGCTGACATCAGATTGGCTTGGGCAATCCAACACAATTTGAGTGCAGTACATCCGGAAAAAAAACAACGTCAGCGGGAAATCTCCCGACGATGTCCGCCCGACCGATAGACGCTATTTGCCAATATAGTTGTTTGGTAAATTATCCTCTCCTGCGCTACTCCTCCCGGATCAGGGCACTTACCCGTTTGGCGCGCAGGGCCGGCGGTATACTGGCCATCAGTCCGATCGCCAAAACCGTCAGCACCACGATGATAAAATCAAAGAAGCGCAGACTAACCGGATAGCTGTCGATGGAAGCATTACCGGGGATGGTAATGATGCCCACCGTTTTCTGAAGTGTATAGATGCTGATGGCCAGAATGAAGCCGATGATGAGGCCGATTGCCGACAGCAGCAGTCCCTGGTTGAGGAAGATGTTACGGACCAGGTTGTCCGTAGCGCCCATCGATTTCAGGATCACGATATCCGATTTCTTTTCCAGCACGGCCATCCAGAGCGCCCCGATGAGGTTAAAGGCGATCATGATCATCATCAGACCGGCGATGGCGTAACTGAGCCATTTTTCGATCTTCATCAGCTTGAAAAAGGATTCCTGTTGCTGGTAGCGGTTCTTCACACTAAATTCTTCGCCCATAACCTCCTGGATCGCATCGATGGTCTGGTCGGTTTCAAAACCCGGCAGCAGTTTGATCTCCAGGGCGCTGAGCTGGTCACTCAATTGCAACAGACTCCGTACGAACTCCAGGTCCGAAAGGATGTATTCTTTATCAAATTCCTGCTGGGCAATAAAGGTGCCTACCGGATAGAGGTATTGCGTACGAAACGGCGTGGGATCCATGGGGTTAGGCCGGCGTTTGGCCATATACACCCCGATGCGATAAAAGGGATCTTCAATATCTACCGCCAGTTTGTTGCGGATACCGATCCCCATCACGCCGTAGGTGGATTCTTCATTTTTGAGCGCAAACTTACCTTCCCGCATGACCGAATCGACATTCGCCACATCTATATACTGATCGTCTACTCCTTTAATAATACCGAAGTCGACGTTTTCCTTGTACTTGAATACCGCCACTTCTTCCAAGGTGCGGGAGATAAAAGCCACTCCCGGTACGGATTTCAGTTTTTCGATCTTGATGCTATCCTCGGTAAAGGTCTTACCCTGCAGTGGGGCCACTTTCACATCCGGATCAAAATTGCTGTACATACCGGTGATCAGGTCCTCAAAACCATTGAATACGGATAATACCAACAATAGCGCAGCCGTACCTACCGCAATGCCGAATACCGCAATACCGGTGATGATATTGATCGCATTGGTGGATCGCTTGGCGAATAAATAGCGACGGGCTATTTGTAAGGATAAATTCATAGACCAAAAATAGGTAGGATACGGAGAAAAACGACGGTATCTCCTAAAATTATATGTTAGAACCTCTTTAATTTTTAGTATTTGGCCCGCGGCGCTTACCCATTTGCAGCTATTTGCCGAACCGGACCGACCGTACTCTCCGGGAAACCCTACGCTTTACATTTCAGTAGCGGACATAGGGTTCATCTTATCCGGGATCACTAAAACGCCCGGCTCCTGGAAATGTTTTAAGGCAGTGTCCGGTAGTCTTTCACCGGTTTAAAAGGAGATTTCACCCTTACCGTGGGTACATCTTAACGCCACCAGACACATCCTGGTGAACCTACACATCTTTCCACCTAAAGAATCACTATTATGAAAAAGTTTACCACCATCGCTTTTTTTGCATTTTTCCTGATCGCCACGACCATTCAGATCGCCCAGGCGCAGGTAATCAGCAGAACCAACACCACCCAGGACCTTTCCGCCGCTTCGTACACCAGCGGAGCTATAAAAGGTTCCATTGTCATTGCAAAATCGAGCATTCCCAACACGACCAGCATCAATCAGATCGCCGGGATCATCAAACAGGGCCTGAGGGCTTTCGAGTTTGTCCCGCAAAATAATGGCCTGGTATCCGACCAGTACATTCACGTCAATAAGGTCAGTCCGGTGGCCGCCACTACCGATATAGCGGTAAAATCCAATACAGCCAATTTTATTATCGAATACACTATTCACAAAGTGCCCCTTATGCGGCCGATGGTAGTCCGGTTAACCGGTCAGGCGGCAAAAGACATCCGTTTTGCGGTAGAACCCATGTTGAAGAATTTCCCGGTCGCATACCTGACCGGTTGCGATCGCACTTTTGAGTGCTACAACTTTAAAGGCATCTTCATTCCTTATATCAAGTAAACCAATCCCGCCCGAAAGGTCGGATTTTGCTTCCGCAAAAGATCCCAAATTGCTCTCCGGAGTGGTTTGGGATTTTTAATTTTTAAGGAAATGTAGAATCTGGAGAAGAAAATTCAGGGGAAGAACAAAATTTTTATTCTTTTTTTTCAAAAAAAACTTTGCCGAAGGAGGCTAAAAAATACAGCAGATCAATTCAAAAACAATTTATGATGCTAAAAATCAATTTATTATAAAATAATCATTCCGGAAATCATACTCAGTAAATCTGCAAAATGTACTACCGGACCTGCCTTCACTTATTGATATTTGTATCATCAAAGGAAATGAACGGGAATAATAGCAACGTTCAATAATAAGACGACCTACTACTAACAACAGGAAAAAAAATTGCAGACTCACAATGTGAGTCTGCAATTTCCTGAGAAAGTAGAGATCCAATGATAAAACTTAAACCTCAAAAGAAATAAGGGTATCAAAGGATATCCTTGTATTTGGTATGTAGATAGCCTCTCAAAGCTCTTTTGGAAAACCGGTTAGCACAATCTGACCGGTTTCTTTTTTTAGGCTGATAACAAAGATATATATAATTCGAGCAAAAGGAAAGTTTTTAACTAAATTCTTGATGATAAAGTTGGTATACTTTCCTGATTACCCACTTCTTTCACCTCTTTATACGGCCTACCTCAAGTTTAGTTGCATTACGGATTCAAAATATTATACTTTTTATACTTTGTATAGATATTAATCCTATCCACCAATCATTTTTCCCTGCAAAACAAGTTGTTAAATAAAAAATAAGGCCCGAAGCATTCCGGGCCTTAAGTAGTGCGCTGGTCGAACACCTTACATGGTGTATCATAGTGTAGTTTTCCCAAGCGCAACATTTTTTCCTTGTTTCCAGGCAGAAAGGAGGGTGTACCCACTAGGAGGTACACCCCATCCACAGTAATCTACTTGAAAATTGTACGTAACCTGAATCAATAATTTTGGTAAGATTAAACTCTCAAAGCTCAGCTTTATAGCTCAAAAGGTTGTTATAGTCCATGCAGCCTAAGAATTGGTGGTCGCGGAAGTTCCGAACACACCGGTGCTCAACATCCGGCCGGAAGCAACAATACCCGCTTCCAAACTGAATCTTACGCTGTACAGACAAAAAATCGGCTAAGGGAAAGATGAATAGAAACTTTTGCTCGTTTGGTATTAACAGCTACCTTCGCCTGGAGGCCGCGATCCTTATCTATAAAAAGCAGGACCATGTCAACTAACGAAAGTAAACGAACCGAGCTAGGCCAGTTAGGCGAATTCGGTTTGATCGAACATTTAACCAAAAATATCAAATTAAAACATCCTTCATCGGTTAAAGGAGTGGGGGATGATGCTGCGGTCCTTGATTATGGCTCGGGGAAAACCGTAGTGTCGACCGATCTGCTCATCGAGGGGATTCACTTTGATCTATCTTATACGCCATTAAAGCATTTGGGTTACAAATCCGTGGTGGTAAATCTATCGGATATTTACGCCATGAACGCCCAGCCCAAACAGATCACCCTATCGTTGGGTATCTCCAACCGGTTTTCGGTAGAAGCGCTGGAAGAATTTTACGCCGGCGTACAGGCAGCCTGTGATTTTTACGAAGTGGACCTGGTGGGCGGCGATACCAGTTCTTCCAACCGGGGTCTCATCATCAGCGTAACCGCTCTGGGGACCGGCGATGCGGATAAACTGGTATACCGCAATACCGCCAAAGTCGGAGATCTCATCTGCATTACCGGAGATCTGGGTGCGGCCTACCTCGGGCTGCAGATCCTAGAACGGGAAAAGCAGATCTATTTGTCCAACCCGGACGTTAAGCCGGATCTCGAAGGACAAAACTACCTGATCGGCCGCCAGTTGAAACCGGAAGCCCGCAAAGACGCCATCGCTGCCTTTGCGAAAGCAGGCCTGGTACCCACAGCGATGATCGATATTTCCGACGGCCTTTCTTCCGAGCTATTCCACATCTGCGGACAATCCGGAGTAGGCGCCTTCGTAGAGGAGAGCGGCGTTCCGATCCATCCGGACGCCCAGATGCAGGCGATCAATTTCAACCTGGATCCTATTACCTGTGCCCTGAGTGGTGGTGAGGACTACGAACTGCTTTTCACCATCGACCCGGCGGATATCGACAAGGTCAAATACCTGCCCGATATCTACATCGCCGGTGAGATCACTCCCGCCAGCGATGGGATCAAACTGCATACCAAAGGTGGGAATATCCACGATATTCAGGCGCAGGGATGGCAGCATCTGGGAAAAACCGACGCGTAGGTGCGGGGACTTCAATACAGAATATCAACCTATTGATCACTACATATGAAAACTAGAATCTTAAGTTTATGTTGTCTGCTGATCCTGGCTGCCTGCGGCAGTGACAGCACGACCGACGAAGCGGACAACGGCGAAACAACGGAAAGCAATACCGTGCCGGTACCGGCCTTTAATCGTGATTCTGCCTATCAGTACGTGGCCCGCCAGCTGGATTTCGGGCCCCGCGTGGTAAACAGCGAAGGACACGCCCGGATGAAAGAATGGCTGGTAAAGGAAATGCAGTCTTTCGGGGCGACGGTTATCGAACAGCCTTTCGAAGCGAAGGCCTATACCGGGGAAACGCTGAATGGAACGAATATCGTTGCCCAGTACAATCCCGGCGCATCCAATCGCATTTTACTGGCCGCCCACTGGGATACCCGCCCCTTTGCGGATTCTCCCATCAATACCGAAAGGAGAGATGAGCCCATCCTCGGTGCCGACGACGGAGCCAGCGGTGTGGGCGTACTGATGGAAGTGGCCCGCCAGCTCGGACAAAACCCGATCGATCTCGGAGTGGATATTGTTTTTTTCGATGCGGAAGATTACGGAGAATCGAAAGAGGAATACGCCAATGAGGAAGAGCAGCGCGCCAGTATTTATTCCTACGGCCTGGGCGCCCAGCACTGGTCGCGGAACAAACACACCGGTTCCAGCTTTCAATACGGTATCTTATTGGATATGGTCGGCGCCCGCAATGCTTACTTTCCCAAGGAAGAGTACTCCCGCTATTTTGCCGCCAATGTGGTGGATAAGATCTGGAAACTCGCCCAATCCATGGGTTACGGTAATTATTTTGCCGATGCCGAAGGAGGTGGGGTAACGGATGACCACTTCTTTGTGAACACCATCGCCAATATTCCGATGATCGACATTATCAATTTGCCGCCCGATTCGGCCAACAAAAGTTTCGCCGATCATTGGCATACTCACAATGACGATCTGGATGTGATCGATAAGCGCACCCTGCGCGCCGTAGGCCAGGTTATCCTCGCTGTCTTGTACCGGGAACACAACGGTACTATCTGATCCTGGTACCCGGGATACAGCGCGAACGATCAAGAGCCACGAAATGCTTTTCGAGTCTCCTTTAGCCGGAGGCCGGAAGCACTTCGCGGCTCTTTTTTTGGCCCCGTTCCGATCCATTTACCGAAACGGCCCCATTGCTGATCACTTGTTTATCCTCACCAAAAGCAGTTTTTGAAAAAAAATTTAAAAAAAACTGAAAAAAGATGAGTACAAAAATCTGACCGCCCGCTTATCCAGGTGTATTTCATTACCAAATAACGAATAAAAACAATCGACCGATGTTGAAAAACCTAATGAAATTAACCTGGATGATCGCCGCAGTTGCCGCTTTCGGCCTCTTCCTCACCGCCTGCGAAAAAAATAGCACTTCCACTTCTGAAGATGTGGAAAACTACACGGATCTGGCCATGTTCGAACTGCAGGAACGTGCCGGTTGCGGTCAGCGCGGATGTTTTGAATTTGTGTTCCCCATTACCATTGTTTTCCCGGATGCCACCGAGGTGGAAGTAGAAGATTACGAAGGACTACGCGATGCGGTCTATACCTGGAGAACCGATAATCCCGATGCTACCGAACGGCCTACTTTTGCATTCCCCATCGAAGTGGTTTCTCAGGACGGAGAAGTGATCAGTGTGGAAGACAGCGCGGCGCTGATGCAGCTCAGACAACGTTGCCGCCGGGCTTTTGGTCACCATCGCCCCGGTCACGGAGGCCGCCACTGCTTCCGCCTGACGTTCCCGCTGGATGTTGCTTTCCCCGACGGCACCACGGCTACGGCTGATGATCCGCGAGCTCTGCAGCAACTGCTGCGCGAATGGCGCCGGAATAATGAAGGTTCCGAAGAACGGCCAGAGCTGGTATTCCCACTGACCGTTGAAATGCAGGACGGTACTACTGTAGAAGTAGAAAGCAAGGAAGCTCTGCAGGAACTGAAAGCATCCTGCAGCGACGAAGGCTAAACCGGCCGGCAACTGACAAACAGTTCCAAATGAAAACAATCCCCATTCCAACAACGGTCTGTAGACTGTACGTGGAAACCAAATGATCCAATCGCCAAATCATTATAATGCCTGCGAGTGAGTGTAATGCTGCTAGTAATCCCTAATTACCAATGAAAACGCTCCCTTCATGAGTGTTGGCTTGAACCTTCCCGGAATATTTCGGGAAGGTTTTTTTTTGGTTAAGAATGTAAATGCTTACTTAAGCCCCTCTCCCCGCCCGCGGTTTTTTCTTATTTTAAGTGCAGCTTAGGTCTATCGGCGAAGTAAAAATTACCTAAAACCTGCTTTTCCGGAGCCAATTACCGGAAATTACGCAACGAATGTGCGTATTCAACTCGACTGCTATGGAAAAAACCGAGAATCTAGAACCGGCACCGGATGCTCCCTGGAGCTGGATGAAGAAGTTTTCATTCCGATTTGTCGGCGTTTATCTCCTGCTCTACATTTTTCCCTTTCCCGTTGCTTATCTACCTTTTACCAGTTTTTTCACTACTGCCTATTCCCGGCTCTGGGAGAAGATCATCGATTGGGTAGGACTTCACATTTTTGATCTGGTATCGATCAGCCACGGCATGACCGGGAGCGGAGACCGCACGCACAACTACGTTGAGCTATTCACCAAATTGGTGCTGGCCTTGCTCATCGGTGCCATCTGGACGGCGGTGGACCGTCGTTCCACCCATTACCGCAAGCACTATCACTGGCTGACGGTCTGGGTTCGGTATTATCTGGGTGCTCTGATCATCGGCTATGGTTTTGCCAAGGTTTTCAAAACACAGTTTCCTTTTCCCGGGCTGGCTCGTCTGGTCGAAAACTACGGGGATTCTTCGCCCATGGGACTGGCCTGGAATTTTATGGGCTACTCCAAAATGTTCAACCTGTTTACCGGTCTGGGAGAGGTTATTGGCGGGTTTTTACTCTTTTTCCGTCGCACAACTACCATTGGCGCATTCGTTTTGATCTCTGTGATCAGTACCATCGTCATGATGAATTTCGCCTACGACATTCCCGTTAAACTGTTTTCCACTCATCTGCTGCTGATGGCCCTGTTTTTGCTCACGCCCGATATCCGGCGGTTGTACCGGTTTTTCATCAGCAATGAACCGGTGGCACCGGCGGATCTCTCGTCCCCGATCACCGATAAGAAATGGAATACCGTACGGATCGTGCTGAAGGCACTATTCATCAGTTATGCAGTGCTCAGTCAGTTGTATTCTGGCCTGCAGCGAGAGAAACAATGGGGAGACCACAAAGTAAAGCCCCCACTCTACGGTATTTACGAGGTGGAGACCTTCATCCGCAACGGAGATACCATTCCTCCTTTACTAACGGAGGATAGAAGATGGCGGCGGTTTATCGTGCCCCGCTACGAAGGGATCGGCCAGGTACAATATATGGACGATCAACTCACCACCTATAAATTCGAAGCGGACAGTACCCTCCAAACCGCCACGCTGCGGGCAACCGAATCTTCTCCCGGAGGCAACATAGTACTGGAGCACCCGGATTCCAATCTATTACAATTGCGGGGAGTATTCCAGGCGGATACGCTGGAGGTACACCTGCGCAAAAAGGACCTCAACGACTTTCTGCTGGTGAATCGCGGCTTTCACTGGATCAACGAAGTACCTTATAATCGATAATTTTTAAATCTTTTTTTATTTCGGTAAAACTATTTTAGTCCGGAGTCCATCCTTATATCAAAAATCACTCACTATTCGTGGAGACACCCGACCATAAGCTGATCAGGCAGGCACAATCCGGAAATCGCAGTGCATTGAACCAACTGTTTGGTCAGTGGTATCCGCGGGTATACAATATGGCCTTTCGCTATTTCCACGATGAGGATCTGGCGGCCGACGTGAGTCAGCAGACCTTTGTGGCAATTCAGAAAAGCCTGCCGCAACTTCGGGATCCCCAGGCATTCAAATCCTGGTTGTTCCGAACGGCGATCAATTGCTGTCATACGCTGGCGCGACGACGGCACCGGCACCAGGCCTCGATGGAGGTGATTAGTCTGCAGCCCAAACGGGACCAGCCGGTGACCCCTTATCAGGAGCTGGACCGCAAGGAACGCTCCCGGATCGTACTGGCTGCACTGCAGGAAATTCCGGAAGAGCAGCGTGAAGTGATCGTTATGAAAGAATACGAAGGGCTAAAATTTCGGGAGATCGCCGAAATTCTCCAGCTCTCCGAAAACACCGTGAAATCCCGACTGTATTATGGCCTGAAGGCCATGCGCAAATTATTAGAAGATTGTAGACTACACAAAGACTTGTTGTATGAATAATGTGGATCGTCAAGCCCAAATGATGGACTATCTCTACGGAGAAATGACCGATCAGGACCGTCGGGAATACGAGCTTTGGTTGGATCAGAACCCCTCCGTTCGGCAGGAGATCGAAGAAATGCAAACGAGCCGGCAGTGGCTGGCCGATGTAGAGACGGTACAACCCAGCCCCCTGTTGGTGGAATTAAAACCGCAAACCGGGATCAGCCGCGCGTGGCTGTATCGGGCCGGAGCCGCTGCTGCGGTCCTGCTGGCCCTCTGGATGTTTAACTTTCAGATCCGAACCGATCAGGGTGGTGTGATCCTCAGCTTTGGGAATCCGGTACTCCAGCAGCCGCAGCCCGTGGAGGAAACGGACGCGATCCCGGCCGCCGTCTGGGAAAAGTTCCTGGCGGAACACCAACAAAAACTGGAGCAGCAACTGCTTAGCATGGATTCCAGCTGGCAAAACCGAATGGTCGCCATGCAAAAGGAAAATAAACACCAGTGGCAGCTCATCACTAATAATCAGGCCCACCAGGTCGCTCAGGTCAAAAAGGAATTTACGGAGCAGGAATTGCCCCGGCTGGCCGGCCTGATGCAACAGTTACAGATCGAACAGCAGGAAGAACTGCAGCTACTACTGGTCGAATTCTGGAACACCTGGCAGGAAACCCGTCAGACGGACCTGGAGCATATCGACTTCCAAATGACCAACCTCTACGAGGATGTCGAACGGAACCAGCAGGCTTCGGAAGCACGGGTAGTGAATTATATTCAAAATGTAGCCGGAAGATGAGGTTTTGACAAATAGCTGAAACCATCGAAAAGCTGCGCCTTTTCCACACCAACACAATTAAAAACACAGAAAGTACGGATACCGAGCGTGCCGGCACCTGCAAACGGGTGCCCGGACAACAGGTGCCGCTTAAAATTCAACTGACATGAAATACCTTGCAATTTTACCACTGCTGTTGATCACCGCTGTGCTCTGGAGCCAGCCGATAGACAACAAACGTATGAAACGCGATATAGAAGTAGCCGAAAATATTCTGCTGGCCCTGATCGAAGATGCTTCCACCACCAGTCATCAGGGCTTCCGGGTAGAAGGCACTTATCTGGAAAGTTACGGCCTGCTTTTCACCGTTCAGCGCAAATTTGGCCTGCTGAGCGTCGGCGTAGCCCCCGCTGTGATCTGGGACGGCAATCGGGCCATTAGTGGTCGCGTCGAATCCAGAGCGCGGGGCGAAGCCCGTACAACACAGCCGAGGAGGGGCACGGGCTATACCATCAAGGCGGATAGTGCCCAGGTCATGAACAACGAAGAGCTTCGGGAACTGTCCGAGACCTTTCTTGCGGATTACGGTTACCTGCTGACCCAACTCCCCGACAATGAGAAGATCTGTATCAAATACAGCGAGGGGCAAAAAAACGGACTGTTTGGTGCGACGAATATACTTGCTTACACCATGGACGGCCAACAAATCGAAAATGCTTCTTCTCCCGGTTTTACCATGACGGTTTCCAAAAAAGCAGTAGAGGATCATCGCACCGGAAAAATTGATCGCAATGCATTGATCTCCCGGATCGAATATACCGAGAATAAAGCCTCCAATTCCGAAGAGGACCGGGAACTGGTACTGCTGAACTCGATTTTCCAACGGGCCTACCAGCGGGATCTAAGCGACGGCTTCTTTATGCGCGGTGGTGGTAATATGGAACGCATTCCCGGACTGGGGGTCATCTTTTCCTACCGATTCGCCACCAAACACGAAGGCGATCGTTTCTTCTTCAATAATGGAGAGTTTAAATTCTACTTTCCAAATAATGAAGGGGAAAAGGCCGACGTGCTGCGCAGGCTGGAATTGGATGAAGAGGACGTAGCGGATGAGGAAGCGCAGGAAGAACCCGATTTTGAGGAATTTCTGGAAGATTTCAAAGCGAATGTGGTCGAATACGGCAGTACGGTGCGCAAATTGAACGGAGATGAGGTACTGAGCTTCGAATTGAGCTTTCCCTCCTGCGATGACTGCGATGACCGCCCGGAGCAGGTAAAGATCACCGCCAAACAATCCCTGCTGGAACGCTACCGGACGGGTGGTATTGACCTCGACGAGGCAATCGGACAACTCCAGGTAAGCTACCGGGAATAGCCCAATCCACAGAACATACGCCCCAGACAGGAGGAGCAGATACCTACGTCTTCCTGTCTGCTGCTAATTTTTCCGGTAGCCGGAAGGCATGCGAATCCGCCAGGATCAATTAACAACACTCCATGACTGACCTACGCATTTCGTTACTGTTATTGACATTACTTTTGCTGGGAGCCTGCTCTTCCGACCCGATGGAGGTTTTAGAGCAGGCCCAGACAAATTTCCAACAGAGCGAATACATCCGCTACCAATTTACTTCCTACTGGCCGAACCCGGCGGGAAAGGTGGACACCACCAGCGGAAAGATGACTTTTCTCAAGCAGGATAATGACCTTTACCCCTACAGTTATATCGGCCGGGATCCCCGGTTCGATCTGATCTATATTGATAATCGCTTCCAGAAGGTGGATCATACGGACAGCCTGGTCTATAATTATTCCGCAGCCGATCTGGAAAAAGACGCACACTCCGTCCGGGAAAACACTTTCCTCCATTTTTCTCCCCTCAAATTTTTGCAGGAAACGGATTGGACGTTCGAAAAAGATACTATCGTGGACGGCAATGAGCTGCTCGGGTTTAAGCGTGTGGAAATGGATACCACTATTGAGGATAAACATATCTACGTAGAGAACCACATATTTCTGGATCCCGCAGCGGCAACCCTGAATGTGTACGAACGGCGGGCTTTTCTGAACGGTGAGAATTCCCAGAACATCATTTTACACTTTGCGGATTATGATTTTGCCAACGATCCGGAGCCGCTCACCTATAGCTTACCGCAGCATTATCGGTCCAAAGCCTACGGCGACCGCGAAAAACTGCAATTGCTCCAGGCCGGCCAGCCGGCGCCGGATTTTGACCTGACGGACACCGATGGGCAATCCGTAAAACTGGCCGATCTGAAAGGGCAAAAGGTCTTACTGGATTTCTCAGTGATCAATTGCGGATACTGCAAACTGGCACTGGAACACCTCAATCAAGAGGACTATGAATTGAGTCAGAATCTAAACGGGATTTACATCAATCCCGAAGATGATGCGGCGGATATGCGCGATTATGCCGCCAAGATACCGGTGCCTTTTCCGATACTGGCCGGTGCCAAAGACGTCGGACGCGCTTACGGCGTTTCCGCTTACCCCACCTTTTTCATCATTGACGAAGAGGGCATCATCGAACGGGTATTTCTCGGCTACGAAAAAGAATTCCTGGAAAGTATAAAGGCTACCGAGTTATAACGACGGTAAGTCTTCACCCGACTGAAACTTTAAACCGGAGCCGTATGGTTCCGGTTTTTTAGTTTCTCTTAGATCGCAGATTCTTTCGAATGGATCGCGAAAATTTTCGGTGATCCCGGCGATTGTTTATTTGTTGCTCGTAAAAGCCGAGAAAAAAAGTATTCGGATTCTTCATTAAGGGCTGCGCTCCTTCCGCGCGCCCGAAACCGAAAACCACCATACCGTCCGCGGATTGAAGGCCCGCATCCGAATTTCCCAGATAAGAGAATAAGTCGCTGGCCTCATCCGGATGCAGTTGGGCCAGATAGAGCACCCGGTCCGACTCTTGGTGGCCGAAGTACGCCCACCGGAACTGATCGAACAGCTTTCCTCCGTCGGCGTAATTAAGCTGATCGTCGTGGGGGCCGCTCTGATCCGTTCCGAAGTACTGTGCGGCGGGCTTGAATTCGCCCCCCGGAGTACCCTCATACAGGAACCAGTAGGCGTGTTCCGGATTGACCTGTTGGATATCGAGCCGGGCGTAATGGTCAAAAAAGGTCCAGGTCCATTGCCATTTGCCACTTTTACTGACACTGCGGATCGACTGCTCACCGAGCTGTTCACTTTGGCACTGATCGTGTCCGGGGTGCCCGGCACCGGCATCATCGGATCGAAATACCAGATTAGGAATACCCCGGTAGGCAGATGCAGCGGAAGCCGGATACTGATCCCAGGGTTCTTTTTTGAAAGTGATCCAGTCCTTTCCGTCCGGATCGATCATGCGGGATAATCCGCCACCGGCGCGGTCGTAATAATATACCGCTCCCGGGGTGGTGATCAGGAAATGATTATGGCCTTCGTAAGTGGTCTCACTTATAGTTACCTGGGCCGATAGTCGACCCAGCGAAAGCCCAATTACTAACATCAGGATAATGCGCGTCATGTGTATTGGGATTTAATTCAGAATATTCGAGAGCGTAAGCTAAGCCAGTCGCACCGATCAATGTGCTTCCAGCCAGTCCTTACCTTCTCCCATACCTACCAATATCGGCACTTTCAGGCCGGGCAGGGCATTTTTCATTTGTTCTTCAATGATCGGCTTGATGGTTTCCAGCTCGTCTTTGTGGGCATCGAATACCAATTCATCATGTACCTGCAGGATCATTCTGGACCGGAAACCTTTTTCTTCAAAGATCTCGTGAATGTGGATCATGGCCATTTTGATCATATCCGCCGCCGTGCCCTGGATAGGGGTATTGATAGCGATGCGTTCGGCATTACTCCGGGCCAGTGAACTCCGGGAGTCGATATCCCGCAGATAGCGTTTGCGCCCCAGCAGCGTGGTCACGAATCCGTTTTTCCGGGCGTTCTCCACGGTATCATCCATGTATTTCTTTAATCCCGGATAGCTGCGGAAATAGTTATTGATCAACTCCTGGGCTTCCGTCCGTTTGATATTCAGCTGACGGGAAAGGTTGGTAGCTCCGGCTCCGTAGATGATACTGAAGTTGACGGTTTTGGCCCGGTAGCGTTGTTCCCGTTCCACCTCATCGTAGGGTACGTCAAATACCCTGGCGGCCGTAGCTGCGTGGATATCCTGGCCTTTCTGGAAGGCCTCCAGCATGGCTTCGTCTCCACTGATCTCGGCAATTAATCGTAGTTCGATCTGTGAATAATCCGCCGCCAGCAGCACAAAATCTTCACTGCGGGGGATAAAAGCCTGCCTTACTTTAGCCCCTTCCGGCGTCCGGATCGGGATATTTTGCAGGTTCGGATTGTTGGAACTCAGTCGACCGGTAGCGGCAATGGTCTGGTTAAACGAACTGTGGATCCGGCCGGTCCGGGGATTGACCATCAGCGGCAGTGCGTCTACATAAGTAGACCGCAATTTCGATAATCCGCGATGCTTCAGGATATCCGCCACCAGCGGGTATTCCGCCGATAATTCGGTCAGTTTTTCTTCGTCCGTTGAATACTGTCCGGTCTTCGTACGCCGCCAGCGATAGGGGATCTCCATTTTTCCAAACAACACTTCGCCCACCTGTTTGGGAGACGCCAGATTGAACTTGGTATCCGCCGCTTCGTAGACACTTTTCTCCAACTCCTCGATCTGTACGGAAAGTTCCTTGGAATATTCTTTCAGGAAATCAACGTTGATATTGATCCCTTCTTTTTCGATGGCCGCCAGCACTTCGATAAGCGGCTCCTCCACATCATCGTACAGCTTTTTCAGCCCTTCTTTTTCCAGATTGGGCAGAAAGAACTCGTACAACTGGTAAGTGATGTCGGCATCTTCCGCCGCGTAATCCTTCACCCGCTCTACGGCTACATCCCGCATGGTGAGCTGATTTTTACCTCTTTTGCCGATCAGGGTCTCAATGTGCACTGTCCGGTATTTGAGGTAGCTTTCGGACAGGTAGTCCATATTGTGGCGCAATTCCGGCTCCATCAGATAGTGCATGACCATGGTATCGAAATAGTGGCCTTTTACCTCCACGTCGTACCATTTGAGCATAATCACATCGTATTTGATGTTCTGGCCGATCTTCGCGATCTTATCATTTTCAAAAACTGCTTTGAACTCGCCGATCAACGCCCGGGCATCATCCTGATCCTCGGGAACCGGCACGTAGTAGGCTTCTCCGGCCTTAACGGCAAAAGACATTCCCACCATTTCGGCCGCATTGGCGTCGATCCCGGTAGTTTCCGTATCGAAACAGAAGACTTTTTGTTGGGAGAGCATCTTGATCAGGTCGGCCCGTGCTTCGGGGCTATCTACCAGATGATAATCGTGTTCGGTATTGCCCAGGTGCTTATCGGCCACCGAATGTTTGGGCAGAGAGGAAGATTTAGCCAATGGCACTATGGCATCCGGCTCGCCAAAAAGGTTGCCCTGTTTGGCGGCTGCTTTAGCTTTCGGCGCCGGATCGGCCCCTCCACCGAGTATCTGTTTAGCCAGGCTCCGGAATTCCAGTTCTTTAAAAACTTCCGTCAGCGCTTCCCGGTTGATGGGATCGATAATGTAGGTCTTCGCATCAAACTGGATCGGGACTTCTATATCGATCGTGGCCAGTTTTTTGGATAGCAGCGCCTGCTCCGAGAATTCTTCGACCCGCTCCTTCTGCTTCCCCTTCAATTGGTCGGAATTGGCGATCAGGTTCTCGATGGAATCGAACTGTCCCAGCAGTTTGGCCGCCGTTTTTTCTCCGATACCCGGGATGCCCGGAATATTATCCACGCTATCGCCCATCAGGCCCAGCATGTCGATCACCTGATCCACGTGTTGAATGTTCCATTTTTCGCAGATCTCCGGTTCGCCCATGATGTCTACTCCATTTCCCTGACGGGAAGGCTTGTAGAGAAAAATATTTTCGGACACCAGCTGTCCGTAGTCCTTATCGGGTGTGACCATATAAACTTTGAAACCTTCAGCTTCCGCCTGCTTGGCCAGCGTACCGATCACATCGTCGGCCTCGTAGCCGTCTTTCATCACGATGGGAATGTTGAATCCCTCTACGATCCGGTGTACATAAGGCAGGGCTATCGCAATATCCTGCGGTTGTTCTTCCCGGTTGGCCTTATACGGCTCGTACATCTCGTGACGGAATGTGGGCGTCGAGGGATCAAAAGCAACGGCAATATGGGTTGGGTTTTGGTTTTGCATCAGATCCCAAAGCGTGCGCGTGAATCCGGTCATCGCCGAAGTATTAACACCTTTGGAATTGATCAGTGGTCGGGTGATGAATGCAAAATGAGCGCGATAGACCAGCGCGTGCCCATCGAGCAGGAATAATTTTTTCTCTGACATGCTTATTTGGTTTTCGGAGGCCAAGATACGTAAAAAGGAAGTTTAAAAGCGGTTGAGCGGGCCCTCGTTGAGACTTTAAAAGGAAAGAATGTTCGCCCGCTCATCCGACCGGAGAACTCCGGTTCAGTTTTCACTCCGGATCTTTCTCTATCTAGAAAGTAGTGGCGTATTTGATCAGCAGCTGCTGGGTCATACTCACCCGCCGGCCGGTCACCGGATTGCCTTCTTCGTCCTTGCGGATCCCGGACGGAAATTCGTAATCCGTGATCTGTACCTTCACATCGTGATCGTAAAAAACATTCACCAAAAAGGCCAGCTGGATATTTTTGAGGATCTTCAGGTTGACCTCATTCGTCCAGTCCACGTCGATATTCTGCGGTTCCCGCACGTAGTTGGAGAAGAGCGTCAGCGCGGAAGTAACCGTCATTTTTTCCTCCATAAAATTACTGGAATAGTTCATCCGCAGCAGGGAGCCTAACTGGGCATCGACATTGTCATAATCCACATACCGGCCATCCACCTGCATGCCCCGAACCGGGTTACCGTGCACTCCGCGGGCAGCGATATCATTGTCGGCCACAATGATAAACTTACCGCCCACCGGCGAATAGTAAATGGACAGATTTTCGGCCGGGTTATAATCAATACCCACCGACAGGGTGATCGTAGCCGGAGAGAATAATTTGGACTGTAAAGGATCGCCTTCGTAGGTGGTATCAATACTCGTAATATCGCTCAGATAAAAACCGGGGTAGGACTTCGGGCCTTCAAAGGTTTTGGTCAGCTGACTCAGAAAAGAGAGGTTGGCCGCATAATTGAACTTGGAAGTATCGGCCGCCTTAAAACCGATCTTGGAGTTGAATCGCAGCTCGTCGATCGCTTTCTGAAAAGGGATCTTATCGCTGGTGCCCTGTGCAATGATGCCCGAACCGAGCCGCTGGATACCAAACTGCCAGGAGACGGTATTATCCCAGGCGAGGCGTTTCTTTTTAAATTTCGCAAAATAATTGACCGCTCCTCCAAAACCGAGGCGGTTCTGTCCGGCGCCTACCTTGGGATTGATCTGCAGTAGCTGGGACATATCAACCCCCAGTCCGGCACCGTGCCGCCAGCCGTCGGGCACCTCTTTTTTATCCTGTGCGGAAAGCGAATGGAATGACCCAATAAAAATGCTGAGGAGGACAAATACAAAGGTCTTTGATCTCATATGGATTGCTTTAATTCGGTGTTCAATTCAAAGCGCGCATAATAGCTCAAATAAAAAAAATGAGGTTTACTAAACTGGGTCAGTTTAGTAAACCTGGCTACAAAAATTTATTTTGTTGGTTAGGAGATGATCAGCCTTGGTCGTGTACGGAAAGAGATTCCGTGGTGAGTTTACTCAGTGGGATGATCGTACGCATGGCTCCCGAGCGCAGCGTCAGGGAAGTATTGTCGATCTCGATCACTTCGCCCTTCACTCCGTCTACGGTAATTACGTCACCGATCTTGATCTTATCCTTATTATAGAAGGAAGAAAGGAAGTTGGCTACCAGATTCCGGGATGCCAGACCGTAACCAATAGCGAAGGCAAAAATGATGCCCGCCAGGATGATGGAAATATTCTGCTCGATGAAGGTGGTCTCGATATTGCCCTGCTTGAGGGCCATCATGATAATGTTGATGAAGACAAAGTAAAATACGGCCGTACTGATCACTCCCGCGGCGGGAATGCCGAGCGATTCGCAGGTGGTTTTGATCAGGTTTTTCAGCAGGTCGGCCACGATCAGACCGATCACCAGTACGATGAAAGCCGCGATTGCATTGGGAATGTAATTGAGTAGTTCACCCATTAAATTGGAGATCACCGCCATCCCCAGCACGTCGGTAGCAGCGATGATAAAAATGAAGAGCAGCAAATAGTAAATGATCTTCGGAATCAGCGTACTCGGTGTGATCTTGATGTTGTTCTTATAGAACAGGTCGATCTCATTAAGCCGGTTGGCCAGCCGGTCTATACCGATCGTTTTCAGGAGCTTGCGGAGGAATTTGGCGATCAGTTTGGAGATAATGAAACCAATGACCAAAAGCAACAGGGCGCCCACCAGATTATCGATGACGCCCAAAAAGTTGCGACCCAGCTCTTCCAGCACGCTGAAATTAGCTTGTAAATATAGATTCATGTTAATGGGTTTGAAGTATGGGTGCTTTTTCTAATACGCTTGTGTGGTAGACCTACCGGATTCCCCGGTCCAGGTCCGCAGGCCCTTTCGGCCCGTTCTCATCTCTGCCGGTTGATGGAGGTAGCTGCTCGTGCGGGTTATTGGTTTTCACCTTTCCCCCGCCGGAAGTTACAACCATCATATCAAAAAACCGCGGCACATAGATCTCTACGATATTCCCGATGAATCGAAACAGATCCATACTACCATTCAAATCGGCTTTTATCCGGTCTATCTCCGGTTTATACCGCTCCTCGTCTTCTTGCTGTAATCGTTGAAAATTGTTCATTGATGGCTGTTTTGTACCGGCTTCCGCCGGCTTTTTTGAATTCCGGAAATAGCCGGTAATTCAGGTTAATACATCATCAGCCCGTCACGAAAAAGGCTCCTGAAACAACTCCCGCTTGGTTCGTTGAGCCCGCTCCTTGGCACGCTTGATCTGCATCTTAACGGCACTTTCCGTTTTTCCCAAAATTTCTGCGATATCCTTGATGGATAGTTCATCCTGATATTTCATCAACAGGATGGTCTTATCCCCAATAGAGATCTCATCCAGTACTTCTCTTAACTGTCTTACTTCCATTTGCAGCAATTCCTCGTCGATCTCCGGCCCGTCATCCGCTACATCCGCAACCTTTTCCATTTCATCGGAAAAAATATCCTGCTTTTTCATTTTCCGGATGTAATCAATGCAGTAATTATAAGTGATCGAATACACCCAGGTAGAGAATTTGGATTTTTCGCCGAATCGGGATAGGTTCAAAAATATCTTGGTAAAGATCTCCTGCGTAGCATCTTTGGCCAGCGCTTCATCTTTCAATAGCGAAATACACTTGCTGAAAATTTTGGTAGCATACCGGTTATACAGCAAGCTGAAGCAATTGGAAGCCTGCGATTCGAGGTAACTGTGGATCACCTCGATATCTTTCATGTCTTTGTTGCAAGTCTGTTTCAAACGCTTCCGGGTTGTTAGGTTTAGGTTTATTTAACTAAAACTAAAAGCCTGCGTCTGAAATAGCCAAAAGCCTATGATATTGAGACGCGAAACTTTGGAAAAGATACATATTAGAACGAAAAAAAGTGAAAAAAATCTTAATACCCGTTAAAATGTGTTAGTAAACGGGATCAATTGCCACCGACAAAGATAATTTTTTTTTGCCATGCGATCAGGGCGATCGCTGCGCTATTCGGATTCTTATACCCGACAGAACATTCCGGTATGTTTCGTTTTGCCGCTACCAGCCATCTCGTTCAGAACAGCAACAAGATACTACCCTGGATCTGTCGTCTGGGCCATCACCAGGTGGACCTAAAACCGGACACCATCGCTTCCTGGTATTTTTTCCGGTCGAATTCGTACAGCATCGGTGCTTTGTGGGCCACCCCCGTACGCCTCTTGTTAGTCGGGATCAGGATATCATAACTGAGCATCCGGCGGCGGAAATTCCGACGATCGAGCTTTTTCTCCAGGACCGTTTCGTATAGTGCCTGCAATTCGGACATGGTAAAATGGTCCGGCAGAAGATTCATACCAATGGGTTGATTGTTCAGCTCTTTTTTGAGGGTAGCGTGGGCCCGCGCCAGGATGTCCCGATGGTCCAGTATAAGCGACGGCAATTCGCTGATCGATCGCCATTCGCAGGATTCCGAAGTATAGTCCGGCGTAGGTGCTTTTACCTTGGAATATTCCACCAGCGCGTAATAACCGACCGTAACGAACCGCTGCTCAAACCAGTCCCGCAGTTCGGGAGCAATCACTTCCTGATCCACCATTTTCCGGGCGTGGTCGTTCTCATTACGCGCTACATCTCCGAACAGGTAAAACTGGCGCAAGAATATATTTTCCAGTCCCGCCCGCCGTTTCAATACTTCCGCCGCTTCGGCATCCACGTCTTTATCGACTTCCACAAAGCCTCCGGGCAGCGCCCACTTGTTCAGGTTCTTAAGTTTCAGGATCAGGATCTTCAGTTCATTCTCGTGAAATCCGAAAATAACGCAATCAATCGATAAACCGGGATGCAGTTTTTCTACATCAAAATTTTGCACGTGTTCTTTTTTTACAAAGCTAAAAAACTGTAGATAAACCTTTTCTCATATTTTAACTACTTTGTGAATCGCAAACTACCCAATATGTTCGATCAACCTCTCTACGTTCTGGGCGTGTTATGTCTCAGTACTCTGCTCAGCGAATGGCTGGTGCGCCGAACTTTTCTCCGACACCTGGGCACCGCGCTGGTGGTGATCGTCATGGTGGCCATTCTGGCCAATATCGGGCTGGTTCCTTCCGCTTCCCAGGGTTCACCCGTTTACGACGGCATCTTTACTTACCTCGCGCCCCTTTCCATTTTTTTCCTTTTGCTCGATGTCAATCTGGACAGCATCCGTAAGGCCGGAGCGCCCATGTTGATCCTTTTTGGGATCGGCAGTCTGGGCACCATGCTCGGGGTTATGGCGGGTATGCACCTGATAGACGGTGCCGAACAATTTGGTGAATTCTACCCGGCAATCAGTGGCATGTTTACCGGCACGTATACCGGCGGCAGCGTTAACTTCAATGCCGTTGCCATCCATTACAATATGATGGAAGAAGGGGTCATGTATGCCGGCATGGTAGCCGTAGATAATATCATCACCGCACTTTGGATGATCATTACCCTCACCATACCCCTGCTGTACCGGCGCTGGAAAAAACAACCCGTAGGTGAGCCGATCGCAAGCCCATCCACCGGGGAGGAATACGAAGCGATCGAAGAGGAGCCGATCAGCATCATGTCGCTCAGCATTCTGCTGAGTCTCGGGCTGTTCAGTCTGTTATTCTCTAATCTTACGGCCGACTGGCTGGCCGGTATGGGTATCAACTTTCCGTCCATCCTTATCCTGACCACTATTGCACTCGTCCTCGCCCAGATACCGGCCATCCAGCGTCTGAGTGGCGGGCATATTCTGGCCCTGTTCAGTGTCTATCTGTTTCTGGCGGTGATCGGCGCATTCTGTGAATTTGCCGCCCTGGGTGAAATGGGGGACCTGGCACTTAGCTTACTGGTGCTGGTCGTGACCATCGTCATCGTCCACGGTCTGCTAGTATTCGGGGTGGCTGCGTTGGGAAAACTGGACTGGGATGTAGCGGCGGTCGCTTCCCAGGCTAATATCGGTGGTTCTTCCTCCGCTCTGGCCCTGGCCAAAAGTCTCAACCGTATGGACCTGTACCTGCCGGGGATTTTGGTGGGTGCGCTGGGTAATGGCCTCGGCACTTATCTCGGTTTCCTGGTTGCCGGTTGGTTGGGATGAGCCCGGTCCCGGCAGTAGCTACCCGTTGCAGGTATCGGCCCGGCAACAACCTGCTGAGGATTTTGGGCCTGATTTGAATCCCTTCCCGGATCCGGGCAGTATAATGGAGTAGGTATTGATCGGAATTATTCATTTTGCAGCCACTTAAGGCCATGATTTCCATAACTTTGCAGGCAAGATGATCAAAAGTTTAGTTTGATGAAGGAAAAACTCCAGAATTTTATTGCCCTCGGAAATACCGCCGAAGCGATCCAACAACTGCGGGCGCTCAAACCCGCTCTGGGAGAGAGTTTACAAAATGAAATTACCCTCCAATCCGCCCGCTTCGAATCCTATTCCCGGGACCGGCGGAACGGCGTACTGTCCAACGAAGAAGAGAATATTCAATTGGCTAGGATTAACGACGCCCTGTTGGGCATCATCCAGCAGTTGCCCGCTGAGATTCCCGGCATCCCCTCCCGGAAAACCAGTGCCATGAAGTGGGGTGGGATCATCGTTGGCGCTATTACCCTATTGGCCGCAATTGCCGAGTTGAGCGGCTACAGCCTGCGGGATCTTTTCCAGGCAGACACTCCGCCCCCTATTCAACAGGAAACCCATGGAAATCAAAGTCCGGCAGTGATCGGTGATGATACCGAGATCAACTACAACAATAACTGGGGAGACGAAGCGGAAGAAGAAAAAGCGGACACTACCCAAAAACAGTAACGATATGCGACGCTCCGGTCTTTTTATCCTTTGCCTGTTCTTCTCTCTACCGTTTTTCGCCCAATCTATCAATCAACAAACTTCGGGTGATCAAAGTCCGGCGGTAGTAGCCGAAAACATTCGCATTACCTACGGTGTGCCGCCCAACATCACATTGGAGATCATCAAAGTTTACGAACGGGCAGGTTCTTCCCCCACCCAACGCAATGCCGCGGTGCGGGAGCTGATCAAAAAATACAAAGCGCTGGGGAACAAAGGAGGCGAACTGAATAAAGCCCAAAGGGCCAATCTGGGCCTTCCGGCCAACAGTCCGCTGGTGAGTATCCTGAACTATGATCTGTTTCTCTCTACCAAGGGCAACCAGAGTCCGGCCATCTACGCGCCCGGTGGTTACGCCGAGATTTGGTACGGCATCCCCCCGGAAGCGTTCAAGGGGATCTGGAATTTACTGGAAGACAAACAACTGGCCCTGGAAGATTTTGAAAAGCGATTTCAGGAACAGATTGAGAAATACCGACAACTGGAAGGAGAACTGGCCGCCCGGGCCGACTACGATAAGATCGCCGCGCGGGCGAAGGAACAGCTGGAACGGGGCGATTTTGCCGGAGCCGAACGCATACTGGAAGAGGATGTTCTGCGTCACAATAAGGAATCGGCTTATCGCAATTACCAGGTAGGTACGGTCAAGGAACTGAATCTGAAACCCCGGGAGGCTACTGAATTCTTTATGCTGGCCGCCCTGCTCGACAAGCAAAATCCTGAATACACGCTCGCCTACGGGCAAAACCTTTTACAGCTGGGAGATTACAAAAACGCGGCCGGGCAGTTTGAGCTATCCCTCGGCAACTTACCGGCCGAACAGTCACAGGGGGAAGCCGCCGCCCGCCGGTATAATCAACTGGGAGATACTTACCGTAGCCTGGGGCAATACGATCAGGCAATTTATTACCACGAGCAGGCCCTGAACATCCTGCTGGGACTCGATCAGGAGAGTGAATTCCGGATCGCGAATAACTACAACAACCTCGGACTCGCCTACGTCGGCAAGGGAGAAATCAACCGGGGTATCGACTACTACCAACAGGCGCTGGAGATCTACCAGAAGAACCCCGAAGCTTTTTACCCACAGATCGCCATTGGATATAACAATCTGGGCTCAGCCTACTCCTACCGGCAGGATTTTCCGCAGGCACTGGAGTATTACGAATTTGCCCTGAAAGTACTGCAGGATATCTTCGGCGAAGATCACCCGGCGGTAGCCACCAGCTACAACAATATCGGGTTTGTTTACGGCAATATGCAGCAACTGGAACGCTCGCTGGAGTATTTCGAGCGGGCATTGAATATACTGCAAAACATTTACGGCGAATTGCATCCGAATTTTGCCCGTACTTACGGGAATCTCGGCGTGGCCTACGCCTACAAAGGCGATACGGACCTGGCTCTGGAGTATTATCGAAAGGTACTCGATATCGACCTCCGGATCTTCCCCGACGGCCATCCGGATATTGCCGATGATCATACCAATATCGGGCAGGCCTATCTGGACAAGAAAGATTTTCCGGCCGCAATTGATCACTTCCAACAGGCACTGGCAATTGATCTCCAATTTAACGGCCCACACCACCTGCGGATCGCCAGAGACCAGTCTAATCTGGGATTCGCATTCCTGGGTCAGCAATCTTACGAACGAGCCGTAGAAAGCTATCAGCAGGCTATTGAAGTGTATAAACAGCTGACGCAGGGCGATCCCCAAAAGCTGGTCACCATCTTCAATAACCTGGGTGCCGCCTACGCTAAGCTCCGCAATTTCCCCAAGGCGATCGAAGCTCTGGAAAACGCCAAATCACTGGTCAGTGAGTTCTTTCCCGCCGGGCACCCCTATCTGCAGCAATTTAACCGGGACATTCAGTATTTGCGGGACCAGATGAAATGATCATACGCTTAGGTCGAACCCTAAACAAGCATTTGACAATATGGACAAAACCAAATTGGCAGTTGAAGCCTTCGATGACTTCGCCGATCAGTACCAGGAAAAATATATGGACCTGGAACTGTACAATGATTCCTTTGATCGCTTTTGCACCCTGATCCCTCAGGATGACGCCGCCGTTCTCGATCTTGCCTGCGGCCCCGGCAATATCACCCACTACCTTTTGCAACAAAGACCCAACTGGCAGATCCTCGGTACGGACCTTTCCGAAAATATGCTGGCTCTGGCCCGCGCCAATAATCCGAAGGCTCAATTTCAAATACTGGATATGCGGAATACCCGCAACATCGGGCGAAAATTTGAAGGGGTCATCTGTGGTTTTGGGTTGCCCTACCTCAGCCGGGAAGAGGCCATAAAGATGATTGGTGACCTTTCTCAGGTACTTGTTCCGGGAGGTATCCTTTATCTCAGCACCATGGAGGATGATTACCAAAAATCCGGGCTCAAAGGGCCCAGCTCGGGTGAAGGCAAAAAGATCTATATCCATTACCACGAAGAGGGCTATCTTCGTACAGCGCTGGCCGAAAACGGCTTTACCATATTGGATACGAGCCGTATCGATTTTCCCCAGCCGGATGGCAGCACCACTGTTGATCTGGTGCTGATTGCCAGGCTGGGATGAACGGTACCCTGCACCTCACTGCCTATATAAAAACTGTAACTTTCAGAGGCATACCCGACCCTTATGAAAAAGTCCTCCGTGTTTTTCTTGATCCTTCTTCTTTCTCCATTTATCGGTGGCCTCTACGGTGTGTTACACGATCAGATCACCTTTACGATCTCACCGGAGTACTATACCAAATTTAAATTCTATCAGTTTGGATTTGTTACGGCGGGAGACGAATGGGTGCCGGATCATATTCGTCTTTACGTATCCCTCGTAGGTTTTCTCGCTACCTGGTGGGTCGGGCTGATCATTGGGGTCGTTCTGGCGCTAACGGGTTTGTTTCAGGAGAATGCCAAACGCATGTTCCGTATCACCTTGCGGGCGATAGTGCTCACGCTGCTGATAGCCATTGTTGCCGGTATACTGGGATACCTCTACAGCATTTCTGCCCACGATGCGGAGACTATCGCATCCTGGCTACCGGCCAACATTGATGACAAACAAGCTTTTTATTCGGTGGGAAGCATCCACAATTTCAGTTATCTGGGTGGTCTGATCGGTCTGGTCATCGCAGGAGTCTGGTCTTTTTGGAAAAGCCGTTTTAAGGATAATCAGCAGTCTATTGCTCCGAAAAATTAAGGTGAGTTTCCCCTTCATTTCCCAGCAAAATGTAAGCTGGCTGGATCTCATGCAAGATCCCTAATTCAAAAAAAGTTGGACAATTTGAATTCAGGGGGAACTTTCCGCCGGTAGAATTGGTAATTACAGGCAAAAGAAAAACACATCATGCTCACCAAGCTAATCCATATCCATAATCTGGTCTGCCGCCCATCCGGTGCGGGCAGGCTAAGGCGTGGTTGAGCATTTAATACCTCTTCAGAGCCGGCCTTTCCGTAACGCGTGGGAAGTCCGGCTTTTTATTCTCATTTAATTTTTTCGACTACGGTGCGGCAGGCAGATGGGCCGGCCTTACCGCTGCTATTGCCCGGCAATAGCCTAAAGTGATATCCAATGTTTACTACCATAATTGCCATTTTTATCATTTCCTTTTTTGTCCTGATGATCGGTGTCGGTATCTGGGGATTCATCAAATTGAATAAGATCGGCCTGTTGCAGGGATTCATGCGCGGAAAGTGGTTAGCCAGTCTGCTGACCAGCCTGCTGGTGATCGCCTTCCTGACCGGCTCCGTTGGTCTGCTCGCAAAAAGCAGTTGGGCCCAGCCGCTACTGGTTTACACCATTTATATCTGGCTGGTTTACGTCTGGCTCTACAACCTGAGGATCATTCTGAATATGGTCGCCCTACTCCAAAATGAAAAGCCTACAAGCATTTCACATTTCATGGGGCGCTCTCAGTTCTACGATGACCTGATCCACAAAACTATTGAGTTGAGTAAAAACCCAGAAGGGGAAGAGGACGACGGGCAGGAAGCCCACGCGGCAAGTGATCCACCACTGGAGGAGATGCTGAACGATGAGACTATGTTCCCGCTGCTTTTTCAGATCGGTATCCGCAGAAAAATAAAGCGGAAACTGATCGGGCTGCTGATCCATACCGTCATCTTTTTGACCATTCTTACATTTATAAGCTAAATTGAGGGATCGGAGCCGGTAGCTCATCGTAGTGAATTACCGGTTCCACCAGGCACTAAAAATAATCCATTATGTACTTCCTGCTCTTTTACAAAACTGTGGACAATTTCATTGAAAAACGTGCTCCCTATCGGTCAGCCCATCTGGACCTGGTCAAGGAAGCTCAAAAAAACGAATTTCTGATCATGGCCGGCGCCCTGGCCGAACCGGCCGACGGCGCGGTACTGGTATTCAGGGGAGAAGACGCCAGTGTCGCGGAAGATTTCGCCCGCAACGATCCCTATGTACAAAACGGGCTGATCACGGAATGGTCCGTTCGTCCCTGGACGGTCGTGATCGGCGGGTAGTGTACCGCCCCGTAAAACCGGACGGCCGCTAAAAATATAAAAACCGGTAAATCCCCATGACCATCAAAAACGAACATAAAACACTGTTGATCCTCGATCTGGATGAAACACTGATCTACGCTACTTCCGAGACATTGGAACGACCGGCGGATTTCACGATTGCTCATTACCAGGTGTACAAAAGGCCCTATCTCGACGCTTTCCTACAGCAGATCCGGGAACATTTTCTCATTGCGATCTGGTCATCCGCATCGGACGATTACGTGGAAGCGATCACCGGGGAGATCCTACCTGCCAATATTGAACCGGAATTCATCTGGGGTAGAAGCAGGGGTACTTTTAGCCGAAGGCCGAGAATTGACGAATACGGTTATTATGTAGACCTCTATTCGGGCCATTATCGCCTTACCAAACCCTTGAAAAAGGTAAAGCGACTGGGGTACGACCTCCGTCGGATACTGATCGTTGACGATTCCCCCCATAAAGTGGAACAGAACTACGGGAATGCCGTTTATCCCACGGCTTATACCGGACAACCCGGTGATAAGGAGTTAAAATTTCTGGCACCTTATCTCCTGAGTCTGAAGGACGAACCCGAGGTACGCCGGATCGAAAAAAGGGGATGGCGGCGAAAAATAGAGCTATCGAATGGAGCTGATCAAGGATGAGCGATTTTTGCTACTATACGTGACGCGAAGTGGTTTGGGATCTTCCCAACTGCTTCGGTCAGTATATACGTAGTGCGTCCGTTTGGGAGCATGACTGCATATACATCCTGGTGAGTTCGCATTTCTTTTTCCTCATGCAATTTTGCTGTTTCCTTTAGTCAAGCCTATATTCAGAACGAGTGATAATACAATGAGCAATACCAATCGGAATAAACTCAAAGATTCCCACTGGGAAGCTCTTTTAGTCAATTCCTGATTCACCGTATCATCGTATTCCGTATTTACAATTTCCATAAGTTCGGGAACGAAATAGATAAATGTCGTGATCAGAACGAGCACGTAGCCAATTAAAGGAAGTAGCACATGTTTCCGTCTATCAGTTTTCCAACTTATAATTAAGGTGACGGTAAATAGTAGGAGTGTCACAGGATGAATACTTTGCCAGAAAGGGGCCGGATTAAGTCCAAATTCTCCTTGAAACATACTAAGTGACTTAGGCGGAGCATCATAAGCTCTTGGCCAAACAGCGAGGTGTTCGTAAACAGCTGCTCCAATAATGATAGCAAAGCTCAAGCATAAGAGAGCATAAATTAAATCCTTGTAACGTTTCACAATTTCAGGTTTTAAGCTATTAGTAGATTTTCCTTTTTTAATCTCAGCACACAAACTTTTGGAAAACTATTTTATCGGTTTGGGTGCATCTTTAAAGTGTCCGTATTTACCCAGGAATTTGCCTATCAGAACTGTAATTGGAAAAATAACCTTCTTCACAAAAGCGGGAATTTCTTTCAGGTCGTATTCCGATTTATAGCGAGTCATCAGAAAAGCACTATCGAAAGGGTCACCTTCAGGTTTTCCGGCTTTGGACATGGAACTATAAATACCAGAAAGAAAATAGTCAAGTGAATTGGCCGGCTTTATCCAACCTTTACATTCCAGGATCTCACTGCCTGCATTCCAGAATCGATGCATCTGCCCTCTGTGAAAAATAACGGTCTCTCCGGCTTCAAGTATTTTTTCTTCCTGCCCATCTATTTGATACCCCATGACGCCCTTTACTACGGTCAGGCTTTCTTCCTGCTTGTAATGAACGTGAAAGGGAGGACCCGATCCGGGTTGTACCTGATTGTAGACCGTCATCTTTTTTACGCCATCTTCCTCTTCAATGTCATGAAAGGTTATGAGTTCCCCCATCGGATTGCTAATAGTGTGCGGAAATGCAAATGGATACTTCATGATTTAGTTTTTTGTAAATTTAGTACATTGTACTAAACAATCCAAGAAAGACTTAGTACATTGTGCTAATTAATTTTTTTATGGCACAAAAAACGAGGGAAAGAATATTGCAAAAGGCTCTTTTGCTGTTCAATGAGGTGGGTTTTATTGAAGTGGGAGTTAGGGAGATTGCCCGGGAACTGGAAATAAGTCCTGGCAACCTTTCGTATCACTTCAGTAAAAAGGAAGACATCTTATTTGCTTTGTTGAAGCAATTCTCAGAACAAAACAGCAAACTGTATAATGAATACTTTTTAGCACCTCCCAATAATGCGCAGTTTTTGACGCTTATAAGCAGGATATTTGACTGTCAATATAAGTTTAGAGGTGTCTATATAGGCAATCAATTTGTGCAAGCGGAGATTAAGAACGAAGATCGTTTTGATTATGCGTCTATTGCTGCCAAAAGAGCGGCATCCTTTAAAAAGATATTCGAGGATCTACATCTAGCGGGACAAATTTCCGTAACCGCAGAGGATATCTCCTTTCTGGTCGCTCACATCACTTTGTTTGGGCGGTTTTGGATATCAGAAGCCACCTTATTCAACAAATCTCCTGATAAAGCGCAAGTGATTAAGCACTATGTGTCATTGTTGTCCAAACAACTTTCGTTATTCGCTACCGAAAAAGGCACCAACTCGATAGATGATTTTTGGAGCAAATCATCGTGATTGGAATGGACAACTGCTCATACCTATTGCTATTCCTGGTCGAGTTTGCCCATCTTCCCGTGGAAGGAACTACAGCGACCGGGTGTTGGCTTCAGCTTTCCTGTTTCAAAGTTTTTTCCATTCGGGAATTCTTTTGGGAGGATTAGGGTTATCTAATCCCACTTGATCTACTAACCCTAATTACTCGATCTCATCATGAATCATCCAATCACTGCCTCGGAGCAGCATTCGGCTTTTAAAGCCTTTAAAGAAATGCTGCTCTACTGGGCCGCTGCGGCCCGCCCTTTTCGCTGGTACTTCCTGGGCATTTATTCCTTTTACGCCATCGGCATCGTTTCCGAACACATTCTGATCCCGATCTATTACCAAAAGATCGTGGACGGAATGGTCGTTGCCTCTACCGAAATGACCCCGGACGTATTGCAAAGCAAGTACGCTACCCTGCTCCGTTTTATCGTTCTGGTCGGTGTATTGTCGGCCACCAGGATCGTGATGTACCGGATCGGCGACTGGTTTTTCGATCATTTCCGGCTCGGCACGGTCCGTAACCTGGAAAACGGTATGTTCGGTGATTATCTGCGGCACGGTCGGAGATTTTTCGTCAACAATTTTGCCGGGTCCTTACTCAACGACCACCGCCAGATGCGCGGCGCTTTCGATGTGTTTATGGATCACGGCACCTTTACTTTTTTCTGGTGGCTGATCGTTTTCACCGGTAGTCTGGTAGCCCTGAGTTTTATCTTTCCCCTGGGTGCCGTCGCCATCCTGATCTGGTTTTTGGTGTACCTGATCATTGTGATCGAGGTATCCAAAAAGAAGTACGTGCACGAACGGAAAGTGGCCAAACTCAATTCCAGCATGACCGGCCTGCTGGCGGACAACCTCAGCAACGCCATGACGATCAAAACCTTCGGTGCGGAAAAACGCGAACAGGATCATTTCCGGCATCGCAATGAGGTCCGGCACCGCGCCCGGCACCGCAATAAGTACTGGAGTCGGTGGCGGAATGGCCTGCAGGGCGGTATGCTCGTCATTCTGGATGTCGGCATCCTTTTACTGGGTGCTTATTACTGGATGATCGGTAAGATCAGTCCGGGTATCATTGTGCTCATTCTCTATTATGCCGGTAATATTTCCCAGGAGGTCTGGAATTTTTCGCGCATGATCAACGCGATGACGCAGTCTTTCGCCGATGCCAACAAGTTTATGGAGCACATCCGCATCAGTCCGGATATTGCCGATCCGGATCAGAAGGAAAGACGCGGGATCCGCCACGGCATGGTCCATTTCCGGGAAGTGAATTTCACCTACCCGGAAGGTGCACGGGTATTTGAAAATTTCAACCTTGCCATCAAAGCCGGCGAAAAAGTTGGTATTGTAGGACCGAGCGGTTCCGGAAAATCTACCCTCGTCACACTGCTGCAGCGACACATGGACGTACAGGCGGGCAGTATCCTGATGGACGGGGTAGACATTCGTCAACTCCGGCAGGCTTATCTGCGCTCCAAGATCTCGCTGGTACCCCAGGATCCCAGCCTGTTCCACCGCAGTCTACGGGACAATATCGCCTACGGGAAACCCGAAGCGACCATGGAGGAGATTATTGCAGCGGCCCGCAAGGCCCAGGCCCACGATTTCATTCTGGAAACGCCCCAGGGCTACGATACCATGGTGGGCGAACGGGGTATCAAACTTTCGGGAGGGCAACGACAGCGGATCGCCATTGCCCGCTCCATTCTCGAAGCGGAGTCAGCGCCGATCGTCATTTTTGACGAAGCGACCAGCTCGCTGGATAACCGGGCGGAAAAAGAGATACAACAGGCCATTGATGCGGCCCTATCGGAATCTACGCGGACGGGCATCATTATTGCGCACCGGCTATCTACCCTGCGCAATGTGGATCGGATCATCGTACTGGATCAGGGACGGATCGTTGAGTCCGGCACCCACACCCAACTACTGGTAGCCGGCGGACTGTACGCCGAACTGTACAATAGCCAGATGCTGGGGGTGAATTAAAAACCAGATGGGCGGGGTTATTCGGTTCCAAATAATTGCCATCCGATTTTTGGAACTGAATGCCCCTGGCCCCAAATGGGCAGGAATTGCAGGAACTGTTCTTTTTCTGGGAATTAACCCATATATTAGGACAAATGATATATCGGACGATGCCGCTGAACAGATCGGCTTTCCGAACAATCCCAGCAATCTGTAAACACAATTTATTAAATATCTAAAACCAGTTTAATCATGCCCACCTTCGAAGAAACTTCTGCAGCATTCAAAAAAGAGATGAACAATCTGGGGATCTTCTACCACGAGGAACTGTACGATGCCATCACCAAATACCTCGGGCCGTCTATCCACGATAAAGATGCTGCCCTGGTCGCCTGTTCGGACCCGGATGAACTGAAAACCATCAAAAACAATTTCCTCATTGGAAAACTTGGGCTGGAAGACGGCCCCCAACTGGATGCAGCGATCCAGGAAATTTGCGGTGGTTTAGGTTCCTCCAATACCAAGAAGCACCGCGCGTCCTTTTACTATTTGCTTACCGCCATTCTCAATAAAGAATCGGTTTTTATTGACGCCTAAGTCTCGGGATGCATCCCTGAATGATACCGTTACTCCATCCCCGCATGCGCAATGTGCGGGGATGGAAATTCTTCCCTTTTCGTAGTCCGCCTGGTTTATTGCAGACTATTCAACACCGCATCTTTGTAGGAATCTCCAATGGGTATTTCGATCGATCCGATCTCAATGTCCTGCCGCGTGAAGGCGGTCACTTTATCCTTGTTGACCAGGAAGGACCGATGTACCCGGACGAAACGTTGATCCAGTTGTTGCTCGAAAGCAGCCAGACCGTATTTGACCACTAAGGTTCCCTGCCGGAGGTGGATGCGGATATAATCTTTCAGGCTCTCCACGTACTGGATTTCATCCAGCAATACCTTGATATTTTTCCGGTTACTCTGAACGTAAATGTGTTCCCGGGGAGTTTGGTCGGTTAGTGCCCCCAAACTCGATTTAAATTTATCAATTGCCTGCAAAAAGCGATCGAACAGAATGGGTTTTACCAGATAATCCACCGCATTGAGGTCAAAGCCCTCCACGGCGTAATCCCGGAAGGCGGTCGTAAAGATCACCCGGGGTTTTTCGGTTAAACCCCGAAAAAAGGTGGTGCCCTTCAGCAGGGGCATTTCTATATCCAGAAAAAGCAGATCGATCTTTTGCTGTTGCAGGATGGTGCGGGCTTCCAGAGCGTTAGCGCACGCGGCAACCACCACAAACTCATCGAGATGCTCCAGATGGGTAGCGATCAGTTCCCGGGCCAGGGCTTCGTCATCAATGATCAGGCACTGATATGGCATGCGGTTTCAATTTTAAAGTTACAGCGTAGAAATCTGCCCGGTCTTCGACTTCCAGCCAGTTCCGCTGCGGATACAGGAAATCCAGTTGCTTTTTAATATTCCGGAGGCCGATGGAAGCCGTTTGACCGTTGGCCCCGTTTTGCCGGGAAGCCGGTTTGGAATTGCAGATCTCGAAAAAGATCTCCTCCCGGCCGGCCCGCAATTTCATCTGTATCCGGGCCTGTCCGACTTCCTCTTTAACGCCGTGCTTATAGGCATTCTCCAGGAAAGTCAGCAGGATTAAGGGAGCTATTTCTATCGCCTTTTCGATCTTGTAATCAAAATCGACGATCACCCGGTCTCCGTAGCGAATCTTTTCCAGATCGATATAATTATTCATCAATCTGATCTCGCTGGTCAACGCAACGTAGCGGTCATCGCAATGATAAAGCATGTAATCCAGGATAGCCGACAATTTGGCAATCAACTCCGGGGTCTTATCGGATTTCTTCAGCGCCAGCACGTAGAGATTGTTGAGGGTGTTGAACAGGAAGTGCGGGTTGAGCTGATTTTTCAATAATTTCAGTTCGGTGATCCGTTTTTGCTCCCGCAGGCTCATCACCTCCCTTTGATCGCGGTAATACTTCAGAGCCGTCAGAATAGCTACGGGAAAGAGGAACCAGCTGATCTCAGTAAAAAAGAAATTGGCATCCAGGATGCGATCGTAAAAATCAAAGCCCTTATAAATGTCCGGGTATTTGGGGTCAAAATAAAAATGACGGTAGGCGGTATAAAGTACGTAGGTGATGTACACACTGGCCAGACTGGTTAGCAAAAATAAGATCCTCCGTTTTCGGTGCAGGAGACGCGGCAGAAGCACGGAAATGATCACGTAGGAAAGTACGATCTGTAGTCCGGTCTTTACCAATAGCTTTTCAAAAAGCGCTGCTTTGTCCGTATAGGTGGGCCAGGCCGTGCTTACATAGTAAAAATAGAGCACCAGCCAAAAGATCACTTCTACGATAATATCCTTTCGTCGCAGCCAGGCCCTTCGGATCAATAGGGCTACGCTATTCTCCTTATTTTCGTTCAAAGGCGGCCAGGTTTTGTTCAAAAACTGCCAGATTATCCAGATTCTGGGCTTTAGCTAAAGCTACGGCCTTTTTATAATTTTCCAACGCTTTGTCTCTTTCCCCGCTCCCGGCCAGTGCTTCTGCGTAACTGTCGAATGCATTTGCCGATTCGGGATGGAGCCGGATATTGGCCTCAAAGAGTAGCAAAGCAGCCTCCCGTTCGCTTCCCAGCAGATAGTTGTATCCGAGGCGGTTGATATCCAGTTCGCTGAGGATGCCATTATTGAGCATTTTCCGTACCTCAGGGTATACCCGCTCCGCTTCGGAACTGCCGCTTTTACCGTGTACCGCATCCAGCGCCGTGAGCAAGGGCGCAAACAGGTTTTCCCGGTATTTTTCGGCGGCGGCAGCGGCCAGTTCTTTTGCTTTCTCCAGGGCTTCTTCTTCCGGCACCTGCACATCGGGAATCACACCGACGCCCTCCCAGTTGGACTGAGTGATCGGATTCAGAGAGCGGGCAAAAGGAATGCGAACCCGAAAACCGCCCGGAAGACTGTGAGAACGGGTAGGATGCGCGCCACCCCGGGTAACTTCTCCGACGATGGTGGCCCGACCTTGCGACTGCAGGGCATAAGGCAGGCCTTCGGCGGCGGAAAAGGTCCGGTCGCTGGTGAGAATAAATAAAGGCACGTTGGGTCTTTTTCGCCCGTTGACCTCCACCGTTCGGTATTCGCGGGTGTGATCATTGTAGCGGGAATAGATCGAAGTTAACAGCATATCTTCATCGAAAAAGTAGCTACACAAATACTGCACCGTGGACGGGCTCCCACCCATGCTGTACCGCAGATCAATGATGAGTGCATCGGCCTTGCTGAGTTTTTCCAGGGAGTTATCGAGTAAACCCAGGTTAACTTCCCCGCCTCCGAAAAAACGCATATCGAAATAGCCCACATTGTCCTCGAAATATTGATAACCATTGATCATAGATGGGTTGTAACGAGTGAGTCCCCGCAGCGGATCGGGTTGCTCTACCGGAGTTTCTGCCGCCGGCAGTTGGGGAGCCTGCACGCCCAAATGGTAATCCCTCGTAATTTTCCGCATCTCCCGGGTGAGCGCTCCGGCCAGATCTTCCGGCGCTTTATAGGCATCGAAATATCCATCCTGTTGTAGTTGTTCCAGATGAGCATTTACCTCTTCTGCCTTATCCAGGAAGATGTACTGTTCGAGCATCAATTGCTGGATCGATTGAATAATCTCCGATGTAGTCTGGGCGGTAACCTGCACGGAACAGCTCAGGAATAAAATGAGCAGACCGTGAAAAACTGTTCTGAAATACATAATAGAAAATGATTTTACGGCACGAAGTTAAGGCAAGTATTGCGGTAGCGGGATATAAGTAGCCGAATCGGCAATAATCGCAAACCGGGAGCGATTTCCCGAGGACCAACCCGTATAAGCCACGGCCCAATACAGGTGCAGGAACTAAAACGGGTGATTGTAAGTTATTGTCGTCAAACCGTTTATTTTGAATTTTAAAATCATGACACTCAAAGAAATCGTAAAGAACAATCAGGTCCATTTTAGCTCTTACCGCAAAGGCGTACTGTACTACAGCGTTGTTGTGGAAGACAAAACCTATCGTTTCCCGGTGCCCATTGAGGATACCGGAGATGCTACCTTCCTGGATACGGATAAAGCCATGCTTTTTATGCGCTACATCCGCAAGGCGCTTAAGGAGCAGACTTTCGAATTGATGTTGTCCCACTAAGCCATAGCCATGTCTGCACTACACATAGCCTTACAACAGGCCGCCGAATCCCGGGGAGTTGCGGTATCCGACCTGGAGACTTTTGATTTTCCTTTTCAGAATATCCGGGATATCAGTCCGCTAAGGCAACTCACCAAAGCGTGGAGCCTGGGACTGATCGGCAACAACATCACGGATATCCGTCCGCTGGAAGAGCTGATGGAGCTGCAACTGCTCAACCTGCATTACAGTTCCATCAGTGATCTTTCCCCATTGCGCAGGCTGGCCAAATTAGAGGAACTGGACCTCCAGAACAACGGGCTGACCGATATCCGCATGCTGGCCGAGCTACCCGCCTTAATTCGACTCTATATCGGTGCCAATCCGGAACTGGAGGACCTCTCCCCACTGTGGGAAATGACCACGCTGACAGGACTGGACATCGGTGAGATCTCGGAAAGTATGGATTTTTCATTTGTGCAGCAACTGACCGAATTGCAATCACTGCTGCTCTACCGCAGCGGCCTGCGGGACATCAGGTTTCTCGAACCGCTGCGCAACATGCGGTGGCTCTGGCTGAATTACAACTCCATTCGCGACATTTCCGCACTGGCCGGTATGCAAAAACTGGATACTCTGCACCTGATCAGCAATCCCGGGGTGGACCTTACCGGACTGCAGGCCTTACCCCAACTAAAACAACTTTCACTCGAAGAAAACCACCTGAGCGATCTAGGTTCGCTATCCGGTCTGACTTCCCTGGAATACCTTTTTCTGTCGGATAACGAGATCGAGGATCTGGGGCCCATTCGTGGGCTGACCCAAGTCAAATCACTTAGCCTGGCCAACAACCGGGTAAAGGACCTAAGTCCATTATTGAACCTGGATCAGCTGCGAAATCTGAGTTTGAGCCATAATCCGGTTTCCGATAATGATCCGGTCATTGAGCAGTTGCGGGAAAAGGGCGTCAAGGTTAATTTGAATGGCCCTCAATGTTCTTTACGGTAATCAATACCCGAAGCAATAAGGATTAATCCTCATGGGTCAACCTGATCACAAAGCTGGTCGATCCCGTCTCCTGGTACTGCAGGCAGGCGTTAGCCGAACTGATCGATTCCAGATAGATCTTGTCGCCGCTTTCACTCTTTTGGATGAGTGCCCGCGTTCTTTCCATTAGCGTATCTCCCCGGTTGATCACCTCAACGGCCATGTTATCGCTCGATAGAAACAATGCATTAAAACTAAAAACCTTACAGGCGGCATCGGTACCGATTATCTCGTAGATGTTGTTCATGCGGAGCAATTCTGCTTTCTGCATTTCTATTTCCTCCGATACCGGAGCATTTGAAAAGCTAAGCATATACAACAGAAGGGAAAAGGTCATCAGGAGCGCTTTGGTGTACATCAGTTTTATTTTTGTAATGAAAAATTTATGCCGCTCTATACTGGCGGTACTAATTTAGGATAAATAACAAACTGCTTCTAGTGGAATAGAACGGCCATCTACACGAGGCAAGTGTTTCCTTTTCTTGCTGGAATAAAAATTTTCTCCCGGAAACTAACTCAAAACCGGTAGAACAGGCATGTAATTGTTACCCATTGACTTTAAAGATCACGAACGCCTTAAAAGCTTTAATTTATTATTGGTATTTTAGTAAAAATTGATCACGATCACTGCATATACATGAATGTTTAAAGGACGATATTTTGTAGACAAGCGAACGACCAGCATGCTCGAAATCCAGAGAGTAAGAAACTTCACCTTGTACGAGAGCCCAATCATCAAATGGCTATTTTTCTTCGTAGCAGCGTTAATGATTATAATTCCGGTCGGAATTTTCTTTTATCCTCCAATTATTCTGGCTTGGAAATACCTGCCGGGGTATTTTGTCGTCGCCTATTTAATCGCCGGTTTTTCCAACAATAGCTTTGCCGTTACCGCACATGGTTTCTATGTCATCAACCCTAATTACCCGTTTAAGAAATTTCGCCATTCCCCGAACTTCAAAATCAAAAATATCCGTATTGATCAAACTGGTACCTTTTGGTGGCTCTTCTTTCCAATGGGGCAGTTTGGAGGCAATTGTAACTATGTTGAAATTACGACCATAGAAGGTCAAAGACACAAATTTCTCTGTGCAGGTCTTGACCTTGATGCTTTCGATGAAAATGATACAGAGGAGACACTTGACACCCTACACGATAATCTAAAAAGGAAAAACATTCCGGTCCAATTCAACTTCAGTTAAAAGAAAACTATTTTCAGTATGGAATCAATTAATACCAAAGCGCATGAATCCAATCGATAATTACCCAAACATGAACGGCAACTTTTTCCCTAATCGAAAACTCAAATGGATCTTATTCCCCTGTATTCTGATTAGTTTGCTGCTCCAGATAGAAGCGACAATTTCCTATTTTAAAATAGAACAGATCCAAAGCGAATCCTCAATATTTTTTTGCTTTTATAGCCCGTATCAGAACACCTGGATTGTTGAATTATTGGCACAGACCGGTTTGGCAATCGCCATTTTTCTCTTCTTTAACAGAAACAGGGAGGTCCCATTGACCGGATTCCAAAAACTCACCCTGCTTGCCCCAGCTTTAATTCTGGTAATGGATCAAATTATGCGTCATTTGATGTGGTAGATTCCCGTTCTAATATTCACCTGATTTCTACTTTAGCCCATCGAAAAGAATTGCCATTTGGAATTAGCCCAAGTATTTTATGTCCAACATAAATTGCCTCTCCATGCTTGATGCGCTACGATACGAGTTTTCTGTAATGACCTGGAAAAATCATTTGACGCTATGGGGAATTCTTCTTTTCTGTTACGGCATCTGGGTTTATCTGCCATTAGATCGAGCCAACTACAGAATAAAACGAGCAAAACAGGAAGCTAACTATACCAGCGAAACTCCAGGCCAGCTCCTAAGCATCCGTAAATTATACCTCCCGGCCGGAGAAAGGGGTATTATTCGTTTTGTCGGTCATGAGCTGCGCTATAAAGCTAACATGCAGGGTAGGATAATTGAACACACCGAGATTATCCCTAAAAACCCTGATCCGGATATTAATAGTTTGCTTAAATCGATGATGGACGGGGAGACGAGGATCATTGTCAAGTTTCCAATGCAGAAAAATGGAAAGAGCCTGGTGAAACTTATCCCATAATGATTTAGATAAAATGTCAGAGGCAGAGAAAGGGTTAAAGCTTTGTGGCGAAATAGTGCACATTATTGCTCACAAGCCCCCTCTATCTCCACTCGTGTCCGGCAACCAACCGCATTGCCGCTAATCGTTATATAATTGGAGCTTTCCGTATTGCTTAAAAAATCACAAATGCTCTTTACGTGACAGGTGGTGAGTTGGGGCGAATCCATGAGTTCAATTCCGGTCATGGTCGCCGGATCAATATTATCCAAACCACTTAAACTACGCAATACCGCATTGTCACCCACAAATAATCGACCGCCCCCGATGGAGGTCAGATTATTCAGTCCTCTCAGATCTCCTAGCGCAGTATTCCCCTCTATACTCAGGCTTATTGACGGATATCCGGTAGTTGATGGCGAACCCAGAGCAGTTAGATTATGTAAGGCATCCAGATTGGTAAGCGCCGCATTACGCTCTATATAGAAGAACCGACCAATAACGGGAACATTTTCTATTCCAGCCAGACTGGTCAGCCGATCATTATCCCTTATGGTGATCGAACTGATGAACTCTAAATTTTCCAGGCCTTCTAAACTTCTTAGAGCGTTATTGTCACCTATTTTTAAGACGCCAATTGAAACTATATTTTTCAAACCCTTTAAATTCAATAAAGCATCATTCTCGTATATTTCCAGGGTACCTATCGACTGCACATTTTCTAATCCTTCCAGGTTTTCCAGAGACTCATTTCCGACTATTTTTAATCCCGCAGCAGTTAAATTTTCCAGGCCTCTCAGACTGGTAAGTGCCGGGTTGTTTTCTATAAATATGCCCAATGAAGTAAAACCACTTAACCCATTCAGGTCTTTTAGCCCCTGGTTCCCGCGGATCAGTACCCTGCCGAGGACGGAAGTAAGATTTTCCAGGCCATGCAGATTTTCCAGCGTATAGGTATTGATAATATCCAAACCGCGCACCTCGGTCAACTGACTTAAACCTTCCAGACTCCGGATACTGGCACCATCGATATATACCCAGAATTTACTCAGGTCCACACATTCCGGATAATCTATGCTAAAGTCATCAATTTGCTTTTGGGTGCTAAAGGTTAAAGTGTAGTCGGGCAAGGACAAGCTACTGGTTATTTGTACATAATTGCCTTTGGGGCAAATGCTTACCCGTTCAATCGGCGGTTCTTTTTTACAGCTGGCTAAACTGAAAACTGCCCAAACCAAGATCAGACCGAAAGACCATTTTATGGAGACGTTCATGATGATTTTTTTTGGTGGGATGTAATATCCCGTGACAGTCTATCGATATGCTGCCGGGGACGCTTCTATTTGCAGTAATAATTGGCCTTTTTACAGACTTTCACAATGATCTTAATTATGAGTCGATCTACATTTGATCAGTGGGCTGATTGAGGAGTAGCTGGATAAGCGTACAAATGCAGGTTCAACTTTTAAAGTGAAGTGAGACCGTGCCGTGTAGCAATAACACATCAAAAAAGCCCTGATCATGGAAAGATCAAGGCTTTTAGTAGTACGTATTTTTTTGTGCCTGGTGTTCCCACCAGAAAACTAGCCTTTATCACGACGAATGCCTGGTACAACCACCAAAATCACCAGGTCTGTCAACCAGGACGGCCTATTTAAAGACCATCAATCGATGGACACCCACGGTTCGTTGGCCCGATTTGACAATTACGGCATAAACACCATTGGTTAATCCAGTCAATGGCAGAGCAATGCGGTTATTTTCAACCTGATCCAAATGATACACCTGTATGACCTGGCCGTGCATATTGAAAAGATAGACATCGGCTTCCTGATCGGTCTTACCCATGAGATCAAGGTTTGCGATCTGACTTGCTGGATTGGGATGTAAGTTGGTAGAGAATTCAGCGTGATCTTCTAACTTTCCAACCTCAATATGCTGTACTGTTGCCGTATGCTCAAGAATTTTTCTCCCCTCACCTGCAATCTCATCCCTACCAAGGGAAATAGTATTTGGCGTATCCGCAAGAACTGATGATTGTCCAGCTCCGCATCCCCTGATTTCCACATCATCAATAAAAACCTGGTCATTATTGGCCGATGCATCACAACGGAACCTAAACTGGGTACTAGCCGTAAAGGCAATGCCGTCAATACTCACGGTTTCATTGTACCTCTGATCGTTTACGAATTCGTCGTTGAGATTCCATTCTTCAATAGTGGTGAAAGAATTTCCGCCATCGGTAGAGATCTGCAGCCAAAAGTCTTCGTTAGCATTATCCATCGATCTGGTAATGTAAGAAAAGGAAATCTCGGCGGATGAATAAGCTGTCAGGTCCAGGTTGTCGGTCGTCATGACGGAAGTGTTGGTATTATCCTGCAAGCGAACCGTAAAACTTCCAGAATTAGCGTAAGAAGCATCGCCGCTACTCCGCCAGGCATCGTTACCGCCATCATTCCAGATGCCCCATCCGCTTTCAAAATCTTCAAAATTAATAGTCGCGCAATTTCCCGGGACCGTTACGGTAATGTAGCCCACTTTGGTTTCCACATCATTACCAACTGCATTCGTGGCCGTGAGTGTTACATCGTAGATACCGGCCACAGCATAAGTAACCTGTGGATGTTGAGCCGTACTGGCGGAAGGGGTTCCACCCGGAAAACTCCAGCTCCAGCTACTTGGGCCGTTTGTCGATTGATCCGTAAATGAGACGGTTCCGCCCTCTTCAATGCTCGTCAGGTCGGCCGTGAAGTCGGCAACGGGACTGAAGTCGTTGTCCGTGATACTTAAGTCGAACGTTGCCGGAGAAGCAATGGAAGCATTGGTGCCGCCGGTAATATTTTGGAGCGTAAACGTCAACGTTTCGGTAGCCTCTTCCAATAAGTCGTCCGTTATCGTAAGCGGAATGCTTTCGCTGGTCGAACTACCCGCGGGGAAGGTAACCGTTTGGGTCGTGTAATTATCGATATCCGCCGGATCACCGGCCGTTAGCACCAGATCAACGCTGGTGGCCTGCGTGCTACTGGGGTTCGATATAGAAAGAGTAATATTTATCTGACCGGCGGCTTCACCAACTGTCGTTCCGGAACTTGCAAATTGTACGCCGGTATCCAAATTACCGAAGGGCGTACCGTCTTGTCTCACACCGGGTGAAGCCTGGGCATTAGTCCCATCTTCATTAGAGTAGGCCGAGGTGAGCGGATGCGGCACAAAATCTCCGGTGATATCCGGACTTCGCACAAAAGCAACCGGTCGGGTGGCCGGACCGTAGGTAAAGCTCAGTTGGGTGACATCGGCACCATCTTTGATGAACACCTGGTCACCGGTATTGACCAGCCCGAGCGAAGTGGACTCACTGGCGGTCTGGACGATGCTGTTCCCAAAGGACCCGCTGGGCGTGCCGCCACCAAAAACCACAATAGCCCCTCCGGGCGGAACGATGGTATTAGCCGGGAAGATATGCCGGTCGGCCCCATCATTAATTTTCCAGCCCGAAATATCGGCCGGAGCGGTGCCCTTATTTACCAATTCGACATATTCATCGTAGTGGTAGCTATAGGTGCCGTCGCCATTCGAATCGAATCGGGTAGCTCCCCCTGCACTTGCGTCTGATCCGGCGGGCCAGGGCATGAACTCATTGACGACGAGGTCCGGATCGTCATCATCCAGGATACTCAGTGCATGGGCCGACATCGTACCAATAGTAGCGCTATTTCCTCCGGCCGGGTTTTGCAAACTGAAGAGCAGCGTTTCATCTCCTTCCAGATCCTGATCATCGGTAATGGTCAGATCCAGGGTTTGGGAAGCACTGCTGCCGGCGGGAAAAGTAATGGTCTGAGTCGTATAATTGTTCACATCAGCCGGATCACCAGTGGTCAACACCACCTCAACAGTAGTGGCCTGACTACCACTCGGGTTTTGAATTTCGAGTGTCATCGTGGTCGTTCCGGCCGTTTCATCTGCTGAAGACAACACAGGGGAAAAAGTTACCACGGTATTGGGGCCGCCGTCTGCAACAAATACCCGGGCGAGCGCATTGCTCATTTTGGTCCAGCCACTTACATCATTGCGCAGCCGGGTCTTTTCCTGTTCAATGTGGATAAACCGACCATTATTGCCGGTAGAAATTTCCAGACAGGGGTCAGCGGACGCATTGATCATCCGGCCCTGTACATTGGTGGTGCCAGTGAGTCGGGTCCAATTGTCGAGATGCGCAATTTTAAAGGTCAGGACATTATCTTCTACAAAAAGTTCGTCCCTGATACGGGCGAGGAAATCAAGCGGCAGTGGCTGAAGCGGCGTGCCGTTACTCAGGATAACGTACGGATCGGAACTTTCCTTACCAAAGCCATGCAGTTGAATGAAAATGGAATTGGGAATGGCGTCGAAAAGATTCTCCGTAGTAGTATGGAAGATCGTATTGGTATTATGCGGGTTGTCGGATATTCTGAAGGCTTCGCTGTTCCCGCACGCGCTGGTAGTACCGCTGCAACTGGAAGCGGTAGAATCGTTACAGCGGTGGGTGCCGCTTAGGAAAAGTGCTCTGGCCCCGATCTCCCGGAATACATAAGCAGCTTGTGATCCCGTATTAGTGTCGTATTTCGGATGGGGGCCCTGGATGATAAGTGTGGACCGATCCGGTGCCGGATTAAACACGTAAATGCCCCAATAATTGGAAGCAGAGGAAAGCTTTTCTACAATGTAATAAACCGAACCGGAGACGTTATCGGTGTATTCGACCAGGCGATAGCCTAGCCCGGCAAGGGTAGTGTGGGCCTGAGCGTACTGCGCGTTCATGACTTCGGTAATGGCGGTATTCCATGTATTGCTCTCCCCGATGGTCGGTTCGCTGAATTCATTGCCGCCCGATCCGGGGAACGCACTGATCTTTCCATCGATATAGGCCAGAAAATCGCCCGAGGCCTGATCCTGCCCGAAACTAAGCGTGATGGACAGGAGACATAAAACGGTTAGGGTTGCTAGGGTTTTCATAATATTTCATTTAGGGTTGGTGGTTATGTAAACTGAGTATTGGTTGTCTTATCCCTTAAGATCATTGTTCAGGGCATCTAAAAGGGCCTGACTTGATAAACTGGAACAATTTATCTATATATAAATAACTGGTGTTAATTTCAATAAATATTTGGTGTTTTGCAAATTGATGGGTTGACTATTTCTTTTTACGTGGGATGGGGGGATTTTGTTCCAGTTTGGATTATGTGCTGGGGTGGTGTTGATTGGGAGGGTCGTCTTAAAAAATAGGTCTATCGCATGTTTTACTTTTCTGGCTAAAGTACATGAGGAATGAATACGTAAGATCCCGGCATTTTATGTGCATATAAGGTTTCACCTGCGACGGGTTATGCACTGATAGTAAACGTAAATCCAGGGCTGAGTCAGTAGTACCAACGAAAAAAGCCCTGATTACTGAAGATCAAGGCTTTTAGCAAAACGTATTATTTTATGCTGAGTGGTCCTACTTGGTTTGAGACGTGTTTTTATTGCCTTGATTTGATTGTTAGTTATTTATGGGTGGATTTGGAATTTGATCAAGATGGGATAAAGGGAAATAGTTAAAGCTTTTCAACTCTTATGCCCTCCACCTGTTCAAAATGTCGGTCTTTAGTAAGTAAAGTAAGACCATGCTCCTTGACAAGCGCAGCAATCCAAATGTCGTTTTCCGAAATTGGCCTCTCCTTGGCCGGAAGTTGATCTTTGATCTAACCGTAGATCCGTGCCGTTTTTTTTTGTGATATCCAAGATGATTACCGTTTCTTCAAGCTTCTCAATTTGTAATATCCGCTCCGGCGTACGATTGGCTTTGTGAGCACCATAAAAAAGTTCACCTATCACGATAACCGGAAGATGAACTATAGTTATTTTTTTAGTTCTGGAAATAGCGTTCTGGTCTCCTCTGAAAATATTGATGATTGCATTGGAGTCCAGCAGGTAATTACCATTCATCCTCATCAATTTTTCTTGACTCTGCTATCGCGCTATCCTACACTTTAGCTTCTTCCTCGTCCATAACGCCGGCAAACTTCAGTTTTGTAGGCGTTACGCGAACATATCTTTTCCGAAACCATCCGTCGAAGAGACTCTGAAGTGTATAGATTCACAATGAATTCAGGTATTGCGCTCTGGCTTTAGTCAAACGGGAAATTCGTCTCAGGACAACGTAATGATATGATTCGTCTTTTTCAACAAGCTCCAAAGATTTGAACTTGTCTATTTCAATTTATTCCGATCAAACCGTTGCATCAAAGCCCTTGATTTACCGTAATTCTCCTTGATTCTATCCATCTTGTCTTTAAAAGTCGTTTGATCATTTCGAAATACTGCCAGCTCTTTTAGATCTCTCAGAGTAGCCGTAGCAAGATCGTAAGACCTGCCAGTTTTAAGCTCCAGGTTTTCATAAACACTTTGCCAAAGAGCTATCTCTTCCCGAGCTACTTTTTCCATTTTACTGCGATGTGCCTCTGCCGCCCGCCTGGCTTCTTCCTGCTGCCGTTCCTTTTCCTTTATAGTGCTCAATCCCAGCAACTCTGAAATAGATAAAGTCTCAGTCATAGGTTGAGTTGGCGATTTATCCAAAGTTTCCAATTGCCGGCGAAGTTTGATATCCAGGTTAATTTCTCCGGCCGCCAACCGAACCAGGTAGTCTATACGATCTTTTTCCGGCAATTGAAGAATCAACTTTTTGAAGTTCTTTTCAAGTTGGCCGGTATCTGTACTTGCCTGTTGGGCTGCAGCAATAAGGTCAATATCAATCTCGAAAAAATCAACTAAGGTTTTTAGAGCCCCATTCATTTTTTTCAGATTGGGTGGAATGGGAGGAGCTGGTATCTCTAAATTATCTTCCTCATTTCCTTCCCACGGTTCCCATTGGGCTTTAAAGGCCGCAAGTTTTAGCCAGAAAAGGTACAAAGCCCGGTAATCTCCGGTAAGGATCCCCTCTCTTATTGCAACAAATTCACCTACCCGATATGCCTCTTCATCGATCCATTCTCCTCCTTCTTCATCCGACCAATAAAAATCGAGCAAAAAGCAGTTGTGCCTTTCAATCAATGCCAAATGGGTCGTAAAAGAATCGTCGGCATTGATTAAGAATTTACTTATTGCGTCCTGATCCACTAGCTTCTTTGGAAAGCGCATCATAAGCCGTTTGGAACCCCAATTGGCCAGGTAAAGCATAATATCAAAGTACTCCTCAACAACCTTTTCTTCATCTTTTGGGAAATCACCATAAGCGTACGAAAAAGTAGCCGATGTAGAGGTAGGTTGAGTTCGACTCGACCAGGATCCTACTTCACACTGTTCTTCAGTCGTCAATGGCCGGTCAACTGCCTTAAATTGATAAAGTTGAAATTCACTCATAGCCATTCCATATTTTCAGAATGAGATAGCTCATTTTTTATTAAATCTGATGCCAGGGAGTCGATTTCGCCCTCGGATGTTTTTTATGCCAGGCCCCGAACAAGGCCAGTTCGGCATTTACTTCCTTGATTGGGAAAAATTCCGGGTTGTAATCTTCATAAGATTCCGGAGGTTCATCCCCCCAGAAAAAACGATCCGGATGATTGGGATCCTTCAAAGCCTCCAACGCATACAAGTATCCTCCCATTCCTCCGCTATCTTCGATTGGGCAGCGGCCGTTCCCTTCCAGGCAGAAAGGGACCACCAAATCTCCTTCTATAATCGATTCCAGTTCAATCAAATGCTGCCAGCCATCTCCAAAATCGTAAAGATAATCCATGCGATCACCCGGTTTTAAAGAAAAATCCCGCAGGCGTAATTTCGTTTCATCCTTTGGTTCCGGATAATCGTCGTTGAGATCCAGGACCATGCCCACCCGCCGGTCTCCAATCGTGAATTCGTGTAAATGATAATTGTCCCAGCCCATAGCCAACTGGACAACCTGATGGAAGCGGTCGAAACGGTAATCGTCGGTCACCTGAAAGCGGCGCCAGAGTGGAAAACTGCATTCCGGAAGGCTTACATGAAATTGGAGAATAGGCATCGGTTTGGAATTTTCTTTGATCCAGTACAATTTACAGCAGATCTTAGAAAGGAGCAATACCCGCTTAAACCAACTTTCTCAAAAAAGGGCAAATGGTTTACCTGGAAGGCACCCCTTCAGGCAGCATTTACCGGAATAGCGATGGGCAGCCGGCAGCGGATTTTGCCTTGCGCATCACCAGTCTCCAGTTACTTGGCAGCAAACCGGAAACGACCGAACTATCAAATCCCAAAAGCGAACCGGCAGCCGCCAAAGTCACTGCAGATCTGGAAGTACCGGATTGAATCAATTAGCAATCTTCTACCCTACCACCGATCGGGGGTCGGTGGCCCTGCTGCCGCCCCGTTCTGGAGAGTACTTAAAACCTCTGTTTATGCGCACCAATAAATTTTTCAGTGCAGGTTTATGGTATTTGCTTTTTTGGCGAAGTGGTTTTATAGGTTTCGAGCGTGGATTGAATCTTTGCAAGATTCGCTGGATGATTTGGCAAATAGGCAGGATGAGGGGTTTGATTCATCTGATTGACTTTTTGAAAGGGTCCCACTTTTCCAGTCGCTGAAAAGTGGGCAAAAAGCTTGGCAAAATAAAGGCTCAACGCGAGGCTGGCTCCCGCTCCCCCCTATTTTGCCGGGCTCACCCGCCTAACCAGCAACCGGGTACTTTAAATCATCATAATCGTAGAATGCTGCTGGCGTGGGTCCGCCTTGGAGAATTTGGCGTTAAAAAATGCTTTGGAATGGAGCGGCCGCACAAAAAACTGTTTGAGGCGTAGCGCAGCGAAGACGAGTTTTTTTTGTGCAGCGGAATGGAAAAGCATTTTAGCCAAAGGCTCCACAGCGGCGGCATTTTCTTTGGTTACTTTCTTTTTTGCTGAAGAAAAAGAAAGTGACAAACACGATGGATAGTACTACACCATAATTCAAACAGGATAAAAAAATGAAAATCACCAAAACCCATCCCGAGAATAAAGCCTTCTTCAACGAAAACGGCTCCAGCCTAGCCACCTACCGCCTCATCGGCTTCATCGGCCAACTTCTTTCCGGTCTTTCCTTAGCATATGCCGTATACGCCCTGATCTAGGCACAGATCCTTAATCAGGGCATTGCCGGGAAGACAGCTCCCATACTGCTAGTAGATCTAGTGGGAGACGTAGATCTTGACATCACAGCGGCCGTCCTTATACGGCCGGTATTTCCAGAGGATTTTTTTGACTTTCATAATTTGACGTGTTAGCAAAGACATGGTGAATAAAAACACGTCTGAAAAATATTAATAGGAACAAATACATTAAAGCTACTTCAAGCCCAATAGCACCAACAAAAAAGCCCTGATCACTGAGGATCAAGGCTTTTAGCAAAACGTATTATTTTATGCTGTGTGGTCCCACTTGGTTAGGCCGAATCAAAAGGTTTTCCTTCGTATTCCGCGTAAAACCTTGAAAATCTGCACTTTTTGAGAATTTTTCAATTTCGGTAACTGCTAAAAAGGAAAAGACGGGAAGAGAAACGACAACGATCCCGACAACGCTGTCGATTTGAGTTGCGAAACCTAATTTCGTAACACAAATCGTTTAACATGGCAAAGTTACCGAAACCGAAGTTCAATCTCAGACTTCCTAAAAGCAAAACAGAAACGTTGATTTCCCTGGTGTTCCGTTACCAAGGGAAACGGCTGGTGTACTCCACTGGTTACTCTATCCACCCTAAAGATTGGGATTCTAAAATGCAAAGGCCGATCCAACAGGAAAGGCGATCTGACCTGTTCGCTATCAAGCGGCTATTAGATGACTTGGCCAAGTACTGTATCGATATCTTTATCGAATCGGAATATGGCTCGATCAGCCTAGATGGTTTTAAAGAACAATTGGATATCAGGACTGGCAAGACGGCCGCTCAACAGGATGCAACAGAGCAAGCGCAAAAGCCCACCTTCCTGGAGTTTATTAAAACAGAACTGGAAGATATGAAAACCCAAGGCATGCGAAAAAGTAGCTGGAAGGGATTCAATCGTCATGCCAATATCCTGATCAGTTTTGCCGGGGAAGTCCATCCTTTTGATTACGAAGATGTCGACTGGAACTTTCGATTGGAGTTGATCGACTGGCTAGGAAGTAGAAATGATGCGCTTGCCTACGGCAACAAAACGCTGAGCGTCTTACGGCAATTCCTGGAACGAGCACGAAGAAAGAAGCTACATTCCAATATCGACTATCAGGGATCAGGCTGGATGATACCGAAGAAGAAAGCAGTTGGTCAAAAAGTAACGCTGAATCCCGAAAAATTGCAACGGCTGGCCGACCTACGGCTTTTCAATTTTGCCGACAAAGTCCGTGATCTGTTTCTGATCGGTGCTGGAACAGGACAGCGATTTAGTGATTATTCTCGCTATACACCAGACAATTTCTATAAGACCATCAACGGCATTCCAATTCTATCCCTGATCTCTCAGAAGACAGATACTCCCGCAAAGATCCCACTCAATATTTTTCCTTGGCTGATTCCTATTTTAGAAAAGCATGACTATACCTCGCCCAAAATGTCCATGCAGAAATTCAACTTGGTGATCAAAGACATTTGCAAGAAAGCCAAATTAGATGATAAGGTATTTATCGTCAAACAGTACATAGGCCGAAAAGCCAGAGTTGAAAAGACCTATGTGCCAAAATATGAGGAAGTTTCCTCCCACACCTGTCGGAGGTCTTTCGCTACCAATCTTTATAGGATGGGCTACCGTTTGGCACAATTGATGCCAATGACGGGCCATGCCACGGAATCTCACTTGCGTGAGTACATCGGTATCGATAGTGAACAGAATGCGGAGGAGATAGCCTTCAGCATTATGGAAAAGAGAAAGAATAGCAAGGACTCTGGCAGCGGAAACTTGAGGGTTGTGAATCACTGAGATGTAAGTGCTATTGAAATAAAAAATTGACCATTCAAAAAATAATCCAATGCAAAATATTCTGGTAAATGATGATTTCGGGAAGTCCATTCAGCGCTTGCGCAGCATACTTCCAAAACTAAGCTTCGGATTGCTGATTTCAACCTATGTAATATCGGCGGTCATCATGGGCATATTTCATGCCCAAAACGCACCAAATATCGGGTTTATGGTTGCTGCCTTCTTAGTGCCATTGGCCATACAAGTGGGCAGGGGAACGTTGGTGTTCTTCTTCCAACTTAATCCTGCCAACATTCAAAGAAGGTTCTCATTTGGTTTCATTGCGGCTACTGCCTTACTCATACTGTCAATTGTCGAAGCTTGGCTGGTACTTTCACCATACGGTTTCACTTGGATCGTTTCCGTAAGCTCGCTCATGCTAATAGGGTGGGTGATCGAAATTATGATCCTCCGGGAAACCATATTTGCAACTCAAATCGAACTATTCCGGAACCGGGATGGCTGGCAGGAAGTGAAAAGCTTCTACGTTGCCCGGAATGAATTACAGCAATTCGTTGATGACCTTAAGAACGGTGAGGCTGCTTTGCTTCCTGCTGCTAACCTACCGGAAGAGCAGGAACTAACCTTGCCAGATCCTCCGCAGGAGGAAGATAAAACCCTACTTCTATTGGGTGAGCTTAAAACCCTTCTGGAGGGAAACGCGCTCAGCCCTTCGCTGAACGGGCAGGCGAAGGGCTAGAAATGACAAGTGCCACCTTTTATGGCGTTACTCTTGATAAAAATGACCCATTTTTAGATCATAATCTCGACCGGCTGGAAAAGCGATTTCGCGAAAGGTATTTTGCCTCTTTGGAGAAAAACCGAAAAAGAGAGCAGGGTGGTAAACCACCACATCAAATGGTTTTAAAATCAATGGAGGATAATAAAAACCGATTCCTTATGGTAAAGCTGCTTCGCAGCCTTTTACTTGAAGAAGAAGTCCATTTCGAATTTTGAGAGCTTTGAAAAAGCCCCTCAATGAAAAGAGGGGCTTCCTTTTTTAATCGACGAATTGTTCAGCGATCTTCTGAAATGTACCATCCATTATCATAGCTTGTCCGGTTGCTGTGCGGCCCCAAAAGAAGCCGTAATCGGTTTTCAGGACTGGCTGCTCCAAATCCCTCAGCTGATAGAATAACCATTCAGAAATCAGATACCACTCGTAAATTTCCTGTGGGTCCGGCTCATAACCAAGTTCTTCGGCTTTCGCTTCTCTTTCATCAAAAGGCTGTTCCAGCATGATCTCCATTTCTTCATCGGTTAGGTGGTCAGACAGGAAGTATTCGATTGATTCCAAATCAAAAGCATAAAGATTTTCAATATTATCATAACAAAATCCAGCTTCTGCAAGAAATGGCGCTTCGGTATTGTGCTTTAGAAAATCTTCTACCATATAGGAGGCATTACCATAAATGTCTCGCTCAATATAAGTCTTAGCAAGTTCATGCACTTCTTTTGAATATCCGTAATACGTGTCAGTCATTTCATTCTCCCTTAATCCTCATTTCTTAAACTGACAAGATCAGCTCTCTTCATTGCTAAAACGTCTTCAATAGAAGGTTGGGAATCATATTTCTTTTCCTCGCTGTCAGCACGCTCAAGGGCCTGCACTAGTTCTTCCATGCCTTCAATTCCGGAATCCTCCAGATCATAATCCACAACGATGTAATCAAACGCTACACTAGGGTTAGGGCAATAGACATTTTGCACTACACCGCCTTCCACGATAACAACGACTTTTACTTTTACTTTCATAAATACCTCTTGGGTTAGGGTTAATAAAACGCTGTTTCATTAACCTCTGCCCTCCGGCGAGGATGGGGAGGCAAGTGCAATAACAAATTCGAGTTAGTGGTGCGGGCGCAGGATGCGGAGCGTCCGAGCCACGGTAAAGAAGAATTTTTGTTGCGGCGCGCCAGGGGAAAAGCCCCTTAGAAAAAACGAAATCTTGATTTCGTGCTTTCCTAAAAGCTCGCTTTCCGGCTTTATTTTTTCCAAGAAATACAGAAAAATGTTAAAGTTTGAAAAATAAGTCTTCCAGAGTTTTCCCAATTCATACCATTTGATTTCAGATAAGCAGTCGATGTAAGTTTGAGGCATTTCATTTGATTTCAAATGAATTCATTTTATTGCATAATTCATTGGTTTTCTGGTATTTGCAAAAATGAATTTGCATTCATAAATTGCCCTCATTCTAAAATTCTAAAAGCAATTTACCATGCAAAACAACAATGTAATGCTTCACTCTATCACTCCTGACGAGCTGAAGGAACTGCTCCGCGAAATGATCCGTGAGGAGTTCCAGGAAATTAACTATGAGATTCAAAGAGTCATCGGAGAGGATGACCTGGTTAGTACTGGCACCGCAGGAAAATTACTCGGAGTTTGTTCCAAACAATTGCGGTATTTGATACAGGAGGGGCACTTTACCGTGTTTCACTGTGCTCTTCCCAAATCGCGCAACCAAAAATGAGTAGAGAGTTATTTCAAAATTATCTAACTTTCAAAAAACTTATCAGATGCGTAAGAGTGATTTTACCGAATCTCAACGATTGGCGATCCTGGCCGAACAAGATGCGGGTCAATCGGTAGAAGTAATTTGCCGAAAACATCAGATCAGCCCAGCTACTTTTTACAAATGGAAGAAGGATCTGGCTATCGAACAGGACGAGGATAAACGTCGATTGAAGGAACTGGAGGAGGAGAACGCCCGTCTCAAAAAAATGTATGCTGAACTGAGCATCAATCATAATATACTGCAACAAGGCTATGAGATGATAAAAAAGTACCAGGCCCAAGACGCCAAGAAGAAATGATTGATAGCATTAAGGCGGATCAGGCAGTCGGTATTCGCCAGAGTTGTGCTGTTTTGGGCTTTCGACGTCAGACTTATTACAAACGCAAACAAGGCCATCGCCCTGAAGAATTAGATACCTACATTGCTGATCTGCTTCATCAGGTTACCCGGCGCTTTGTAGCCTGGGGCTTTTGGATGGTGTTTCATTACCTGCGCCGACAGGGGCATTCATGGAACCACAAGCGAGTATACCGGATCTGGAAAGCTGAAGAGCTGCATTTACGATTGCCGCCGAAGCGGTCCAGGATCAGTCGTAAATATCAGAATCTGTTGGCCCCTGATCACATCAACGAGGGATGGGGTGTTGATTTTTTGAGTGATTGGGTAGTAGGTCCCAATCAGGAAAGCGTACGGGTAATCAATATTATTGATGAACATTCCCGCAAGGCGCTATGGTCAGAAGCCTACTCCAGTATTTCAGCCAAGACTTTAATCGAAGTACTCAACCTGGTGGTGCAATGGCGAGGCTGTCCGGCTTACATTCGGTGCGATAACGGGCCGGAATTCATCTCTCATAAACTTGGGGAATGGGCCGACGAATATGGTGTAGAATTACGTTTTATTCAGCCTGGAAAGCCCAGTCAAAATGGCTTGGTCGAGCGATTGAATAAAACCCTGAGGGTCGAATGTCTTAACCTGGAATGGTTCTCCAGCCTGGAGGCGCTGAACGAAAAGATACAAGAATGGAGTGTCATTTATAACACCATTCGGCCACATAGCTCGATTGGCTATAAAACCCCGGATGAACTCGAATTACAAAATCAAAATCTCTACTTTAGTGTGGTTGCGGTCTAGGGGAAGAGCACAGCTCCATGCTCATGGAACAGATCAACAAGGGAACTGTTCCGCCCAAAACACTGCGGATCTCTAGTCATGACTTGCTGGTAGCCACCAACCGACCAACTAGCGGGGAAGGGTACACGCTACTGAAAAAGGCCCTGGATCGTCTCTCCGGTGTAAAGATCAAAACCAATATTAAAACCAATAGACGCGAAATCACCGAACGCTTCGGCTTGATCGATAAGTATACCATCATCGAAAGTAGCCGGGTAAAAAAACGCATGGTGCGGCTGGAGATCACGCTTTCGGACTGGTTCTATAATTCCATTATTGGAAAAGAGGTGTTGACTATCAACCGGGAGTACTTCCGTTTGGGTAAAGCGCTGGAACGCAGACTTTATGAAATTGCTCGGAAGCATTGCGGTAAAAATCCGGAATGGTCAATCGGCCTTAGAAAACTGAAGGAAAAAACCGGCTCTACTTCCCATTTGGATAAATTCCGCTTCTTCATCCGGGAAATTGAACGAAAGGATCATCTGCCGGATTACTCTATTGAGCTTTTGGATAATGAGGTGGTAACTTTTCGGTTAAATAAGGAATTTGTAGGTATCGATGATTTACCTAGAATTAAGCCAGAGACAATTGAGCGAGCGAGAAAAATAACCGAAGAAGCCGGGACAGACTGGGATTTTCAGGAATTACATACTCAGTTTGCATTATCGTTAATGAGTAAAAAATTTGTACCGGACAATACTGACGGAGCGTTTATTGGATTTATTCGATATAAGTTAAGGCAACTAGATTACTAATCTAGAATCATCTCCGATTTGAAAGCATCCAAAATTTTGTATATGTTATTATAAGTGTAATAGCTATGTAACAAAAACCAAGTTATTGAATGGTTCTCACTCACATTTTGTGGTCGCAGAAGAAAAATTACAAAAACAAAAAAATACTGGCCAAAATTCTCTATTTTTTGCCTTCAAAGAGAAGAATTAGATATAACATCCTTGAAAAATAAGAGGTAATAGTATTCATAAATGTTGTGATATGGTAGAAGTAATGATCATCTTGGAGAAAGGTGCCATAAGGATAAAGCCTGACCCTATTGAACTAAACTTATATGATGAGTTAGAATTTTTACTCATTCAAGACGTAAAAAGAAAAGATTTTTCAAAAGAACTTGCAAAAGCAAAAAAGCTTAAATGGAAGATCATTTTTGAAAACGAAATCCCATTTGCTAAGGCCACTCCACAAGGTACGGGCGGAGGAGGACAGTTGATTCTGACAAAATTACAGGCAGAGGAATTAGAGCAGGTCACAAATATGAAAGAAGGGGAAAGGGGTAAAATCAAACTTGGGGTTGCAATGCAAAGAGGCGAGCATAAATACGGCATTGAAATTGTTGATGCCGAAACGAATGAAAACATTGAAGATATCGATCCAATAATTATAATAAAGTGATATGGCATATGTGATAGAAGTCATAGCCTTAGGCCAGAATCAATATCCATATATCGAGACAGTTATTAACTTACTAAATAAATCGCAAGAAGAATTTATTTATCGGTTGCCGCCTGAAAGATTGTTAAAAAATGGGCTCAGTTTTAGCTTATCAAGGTATAAGAAAGAAGACGTTTATGAATGGCTCGAAAAATACAGGCAAGCCGCCAAAGGAAACAGAAGGTTTGTCATCGCTATTTTAAAAGGGGAAATTGACAATAATTTTTTTGGAGGGAGCAAAGCTAAATTAGGTCTAGCATATTTTTCGACCAATAAAAAAAATCTATTTAATAAGTCGCCGTATGCATATATAGCATATTTTATTATAAGATATTCTCTGAAATTTGTTTCACCTGAAGTTAAAAATCATGAGGATACGAGAGGTTGTTTTTATGATTATATGGGTTATAAACCCGATATCGGGGAATCATTGAAATCACTAAGACTATGTGATGAATGCTCACTTAAGATCCAACCAAATTTCAATGAAGAAATATATGATAGTATTTTCTTGAAGATGTCCAAGGTTATAAAACGTCTAGAGCTTTGGTGGTGGTTTTATAAAATCAAATTCTGGTTTGCTCCTCAAAAAGCTCCGAATGAGCAAGTGGATAATTCTTGGTTATTTACTAGTATTTCTCTAGGTATAGCTGCCTCGCTTTTGGTATTTTATCTTTCAGGATGGTTTGAACTATCACTTATTATCTTTCTTGTCGTAGGAATTTATGTGTTTCTTCACAATCCGAAGAGAAGGTATTTTCGACTAGGCGCAACCTTATTTGGATTTGCAGCCTTATCAGGCATCCCCAGAATTAGTGCAGCAATGGGATACAAGATGACTTCAGGAAATCCAGAGGTTGGTAATGAAGATTGGTTCCTAAAATTAGATGTCTTTGATGAGCCATTATTACCAATTGCATTTGTAATTGCTGGAATTATTTTAATGACTTTTGATAGAAAAGAAAATTAAGCAATTTGTAATAGCCTAAATATCAATCTCAAACCCTTTATCCTTTTCATCCCGATCTTTACTTTTAGTAGGTCGGGGAATTCCTTTAGAAGTCTCCCTTAGCTTAGCAATAGTTCTAGATTGAGTGCGCTCCTTGGTGTATTCCTGAGTCCCGGCAACAAATCCTTCCACAAACGGAAGGTCTACACCTTGCACTGCTGCAACCAATTGTTTGGATAGGGCCGGGCGGTACTTCTCAATGATGTAACCAGCATTAAAGCCTTCCAATAGTTCTTTATCTGCATCCATCAGTCTTTTGTTTTAGGGCTGTTTTCAATGAAGTCGACAACTGACCTACGGCGATACAGGTATTTTTTGCCACTCACAATTCGGTAATCAATGTCTCCGGAATCACGATACTTCTGAAAAGTTGTTTTGGAAGTGATCCTTAGTAAGCGCATCGCTTCCTTTTCATCAATAAATGGATCGACTTCATCTTTAAGTTCCTTGGCTAATTCCTTGACCAAGGCTCTAAAAGTTCCCGATTCCAAACAAATGACAGGTATGTTAGTGGCAAAGTCAGCCATGAAACAGTAGTTAAATTGATATCTATCAAAAATAGAAAATTCTGAGATATGGAGAAATTATGCCTGATCACTAACAAACTCTTTACAGGAAATGGAAAAGGATTGGCTTAAAATCTCTATATTTGAAGAGCTATGCCCTGAGAAAAGCAGTAAGGCTGGATCATGAACTGGTAGTTTTAGAATCTTTTCTTCTAACGGCACTCAAAGCGACTAATGATTTTTTAATGTAACTTACTTAAAATCAAATAGCGATATTAGTTTCTGTAACCCCAACGGGTTTACAGAATGTTAAAAAAATCATTTAGTTCTCACTTTATCCTATAATCGCTTGCCATGATTATTCGAACGCTATTTTGTTTAAGCAAGACATTAATCTTTCTATTCTACACAAATATTACTCTTAGTCAGGATAGAGCTATACATTTATCTAAGTCTATTCAATGCATTTTGGGTGGTGTAACAAGTAACGAAAGAAAGGAATCAGTAGCTTTATCTGATGCCAACGAACAAGTTAAACGTACTATTAAGGATATATTAAATCAAGTAGGATTACCTGCCAACTTTCAACTATACTCCTCCAGTATAGAAGATATTGTAATAGGAGTCAATAACGGACAAAGATTTATAATTTTTCCAGATAAGTTGATTAAAAACTTGAACACTAATTCAACTTCTTATTGGAGTACTATAGGTATACTAGTTCATCACTTAGGGCATCACTTATTAGGACATACGATTCAAGCTGATGAGATCAGTTTTGAACATGAGCTTGATGCTGATCGCTGGTCTGGATTTCTACTTGGAAGATTAGGAGCCTCTGTGAAGGAAGCAGAAATGCTTTCTGAGGTGAAAAGGCCATCAGTCAAAAGACTTCAAGCTGTATTAGAAGGATATAAGAGATTTATCAGTTTAGTTGAAGAAGGTAAAACTATCATTGGCGAACAAGCAATGATTGAAAACAGACTATATTCTATAATGAGAGTTAACGGATTAATATGGATGACCCAAGATCTGGACTTTAAGTTTTCAAATTCAAAATGTTATGAGGATGATTGTGATAGGTATCCTGGAAGTAGGTTGTATAATTGGCAAGATGCAAAGAATGTATGTGAATCACTTGGATGGCGCTTACCAACTAATGAAGAATGGGAGTTGATGATAAAAACCTTAGTTGGAAGTCAATTAATAGATAATGAAATGAAATCCAAAGTTAAGTTTGATCATCTTATAAAAGATGATGGAGATGGTTTTGCAGCTCGACTAGGAGGCAAATATACAATGGGTAAATTTACCGATATTGGAGCTGCTGCTTACTACTGGAGCTCCACAGAGGTTCCAGGAACAGCTAATACTTTTAGCTGTTATCTCCAAATAAACTATAAAAATGTTGCTATAATTGGCCACTCTAAATCAAATTTTTTTTCATGTCGGTGTGTTAAAGAAGTACAACCTTATTCCTCGGAATAAAATGATAAAAAAATACTCAAAAAAAATTTCATGACAAAAAATATTACTGTCTTAAATTTTAAGATTCATAGTCTAATATTGCATTTGGCGCTAATGAAAAAAACTGGCCTAGTTTCATTAATCCTAATTATTTCAATTATTAGTAATGCTCAATCAAATCAGATTGAAGTCAATGCAGAAATAAATGTGCCTTGTAAAATTATTAAAAGAGAGAATGTGACTTTTTTGAAGATACAAAACAGAGTAATGAGAAATTTAATAGATACGATAATAGATATTGAAAACTCTCTAGCAAATGTTTTATTAGTTGAAGATAATGTAGATAGAATTCTCGCAATTAGTAAAAATGGCCAAAAAATCATCGCATATGATAAGGACTTTTTAGCTAGTATTAAAGACCTAAGTAAGACTGATTTCTGGAACAAAGTTTGGATGATTACTCATCAAATTGGTCATTTGGTTAGCTTAGATACATCATGCGTATCGTGTAACGAGAAATTATCTGAGATAAATGCAGATTTTTTTTCTGGACAAATGTTATATAAGCTTGGATTAAGACAGAATCAACTTTCTATTATCAATCCCACCTATATTAGCGAGAGCGAACTCCTCTCTAAGCAAAAAAGGCTTACTGCAATTTATACCGGTTTTAACAGTGCAAAGGAGGATTTATTAAAAAGAAAATCACTCCAATCTCTTCCTGTAGATGAAGAAGAGCAGAATACTGTTGAACATTCTAAAGTTAATGAAAGCGATGGTGATGATAGAGACCTAAAAGACTACGACTATGTATATCTAAATGGCCTAAAGTGGATGACAAAAAATTTGAACCTTAATATTCCTGATTCTTGGTGCTATGGTACGTCAAACCAAAGTTCTTATTGTGATGTTTATGGCCGACTCTATACTTATGAATCCGCCTATCAAGCATGTGATTCAGTTGGTTGGCGTCTACCAACTTTAAAAGAATGGAATGACATGATCAAGAAAATAGTTCCAAAGGATGATAATTTTAATGAAGGTGCCAGCACTTATAGTACTTATGCATTTAAAAGATTAACAGAAGGAGGGAAGGTTGGATTAGAAATTCAGATGTCTGGGTATAAATTATACAGATGGAGAGCTAGTACCTATTCAGAAATTATGCGACATCGCCCTGTTTTCATATCTACGGGTTTTTGGACTGCAACTCAGTATGATGAAAATTATGCTTATCGCTATTATTTAAGTAGTAATAATAGTTTATTGTTAGAGGGAATAGAAAATAAAAAAACTGGATTTTCTTGTAGGTGTGTTAAAGAATAACACATCATATTTTATAGAACAAATTGAATCAACATGCAGAATAGCCTTGGGCTCACTATTAAGATTTTTCAATTTAGTTTCATTATACTATTAATTACAGTTTCAATTTCTGCGACTAATGCTCAAGCATTCGAAGTAGAAATTAGTGAGAACTCACTTGTATGCAGTTTTGATGGAGGTATTCATGAGTTTGATAACGTTTATGCTTTTCGTGCAAGTCGGTCAACTGAAATTCTAGTAAAAGAGATATTAGAATACGTGGGGTTAGCTCAAAACTTTAAGATTTACAGGGGAACAGTTTCAAATGCGTTTGCTTATATAGAAAATGGTGAGAGATTCGTAATTTACTCGCAAAATTGGGTAGATAGCCTATTAATTCAAACTGGTAATGAGTGGTCTACAATAGGTGTTTTAGTGCATGAAATCGGGCATCATCTATTAGGGCATACATTAGACTACAAAGTAGGTCACACAAATAAAGAGAATGAGGCGGATGAATGGGTAGGATATTTGCTGCATAGAATGGGAGCTAATTTAGAACAAGCTCAAAGAGCAGTCAAACTTTTATACTTATCTAATAATCAGACAAGTGATAAGTATAAAACCAAAATAGAGAGATTAAAAGCTATAGAAAAAGGTTTTTTGAAATCTTTAGAAGAAGAGAATAGGAAAAAAAATATAGATATCAAAGCTTTATCTAGCAGCAAAAAGAAAATAGGAAATCAGATATACGAAGTAGCAATTATTGATAGCATGTTTTGGATGGTAGAGAACTTAAATTATGAAATAAATAATTCTTGGTGCTATGATTTAGATCCAGAGTACTGTAAAAAGTATGGCCGTTTGTACATGTGGGAGTCAGCAAAACAAGCTTGTATAGAGGTGGGATGGAGGTTGCCAACCAAACAAGAAGTTGAGGGCATGGCTGAAAGATTTGGATACACCGACCAAGATTATGGGAAATTAGCATTTGAGATGTTGAAGGAAGGAGGGATAGGTAATTTTAATGGAAAATTTGGAGGACAAGTTATCCCATCTTTACAGGGGGAATATCGTTCAAGTAGAGGCGTCGGGGAATGGGGTGAGTATTGGACTGGAGTTGAAAGAAACGATAAAAGTGCCTATACGTACTTACTTATGAACAAAAATGGAAGTTTTAGTCACGTTTCCGAGCCAAAGTCAATAACTGCATCTTGTAGATGTGTGAAAGCTATAGAAAAAGAATAAGTACAAAAGCTAATGTTTAACTGAAAACAAACCACTTCCTTTAGTTTTTTCGCTTAGATTGACACCAACAAACAGATGATCCCAAAATAGTAAAGATGAAGGTACTCCTAATAATTGCTCTTTCTTTAGGGGGATTTCTTGGACTTTATAAAGTATTCGTTTAATTGCATTTGGACCAATATCATATTGCACTGGAATTTCTAGCGAAATTTGATGAGGATGAGATGAAGCACAAAATCCTAATCTAAATTCTGCCCACACTTTTACTTCTTCCTCATTTATCTCTGTCATTCCTATATCATATTTTTGTTGAATTAATTTATCTGGATTCTTAATTAAATTCCAATCTATAACCAAAAGCTCCCAAGGATTATTTTCCTTCAACACCCTACAGTCATGTACCTTAGTTGGATGTTCGGCTTTCAGAGTTAAATCATATATAGGGACTGTATTGTCTGAGTTATTTTTAATAGTAATTTCTAAAATGAAATCTGAAGAAGATCTTAGTTCAATAGTTCTGGCATTTAGAATAGCAAGCTCGAAAGCTCTTTTCTGTTTAAGGTTAACATTACCAAGTTCGATTAAAGATGTAGCATTATTTTGACCATTCCCCGAAGGGATAATTACATTTTTAATGAATGGAAAATAACCTTCAGCCTGAAGAATTACTCTAGCATATCTTGAGTTTTGGGGGATTGACTTATTGCACATGAAATATTTTATTTCCTTATTATAGTTGCAAAGGCATTTCTCAACAGTAGGTGAAAACTGAAATTGAATATTCATTTCTATACTATCAATATCGTTAGTTTCTATTTCACCTTCCAATATTAAATTTTGCCCTTGCAATGGATCTAAAATACAGAATAACATTAATGTAGCTGTGATTTTAACTAGCGTAATAATTGAAATCCAATTCATTTCACTTACAATTTATTGAATGCAAAAAAGTAATTTCTTCCTTCTTGTTATTATGTGTTCGATTTCCATGATTTGTATACTCATTCTCTTTATTTAAACTTAAAATAGAAACGTCACAACCTTCTAAAAAGACATGTAATTTTGCATCACGAGTCACTTTTTCCGTTAATTCTATTATATAAAAACCATCCACGTCACTTGGCCAAGAAAATTTAGTAACGTCAACACCATTGTTTGATTTGATTTTCAAAGTTGCATTTTGAATTGGAGCTCCTGAATTTACATCCACTAAATATCCATAAATACTAATTGGTAATTTATTGAAATTTTCTAATGTCTTTTTAGTATGAAATGGAACAGAAAAGATTAAAAGCAATAAAAGGATCAACTTTGCTATTTGTCTCGTAACATTTCCAAAGGCATACTGGCATAGTAAGCGATCTCCTTCTACCTCAGTTTTTTTAGTAGCAGATATTATATGGATGCAACCAAAAATACTCAAAATAGCTAAACCTATTGCTAGAAAATTAGTAGATAAGCCAACTATTTCACTTAGAACCCCTCTTACCGATCCTACAAAAGATACTAATACAGTAATCGTTAATCCAGCCTTTTCTAGATTTTTTATCGATGATTCATTTTCCTTTGCTTTTTGGCACCTTGTATCGAGTAAATCACGAAAAAAATGCATTACAGAATTATGTATATTGTTAAATATAGACTTCATATATTTGAAATTCAACTATAGGTAAAAAGATCAACTGAAATAATGGCTTGAGGATGGGATTATTTGGAAACCGATAATGACAAGTCGCCTAGAGTTCGTACTTTTGGAGGCTTGGCTGCTAATAACCAGATCAAGTTAAGCCTTAATCAGTAAATTCAAAAAGACCTTATCAACAAAAGAACGCCGTTCGATTAACTAAGGTAATTATATCGATGCTACTTGCAACGAAATGAAGGGCATAATTAAAATGTCAGATGAGAGCCTATTATTGAAGTTAAATGATGAATTTATGCTGTCTAGAAAGCGGCCAGCACAGCAGGCTAAATCTAAGTAAGAAGGAAATTATGATAATTTTTACCAGTACTTCCTAAATTAAAAATAGGCTGGACATCCATTATCCAGCCTATGCCAAAATTTCTTATCTTTACAATCCGACAACTCAAACGACAACGCAAGGATTTTTTAGTTTTTAACTCCTTGATTTTCAATAAGTTATCGAACAAAAAGTGGTCCCACTTGGGCTCGAACCAAGGACCCCCTGATTATGAGTCAGGTGCTACTAACCAACTGAGCTATGGGACCTGCGTATAGATTGCGGACGCAAATTTACGAATTAAACACAGAGCGAGCAAGCTAAGTTCCCTAAAAAATGGATTAGTGCAGGGTGTCTGCCACAGACACCCTGCACCGGATCTGCTGATCCTTATTGATCCATATGTACATCCACCTGCGGGAACGGAATACTGACGCCCTCTGCGTCGAAAGCTTTCTTCACGTTTTCCTGCATATAGAAATAGGTGGCCCAGTAGTCGCTGCTGTCGCAGAACGGGCGGGTAGCCAGGTTGACGGAGCTGTCGGCCAGTTCGGCAACGACGACCGCTTGTGCGGGTTCATCCAGGATGGTGGGGCATTCTTTGCCCACGCGCAGGATGATGTCCCGGGCCTTGTCGATGTCGTCTCCGTAGCCGATACCGAAGGTGAGTTCCACGCCGATGATGCCCTGGCCGGAAATATTGGTGATCACGTTGTCCGTTACGACGCCGTTGGGAATGATGATCTTTTTGTTGTCCAGGGTTTTCAGGATGGTGTGAAAGACCTGGATCTCTTCTACGCTACCCGTTTCTCCGCCTCCAATCTTGACCAGATCGCCTACTTTGTAGGGTTTAAAGACCAGGATCAGTACGCCGCTGGCGAAATGCCCGAGGCTACCCTGTAGCGCCAGACCTACGGCAAAGGCCAACGCGCCGAACATGGCAATGATCGAGGTCGTCTCGATGCCAAACATGCCGGCTACGGTGATCAGCAAGAGGACTTTGAGTCCCACGCTTACCAGAGAGGAAAGGAAAGGACGGATGGTTTGATCGATCTGACTGCGCTTCAGTGCTTTTTTTACCAGACCGGTAATCCAGCCGATCAGCCAGAAACCGATGATCAGCGTGAGAATAGCGCCAACTACTGTGGGGGCCCATTCTGTTAAATTTCTTCTCAGTACTTCCAAGTCAAAAATTTCCATAATGGAGATTATTTTTAGAGCTCAAATAATTAAGGTGTTATAATCAGTTGTTTTTCTTCATATATAGCGACGAACAAAAATAACCGAAGACACTAATAATGAGGCATAAAAATGGGGAAACTCTAAAAACAGTTTACAAGGCGCATAAAAATGGCCACAAGTGAAGTTCCACCAAAGTTAAAATAAGGCAGAAATACATCTCTTGTGGCCAATATCAAATCGCTACGACGGTAGCGTTCGCATAATTATTTGAACCTAGGATTCGGCATTTTCTTCCGCTTCCCGGTGCAGATGCACATCCATTTGCGGATACGGAATACCGATACCCTGGGCATCGAATTCTTTTTTGATGTGTTCCATAAAGTAGCGGTAGGCCGGCCAGAAATCTTCATTCTTAGCCATAAAGCGCACGGCAAAATTCACCGAGCTGTCGCCTAATTCGTTTACAAAAATATCGTATCCGGATTCCAGATCCACGTTAGGAGTCTCTTTCAATACTTTGTCGATGGCGGCCTTGGCCTGGTCAATATCATCATCGTATCCGATCCCTACGGAAATATCGTGCCGGCGCATGCCCAGTACGGTAAAGTTCTCGATCGGGTTACTGGTGATCCCTCCGTTGGGAATGATGATCAGGCGATTATCCAGCGCCTGCAATACCGTGTGAAAGATCTGGATCTCCCGCACCGTACCGGCGTGGCCCTGGGTTTTGATAAAATCACCGATCTTGTAAAATTTGAACACCAGGATGAGCACCCCACTGGCGAAGTTGGCCAGGTTCCCCTGCAACGCCAGACCGATAGCAAAGGCCAGTGCACTAAAGATGGCGACAAACGAAGTTACTTCAATGCCAAACATACTGGCCACACTCAGCAGTAGGAGTATCTTCATACCTATACTAACGATGGAGGTCAGAAAACCACGCAGCGATACATCGATGCCGCGTTTTTCCATCGCTTTGTCTACCAGTTTACTAAGCCGGGATATCAGCCAAAAGCCGATAATTAAGGTGAGGATGGCGCCAACTACATCAAGGGCATAAAGGGCAATAAATTCCTGTATTCTTTCCAGGATACCGTCTAAATTCATAAGCTATATTTAAAAATTTAATTGGGTGATCTACTGCATACAATGATAATGGCTTTAAAAAGTTCAGTACCGCGCTCCATAGATTGAAATATTACAAAAATGGGGTGATTTCTGGACGGTGAGTGTAAGTTTTCGTAACATTGAATATGGGGGAGAATAAATCGAGAAAATACCTGACGAAACAACAGGGCTTGCAAAAGCTCCAAAAGTACTGTGCCTACCAGGATCGTTGCCACCAGGAAGTGCGCTCCAAACTGATCGAACTGGGTATCTACGGCGATGACCTCGAAGAGATCATTGTGGAACTGATCGAGGAGAACTTCCTGAACGAAGAACGCTTCGCCCGCTCCTACGCGCGCGGCAAATTCCGCTTTAAATGCTGGGGCCGGATCAAGATCACCCGGGAACTGAAAAGCCGCAGAATCTCCGATTACCTGATCCGCAAAGCCCTGGAAGAGATCCCCGAAGAAGATTACCAGCAGGAGCTTTATCAGTTTCTGGAGCGGAAACTCCCCCAGGTGAAAGGGAAGAACGATTTCGAACGGAAACAAAAACTGGCGGCCTACGCGCAGCGACGCGGCTTCGAAAGCGAATACATCTGGCCCACGGTCAATGAATTGATCGGGGAAAATTAGCGCCGCTTTTCTCCTATTTGCCGATCACCAACACATTGCAGTCGATGATAAGTGGTAAACAATCGACCGTAAACGGCTTTAGGTATAATCTTTTTCATTCCTTATCTTCCCAAAGGTATATTCTTGTTCCATTACAGGTGCAACCTGGAAATAGTATTATCAAAACCAATCCTAAAAATGAACTCACACGAAATCGATTATGAGATCTTCGGCGAAGAAATGCAATTTGTCGAGATCGAGTTGGACCCCTACGAAACCGTTATTGCCGAAAGCGGCAGCTTTATGATGATGGATCCCGATATCGAGCTGTCGACCATTTTCGGCGACGGTAGCCATCAGGAAGAGAATAAAGGCCTTTGGGGGAAAGTCATGAGCGCCGGAAAACGCCTCCTTACCGGTGAGAGTCTTTTCATGACCGCCTTTACCCACGCCGGTTCCGGCAAACGCAAAGTCTCCTTCGCTTCGCCCTATCCCGGCAAGATCATTCCACTGGACCTGAGCGCGCTGGAAGGCAAGATCATCTGCCAGAAAGATGCCTTTCTCTGCGCCGCCAAAGGCGTTAGTGTAGGTATTGAATTCAGTCAGAAATTAGGCCGCGGTTTCTTCGGCGGTGAAGGCTTTATCATGCAGAAACTGGAAGGCGACGGCCTCGCTTTCGTGCACGCCGGCGGCCACGTGGTGGAACGCGAACTCCAGATCGGCGAAGTCATGCGCGTCGATACCGGTTGTCTGGTCGGCTTCACCCGCTACGTCAATTACGATATCGAAATGGTGAAAGGCGTCCGGAATATGATCTTCGGTGGTGAAGGTTTGTTCTACGCCCGCCTGGAAGGCCCCGGGAAAGTCTGGATCCAGACCCTGCCGTTTAGCCGACTGGCCGATCGTATGATGGCCGCATCCCGTCGATACGGTGGTAAGAGCAAAGGAGAAGGCAGTATCCTCGGTGGTCTCGGTGATATGCTGGACGGCGACGGCTGGTAGTAGTCTCCATCCTGAAATTATCAAATTCGTTTAATACGATAATCCCCCGCATCGCTTATTTCAAAAGCCGGCAACTGCCAGGAAGCCTCAAAGACTTGATCGATGGTCTCCAGCTGCGTCCACAATTTATGATGCCGGGGGTATTCCGGTCCGTATTTATTCCAGTTTTCGGAAAGAAACCGAAAGGGGTAAATGTGGACCGGAATTTTTTTTTGCCCATTGGTCTGTGCCCAACTTGCGAGCAGATAGATCTCTTCTATGCCCGCATCCGTAATGGCAATACATCCTACCGTTTTGCACCCGCCGTGGATGAAGATATCGCAACCGGGCTGTTCGGGATGGCCCAGTGTAAGATCCGATGGATTGGGGTAGTTCAGTCCCAGAGAAAGATGGAATTTGCTGCGGGGGTTAAACCGATCGATATGGTATAGTCCTTCCGGGATCTGCCGGTCTCCTTCCTGCCGTTTTGGTCCCGGTTGGCCACTGGTTTCGCAAAAAGGATAACTGCTCAGATGTTGCCACAGCTCATCACCAATGGCTTGTATCCAAACCTCCAGTATACGCTCGACTTTAAAGGCGCGCAGGAAGAGGTAAAAACTTCCGGCAGTCAGACCGAGCGCGGCCAATTGACCGGACATTTTATCCCGCAACGCCGGTAAATCCTTTACCCGTTCTTCCATATCTTCTTTTTTAAAAACCATTCACTTTTCATAACATTTTCCCCGTTTTCGAGTAAAAGAGAAATACAAACACGGCAATTTTATCCCAATACGCAAATTATGAAACACATCATTACACTACTGGCCATATCCTGCTTTTTCGCTAACGTTTCTTTCGCCCAGCAAAAGATCGGGGTAGTGGATATCGACGCCACCATTGACGGTTGGAACCGGGCGGTCAAACTGGACCAGATGCTCAACCAGAAGAGTACCAGTTTAAAAACCATGGTGGAGACCTGGCTGAATAAGCTACAGGAAAAATACGACGAGTACGACAAAAAGAACGGTACGCCTACCCAACAGAACGCCCTGGCAAATGATATTCTCGACGGCCAGGAACAGATCCTGCTTTTTGAGCGGATCCTGGTTGATTCCATCCCGCTGTTCCGGCACGAGGTGCTGGAGTTGATCGAATCCAGAATACAGGAAACGGTCGATGCCGTGGCGCTTGCCAACGATTATGATCTCATTATTGCCAAAAACAATATCCTTTTTTATAAAGGGGAAGAAATTGATGAACTCATCGTTACCTATACCGCTCCGGACCTGGAAGATATACAGATGGCCGTAGAAAAGGTAAATATGAAACTCTCCGAATGGATTGACGCCTACACGGTCATGATCGAGGAGTATTAGCTCTAGAACTAATCGAAAAACAGCTCGATAAAAACTATACTGCTTCCTTAAATCGCTTCTTCAGGGCGAACAGTTCATCCCGGTACTGGGCGGCCGAAATGAAGTCCAGTTCTTTGGCGGCTTTTTTCATCTTATCCTCGGTCTCTTTCATCATCCGCTCGATCTGATCACGGGTGAGGTAGCCGACGATCGGATCGGCCGCAATGCTCGGCTGCTCCGGCTCGATGTATGCCTGATTGTTTTTACCCCGAATATCCAGGATGGACTTCTGATTGAGAATTTCCTCACGGGTTTTGCTGACGGTCCTTGGCGTGATCCCGTGCTCCTCATTGTAAGCCATCTGAATGGCCCGGCGACGATTGGTCTCATCAATCGTCTGTTGCATAGAATCCGTGACCTTATCCGCGTAGAAGATAACCAGTCCGTTGGCGTTCCGTGCCGCCCGGCCTGCCGTCTGGGTCAGGGAGCGGTCGTTCCGCAGGAAACCTTCCTTATCGGCGTCCAGAATGGCCACCAGAGAGACCTCCGGTAAATCCAGTCCTTCCCGCAGCAGGTTAACCCCGACCAGCACATCAAATTCTCCCAGTCGAAGATCGCGAATGATCTCCACCCGTTCCATGGTATCCACTTCCGAGTGAATGTAACGCACCTTGATGCTGAGTTTGGTCAGGTATTTGGTCAGCTCTTCCGCCATCCGCTTGGTAAGCGTAGTGATAAGCACTCTTTCTTTGCGGCGGATACGCTCATCGATCTCTTCCATCAGGTCATCGATCTGATTGAGACTCGGCCGAACATCGATCGGTGGATCCAGCAGACCGGTCGGTCGGATCAACTGTTCGACTATGAGACCGCCAGTTTGTTCGAGTTCATATTCACCGGGTGTGGCGCTCACGTATACCACCTGATTCGTCAGCCCTTCGAATTCGGTGAAATTCAAAGGTCGGTTATCCATTGCCGACGGCAGTCGAAATCCGTAGCTGACCAGATTAAGCTTACGCGCCCGGTCGCCCCCGTACATACCGCGTACCTGCGGAATCGTCACGTGACTTTCATCAATGACCATGAGGTAATCGTCCGGGAAATAATCCAGCAGACAAAAGGGCCGCGTGCCCGGCTGTCGTCCGTCAAAGAATCGGGAATAGTTCTCCACACCATTGCAATACCCGAGTTCCCGCATCATCTCCAGGTCGAAATTGGTGCGTTCCCGGATCCGGCGGGCTTCCAGCAGGCGGGCTTCCCGTTCGAAGTACTTCTCCTGTTCGAAGAGTTCATCTTCGATCTCCTTGATAATGGAATTCAGTCGCTCGCGCGGCGCCACGTACAGATTCGCCGGAAAAATGGCCGCATTTTGCATCGTTTCGATCCGCTTGCCGGTTTCCGTTTCCAGGCGTTCGATCTCTTCGATCTCATCGCCGTAGAAAGTGACCCGGTAGCCGTAATCGACGTACGGCAGGTTGATGTCTACCGTATCACCACGCACGCGGAATGAGGCTCGCTTAAAACCGATATCATCGCGGGAATACAAACTTTCGGTCAGGTTCCAGAGAAAACTTCGGAGGGAGATGATATCGCCTTTTTTGATCCGGATAATGCTGGATTTATAATCCTCCGGATTTCCCATACCGTAGATACAGGAAACGGAAGCCACAATGATCACATCCCGGCGTCCGGACAGTAGGGAAGAGGTTGCGCGCAGACGCAGTTTATCCACCTCTTCGTTGATAGAAAGATCTTTTTCGATATAGGTGTCCGTCACGCTGATGTACGCTTCGGGCTGATAATAATCGTAGTAGGAAACAAAATATTCCACGGCATTATCCGGAAAGAATTCCCGAAACTCTCCGTAGAGCTGGGCCGTGAGGGTTTTATTGTGAGTTAAAACCAAAGTCGGGCGATTGAGCTGGGCGATGGTATTGGCAACAGTAAAGGTCTTTCCCGATCCGGTTACCCCGAGCAGAACCTGGGCACTTTCACCCTGTTTGATGCCACTGACCAGTTGTTCGATCGCCTGCGGTTGATCACCCGTTGGTTTGAAGGAAGAAGTTAGTTTAAAACTCACATCAGCTTATTTATAAAACAAATCGTGTTCCAAGTTTTTAAAACACTCCTTTTTATATAAAGTTTCCCAGAAAACAGAAATGATGGGTCAAAAAATGAACGGTGATGAATAACCATTGATCATTCATCACCGTTTCCTTAGCAGCAGGGTATTTTTAAAGGATTTAAGCCATTACCGGCGCCGCCACCCGAACGATCTCTTTATTCACAAAGTACATATCGATCAGGCCTTTATTTTTGGCTTCTACCTTACCGCGGTATTCGCATTCGAACTTGTATTTCACCAGGCGGTAGGTCGTTTCGGAAATATTCACCCGGCCGGCTTCGCCGTTGGATTCTACCCGGGAGGCAGTATTCACGGTATCGCCCCAGATGTCGTAGGCAAATTTTTTCACCCCGACCACTCCGGCTACTACCGATCCGGTATGGATCCCGATCCGGGCCTCAAAGTAAGGCTTACCGATCCGCGAGCGTTCGGACCGCTGTTCGTCCAGGAATTGCTGCATCTCCAGCGCGGCCTTGACGATCGTGTTGGGCAGCGAACGGTGAGCGTTCAGACCACTGGCACACATGTAGGCATCCCCGATCGTTTTGATCTTCTCGATCTCGGGGTACTGACTGATAATGAAGTCAAATGCCTTGAAACATTTATCCAGTTCCTCCACCAGTTCTTCCGGTTCCATCTGCTCCGCGATATTGGTGAAGTTGATAAAGTCGGAGAACAGGACCGTCACCTCGTCGAACTTCTGGGCCTTGGCTTTACCCTTTTCCTTCAGTTCGGTGGCGATCGGTGCGGGAAGAATATTCAGCAGTAGTTCTTCGGAACGTTCCCGTTCCTGTTGAATGAGTTTATTTTTGTCTTCCAGGGCCCGGTTAGCTTTCCGCTTTGACCGGTACCGACTGTAGAACAACAACGCCAGCAGAAGGATAATACCAGCAGCACCGATAGCCAGGTACAGCAGGTTCTTTTGCTGCAGGGCCAGGTTTTCGGTCTCCATCAGCTCATTCTCTTTTTCCTTAATGATCAGTTGCTGTTTGGCGGCTTCTTCACTCAGCGCGTTCACTTCCTCTTCCCGTTCGCGGGCCTTGCGTTCCGCCTGTTCCTTTTCTTTGGAGATGGAAGCCAGTTCTTCCTCTTTCGCAGAGATCTCACTTTCTTTCGCGGAGATCTGCTCCTCCGCCACCTGGTTGCGTTGCAGCAATTCGGACTGCTTCCGTTCCAGGGTGTTCTTCTCCTGACTCAGTTGCTCGCGCTCCGTACGCAGGTTTTTCACGGTGAAATCGAGGCGGTCTTTCTCTTTTTCCAGTTCGCGTTTTTCCTGGTTGATCTGACGGGCCAGTTTTTCCTTTTCCGCTTCCAGTTCACTGATACTCGTACCGTTTTCACTGAAATATTCGAAGGCTTCATCCACAATGCTGTAAGCTCGCCGGTAGTTGTTATCACGGGTAGCGATGCGGCTTCGTTTCTCCACACTTCGAATGATGAGGTCGGAATCCCGGGCTTTCATGGCTGCCTGGGTGGTATTGCGATACCAGATCTCGGCGTTGCGATTATCCCGGAGTTTTTCGTAGGACTGGGCGGTGATGTAGGCGGTTTGAACTTTCATGCGCAGATTGTTCTGCTCACTGGCCAACTGGTAAGCCGTACGTCCGTATTCCTTGGCATCCTTAGCCCGACGGGAATCCCCGGTTGCAAGGATAGCTTCGGCCAGCTGGTAATTCAATACCATTTTTTCATCCGTACTACTCGCCTCGCTCAGTTGCTTCTGGAGATCCTCAATCTTATTCTGAGCTAATAATCCTACACTGAATAGTAACAGAAATAGCGTGATCGTGCTTTTCATTTTGAAAAGAATATCGTGGTTGTTAGTCTTAAGTAATTCATTGAAAGCGATGGCTTTAATCAGCAACATCACTCAAATTAATTGGCTTAGGACACTGTAGATGCATATGCGAATTTACAAAAGTCTGGGGTGGAATTCGGGATTATACTTAAATACATAACTCCGAAACCGGGTATAAGTTACACCTTGCAGCGTATAAAGCTGATATTTTCGCTTCCGATATCCGGCACCGCTTAGCGGGAAAACCACCGGCTGAGGGTTTGTTCGGCCGGTTTATTTTGCGGCGTAAAATCAAAATTTTCCCGCTGACTGTCGTGCCGGCGGCCTCCGGTGCGCCATTGCCAGAAGTGAGCACCGGCAAACCATTTCTGGTGCCAGAAAGTCCGGAAAAAGGCTTCGTAGCAATTCGCCTGGGTCTCCAGGGAAAGGGTGCGGTGCTTCGGATGGATGCGATCCACCCACTCCCAGGGCTCGATAGCGGCGTCCGGGGTGCTTTTGTAACCGATTTCCGTAAATAAGATGGGTTTGTCGTACCGTTTGTGCAGTTTTTCCAATTGATTGAGATAGGGTTTCCAGCCTTTCAGTAGGTTTTTCAAAGGCGGATTGGTCTGCTTGCAGAGTGGATAGTAAGCCTGAATGCCGATAAAATCCAGATCTTCCCAGAATGAGACATCGTTTACTTCTTTGTACCAATTGGCCGCGTAGGTGATCTTTCCCGAATAGACTTGCCGTACCTCAGCGATCAGCTGTTTCCAGAATTCGGGATGCTCTTTGATCGGGCGGTGCAACTCAGTGCCGATGCAAAACATCTCTGCGCCCAATTGCTCCGACATGCTGGCGTAATGCAAAATGAAATCCCGGTAGCTCGCAGCCCACTTTGCCCAGCCGGCCTCTCCTCCCCGCGGATCGATCTCCGAACGCCATTTGCCCGATTCATTATCGCCCATCCAGATATGGGGTTTGATCATGATCCGGAAATCATTGGCTTTTACCCAGCGGATCTGCTCGGCAAAGGACGAATCGCGACGACTCCAGGTCTTGTAATCCTGACCGCGTCGGCCGACCTGATCACTATCGTAATCGGCCTGCCAGCCGTAGGGAACAAAGGTCAGCCATTCGATATGGTTCCGTTTTAGTTCTTCCAAATGCACATCATCCACGCCCCGCCGACCGAAAAAGTGCATGCCTTTCTGCTTTTTCCCGTAAACCGGTCCGCTATTTCCGATGACGGTATCCAAGCGGGTAATTCCCGGTTCGGCCAGACTAAATGGATCCACCGAGGTGCCGGAAACCAGTAAGCAACAGATCAGGACCACCCCGATGGCGGGGAGGATCAATGCAAAACGTAGGGACCGGGGGGTGCTCATATTGATGAGGTGATTTTTTCAGTTTGATCGGATACTAGATAAATGTCACCGATCATTGGGCTTACCGAATGTCCCTTAAAGTTTGCGTACAGCAAGATTTCTGCAACCTAAAGGTCCAGCCGGAGGTACACCGGGCAATGATCGGAGTGTTTGGCTTCATTGAGGTGGTAAGCTTCGAGCAGCTTTTCTTTCAGGTTATCGGTAACCGACTCGTAATCGATCCGCCAGCCCTTGTTGTTGGCTCTGGCGTTGGCCCGGTAGCTCCACCAGCTATATTCCACCTTTTCAGGATTAAGATAACGAAAACTATCCACAAATCCACTATCAAACCATTTGGTCATCCAGGCTCTTTCTTCCGGTAAAAATCCTGAACTTTTTTTATTCCGCACCGGATCGTGGATGTCGATCTCAGTGTGGGCAATATTGTAATCGCCGACAATGATCAGTTGGGAACGCTCCTTTTTTAAGGTTTCCACATACTGAAAGAAGTCATCCAGGAACTGCATTTTAAAATTCTGCCGCAGATCCCCCGAAGTACCGGAAGGAAAATAGCAGTTGAGCAGGGTCCAGTCGCCAAAATCCGTACGCAGTATCCGGCCTTCCAGATCGTAGGCATCCATACCGCAGCCGGTGATCACCTGATCCGGCGCTTTTTTCGAAAGGGTCAGCACTCCGCTATATCCCTTTTTTTCAGCCGAACACCAATGGTGGTGATATCCCAGTTCTTCGAAAACGCCCAGATCGACCTGATCCGGATTGGCCTTCGTTTCCTGAAAACATACAATGTCGTAATCACCGGCTTTCAACCAGTCGATCAGTCCTTTATTGATACCGGCGCGAATACCGTTGATGTTGTAAGAAATAATGCTAAGCATGCCCTTATTTTAGTAGTCCGTTGACCGGTTTCCGGTCGAATGAGCGCAAATATAAGCAGTTCGATCAGCTTCGCCCGAAAAACACGAAACTGCGATTACTCCTACACTCCACCAGGGCATTCTCTATAGGCCGTAGTAGCCATTTGGGTCGACACTTTCCGGGCATTTAGGCACAGAAAGCTCAGTCCCATGCCGATCAGCGTGGCGCAGGTGATTCGCAACATCGAAAATTGATCCACTTAAGGCTGGTAAACGGCGTTTACATAAGCCAGCATTGCATCGATATCCTCATCGCTCAGACTGGCAAAGGAGGTCATAATCAGACGGTCGGATTCCTCCCAGACGGCTACCGCCCGGGGGTGCTCTGCACTGACCATCGCCTGGGAATTACGGATCCAGTTATAGAGGTCTTCCTTTGGATAATCAGACCATCGCGCCTCCACACCGCCCAGTGCGGGACCGATGAGTTTATCCTTCATGTTTTTGTTGTGGCAGGCGGCACAGTTGGCAATAAACAGATTCTTTCCCTGCTGTGCCAGATTACTCATAGCCGGTGCTGCCGCCTTGGCATCACTGACGGTATTGACCGTTTTTACGGCATAGCTGGGCTTATATTGTTTGGCTGGATTGCCGGGAAAACTATTGGTGCCACGAAAAGCGAAGACGGCGCCAATGAAGAAAGCCAGAGAATAGGCAAGAAAGCGGAATAATTTCATACGGGGTACATTTAGAGTCTATCCAAAAACCATCGCTTGATCTGCCAATGGTCTCTGGAAAAGCGCTTAGTTGACGTTGGGTACAAGGGTACTTCGGTAGCCCCAGTGCCCGCCGGCCCGTATGTTTGACGGATCTGATTTCCGGTAGTTTTTTACCGGCTGGCCGGTCCCGGGAGCGCAAAGTATCACCTGCTCCAATTTACACCTAAAATCCGAGATTCAGGGATGTGCAGCGACCCAAACTTCGCCATCTTCGAAAATTTCTTTCTTCCAGATCGGAACCGTTTCTTTTAGCGTGTCGATGGCGTACTCGCAGGCCGCAAATGCCGCTTTCCGGTGGGGTGTGGAGACCGCGATCACCACGGCGATACCACCTACTTCCAGACTTCCTACCCGATGGTGGATGGAGATACGGCGTACCGGCCATTTTTCGGCCGCCGCCCGGGCGATCTTACGCATTTCGGAGATCGCCATGGGCACATAGGCCTCAAACTCCAGCCGGACTACCGCCCGCCCCTGGGTCTGATTCCGGACCGTACCGATAAAGGTGACCAGACCACCGGTGCCGTCATCGCTGACAAAATCGACGCAGGTCTGGATCGATAGTGGCGTGTCTAAGATCTGAATGTCAATGTTTTCCGCCTCCATGCATTAAAATACATTTGATATTTATTAAATTACGGAGCTTTTCAGCTTGAGGTCCAAAATGCCGTTCGCGAGCCCTATCGGGTGCAAAACATACTTACTTTTCAGTCAGCCAACTGATACCGGCAGCTTCTGGTGCCCACTAAATTACGAGGATTCCCCCCGACTTCGATGCTACTTGTGGGATTTTGACTTTCTTATTGCCGTTCAAGTTGATGAGATTCCTTTATTTTTGTAAAAAAAGTAAAATAAGATGAAATACGGACTATTGTTCAGCCTACTCGTGTTGTTTGCCGGCCAGAGCCTGGCCCAGGGTATCGAATTTTTTAAAGGAAGTTGGGAAGAAGCCATTGCGAAAGCGGAAGCGGAGGATAAACTGATCTTCGTGGACGCCTACGCCTCCTGGTGTGGCCCCTGCAAACGCATGTCGGCCAACGTATTTCCCAACGAGCGGGTTGGCGAATTTTACAATAAGAACTTTGTTTGTCTGAAATGGGACATGGAGAAAGATGACCACGGGATCAAATTCCGTCAGAAATATCCGGTCAGTGCTTTCCCGACCCTGTATTACATCGATTTTACGGGCGAAGTCGTTCAGAATATCCGGGGCGCCCAGCAGGTAGATCAGTTTATCGAACAGGGACAAAACGCGCTGAAAAAAGTAGACCGCAGCGATCTGTACGCGGGTGATTACGAAAAGGGGGATCGCAGTCCGGCCCTGGTTTATAATTACGTAAAAGCTCTGAACAAAGTAGGTAAAAGCAGCCTGAAGATCACCAACGATTTTCTGCGCACCGATCCCGATCTGACCAAAGAAGAAAACCTGAAGATCATTTTTGAAGGAACGGTGGAAGCCGATTCCAAAATATTCGAAACCCTGATCGAGCACCGGGATCGCATCGAAAGCATTTTCGGAAAAAGCGACGTAGAAGCCCGGATCATCAATGCCTGTAAAAATACCGTCGATAAAGCGATCGAGTTTGACGTACCCGATCTGGTGGAGGAAGCCCAGAAACTGGCGAGCAAACACGCACCCAATCTGGGGGATGCCTTTACCTACAAGTCGGAAATGGAATACGCGCTGAAACGCCGGGATTCCAAAACCTATGTCAAAGCGGCCAAGGATTACCTGAAGAAAGTTGCCAGGGATGATGCAGATGCGCACGGCACGATCGCTACGATCATTGCCAATTCTTTCAGTCAGGATGACAAGGCGATGTCCGAAGCGGAAGATTTTGCCAAAAAGGCCGCCGAACTGGCCGATAGCTACGAATCCTACTACACCTACGCCGTGATCCTGAAGCAGAACGGCAAAACGGAAGCCGCCCTCGATGCCGCCAACGAATCGCTGGAGCGGGCTCGGAAAAAGGGAAGATCAGCCAGTCAACTGGTAGAGATCTTTATCCGGAAGCTCCAACAGGGATAAAAACCAAAAGACCTTGAGGAGGATTCATCAGCGTAAGCCCGAGCGGGGCTGCCTTTACCATCTCAAGGTCTTTTTTATTTACAGCTCAGCGTTGATCCACCGCAGGATAAGATCCATTTGCTCCTTGACCGCATTGGAACTCCCCGTAAAGTTGTTGTGCATAAAACTAAAGATCAGCGTTTTGCCGGAGCGCGTACGCACATAACCACTCAGGCAATGACGGTGCCGCAATGATCCCGTTTTGGCAAACACAAAGGGAGCACCGCCATCCGCAGGTCCGTACCAGTTTTGGATGGTCCCTTCTTTACCTCCAGCCGGAAACACTTCAAACAACCATTTTTCCGGCATTTTCTGATACAGTTGCTCCAAGACATAAACCACACTCCGGGGCGTAAATAAATTGTAGCGGGAGAGCCCCGATCCATCCACCCATTCGTAGCGATCCGGGGCCGCAGCGAGCAGGCTGTCCTGCGCGTAGGAGATCATCCGGCGGGTATTCATTTCCCCGAACAACTTATCAGAACACATCAGCAGCAATTGCTCAGCAATGAAATTATCGCTTTGCTGCATGAGTTTCCGGTAGAGGGTATCCGGACGCGGACTACTCAGGACGTTTGCAGTATTTTTGCTGAATTTCGGTAGGTAATAGACATTTCGGCTCAGCGTATCCTGTAATACGCCCAGTACCAACTGTGGTGTATAGTGGAATGGCACATACCGGCGGTAGGGCTTGCCGGTCAGAGCGGCCGCATTCAGACGAAAGCGATTCTGGTGTTCATCCCGAACGATCACTGCATTGTCGCTGCGGGGATACAATTCCGGATCCTCTTCTACGAATCGCTCAAAATATTTGGGCCAGACCTTCACCCGCTCCGTTTGCTTGTCCCGGATAAATTCTACAAAATTGCCGTATACCGGCAGGCCCACTTTTTCCGGCTGGTAATAATACGGGAAATCATCCCAGGCCCAGCCCGATCCGAAACGGCGGTCATTGAACGCAGCGTGGGTGAAAAATAGCGGCCCGTCGTGTGCCTGCAAAAAGGCCACGGCGTCCGTAGACATGGGTAATGTCGGATCGAGCAGTGCCGGATTACCGCTTCCCCAGAAGACCAGAGAGTCCTGCCGGCGTTCGTAGTGTAGTAGCGGGAAGGAATCGCCCAGCACTTCCAGCGCGGTGTAGAGCGTCAGGATCTTGGTATTGGAAGCCGGTGTGTAGTACAGATGGGCATCTTTCTGGTAGAGCCATTCTTTTTCCGCCGGATCGTACAGGGCAAAACCGGTGAAGCTTTTTTTGAACACCGGGTTTTCATCGACCAATTGATCCAGGCTGCGCCGTTCTTTAGATGTGAGTGATTTCGTACCTTGGCAGGCAGTTAGTAAAACGGCCGCTGAGATCAGCAGCCCGTAATATTTTAAAAAATCAGAAAACCGAGCAGACATAGCTTTTGGGTTGAAAATACGTAAGAAAGATGAATCGCTACCGCAAATTTTCCTGCTTGATCATTTTTTCCTGTTGCTGGGCATCCGGTCTTTGGTCCCAAAATTTCACACCGGACATTTTGGTCGATCAGTTCAGACTCGCTGAAAAGAACGTCGCCCTGCTGGAAAACCTGGACGAGACCATTCCGCTGAAAGACCTGGGTAATCTCCGCATTGCCTATCTGCCCATCGGTTTTGATACCCTGGAAGTGAAGGGACAGCCCTTCGTGGAAGGTCAGGCACTGCAGGAAGGACTGGAAAATTATACCCGCATCACGACGCTGATGCCCGAAAGTCGACTCTCCGAGAGCGACGCGCAGGCCTGGGTCGATCAACTGCCCCAACAATTCAACCTGGTGATCCTCGGCATCAAAAATTATACGCTTGGCGTGAATGAGCCCTCGCCCTGGGAGGAATATGAAAATGTGATCAAAACCATTAAGGCGAAGCTTCCCACTGTGGCAATTGTAGTGGGACGTCGTCAGTCCGGCCCGTGGCCGGACCTGCAGGGAGCCAAAGCCGTTCTTGCTATGTCCCATACCGGCCTGTTCCAGCAATCCGTAGCCGCCCAGATCGTATTCGGCGGATTGGGCGCCAGCGGGAAACTCCCGTTTACTGTCGACTATTTTTCGCAAGGAACCGGTTTTCAGACCAGAGGCGGCAAACGCTTCTCCTTTACCTTTCCGGAAATGGCGGGCATGAACGGGAAACTGCTGCAAGATAGCATACAAGCCATCGTCGAAGAAGGGATTCGAGAGGGCGCCTATCCCGGCGCTCAGGTACTGGTGGCCAAAGACGGTCAGGTGATCTACCACGAAACGTTCGGCACCCATACCTACGAAGGGAAGGAACCGGTGGAAAAAGATGACCTGTACGACTTTGCCTCCATTACAAAGGTAACCGGACCGCTACCGGCCCTGATGAAACTGCACGGCGAAGGCAAATTCAATCTGGACGCCCAGCTCAAGGACTATATCAAGATCCGCAAACGCTCCAACAAGGCCGAGCTCAGTTTCCGGCAGATGCTGGCCCACAACGCCCGTCTGAAGCCCTATATTCCGTACTGGATCGGTACGCTAAAGAGCAGCGCCCGTTATCCCTGGGAAGAAGGCTGGAATACCCAGGCCGTTAACGATGGTAATTTTCGCGGCCGCACCTTCCGTGCGGATTCCACCCGAAATTACAGTGTGCGCATTACCGACAACCTGTGGCTGCACCGCAAGTACCAGAAAAAAATGTATAAGGCGATCGACCGCTCGCCCCTGAACAAAGAGCCGGGCTATGTCTATTCCGGTCTACTGTTCTTTATGTTGCCGGACATGATCGCCGATCTGACCGGTTCGGATTACGAAACTTATCTAAAAAAAGAGATCTACGAGCCACTGGGGGCCTATACCCTAACCTACAACCCACTGCGCTATTTTCCAATGGATCGCATGGTACCGACGGAAAACGACGATTTTTTCCGCCACCTGCAGGTCCGGGGATCGGTACATGATGAGGGCGCCGCTATGATGGGCGGCGTATCCGGAAATGCCGGACTTTTCGGCTCCACACTGGATCTGGCCAAACTGATGCAGATGTACCTCAATTACGGCACCTACGGCGGAGAGCGGATCATTGCCGAAAGTACACTGCAGGAATTCACCCGTTGTCAGTATTGTGAGGAAGACAATCGCCGCGGCCTGGGCTTTGACAAGCCGCCGGTAGAGTATCCGGAGGAAGGTAGCTATATGGCCGAGTCCGCCAGCCCGAAAAGTTTCGGCCACACGGGTTTTACCGGTACTTTTACCTGGGCCGATCCCGAAAACGGCTTATTACTGGTCTTTATGTCCAATCGGGTATACCCCACCCGGGATCGCCGGATGTTGTACGATCTGAATATTCGTGCCCGGCTCCACCAGGTACTTTACGATAGTATTGTGGAAAAGTAAAATAGCGAATTGCTGATACAGAAAGCGGCGCGATTGGTTAACCAGTCGCGCCGCTTTCTGTATGATATATTCCCGATCTGTCAGGCCTTTCTGAATTCCGGGACCCGGTCCATAGCTGCCTTCAATTGCAGATAATTCGGATCGGAAAGCGATACCAGTGGTATCCGTACTTCCTTACTGCAAAGTCCGGCAATTTCCATGGCCGCCTTGATCCCCACCGGATTATTTTCGATGTACAGCCAGGGATGAACGTCGAGCAGATCGAAATTCAGCTGGCGGGCTCTGGCAAAATCACCGGCCAGCGCCGCACGGACCATTTCCGAAAAATGAGCGGGAAATACATTGGCGATCACCGAGATCACTCCATCCGCTCCCGCACCGATCATGGGCAGCGTCAGCGGATCCTCTCCGGATAATACCGTCAGGTGATCGGGACGCTCCTTCAGGATCTTGGTAGCCTGTACCAGATCACCGGAAGCTTCCTTCACCGCCACGAATTGCTCGCTGGCGCGGGCCAGTCGTAAAATGGTATTGGCGGTCACATTGCTCGCCGTTCTACCCGGTACATTGTAGATGATGATGGGTCGGGAAGAAGCTTCCGCCAGTTGCATATAGTGTCGGTAGATGCCTTCCTGCGGCGGCTTGCTGTAGGCCGGGCTACTGGACATAATGGCATCGACTCCGTCGAAGTTATACTCCCGGACGCTGTTGACCAGTTTCTCAGTATAATTACTGCCGAAATAACCGGCCACTACCGGCACGCGGCCATCGACCTGTTCGATCGTAAAATCCAGAATCTGTCGGCATTCCAGGGAGCTCAGCGTGATCGCCTCCCCGGTTGTACCCAGCGACACCACATAATCGACGCTACTATCAATCACAAAGTTGATAATTTCACCGAGTGCGGGATAATCAATAGCGTAATTGCGGAAAGGTGTAATCAGGGCCACCCCGGTACCACTAAACGGACGTAACTTTTTGTTCTTTGACATTTGTCTGCTTCAGTAACTGTTCAACCTGGCTAATAAAATGCGATAGTGGTTGTTTAGGGTCAGTATCGATCATCAGATCGAAACAATACGTATGTTCCGTGCAAGGGCCGACTTTCAGGTGAGCGTAAGCCAGCGCGGCAATGTATTCCATGTGGATGTCTACCTGAGGACGCAGGACGAATAGAAGGTCAAATTTTTGATCCAGGAATTTTTTCACTTCTTCTCCCTGGGGGATGCGGGTCCAGTCCAGCTCATTCTGGGTATAGAAGGGGAAGGTAAAGTTATCGCCTTCCATCTTGTTGTCAAAGTACCCGAGCAGTTTGACTTTTTTCGACCGCTTTTCCAAATTCTCGGCGAACTTCAGCACCGTATTGCGCTCTTTCAGCTCGGTGGCATCAAACAAAATGCCGACAGTAGCCGCTGTTTCCAGATTGACCGGCTGCCGGATGGCAGCCTGGGGCCTGGACTTCAGTTGTTTGTTCAACTTTCGCCGATGAAAGTAGAGACGTAAGTCGTTGAGGTTTCTCATAAGTATGCGATTGGAGGGTTATTGGTTTTCCTTTTCGGTCATCAGGGAATCTTCCTCTGCTGTACCATAAACACCCATCACGGCATACTTGTTGATTCTGGCCTCGATCCTATCTTCTACGGACATTTCCTGCAATTCGGAAATAGCCTTCTTGATCTGTCGTTTGAGTAGTTTGGCCATCTCCTCCGGAGCCGTGTGGGCGCCTCCCAGAGGTTCCTTGATGATGTCGTCGATCAGGCCGAATTCCAGCATGTGATCCGGGGTCAGCTTCAGCGCTTCCGCCGCCTGTTCTTTGTAGTCCCAGCTATGCCAGAGTATAGAAGAGCAGGATTCGGGAGAAATAACCGAGTACCAGGTATTCTCCATCATATAGACCCGGTCGCCCAGGCCGATACCGATAGCACCGCCCGATGCACCTTCACCGATCACCACACACACGATGGGTACTTTCAGCTGGGCCATTTCCAGCAGGTTGCGGGCGATCGCTTCCGCCTGTCCGCGCTCCTCGGCCTCGATGCCCGGATAGGCACCCGGCGTATCGATCAGACAAGCCACCGGGATATCGAACCGCTCGGCCATTTTCATCAGCCGCAGCGCCTTCCGGTAACCTTCCGGGTTGGCCATACCGAAGTTGCGGTACTGCCGCATCTTGGTATTCACCCCCTTCTGGTGACCGATGATCATTACCGTCTGCCCGTCCAGATTGGCCAGGCCGCCCACGATCGCCTTGTCGTCTTTGAAACAACGGTCGCCGTGCAATTCCACGAATTTGCGGGACATTTCCCGGATATAATACAGCGTGTAGGGTCGCTCCGGATGGCGGGAAAGCTGTACTTTCTGCCAGCCCGTCAGATTACTGTAGATCTCTTTACGCGTATTCTTGATCTTGTTCTCGAGCTCCTTTACCGTTTCGGAGACATCCACGATCCCTTCTTCCCCTACCTGCTTGAGTTTTTCAAGCTGCTCGTACAATTTCTCTAAAGGTTTCTCGAAATCCAAAAAGACCATAAGCATGGATTTTAACCAATCACTTCCCACGGGGCCCGTGATTGAATCACATTAAAGTTTGATTGATGGTTGGAACCGGTACTAACCGCCCGGCGGGCTTCCCTTTTCCAGAATCGTCCTGAACCTAAAACCATCTTCTACGTTTCATCTCCTCGCTAAGGCTCAGCATAGGCTGTGCAAAATTAGCAATAAGCAGGACTATCGTGGTGAGATGTAAAATTTTTTTTAATTTTTTTTCCCTACCTATTGCACGATTCAAAAATGCGTTTTACATTTGCACTCGCCAATCGAAGGATGGCACACAACAATAAACGTTCGACAGTTCAGTTGGTTAGAATATCCCGATTTTTTCGGGAGCGCCGCGGGCTCAAGTCCCGTTTAGCTTCTAATTGATCAGCCTAGAATGTTTGTTCAGAAATTTTGGTCCGGTAGTTCAGTTGGTTAGAATACATGCCTGTCACGCATGGGGTCGCGGGTTCGAGTCCCGTCCGGACCGCTGAAGCTTTGAAGATGCAGTTGTTAATCAATGAGTTATGAAAGCTGGTTGCACCCAGCAGTCATTTTAGCAGTCGTTTTCAAAGATTTATGCGAAATTATACAAGGTCTGAGTCTCACTCAGGCCTTTTCCTTTTTTTGTGCCATCCGTTATTAGATCCGCCGGCGCTACTTCAAGCAAACCGGCAACCTTCACCAAATCAGATAAATAAGGTTGATTTCGGTTGTTACACCAACCATTGACTGTGTTGTAGTTCAGTCCCATCTGATCTGCCAGCCAACTTTGTGACCGGCCCTGGCTTTTAAGAACGGCTTTGATGCAATTCAATCCTTTCTTGTCTGCCATATACTCATTTATTTTGGGTAAAAAAACTCAATTGTTTTGATAATTGCAAATTATCGAGGCAATTTTTATCTATGAAGGATCTGGAGTAGGAGTAAAGTTGCTGCTGAAAAGAAGAAATCTTACCAATGGAGTACTGAATTGTAAATCCATTGAAAACCAAATGTTTGTCAGGAATTTCGCTTTAGGAAAAAAGTTCTAGAGTTTTTTGGTGAAAATAAGTTGTGCATCTTGTGCACCTGGTCTAATAGCCTGATATGCTTTTAGTTAGAATGCACAAGATTAAGGTTTTGTAAATTGTTCGATCTTGTGCACGTTGTGCTGGTTACTCAAGGTCTAGGTAACCGTAATTCTTTTTGATAATCTCAAGCAAATCTACTTTATTGGTCAAGTCATTAATTTTCTCCCAGATCTCTTCTAATTTATCACCTTCAATTTTACCGCCAGTTTCCTTTTTTAATAGCTGATTTCTGACAAATCTAATTGAGTCATTGACACTTTTTCTTTTCATTAATTCCATAATATCATTGGCCACACTTTTAAGGATTGAAAGGTAGTTTTCTTCTTGACCTATACATCGTAACAAATGCTTAACACGGTAAAGGTCTTTAACTGCAAATTGGCTTGGTGGTGCATTTTCTAAATTATAATATTTTGCTTTCAGTTGAACACCTTCCTTAGTGTCATGCTCAGCAACTGGGATAAAATCTGATTCTCCTGGGGAAACGAAAATTGGGTAAGAACAATATCCTGCCATCAACGAGAACAGATCATAAATTGCACTAAGCCGATTAGAAGCATAGAATTGACATAGGTCATCATACAATTTTTTGGCTGTTGAAGGAAACCCACCATTGAAGATTTTAGAATCAAATCCAATAACTTGGCCACTTGGTATCCCTTCATCATTGGTATACGTTTCTATTCCCCTTGGCCTTGTGAAATCATCGGTATGCTTACAGATCAATGCCTGAAAAACAAGATGACTAGCTTCATGAAATGCAATTTCATTCAGCAATTCACCCTCAGTCAACTCTACTTTTCTAGGTTTATATGGCTCTTCAGTTAATCCATCTAAAGCTAAATTTAGTTTTCTCAAATCAAGCTTCTCGGGATTAGGGTCTTGTTCTTGGGGCATACGGTAGAATTTTTATTTCTCAAAAAGTGTCAGACAATCGAAGTAGATTATGCTAAAAATATGCTCTACAGAGGCCAATAAATCTTCTTCAACGGCACCAACGCCCTCGTCTCTGGATCAAAATTATCATAGTGCTGAATGATAAGACTAACCAGCATGTCAAGATCTACTAGAGTAGTTGGATTAATCGCTCGGTCAGCTTCATATCTGGCTTCTTTGGAAAATCCTCCAGTTGAAACATAGACACCTTTTTCATTCGCTCTCAATCCACCTAAAAAGCTTCTTACATCGCTCGATCCCATTGAAGCTTTTCGGTGCTTGACCTCCACCAAAATTTTAGGATCTTCTAATCCCAATCCATCAGGTGAAGCCATTATATCTTTCCCCCGATCTGAGCCTTTGGGAGTCATAATAGTTTTGTATCCCATGCCCCTTAAGACCCCAGCTACTAGTTCCTCCATATCCTCCCAACTTAGCTGAAATACTTGATCTTTGATAAACTCAAGGGCCTTTGCCTCCATGTCCTCTTTTATGACATCTAGCGTTTCTTCCTCTCTTTCAATTTCTTCCTCTTTGTCTACCGGTTTTCCTAATAGTTCTTTGACAGTAAGATCTTTGATTTGAAAGATGGAAAGGGTAGAGCCAAGGGAGTTCTTTGAAGTTGTTGACAAATCATCTCTAGGGACCTTTCTGAGCCATTCTACATCCCGGATATGATGGTATTCGATCAAATTGGAATCATACCGGTAATCTGAAGTTATTTTACCGACTGAGTAAATTCGTCCTGATGAATCATATGTGACAACGTGATCTCCTTCTTTGAAAACTCTCAGAAAACGATAGATCTGTCCCGCATTATTGTTGACTTGACCATCACTAGCCTCTGGATAAATCTCTCTAAATTTTGCTTTAAGCTGATCGAGATCTTCAATATTGTTTAAGCCCCCCAGGTCATTCCATCCAATCGCAACGATATTTTTGGAGAGGAAATCCTCAATTAACCGGCCACCTTCACCGGCTCTGACCATCCAGAAGTTATTCTTCTTCATTTGAGTTTTTTGATTTAATCAATTTCGGAATATCGATAAGTGGGGGAGGGCAGTACTTATTCTAGTTATCTTAAAAGTTAATAATCCCAATCTGCATGACTTACAGGCAATCGATTAAGCTCATCCTTAAATTGCTTCCAGTTCGGCAAATACTGATCCATGTAAGCCCTAAACCTCTCATTATGATGTCTTTCCAGTAAGTGCACCATTTCGTGGACCAAAATGTATTCCAGGCATTGGAATGGCTTCTTTGCAAGTTCCAGATTTAACCAGATCCGTTTCTTGTCAATGTTGCAAGAGCCCCATTTGGTCTTCATTTGCTTGATCCCCAAAAAGTCAATGGTCACTCCGATCTTTTGTTCCCAACGGTTGACCATTTCGGGAAGCACTTTTTTAAGTTCGGATCGATACCATTTGTCGATCACTTTTTTAATGTATGTAGCATCAGCGCTTGGCTTTACGTAGACATCTAGATAAGTCTTGCTTGTTAAGTCAACCCTTCCTGGACCATTGGTTTCCTTGATCCTCAGCAAATATCTTTCTCCCTGAAAATAGTGACTTTCTCTTTCTTTGTATTCCCGGGGAGTAATGCGTTCCTGGTCTTCAAAATTCCGTTGATGCCGTTTAATCCATGCCAGTTTAGAAATAGCAAACAAGCGGATCGCATCATCATTGATCCGTAATGGGGCCGCTATACGAACCCGACCGGTTGGGGGGTAAACGGCGAGGTGCATGTTCTTAATATCCTTCCGGACAACATCCACTGTAATGTCGCCTATTGTGAGTTGATTCATTAATAATCAGACTGTTTCTTGACAATCTCAAAGATCCTGTCGATCTCATCCGGTGTTACCGTTCCTTTTTCTTTCAGTTTTTCTTCTATGACCAATTTGACTTCCTTCTGTTTGAATCGATTATCCCGCCAGGCATCTTTTTTGGTGTACCGGATGGCCTCATCCAGTGAATTGGCTAAGAACTCATCCTTTCCCAGGTTATCATATAATGCTCTTTTAGCATTAGTATCAATTGATGAAGGATAGGCGGAAGATGTACTTGGTTTCTTGACTTTCTTTGTTAACTCAACGATCTCGTCCAGGTATCTTTCGTATTCTGCTGTTTTCTCTTTTCTGAGTTTAATGAGTTCATCCAGTAAAATACTCATTTTCTCATAGTACATCGGGTTGGTGGGGCTTTCCTCAATGATGACTTTTCGAAGGTTATTTTCAATAGTTTCCGACATTGCGTCTCGGTCATTTCGGAGCCGGGGTGGAAGACTTTCAAGCCCGTCTTTGCCTTTTTCAACAATGAGTTCTACCAAACTTAGGTCATCAAAGCTAGAAAGCATTCGGCTTTCCTCAGCCCCAATGTAAGCATCTATCAAATGCCGCATAGCGGGCTCGTATTGCTTTAGGTCGATGTAATCTCCGCTAGCAATTTGAATCTCCTTCCGTAGGTTTTCGTAGTACTTCACTTCTTCCTTGATACGTTGGGCTGTAGCTTCGGGATATCCCACTTCTTCCATTTCATCGGCAATATTGGCGTAAGCGCGGATCAAGGAAACGACCGCTTTATATAGAGCCACTCTTCTTGGCTCAGTATCTTTCAACGCATCTGGATTCTCAGGATCGCCCACAAAATAATGCTGGAACTGGATCTGCCCTTTGGGAGGCTCTACTGGTTCTACAAGAGCGCGCAAAATTTCCAATGCATCGTCTAATCGTTCTTTTCCTTTCTTCAGCCGGTTTTCCAATAACCCGGCAACATCTGCTGCATCATAGGCGTCGAAGGCCTCAGAAGTGTAGTCCTTAATGGATCTATTCAGGCTTTTAAATAGGTCTTTATAGTCGATGATATAGCCGTATTCTTTATCATCCTCGTCTAAACGATTTACCCGGCAAATTGCCTGGAATAAGCCGTGGTCTTTCATACTTTTATCAATGTAAAGATAGGTGGCAGAAGGTGCATCGAAACCAGTGAGAAGCTTATCCACTACAATAAGTAGTTTCATTTGAGCCGGTTCGTCTACAAATTTCTTTTTAACCTCCGTTTCAAACGTTGCCACATCTTTACCATTTAACATTTTTTGGTAAATGTCATATTTGAGCATCTTTTCGGTCAACCCTTCACCGGTCTCTTCTCCTTTTATATCGGATGTAGACGGGGTATAGGACGTGATTATAGCTGAATTTTTCAAACCAGCATTCTGGAATAACTCGTAATAACGACAGGCATTGTAGACACTTTCGGAAACTAATAATGCATTTCCACGCCCATTCTGCAAACGTTCCTTGGTTTCCATATCGAGCATAACATCCGCTACAATTTTTTCCAGTCGGGATCTAGAGCTAAATACTTTCTTCAGCGTGCCCCATTTTTGTTTTAGCTCCGTCTTAGCAAGATCAGTCAAGCCTCTGGTTTTTGCATCGAACCACTGGTCGATCTTATCCATGCTAGTGATCTTCTGCTCTATATCTCTGGCTTCGTAACGAAGATCGAGCACAACCTTATCGGAAACTGCCTCGTCAAATTTGTAGGTGTGAATGTATTTCCCGAATACTTCCAGGCTGGTCTGTTTATCTCTTTTGAGCAGTGGCGTTCCTGTAAAGCCAATAAACAAGGCATTGGGCAACAATGCTTTCATGCCTTCATGCAATTTACCACTCTGCGTGCGATGACATTCATCTACAAAAACATAGAGATCACCTTTTGCAGTAAAGTCGGTGGGTAAACTGCGCCGAAGACTTTGCACGTAGTTGTTTACATCGGTTTCATTGATCTCTTCCTTATCTCCAAATTTGTGCACCAGGGAGCAAAGCAGCCAGGGCCTGTTGGCATTGAGCTTTGATATCAGATCTCGGCCGCTCCGGGTTCGGTAAATCTGTTCGTTTACACCTTTGAAAACTTTTTCTATCTGCTCGTCTAGTTCTGTCCGATCGGTAATGATCAGTACACGGGCATTCTCCACGTTTTCACGAATCCACTTTGTAAGCCATACCATCGTCAGGGATTTGCCACTTCCCTGAGTATGCCAGATAATGCCCCCTTCCCGTTTTCTGATGTGTTCCTGAGCGGCCCTGATACCAAAGTATTGATTCGGTCGAGCCAGCTTTTTGATACCCCGGTCGTACACGACAAAATCGTGTAATAGCTCAATGAATCGCTTTTTGTTTAGCATCTCGATAATGGACTTATCGAGCCGATGCTCTACCTTTGCTGCCTGATCTCGGATCGGTTTGGTCAGTTGCAGCAAATAATGATCATTAGGATTTCGTTCTTCATTAACTTCCTTCCACTTGAGATAATATTTCTCCTTAGTTTCGATGGCTCCATAAGCAATGCCTTCGTGATCATTACCCGCCATAATGAATTGCAGCGTAGCAAAGAAAGATTTAATAAAAAGATGCTTTTGATTATCCAGGTTTTGACGGATGCCTTCGGAAACGGATACCGTACTTCGCTTGAGTTCAAGGACGCCCAGGGCAATACCATTCACATACAGGACAATGTCAGGGCGTTTGTTATGGACACCCTTGATACTCACTTCTTCCGCAATGGCAAAGTCGTTGTTCATAGGATTTTGCCAATCGATCAACCAGACTGTGACTTTATTTTGCCCGATTTCAGGCTGCACATTCACGCCATAGCGCAGCAATGTATAAACTTCCTTATTGATGTCGTACAGGGTCTTACTCTGGTCGGCAGCGACTTTATTAAGCTTGTAAAGAGCCTTACTAATTAAATTACCATTGTAATTTTTTCTTAGATATTGGACTAAAATGTGTTCTTCAATATTGCTATTGCCTTCCCGCTCTTCCCAGTTGCCAAGATAACGGTAGTCCAGGATCTCCTGAAACAAGGTGACAACCCTGTTTTGAGTGGCTCGTTCCAGTTGTCCTACTTTTGAGCTGGCGGAACTTTGCAGGCGCTCCACGATGTTTCTTTTCACCTCGGTAACCAGCAAAGTATCCGGGGGGTGCAGGATCAGACCAGGAGCAGGCATTATGGATTCATCGACCGGACCGGTATAATTGGTTGCTTCCAGGGTTTTGGAATCAGTATAAGTTGCCAGCAGAAAATGAGTAATATTGGATTGAAAGATGGTGCGTAGATCAGTTTCCCCGTTGAGGAAAGCTGCAGTTCGCTCTGCATCGGTCTTTAAACCAATGTATTCTTCCGTGTCTTCGTCAAGTAAAACAAACAGGTAGTTGTACTGCCGGGCATCTATGCAGCTCAGCAGGGTAGGGATCTCGTAATAATAAAGTTCCTTAACAACCTGTAGTTTCATGGTTTTACTTTTTGGACGTTGACCAAACGGAAATCGAAATTCCGGGAACGCCACCAAGAGTAATGCCCTTCACGAGCAGTCTGTTTGAGCATCCCATCCGTTTGCGTTAAAACCAAGGTAGCAACTAGCCTTTCTTTTTTTCTCCCTGCAGGAGTCCGGATAAAGGCATTAAATAGACCTTCGATGCTATTGAAGGTGGAAACCGCTCGAGCAATACATTCATCTGAGAATTCTCTAGTAGGATACTTTTTTCGGTGTGACACAAAGCAATCTGAAGTAGCTGGATTGTGTTTAACAATCCGATAAAATGCCTGTTCACCGTCTGGATGAATCGAATCTTCATGTGGGCAAATACAGCCCTCTATTACCAGATCTTCAAAATAACTGAGATTTTGAGCACTCATACTTATTATATTAAGCGTTTTTTACCGGTTAATAATTCCTGCATCATACCGGTTTTGAGCATTTTGTATTTGGATAGTTGGGTTTCTATTTGTTCGATTTCTTCATCCATGGCCCATAGAGTATTAGAAACGAATTCTTGTTCTTCTGGACTTGGTAAATACATTTGGTAGTCTCCAACTGCTTCTTGAGAAATTCCAAAAAATGTTGTCCCCGTTTTTCGTAATTCAATGAAATCTTTGAACAATTTCGAATCTAATTGATAGTATAGAAATTTCGGATTATAGCTTCCATTTAATGGTCTGAAAACCAGTAGATGGCTGTTTAGAGTAGCTTTATGAGGATAAGGAATTTCAGAAACATATAGTAACTTGCCTATAGTACCGTCTTTGGTCATCAACACATCATCTTCTTTTAATTGTATTTCCTTTGCAATCTCATATCTATCTTCTGGCACATGATAAACTTCACTCCACCGAATCGCCCCATCTTTAAAATTCATTCCTGTTATTAAGAATGGCTGATCAGGATTCATAGTGAATTCAGCCTGTTTGAGGCCTTGCCATCCTATCCTTCCTTTCATATATGAAACTTCTTTTAATGCTTTAGAATCCCACCCTTCCTTCGGCCTCAACAACTCCTGTATGGCCCCTTGCTTGATATTCCGTTTTTTTACAAGTAACTTTTCCAATCTTTCTATCAAGGCATCTATATCACTCAGGGCGATGGCAATGGCAGTTTGTTCGGCCTTGTTAGGAGGGAGAGGGATTAGGTATTTACTTACAGATTCCTGGGAAATGCCAAAAAATGTAGTTCCAGATTTATATAATTCTATGTGATTCTTAAAATATGAAGATGATAAATTGTAATAAAGATAAAGAGGATAGTAACTATTGTTTAATGGCCTGAATACAAGTAGGTGGCTATTTAAAGTAGCTTTGTAAGGGTAAGGAATATTTTTTATATAAAGTAACTTGCCGATTGTTCCATCTTTCGTCATCAGGACATCTCCAACTTTTAGTTGGATTTCCTTTGCAATCTGGTAACGCTCAAATGGAACATGATATACTTCATCCCATTTTATTTCACCATCTTTGAAGTTCATTCCAGTTATCAAAAATGGGTCATCAGGGTGCATTGTGAATTCTGCTTGCTTTAATCCTTGCCATCCTATCCTTCCTTTCATAAATGAAATATCTCCAAATACTTTTAGTTCCCAGTCTTTGGGAATTAACCCCAATTCAGTTTGCTGAAAACCTTCAACTATTTTCACTTCTTCTACCATTTGTAATTCATTTGTCTTAGGTGAAGTTCAACTTTTGTAGCCAATTCAGCTACCTCCTTGGTTAGTTTGGGCATGGGAGTTTCGTAGCGTCCTCCCAGTTCCTTGATTCGCTCGGTTAATCGGTGGCTAATTCCATCTATTTTCGCTTTGATACGACTTTCCACAACGGCTATCCATTTTTTATCTACCATCAGCATTTTTATCTCTGCAATACTCAGCTTTGGATACTGCTCTATGACTTTTACCTCCAGCGCTGCCAAAGAGCTCTTAATCTCGGTTTTGATTTTGCTCTCTTTGGCCAAAAGCTTTTCATAATGCTTGAGCACGTCAAATTCTTCGGCATTTTCTACATTCCTTTTTCCAAGCTCCTTTTGGCGGCTCTTTAGAGTTCCCTTAGTGATATTCCCTTTATCATTCAGTGCTTCGGTTAGTAATCCATCTTCACCGCCATGTTCCTCCCGAAATTCATCCATTTCATCTATAGTGCTGTCTAAATCACTTTGAAGAGCATCAATTGTTGCTTGATGAGTAGCTAAGTATTCCTGAATAATTAAGGAAGGGGGAATCAACTGTCCTTCCAGCCCTTCAATGCCTGCAATCTGTTTTTCAACTTCTTTACCGTTCTTTTTGCTTTTTTTTACTAGCCGGGTAACCACATTACCTGCTTTCCAACCATCTGCCGACAATTCGTACAGATCATCTTGCATAGTTTCTGCCCAATAATCCATCAGGTATTGATAGATGGCATATTTATCCACCAGGTCTTTACCATGATAAGTTTGCAGCAGTTCTTCCGCTATTTTATGAATGACCTCTTTGGGATAGCAACCTTCTTCTAGACTTTTCAGATAAGCGGTGTTTTTGTTTTTCCAAGAATCAAAAACAGTTTTCATGACCTCAGAATAAGCCAAGAACTCGGGGTGTTTGAAAATGACATTTTTAATATCCTCATTTCCTATGTTTAGATCCCAGTAGCCAGGCCGGCCGGCTTTGAAAAGATGATTTTTAAGTGTTGGATAAATTTTCCAGTAATGGTTCATGGCCTCTAAATCTCTATTGGGAATACCGCCATTCAAATGAGCGTCAATATCCTGAACGTCTTCCTCCTCTTTACTGTCAATATATCTGGGAATATTCAGGTTGTAGCCGTTCTTGGGATCCGATATTTCAGCCAAAGGTACCATCCTACTGTATTTGGCAATTTCCAGTTGCTTGTTGAAGACATCTACAATTTTATGTAAGTCCTGGGATCGCAAACGGTTTTTATTGCCGTCTTTTATGTAGCCCTTACTTGCATCAATCATAAAAATGCCCTTGCGGTGGTATGCATCTTCTTTATCTAGCACGAGGATGGCCGCAGCTATTCCAGTACCGTAAAACAGATTGGCAGGTAACCCAATAATTCCTTTGATATAGCCTCGTTGAATAATTTTCTTACGGATTTCGGCTTCTGTATTTGCTCTGAACAATACCCCTAAAGGAAGAATAATTGCACCTTTGCCTTTGCTTTTCAGGGACTTAATTAAATGCAATAGAAAGGCATAATCGCCATTTTTCTGGGGAGGAATTTCATAGCCATCAAAGCGTTTGTATATGTCATTAGCGGCGTCCAGTCCATTCGTCCAATTCTTATTACTGAAAGGCGGATTAGCAACCGCATAATCAAAAGTTTTTAAGAAACCTGTAGTATCATCTTTAAAAAGCGGATTGGCTAAAGTGTTTCCCTGTACAATTTCTGATGCAGGATTTCCGTGTAACCACATATTCATGACGGCCAGGGCGCGAGTAGCGTTATCATTCTCCTGGCCATAGATGGAAATACCATGCGGTGCCTCATCTGCCGCTTTTAGCAAGAGAGAACCTGAACCACAAGTGGGGTCATAAATGCTTTCCGATTGGCTTTTTGATTTTTCAATGCCAATTACCTTGGCCATTACTCGAGAAACTTCGGCAGGAGTATAGAATTGTCCTTTGCTTTTTCCACTTTCGGTAGCGAAGTGACGCATCAAGTATTCATAAGCGTCACCAAGGATGTCGTCATTTTCTGCCCGGTTGCTGCTGAAGTCCAGGTTTTCGTTTTCAAAGATTTCGATCAAATTACTTAGTCGATCAACTTTGTCTTTCCCTTTCCCTAGTTTCTCATCGTCATTAAAATCGGCAACTGTAATAATTCCATTCAGATCATTAGCTTTGGCGAGTGCAGCGATGATTTTGTTGATCTTATCTCCAATATCAGACTGACCTTTGAGCTTGACCATATCACTAAAGCTTCCGCCTTCTGGAATGTCCACCAGTTTATCGCCTTTATCCGACACATATTTCATGAACAGCAATACTAGTACATAGTCTTTGTACTGGCTAGCATCCATACTGCCGCGTAATTCGTCACAGCTTTTCCATAAGGAACTGTAGAGTTCCGATTTTTTTATTGCCATCTAGATGGGTTTATTTTTGCCGACAATTTAATTCTTTTTAAGAACATTGAATTTTGGCGTCTGGATAGTTCTTAAAAGTTTAGTGAGAGTGAGTTCGAGATTATTTTAGCTTAACATTTCTATAGCGGAGATAATTGTAAAGTGTGCTTCTCGCAATATTCAAATGCTTACAAATTTCAGTAACGCTTTTGTCTCCTTTCGTATAAAGCGTTTCGGCAACCATAGCCTTATCCTGCGCTTCTTTGGACAGTCCTTTCGGCCGGCCACCTGCCCGGCCACGTGCTCTGGCCGCTTCCAATCCTGGTTTGGTTCGTTCTCTGATAATGTCTTTTTCAAACTCCGCCAGGGATGCAAACAAGTGAAAGATCAATTTCCCTTGCGGGGTCGTGGTATCTATGGCATCATTCAAAGACTTTAATCCGGCTCCCTTTTTCTGGATCTCATTAACCAGGTTGATTAGATCCCGGAGGGATTTTCCCATTCGATCCAATTTCCAAATTATGATGATATCACCCACTCTAAGTTGCTCGATCATTCTTTGGAGTTCCGGTCGTGCAGCTTTTGCGCCGCTGATTTTTTCTTGGTAGATCTTCTCGCAACCTTCTTTTTTGAGAGCATCCAGTTGCAAAGACAAATTTTGTTCTTTGGTGCTGGACCTGACGTATCCGATTTTCATGAGTGCTTGCTAAAAGGATTATGGCCGCGTAGCGCCATGCATAGTTAAGAAAACTAGTTAAGTGTACGAAACTTTTGGAAAAAAGTTCCGTAAATTATTGAATAAGAATTTATTTGAAAGAACGTAGTTTGTTTTGGATTAGGTTGATCTAATTTGGTAAGTAATATGGCGAAAAGAAAACGGAGAGTTAAGTCTGTGAAGTCAGAACTTATTACTAAATCTAGGGAAGCTATGCTTTCTGCAGTACAAATTTTTAATAACCCTAATATCCTTTTTAAATCGGAGAGCTTTATAGTGCTTTCCAATATTGCGTGGATGTATTTACTTCATGCTTATTATCGCACAAATGATATTGACTACCGATATTATAAACTTGTGAATACTCGAAAGCGATATGATAAGACCAAAAGAGGCGCATATAAGTATTGGGAATTAGAGCGATGCATAAATGAGGACAAATGCCCGATTGATAAGGTTACTACTTCTAATCTGAGATTTTTAATAGGGCTTAGACATGAAATTGAACATCAGATGACCACTAGAATTGATGATTATTTGAGTGCTAGGTTTCAATCATGCTGTCTAAATTTTAACCACTATATCAAGAAGCTTTTCGGAGAAAAATATGCTATAGACAAGCACCTTTCAATATCTCTTCAATTTTCAACCCTGAATGAAGAACAGACTGATCAACTTAAGGAGTTTACAGATCTACCAAAAAACATTGCAACTTATATAAATGACTTCGATGAAGAATTAACCCATGAAATGTACAATGATATTCGATTTTCATACAGGGTTTTATATGTTCCCAAATCCGCTAACCGTAAAGGTCAAGCCGATAAGGTTATCGAATTTATTCCTGCAAATTCCCCAGAGGCAAAAGGGTTAAATAAGGAATATGTTCTGATTAAAGAAAAGGAAAAGAAAAAGCATCTACCTTCGAAGATCGTCGAGAGAATGCGCGAAAAAGGTTTTACGGAATTCAAGATGCATCATCATACGGAACTTTGGAAAGAGAAGGATGCTAAAAACCCTGATAAGCACTTAGGGGTAACGGTCGAAGGTGCTTGGTACTGGTACGATAATTGGGTTGGAATAGTTGAAGAACATTGTAAAAAAAATGATGCTAAATATAAGGAATAGCATCTTCATAAGTTGAAACTATAAGCTCTACTTGAATAAAATAGTCAGCCTTATCTTTCGCGGAATTCACTTCATCAAATCTACTGTTTATGTTCTATCAATATCCGGTATTAACCAAAACTCCCTATAGAGAAGCCTTCGTGTATAGAGATGTTTTCCAAATATTTCCTGATGAGGACTTCAATGAAGAAATAGAACTTGGCGATTATCATCACATGAGTTTACTTGAAGTTGACTTGGGCAAATTTTATGAACTATTCCAAAGTTATTTGGATATAGGAGAGGTCCTCAAAAGAGCAGAAAACCTGCGTGACTCAGGTATTGAGACAATAAATTTAGAACAAGCTGCTCCCTTGATAATGGAAGACCATTTTGTTCTTTTGCCTAAATATTTGATAACTAAGCTATTGACTGTTTTTACCAATTTCCACCATTTCGACTATTCAGGGGAAAATGAAGACGGATGGTTTAGAATCCTGCCCCCAAATGGGGAGAAAATTCAATGGGGAAAGAAATGGCTTCCCAGAAATAGAAAAGAAATAACAGCCTTTTCAGAAAGTCCAAGAAAGGGGATTGAAAAAGTTAGCTTTGATGACTATTCGAAAAGGGTCAGCGATATTGGGGATAAAATAAACTACCCTCTGGATATAGAGAGAAGGTTTGATGCGTATTTTGAGTTAGACAAAGAATCCCAAGACGTCTTTAACGATTCTGTGGTATTTTTCAACCAGGCCATTAATATACAGGATGACCTTAGTTCCCTGGCAATAGTGTCATTGGTTACATCTATAGAGGGTCTTGTTAATTTAAAATTTAAAGACTTTGCTGTGGAAACTTGTGATTGTTGTGGGCAGAATAGGTACAGGACTACTAGAAAGTTTAATGACTTTGTAAAAGAAAACTCCATCGGATTCTATTCAAAGAGTAAAATCCGAAAGATGATCGGCGATATTTACGCCAGAAGATCATCAATTGTGCATACAGGAAAACTATTTGCACATGAAAGGGGAAAACCTATTTGGGAGAAAGGTATTTTTCAAAATCGAATAGTTCTTATCGGAGCATTAGGTCTTGTTCGATATATTTTAAATTATTGGATTTTGAATAATCCAACGGATAAAACAACCAAAGCTCCGGAGTAGTAAGCGCTTAAGTGCGGCTTGGTTCATCTTTTAGTCAGCGCCCTAGCTGCTTTTATGGCCTACGATTTCGTGTATAGAAAAACCACTCTCCACTACGAAATCAAAAAATCCAATCTCCACCATCAACTGGAGGCGCTGGTCAGAAGAGTAGTTCTCTTGGATAAATGCATACGCCTTCCGGAACCAGGTCAAAGCCTCCTCCCGCATCGCTTTTTCCGCATAGATCATGCCGATCTCCATGAGCGTCACCGCGCAGGTATAAGGATCCCTTTCAGCTGGGAAATTTTCTACCAGGATGGATTTGTAGTAAAGCGCACCGTCCAGATCTTCCGAATAGCCTTCGTGGGCATAGAGGTATCGGGATAGTTCAAAGACAGCATTGATATCGCCGGTCTGGGCTTGTTGCCAGTAAGGGCGAAGTCTCGAATCGATGATGGTCGGTTGAGCACCCAGGGTTTGGGTATTTGCAAATTGGTATGTCATACTTTTTACTCCTTTTTTGGTTTTTTGCCCACCTCCGCTCTCTGGAAACCAAAAAAGAGGGAAAAGGCGGGAATTTGGAAAATCAGCCTACCGGCTGCTCTACCAGCATAGCATAGAATGATTAATTTTTGGTTAACATCAACCAAAAATTTCGATCATGGCAAAAAAAGGTAATAGTTCATACTGGCGGAATCGGGTGCAACAGGCCCGATATAATCCGGAACGGTTTAGAGGTCAGGTAAAATCGAGAGGAGAAACTAAAGCTCCTGAAAAAACTAAAACGGAAGCGGGTAGCTGGAGTAAAAAGGTGAAAGCGCAGGGAATGACCAGGTCGCAAAGTTGGGCGGCAAAGGTGCAGCAAGGAAAGATTTCCGGCCGGCGTCCGTCATTGTCCACTATGAAAAACAGGATTCAGCGATCGAAAAAGAAAGCTGAAAGGCAAGGCCGGGCGATTTTTTCTCGGTCCGTTCCTGTCGGCCTAAAGGACAAGACCAGGGCAATGGCTACTTGGAAGAAGAAAAGATCTGGTCTTACCCAGCCGGGAAAGCGGCCGCTTACAAAGGATACCCAGAAAAGTGTCCAGGCTCGTGGGCAAAACTTCACTAAACGGCCACAACCCAAACTCCAAAAGAAAGCCGCTCCGTCGATAGGAGCATCCAAGTTGAAAGCGATGGTGAGTAAGTCCCAAACACCAAAAGCGCCGCAAAAGTCAGTATCTCCACCTTCCAAGGGGGCAGCTATGCTGAAGCAGACGGCTACTAAAATTGTACGGCAGTCGAAGTCGGTGAAAAAGGTGAAAGCACCGGTGATCCGGAGGGGCCGGTAAAAATGAATTTTTGTTTACCTTTTTTTAATCTTTTTGTGGTATCCTATGATTGTCAATCAACTTAAAGGAGACGACAATGTTTTCACAAACCAAATTACAACGGCAGCATCAATCCTACAATTCCACCCAAGATGAAAAGGTATTAGATAGCAATGAAATAAGTACTTTTGATAAAGCTTATGTTTTAGGCTTGATGGATAAATCTACAAGACAAAAACTGTTTCAGGAGTCACTAGATGGCGCACTCACTCCTTTTCAACTAGAGCAGATAAAAGATGTTCAACGAGGGCTTAAGAAGGACGGGAAATACGAAGGCATAATTGATGGGAAATTTGGCCCCGAATCTACCCATGCATTAAAAGAAATGATCTTTGAAAATGAAGGCTTTCGAGAAGCTCGAGAGCTGATAGAAAATCTTGATCTTCAAGAAAATGATTTAGAAAATAGCCTTCCTCGTGGGGGTGGAAAACCTTTTTCACGAGGGTTTTAAGGTTCATTGATCTATTGCCCTATGTTAATATTTTTAATGGTTTCCGGGGCAATAGATCCAACTACAGTCCCATCATTATAAGTAACCTGTCGTAAATTGATGGTTTTTGCTCTGGAATTTTCGAAGTAGATACAGACGATCCAATTGTCATTCTTGTCTTCTGCATTAAATCGTAATTGTCGTTTTTGAATTATAGAACCTTCACCAAGCTTCCAATTCGGTTCATAAAGCAAAGTCTGATATCCTTTTCCTTCAACTTGAGTTGCTTCTTGTCCCCGAACTAAGAATCTCGTGATTCGTTTCCTTTCCGGCCCCTGGTATTCAAAACTTATCTTTTCAGTTTCTTCGAATACCGATTTATACTCTACTTGAGATCCGATTAGTTCCTTATGCTCTCTTTGAAATAATTGCAGAATGGTAGCAGACGATGGGAAACCAAATATGTCATGTTCACGGATCTCTTCGCTTATCAAAGTACCATTTTTATCATAAATTGATACTTTGTAATTTTTCCCACCCAGCGATGTAATAGTATGCCGTACTTCCAAGCCATCTTTTTTGAACATAGAATACTCCTTAATCTCATTTCCATTCTCGTAGCTATATAAGTGAGCTTCCGAATTTGGACCTTCAATTTTGTTAAGTCTTTGCTGATCGTCAAAATAGTATCTGTACTCCTGAGTCTTATTTGACTGTCTAATTTTCACTGTTAAAATGGAGTCATTGGAGAATTCGCTTATTAAATATTTATTGATAACTTCATACCCTTCCGCTACTTCCCTTACATTGTATCCGACCTCCTCAACTTTTTTCCACTTCCCATAAATAGCTACTCTCCAATAGTACGGATTGTATATTTTGGTAAATTGATCATTTCGATAATGTATATAGTCATGCCAATAGTCTGGATTATTGTAATAAGCTTGTGAAGCCTGCGAATTGATAGATGGAATGGAAAAAGAATGGCTGGAAAAGAAAGTAAAATATCCGATAACGACAAGTGCAGCTATAGCTGCAATAATCAAAACCGTCCTAATTATTTTAGTACTCCTAGATCCATTCCTTACTGTCAGCAAATTCTTAAAAAGTTCCCAAAAATTTGCAATGAAAATAGACAGAATCAAAAAAGCAGCAATTCCAATGATCAGGGTATTTGACATTATTCTAGGTTTTAACTTTAATCAATTGAGGCAACATTTGGGAAATCCACTTTCCGATTTTCAGGATGATCAACCTCACCTAGTCTTTCCATGTATTCCGCCTGTACCTGAGCAAGTTTCATTCCGTCCATTTGGCTGTCGATCACATCCAGTAACATTGACCTATTTTCGATAAACACTCTATATTCTTCTAAAAATAAACAAGCTGCTGAAATCTTAAGAACCAGAGGCAATGTATTAATGCCAGGTAATAGTGTTGATCCAATGGCGAGAACATAGATAAAGCCTGGTTCCAGGATCATCCAGAGGTACCTTTCTTTGATTTCAACGCCAAAAATTCTTTTTTCTGCAAGCCAGTTAAAAAGAGATTTTCCTCGATGGTAAGAGTGAATTATTTCATCTCTATTTTTTCTAAGTCTCACTTCTATGAAATGGAAGAAAGAAAACAACAGAACGATCCAATACAGATATTTTAGATCAGGTAGGAGGCCATGAAATTTCAGGATTGGATTTTTCAGGATCGAGGTTAGTAAATAGGTCTTTAGCATACCCACCGTTTCCTCTCCCTGGTTAGTTGAGGTTAGTATAAGATATATTTCACCGATGCTATATCCACTTTCCCAGTTGAGCCTATCAATATTTAAGGCCTGTAAACTTTGATTAAAGACTTTCTTGCCTTCCGGAATTGCGTCTACAGAAATTTGAACAAAGGCGAAAAACAGGTAAACGGATAGTACTGTAATAACGCCAAAAGTTCTTTCTCCAAGCTTTTTTCTAAAAATAGCTCTGGGAACATAAGCTCCAACTGAAAGCAAGAACTTAAATATATAATAGAAGAATGCGATAATGATAGGCTGTTTTCTTCGGGAAGCAGAGAAAACTCTTCCGGCCAGATCATTCACTATTGATTTGTCGCTGATCCGGGCGACTTTAGACGAGGTTGTTTTCATGATTAAACACTTTGGTCAAAAAAGGTTCTGTAAAAATTTAGATTATTGCTCCAGGTCTTTCCCGCTACAGTGATGACCCCCTCAACTTTTAGATCATTTTCAAATCCACCGCTTTTAAGCATAGTGAATTCCCTTGGTTCAACCAGATGAAGCAACTGCTGTGAAATACCTGCAGATGTGTTCTCATTTTTACCAACATTGATCGAACGGACATTTTTAAAGGCATTTCCAATTGTCCTTGCCGCCCATTCATTTGTAACGGCATCATTATTAGCATGAAAGATTTTAGTGCCTAAATTCCCAAGCAATGAATCTATTTTGGGACGAGGATCTTTTCCCCCTATTGCGCTGTAATAATTTGAAATGTTCTGGCTTAAGAAGACCGTACAAGCCCTGGAACTTCGGGCAGTGGTCTGAAAGATCTGATCATAATCGGAAAGAAAGAGTTGGCTTTCATCTACCCACAAAAACACAGGTAGGAGATCTTCATTAGGATTTCTTCTTTCGGCTGCCTGTTGCCACAGAAGCTTATAAATGCCCTGAGCATATATTCCTGATGCCAGGTATTCTTTGACTGGAAAATCAAGCACTATGATTTTTCCTTCGAAGGTAGCTTCGGGATACAAGTTAGTAGATTTGGAAAAGTGTTTTTTTAATATGCCAGAGGTAAATGGTTCTGCTAGCCCTAGGAATGATTCAACAACGATAGCTCTTGTTTTTTCAGGAACTCTTGAAAATTCGTTAGTAAAGTAATTCGTGACGAATTCGCATTCTTTTTCTAAAGGCGTATTATCACATCTTGCGCTAGCTTTAATGATACATCCAATGCAAAAGTTTTTCTCTCCTACTCCCTCTATTTCCTCATTGCTCAATTCAGATAAATCTTTCATGTCTTCCTCATAAGGAGCTTGGGACAGTAGATTGATCATATTCTCAATACTGACCTTCTCTCCTGAAAATTTGAGCAATTGGATCATTCGGTTGATACAGCGTTTTAGTGCATTGTCCCAATAACGCTCTCCATCACCTCCATCACCGCCTCCTCCCGAAAATCGGTTACCCATTTTGTAGATCTCCATAAAAAGATAGCTGAGATTGAAGATTTCACCGGCACCTTTGCCTGTTCGGTTTAACTCATAATCGAGCGGATTGAATTGATACTGGCTGTCTTCCCGGAAAATAATCAGATCGTCTTCCCGTCCAGCTTCTTTAGCCAGCTTTTCCCAGTTTTCTCTTTCGTCTGGTTTACCGCAGAGGACTAGGCCACCAAAACCGTTTTTCAAAAATGCTTTGGCTAAAGTTTTTCCAGAGCCAGAGCTCTTTCCTGAACCGATCCCTCCGAAAATTTGAACCCCTCGAACTGCATCGCGTATCGTCCACCAATCCTCTTTGCTTTGAGAAAACTTGACAAGTGGGTAGTCTAGATCGGTTACAATAGATTTGTTGTTTGAAGACATTTGAATGATGGTTGTTTTAGAAATTAAAAGTATCTATCGCTATAAACCTACCACGATTTCATGTGACAATTTGTATCACCTTGTCCTCCATTTTCAGTATTCCCGCATTTTCCAATTCATTGATCTTGTATCAGTTAAGCAACGGTTTTAAATTGCTTTCAGATCCTAAGGCAGTGCTTAGGGGAGACGCCTGTACCAAATCAATGAATTAATCTATACTCTGCTCTATGCTAAGAATTACCACCAGTAGATCAGCTGCGGGAGCCCTTCAGTACTTCAACAAGGGACTGACCAAGTCCGACTACTATGCCGAGAAAGGGGAGATCATCGGCAAGTGGCAGGGACGTACAGCTGAACGTTTGGGATTGTCCGGAGATGTTGGGAAAGAACAATTCGAGGCATTGGCCTACAACAAAGATCCGGCGACTGGAGAACAACTGACCGTCCGAAATGCCTCCTCCAGACGGGTCGGATACGACTTTACTTTCAGTGTGCCCAAGTCGGTAAGTGTAGTTTACGGATTGACCAAAGATAATGAAATCTATGAGGCATTCAACGCCGCCGTTCAGGAAACGATGTTGGAGATTGAACAAAATGCCGCAACCCGGGTACGCAGCAATGGCCGGAACGAAAATCGAACGACGGGCAACCTGGTCTGGGGTACCTTCACACACGATGATGCGCGCCCGGTTGGAGGTATTCCGGACCCACATTTGCACCAACATGTATTCGTGTTCAATGTCACCTACGATGATCAGGAGAAACGTTTCAAGGCCGCTCAGTTCGGGGATATCAAAGCCGATGGAGCCTATTACGAAGCGGTCTTCAATTCCCGCCTGGCCGATAAACTGCAAAAGGTCGGTTATCAGATCGAGCGCAACGAACGGGATTTTGAGTTCAAAGGATTTGGAAGATCGACCATTGATAAATACTCCAACCGCACCCGCGAGATCAACCAGAAGGCCAAAGAGCTGGGCCTGACCTTTGCGGAAGATAAAGCCGAGCTAGGTGCTAAGACCAGAGCCAATAAACGCGACGGCTACGATAAAGAGGATATCCGTCTGCAGTGGCGTTCCCGGCTGTCGGAAAAGGAACTGGAGCTGGTCCACACCGCCAAAGGGGAGCCGCCGCCGGGCGGCGGAACTGCTGTTGAAAAGAAAATGGGAAGGGCCAGAGAAGCCTTTGACTATGCACTCGATCATTCATTGGAACGAAAATCAGTAGCCGGCGAAAAAGAGCTTCTGATCTTGGGGCTCAAACGTGGCATCGGCACGATTACGCCAGAGGATCTGGAAAAAGAACTTGCCTCCAGGAAGGATCTGCTCAGTAATAAAGATCGGAAATCCGGAGAGGTGATCTACACCACGCCGGAAGCATTGGCAGAAGAAAACCGGCTACGGGATAGCGCCCGGGCTGGCAAAGGCACCTTCCAACCTATACACTCCGACTACCAAGTGAAAAATGAAATGCTGACAGCAGAGCAGACCGCAGCGGTAAAGCATGTACTTTCCTCAAAAGATTTCATTACTGTGGTAACCGGTGATGCTGGCACCGGCAAGACCTGGTCGATCAAAGAAGTGGCGGAAGGCATGAAAGAAAAAGCTGTAACATTTGGGGCTTTTGCGCCGTCATCTGCGGCTTCCAGAGAAGTGCAAAGAGGTGATGGATTTGAAAATGCTACAACGATCGCCGAATTGTTACAAAGTAAAAAGTTGCAGGAATCGGTTAAAGACGGAGTGATCTGGGTGGATGAAGCGGGGATGGTCGGCAACAAGACCATGAACCAGGTGATCAAAGTTGCCCAGGAACAAAACGCCCGTATCCTGCTCACCGGCGATACTAAACAACATGGCTCCGTAGAACGCGGTGATGCCCTCCGGATAATTGAAGAATTCGGTGGTATCCAACCGGCGCGGATCAGTAAGATCCAGCGGCAAAAGGTGGATGCCTACCGTAAGGCTGTAGAAAACATTTCCAAGGACCAGGTCGAAAAAGGCTACCAGTTGCTCGACCGGATGGGGGCGATCAAGGAAGCACCCGACTTTGAGCAGGCCAAGGTCAACGTGGCCGGCGAATATGCAGCTTCCGTCAAAGCCAAGGAAAATGTCCTGATCGTGGCCACCACCCACGCTCAGGGAAAGGCCGTGACCGAAACGATCCGGGAAAAGCTGAAAACGGAAGGTATGCTTAGGGGAGAAGAAAAGCGGTATGCGGTACAAAAGAACTTGTCTTATACTGATGCGCAGAAAAAAGACCGGGCCAATTATTCGGAAGGCATGATCGTGCAATTCCACCAGAATGTAAAAGGTGGCATCAAACGTGGCACTAAGTACCAGGTTTTAGGCAAAGATCAAAACGGTGATGTGCTGGTTGCGGATGAACAGAAAAACCGGATGGTTTTGCCAGTCAAGGCAGCCAATAAATTCTCTGTATACCGCAAGGAGGAAATTGAACTTGCCCAGGGTGATCAGATCCGGATTACACAGAACGGTTTTTCGAATGAGAAAAAACGGCTGAATAATGGCAATATATTGTCAGTAGTCGGCTTCGATCAGAAGGGCAACATCATTGCCTCCACGGGCAAAAATGAAGTGACCGTCGGCAAAAATTTCGGCAACCTGTCACATGGCTACTACACTACCTCGCCGGGATCCCAGGGAAAGAGCGTCAACCGGGTGATTATCATGCAATCGACGATGACCGGCCGGGCAGCGAGTAAAGAGCAGTTTTATGTGTCGGCCTCCAGAGGAAAGTTTGCTATATCCATCCATACTGATGATAAGCAACAATTGCTACGATCCGTTCAGCGGTCTTCACAGCGTATGACGGCCGGACAAGTGGCCAGCTCCGGCCAACAGCCGGAAAGAACTGGCCTCGACAAGTTGAAGGTCATCGGCTCGATCTACCGTACAGCTGTATCCAAGGTTGCCAATCTGAAGGATACATGGCAGAATAAAACTGTAGGCATTATCAGTATGATTCCTAAACCACCACAACCGATAAAACATGCGCCTGTCCGATCAAAATAGCAATATCTCGAAGATCCTAAATCAGAAGACTAACCCATCTTTCAAGACTCGGGGTGAGAGTGTTTATTACGGCCTGACGGATAAAGATGCGTCTATGGCCGTAGCACTCAAATTTGTGATGCGTTCCGGCGAGCAGAAGGCGGTCCATTATCATGATATTCTGTCGCCGATTGAATACGATGGGAATGCACTCATTACACTTTATACTTCCCGACTGACCATCCGGATTGAAGGTCAGTACCTGGGCGCTCTTTTTGATTACATTATTCAGCACCGGGTAAAGAGTATTGAGGAACCGCAAAGTACTTTCCCTTCGGAAGGGCCGGGGAAACTGGCGGTAAATTCGATCCTATTTGAAGATCCGGAGTGAATAGAAAAAAGAGGGCTACGAATAGCCCTCATGAGCGCCTATGCGGCGCTTTGGTCTTTCTTGACCAATGGAGCCTGATCGACCTTGGCGGCTACGATACTGACTTCCTTTTTGGTAATGGCAGTACCATCGTCATTCTGGATCTCGAATGGACGATAGGAAAGGGAACCGATGATCTCCAGTCTGGTGCCTTTCTTGAAGGCTTTCACAGATTCAATCAGTTTCGGATTGAAGATGACAACATCATGCCAGATGGTCTCTTTATCCTGCCAGTTGCCTTCCTGGTCTTTGTAGCTATCGGTAGTAGCAACTGACAAAGCGGCGAATGTGCCATTGCTGGATTCAACAACACGGGCTTCTTTGCCCAAGTTGCCGATAAGTTTTACTGTATTATTGTAAGCCATTTTGATTCTCCTTTTAGGGTTATTAAAAATTTATACCCGCACTAAACAGCATTTCAAGGAGAAATCGGCAAAGAGTAAAAAACGGAAGGCTTCCCCAGGGAAAGCCGTTTTTTCTATTGGGGATTTTGGGTGGAATGGTAGGAAGGGAAGGGGATTTGTATGGCCCAAAATCATGAAAAATTGGTTTGACAATTTAGATTGTTATAATAAACTTAAGCGAAGTAGTTCTTAATGTAGGAAGTTAGGTTTTATGATCTAAGTGCTCTTGTGCTCTTCCCCTAATGCGCAACCACACTAAAGTAGAGATTCTGATTTTGTAATTCGAGTTCATCCGGGGTTTTATAGCCAATCGAGCTATGTGGCCGGATGGTGTTATAAATGACAC
>NZ_PDUD01000027.1 GCF_002646595.1 Flavilitoribacter nigricans DSM 23189 = NBRC 102662
CCCTCTCACCTGACCCCTCCCACCTCCAACATAAAAAATAAAATCGAAATCCCCCCCCCGAACAACCCGCCCGGATGAATTTTCAAGAAAATATTCCTCGGCGCGTTCGGCACACAGCCTTGCCACCCAAAACTCCGGCAGCCGGTAGTTAAATATCCGCCCGCGATCAATTTTTCCTACCCTAATATTGATTCCTACTCGCATTTTTCTTACATTGAATAGGCGGATTAAGTTGTAAGTTATCAGAACTTAGGCACAAATGAATGGAAAAGACGGACTTATGAAGATCAGTCTCCCAAACCAGCAGCGGATAGATTAAAGAGAACAGGGATCTTCCTGTGGATTTTTAGCTTACAACTTGAGACTTACGGAATATGACAATAGAAAAATTCGTCCGATATATACAATACGAAAAGCGATTTTCTCCACACACGATCCAGGCCTATCAACAGGATCTGGAGCAGTTCGCCGCTTATTTACGGCGGGAGTACGAATTGGAGGAACTTGCCGCGGTACAGGCCATTCACGTGCGTTCCTGGACGGTGAGTATGATGGAAGACGAATACCATACCAACTCCGTACGCAGGAAACTTTCGACATTGAAAGCTTTTTTCAATTACCTGCAAAAGTTCCATGCGCTCAAACGGAATCCCATGCAAAAAGTGGTCGTACCGAAGACGGGCAAACGATTGCCCTCCACTCTGGTAGCGGCCGAGTTCAACCACTTACTGGATCGACTTACTTTTTCCGATGATTATCCCGGCCAAAGGGACCGGATGATCCTGGAAATGCTGTACGGCACCGGCATCCGCCGGGCGGAACTGATCGGCCTGCGCCTGCAGGATATCGACTGGTCTTCGTCCCTGTTGCGGGTTTTCGGTAAACGCAATAAAGAACGGATGATCCCGCTGTCGGCTCATCTGATCGGTTTGCTGCAGCATTACCTGCAGGTGAGGGAGCGGGAATTTGACGGCGGAGTCCCGGACCGGCTGTTTCTCACCAATCAGGGAAAGGTATTGTATCCGAAGCTGGTGTACAATACGGTTAAACGGTATTTATCGATGATCACGAGTAGCGAAAAAAGGGGACCACACGTGCTCCGGCACTCATTTGCTACCCATTTATCCGAAAATGGTGCAGATCTCAATGCCATTAAAGAATTATTAGGACACAGCAACCTCGCTGCTACTCAGATCTATACGCATAACTCTATTGAACAACTTAAAAAAATCTACCAGCAGGCCCATCCAAAGGGAGAAGATTGATGTTATAATTATATAACAATTTGATTATACGATGATTTGAATTTGTACATGACTTATTATTGTTAATTGGGCATATAGTTGAATAACCCCCGGATCAGCTCGTTGATTTTGATATAAAAAACCGACAAACAACAACCAGCTATCATCGACTGATCAAGGTTATCGTCAACCGCCCATCATAAAATACGACTTTATGAAAGTGCACACCGAAGCCGTTCAATTTAAGGCTGATCAGAAACTGATTAACTTTATTGAGAAGAGACTCGCAAAGATGGAACAGTATTTTGACCGGATTATCGAGGCCCGGGTAATTTTAAAATTAGAAAATTCAGGACAGATCAAAGACAAGGTCGCCGAGGTATCCCTCAGCGTACCGGGAGATACGATCTTCGTAAAAGAAACCAATAAAAGTTTTGAAGCATCAATAGACGGAGCCGCCGATGCACTAAAGCGGCAATTGCTTAAGTACAAAGAAAAAGTAAAAGGATATTAACCCATTTCAGATTCAAGACATAAAAAAAAAGAAACCCGTCCGGATTGTTAAGCAACAGTCCGGACGTTTTTTTTGGAGTATATGCCATTAATAATTATTCAATTTTGATGCAAATTTGAATTTGCAGTTTGTACGACCAATTGAATTTTTAGCTGCTTTTTTCGCGCGGTATCCTTTTACTTTCGGCGCAAATTCTCACTAGTATGTTCAAAAACGCTGCCCTAACCCCCTGCCTGTTGCTGGCCCTCTTCTCCATCTTTCTACATAGCTGTGAATCCGGTCCCAAGCCCCTGATGGAGGGCGTAAGCGGAATGATCGATATTAAGCTCAATCCTTATAACGTGGCCCCGCTGGGAGCCCAGCTGACCTTCACTACCAAAGAAGCCTGTAAAGTAGATATCCGCATTGGGGGCAAGATCCCCGTGGAGCGGTCTTTTCCAACGGTGTCGACCAGTCACCGCATACCGGTACTGGGGCTGTACCCGGATACCATGAATACCGTGGAAGTGATCCTGACGGCCGAGAACGGCACCGAATATACCGGCCAGTTGTTCATCGCTACCAATCCGCTGCCCGACTTTTTGCCGGATATCGATATTGTAGCCCTCCAGCGCGATAAAATGGAGCCCGGTCTCCATCTGGCCGAAGTGCTCATTGCCAACAGTGGAGAATTTGATGCCTTTCCCGTCATGTTTGATGATAACGGTGATGTACGCTGGTTCCTGGATCTCAGCGGCGTGAAACCATTTCCTTTCACCCCGCACCGCCTGAAAAATGGCAACTGGCTTTTCGTGAGCTGGGTGGAGGTCTACGAACTCAGTAGTCTGGGGCAATTGATCCAGCACCATCGGTTAACCGATTTCTCAGCGGACCACGATGTCATCGCCCTCGATAACGGCAACCTGATCATGGGCGCTTCCAAAAAAGACGCCCGCATTGTCCGGGACGGTCAGGCGGTGGAAAGCCGCTACGATTATGTCATCGAAGTGGATAAGGACCGGAAAGTTATCCGGGAATGGGACCTGCGGCAGGTACTCGATGTGGACCGCAGTGTATTCCGGAAGGATTTCAGTCTGGATTTCTCGGCCGACTGGTTTCACATCAATTCCGTTGATCAGGACCCCAAAGATCAGAGTCTGGTGATCTCCGGCCGGAACCAGGGCGTATTGAAGGTGGATCGGAATAATGAATTGCAATGGATACTGGCGCCGCATCGCTCCTGGGACAAGGCCGGCTTTGACGGCCAGGGATTAGATACCCGCGAGTACCTGCTCACGGCTGTAGATGCCCAGGGGGCAAAACTACCGGCAGAGGTACAGGAAGGGGTCGCCTCTACTGATGAATTTTCCTGGCCTACCGGGCAGCACGCGCTGACGGTCCTCGACAACGGTCATCTGCTGATGTTCGATAACGGTCTGGCCCGCAATTTCTCGAATGATTTTACCTATTCCCGCGCGGTGGAATACGAGATCGACGAGCAGGCCAAAACCATTCGTCAGGTCTGGGAATACGGCAAAAGCCGGGGACTGGATATGTTCTCGGCCATTACCAGCGACGTGGATCTGCTGCCCCGTACCAATAATCGTCTGATCACCGCCGGCAATATCCGCCTGGGTACCCTGCCGCCGCACGCCAAAATGGTGGAGGTGACCTTCCCGGATAACGAAGTGGTTTTTGAAGCCAATCTATTTTTGAAGGACGCCAAAGGCACGGGCGCGCAGGAATGGGCGCAGTTCGATCTGGCCTACCGGGGGGAACGATATACTTTATATTGATCTATAGATAGGTACCAATCGGCCGCCATGGCCCGTTTTTTGCCCATTCTGGGCTACCGCCAATTTTTTTTTAAAAATTTAGCCCGAACATTACCTCCCTTGCCAGAAATGTGTTTATTTCGCGGCCACAATTCGCAGAGAGGAACTTTTTTTCCGCCGAAAAGCTTTACAATTCCGGACCGCGGGAAAAAAAATGAAAGAAATAGCGAAAAAAAAATTCAATGTTTTTTTCTTTTCTTAGAAAGTACTATCTTTGCAATCGCTTTTGAGAAATGACCCAGAAAGATGGGCATTTAAACAAAAAGTTTCCGGTGTAGTTGATGAGGGCGTTCCGATTTTTTTTCGAACCCCGCCGATCCTTACTAATAAAGGATCAAAGCATTTTTACTAACGCCGATTTGACCTGATAGAATGCCAGCATAGCTCAGTTGGCCAGAGCATCCCGATTTTATCGGGAGGGTCGGAGATTTCAATCTCTTTCCTGCTTTACAACTGAGACTAGTGCGGGAAAATAATGCCAGCATAGCTCAGTTGGTCAAAGCATCCCGATTTTATCGGGAGGGTCGGAGATTCTAATCTCTTTCCTGCGCTACACTGAGACTTGTGCCGGAGAATGCCAGCATAGCTCAGTTGGCCAGAGCAGCTGATTTGTAATCAGCGGGTCGGGGGTTCGAATCCCTCTGCTGGCTCAAGTGCATACTTATAAGGAGTAAGCATTTGCTTTGACAAAATATTAATTGGGGGCGCGCCGGAGTTGGAGAGCCGGGGCAGACTGTAAATCTGTTGTCTACGACTGAATAGGTTCGAATCCTATCGCCCCCACTGAAACGGAAGGCAATTGCCCCGCTACCAACGGATGGCAATTTAAGTTGTCTACCGTTTATAAGCGGGAGTAGCTCAGTTGGTAGAGCATCAGCCTTCCAAGCTGAGGGTCGCGGGTTCGAGTCTCGTCTCCCGCTCTTTGAGTTTACGGACTAAAGCCCCATGGCAATGATGTGAACTCATATTGCCAATGTAGCTCAGGGGTAGAGCACTTCCATGGTAAGGAAGGGGTCGAGGGTTCAAATCCCTCCGTTGGCTCGTAGGTTTTCCCATTTTTTAATAGGTAAATTTCGTATCCAAAAATTTTCACCGATGGCAAAGGAAACATTTCAGAGGACTAAGCCTCACGTTAACATTGGTACGATCGGCCACGTTGACCACGGTAAAACAACGCTTACCGCGGCAATCACTTATGTGCTATCGAAGTCCGGTCTTGCCCAGAAAGCAGATTATGATTCAATTGACGGTGCTCCCGAAGAAAGAGAACGGGGTATCACCATCAATACTGCTCACGTAGAATATGAAACAGCAAATCGTCACTACGCACACGTAGACTGTCCGGGTCACGCCGACTATGTGAAAAACATGGTAACTGGTGCTGCTCAGATGGACGGTGCGATCCTGGTGGTTGCTGCTACTGATGGTCCTATGCCTCAGACACGTGAACATATCCTGTTGGCTCGCCAGGTAGGTGTACCCAACATCGTAGTGTTTATGAATAAAGTAGACCTGGTTGATGACGAAGAGATGTTGGAACTGGTAGACATGGAGGTTCGCGAACTGCTGAGCCAATATGAGTACGACGGTGACAACGCTGCTGTGATCATGGGTTCTGCCCTGAAAGCTCTGGAAGATGATGCTGATGCTGTAGCCAAGATCGAAGAATTGATGGCTGCTGTTGATAAGGAGATTCCCGAGCCTGTACGTGCTATCGATAAGCCGTTCCTGATGCCTATCGAGGACGTATTCTCCATCACTGGTCGTGGTACGGTTGCTACCGGACGTATCGAGCGTGGTGTGATCAACACTGGTGATCCTGTAGAGATCGTAGGTATGATGCCTGAAGGTGCCAAGCCGCTGACTTCTACCATCACAGGTGTAGAGATGTTCCGTAAGATCCTGACTCGTGGTGAAGCTGGTGACAACGCCGGTCTGCTGCTGCGTGGTATCGATAAAGAGGCCATCCGCCGTGGTATGGTAATCTGTAAGCCTGGTTCCGTTAAGCCGCACAAGAGCTTCAAGTGCGAGGTATACGTTCTGGGTAAAGACGAAGGTGGTCGTCACACACCATTCTTCAACGGTTACCGTCCTCAGTTCTACTTCCGTACCACTGACGTTACCGGAGACGTTAAACTGCCCGAAGGTGTTGAAATGGTAATGCCTGGCGATAACGTTTCTCTGGAAGTTACCCTGCTGAACACCATTGCAATGGAAAAAGGTCTGCGTTTCGCTATCCGCGAAGGTGGCCGTACAGTAGGTGCTGGTCAGGTAACGGAGATCCTGGACTAATATCAGGTTCACATTGTTGAACTTAGCGATATACTGAAAATTGGGTGTGGGGATTTCCTCACACCCAAACCTGTCTGAAAACAGGTAGATTTTTCACCGTGATCATTCAGATTGAAGCCAGATAGGATAATACAGGTTTGCGGTGAAAATATACGGGCATAGCTCAACTGGTAGAGCGACGGTCTCCAAAACCGTAGGCTGGGGGTTCAAGTCCTCCTGCCCGTGCAAATTGAATAATAAACAATGGAAAAAATCAGCCTGTATATTCGGGAAAGTTACAATGAACTCGTTCATAAAGTAACCTGGCCGAGTTGGTCAAGCCTGCAGAGCAGTACGATCCTGGTGATCATCGGATCGGCGATAATGGCACTGATCATTTTTGGTATGGACGCTATTTCCAAGACCATTACCAATTTCATCTACGGCCTTTAATAGATTTCCATCCCAACCCAACTCAAATGAGTGAAGAAAAGGATAAAGTAACATCGGAGGCAGAAGAACTGCAATCCTCAGAGCAGGAAGAACTCGAAGCGACTTCGGAAGAAGATCAGCTGGAGGATGATGATGCGCTGGATAGTGATGAGGAGGAGGAAGACGATGCCACGGATGTAGAAGAGGAAGAAGGAGAAGAGGAAGAAGACGAGGACGAGGACGATGCTACTGCCGACTTGCCCGTTTTGCCGAAAAAGCAAAGCTACGAGGAGGAAGGTAAGTGGTATTCCCTGCGTGTGATCAGTGGGAAAGAGAGAAAGATCAAAGAACGCATCGACCTGGAGGTGAAGCGTTCCGGTTGGGATAGTTTTATTACTCAGGTACTGGTTCCTACCGAGAAGGTCTACAAGATCCGCGGTGGGAAAAAAGTTATTTCCGAACGCAACATCCTTCCCGGATACATTCTGATCGAGGCGCTGCCCTCCAAGCTTTCGGGAGAGATCGTTCAATCCATTACCAATATACCTAACGTGATCCACTTCCTGGGCCGCAACCAGCCGATCCCGATGCGGACGGCCGAAGCCAACCGGATGCTGGGTAAAGTCGACGAATCACAGGACGCCGGCGAATCACTGATCGAACCGTTCATCGTGGGCGAGACTGTCAAGATCATCGACGGGCCGTTCAGCGAGTTCGTGGGCGATATCCAGGAGGTCAACGAAGAGAAGAAGAAGCTGAAAGTGATCGTAAAGATCTTCGGCCGCGGTACCGAGGTAGAGTTGAACTTCATGCAGGTAGAGAAGCAGGCGTAACGCTTCGTCTATTCGGTAGGGGTACGGCAGTATCGGACACCGACTGCTGACGAACGACAAACATAGACTTCACCTAAAACTTCAAGATACATTTTATATCATTTTGCTCAGTGTCTTTAGTCAATCCTCATTGGCCCGTGAGAACCAAAAAGGATGAGCTTCCCTAAAGTCTGGCAGTAATTCCAAAGTCTGGTAAAACCGGAAAATCATGGCTAAACAGATAGAAACGTTTATCAAACTTCAGGTAAGAGGTGGGCAAGCCAATCCGGCACCTCCCGTAGGTCCTGCTTTGGGTGCCAAAGGGGTCAATATCATGGAATTCTGTAAGCGCTTTAACGCCGCTACACAGGATAACCAGGGTAAAGTACTTCCCGTTGTCATCACGGTTTATAAGGATAAATCCTTTGACTTCATTATCAAAACGCCACCGGCAGCCATTCAGTTGCTGGAAGCGGCTAAACTCAAAGGAGGTTCTTCCGAACCAAACCGGAATAAAGTTGGATCAGTAACGTGGGATCAGGTTCGTACCATTGCGGAAAACAAAATGACCGACCTGAATTGCTTCACTGTCGAATCCGGAATGAAGATGGTGGCCGGTACTGCTCGCAGTATGGGGATCACCGTTTCAGGCGATGCGCCCTGGGACGAGAACTAATTAAAATTCAATAAGCAATAACAATTGCCAAGATCAAGAGCAAATGAAAATTTGTAATTGAGCTTGCCCTTGAAATTGACGTTGAAATTTATCATGCAGGGAGTCTTCTTACTATTCGTACAGAAGATGTTATTACCTCAAAAATTATTACAATGGCAAAAATTGCAAAAAAACGTGCCGCAGCTAACGCCAAGGTAGAAGCCGAAAAGGCCTACTCCCTGGAAGAAGCTATGGCGCTGGTCAAAGAAGTCAACACTGCGAAGTTTGACGCTTCGGTTGACCTGCACGTGCGTTTGGGCATCGACCCCCGTAAAGCCGACCAGGCACTTCGGGGTTCCGTAAGCCTGCCCCACGGTACAGGTAAAACCAAAACAGTAGCCGTTTTTTGTACGCCCGACAAAGAAGAAGAAGCGAAAGCAGCCGGAGCCGACTACGTTGGCCTGGATGATCTGGTCGCTAAAGTTCAGGGCGGATGGACGGACGTAGATGTGGTGATCGCAATGCCGCAGGTAATGGCCAAAGTTGGTCGTATCGGTCGTATCCTGGGTCCTCGTGGCCTGATGCCGAACCCGAAAACGGGTACGGTAACTCCGGATGTAGCCTCCGCGGTAGAAGAAGTGAAGAAGGGTAAGATCTCTTTCCGTGTTGACAAATATGGTATCATTCACACTTCAGTGGGTAGAGTTTCCTTTTCTCCGGAAAATCTGGTCGGTAATGCCAATGAATTCCTGCAAACGCTGCAGCGGATGAAACCGGCTTCTGCTAAGGGAATCTACATGAGATCAGTCACGGTAGCCAGTACCATGAGTCCTGGTATCAAGGTTGATCCCAAAACCATTAAGTAAGTTTTAAACTTAGACAGAAATGACTAAAGCAGAAAAAGCTGCCGCCATTGAAGGGCTGAAGGATAAGTTTTCCAATGTCAGTTATTTTTATCTGACGGATGCTTCCACCCTCACGGTAGAGCAGGTAAATAAATTCCGTGGTTTATGCTTTGAGAAAGGAGTCGAGATGAAAGTGGTTAAGAATACCTTAGCCCAGAAAGCGCTCGAGTCTTTTCCGGAAGAGCTGAACTACGACGCACTATACGAGTCCCTGAAGGGACCCACTGCGATCCTCTTCACCGAAACGGCGAACATGCCGGCGAAGGTGCTCAAAGAATTCCGCAAGGAATCTGAAAAGCCCATCCTGAAAGCAGCTTACATCGAGTCAGCTGTATACATCGGTGATGACCAGATCGATTCCCTGTCCAAGCTCAAATCCAAAGAAGAACTGCTTGGCGACGTTATTGCATTGCTGCAATCTCCGGCCAAAACAGTTATCAGCTCGCTGCAGTCAGGTGGTCAGACGATCTCCGGCCTGCTCAAGGCACTGGAAGAGCGCGCTGCTTAAGGCAGTACGGACAACGGGCCGTTGGTCGATGTGCGTGGACCAACACATTAATTTAGGCTTCCAAGTTAAAATCGCACGATAAATTATTTATCGTCAACTTTTAAAACCATTTATAATGGCAGATCTTAAAGATTTTGCAGAACAGCTGGTAAACCTTACCGTTAAAGAGGTAAACGAACTGGCTACTATCCTGAAAGAAGAATACGGAATCGAACCTGCTGCTGCGGCAGTAGCAGTTGCTGGCCCTGCTGCCGGCGGCGGAGAAGGCGGCGGAGCTGCTGAAGAAAAATCCGAATTCGATATCGTACTGACTTCAGCTGGTGCTGCTAAGCTGAAAGTAGTAAAAGAAGTTAAGAACCTTCTCGGCGTTGGCTTGAAAGAAGCTAAAGAAATGGTAGACGGTGCTCCGGCTACCCTGAAAGAAGGTGTTGCTAAAGAAGAAGCTGAAAGCATCAAAGCTGCTTTGGAAGAAGCTGGTGCTTCTGTAGAGCTAAAGTAATTTCAGCCAGAAACCAAAAATCCGGTCACTATGATCGGATTTTTGGAACTTTAAGGCTTAGCGAGTTGTTACTAACTGGCTAAGCCTATTCCAGTATATGTCGGAAGGCACTTTTAAGCCTCTTCTGAAATACGGATTAAACTTTTTTCCTTCTCGGGAGTATATTACTATATTGGAGGTTCTCGTTATAAAGTAAGGAGAGCCGCTAATCAAACAAAAATTTGCAGATGACTTCAAACGGTAAGGTGCAAACAGCCGAAGAGCGGAGAGTAAGCTTCGGCAAGATAAAACTTTCCTCCCAGTATCCTGATCTTCTCGAGATCCAATTGAAATCCTTCCAGGAATTCTTTCAATTGGAAACGACGCCCGAAAATAGGGTTAATGAAGGACTTTACCGAGTTTTTCAGGAAAACTTTCCCATCGTCGATGCCCGAAATATTTTTGTTCTCGAGTTTTTGGACTATTTCGTTGACCCTCCCCGCTATACCATCGAGGAGTGTATGCAGCGTGGTTTGACCTACAGCGTTCCGCTGAAGGCTAAGCTGCGTTTGTCCTGTAATGACGAGGAACACATCGACTTCCAGACCATCGTGCAGGATGTATTCCTGGGGAACATTCCCTATATGACCCCGAAGGGAACATTCGTCATCAACGGCGCCGAAAGGGTGATCGTTTCGCAGTTGCACCGTTCTCCCGGTGTATTCTTCGGGCAATCATTCCACCCCAACGGTACCAAGATCTATTCCGCACGGGTCATTCCATTTAAGGGAGCCTGGATGGAATTCGCGACCGATATCAACACGGTGATGTACGCCTATATCGATCGTAAGAAAAAATTCCCGGTAACGACCCTGCTACGGGCCATCGGTTACGATTCGGATAAATCCATTCTGGATATTTTCGATCTGGCCGACGAAGTACCGGCGGAACGCAAAGAACTGGAAAAAGCGATCGGTCGCAAACTGGCCGCCCGCGTACTGCGTACCTGGACAGAAGATTTCGTAGATGAGGACACCGGTGAGGTGGTTACCATCGAGCGGAATGAGATCATCCTCGAACGGGATATCGTTCTGGACGAGGACAATATCGAAGAGATCCTGGACGCGGAGATCGAAACCGTTATCCTGCAGAAAGAGGATATCGATCTCGATTACTCCATTATATATAACACCTTGCAAAAAGACCCTTCCAGTTCCGAAATGGAAGCGGTTCAACATATTTACCGCCAGTTGCGCGGTACCGATCCCCCCGATGAAGAAACAGCTCGTGGTATTATCGACAAGCTGTTCTTCTCCGATAAGCGGTACAACCTCGGTGAGGTAGGCCGTTATAAGATCAACCGCAAGCTGGGACTGGATATCTCCAAGGAGGTACTGGTACTGACGAAGGAAGATATCATTTCCATCGTGAAGTACCTGGTTAGCCTGATGAACCAGAAAGCAGAGATCGACGATATCGATCACCTGAGCAATCGCCGGGTACGGACGGTAGGGGAGCAGCTTTACGCTCAGTTCGGCGTAGGTCTGGCCCGTATGGCCCGGACCATTCGCGAACGGATGAACGTACGGGACAATGAGGTATTTACCCCCATTGACCTGATCAACGCGCGTACGCTGTCTTCCGTGATCAACTCTTTCTTCGGTACCAGTCAGCTGTCGCAGTTCCTGGATCAGACCAACCCGCTTTCCGAGATTACGCACAAACGTCGGATCTCGGCACTCGGACCTGGAGGTCTTTCCCGTGAACGCGCCGGTTTTGAGGTGCGGGACGTACACTATTCTCACTACGGCCGCCTTTGTACCATTGAGACGCCGGAGGGACCGAACATCGGTCTGATCTCCACGCTCTGTGTACACGCCAAGGTGAATAAGATGGGCTTCCTGGAAACACCATACCGGGAAGTGATCGACGGCCAGGTAGACGTGGAACACGAAGCGAACTACTTGTCCGCCGAAGGGGAAGACTACAAACGGATCGCCCAGGCCAACGCGCCGATCGACCCGAAAGGTAACTTCCTGTCCGACCGGATTAAATGTCGTGAGCACGGTGATTTCCCCGTACTGGCACCGGAAGATATCGAATTCATGGACGTGGCGCCCAACCAGATCGTTGGGGTGTCCGCATCGATGATCCCCTTCCTGGAAAACGATGACGCCAACCGGGCCCTGATGGGATCCAACATGCAGCGTCAGGCCGTACCGCTGTTGCGCCCTTCTTCTCCGATCGTAGGTACCGGACTGGAAGGTAAAGTAGCACGTGACTCCCGGATGTTGATCAACGCCGAAGGCGACGGGGTGGTGGAATACGTGGATGCCAACGAAGTGGTGATCCGCTACGACCGTTCCGAAGAAGAACAACTGATCTCTTTCGAAGATAACCGCAAGTCCTACCAGCTGACGAAGTTCAGACGGACCAACCAGGGTACCTGTATCAACCTGAAGCCGATCGTTCGTCGGGGTCAGCGGGTGGTGAAAGGCCAGATCCTTTGTGACGGCTACGCTACCGATCTGGGAGAACTGGCACTGGGTCAGAACCTGAAGGTGGCCTTCATGCCCTGGAAAGGTTACAACTTTGAGGATGCGATCGTACTTTCCGAACGTGTGGTTCGCGAGGACGTTTTCACCAGCTTGCACATCGAGCACTTCGAACTGGACGTGCGCGACACCAAACTGGGTGAAGAGGAACTGACGAATGATATCCCGAACGTGAGTGAAGAAGCCACCAAGGACCTGGATGAGAATGGTATCATCCGCGTGGGTGCCTGGGTGAAAGAAGGAGATATCATCATCGGTAAGATCACGCCGAAAGGGGAATCCGATCCGACTCCGGAAGAAAAACTGCTGCGGGCGATCTTCGGTGATAAGGCCGGAGATGTTAAAGATGCTTCCATGAAAGCGCCGCCTTCCACAAAAGGCGTTGTTATTAATAAGCAGCTGTTCGCCCGGGCGAAGAAAGATAAAGTACAGAAGGCACAGGAAAAAGATCTGTTGTCCAAACTCGATGATCAGCACAAGATTGCGGTGAACGAGCTGAAGACGATCCTGATCGATAAACTGCTGCTGCTGCTGAAAGAAAGCAAATCACAGGGCGTCAAGAGTATTTACGGCGAAATGCTGATCCCGTCCGGCACCAAATTCGGTACCGAATTATTGCGGGATATCGAATACCAGACGGTGGATTATACGAACTGGACCGACGATGGCCACACCAACGATCTGATCGCTCGCCTGCTGCACAACTACAGCATTCGTTTCAACGAAGAAGTAGGTCGCTACAAGCGCGAGAAATTCAACATCAGTATCGGTGATGAGCTGCCCGCCGGCGTACTCAAACTGGCCAAAGTTTACATGGCCAAGAAGCGTAAGCTGAAAGTGGGTGATAAGCTGGCCGGTCGTCACGGTAACAAAGGTATCGTGTCTCGTATCGTTCGGATGGAGGACATGCCGTTCCTCGAGGACGGAACTCCGGTGGATATCGTACTGAACCCGCTGGGTGTACCTTCACGGATGAACCTGGGGCAGATCTTCGAAACCGTACTGGGTTGGGCCGGCGAAAAGCTGGGCATGAAATTCGGTACGCCGATCTTCGACGGTGCCCGTCAGGATGAGATCCAGGAGTACATCGATCAGGCCAGTCTGCCGGAATTGGGTCAAACCTACCTCTACGACGGGGAAACCGGTGACCGCTTCCACCAGCAGGCTACGGTAGGGGTGATCTACATGCTGAAATTGTCCCACATGGTGGATGATAAGATGCACGCCCGTTCTATCGGTCCTTACTCGCTCATTACGCAACAGCCGCTGGGTGGTAAAGCACAGTTCGGTGGTCAGCGTTTTGGTGAGATGGAGGTTTGGGCACTCGAAGCATTCGGTGCGTCCAACATCCTGCAGGAGCTGCTGACGATCAAGTCGGATGACATCAACGGTAGAGCCAAGGCTTACGAGGCCATCGTGAAAGGGGACAATCTGCCCGAACCGGGTATCCCCGAGTCGTTCAACGTACTCGTACACGAATTGCGCGGTTTGGCGCTCGATGTGAAATTTGACTAATAATTTAATTGTGAGTGAGTGCACGATGAAAAAGTAGTGGAATCCCAATGTTTCACTTCTTTTTCATTCGCCACTTCTCACCTCTAATAAAAACAGCGTATGCCTTTTAAAAAGAAGAATCAAGTTCAAACGCAAAACTTTGATAGCATAACCATTGCGCTGTCTTCTCCGGATGATATCCTGGAAAGATCGTACGGTGAGGTGCTCAAGCCTGAGACCATCAACTACCGATCTTACAAACCGGAACGCGATGGCTTGTTCTGCGAGCGCATCTTCGGTCCGGTTAAGGATTACGAGTGTTACTGCGGTAAGTACAAGCGGATTCGCTACAAAGGGATCGTTTGTGACCGTTGTGGAGTAGAGGTTACCGAGAAGAAAGTACGGCGGGAGCGTATGGGCCACATAAAACTGGTCGTACCGGTCGTACACATTTGGTTTTTCAAATCTTTGCCCAATAAGATCGGCTATCTGTTGGGACTGTCTTCCAAAAAACTGGAATCGATCATCTACTACGAGCGTTACGTAGTGATCCAGCCGGGTATCATGGAAGGCAAGGTAGAGAAAATGGATCTGCTGAGTGAGGAAGAATATCTGGAACTGCTGGATACTATTCCCGTAGAAAATCAGCAACTGGATGATTCCGATCCTACCAAGTTCGTAGCCAAAATGGGAGCTGATGCGATTCGTGAACTGCTGATGCGCATGGAACTGGACAGCCTGTCCTACCAACTGCGTCACCAGGCAGCCAACGAAACCTCGCAACAGCGTAAATCCGAAGCTCTGAAGCGTCTGCGTGTAGTAGAAGCTTTCCGCGACGGATTGTCCCGCATCGAGAACCGTCCGGAATGGATGGTGATCCAGTATCTGCCGGTTGTACCGCCGGAACTCCGTCCTTTGGTACCTCTGGACGGTGGTCGTTTCGCCTCTTCGGATCTGAACGATCTGTACCGTCGGGTGATCATCCGGAACAACCGTCTGAAGCGTCTGCTCGAGATCAAAGCGCCGGAAGTGATCCTGCGTAACGAGAAGCGGATGCTGCAGGAAGCAGTCGACTCACTGTTTGACAACTCACGGAAATCCAATGCCGTTAAAGCGGAAGGTGGCCGTGCGTTGAAATCGCTGAGTGATATTCTGAAAGGTAAGCAAGGTCGTTTCCGCCAGAACCTGTTGGGTAAACGGGTGGACTACTCCGGTCGTTCGGTGATCGTGGTAGGACCGACGCTGAAATTGCACGAATGTGGTCTTCCGAAAGGGATGGCAGCCGAGCTGTTCAAACCCTTCGTGATCCGGAAACTGATCGAGCGCGGTATCGTTAAGACCGTAAAGTCAGCCAAGAAACTGGTTGATCGCAAGGATCCGGTGATCTGGGAGATCCTCGAAAATATTCTGAAAGGACACCCGGTCATGCTGAACCGGGCCCCGACGCTGCACCGTCTTTCAATCCAGGCCTTCCAGCCGAAATTGATCGAGGGTAAGGCTATCCAGCTGCACCCGCTGGTGTGTACGGCATTCAACGCCGACTTTGACGGTGACCAGATGGCGGTACACGTACCGCTGAGCCAGGCGGCTATTCTGGAAGCCCAGGTACTGATGCTGTCCGCTCACAACATGCTGAACCCGCAGAACGGTTCTCCGATCACCCTGCCTTCACAGGATATGGTATTGGGACTGTACTACATCACCAAAGAGCGTCGGTCTACCGATGAGATCAAGGTGAAAGGGGAAGGCCGGGCGTTCTACTCCGCCGAAGAGGTGGTGATCGCCTACAACGAAGGCCAGCTGGAACTGCACGCACCGATCAAGGTGCGGGTACGCACCGAAGATGAAGAAGGAAACTGGGTCATGAAGCGGATCGATACGACCTGCGGCCGGGTGATCTTCAACGAAAGCGTACCGGCAGATGTGCCTTTCATCAACCAACTGCTGACCAAGAAAAACCTGAAAAAGGTAATCGGTGGCGTTATCGAACGTACCAGTTTCGCGGTAGCAGCGGACTTCCTGGATAACATCAAGGAACTCGGGTTTATGTGGGCCTTCAAAGGTGGTCTGTCATTCAACCTGGGTGACCTGATCACGCCGTCGATCAAACAATCCATGCTGGAGGAAGCGCAAACTGAGGTTGACGAAGTTTGGGATAACTACAACATGGGTCTGATCACCAACAACGAGCGTTACAACCAGATCATTGATAAGTGGACCTACGCCGATAACCGGATCACGGATACGCTGATGCGCGAATTGGCGGCCCACAAGCAAGGTTTCAACTCCGTATACATGATGCTGGACTCCGGTGCCCGGGGTTCCAAGCAGCAGATTAAGCAGTTGTGCGGATTGCGGGGACTGATGGCCAAACCGAAGAAATCCGGTGACTCCGGCGGGGCGGTAATCGAAAACCCGATCCTCTCCAACTTCGTGGATGGATTGTCCGTACTGGAATACTTCATCTCCACGCACGGTGCCCGGAAAGGTCTTGCGGATACGGCTCTGAAAACGGCGGATGCCGGTTACCTGACCCGTCGTCTGGTAGACGTTTCTCAGGACGTAGTGATTATGGAGGACGATTGTCATACCCTGCGTGGTATCGAAACGACGGCCTTCAAGGATAATGACAAGGTGATCGAAAACCTGTCTTCCCGAATCGAAGGTCGTTATACGCTGCACGATATCCTGCATCCGGAAACGGACGAAGTGATCCTCAAAGCCGGTGAATACATTGGCTCTATCATGGCTGCCAAGATCGAAGAACTCGATGTGGAAATGGTAACCATCCGTTCCGTACTGACCTGTGAGGCCAAGCGGGGCGTATGTGCCAAATGCTACGGTAAGAACCTGGCTACCGGCCGGATCGCAGAAATGGGTGATGCCGTGGGTATCATTGCGGCGCAGTCCATCGGTGAACCGGGAACCCAGCTGACGCTGCGTACCTTCCACGTTGGTGGTATTGCATCTCTGTCGAAAACGGAATCGGAGATCGTTTCCAAATTCAACGGTAAGCTGGAATTTGACAGTATCCGGGTGACCGAGACCAAAGATGATCAGGGTAACAAGCAGAATATCGTACTCTCCCGGACGGGTGAGGTAAGAATTCTGGATATTGAATCCGGTAAGCAGTTTGCTTCTCACCACATTCCTTACGGTTCTATCCTCCACGTGAAGGATAAGCAGGAAGTGAAGAAGGGTGATCTGATCACGGAATGGGATCCGTTTAACGCGGTGATCGTTTCCGAATTCTCCGGTGTTGCCAAATTCGAAGATATCGAAGAAGGTGTGACCTACCGCATCGAGCGGGACGATCAGACCGGCTATGCGGAGAAAGTAATTATTGAATCCAAGAACAAGCGTAAGATCCCCATCATTAAGATCATCAGTCCGGATGGTGAGGAACTGCGTAGCTATAACCTGCCGGTGGGCGCTTACATCTCTATTGAAGACGGAGATGCAGTGAAAGCCGGTAGCAAAGTGGTGAAGATCCCGCGTAAACTGGGTAAGATCCAGGATATCACGGGTGGTCTGCCACGGGTAACCGAATTGTTCGAAGCGCGTAACCCATCTAACCCGGCTACCGTATCCGAGATCGACGGTGTCGTTTCTTTCGGTAAGATCAAGCGGGGTAATCGTGAAGTGATGGTAACTGCCAAAGACGAGCAGGTACGTAAATACCTGATCGGTCTGTCCAAGCACATCCTGGTCCAGGAAGGTGACTTTGTACGGGCAGGTACACCACTGTCCGACGGTGCTACGGCTCCGCGGGACATCCTGGCGATCAAAGGGCCATTCGCCGTACAAACTTACCTGGTGAACGGAGTACAGGAAGTATACCGCTCGCAGGGTATCACCATCAATAACAAACACATTGAGGTGATCGTACGTCAGATGATGCGCCGCGTTCAGATCGAGGATCCGGGTGATACGCCATTCCTGGAAGGTGAAGCTGTTGAAAAATACGATTTCCTCCAGATCAACGACTGGATCTTCGACAAGAAATTCGTTACCGACAGTGGAGAATCTACCCGTCTGAAGCCTGGTCAGCTGGTAACGCTGCGCCAACTGCGGGAAGAGAACTCTTACCTCAAGCGCAACGATAAGGCTATCGTTCAGTATCGCGATGCGATTGCCGCTACTTCAAGTTCCCTGCTGCAGGGTATCACCAAGTCTTCTCTGGGTACGACGAGCTGGATCTCAGCTGCGTCCTTCCAGGAAACGACTAAGGTACTGAGTACAGCGGCCATCGGTGCCAAAGCCGATTCGCTGATGGGCTTGAAAGAGAACGTTATCGTTGGTAAGCGGATCCCGGCCGGTACGGGGCTGCCTTCATTCCGTGATCTCTACGTGAATACGAAAGAGAATCAGGAACGTCACGGCGGTCAGTACATGGAGGAATTCGAGGAAATGGACGAAGAATTAGGATAAGAAAAAGGGAAAGATTCCCGGTGATCAACCAGGGATCTGATCTTTGATCTTACCGAACGAACAAGTATAAAATCTGCCTGTCGGCAGAAAGGATATAAAAGATCCGGAGTGGAAACGCTCCGGATTTTTTTTTGCCCTAACCGGAGATCCCGGATAGTTCGCCGGATGCCGGGAGACGTTAAATAATCGAACACGACCCGGAAATTTCCTGTTTTTAAAGTGATACATTAAGTGTTTTAAATCAAAAAACTAATTCAATAAACTCCCGAGACCATGACTGAAAACCATGTAATAAATACCGTAAAGGAAGAAGCTATCGTTCCCCCGATTCACGATGAAAAAGCTAATAAGATCATCCGTAATTATATCATTGCCGCTACCGGTGGTAGTTTTGTGCCGATCCCGGTCGTATCTACGGCGGTGATCACCGGCATTCAATTCTTTCTCGTGCGGGACCTGTGCAAATTGTATGATATCCCCTTTACGAGCCGGAAGATCAATGTGCTGGTCAATTCTGCTTTGGGTAGTGTAGTTACCCAGGTTGCAGCGATGGCTACCAAGATCATTCCGGGCGTAAGCGCGCCTACGAAAGGTTTGTCCGGTGCTGCAATTGCCGGCCTGTACATCGCCACTTTAGGTGAATTTTATAAAGTTCACTTCCAGGACGGCGGTACGCTGGAAGATGCTTCCATCGGTGATCTGAAAAAATATTTTGTTGAAGAATACAAGCGGGGAGACATCAACGCCAGTAGTCTGAACCCGATCAATGTAGTGAAGCGAATTTTCGGGTAATCATCCCATAATCAACCGTGAGCATATCGCTCTCACTGTATTGAAAAGCATTTATCGGATAGCAATTCCGGTAAATGCTTTTCTATTTTGGGGTAAGCCAAGACTTTCTAAGTTTCAAAAACTTAGAAAGTCTGAAAGCACATACCGTAATGTAGGGAGATATGATTTTCCTAAGATTTTATCCAAGAATAGATCCAGCGCACCAAATTTGCTCCAGCACTATATCCATTAGGTCGCTACGCTGTAGCTCTATTTATTTTCTTCCCTTCGGTCTGAAAATAGGACGGTGCGCTGCACCTGGTTACTAATGGGATAGTGTAAGTTTCAAAAACTTAGAAAGTCTGAGAAAGCCCAAAAGTCTGATATCAACAACCAACCCTAAGCCCCCTCCGCTCCATCTTTAGGGCTGAATACCTGATGATTATGTTTAGAATTGCGCTCTTTTACTCGTTGCTGCTCGCGGCTGCTTCCTTTCCAGTATGTCCTTTATCGGGCCAGCATCTATCCGGATACATTACCGATAAAGCCAGTGGTGAAAGCCTGATTGGCGTTCACATCTACGATCCGGAAAGCCAAACCGGTACCACTACGAATGCCTTCGGTTTCTTTCAAATGATATCTCCGGAAGACAGCCTCCGGCTTCAGCTCAGTTACGTCGGCTACCAAACGGTGGATACTACTATAGCCGTAGCCCGTAGTGGCCCTTTGAAGATCGGAATGCAGCAGGCGGCCGAGCTTCCCGAAGTGGAAGTTCACGGTACTTCGACGGCCGGCGAAAGCCGGCAACTGGGGCGGACCATGATCCCGATGGAGCAACTGAATAAAGTGCCTCCTCTCCTGGGCGCCCCGGATCCTTTCAAAGCGTTGGCCCTGACGCCCGGCATCAGTAACGGCACTGACGGCACTTCGGATATTTACGTTCGCGGAGGAACGCCGGATCAGAATCTCATCCTCTACGATGGGGCAAAAGTGTACAACGCCAATCACCTGTTCGGTCTGCTGTCTCCTTTCAATCCCGATGTAGTCAAGGACATTCAGGTCTATAAGGGAGCGTTTCCGGCCCGCTACGGTGGGCGCTTATCCTCGGTAGTGGATGTGAGTGGAAAAGAGGGGGACAAGCAAAGGACGATACGCAAATTGACCATTGGATTGGTTAATTCCCGTTTATTGCTGGAAGGACCGATCGTGAAGAATAAATTATCCTATACCTTCGGCGCCCGGTCGGCTCACCTGGCCGCGTTGTTGCTGTTGGGGGGCAAAGGAGACGGCTATCAGAATTACTACTTCTACGATCTTAACGGTAAGCTGAATTTCAAAACGGACAAGAGCAATTTATCCCTTTCTACTTATTCCAGTTGGGACAACTGGCTGATCGCAGAACAGTGGACCCGCGAACAAAAATCCAAGCTAAAATCTTCCTGGGGCAACCGTACCGCCAGCCTTCGCTACGCGCGGGCAACTGGGAAGCGACTGTTCCTGCAGGGCTTACTGACCTATAATCGCTACCAACAGAGCCTTTCCCAGAAATTGGTGGATGTTAGCGGGGCGATCAGTCCGTTGCTCAGTCAGGCGTTCATCCAGGAATGGGATGCCAAGCTGGATGCCGATTATCAGGCTTCCCGGGACTGGCAGTTCAATTTTGGTCTGGAAGGAGGTCTGTTGCGTATCAACCCGCGCTCGGTATCCGTCAGCTCGGGCATTGACAGCACCTTGTTGGGCGCCGCCATGACGGATTGGGTCCTGCGTCTGGCGCCCTACGTAGAAAACGAGATACGCCTGGGCGAACGTCTGCAGCTGACGGGTGGCCTTCGATTCGCTTTTTTCCGGGTGGCCGGTGGGCAGCAATATGCCTATCCGGAGCCCCGCCTAAGTATGGATCTTCGTGCCGGTCCGTATCTTTTCAAAGCCGCTTATGCCCACATGCATCAGCCCCTACATTTGCTAACCGCTAATGCAGTTGGGATCTCCAATAACATCTGGGTGAGTGCCAAAGCGGGCGTGCGGCCGCAATCGGTAATTCATTATTCGCTGGGTGCGGAGCGGCCGATCGGTAAAGAATGGTTTGCTTCGGCCGAAGTTTATTACAAAAAGTACCGCCGCCTGGTGGATCCGCTGCCGGGAGTGGACTTTTTGCAAACCGACCTGGACCAATGGGAGATCAATTCCGGACTGGATGGGCTCGGTCGCGCCGGAGGGCTGGAAGTGATGCTCCGCCACGAAGGGGAGCGGCTGTCCGGCTGGCTGGCTTATACCTGGTCTACCAGTGAAGTGAGATTTGACCGGATCAACGATGGGAACTGGTACTTTCGCAAGTTTGATCGGCGGCACGATGTTTCCGTAACCGGTGCCTGGAAAATGAGTAATCATTGGGAATTTCTAACCACATTCGTTCTCAACAGCGGTTATCGGCTTACCTTACCGCACTCCCTGTATTTCGACCCGATCAGTAATTTTCCAGTAGCCGTTTACGAAGGGCGCAACAATGAAAAAACGCCACTATATCACCGTCTGGACATCGCCTTTCGACGACACCGAGTATATCCTTCCGGGCGACAATGGACCTTTAACATTGGGATCTACAACGTTTACGCCCGCAATAATCCCTACTATATGATCGCCGAACCCAACCTGGAATACCGGCAGCCTCCGGGGTATACCGAACCCAAACTGGCCGTTGGCAACCGGGCCAATATCTGGTCCTTTTTTCGTTTCCTCCCATTTGTTAATTACACCTTTTCTTTATAATGAGAACCACTATCCTTTTTTTGCTATTGATCTCTACGTTGACCGCTTGCCGGAAAGTCGTGGATTATCAGGTTGACTTTCCCGGAGAGCAGTTGGCAATTGTCGGTACGGTGTCTACGGGTGCCGGAGCGAATGTCTATGTTTCGAGAAGTATTGCCCCTTACGGTAGCTACCGGGTGATCGAAGAACTGATGGTTACCGATGCCGAGGTGTATATCTACGGGGATACCCTGATCGGCCGACTGGAACACCGGGGCAATGGCCGTTATACCAGTACCGAGCAGCTTCATTTCTCAGTCGGCGGTCGGTATTGGGTGGAAGTGATACACGATGAGCTGGGTACTGCCTACAGTTCATCTGTGACGATCCCGGAAAACATTTTGCAGTTTCAGGCGGATCTGAATTTTACCGGAGCAATGTGGCCCTCCAATGAGCCGGAGGCCAAACTGACTTTTTCCCTGCTGGACCGGCCCGGCGAAAATTATTATACCTACTTCGCCCGCCCCGAGGTACCGGGAGCCTCGGATCTGAATGGTGTTTTTGTGGTCGGATCCAAGAATTTTGAGTTTTGCGGCATTTATAATACCTACATGCTGGATACCTGCTTTGACGGAGAGCCGTTCAGTCTGGACCTTCACTTCGGGCTGGGTGGTGAGGCCTGGCTGCCATCCGGAGAAAAACGACCCTTTAACTCTCTTCGTTTCCGGTTGACCTCCGTTTCCGCCGAGTACTACCTCTATTTATTGGATAAACGATCTCTGGAGTCCGGACTGGGTGTAGCGGATCCTACACCAACGTTTACCAATATCACGGGGGGATTGGGTGTTTTTATGGCAGCTAATGAAAAAGCTATTAGTCTGGGTTTTTGAGCCGGGTGATACGGGAGAGCTGGTTTAAACCGGAGCGTTCAGACCTTCTAAGTTTGCAAAACTTAGAAGGTCTTTTCATGGCCCATCAAAAAAGATTACCCAATAGCAAAAAAAGTATTTGGTTTCTCGGCCCTTCTTGTTTTGTTTTACAGTTATTCCTTCACAACTGATCAATAATACCATTAGACTTATGAAAAATACCTGGCTACTGTCATTTATATTACCGATCGTGCTGCTGATCTCCGGTTGTGCCACCCAGCAGGGCGCTTCTTCCGAAAAGGGATTTGTCGATCTGTTTAACGGCAAGAATCTCGACGGATGGGTCGGCAACAAGACCGCCTATCAGGCCGTCAACGGAGAGATCGTCGTACAACCCGATGCCGGAGGCAGTGGCGGTAACCTCTTTACCGAAAAAGAATACAGCGATTTCATTCTCCGCTTTGAGTTCCAGCTGACGCCCGGAGCCAATAACGGACTGGGAATCCACGCACCGCTGGAAGGAGATGCGGCTTACCAGGGAAAAGAACTTCAGATCCTGGATAACACGGCCGAAAAATACGCCAATCTGAAGCCTTACCAGTACCACGGTTCGGTGTACGGGATCATCCCGGCCAAAAGGGGATTCCTCAAACCAGTAGGGGAGTGGAATCAGGAAGAAGTTATGGTCAAAGGGTCCAAGATCCAGATTACGCTGAATGGGGAGATGATCGTAGACGGCGATTTCCTGGAAGCGAGCAAAAACGGTACTATGGACGGTCGGGAACATCCGGGCCTGCAGCGGACCAGTGGCCACATCGGATTCCTGGGCCACGGCTCGGAACTGAAATTCAGAAATATCCGGATTAAAGATCTGCGGTAGTAAATATTTCGGGCATCAGCCGAAGTTGAACGCCAGTGAGCGTACGAGGGATGAGCCACCGCCAGGAAAGCGTGTGGCTCATCTTTGGTTTAGGGACGAAGTATTTTCCCAGCTGGCTGAAGGAGCCTTGATCATCAGTTTTTTAACCGAAAATATTCGTAATGACTTTCCGACACCTTTTACCCCTTCTGATCAGTGGTATTGCCATTATTTGTTCCTCCTGCCAATCTCCAACAGAAACGGCGACTCCCTACCCGGAGACACTCTGGTACCGAAGCCCGGCCTCCGAATGGAACCACGCCCTACCGGTAGGGAACGGCCGGATGGGAGCGATGGTCTTCGGTGGCGTTACCCGGGAGCGCATTCAACTCAATGAAGATTCCTTGTGGCCGGGTGGCCCGGATCTGGGCGATTCCAAAGGTGGTCCCACCGACCTCGAATTCCTGCGACAACTCGTACTGGAAGGCAAAGTACACGAAGCCGACCGCGAGATCGTAGAGCGTTTTTCGCGGAAAGCGGTCGTCCGCTCCCACCAGACCATGGGGGATCTGTACCTGGATTTTCCTTTCGAGAATGTAAAGGACTATCGCCGGTCTTTAAGTCTGGATTCTGCCCTGGTACGAGTAGGCTATACAGTGGGTGAAGCTCGCATTACGGAGCAGGTATTCACTTCCGCACCGGATGATGTACTGGTGATCCGACTGGAAACTACCAGTCCGGAGGGATTAGATCTGGAACTGAGCCTCGACCGGCCGCTGGATAAGGGCCAGGAAACGGTAAGTGTGAGTCCCAATGGCAATAACGAATTAGTCATGCAGGGAACCGTCACGCAGTACGGAGGGGCGATTGACGGTGAACCCAAACCCATGGATTACGGTGTTGAGTTTGAAACAGTGGCCCAGATCCATCACGAAGGAGGAACCGTCACGCCGGGAGATACGAGTCTGAGTATTCAGGGGGTAAAGCAGCTATCCATCTACCTGGTAAGCGCTACGTCATTTTACGAAGAGGATTTCCGGGCGAAAAACCGGCAAACACTGGCCGCACTGGAAGGCCGTTCCTACGAAGAACTGCTGGATCGGCATCTTGAGGATTTTCAGAGCCTGTACCAACGGACCGTTCTGGACCTGGGCGGTTGGGACCTGGACACCCTGGCTACGGATGTACGCCTGCAGCGCGTAAAAGAGGGAGCGAAAGATCCCGGACTGATCACAAAGATGTTCCAGTACGGGCGTTATCTTCTGATCTCCAGTTCCCGTCCGGGTACCAACCCGGCCAACCTGCAGGGGATCTGGAATGAGCACATTCAGGCACCCTGGAATGCAGATTATCATCTCAACATAAATCTGCAAATGAACTACTGGCCCGCCGAACCGACCAGTCTGAGTGAATGCCACGAACCTTTACTAAGCTTTATCGAAAGACTGATCGAACGGGGCCGAAACACCGCCCGTGAACAATACGGGATGCAGGGATCGGTGATCCACCATACCACCGACCTCTGGGCGCCTACCTGGATGCGGGCCGCTCAATCCTACTGGGGGAGTTGGATACACGGCGGCGGCTGGATCGTACAACACATGTGGGAGCATTACCGATTTACCCAGGACGAGACTTTCCTGCGGGAGCGCGCTTACCCGGCCTTGCAGGCTATCGCCGAATTTTACCTGGACTGGCTGGCCGAGCATCCGGATGATGGGACCTGGATCGGTTTTCCCTCCACTTCTCCGGAAAACTCCTATATCGCGGCCGACGGCAATTCGGCGGCGGTAGCACTGGGTACGGCCATGGGACAGCAGATCATTGCCGAAGTTTTTGATAATACCCTGGAAGCCGCCGGTATCCTCAATATAACGAATGAGTTCACCCGGGCCGTAAAGCAGAAACGGGAGCATATGCATCCGGGCCTGCAGATCGGTCCCGATGGTCGACTGCTCGAATGGGATCGGCCCTACGACGAACCCGAAAAAGGGCACCGCCATATGTCGCACCTGTACGCTTTACATCCGGGACACACCATTACCGCGACGGAAACGCCCGAGTTTTTTCAGGCCGCCCGAAATACGCTGGATTTCCGTTTGGCCAACGGCGGTGCCGGAACGGGCTGGAGCCGGGCCTGGCTCGTCAACTTTTCCGCCCGCCTGCTGGACGGTAATATGGCTTATGAACATCTGCGTCTTTTCCTGCAAAGATCAACGGAGATCAACCTGTTCGATATGCATCCTCCTTTTCAGATCGACGGTAATTTCGGTTTTACCGCCGGAGTAGCTGAGCTATTACTGCAATCTCAGAATGACGTGCTTGAGCTGTTACCTGCATTGCCGGATGCCTGGCCCTCCGGGAAAGTTACCGGTTTGAAAGGCCGGGGCAATTTTACCGTAGATCTGGAGTGGGCCGACGGACAACTGACCACAGCGGCCATTACTTCGCTGTCCGGGAAAATGGGGCAGGTACGCTACGGGGATAGAACGCTGGAGCTGGAGTTGGAAGAGGGGGAAAGCATCCGCCTGACCGGCGAGGATTTTTCAGAGCCCGGGGGTAATTGATCGGCCCCATTCAATATCTGTACCGGACCTCCGTCGGAATAGGGGTAGGAAGCGGGATATCCGTCTTCACTTACACCGGCGGTTGTGGGGGCGCCGGAATTGGCATTGCCCATCTCCAACAAAAAACTATCTTTGAACAAGTTTAAATTGAAATAGACTATGAATTCAAACGCTCCGGTGGTAGCCAAGGATGTGCTGTTACCCTTCATACTGATCACTTCCTTATTTGCCCTTTGGGGATTCGCCAATGCCGTTACCGATCCGATGGTTTCGGCCTTTAAGAAAGTACTGGAACTGGAAAATTTCCAGGCTTCGCTGGTGCAACTGGCGTTTTACGGAGGTTACTTCACGATGGCTTTGCCGGCAGCATTGTTTGTGCGAAAATATTCCTATAAGTTGGGAGTGATCGTCGGGCTGCTGCTTTATGCTGTCGGAGCCTTGTTATTCTATCCGGCCGCCGTGACCCAACAATTCGGCTTCTTTCTGTTCGGACTGTATATCCTGACCTTTGGATTAGCCTTCCTCGAAACGACGGCCAACCCTTATATCCTTTCTATGGGCGACCCCTCTACCGCTACCCGGCGGTTAAATCTGGCCCAGTCCTTCAACCCGATGGGGCTGTTGGGTGGTTTGCTGGTCGCTCAGCAGTTTGTACTGCGCAAGCTGCAATCCGATGACGTGGATTTCGCTTCGCTCAGCGAATCGGCCAAGGCCAGTATCCGGCAGGCGGATTTAATGGTGATCCGCGATCCCTACGTTGCTTTGGGCTTAGTAGTACTGGGCGTATTGGTGCTCATCGCGGTTAATAAGATGCCGGAGAAAAAAGACGAAGGTAGATCACTCGGGGTCTGGGAATCGATCCAGGGACTGGTGAAAAATCCGAAATATATCGAAGGCGTGATCGCTCAGATCCTGTACGTGGGGGCTCAGATCATGGTCTGGACCTATATCTACCAGTACGCCGAAGCGATCGGCATCCCCAATGATGTGGCGGGCAACTATCAGTTTGTCGCTTTCATCCTGTTCTTCGTTGGACGTTTTACTTGTACCTTCCTGCTGAAATACCTCAATTCCGGAAAACTGTTGATGTATCTGGCGCTGGCCGGTGCGGCTTTTACCGCAGCAACTATCTTCATTGAAGGAATGACCGGTCTCTATGCGCTGGTGGGTATCTCCTTCTGTATGTCTTTGATGTTCCCGACCATCTACGGTATCGCGCTGGACGGGCTGCGGGAAGAGCAAACCAAGATCGGTGCTGCCGGTTTGGTGATGGCCATTGTCGGTGGCGCTCTGATGCCGACCTTTCAGGGAATGATCCTGGATATCGGCGGTGCCGGTTACACGGATACCACTATCCTGGGCGTTTCGGAAGTGAATTTTTCTTTTATTCTGCCGCTGATCTGTTTCCTGTTTATTGCCTGGTACGGTCGCAAGGTCTATACCGTATTTACAACGACGGATTAGGGATAAGGACGTAATATTGGATTGGTAGATCCAAATCTCCTTTGTGTCAGTTATGGAACGTACCGGGTACCAGTAGCATGGTATCCGGCCTAAATTATCACGGAGCGATCGGTGGGAAAGATCTGTTGGCATGTAGTCAGCGGAGGACTTCTGGTATCTGGAAAGCATCGTTATACCACAAAAAAAAGGCTCTGAACGCTTTCAGAGCCAATCACCTTTCAAGTAATGTAAGAATAGTTTATAAAACAGCTTTTAACAATGCAAAGTAAAATTAAGCCTTCCTGCAGGCCAGGGCTAATATTATTTTTGCAAGCTTAGAACTAAAATTTGCACCCTGTTTTTCGCAATCGATTGTTAGATAACTAAAAATACAATAAGGTAAAAGCTTCGAATTCTTTCGAATTTTTGCTAATTTTAGTTTCATTTTGCAGGAATAGCAAAAAGAGACCTATGGAGCTAAGATATTTAAACCGTCAAAATCATTTCAATCGATCACTCACGCTCTCCAGACATTCCTTTCCACATTTCCTAAAAGTCTGGCATTACCACCTGGAATTAGAGCTGGTTTATATTACCGAAAGCAGTGGTACACGTTTCGTGGGCGATAATATTTCCAAGTTCGAACCGGGAGATCTACTGTTGTTGGGCGACTATCTGCCGCACATGTGGATGAATGATGAAGTATATTACGAAAGGCAGGAAGAACTCCGCGCCCGGGCCATGGTGATCCATTTTGACAAAAATATCTTTCAAAAGGTGCTGGGCCTGATCCCGGAAATGAATCAGATCAATCAACTGATGCAGGCCGCCTGCCGGGGGATCAGTTTTTCGGAAGAGGTGAAGGAGCCGGTTTACGACCTGCTCCAGGGTATGTTTGAACTGTCGCCGCTCGAGCAGGTACTTTCCCTTTTCAAGATCCTGGAGGTACTAACCACCGATAAAAACCGATCTTCCATCAGTAGTTCGGGTTTTACCAAAGCGTTCAATGCACCCAACAGCCGGAGACTGGATGTGGTGTATGATTATATACTGAACCATTTTACGGAGCAGATCCGGCTGGAAGATGTTGCCAATCTGGCGAATATGAACAGCGCCGCCTTCTGCCGGTATTTTAAGAAGGTGAATAAGACTACTTTCTCCAAATACCTGAACGAAGTGCGCATCGGCTACTCCTGCAAACTCATTATGGAGGAACAATATAGCGTATCCGAGATCGCCTATAAGTCGGGCTTCAACAATTTGTCCAATTTCAATCGGCAGTTCAAAATGGTCAAGGGCCTGTCGCCTACCGAATACTTAAAGCAGTACCCATCGTAACCGGCTTTCCGGAGGAACGCTTCGATCTGTCGGAAATTGTCGTTGGGCCCTGTTGACGATCAACCAGCCAATTTTAAACTCAAAATCCTAAAAACGGAATGCCACAGATCATATTTCTATTGTCGCTGTTCCTGAATTTTCTCGGACCGGCACCCACCGTCAATGTTGCCTGCGTAGGAGACAGCATCACCTACGGTGCGGGAATGGCCAATCGGGAGAAAAATGCCTATCCCCGGATCCTGCAGGAAATGCTGGGGGAAGCCTACGCCGTTAATAATTTTGGGGTAAACGGTCGCACCGCACTGCATCGCGGGGATTATCCTTACACCGAAACGGAGGCTTACCAGCAGGCGCTGAAAAGTGAACCGGACCTGGTTTTCATTATGCTGGGGACAAACGATTCCAAATTGCAGAACCGCCGGCATCTGGCGGATCTGGATGCCGATTACCGTGCACTGATCCGAAGTTTCCAGGAACTGAAGAGCGATCCGCGGATCGTTTTGTTGTTACCGCCGGCCGCCGCTTTTCTGGAAGATACCTCGTCGATCTGGGATCCCGTGATCCGGCAGCAGATCAAACCGGTCATTCAGCAGATAGCTTACGAAGAGGAGTTGGAACTGATCGATCTGTATCCTTTTTTCAGCGAACGGCCGGATCTGATGCCGGATAAGATCCATCCGTCTTCACTGGGTGCGGCCCGGATCGCCCGCCGCCTGTACGAGACGGTAAAAATGGAACGGAAGCTGCCCGATCTGCCACTCCGGAAACGGCTATCCGAAAGCGGGGAAGCCTTTAATTACCATGGTTATCAAGGGAAAAAGTTGGAAATTAACGGCCGCGAAAGCCGGATCGTCCAGCCCAAGTGGACCGCTCCCGGCAACCCCTGGGTCTGGAGGGCCCGTTTCTGGGGGCACGAACCCCAAACGGATATCGCCCTGTTGGAACGGGGCTTTCACCTGGTTTACACGGATGTAGCGGGCTTGTTCGGCTCGCCGGAGGCCGTCAGGATCTGGGATGACTTTTATGCCAGTATGGTGACCGCTGGTCTGTCCGAACGGGTGGCGCTGGAAGGCATGAGTCGCGGCGGACTGATCATCTATAACTGGGCCCTGGCCAATCCGGAAAAAGTCGCAGCGATCTACGCGGATGCTCCTGTACTGGATTTCAAAAGCTGGCCGGCCGGGAAAGGGACCGGCAAGGGAAGCCCGAACGACTGGAAGAAATGCATGGCCGCTTATGGCTTTGAGAACGAAGCGGAGGCACTTGCTTACTTAGGTAATCCGGTGGATCAGGCGGCGCGATTGGCTGCCCTGGAAATCCCCTTACTCCACGTATCCGGTCTGGCCGACGAAGTAGTTCCTTTTGCGGAGAATACCGGCCTGTTGGCGGAGCGGATCCGGCAGCAGGGAGGTGCGATCCGGACGATTAATAAAGAAGGCATCGGTCATCATCCGCATAGCCTAAAAGAACCAACGCCTATCGTCAACTTTATTTTGGAAGCTTACGGGATGCTGCCCAATCTGGCCATTGTTCCCCAACCGGCGGCGGAGTACCGCTCGGCGGCCGGCTGGCCGGAAGGTTGTGACTGGCACTGCAATCACGAGGATATCAACCGCCTTCTGAGTAATAGTACGGAAGTTGATATCGTATTTTTAGGCAATTCCATTACCCAGGGCACCGGCGGCCAGCGGGAGAGCGTAACCTACCAACCCGGACAGGAAGCCTTTTCCCGGGCTTTTGCGAAATACCACTGGATCAACGCCGGTATCTCCGGCGACCGGACGGAACACCTGCTCTGGCGATTGCAAAACGGACCCTACCGGGAAGCCCACCCGAAAGTAATGGTCGTGACCATTGGGGTCAATAATTTTGCCCACAATTCTGCCGCCGAGATTGCAGACGGCATCCTGGCGATTGACCGGTACCTGACGGCTCACCTGCCGGAAACGAGGCTGATCATTTCCGGTCCGCTGCCCACCGGCCTCCAGCCGGATTCCGAGCAAAGAAAAAAATACGAAGCGGTGCACGAAGCGCTGGCCGCTGAATTGCCCTCCGATCATTACTATCCGATTGGGAAAGAGTGGCTGCTACCTTCCGGTGAATTACATCCGGAATTTTTCAGTAAAGATGGTATCCATCTGGCGCGGGCGGGTTATGTCGCCTGGGCGGAAGCGCTGCAGGAAATTGTAGATCAGCTGATGAAATAACGGGTAGCTTACAACCAAAAGCTCATTTCAGCTTTTTATGTAGGAGGGAAAGCAAAGGTTTAAGCTGTTTCCCTATGCATTTTTATTCACCCGATCATCACCAAGACCATGACCCGCCCAACCACTATTTTTCTCGATGTCAACGAAACCCTCCTGGACCTGACAGCCCTCAAAACTTCCGTCGGTAAGGCCCTGGGAGGGAGAGAGGAACTTTTGCCGCTTTGGTTCACCACCATGCTGCAACATTCACTGGTGGCCAGTGCCATGGACCAATATGAAAATTTCGGTACTATCGGGGTCGCCACGATGCAGATGGTAGCCCGCAATCAGGGTATCGAACTGTCCGAGGCGGATGCCCGGGCGGCCGTAGCGCCGATCATCAGTCTGCCGCCCCATCCGGATGTGCCGCCGGCTCTGGAAAAGCTGAAGGATGCAGGATTTCAATTATACACCCTCACTAATTCTTCCCAGGAAGGAGTGCGGGCCCAGATGGCGAATGCCAAGCTGGATCCTTTCCTGGCGGGAAAATTAAGCGTGGAAGAGATCGCACTGTACAAACCAAATCGGCATGTTTACCGCTGGGCTGCCCGAAAGGTGGGCACTCCCGTTTCGGAATGTATGATGATCGCAGCCCACGGATGGGACGTTGCGGGAGCAATGGCGGCCGGTTTGCGAGCGGCTTTCGTTTCCCGGCCCGGCCAGCAGATGTATCCGCTGGCTCCGCGGCCGGAATTGGTTTTTCCCAGTTTCACACCTTTGGTAGAAGCACTATTGGCCATGGATTAAGGGGAACTCCCGGCCAAGGATGTCTTTATTTTGAATGACTCAAATATGAATGAGTAAGCGGCCGATCTGGCCGGTGTCCTTACCTTAATGTTTCCGCAGCCCGGTCCCACCGAGGGACTGACTAATGCCAATCTTATGCAATTTACACCTACAGTACGGATCTTATTTCTGAGCCTTTTGGCTTGCTTATACGGTGCGTGTACGCCGGATGCTCCGACGGATACGGGAGAGACTTCACCACCGAATATCGTCATCATCCTGGCGGACGATCAGGGTTGGGGCGATCTGAGCATGAACGGTAATCCGGTAGTAAATACGTCCCACATCGATAGTTTAGGTCGCAATGGACTGATCTTCGATCGTTTCTACGTCGATCCCGTTTGCTCGCCCACCCGCGCGGCTTTACTCACGGGGCGTTATGCGGTTCGCGGCGGAGTATACAGCACTTCTGCCGGAGGAGAGCGACTCGATCTGGACGAACAGACTTTTGCCCGGCACTTGCAGAATGCCGGCTATCGCACCGGAGCTTTTGGAAAATGGCACAACGGAATGCAGGCCCCATATCATCCCAATTCCCGGGGCTTTGAAGAATTTTACGGTTACTGTTCCGGGCACTGGGGCAGCTATTTTGATGCCATGCTGGAGCACAACGGTGCGATCGTCCAATCCGAAGGTTATCTGACGGATGTCCTCACGGAAAGAGCAATGGACTTTATGCAGGAGCATCGCGACGAGTCGTTTCTGGTGTATCTGCCGCTCAATACACCCCACAGCCCGATGCAGGTGCCGGACCGCTGGTGGCAGAAATTCGCGGATATGGAATTGCCGGCACACCGGTTTCAGGATCAGGAGAATCCCGATCATACCCGCGCGGCTTACGCCATGGCGGAAAACATCGACTGGAATGTCGGACGGGTAGCCGATAAACTGGCGGAACTGGGAATCGACGAACGTACCATCCTGATCTATTTCTCGGATAACGGCCCCAACGGATGGCGTTGGAACGGAGGCATGGCCGGAATAAAAGGGCATACCAATGAAGGGGGCGTGCGTTCTCCATTTGTCCTGTACTGGCCGGAAAAGGTGCCGCAGGGACGCGTGGTCCGTCAGATTACTTCGGTAGCGGATCTGTATCCGACCCTGCTCGATCTGACCGCCGTAGCGGATCCCGGCGACAAAGCAACCGACGGACTCAGCCTGCAGCCCCTGATCCTGGGCGATACCACCGCCTGGCCCGATCGCGTACTAGTCAACCACTGGGGCAATCGTACCAGTGTGCGTTCCCAACAGTATCGGCTGGATCATGAGGATCGGCTGTTCGATATGATCTCAGATCCCGGTCAGACGACTGACATAGGAGATAAAGTGCCCGCAGTTAAAGCCGTACTGAAGAAAAAGAAAGACATCTGGCGGGAAGAAGTGTGGAGCGAACTGCCCGAAGAGGACTTGCGGAGTTTTACAATTGGCCATCCGGATGCGGTCTACGATCAGTTGCCGGCTCGGGATGGGATCGCCCACGGCAATATTGAACGATCCAACCGCTGGCCCAATTGCTCGTTCTACACCAATTGGACCAGTCCGGAAGACAGCATCAGCTGGGAGGTAGAGGTGTTGGCCGACGGTGAATTTGAGGCCACGCTTTACTATACCTGTCGGGAGGGAGATACGGGAGCGGTGATTGCTTTGCAAACTGGAATGGAAGTAGCTACCGTAAAGATCGATGAGGCCTACGATCCTCCGCTGCGGGGGATAGAGCACGATCGTTATATAAGGGGAGAATCCTATGTCAAGGATTTTAAGCCGATTGCTTTGGGAACGATCTCTCTGCAGAAAGGGAAGCAGACCTTAAGCCTGAAAGCACTGGAGATTCCGGGGGAGATGGCGGTGGATTTTCGTCTTTTGTTGTTGAAACGGTTGTAGTGTGTGTGTAAGACCTGGAAAGTTTTTAAAACTTTCCAGGTCTGCGAGGTCTGCCGGGTCTGCCAGCCTCCTACTGCATAAACTCCCAGGCCGTCCGGTACTCCCCATGTTTTTCGCAGTATTCCAGGAAATCGATATAAAAAGGATCATTGCCGATGGTAGCACTGTCCCCGATGACAATCAGTTGCTGACGGGCGCGCGTCATGGCGACGTTCATCCGGCGGTAATCTTTGAGGAAACCGATCTCCCCCTTGCCGTTGGACCGCACCAGGCTGATATAGACCACATCGCTTTCCTGCCCCTGGAAACCATCAATGGTGTTGATGGTCAGCGGTACTTCTGTGAGTTCGGTATCCTCCGCAATGGCCGTATCCATATGCTTCACCTGTTCGCGGTAGGGAGAAATGATCGCGATCTCCGGTAGGGGTTGTTCCTGCTCCCGAAACGCTTTGATCAGGGCGTAAAGGTGTTCCCGCAGGATGAGGAACTCTTCGGGATTGAAGCGACTGAGATAGGCCAATTGTAATTTTTCGTCAAAACCGCACCCGGCCGTATCGATGAAGACCAACGGATGGTTGTCCTCGATGGGGAGTCGGTGGTCTTTTACGCTTTCGGCGGCCCGCAGAGCACCTTCGTAAAACCGTTGATTGGAGAAGCCCATAATTACCTCATTCATCCGGTACTGGACCCGGAGCAGACTGGTATGCTCCAGTCGTTGCAAACACTTTTCGATCAGGGTGATGTTCAGCCCTGCTTTTTCTGCAGCCCGGGATTTTACGGTGGGCGGCAACTGGAACGGGTCGCCGGCCAGTACAACGCGGGAAGCCTTGGTGATCGGGATCCAGCAGGCCGGCTCCAGGGCCTGGGCGGCCTCATCGATCAATACGGTGCGGAAGTTTCTCTTTTGCAGCACTTCGTTTGCCGCACCCACCAGTGTGCAGGTAATCACCTGCGCACTCGACAGGATATGGTCCAGCAGGCGGTCTTCCAGCTGGCGGGCCCAGGCGTTGAGCTCTCCGGCCTGGCGGAACATCTGACCTCTTTCGCGTCGTTCTTCCGGGCCGAAATTTCTTTTAAACCGCTTGGCCTGACGGCGGACCTCCGCCGCTTCTATCTTAACTTTTTTGATGTGCTTATTGTCGGGGTGGTGGGAGATCTGCCAATCCAGCGTATGGGACAGGATGGACTCATCCACCCGGGAGATATTCCCGATCCGGACAACATTCAAACCGGCATCCGCCAGCCTTTCGGTCAGCACATCGACGGCCGTGTTGCTGGGCGCAGTAACCAGTACCGTACTTTCCGTATCGACCAGGATCTTGATCGCCTGCACCAGTGTGGTAGTCTTACCAGTGCCGGGCGGGCCGTGGATCACGGCTACATCGCGGGCAGCTACGATCTGATTGATCGCGGCGTTCTGAGACTCGTTCAGGTCCGGAATGGAGAAGGTATGCGGCGTGGGATCGAAGCGGGCGGCCTGCTTACCGAAGAGGATGTCGCGCAGTTCGGCTAAGCGGTCTCCTTTCGCTTTCGACACCTGCACCAGGGCTTTATCCATTTCCAGATAGGTACGCTCATCGAACATGAGATTGACCCCGATCTGCCCCATTCCCAGCCAGTCCGGCAGGTCACTGCTGTTGAGGATGATCTTCATCCGGTTGCGGTTCACAAACTGGATAACCCCGTTCTTTTCGGGATGTCGGACTTCCGGTTGTTGGGTAAACAAACTCACCATTTTGCCGGCGCGAAACTGATCCGGTTTCTCTTCTCCGGTTCGTTCCACAATCACAAAGGCCCGGTCTCCCAAAGCGTAACCCGATTTGCTGACCACCACCGGGTACCAGGAATATCCCTCCGATACCCGCTTGTCGAGCGGTAGCTGCAGGATCTTCTGGCGGTGTTGCTCAAAATCTTCCTGTTTTTCCAGCTGTACTAATTCCCGCAAATGATCCAGCGCCTTCTGTATATCAGTCATGTAATGTTAAGCGTTTGTATAAATTTTTTCCCAGTCCGGCAAAACTGAACTTATTTCCACACCGGCTACCGGAAATAGAGAAGTGGCCAACGCACATATGCTCTAAAAATCTCTGATCTATGCTTACACGTTTTATCTGCGCACTTAACCTGCTCTTTTTTATCATTAGCTCGCCGAGCGTATCAGGACAATGTTTAGTCCGGGGAATTGTTCAGGAAGCCGAAGGAAAAAATCCGATCCCATTTGTCAATATCGGCATCCCGGATGCCACCATTGGTACCGTTAGTGACGAAGATGGCAAATTTATTTTGAAAGTTCCCGATTCCCTGGCCGTGGTCCGTTTTTCTGCGGTTGGTTTTCAAACGCTGAGTGTATCGGTGCAGGATCTGCTGCGTCAGCCGGTAATTTATCTCAAAGCAGGAGCAATTAACATTCCTGTGGTCGAAATCACGGCAACAAGGCTCGGCGAGGATGAGGTGCTGGGCAATCGCATCCCGTCCCGGCGATGGGGACTGGGTATGGGGTCCGGACAACTTGGAGCGGAAATAGGAACGGTGATCCGGGTCCGTCAACCAACGCTGCTGCAGGAGGCCCGTTTCGGTATCAGAGACCGCGGAGCGGACAGCCTGCTCTTCCGGGTCAACCTGTATCGCCTGGAAGGAGACCTGCCTGGGGAGCGCCTTGGGCCGGGGAACATTTTGCTAAGCTCCTATCTGCAGGAAGGCGAATTAGTGGCGGACCTGAGCCCCTACAATCTGGTGGTGGACGAAGATATCCTACTTTGTCTGGAATGGGTAAAAGGCCGTCAGGCGAATCAGGTTTGTTCAAAGCTTCTCCCAAAGGACAAAATGTTCCCAGATATACTCGTGCGACCAGTCAGGCACCATTGGTTCGAACCCAAAAAAAATCCAGGAAGTTCTTAAATGTAGGATTCTACCTGATCGGTAAAAAAATGAATTAGAGATCTTTAGTACTAAGCAAGTTGAAATTTCAACTATTTGGGGCCCAAAGTGTATATTATCCTGGCTGATGATGGAATGAGACCCGAATTCAGAAGACCGACGGACGGTATCTCCCGCTCCCGGTCTTCGCGTTGATTGTGTAAGAATCCCTTCATCACCCATCATTTATCAATTATCACATAATATAACTTATGGCTCGACCCCGTAATCGACAAACGGAATCTCTGTCCTACAAGGAGCAATTCAGTGCGCTGAAAAACCTGCCACCTTTCTTTCGACTGATCTGGGAGACCAGTAAAGGGATGACCCTGGGGAACGTCATCCTGCGGACGATCAATTCCGTCATTCCTCTGGCGATGCTCTATATCGGTAAAGAGATTATCGATTCGATCATCGCTTTGCAGAACGGCGATGCTGTCGATCAGGAATATCTCTGGATCATGGTGGCCTTGGAATTGGGGCTGGCGGTGATCAGTACGCTGATCAACCGGGCGATCACGCTATTGGACAGCCTCCTGGGCGACCTGGTATCCAACCGGACATCCGTTGATCTGATCCGGCACGCTGCAAAACTGGACCTTTATCAATTTGAGAACGCGGAATTTTACGATAAACTGGAGCGGGCCCGCCGTCAGACTACCGGGCGGACGATCCTGATGTCGCAGATACTCTCCCAGTTCCAGGATGTGATCAGTATCTTTTTCCTCGGAGCGGGTCTGGTCGTTTTCAACCCTTGGCTGATCCTGCTGCTCTTTCTCGCTGTGATCCCTTCTTTTCTGGGCGAATCGCGCTTCAACCAGTGGACGTATTCCCTGACCCGATCCTGGACGCCGGAGCGTCGGGAGTTGGATTATCTGCGTTATATCGGTGCCAGTGATGAATTCGCCAAAGAGGTCAAAACCTTTAATCTGGCTGATTTTATCACGAAGCGGTTCGCCTATCTGGCGGATAAATATTACCACGCTAACCGGAAACTCGCCGTCAAACGGGCCGCCTGGGGTAGTGGCTTATCCATGATCGGTACGTTGGCTTATTACGGCGCCTATGTTTTCATCATCATTCAAACGATCGGTGGGATCATCACGATCGGTACGCTGACTTTCCTCTCGGGATCCTTCAGCCGGATGCAGTCTATGTTGCAGCGGATCATGTCCCGCTTTTCCCAGATCGCGGATTCCGCGCTGTACCTGCAGGATCTGTTTGATTTCTTTCAGATCGAACCCATTATCAACTCCAAGTCCGGAGCCATCGCTTTTCCGGAAAAGATCAGGGAAGGGTTCCGTTTTGATAATGTCAGTTTTAAATATCCGGGTACCGAGCGTTGGGCGATCCGTAATTTGAGTTTCCATCTGCTGCCCGGTGAAAAACTGGCGCTGGTGGGGGAGAACGGAGCCGGTAAAACGACCCTGGTCAAATTGCTGGCCCGGCTCTACGAACCAACCGAAGGCGCCATCTTACTGGAAGGCGTCGATCTGCGGGAATACGACCTCAAGTCGTTGCGGGATAACATCGGCATTATTTTCCAGGACTATATGCGCTTCCAGTTTCGGGCCGGTGAAAATATTGCGGTCGGTAATATCGGGATGATCGAGGACGCCGAACTGATCGAAACCTCCGCCCGGAAAAGCCTCGCGGACACCGTGATCGAAGAACTGCCGGATCGCTACCAGCAAATGCTGGGCCGCCGCTTTGCGGACGGGGTGGAACTATCCGGCGGACAGTGGCAAAAGATCGCTCTGGCCCGCGCCTACATGCGCGATGCCCAGCTATTGATCCTGGATGAACCTACCTCCGCCCTTGATGCCCGGGCCGAGCACGAGGTTTTCCAACGCTTTGCGGATCTGATCGAAGATAAAAATGCCGTACTGATCTCCCATCGCTTTTCTACGGTACGGATGGCGGACCGCATCCTTTTTCTGGAAAATGGTCAGTTATTGGAATTAGGGAGTCACGAGGAATTACTGGCTATGAATGGGAAGTATGCGGAGCTGTTTCATTTGCAGGCGCAGGGGTATGTGTGAGGGTTTGACGGTTGATGGTTGAGGGTCGACGGTGGATGGTCGATGGTTGACGGTTGTGGTCGACGGTGAGGTGGCCGGTAGACGGTGGTTGTTTTTAAGGCCACTATCTACCGGCTTTTTATTTTTAGGCTTCCTGTTCGTAGGCTTCGAGCGGCGGACAGGTGCACACCAGGTTGCGGTCCCCGTAGGCTCCGTCGAGGCGGCCGACTGCCGGCCAGAACTTACGTCCTTCCTGCAGGTAGGCTACCGGCCAGGCGGCTTTGGAACGGCTGTAGGGTAGCTCCCATTCGTCAGCGGTGATCACTGCCAGCGTATGGGGTGCGTTGTGGAGTACGTTCTGTTTGGCATCCGCCTCTCCGGAGGCGATCTCATCGATCTCTTTCCGGATCCCCAGCATAGCGTCGCAGAAGCGGTCCAGTTCGTCTTTATCCTCACTCTCGGTGGGCTCGATCATGATGGTCCCCGCTACCGGCCAGGATAGGGTAGGAGCGTGGAAACCGTAATCGATCAGGCGCTTGGCCACGTCTTCGGCACTTACCAGCGAACGGAACGGACGCAGGTCAATGATGAGTTCGTGGGCCGTACGACCGTTGGCGCCGACGTAGAGTACATCGTAGCTTTTTTCCAGTCTGGCCTTGATATAGTTGGCGTTGAGAATAGCGTATTCAGAGGCTTTCCGTACGCCATCGCGGCCCAGCATACGGATGTATGCGTAGGAGATCAGCAGGATACTGGCACTTCCCCAGGGCGCAGCGGATACCGGATGAATACCTTGCTCGCCTCCCGTTTTCACCAGCGGGTGGTTGGGCAGGAACGGCTGTAGACTTTCGTTGACACAGATCGGTCCCATGCCCGGGCCACCACCACCGTGGGGGATGGCAAAAGTCTTATGCAGGTTGAGGTGACATACATCCGCGTCGATCAGTCCCGGGCTGGTCAGGCCGACCTGGGCGTTGAGGTTGGCGCCGTCCATATATACCTTACCACCGTGCTGGTGAATGATACCGCAAATGTCGCGGATCCCCGTTTCGAACACACCGTGGGTGGAAGGATAGGTAACCATCAGAGCCGCCAGTTCGTTGCTGTGTTTCTCGGCTTTGGCCCGGAGGTCTTCAATATCGATATTACCGTCGTCATCACATTTTACGACCACTACTTCCATGCCGGCCATCACGGCGCTTGCCGGATTGGTACCGTGCGCGGAAGAGGGGATCAGGGCAATGTTGCGATGATCGTCTCCGCGGGACAGGTGATACGCCCGGATGGTCAGTAGACCGGCGTACTCGCCCTGGGCACCGGAGTTCGGCTGCAGCGAGCAGTCCGCAAAACCGGTGATCTCACTCAGATAAGCGGACAGTTCGCGGAAGATCTGCTGATAGCCCTCCGTCTGGTCCATCGGTGCGAAGGGGTGCAGGTTGGCAAATTCGGGCCAGCTAACGGGCAGCAGCTCCGTAGCGGCGTTCAGCTTCATCGTGCAGGAACCCAGCGGAATCATGGAATGTACCAACGACAGATCGCGGTTCTCCAGGCGCTTGATGTAGCGCATCATCTGGCTTTCGGTGCGATAGCTGTTGAAAACCGGATGGGTCAGGAATTCGGATTCCCGGATCAGTGAGTCCGGCAGATTGAGACTTTCGCTGCCATTGGTCTCCAGTTCCTGTTCTTTACCGGCTATTTCCGCAAAGATACCGACGATGGTTTCCAGAGAGGCAAGCGTAGTTGTTTCGTCCAGACTGATCTGGATGGCGGATTCCGTATAGTAGAAATTAACTTCAGCCTGCTCGGCTTTTTCGCGAACGGCCGCGATCTGAGCGGCGTCGGCCTGCAGGTGCAGCGTGTCGAAGTACAATTGATGCGTGACCGCGAAACCCAGTTGGTCCAGATTGCCGGCGAGGATCTGCGCCATAGCGTTCACCCGTTTGGCGATAGCCTGGATGCCTTTAGGCCCGTGGTACGCGGCGTACATGCCCGCCATGATAGCCAGCAAGGCCTGTGCGGTGCAGATATTGGAAGTTGCTTTTTCCCGGCGGATATGCTGCTCCCGGGTTTGCAGGGCCATACGAAGGGCCGGATTACCCTGGCTGTCAACCGATACACCGATGATACGCCCGGGGATCTGGCGCTTGAAATCGTCTTTGGTGGCGAAGTAAGCAGCGTGGGGACCACCGTAGCCCATGGGCACTCCGAAGCGTTGGGTGTTGCCCACTACGGCATCCGCGCCCCATTCACCCGGAGGCGTCAAAAGGGCCAGACTGAGAATGTCGGCCGCTACGGTCACATATATTTCACTGGCTTTGGCTTTTTCCACCAGCGGACGGTAATCCGCTACCTCGCCGTCAGCGGCGGGATATTGTAGCAGGATGCCAAAGGTCTTTTCATTGAATTCAAAATTCCGCCAGTCACCAACGACCACTTCAATACCCAGCGGCAGCGCGCGGGTACGCAGAATATCTATGGTTTGGGGAAATACCTGGTCGGAAACGAGAAACTGATTGATGGCTTCTCCGCGATTGCGTTTGTTCTTTTGAGCGTAGAACATGGTCATCGCTTCGGCCGCCGCCGTACCCTCATCCAGCAGGGAAGCGTTGGCGATGGGCAGTCCGGTCAGGTCGCTGACCATAGTCTGGAAGTTCAGCAGCGCTTCGAGACGTCCCTGAGCAATCTCCGCCTGGTAGGGCGTGTATTGTGTGTACCAACCGGGATTCTGGAAAATATTACGCAGAATAACGGAAGGGGTAATGGTATTGTAATAGCCCAGCCCGATGTAAGATTCGAAGACTTTATTCTTGGCGGCTATTTTCTTCAGGTCTTTCAGAAACTCAAACTCGGTTACCGCTTCCGGAATATCCAGGGCATCTTTTTTGCGGATGCCGGCGGGTACCGTTTCGTCGATTAACTGATCCAGGCTGTCCACACCGATAGCGGCGAGCATTTCCTGTAATTCCTCTGCGTTCACACCGAGGTGGCGTTTGGCAAATTGGTCAAAAAAAACCGTACTGCTCATGCTTATTCCCTTCTAATTTGGTTGGTTAGAAAAAGTTGCGCAAAATTAAGAAAGTTTCGGACTTGTAGTATGATGTTACACGGACTTCGTAACACCGACTTCCTGTCGGTTGTATACAAAGCTGGCATGAATTTCCCACTAAGTGGTTTGCCAGCGATTCCATGATCATATACTCTACGTACTTCAATGGTCCGGGATGTGGAGGTAAAGAATAACCAACTCCTGGTCCGTTTCAAATCATTTGTCACGATGTACGCCTGCTTCAACTGGATGTCCAACGTTAGCGAGCAATCCAACTGGAAGTCGGATTTACAGGATCCAGTGGAAGTCCGGATTCAGGTACGTAAAATCCCAATCTTTCCAATGATTAACTAACCCGGCATTGACCGGATTGTTTAATATATAGCGGGCTTTCACGGCTAATTCATGGGGATTGCGAACGAGGTTGTCGTAACTTTCTTTTTGCCAAAAAGATTGACCGGTTCGATCCAGCACTTTATTGGCGGCCCGGGCGGTGAAGGTTTTAATGGATTTCAGGATAATGAACAGCTGATCCTCGCAGGAGTCGAGCATGAGGTGAACGTGGTTGGACATGATGCAAAAGCAGATTAATCGAAAACGGCGGCCATCCCAGTATTGAAGACCCTCCTGCACGATTCTGGCGATTTCTTTTTGCTTTAAATATACCGGTCCGGTAGCAGGATTGTCTAGTAGCTGATTAAACTTTCCACAATATTCATTAGTGATCTCAAATTTGATCTTTTGAACTATTTCGGGTGTTAGTTCAGCACTTATGGTCTTTAATGCCTGTAACTGCTTCTTTCTTGTGGCCTGGAGTTCCCTTATTTTAGAAACCGGTAAACTGCCATGCAGGCGGAAACAAATGTTGAAAGTACCATCCAAAGGCTGGATGTGCGGCAGGTTACGCCGGTACCATTCCTTGTTTTTCATCAGAGTGCGCGTTAGTTGACACTCAATTTAGGGAATTTTGACTGGAATGGGAAGTCGTAATGCCGACTTCCAGTCGGCATCACTGCTTTTGGTACGTAGTGCCGACTTCCAGTCGGCATTACAGCTTGGTTCTTGTTAGGTTGAATTGTCCGACTGGGAAGTCGGACTTACGGGGAATCCGACTGGGAAGTCGGACTTACGTGCGTTCAATGATGAGTGCCGAAGCGCCACCTCCTCCATTACAGAGCGTAGCCAGACCGACATTCGCGTCCCGGTGGGCGAGTACATTGGCGAGCGTAGTCACAATTCGTGCACCCGATGCTCCCAGCGGATGCCCGAGAGATACTGCTCCTCCGAATACATTCATTTTATCCTCGTCAACCTTCAGTTCCTGACCGAAAGCCATAGGGACCACGGCAAAGGCTTCGTTCACCTCCAGGTAATCCACATCGTCCCAGCTCATACCGGCGCGTTCGAGCGCTTTGGGGGCTGCCAGCGTTGGAGCGGTAGTGAACCACTGTGGTTCCTGGGCTGCATCCGCGTAGGCCACGATCTTGGCGATGGGTTTCAGGCCCAGTTCTTTTACTTTCTCCGCGCTGGCCAGAATGAGAGCGGCGGCGCCGTCATTGATGGTGGAAGCATTGGCGGCCGTCACTGTTCCGTCTTTACCGAAAGCCGGACGCAGACTGGGGATCTTATCGAATTTTACTCTTTTGTATTCTTCGTCTTCGGTAATGGTGATGGGATCGCCCTTGCGCTGCGGGATCTCTACTCCGACGATCTCGTCTTTGAACCAGCCTTTTTCGGTGGTTTCTGCCGCCAGTTTGTAGGAACGGATGGCGTAGCGATCCTGCTCTTCCCGGCTGATCTTAAACTTCTCAGCTGTTGCATCGGCGCAGGTTCCCATGGCCTGGTGATCGTAGGCATCCGTCAGGCCATCTTTAGCCAGACCGTCTACCAGGGTGGCGTCGCCATATTTATAACCCCAGCGGGCCTTGGGCACATAGTAGGGGATATTGCTCATACTTTCCATACCGCCGGCAATTGCGATATCATTCAGCCCCAGCTGAATGGTCTGGGCGGCAAACATGATCGATTTCATGCCGGAAGAACAGACTTTGTTGACGGTGGTGCAGGGAACGTTGATCCCGATGCCGGCTCGCAGAGCAGCCTGCCGGGCGGGGGCCTGACCGAGATTGGCCGAGCAGACATTACCCATAAAAACTTCCTGGATCTCAGTGGCGGGAAGACCGGCTTTTTCCAGTGCCCCTTTTATGGCGGCGCTACCCAGTTGGGTGGCGGATAGTGTAGAGAGACTTCCTCCGAAACTGCCCAGCGGCGTACGAACGGCAGCGACGATAAATACTTCTTTCATAAGGTGAATTGCTTGATTGTTATTTGGTGTAAGGCTAATACGCTGTATTCAATAAACAGTGGCCGGTACCGGTAAGTTTAGCTTGCCGGTAAACGGTGGCCATCTGCCAGTTGACTACAGATCGCAAACAGCGCAAAATTAGGTTTTTTGCGTCAGCAATCCACAGAAGAGCAGGATATCGGGAAAGTATTTTGGGGTTGACCGAACCCCTGTGCGGTCATCGAAACACCGTAACGCTACCCGTTCGGATGCCTTCCTCTCCGTTACAAAGGTATCGGATCTTGTAGAGGAATACGCCGGGGTTGACATCCTGGCCTTTAAAGGTGCCATCCCATTGCAGAAAGGCGTCCTCGGTGTAAAAGACCCGGCCACCCCAGCGGTCGAAGATCTCGAAGGAGATAAGTTCCTGCAGGGCAAAAGGGTTACTGATGCCAAAGGTCTCGTTGCTGGCCGGTCCCCGTCCGTTGGGCGTAAATGCTTTGGGAAGGTAGAGTACTTCGCAGTCCAATTCATCGGGATCAATGACGGAGATCCGGATAGAGTCGCTGGCGATGCAGGAAGAGACCCCATCGCTCATTTGTACGTTGTATACGAAATTGCCGGCTTCGGAGGGGAAGATGGTCGGTTCCGCTTCGATGGAACTCATCACATCCAGACTGGGGGTCCAGTTGAAGCCGGTTCCACAGGAACTGGTCAGGCGGACATCGACGGAAGTACCCAGAAAAATCACGGTATCCTGGGTAGCGATCTGGTCCGGAGCGAAATACAGCCCGGCGATCTCATCTTCGTTCAGTGCGCGGTTGTACACGCGAAATTCGTCCATCAATCCGTGAAAAAGCGGCTCGCTGGGCATGCGGCAGTCACCGCCTCCGATCGTGAGTTTGCCGCCGTTGCTGAGATCGATCCGTCCCTGCGTACCCAGGTCGCGGGCAAATTTGCCGTTGATATAGAGTTTGACCCGGCTACCTTCGCGAACGAGGGTGACCAATTGCCAGCAGGATTGATTGATCAGTGGATTAAGCAGCGATACACCCCGGCTGATATTCTCGATCATAACGGCGCTCACCGAACGCGAAGCGGGGGCATAACGGATATAAAACAGATGTTCCTGGATACTACAGTCCGCATCTCGTTTAGATACCAGATAGGGCGTACCGTTGAGTCCAATGGGCTTGAAATAAAAGCTGACGGTGACGTCCTCGGTGTCAAACTCATCGTTTACATTATTCTCTCCGGGAACGGTAAGAAAGGTGGTCACGCCGTCGAATAATATAGCATCTCCCCGGACCCCGCAGCGGTATTCTATGTTGCCGTTACCGATCGCCGCATTACTCGTATTGCCGGTATTGTTCTCCAAACTACCGTCAAAGCTGTAATAGGCAATTAAACCAACTGAAGTCTGTGCCGGTAGGCGAAGCAGCGCCAATACGGCGATAAAACAAAAGATAAATCGCATGGGATATTTTTTACGGTACTCGGTTGGGCATTGGGTAGTCCAATGCCAACCGTATCGAGAAAGATAACGTGCCGGGAGTGCCAATATTTTGAATAACGTGAGAAAAAGCAATTAACCGCCCAGGAATCCTCCCATACCCGGGAGCATGTCGTTGATCAGCTTTTGGGATTCGGCGGCTTCCTTGGTGGCAGCCTCCTCCAGGGCCCGGTTGATGCCTACCAGGAGCAGGTCTTCCAGTTGTTCGGGATCTTCGGGATCGAGGATCGCCGGATCTATTTTGATGTTGGTAATTTCACGGGCCGCATTGGCCGTAACTTTAACGGCGCCGTCACCTGCTTCCGCCTCGATCGTAATTTCCTGCAGTTTTTCCCGGAGTGCTTTTTGCTGCTCCTCCATCTGGCCAAATAGGTCTCCAAACATGGTTTTAAATTTTAAGGTTCAAAGGTAAAAATAAATTCAGGATCAAGTTCAAATACCCGGCAAACTCTATCCCGATCATCCAACGAAAACTGAAGTAGAATTCGCATAGGAAACGAGCCGGAAATTTCGCCAAGCGGCCAAATACCGGGCGTATTTCCGGTCGGCCCGGCTGATTTGAACGGATCCCAATATCTATCAACAAAACTCTTCAGACCATGTTTTATACAGGTGAAGACTTTGCCTGAAACGGAGGCAAAAGAAGCCCGGGCAACGGCCTCTGTTCCTAACCGCTGAAGTTAAAATACCATTGCATGAAAAATTTTGCCAGACTTTTCCGTCGACTGGACCAAACGAACAAGACCAATGCCAAGGTAGAGGCACTGGCCGATTATTTTCAGGAGGTGGGAGATGAGGACAAACTCTGGACCGTTGCCCTGCTCTCGCACCGGCGACCGAAGCGATCGGTCAATACCACGCTGCTGCGGGCCTGGGCCGCTGCCTACAGCGGGGTTCCGCTCTGGCTATTCGAGGAGTCTTACCACGTGGTCGGTGATCTGGCCGAAACCATCTCGCTGGTGCTCCCGGCCGAAGAGGAACAAAGTGACTACGATCTCACCTACTGGATCAATTACGTTCGCGATCTCAAAGATCTGGAAGAAGAAGAAAAAAAGGAACGGGTTTTTGCCGCCTGGCAGCAATTGAATACCAGCGAGCGCTTCGTATTTAATAAACTCATCACCGGGAGTTTTCGGGTGGGGGTTTCCCAAAAGCTGATGGTGCGGGCCCTGAGTCGTCAGACCGGGATCGATGAAATGACCCTCGCTCACCGTCTGATGGGCGGCTGGACACCGGATGACAGCACCTTTGAACAACTCATCCTGACCGAAGATCCCTTGGAGGATATTTCCCGGCCCTATCCTTTTTATCTGGCCTACCAACTGGACGATCCCGTACATGAACTCGGGAAACCGTCGGAATGGCAGGCCGAATACAAATGGGACGGCATCCGCGGCCAGGTGATCGTCCGTGAGGATGAACTATTCGTCTGGTCCCGCGGAGAAGAACTGGTTACCGATAAATTTCCCGAATATAATCCCCTGGCGGATCTGCTTCCCAACGGAACGGTTATTGACGGTGAGATCCTGCCCTTTCGGGATGGTAAGCCCCTCGGTTTCCAGATATTGCAAACCCGTATCGGTCGGAAAAATGTAACCAAAAAGCACTTGCGGGACGCACCGGTCGTGCTGATGGCTTATGACCTTTTGGAGTGGCAGGGAAAGGACATCCGGCAGGAACCCCTGGCCGAGCGCCGTCGCTTACTGGAGCAAATGATCCAGGATATCGGCCCGAATGAGATCCTGCTTCTCTCCGAGGCAATAGCGTACGATGAATGGCAAACGCTGGCCGAACTGCGGGAAAATGCCCGGGAGCAGCAAAGTGAAGGCATCATGCTGAAACAGCTCCATTCGCCCTATCTGGCCGGTCGGAAACGCGGCGACTGGTGGAAATGGAAAGTCGATCCATTGACCATCGACGCGGTTATGATCTACGCCCAACGGGGGCACGGCCGCCGGGCCAACCTGTATACGGACTTCACCTTTGCGGTCTGGAACGGGGAAGATCTGGTACCCTTTACCAAAGCTTATTCCGGCTTGACGGATGCGGAATTCCGGCAGATCACGGCCTGGGTTCGGAAAAATACCGTGGAGCGATTCGGACCGGTACGCAGTGTTAACCCCAAGCATGTATTCGAGATCGCCTTCGAAGGTATCCAGCGTTCCAACCGACATAAAAGTGGGGTAGCGCTGCGTTTTCCCCGAATGCTCCGCTGGCGAAAAGATAAACCCGTAGAGGAAGCCAATACGCTGGAAGATCTGCACGCCCTACTGGAGGTTTACGAACAGGGATAGCGGACGTGCCCTGCACATGCCAGGCAAAAAAAAAGTGTGCCGAACCTCCGCCCGGCACACCCCGATTTCGCTAATCGATGTTAGAAATGGATAGGGAAGGAGTTTCCCACTAGCAGCAGCCGGTTTGACCGCCACAGCAATCGTCATCTCCTCCGCAACAGCCTGGATTGAATTTCATTAGATCTAGCATAGTAATTGAATTTAATGGTTAAAAATATTCATCGTTATTTTACGATGGATTATGGCAAAAAAAAGGAACCGCTCAACAGCATTTCCTTACTTCTTCAAACAAATTACTCAACAGGCCATAGGCTTCCTGGCAGGCGGATTGGTCAACGCAGTAGCAGGAAAATTTTCCATCGATCTCTCCTTTGATCAGACCGGCGGATTTCATGGCCTTCAGGTGTTGGGAAACAGTAGCCTGGGACAAAGGGATCTCTTCCACCACATCCCCACAGAAACAGCTGCCCTTCCGGATCAGTACCTCAAGGATAGCGATCCGGGCCGGATGAGCCAATGCTTTGGCAATACTGGCCAGCCGGTTGTGACGTTCGGTAAAGCGTTCTGTTCTTGTGTTTCCCATATTGATCGTAAAATTACGATGAATAAATTTCAGATGCAAATTTTAGCGTAAAAAATATCCAATACGGTCCAAAAATACAAAGGGCGCTAAGAACTGGCGGCCGGTTCGATTTGAATCGGCTATTACAGTTCTTAGCGCCCTTGGCACCTTTGGAAGGATAGATCGAATTAACGCAGCACGGTCACGTCTCCCCGGAAGACCAGGGTCACATCATCCAGGAATTCTACCTCGATGATGTAAACGTATACGCCCGGGCTCACGGTCCGTCCGTCCTTTTGTCCGTTCCAGAGAGCAGCTCCGTCAAAACAGTTAACGTCAATGGAATCGTCATTATACACGATCTCTCCCCAGCGATCGAATATCCGGGCGAAATTGACGCTTCGCACACCCGTACAGGTGAACAAACGGAATTCGTCGTTTATACCGTCTCCGTCGGGAGAGAAGGCATTGGGAATATATACGTTGCGGTTGGCGTCCAGATCGATGAATACGCTTGCTTCCGCCGTACATCCGTTCGGATCGGTGATCAGCAGGGTGTATTCTTCACTGCGGAAGGGGAACACCACCGGATTAGGAATATCCGTAGCGGAAATATCCGGCGTTTCCGGCGTCCATTCGTAAGTGAATACGCCACCCAGAGGAGAGATTACCGGCATCAGGGTCACACTGTCTCCCAATTCAACGGTAATCTCGCTCGGCAGATCAATGATGATCTCATCCGGCTGCGGAATGGATACATCCACTTCCACCGTACAACCGCCCGGATCCGTTACGCGGATCACGTGATCCATGCCGAATACCGTTGCCGGCTGGTTGGGCGGGAAGTTGAGACCGTTATTATCTACAGAATAGGTGTAATCCAGAAAGTCCTGTCCAGTTCCACCAAAGACCGTATCGATGAAGATCAGAGACGGATCGCCGAAGCAAAGCGGCGGTACCGGCTCCACGATCTCTACAGAGATGGGGATCGGTTCGCCGATCGTATAGACGGTATCGGCCTGACAACCTCTGACGTCAGTCACCGTCACCGTATAGGTGCCGGGAGCGAGATTGTCCGCCCGGGGAGAACTGGCCGGAGCTACACCGCCGGACCAGGCAAATGGGCTGGTACCAAGGCCGTTTCCGCCTACTTCTTCCACAACGATGATCCCGTCATTTTCGCCGGCACAACTGATCGTGGGCGTAGACAGTGCTTCATTGATATTCAGGATCAGTTCGTCCGGTTCGGCGATCGGCACCGTCTGGGTGATATTACAGCCGTTGGCATCCGTGATCACTACCTGGTACGTATCGGCTCCCAGGTTATCGCGATCGGATCCGCTCGGGCCGTCGTCCCACAGGTAATCGTAAGGGGCCGTACCACCCATCGTGGCGAGCATAATGGTTCCGTCTGTTTCGCCGAAGCAACTAATATTGGCCACATCGGCCGTTACGGCGAAATCATCCGGGCTGGGTACTTCTACATCAACCGTCACCCCACAGGTGCCGTCGGAAACGGTCAGCGTTTGCGGACCGCGGCAGAGTTGCGTACCGGTCGAACTGGCCACTCCCTGTTCGGTCTCTCCGGAAGACCAGACAAAGTTGAAGATACCGGTGGTGCCGTCGCTGTAGGACGCTTCGGCGAGTATCCGACCGTCGCAGGTCAGGTCATCCGGGCAACTTACCGGAGCCAGCACGGTGAAATCGACGGTGATCGTCGGCGGATCACTCAGCACGATATTGTCAATCACCAGCGGCGTACAGTTATTGGCATCCGTTACGGTAACGGAATAGGTACCCGCCGCCAGTGCCGGTAGCGGGTTGATCGTAGTAGCATTATTCGGATCGGTTGACCAGCGATAGGTGTACGGAGGCGTACCGCCGCTGACGAATACCGCGATCTGACCGTCGTTCTGACCGGGGCAACCGGGCAGTCTCAGATTGATGCTGTCCTGTACCACCAGGCCCGGAGAGGTTACCAGAGCCGTATCAATGGACTGACAGTTATCGGATGCCGTAACGGTAACGGTATAGGCTCCGGGAGACAGACCGGAAATGGAAGTTTCGGTAGAACCGGTACTCCAGAGGTAGCCCGTAATCGGAGCGGCCGTAGCCGTGGCCGTTACGCTCAGCATACCGTCAGTATCGTTCGGACAGGTCACTGAATCATCCGTCAGGGAGGTAATATTCGGAGGCGTCGGTGCTTCGATGGCGAAGTTCAGCATCTGCTCACAATTATTCACATCGCGAACAGTGAGCGTATAATCGCCGGCGGTCAGGCCGGTAGCAGTTGGTCCGTTGAGGTTGGCATCGTGCGACCATTCGTAGGTATAGGCGCCGGTACCTCCGGTCACTTCTACGCTGATATTACCATCGCGGCCAATGCCTCCGGACGGATTGTCATTACAGGTTTCATTATTGATGTCGGCAATGGAGATGGCGATCGAGTCCGGTTCGAGGATCTCAAAAGTGCCTTCTACCATACAAGAGCCGGAAGCATCATTATCGGTCATGGTTACCGAATAGGTGCCCGCTGCGAGTCCGTTCTGGGTAGATGAATTCGGACTGCTGTCTTCCGCTGTGCCCGCATTGGCGGACCAGGAGAAGGTATAGGGCAGGTCTTCTTCATTAGTGGGGGTTGTCGATCCGGAAAGTACGATGGATCCGTTGGCTTCACCAAAGCAGGTCACATCGGTTACCAGACTGACGATACTGATCTCTTTTTCCGCCGCCACGATGTAGCAGTCTGAAAAAGAACAGCCATTATCATCGGTGATCGTCACGCAATACTCACCCGGATCCAGGCCACTGATGGTGGAACTACTGGAGGTTTGGGTGACCCCGTTGCTCCATTCGAAGACGTAGTTACCGGAGCTGGTGGTACCACCGGAAGGGATCACGGTGATCTCACCATCGAGGGCACCGTTACAACTGGCCGGAGAAATGACTTTATCCTGGGGATCGTCCCGCACGACGATGGGGAGCGGTTCGAACAAAGTAGCACTCGCTATCGCTTCACAACCGTTGTCCGAGGATACGGTAACCGAATAAAAACCTTCGGGAATGTTGGTGAGGGCGGCTACATTACCGACCGGTACGTTCCAGGTGAAAGTATATTTACTGAGGTCAGGATTGGGCGTGCCGTCCGAGATCCTGACGGAAATAGAGCCGTCGGTAGCTCCGAAACAGGAAGGTTCGGTAACGGTAAAGTTGGCGCCCAGTCGCGGCGGAGCGATCAGTTCGAAAGTATCAATTACGGTATTAACCGGATTATTGCTGTCGGTAATGGTGATCTGATAGGTACCCTCCGTGAGGTCGTTCACAGTGATGGATTCACCCGGATTAGTGAGCGTACCGGCCTGGTCCGCACCAACCGGTGGCACGGAGTTCCAGGCGTAGTTGTAGGGTGCTACTCCATCGCTGACCGTAAGGGTAAAACCACCCGTCGGTGCCGCGGCGCATTCCAGATCGCGCGGTTCGATAAGCACGAAGAGATCACTGGCGGAAACGGTAACCTGCCCGCCGGTGACGATGACCCCGTAAGGATTGCTATCCGTATCCAGTACTTCGATGGACAGGGGCGTATCGGTCATAATGATCGGGCTCGTCTCTCCGGGTTGTCCGATCACGTCGAAACACATTTCAAAAAGTACCGCACCGTCGCCCAGGGTTACTCCGGAAGTACCGGCATCGAACCAGGAAACCAGCAGGGTTTGCTCATCGGCCTGGTTGATACTGTTGGGCAGATCAACGAGGGCAGCATTGGGATTTTGAAAATTCTGGAATTGCAATACAGTAGGATCCCAGTTAATGGAGAATTGCATGGAACCAACCATGTTGAAATCTTCCACCGTTACCGGCAGACATTCTACCTGGCCGGGTGAAACGTTCTCCAGCGGGAAGTTGTAGGTTATGGATGCGCAGGAAGTGAAGTCCATGGTGAAGATTGCCGGACAACCCTTTCCATCCTCTACAATGATATTGTACATCCCGGCCCGCGGTACCATGAATTCTACGGTACTGTTGTGGCGGGGCGCGCTGGAAGAGGTTACGGTTCCCTGAATATCGGGATTGCTCGCCAGACTGATGGTGATCTCGTATTCTTCCGCCGGAAGGAATTCCGGTAAACCACCCACCACATCAAAGGTACCCGTACAGCCGGTAGAACCGCTGATTATATTTTGATTCGTTGCCACTACTTCGTTGAGGTAAACAACGGAAAAAGCTTCATCCACATTCACGTCCACGCAACTACCTTCTCCGCCACCCAGGCCGTCGTCCTCATAGGCACGATTGGCGAAATCATCGATCGTGATCGGTGCGAACCAAAGCTGCACCGGAGCGCCCTGCATGGGACCGCTGCCACCGCCGAAAGCGTACTGCAGCGTACCGGAGTTCTGGAAGGTGATATCCCCGTCTACTTCCTGGGTCGCCACCCAGATCCCGAAATCCTGGGTTTCGGTAACTCCGTTCGGGAAGGTGATCGGCGATACGGTGTTCAAACAGGGATCGGTGAGAATGGTGGCCAGATCGGGGCCGGTCTGGGTGGGCTGGCAGTCGTAGAATGCGTAACCGAAACCCGGAGTCGTACTGGGATTGGGATCTCCGCTAAGGTCACCACCCGTATGATCAATTTGCAGGATGTCATTAAAGCACAGGAAGATGGTATCTCCCGCTACATCATTGCTCTGCCCGGTAAAGGGAAGAAAACTTATCGTACCGGCATCATTACACTCCATACGGGCCGATCCGCTGGCGGGTGCGCGTAACTGTCCGTCGATAACAATGTTTCGGGGAGATTGAGCCAAAAGGGTGAATGAGGTGCTGAGACAGCAGATCAAAGTGGCGAATTGAATTCTCGTCATCATTAAAGATTATGTTCAACCGTTAGTGGGATCGAGTTTATCGACAATAAAAGTTGCGAAGATTAAAAAAAATATGGTGCCATTGAACGAAAATCATGATTCATTCAGGCACATTTTCCACCTTTATTCAGGATTTTTATTAGAGTAGTTTTCTTTCTATAGTATTAATAATTCGGGGTATATGAAACTGCTCTGCGGTATGAATTTTGCCTTGTGTGGCCTCCGGCTGCCTTTCCTCCTGCGGCATACCGTAACGGTAACAAGTCCTCAAAAATCCGGCACAGACAGCTTCTAAGTACTAGTATGGGGTAATAAGTCGTGGTGAAAACGAAATTGCCCTTCCATAAATTGTCGAGAAACCGAAAGGAAAGAAAAAATGTATTCCGGACGCATAAAGCGATAGCGGATCGCGTCCGGCAGGAGGGGGCGATCCACTCCCGCAGGCCCCTTCCCACGGGAGCGATTCCTATGGTAAAGCGCCCGTACTGCCGCCTGGCGGTCGATGGCTTAACGAACGTCCATCATATCCTGAATGACACCACTCACGTTTTTTCGCCGCAGATAAAATAAGTAATCTTCGGCCTTTTTCCGGTCCGGGAACATGCCGATAAAGATGCGAAAGACCTGCTTCCCGGCATCATCCTTACCCCCGAGCAGGCGTACGGATTCATTCACGCCGCTTTCCAGTTGGGCCACCTGGCGGATCGCCTGTTGGTAGTCTTCGTAGGAAGCCACCTGGATACTGTAGGTCTTTTCCGAACGGGGAGCAAAAGTTTCCCGGGTATTGGGGCGGGCAACGGGTACGGCCTGCGACGGCGTATTGCGGTCCTGCTGCTGGGTAGTTCGCCCCGGCACCATTACGGGCGGCGGCAGTTCGGTTGGCGGCGGCGGATTATTGCCGTTGTTTTCGGAGGGAAGCGGGGGGCGGTAGAGTTTGATACTCGGCTTCGGGCTGTCCATGATCTCTTCGCTGGCGAAGCTGTGACGGGTACTCCCGATGCGATTTTTGGGCAGGTTGTGCTCTTCGAGGATCTTGAGCAGGTCTTCGCCGGAAAGGGCAGTCTCAATTTTTGCCAGGAGCTGTCCCTGAGCGTTGAACACCAGTATACTCGGCAGCAATTTTACCTGAAATCGCTCCTGATGGGGCCGGTTCCCGCGTTCGTCGATATCGACCTTTACGGCGAGATAATGCTGGCGTACGTAGCTGATCAGCGGAGCGCTGGTAAAAGCCTGCTCCTCCATCCAGTGACAGGGGGCACACCAGTTGGCGGTGAAAAACGCAAAATAGAGGCTCCCTTGTTGTCCGGCAATTTCGCGGACTTCATTGAGATCTTTGTTCAGGAACGGAATAGCGGGCTGACCATTTCCGGGCACTAACCAATGGATGAGGCATAGCCATAGTAAAGTGCAGTAGTGCTTCATAGTTGCTATAGAATTTACGGTTTTGGGCTGGGGTGTCGGGATGTAGTTTACCCGATCATTTATATAAGTAATTTAAAGCTTATAAGCGACAATGGAAAATAGTGATCATCCGGTGCAGGCAGCGGGGGATAAGATCCGGAAGGGCACGCTTGCCGAATTAATAAGATGTGTCCAGCTATGGAGAGGTTTCATTCGAAATGTGGTACAAAGATAGGGATTCAGCCTCCAATGAAGCAATAGCCAAAAGCAAAAATGACCTGACAAAATAGCAGAGGGCCACTTTGTCAGGTCATTCTTACAGTCTGATCTTAAATTTTTTTAAGAAATTATTTATCCTGGCATCGAATGTAATTGATCAGTTGCCGGTGCTCCGCCAGCAGATTGACCGCCGCATCGTAGGCCTGATCAAAGAAATCGAAAACAAAATTTACATTATCGGGAACTTCGCTGGATTCCAGCTTGGCTTTTTTATAGGTATAGCATTTGTGCAAACCTTCCAGATAATCCGCCAACATATGCGCTTTTTCCGCAAAGTGGGCAATCTGTTCGGGATCCGGACCGTTTAAATTCTCGTATTTCAACTGAGCTTCGATCTGATTGACCTCATCCTGCAAGTCCTTCATAGTCAGATCGATGATGGATACCTCAAAAATCCGGGAAAGCTTAAGTAAATTGCAGATCTTAGGCTCCGCGGTTCCATTTTCGTAGGAAGCGATGTTGCCACGATTGAGTCCGATCTTTTGCGCCAGTTCTTCCTGGCTGAAACCCTTTTTACGTCGTAAACACTTGATGTTTGACGACAAATAGTTAATAATTGTATTCTTTGTCAATTCCATTGCTACCTGCTTTGTCTTACTCCGTCGAAGTTTAAGAATTCAATGTTGTACCTGCGCTAATGACACAAAAATGTAAAAAAAATTTACAGTTCCAATATTGGAACCATTTTTGATCGTTTAAATATATATACAAGTTTAGGCATTTTTTGTTTAGGTCTGTTAACAAAATTAACGTTTTGGCCGCTAAATGGTAAAGGCCGGACAATCTTGGTACTAAATTTGCTGTATATACAAATAAATTGCCAATATTATTTGCATCTCCGCTAGAAGGCGGGTATTTTTGTAAATAATAATTACAAATAAAACATCACCGACATGATATACGCCATTCAGAATCAAATACAGGACCAATTAGACCGAATTAGTAACTCGCTGCGTGCATTCTCTCTCAAGCTTACCGGAAACTCCAACGATGCGGAAGATCTGTATCAGGATACGGCGCTGAGAATTATCACGAATGCGGACAAATATAACCCGGGTACCAACTTTAAGGCCTGGGCGGTGACCATCATGCGGAACATCTTCATCAACAACTATCGCAAGAAGGTGCGCCGGAACATGATCATCGACCAAACCCCCAACAATTACTATCTGAACAGTGGTGATCGGGTGGTCGAGAATGATGGGGAGACTTCGGTGGCGTTTAAAGAACTGATGTCTTTGGTAAACGATCTGCCGGAAGACTTTCGCCGTCCGTTTCTGATGGCCTACGCCGGCTACAAGTACGATGAGATCGCCGAAGAACTGGATTCTCCGCTCGGTACCATCAAAAGCCGTATCTTCTTTGCCCGGAAGAAACTGCAGAAAGCCTACAAAAACATCATGATGGAAAGAAGGGCTTAATTAAATTGCAAAAAAAATTGACAATTTATAATAAGCGCTTTTGACTGTCGTTATATATCTACATTAAGCAGCATAACTAAATTCGAAGCCCTTCCCGCAAATTCCGGGAAGGGCTTCGTTTTTTTTAGGATCTTACCGTTACACAGCCATTCGTGCGGAAACCTGCTGCTCATCTCGTAACCATCCAAGCATTATGAAAATTCTGATAACCGGAGCCAGTCGGGGAATAGGCCTGGAAACAGCACTACGGCTGGCGCGCAGCCGGGAGCACCGCATTCTGGTACTCGGCCGGAGCGAAGATGCTCTGCGGTCGCTTTACCAGGCGGTGGCGCTGGAAGAAGGGGAGGGGATCCTGGACTATCTGGTATACGACCTGAACGATAGTTCCCCGGATCTGCTGAACCGCGCTTTGGGCGATCTGGACGGACTGGACATACTGATCAACAATGCGGGACTGCTGATCAATAAGCCGTTTGAGCAGCTGAGTCCGCTGGACTGGCAGGAATCTTTTGAGACCAATTTCTTTTCGGTTGTAAAAATTATTAACATCTGCCTGCCGCATTTTTCCAGAATGAACGGAGGGCATATTGTCAATATCGGCAGTATGGGCGGGTTTCAGGGCAGCGCTAAGTTCAACGGCCTGGCTGCCTACAGCGCTGCCAAAGCGGCACTGGCCAATCTGACCGAATGCCTGGCCGAAGAATTCAAGGATCGCCGGCTTTCCGTCAACTGTCTCAGCCTCGGCGCGGTACAGACCGAAATGCTGGAAGCGGCTTTTCCCGGCTATCAGGCACCCCTGAGCAGCGATGATATGGGCGAATTTGTGGCCTGGTTCGCCACCCAGGGGCATCGCTTTTTCAACGGGAAGATACTGCCGGTATCGGTTTCAACACCCTGATCAGCAGTAATTTTCAGAGGGGAGAATTTATGTCCGATCCCCTGTAACTTTTTCAAAAAAATACGTCTAATAGATAGTAGGATTCATTTTTATGTGCTTACCTTAAAACTAGATGGCGGATGAGGTGTTTCCCATAAAGTTTAAAATGTATTAAAAGGATTATGAGTCAGGAAGTTAGCGATTTTATTCCTTACAAAGGAATTCGTTATCCTAAAGCAGAGATGCTCAAGCGCAGCCGGGAGTTTTACCAGTTCATGGATAAGCGCCGGACGGTTCGGGATTTTTCGGATAAGAAAATTCCCAAAGAGGTCATCGACAATATTGTGCTGGCGGCAGCGACTGCTCCTTCCGGTGCTCATAAGCAACCCTGGACCTTTTGTATTGTCTCTGATCCTGGGATCAAGGCTAAAATTCGCGAAGCGGCCGAACAGGAAGAATACGAGAATTACAACGGCCGGATGTCGGAAGAGTGGCTGGAAGACCTGCAGCCCTTCGGAACCGACTGGCATAAGCCCTTTCTGGAAACAGCGCCTTATCTGATCATTATTTTCAAAAAGGCCTACGATCTGGTAAACGGAGAAAAGCACAAGAATTACTACGTAAACGAATCGGTCGGAATTGCCACGGGCGTATTGCTGACCGCGATCCATAATGCCGGGCTGGTCTCATTGACCCACACACCGAGTCCGATGAATTTTTTGCATGAGATCCTGGATCGTCCCGAAAATGAAAGAGCCTTTTTGCTGATCCCGGTCGGCTATGCGGACAAAGAAGCCAAGGTGCCTAATCTGCAGCGGAAAACGAAGGAAGAAGTGGTGGTTTATTATAAGGATAAGTCCTGATCCGGTACCGCTCTAAATTTTTTTGTAGGAAAAACGGGAAAATAGAACTAATTCCGGGCAAACTACGTTTAATAATTGATGGAGGCAAAAACTATATAGACTGCACCCAATCTCAAGCAGAGAAACGATTTTAACCAGCCTAATATCACGAGCTAACACACACAGCCTGGATATCGCCGAAGCAGATGCTTTGGATGACACTAACACACCCTCCAGCCAAACACCTAAAAGTGCCCTAGGTAGCAAGCCTAATCACACGTTAACTTTACTTTACAAAGATTTGTTAGATGCCGGTCTGGTGATCGGATATTTATCACGGTAGAAAACAAAATTCATGCGAGCATTAGTTATTACTCATAACATTACCCGTCGGGACAGTATGTCGATTGAGAAGTACCTCAATGAGGTCTCTAAATACGATGTACTCACCCCAGAGGAAGAACTACGTCTGTTCCGCCGGTTCAAAGATGGAGACGAGGCTGCTTTTCAAAAGATTATTCGCAGTAACCTTCGCTTTGTCATCTCTGTAGCCAAGCAATACCAGCATACTGGTTTGAGCCTGGACGATCTGATCAACGAAGGCAATATAGGTTTGATAAAAGCTGCCCAACGGTTTGATGAAACCCGCGGGTTCAAATTTATTTCCTACGCCGTCTGGTGGATTCGCCAGTCCATTTTGCAGGCGATCGGTGAGAAATCGAAAAAGATCCGCCTCCCGGCCAACTACCAATCCCGTATTCAGGAAGTAGTACGTACCCGTAACGAACTGTACCAGGAACTGGAACGCGAACCCAGCCTGGCCGAGATCGCTGCGGTAACGGACCTGAAGGAAAGCGATATTGAGAACTGCCTGCGGGACGTCAAATACTGTAAATCTCTGAACGAACCGGTAGGTGAGGACGAAGACAGTGCTTCTCTCGAAGAAATGCTGGCCGATGCCGTACTGCCCAGTCCGGACTCCGATCTGGTAGGTACCGAATCACTGCGTATCGAGCTGACCGAACTACTGGGTTCCCTGAGTGCGAGAGAAGCCGAGATCCTGTCCATGTATTTTGGACTGAATCGCAAGCAGCCGCTGAGCCTGCAGGACATCAGTGATTATCTGGACCTCAGCCGCGAACGGGTGCGTCAGATCAAAGATCGTGCACTCCGGAAACTGAAACGCAAAATATTTAACGAAGGAATGGTTTTTAGTGTGAACTAAATCGGTGGGCAAGGCCGTCCGCAGGACCGTCAACCTACCGCTAATGCACGTTTAAACCGAGATATACCGGGCACCCAGGCCGCCAATGTGTGGTCTGGGTGTCCTGCATTTTGGACCCACGGTACGGGCGTATGTTTCCGTAAGGGGATATTGTAAATGCAATTTTCCCGCTGGGCCCGCGCCTGGGACCGGCTTTTCGTCCACACCTGATACAAAGTGATCTGGTCCTGACGGATTTGCACCGTCGGGATTCCCAACCAATTTCACGTCAGTACACCTCGTCCGATCTTCACAAAGAGCGAAGTGGAAGAGTATACTTAATACAGCTTGCCGCACTGCAAGTTGTTCGTATGCAATTCCGGTTTCGGCCGGTATTTATTCATCCACTAAAAAATCGGACAATGAAACAATTAGTCAGCGGTTTCCTGGTCGGGATCTCGGTCCTCTTCGCCCTGGAAGGGTGGTGGAGTGATCAACTGGAAATGACCATTCAGGAAACCACCAAAGAACGGGACGAATACTGGGCGCAGTATTACTCCGCCAAACTCTCGGAAGAGCGATCGGATTGTTTTCAACTCAGAGAGCAAGATCGACTGGATTGTGAGGATCAACTAAAAGCGACCTGGAAGGAGGCCTACCGTCAGGGGGAAGCTGCCGGAAAAAGTGAGGCCAAAAACAAGTATGAGGACCTGCTTGCCCGGAACCGGGAATTTATCCACGTGCTTTTCCGGCAAAGAGATTCATTGCGGGTAGAAATGAAGAAGATCAAACTGAACCGGAAAACGCCGGTCTACCGGGATCATTCAGCTCCAAGGTCGGCCAAAGTAGTGCGGAGTACCCAGGAGGAGCCACCCATTGCGATTGCCAGAGGTAGTGTGGCCCCCGGTACTTCGAAGTTGCCGCTACTCGCGACTTATGTGCTCGGAATGATCTTCCTTGTGCTCATCATTACTCTGCTGCTACTGCGTCTGCGGCAAAACAGAAAACGCAGAAGATTTCGCCTGTAAGTAATGGCACTCCGTGCTCGTAATATGAAATCTCTTTGATATCTGGATTTATTGAGGAGAAGATCGTATCGAACGTTTACCAACCATTCCCAAATTTGCTGATCGTGAGGATAGATCCCACGCTCGTACTGCCAGCCTTAGCAAATTTAAATTTCACCATAGTTTTACACGGCACCCGGAAGAACTCCGTCGGGTGGAAACAGCGGCGGAAGTGAGCTTATGCGCTGCGTGAGGTCTAAAGGAAGCCTCCGCCCCAAAAGCCCGTCCACTTGGCTAAAGGAGGCAGAAGCTACCGAAAGGCCAAAAATTAAAATGCCCGCGTGACATAGATCTAAGGTTTAGTTTAATTATGAAAAATGGATTTAAGTCGACATCCTTTTGACTGTCGAACAATAGTGTTTCTGAAAATCTCTTTGGCCGGCAAAGCGATCTTTAGGAACACTTTTTCTTTATGTCCGGGCTCAGGGACGAAAACTTTTAGACATCCCTTTTGGGTCGGAAAACTTACGGCCTGTGCAACTGTGGCAAGGCCGTGTTTTGCTGATGTAGTAAAGATAATAATTGTTTTTAATTAACTGAAATTCAATTTATTATCGAATCGAGTAGTGGGAAGGCAAGAGCCGGGGAAGGCGACTTCAAACGCCAAGTTTGGAGACTTAGGCGAAAATTTTCGCCTACCGGGATAACTGATCAGTCTTGCCTTCGGATTTTGGAGAGCGATCAACGCAAAGCGATCGGACGGATGCCTTTTTTAGCTTCTATATTAGTTTTTTTTACTGAATGTTAAATTTTCAATATTTTTAAGGCGAATGACTGCACCTCAGTTAAAAGCAGGGTAATGACAGCAAAACAAGACGAACACAAAAAAAGGAGCAACCGGTTTAGAGATGCTATTGATCAACACTTAGAAAAGATAAACATGCCTCCGGAGGAGCTGTATGCCTTTTTTAAAGTGGAACGGAAGTATTTTCGGAGTGCCAAGTTTAATTTTCCCAACAATCCGGCGCAGCAGAAGCCCTTCACGATCGACTTTGTGAGTAAGATCGTAGCTTACTGCGGGATCAAGCCGACCACCTTTCTGCTCACCAGGGACGAGTTCGAAAACTGGGAAAATAACTTTCCGGAGGAAAAAGACCCAAAGCATTACTATTTACGGGCTTCTGATCTGAAAGGGTGGAATAATCAGCACGACAACCGTAAAGTTATCGACTTGGATTATTCCCCTGGCGATGAACGCGAGCGGGACGAATTTGCTACGCGTTACCGGGAAGCTATAACTCCGTTCATTACTAAAACTACGGACATTTTTTATGTTTCCGAATTTTTGGGTAAGGGGTCATTTCTGGAACCTGGAGTGATCATGGATGCTTACCAAAAAGCCCATGAGGATATTTTTCTGGAAATAGAGAAACAATTGGAAGCAAATAAGGATTTTAAATACACACGCATTCTGCGTTTACCGGCCAGTCGGTTTTACAACCGTTCCCTACCTTCTGAAAAAATAGTAGAAGCTATTAAATATTGCAGCATTCCCACTTTCCAGCATATCTACCGTTGTTTACAGAAATATGAGCAACAGGTGTCTTTTATTGTAGCACCCGTTACCCATTTATTGTCTTTTGGCCTTTTGCAGGGAAGCACAAAAGTCATATTATCGGAGCAGTATAAATATATTCACGATGAAATTCTTGATCCTAATGACCTGATTGTGCCCGCAGTTTTATATATTGATGAGTGTCCCGAGGGAGAACATCCTTTAAACAATCTTTGGGATATTTATCTAAAGGAATTCAAGAAGATGTTCTGGCGACAGAATATCCGTATCAATAAGCTCAATATCATGGGCGTAACAAAAAAGGCCCACGATGAAGTTACTACCAGCTCGGCGGCAATAATGGATGATGCCGAACTGGATCTTCCGTCTGCATTAAAAGAAAACATCTGCGCCAAGCTGGATTTCATCCGGGATTATACACTTTAACCTATCCTTTAGAGATAGGAAAAACTATCTTTGCGCGCATTTCGTTTTTTGTGAGAACTATAATTGTTAACTAAACCAATTTCTAAATTTAGAGTATGCGTTCATTACTATTATTTCATACTCTAAACTAAGGATCATTATGATATGAGCAATAAAGAGAAAGATATTGAAGAGATAAAACTCCAGACATTCCGCGAGACCGTAAAATTCCTGAAGCGTTACGCCAGTATTCCCCCCAACGGAGTAATTCCTTATAACTTTTTTGTGGAAAGTGGATTTGATGCGGAAAAAGCCCTGCGGCTGAGAGATGAATATTCCAGGAAGCTGGATAAGAAGTATGGGCTGGATGATATTAAAAAGTCATTGTAAAGCCAGGTAGCAAAAGTCCAATAGCGGAAAATTTAAGCGCCCGGCGGTTGACTGCCCGGCGCATGAAGTATTAAATATACCCTACCTTCTTTTAGAAAGTAGGAAACAGATCATGATCCCTGGCTGAATGAAAATCCTCTCCAATCGAATAAACCGAATAAAGATCTTTTGATTCAAAATCATTCGTTAGCTGGCGCTGATCGGTGTCTACCGAAGGTTCGCATTCCGTAGCCGGTAAATAATCCTCCCGCAAAGAATAGGAGGGGAGTGTCTCGCCTGGGATGTAGGGAATGTCCCAAAAATCAGAATTGTGCATTTTATTTGTTTTTGGTGAAGCAATAAGTCTTCAGACACATCCGGACCTGCTCCAGGATCGTTCGTATTACAAAGATGCCTGGTCGTAGTGTCTTTGCCTGAATTCCGTTTCCTTGGTCTTGAAATAAATGAAGTTGATATCTCCTCTCTGAAAAACCGGCTTCACAATCCCTAATGCAGATATCTCACTTCCTTCGGGCGGAGGTACCTTATTGGTGAAACAAATTATGGATTGCTTGCCTTTCAGATCTCGTAGAAAATAGAACCCTCCTAAATGATTAATGAAAAAAGAGGCGGTCACTTCTCCTACCGCAACGACCGGCCGGTTGACCTGTTCCTGAACGTCAAAGTATATGGAGCTGATATTCAGCTCATCCTCAGAAGATCCGGAATCGATCGAGGGGGGCAGACAGGTGATATAAAATACCACCAGTAAACCGAACAGAACAAATAATCTAAATTTAATGAGGGCTAATCTTCTACTTCTCATTCTCATGACAAAATGGATTTAGTGAGTGTTGCGAAATATCCGGGAACGATTTTCGGAAAGCAGCCGGTTTCTGGATTGCTCCCCTTTTTGGTAGAGATACTGTTCAACGGCCTGCCGGGATCCCAGCTTCCTTTTCAGTAGATTGATCCCGCTAATTGCGGAAAAGGTGGCTTCATCCCGGATCAGTTCCTCTTCAATACTTCGGCACTGATCGGCGGGCAATTCGTTAAAACAGTATTTCAGCAGATTTTTGAAATTTGCGTTTTTCATGGCAGTAATGGAATGTTTAATGAATTGGTTATGGTTTGGTGACTATGAAATGCAGCCGTTGCCAACTGCGATTTTCTAAAGTGTTTAGAACCAATGCTGATTAATATTTCTGTATTGGCAATTGTATTAGTTATACTTCACTGCGGATGGAAACGTGAGTGCTAAAACTGATTTTTTTATTTTTTTCTTCAAAGGCAAGAAAAATGAGTTGCAATTAGCCTTTTATTGTCCGAAAATGCAGCTTAGATTGAATTTTAAAATATTGATTATCAATATTTTATGTTTTTAGCCTCTTTTTTATTAAAGATTTAGCCAGTCTTATGAAGGGGGTGGAAATTTTGGGAAATCTTGTGTTGGGCTATAAATTTGTATATGTGATTAAAAGTCTGCCAAACAACAATAGTAGAAATGCTATGTATTTGTAAACCAGGTTTTTAATCAATTATTTGTCTAATGTCCGGGCTAAAAAACTGGTCCGGAATCTGATCATCTTCGGCCATCTTTGCCCAAAATCTGTAGGGTAAAAATTACACATGAATTGATTTACAGATTGGAGCAAAAAACATTTCGAAAGCCAACAATTACCGAAAATGCAAGACCCTATTACCGGAGGTCCGATCGCATTCGGTTAATGAGAAAATTTTCAACAACAAGGTTCTAATTACACGATTAAATACCTGAACCCTCCAGTTTGGTAGGGAGAGACTTTTTGCTAAATTTGGAAGCCATTCCCAATTAACGCCTGCGAATGGTACTGCTATCCATCAGAGCAACCAGTGATCAGTTGATACTGTCCGACTTACACCAAAAAAAGTCCCCAGAGGCTGCCACCTCCGGGGATCCAAGAAAAACACAAACCATTCCACTTGAAAAACACAGTTTTTAACTGGTGTAGTTGGCTCTCAAGTATTCTAAATCAGTATCAGCTGATCCTTTTATGTTGACTTTTCAAAATGGATGGTTATTTCAATTCAAAACGGCAGATTACACAATATCGATGTCGTTTTCAATGACGTTACACCTGAACAGTAAAGGCCATACCGACCTAAGTATTCGATGAGGAAATATTTTCTCCTCCTTTAAGGTATACTGATGAGCTGGGGCATTTTGTGAGACTAGCTGATAAATTTCTCTGTCTCGGGCATAACTAAAAACTGACCAGGGGACCGCTAAGCTTATGTAATCCGGGGCTATTAAGCGGCCAAGGCGATGCAACAAAAACTTCAAGTTTTTCATGATTAATTATTTTGTGGACTAAGAATATGTTTAAGCCATTATTGGCTGAGTAAATCATGTATAAATTCCCAGAGCGTCTCGTACGGAATGATCTCCATTTCTGTATCCATTTGGGCATTCCGGAGTTTTTTCAACCAGTCGGCGGCGTGTCGTTCTACCGCAACGGGATGAAAGTTAGCACTGGGCAGACACAGCAGCATGTGAAGAAAATACAACCCGCGATTTTTGGGTCTTTTCTTCTGCTGAAGTCGATAGATATAGGTTTTCCAGCTCTCCATTTTGTCAATAATGATGTTGAACCGCTTGCGATGTAAGGAAAACAATACGTTCAGGGCGATCAGATCAATATTGTAGCCGAACTTATCCTTACTGAAAATGGGGAGCTCATTTAGCATTCTCCCAATACGGAACTTTTGAAATTTCTGCGGCTCCGGCGGCGTAATTTTCCCGATACTGATCAGGAACTGGAGATAGGCGTTTATCAGCGTCCATCGCTCTTGGGCGACCTGGTATTGTCTATTAAATTGCTCTTTATTCGACTTAGCCTGGTGGTAAATATCAAAGGCTTCTTTGTATTCTCCGGTGCGGAAGCAAAGTAAAATGCGGCAGTACTGCACGTGTAGCCAGTCGCTGTAAGCCTTTTGCTTGTCGAGCAACTGTTCGCAGTCCGTGGCAGCCTGTCTGGCCGCCTCGTACTGTTTGGCCTGAATAAACGCCTGGAGTTTTTTGAAGGCAAAAGTAAACTGGATGGTATTGTGTGCCCCCCTTTTGTTTTTCCCGAAATATTCAATAGCCTCATCACAAACTTCAATAGTCTTCCGACTGTCCCCCTGAATTTCGTGCTGAAGGATGCGCACCATAAAATATAGCTGTGAAAATCGGAACGACTTCACATTCAGTTGTTTAAAGGTCTTCTTTAACTTCTCGCTGTACTCCTTCGCTTCCTGATAAAGCACCGGATCGGTGGATCTTTTCCGGGTAGCTTTTACCATAAGCAAGGCATAGTACTTTTCGGCCTCCTGCTCGGCGTGGCGCAGTTCGCTGTAGTCTTCTACGATTTTGTCGTAGTACCGGCACTGTGCTTCTGTTCCGCCGTTGACGGCGTAGTGGATCCGTAGATCAGCGGCCAGTTCCATGGCCACCTGCGTGATCTCGAACTTCATCGCTTTGCGCAAGGTCTTTTCGGCGAGAGGGATGGCTGCCTTCCGGGCACCTTTACCGATCAGGATCTTGACTGCCGCGAGTTGCTTGAAGCAGTAGTAATAAGCGGTTTGAGTCTTTTTGTAGCGCGCCTCGTTGGGGCTGATGAAAAACACCGTATTGTACAGGCGTTTCTGGAGACGCAGCTTTAACTTCTGGTAGGCGGCCCGCGTGGTCTCGGAGGGATCCGGCCCATACAGTTCCTCGAGGGCACTGTCGTCATTGAGGAAGCGGCCGTTGGCAATCCCGGCAAAGAGCTTGTCTAACTTACCCTGAGTTGCGCTGGTTTTTCGACCAACGATCTCTATTTGCCGGATCTTCTGTTTAGTAGTTAGATTAACCAGAGATATAAGATCTTCCATGTGGATCGAATAATTACCGCTGTAAGCCGATCCCTAACGCCGGAGCGTTCCGGGTGGATCACCCACAGCGGGGTGATTTTGCTGGTTCCCGACCCTGGGGCCGGGAACCAAAGTTTCTTTAATTCAGATGACGTTCAGAGAATGACGGTCAAATTATTTAGGCCAGGATCTTCTCCCGGCTGATCAGTTTGCGCAGTTTATTTTTCGCCTGCTGGAAATATTGGCGCGCATTCTCCTCCGATGTCAAATTCAGATCTTCAGCGATCTCACGGTAAGGATAACCGTTCAATCGCAGGCTAAAGACCTGTCTTTGGGTTTCACTCAGTTCTGCAAGCAGATGCTTCAGGAAGTCAGAGTATTGGAGCTCGTACTCGAAGTCATCAGCTTCCTGGTCGTTACGGGTTTCCGGGACCTCGTTCAGGCTGTAGCACGAGTGCTTACTTCCTTCTCTTCGGTCAATGTCGTAAGTGTGGTTAACAGTGATCTTACTCAACAGATTCAGTAACGTTTCCAGTTTTTCGGCAGTGAACCGATAAATGTCGTATCGGGTGTAAAACGTTAAGAATACATCTTGGACGACATCTTCCGGTTGGAATACTCTGCCGAGCTGGTTTTGGCGATTTACCGCGATCGCGAAGATTTTGTGGCGATAGGCATTGTAGACCAGATTGAAAAATAGTTCCCAGTTCTTGGCCTCCATGGCCCGCAGTAAACGCCTGCGAAGTTTGGTTTCCATCATGATTGCTCATTTTACATCATCCTGCTAAGGAGGGATGGTTAAAAAATGGATTTCAAATACCAGTACCTTTGTACATGGTGGTCTGAGTTCTTCTGATGGAAATGGTAATTTGTGTTTCAGCTTGTTTTTTGCCAGCAAATGGTCAAGCTCATAATTCATATACTTACCGGTGATAAAAAACGTGAGCCCTCTGCTCACTTTTTTTCAAAAAGCACCCATAAAGCACCGAATTGGATCTGTAGACTGCATTAGTAGGGCACTCGATCGATGACATAGGAATCCCCTGTCTATGCGGTACCATTGAGCATAGATTGATCATCTATCGGTTAGACCAATAGCAGTCCCGTGTACCGCATTGGCAGTTGCGGCTTCGGCTTACGCGGGTAGTTGTAATTGTTGGGTAAAAACTTTGTTGTGGACTGGTAAACGCACTAAATTGTACTCGGCGAATAATCTACCTAAAATGTGCGAACCGGATCTGGCAGGATCCATACGGTCCGAACGACCGGGAATTATTCGCATGCTAATAATTGCGAATGACTATGAAATTTTTGGCTGTGGGCACCTTACTTCGGTGCAATAGTCTTCTTTGGCCTTTGTGGACGGGAAAGGACGTGCTTATTTTGGAGATTAAATGATTTGCTTACCTGCAATTAAACCCTTTTTCTTAAAAAACGGTGAAAATTTATTATAAAAAGCAAGCAAACTGCCGAAAAAGATTCTACTAAATGCTAATATGTCGATCTTTTCATCCGATAGTTGGATAATTTTTGGATATTTATCCAATCAGGATAATCTAAACCCACATACACTTGGAACTCAATCAGCAGGACCGCGATCTTTTCTGGTTAGCGCTCCGGCAAAAATACCGTGAAGACTGCCGGGATAAGAACATGAAACCGACTGACAGTACCAGTTCTCCGCTATTTGGTTACGGGGAATATGATCCTACCGTTTCCCTGGCCACTCACCGATCATCGCCGACCATTAAAAAATTCATGATGGATCAGGGGGTCCTCAATCGAGTTGAAGCCGCCAGATTTAATGCCGACCACCTGTATAAAAAGCTGATCAATAAAGAACCACCCATCAAGTTAAATGACTTTTATCTTAAAGCTTGCCTGCGGTATATCAACGGGACGACCACTTTCCCGGAATTCCGGACAAAATTCAAACAAAAACTGGAGCAGGAAAAAGTATACTATCGGGGATTCATTTTTTCGAAAAACCTCAGAATAGTCAAGGAATTTTCCTTTTCTGCAAATTTTTCCATGCCATCACCTTTTCCCATCGAGCAATGGAGGCTGCATAAAAGCAGCCATATTGATGAGGATGTACTCTACTCCGGAAAGGGGGAACGATTGGGCGGTAATCTTTACTGTCAGCTCGATAATGTGGCGTCTAATCGCAGAATGTTCTTCATTCTGTATACCGGCTACGGTGACTTCCGGACCCTGCCCTATCTGCTGGGCTCCTTTCAGGGCGTTTCCAATGATGAACAACCGACCTCGGGAGAGATCATTCTGATTAAAAGCGATCGGGATAAGGTTTTTTTGCCCGGGCAGGGTGATCGGAACAAAGCACTGGAAGCCTTGGAAAAACGGGAAACCCGTCTGGCAGAGGCCTATCTGTTACTCAATCGGAATATTTTTGGCAGTTCGAAGTCCTTTCCCTTGAACACCGAGCAGTTTGCCATGCTTTCTCCCCACGATCAGCGGCTACGGGATCTGGTGGGGATCTATCGCACCATCAATTACAACAATAACGGTAATATCATAGAATCCTGGTTTGAAGTAAAGGAATCCCTTGAGGCATTTCTATACACACGCTTTGATGCCGGCAGAAGGGGAGAAAATATCCGGCAACGCTGTGAGATGAGCATCTCTTCCTATGAGGGCAACTACTATCTCCACGTTTACGGCTACCATATGGGACACGTGCACAATTATGCCGTTTACAATTTAAATTACCGACCCCAACAGAATGTTCCCGGTGAAGTACTGATGGGGGCATTTTGCAGCTGCAGTATCAACAGCCGGAAACTTTCAGCTCATTATATGCTGGGAATGAAGGTGCCATCGGATGTCGCGCCGGATCCCGAAACAGGACTGCAACCCAATCGACTGGATAAAAAAGATATCGAGACCAATTGTAAGGAAGATCCCACCCTGGATCTTTTGGTGCGGGAGCTGCAGGGCATATTGGAGGAAAAGGGTTTCAACCGGCCCTCCTCCAGGGATTAAACGCTATTCTGCACGATTCTTTCCTGTTCTGCGTCCTTAGATCCTGTCTGAAATTTCGCAAAAAAATTGCGCACGCTCCTTCACATCCGTCCGCTTGCTGACGTATACATACCGAAACGCGGCCACAAACACAGCTTGATTCCGGCCGCATCATCCACTATTCCATTCCAACACACCAAGGGACCCATTTTGGGGTCCGTTCACTGCCACCAGGGGGACATCCTCGGATGCCCCGGTTATCGTCCAGTTGATTTGAAGCTTCAACTGCTGGCCGGGTAACACGCCCGGTTCGGCTTGATCATTCTTTGCATTGGCCAGGGGTGAAGTACCGCTGGCGCCAATCACTGTCTTCCGGCCAAATGGTCGGTAGAAGAAGGGGCAACCAATGCATTCCAGGAAATGATGATGGCCATTGCGCCGGGCATAGTACTGATTTTCTAACCATCAAATCACAGTATTATGTATTTAGTACGCAATGTTGCTTCGGCAAAAATTTCCTCAGCGATCCGTAACGTTTCCGTCTTTGCCCGGATCGCCCTTTTATGTCTGACCCTCGGTACGCTGTCTACAGCCTGTACGGAGAACGAAGACGATATTGAGTGTGGTACTCCGGAATTCCCCTGCGATGACGAGGTAGTTACGGATGATATGATCGAGGTGTAAACAAACTATGGTAAAGCCAGTTTCGGTAAGATGGCTATAACCTAGGTAACCTGATCAGATGAACGGTATCGGCTGACTTAATCAGTCGGTACCGTTTTTGGTTAGATCGGCGATCACTTCCTCCAGCCACTTGGAGAGCGCGGGTTTTCGTTCCCGCATGTGCCGTTGGATCCGTTTGAGCTGTTTTGGCGTCCGTTTTTTTGATTCTACCCGGTAATCCACGATCCGCTCCAGGATCAAAACCATATCGAGATAAGATTGGCGGCGGGCTGGGGGAACCGGATAATTGTTGCGACGAAAGAACAAGCGGGCATTCTGCAGAACATTGTACATCTTATCGATATCCATATGGCCCGTCAGAAGACGATAATATCCCACCCGTACGGCGAGTAAATGTTTCTGGATACTGTAAAAATAGGATTTGACACTGACCTGATCCAACTCATCGGCCGCCGCTTCGAACTTATCCTGAAAGAAAAATGAATAGGCCCGGACCAGGGCAATTGCGGAAACCTGTACCGGTTGCGGCAACAGGCTACCGTAGCGGTCGATCAGCTTTTCGATCTTGTCGAAGTCCTTCAACCCGGCCGCCGTTAGCCCCGCGTTCAAAAAATTGCTGTCCGGCAATACCCCATTTACCAGCAGTAGATCAGTAAGGAGCCCCCAGTGCTCGATATTTTGGCGTACCTGGAGGAAAAGGCGGTCGCCCTGATTGTTTCGGTAAGCACAATAGTTGAGCAAATAACGGATGCATTTGTTTTGCTCGGGTAAACTGACGAGTTCCAGCTTTCGGTATAACACGAGATAACCAAAAGCCCGGCACAGTCCGGGGAAGGCACTGTCCGTTTTTTTGAGCAAGATCAACTCCCGGTACAGGTGGATCAGTGGATAGCGGCGGTTGGCCAGAGGAGCGGTCTGTTCCAGTATTTTTTCCTGTTGCTGTTCCCGTTCGGCGATGGTGGAGGGCTCTTCGATAATGCCCGAGCGATAGAGATCTTCACAGACCTGCACCAGTGTGGTCATCAGATGGAATATATCCAAGGCTTCGAATACCTGCCGGAGTTGCTCGGGGGCATTGCGCTTATCCAGCCGGTCGTTGTAGGGCGACTCAAACTGCATTTTATAGTATAAATAGGTAGCATAGCGATTTTCCAGACTATCCCCGTTCTGCCGGATCGCTTTCCGGAAACGCTTCATGGAGATCTCCCAGTGGCGGGGATTATTCTGGGCCAGGGCAAATTCGGCATTATAGCGGTAGCGACTCACCAGATCTTCCTCGTGCCGAATAGCCGCGATGTAGTTCTCAATGGCCCGATAGAGGTCCGAGCAAAGGTTATAGATCTTGGTTCGTTGTTGCTTCCGGTCCTTGGAGGTGACCTCTTGCGGATATATCCGGGCGAAGAGATGAGGAACAGAAAAACCCCTTATTTCCCCTTTTTTGTTGAGTAATACCAGATCAAGGTCTTTTTTTTTATAGAAAAATTCGGCAAAAATTGGAAAATAATCTCAGTAAATTCAATCAACTGTGGCTGTTGGTGAAAGAACGGGGATTGCAGGAATTTTTTGAATAAAGTGCGGTGATGTTTGTTTAGTAAATAAATGGCATTCAGGAGATTGACAGGGTAGATGGAGCCGTTTTTAGGCATGGGTTTAGCAGTTTTGTAACTCCTTTAGTTAGGCGTTTTAGAAAAGAATATTCATTTGATCGTGATAAAAATCGAAAAAAAATTCTACAAAAATGACAAATGCTGACTATTTCTTTTCCCGGCCTTTATGCCTTGATTTGTAATCGTATTACAAATCTCCAGTTATCCAACTATACCGGCTAAAGGGATTTTGGAAAATCTCCAACCACTTTACGTCGAGTATGTCTGACAGTTGCCTGCTTACCGAACTGTCCTAATTCCCAGTTGTAATTGTGCGTGCTCTCTCTTTTTAATCTATGTTGTCGGATTATCGCGTTTGTCATGATGGATGGCGACGTGATTTTCCTGCATTTATAATCAGCCTGGCGATGACTGGGTGTAGGCATAAATCATCCTCTAATTCGTAAGGCCAAAAAACACCTCCTACAACTTACTAATCAAATAAGCCACCACCCCCGTCCAACCGGTCTGGTGGGATGCACCGATCCCTTCCCCGGTATCTCCGTTGAAGTATTCGTAAAACAGGAGCAGGTCCTTAAAATGGGGATCCTGCTGGTAGCGGGTTGCCGCTCCGTGGACCGGGCGTTGCCCATTTTCATCCTGGGAGAACAACCACACCAATCGCCGGGCCAGGGCTTTGGCCACTTCCTGCAGGTTGTGGCTTTGGCCGCTGCCGGTAGGGAAGTCCGTTTGCAACTGATCGCCGTAATACCGGTGGTAGGTTTGCAGGGAGCGGATCAACAGGTAGTTCATCGGGATCCAAACCGGACCGCGCCAGTTGGAGTTGCCGCCGTAAAGAGGCGTACTGCTTTCCGCCGGTTCGTACTGCAGATGAAAGCTGGAGTTGCCGATCTGGAGGACGTAGGGATCCTGGTGGACTTTGGACACGGAGCGGATCCCACCGGGAGATAAGAACTCCGCTTCATCCAGCAGGGGATGCAGCATCCGTTGCAAGCGATCTTTGGGTACCAGAGACAGAAGTACATCCTGACCGTCTACCTGTTCGGGTACGACGACGTATTTCTTATGGTGTTTTCGGTAATCCCGGAACCAGCGCATCCGCTTACGGAAATCGGGTAGCTGCTCCAGCGTTTCCCATTTGATCACGAGGGATGCAAAAAGGGTGGACAGGCCCACCAGGGAGCGGACTTTGATCGGCAAATGCCGCCCACTCGGCAGGGTGAGCACATCGTAGAAAAAACCCTCTTCTTCATCCCAGGCCTGGGGACGCGCCAGACTGAATTCGTTGAGCGCTTCGGCGATGTACACGAAATGCTCGAAGAATTTAGTAGCCACATCCTCAAAAGATGGATCGTGAACGGCGATCTCCAGGGCCATTTCGAGCATGTTGAGGCAATACATGGCCATCCAGCTCGTGCCGTCGGCCTGTTCCAGGATACCGCCGCCCGGTACGGGCGCACTGCGGTCGAAGACGCCGATATTATCCAGCCCCAGAAAGCCGCCTTCAAAAATATTGTTGTTGTTCTCGTCCTTGCGATTGACCCACCAGGTAAAATTGATGATCAGCTTCTGGAAGACCCGCTTCAGGAAAAATATATCACCGGTACCGGTATGGGCCTTGTCGAGACGGTACACTTCCAGGCAGGCCCAGGCGTGCACCGGAGGGTTGACGTCGCTGAATTTCCACTCGTAGGCCGGCAACTGGCCACTGGGATGCATGTACCATTCCCGGAGGAAAAGGACCAGCTGGTGCTTCGTAAAATCCGGATCCAACAGGGAAAACGGAACGCAGTGAAAGGCCAGGTCCCAGGCGGCGTACCAGGGATACTCCCACTTATCCGGCATCGAAATGATGTCCTGGTTGTTGAGGGTGTGCCAGTGGGCGTTGCGACCGTGTTTCCGCTCGGGTGGGGGAGGGGGCAGGCCGGGATCTCCCTTGAGCCAGATGCTTACATCGTAGTGGTAGTGTTGTTTGGTCCAGAGCATACCCGCCAGGGCCTGCCGCTGGATATTGGCCAGATCCGCCGGTAAATGCTGGGGCTGGAACTGCTCGTAAAACTCATCCGCCTCCCGAATACGAGTGGTAAAGGTTTCGGGAAAAGCTGCTCCCAGCGGGTCGGCCAGCGATCCGTCGCGGCTCAGACGGAGACGCAGCTCCACCGATTCACCGGCCGGGATATCCAGGGAGTAGACCGGTGCGCATTTGGTCCCATAGTCCCTACTTGCCAAAAGGTCCATCCGGCCCTGGACCACTGCATCATTGATCGCATCCTTGACGAATAGCGACGAATTGGGGCGCCCGAAGATCCGGGCCTGATTGGTCTCATTCTCGGTGAACAGCAGGTGTTCCGGCTTTTGCAGGTAGGCAAAATAGGTACCCAGGCGCTCGTGCTCCGCCCGGATCTGCATGTGTTGCCCGCTCTGGCCGACCGTGCTGATCTGGGGTTTTTCCTGGATGTGCCCGTAGCTCCACCAGTTGCGGAACCAAAAGGTCGGCAAAAGGGTCAGTGGGGCACTTTGTGGCCCGCGGTTGTGGGCGGTGATCCGGATGAGGATATCCTCCGCATCGGCCTTGGCGTATTCAATGAATACATCGAAATAGCGGTTGTCGTCGAACGCGCCGGTGTCCAGCAGTTCGTATTCACTTTCGGTGCGACTGCGCCGGGCGTTGGTCAGGATAAGGTCGGCGTAGGGAAAAGCTCCCTGCGGGTATTTGTAAAGGTATTTTTGGTAAGTATGGGTCGGGGTATTGTCGAGGTAATAATACAGTTCTTTTACATCCTCCCCGTGGTTGCCTTCGGCATTAGTCAGACCGTAAAGCCTTTCCTTGATGATGGGATCCTGACCGTTCCACATAGCCAGGGCAAAACAAAAATTACAGCGGATATCACTGATCCCTGCAATTCCGTCTTCTCCCCAGCGGTATTGGCGGCTGCGGGCGTGGTCGTGGGGGAAGTAATTCCAGGCATCTCCGTTGGCGCTGTAATCTTCCCGGACTGTTCCCCACTGGCGTTCGCTGAGGTAGGGGCCCCAGTGCAGCCAGTTTTTCTCTCCGGAATAATGGGCTCGTAATCGCTGATTTTCTGCTGAAGACATGACTACAATTTAATATAAATGTCGGCATTTCATAAGAATGGTTATAAAACAGCTGTCCCCCTAAATCGTTCGAAGGCATTTTCCTACCTTGGGGAAGCGAGGAAAGAGAGGTGAGGAATGTCGAATTGGCGGTGAGGAAATGGGAACCGAATTCAGGATGACTGTTGGGACCAGGATAGGCTCGAGCTTTCCCGGGATCCAGTTAAGAACTAAGCAATGAAAGAATCCGAAATAGCGACTACACCCCGGACCTTTTGGGTGTTGCCGATCATAGTTTTTTCTCAGTTTGCGGGCGGATCGATGTGGTTTGTCGGCAATGCCGTGGTGGACGATCTCCGGGAACTTTTGGATCTCAGCGCCGGTGCGGTGGCGGATATTTCTTCTTCCGTTCAACTGGGATTTATGGCGGGTACGCTGGTATTTTCCATTCTGTCCATCGCGGATCGTTTTAGCCCTTCCCGGGTGTTTTTGTTTTCTACAATAGCCGGTGCGGTTTTTAATATCGCGGTCATCTGGTTTGGGACCAGTCTCTTTTCCGTACTGCTTTTACGGTTTATGACCGGTTTCTTCCTGGCAGGGATCTATCCGGTAGGAATGAAGATCGCCGCGGACTGGTACAACAAGGGGCTGGGTAAAGCACTGGGTTATCTGGTGGGAGCCCTGGTACTAGGTAAAGCCTTTCCCCACTTTATCAAAGATATTACGGAAGGTTTGCCCTGGCAGATCGTCCTGATCGCTACTTCTGTGCTGGCGGTGTCCGGCGGACTAAGTCTGGCGCTGATCGTCGGGGACGGCCCTTACCGGAAAAAAGGTGCCCGCTTCAACTGGACCGCCATCCCGGAAATATTTTCCAGCAAAGACTTTCGCTCGGCGGCCTTCGGTTATTTCGGCCACATGTGGGAGTTGTATACCTTCTGGACTTTTATCCCGCTCATTCTGCTCACTTACGTGCAGACCAATGGTATCGAGTTGGCCATTCCCCACTGGACTTTCATCATTATCGGGGTGGGGGCTTTTGCCTGCGTGGCCGGCGGGTACCTCTCGCTGCGGACCGGCAGCGCCCGGGTGGCTTTCGGCATGTTACTTACTTCGGGAATCTGTTGTCTGATCTCACCCTGGCTTTTTCAGCTGCCGCTGATCCCCTTCCTGCTGATCCTGTTGATCTGGGGATTTGCCGTCGTGGGCGATTCCGCCCAGTTTTCCGCCATCGTGGCCAAAACGGCCGTCCCAATGTACGTGGGTACCGCCCTCACCGTAGTGAACGGCATCGGCTTTACCATCACCGTTTTCAGCATTCAGTTCTTTAGCCTGTTACTGGAAAGCTGGCCGCCGCAATATTTGTTTTTGCTGTTGGCGATAGGCCCGCTGTTCGGACTGCTCATGTTCGGTCGGCTGCTTAAGCGTTTTTAAGATGGCTTGCCAGGTTTTTTGGAAAATACTGTCCCTTTTCATTATTTGGGCTTTATGTCAGTACATACTGACCGAGGCGATTGGGAAATTCCCGAACCACATTGCGTCGGGTATAGGAGAAACATCCATCCTCAATCTGAAAGTTGCCGTATGAAATCCACGCTCTTCTTGACCTTTACCATTCTACTTTGTTTTTCCCTGGGATCGGTGGAAATGGTCCAACAGTTCAGCTTCCCCACGCTTATGTTATCGGCTAATTCCCTGGCTTTAATGGTTTGTACGCTGCTGGGGATATTGCATTGAATCTTCGGACGGGCACGGCTGCTTTTCAGGAATTTACGACTGCTTTTCGTCTCATGGATAATCGGACCGGAACCACTGGTCCGCTGCAGGTAATTATCAAATCAATAAAATCAGCACCATGCAACGAGTCGTCGTTTTTCTCGCCTTTTTATTCGTCATGACATCCGTAATCGCCCAAACCGAACCGGTCACCCCGGCTCTCCAAAATTATTACCAACTGCTGGAGGGATCGCCCGGATCCGGCAAATACCGGGTCAGTTTGTCTTCAGATATCGATACGAGCTGGACCAAATGGACAAACCGGGGCTACAATTTTGGTTTTGACAACCGAGTGACGCCGATGTATACCTATATCGACGGGATCGTCAGCACCCCCTACATGGTGCAGGTACGGGGCAATGAATTCGAAAGGAACAAGAAGCGCTGGGGATTTCACGTTTTCGAAGGGTATGCAAAGGACGATAAGTCCAGGATTACCCTGTTGGTCAATAAACACATTGAAATGGAAAAACCGGTTGCGGAAATGTACTATTACGGTACCGTATACAATCATTCGGCCCCGGCCTACAACTGGTTTCGGATTGGATCGGATGTGCGGCAGCATTCTTTCCTGTTCAGTCGGGATAAGGCCCTTTTCTACGGTTCTTTGCAATTGACGAACACCCTGACGCTGGGTAATGTGGGTAAAGAAGACCTCCGCCCGGAAGCTCCGGAAGGTGATGATGAGCAGCACTACGCCGAAAGCGCCAAACACGTCAATTACCAGGCCCTGAAAGCAGGCGGCGACGGTACCATGTTTTACGATAAGGATCACAATATTGTAGTGATCAAGATCAACGGGGAGTGGATGAAAATGACGGTGGAGCCCCTGCCCGCGGACATTAAGTATGAATTTGAATAGGCAGGGAGCGGCCGAGGGGAAAGGTGGATCCGCTAACCAACAGGATCCACATTTTTCGCCGGGCTACGATCCCACCGTGGAATTGGTGTCCGGTTCCGTTTTCTGCTGGAAGATTTTTTCGTAATCCGGACTTTCCGTACCCATCCACTTGTCCCAGAAGGTGAAATACAGTCCGTAGTTAAACCGGAACTGTTTGTGGTGCAGATCGTGGTGTGTGGCCCCGATTATCCATTTGGCAACGGGATTGCGGAGGAAACTTTTCGGATAGATCTCCACGCCGGCGTGGTTGATGGTACCCGAAATGGTCATGATGAACAGCAATACGAACAGTACGTAAAGATGCATGGGCAGAAAAATAACGATCAGGGGTACCACAATAGCCTGCAGGATCGATTCGGTGGGGTGGAAAGAAAAGGAGGTCAGCGAGGAAGTTTCAATACTGTCGTGGTGCCATTTGTGTACTTTGCGGTAGATCTTCGGCCGGTGCATCCAGCGGTGCAGCCAGTAATAGTAGGTCTCGTGGATGAACAGCGCAATAAACAGACTAAGCGGATGGTACCACCAGGGGAATGCCGACCAGTCGGTGGTAATATGCGTATAGCCCTGTTGCCAGAGAATGATCAGGGCGGTAGCGGAGAACGCGAAGATCACCGAGGTAATGGCCGAGCGCCGGATCTCCATTCGGATCTGTTGCTCCTGCTTGGGTTTTAAATTGAGGATGCGGTGCGCCACCCGGGGGCGGAACCACACGTAAAAAATGTAATGGTACACTCCCGAAACGATGAGGTAGCGCATAAAAACAATAACGAAAAAGATCAGGGTGAGCCGAAAGAAGTGATACGGTTCCAGAAAAGGCGTATTGAGAAAACTCTCCATAAGTCTTGGACGTGTTTTTTGGGTTTGGTCCCTAAAATCAAAATTTCCATCTTGTAACAAAGATATTGCAAAATTGATGGGCAAATCGACAATTATTATTCTTACTCCGAAAGGGATCGTTACGGCAGCCCGGATGAGCTGAAAAATTTGATCGCCGCATGAGTTTCTGAAGACCGCAATGAAAGGGCGGCGGAGTCTATCCCGCACTTCGCTGCAAGCCGGCCGAAGTGCGGTTCTGGTGGCAACGCAAGCGTCAATACCGCATACTTAGTGTATTTTTTCCCCTAATATGCCAATTACGTCCGTCGGATCATTATTTTTGTGCACAATTTACACAGCACTTAAAGCGATTTGAATGAAAACGAAGGTAGTTGTGGGTGTCGATCTGGGTGGCACCAATACCAAAGTAGGCCTGGTGGATCGATACGGAGAAGTTCTGGCTTTCCGTCGATTCAAAACTGATTCCCATTTGCCATTTGCGGATTTCCTCCAGCGACTGAAAGGGCATATTGACGAAATGGTGGAGACCACTACCGAAGACATCGAGGTGGTTTCGGTCGGTATCGGCGCCCCGAACGTCAACCATTTTACCGGCGAGATCGTAGATCCGGCGAACCTGGAATGGCCTTCCGGTGTCAAACTGACCGAATTGGCGGAAGCGGAGATCGGCCTTCCCGTACGGGCTACCAACGATGCAAACGTAGCCGCACTGGGCGAAATGGAGTTCGGAGCCGGCAAAGGCATGAAGAACTTCGTGGTGCTGACCCTGGGTACCGGTCTGGGCAGTGGGGTAGTGGTGGACGGCAAATTGCTGCTGGGGCAGGACGGACTGGCCGCCGAGATCGGTCACGTCAATGTACGTCCGGACGGACGCAACTGCAACTGCGGACTGAAGGGCTGCCTCGAAACCTACGTTTCCGCTACCGGTATCAAACGTACCGTTTACAAATTGCTGGCCGATCGCCAGGTGGACAGCCGACTCCGGAACCTCAGTTTCAATGAACTTACCGGCGAAATGATCACCGAGGCCGCTCTGGCCGGCGATGCCATTGCCGCCGAAGCCTTCATCTATACCGGCGAGATCCTAGGCACCAAGCTGGCGGATATCGTTGCCTATTTCAACCCGGAAGCCATCATTCTGAGCGGTGGCCTGACCCGGGCCGGCAGTCTGTTGTTACAACCTTCCCGTAAGATGATGGAAGAGCGCCTGTTCAAAGCGTTCCGCGGCCGGATCAAACTGGAGATCTCACCGGTCACCGGTTCTAACGACGCGGTGCTGGGAGCTGCTGCATTGGCGTGGCAGGAGTACGAGAACTGAACCACCGAAGCTGCCGACCTGTAAAGCGTGCCGGTGGAAGCCAGGGAACAAAGACGGGGCGTTCAGTTGTAAATAAGCAGTGGCAAATTCAATGGCAATTTCAATCCCTCAAAAATAGGCGCCCCGGTCAATGACGGACCGGGCAGTTGCCATTTACTGGCTATTGGATTTGCCATTAAAAAAATCATATACGCTTTTCTCAGAACTGAACGGCCCCAAGGCATCCAACCGGATCTCTCCCACCTGCACACCGGCCGGGCTTTCCACCGCTCAACTTTAACACGTTTCCACATTCCTACGTTTCCACATTAGCACATTCAACACTTCCCCATTTTTTTTGTTCCAAAGGCATTATACACGAAAATTAACCTACATGCCCACAGTACTCATTGGAGGAGGTAGCGGATTGATCGGCACCCGTCTGAGTGAATTATTGACCGAAAAAGGATATACCGTCTGGCACCTGAGCCGGACACGGGATCCCGATGCCCGCTACAAAACTTTCCACTGGGACAGCGAAAAACAGCAGATCGACCAGGAGGCTGTGGATGGCGCGGATTACATCATCAATCTCGCGGGGGCCGGTATTGCCGATCAGCGCTGGACGAAAAAACGAAAAAGGGTCATCATCGACAGTCGGGTAGATACCACCCTGTTACTGCGGGATGCCATTCAGCGTTCGGCCGGTGCACCTAAGGCATTCCTGTCCGCTTCTGGGGCCAATATTTACGGCGACCAGGGAGATGAACTGCTGACGGAAACCCATCCGCCGGGAGACGGCTTTTTCGGCGTATCCTGTGTAGCCTGGGAAAAGGCCGTGCAGGAGGTAGCTGAACTCGGCATCCGGACGGTTATTTTGCGAACGGGCGTGGTGCTGACTACCAAAGGGGGAGCCCTGCCCAAAATGACCATGCCGATGGCTTTTATGGCCGGCGTTTATTTCGGCGACGGGCAACAGTGGATGTCCTGGATACATATCGACGATATCTGCCGGATGTACCTGCACGGCATCGAACAGGAAAACGTAGAGGGCCCCTACAATGCTGCGGCGCCCAATCCCGAAAGGAATAAAGATTTTATCGAGACGGCGGCCGAAGTGCAGGATAAACCGGTGATCATGTTGTCGGCTCCGGTCTTTGCCCTGAAACTGGGACTGGGGGAAATGTCCCACGCCGTTCTGGACAGTGTGAGGCTTTCGGTAGAAAAGATCCTGGGTACCGGTTTTACCTTTGATTTCCCGGAATTGAGAGAAGCGCTGGCTGAAGTTTTCCGGGAAGAAAAGTAAGGCCGGCAGAGCACAAGCCGGTTGCCGGCGCTCAGTACTCCAAAATACACAGTCTGGAATTTTTATGGTGTCGGATGTTCGGCAGGGAAATGTCCGTGATGGCCGCTGATCTTCTTCCGTAAATGTGGATCAGGCTGGAATCGTGTAAATAATCGACGTCCATCGTGTGAATCAGTGATTTATCCAAAAAGAAGTAAAGCCGGTCCTGGTTGAGCGTTGCTTTTCCCCCTCTCCCGATCTCCTTGTCTCCCGATCTTAGTTAATGTGATCAATTGGACCTCGGCTTATTAGCTTGTTGTTATCACCTGGCTGATCCCTAACAACAAAAGCCCCTAAGCACGGCATTCGACGCACTTAAGGGCTCTTGGTTCTATTTTTTATGCTACCTGTTGATAGACAGCCGGTTAGGGTGTGAAACAAAAGAAGGGTACGTAGTACTACTCCTTAAAAACTTCGATCTCGTGGGTTTGTACCACCAGATCCGTAAATTTCCCCTTGAATCGAGTCGCCTTAACGATGTGGTTGTCGATCCAGTGGTAGTTTCCACCCCGCGGTTTGTTCATCAACAGAGCGTGGTATTTGAAGTTATGCTTTTTCAACCATTCTTCGGTGATTTCCCGGTGCTCTTCCGTTCTGGAGGTAAAGAAGGTAATGACGTGACCTTCATCGTACCACTTATTCAGAATTTTGAGTGCATCCGGATAAGGAAGCGTTGTGCCCATCCTTTCCGGTTCTTCGTTGGGAATATCGTCGCAAATCGTGCCATCAATGTCAATCAAAAAGTTTTTGACTGTTTCCGGAAGTAGAGGGCTGATCGTCTCTCCCTTCTCGTTGAAGGCAGTGTGCAACTGATGATTTTCGGTAGCCATGAAAAAAATATTTCTTAATAAAAAAATGCAATAGAACAGCAAAAATACAATTAGCTCGGCAAATGGACCCCGGATTTCCCGAAATTTCACAAAAATTTAAAAAGCGTTAGAAATCAATGTATTCCGTCGGATCGATCGGTTTGCCTTTGTACCAAAGTTCAAAATGGAGGTGCGGACCGTTGGACATCGTGCCGGTATTCCCGATCACCGCAACGGCCTCGCCGGCCTTTACGTAGCTGCCTACTTCCTTGAGTAACACGGAATTGTGCTTGTAGAAGGTGATCAGGTTACTACTGTGCTGAATACCGATGGTATTACCGGTCTCGAGCGTCCAGTCGGACAGAAAAACGTAGCCGTCCATGGCCGCCTTGATGGGCGTATTTTTGGGCGCCAGCACATCCACACCGAAGTGCTCTTTATCCGGCATGAATCCGGCGCTGATCTCTCCGGAGATCGGAGAGGAGAAAAATAAGCGTTCCAGTGGGGTATCTTTCGGGGAGAGGTTGGTGGTGCGTGGTGCCTGGGCTTTTACGCCTACTTCTTCCAGCGTCAGTTCGTTGCGCAGTTCGAGTTCTTCTTCGGAAAGTTCGGCGGCGGTATCGGCCACCGCTTCGTCCATCATCTCCGGATCTACCTTGGGAACATCGTCTTCGGTAACGACCTCTCCGACGAGAATACGACGGAAATTTTCGGAATATTTGCGGTGGGTAACCAGTTCATCTTCCAGTTCTTCCACCTGCCGGTAGAGTTCCCGGATCTCCTGATCCTGCATGACGTCGCCGTATCCCGGCACGTATTTACGGAGCGGAGTGAATGCGATCATCAGCCACACCAAAATGGCCATGATCACCAGCACGCTACTCAGCAGTACGTAGATATTCAACAAACTGAGTTTCGTAGAATTCACCTCTTCAAAGGTCTCATCGTTCATCACCACCAATCGGTAGGTATTGGACAGACTTTCCCGAAAACGCTGCCATTTTCCCTTGTGTATTTGGTTTTCCTCTGACATAACCTTTAATTATCGCTCAGAATAAAATAATTTTGTGCGCTTTTAGTTTAATACTCAGCAAGGTGTACATTAATTTTCAGGCGCAACATCTATCGATCGGCTGATCCGATCACCGCGCAAAAATAAACACAAAACGGGGCAATAGGTAGAAAACCTACCCGTATCGCTCCGTAATAAGGATACTTTAACGCTTTTGGTATGTATTTTGGTTTAAAACGCTCATTAAAGATTATCGGTATTGGCGGGATGCTTTTCCTGCTGGGTGCCTGTACTACGCAGAAACGAAGGGGAGACTTGTCCATGATGGGTAAGCTGTGGCACAACACCACGGCTCACTACAACGGCTATTTCAATGCCGATGAGATAATGACGGCCAGCTTCCAGACGCTTGAAGATCAATATCAGGATAACTACAACCAGATGTTGCCGATGTACGAATACATCGCTACGGACAACCACCAGACGGTTGTCAGTGATCTGGACGAAGCCATCAAAAAGGTGAGTGTAGTGGTGAACCTGCACCGGCAAAGTAACTGGACGGACGATTGTTATTTGCTCGTGGGGCAGGCCCAGTTCCTGAAAAAGGATTACGAATCAGCGGAGGAAACGCTCCGGTATATGATGGACGAATTCAGTCCCGCAAAGATGGCCAAGCTGGAGAAAAAGACCGCAAAGGCCAGCAAAAAGCGTGGCGGTAAGACTACAACGTCCAAATCCAAAAGTCCGGCCAAAGATGATAAAGGGGAAGTACTGAGCGGACGCGATGCCGAAAAGGCACGGAAGCGGTACAACCGCGAACTCAAGAAAAAGCGGCGCCAGGCCAAGAAGAACAGCAGCAAAAATCGCAAGAAAAAATCTTCCAGCCGGAAAAAAGACGAAGCGGAAACCCCGAAACCGGAAGTAGAAACTCCGGCCGAGACTCCGGAAGAAGCCACCGAAGAGGCCGCCAGTCCGGAACCCGTGGAGACTGCTCCCACTACCATCCGCCTGTCCGACAGTAACGAGCCGCTGGTGGATCCCAATCCGCCCAACTATTTCCTCAAGCACCGCCCGGCTTACCAGGAAGGTGTACTCTGGCTGGCCAAAACCCTGATCGAAAGAGATAATTACGATAATGCGCTGCGGCTGCTCAGCCAGCTGGAGCGGGATCCCAATACATTTGACGATGTGCGCGACCAGCTCGCCGGCGTACAGGCTTACTACTTTATCAAGCGCAAAGACTATCCGCAGGCTATCGGTTTCCTGGAGCAGGCAGTAGCCAGTAACCTGGATCGCAACGACCGCGCGCGTTACGCCTACATCAAGGCGCAGCTGCAGCAGCGGATCGGCCAGAGCGGAGCGGCTTACGCCAGCTTTGAGGAAGTACTGAAGCTGAGTAACATTTACGAACTGGAATTCAGCGCCCGGCTGAACATCGCCCAAAATAAATGGCGCAGCGGGGAAGGTACCGGTGAAGAAGCCAAGCGCAATCTGGAAAAAATGCTGAAAGATCCGAAAAACGCAGAGTATTCGGATCAGATCTACTACGCACTCGGTGAGATCGCCCTGGAATCCGGTGATCGGACGGAAGCTATTTCTTATTTCCAGCAATCTCTGAACTCCAACTCCCGGAATAACAATCAAAAAGCGGAGGCGTATTACCGCCTCGGACGGCTGTTCTTCGAGGAGGAATCCTTCGTGGACGCCAAGTACTATTTCGATAGTACCCTGCAGGTCATGCCGGCAACGGACAACCGCTACCAGGAAGTGAAAAAACAGGCGACCAATCTCACGGAGATTGCCGCTAATCTGGAACTGATCACCCTGCAGGACAGTCTGCTCCGCATCAGCCAGATGACGGAAGATGAAAGACTGGAACTGGCCACGATGATCAAGCAAAAGCAGGATGAGGCCAAATTGCAGGCCAGCCTGGCCAGCGCCAATTCCGGTGGAAAATCACTGGGTAACCGGGATCGTTTCGGTGGAGCCCGCACGGTTTCCAACCGCGGCGCACTGAAGAAAGAGTCGAGCTTCTTTGCCTACAATGACCGGGCACTGAAGAATGGTAAACGGGCCTTTGATCGCAAATGGGGTGACCGGTCCCTGGAAGATGACTGGCGCCGGTCCAATCGCTCCTCCTCTTTTGGTACGGAAGAAGAAACGATCGTGGAGGAAACCGTGGTGGCAGCTATCGACCCGAACAACGTAAGCGAATATCTCGGGGATTTTCCGAAAACGCCGGCCGATGTGGAAAAGGCCAACAGCCTGATCCGCGAAGCCATGTTCACCCTGGGATCACTGTATCGCGAGAGATTGAATAATTACGGTCAGACCGTCAATATCCTGGAAGAGTTGAACGAGCGTTTTCCGGGCAGCAACTACGAACTGGATTCGTGGTATCTGCTGTACCTGACCTATAAGGATATGAATAATTCGGCCAAGGCGGACGAGTATTTCAACAAGATCATACAGAAGTACCCCAGTACGAATTACGCCAAACTGCTGAAGGATCCGAACTATGCATCCGAATACCTGGACGAAGAACGCAAGCTGAATATGGCTTACGACAATGTATACGCCCAGTTCAGCAACGGCCGCTACCAGGAAGCTTACAATGCCAGTAACGTGGCCCTGCAAAAACTGGTAGGACAACATCCGCTGAAGCCGAAGTACGCACTGCTCATGGCTATGAGTATGGGCAATATTAAAGGCAAGGACGCTTACGTGCAGGAGTTGCAGCGGGTAGTAGCTACTTATCCCGATAGTGAAGAACAAAAGCGGGCCAAAGAGATCCTGCGGGCGCTGGGCGTTGCCGGTGCGCGTTTGCCGGGTGGTGCGGAGGAAGCCAACTCCAATTTCACCTACAGTGAAAATGAGTTGCACTACGTCATCGTCGTGTTCAACGAAGGCCAGGGGCAGTTAAATGATCTGCGGGTGAAGATCTCAGACTACAATGAGAAATACCACAAACTGGATAAGATCCGTCCGGCCAGTATTTACCTCGGTCAGGATAATAAGACGCCGGTAGTGGTGCTGCGTAAGTTTAAAGATAAGAACGAGGCCATGCGTTACTACGACGGTATTCAGAAAAATAAAACCGAGTTTGTCGAGGCCGGTATTCCTTTCGAAGTAATGCCGATATCGCAGAACAACTACCGCCAGATCATCCGGGCCCGCTCGGTAGACGGCTACAAGGAGTTCTTCGACAGCAATTATTGATCCGGCTTTGCCCGGTAGCTATACAAAAAGCGCCCCAATACTTCACAGGAAGTATCGGGGCGTTTGTGTTTTACCGAATTGCCCGGCAGCGTAGACCGGAGATATCCGGTCGCAACCGTTTATCCGTTTTGCTGCTTCAGCAGGTCGCGGATCTCGGCCAGCAGATCTTTTTCGGTAGGGCCGGGAGGAGGAGCGGGTGCGGCCTCTTCGGCTTCTTTTTTCTCCGTAAGTTTATTGTAAGTGCGAACGATCATGAAAATGACAAAGGCAATGATCAGAAAATCGATCACCGTCTGAATGAACGCTCCGTATTTGATCAGAACGGCTTCGGTAACGACCTCCCCGTCCGCACCGATAACGGCATCCTTGAGCGTAATGGCCAGGTCGCTGAAATCGACTCCGCCCAGCGCGAGGCCGATCGGCGGCATGATCACATCACTGGTAAAGGATTTAACGATAGCTCCGAACGCACCGGCAATAATGACCGCTACGGCCAGCTCCAGTACGTTTCCCTTCATGATAAAAGCTTTAAACTCCTTCCACATAGAGGTATTTTTTTAAGATTAATGAATAAACTGATCCAGTCAGTTATATGGTTTTGGTCAACAATGGCGGAGGAATAAAGGGACTGCTGTCCGTATTATTTGTTTGGGAGCAACTATAAACTACGGTAAGAAAATGAATTGAGATCCATGGGATTTGCCGTTGAAAGATACACCGCTAATTGGAATTTCCAAAATACCGATGAAAACGGACGGCAAAAAAATAGGTGTGCGGCCGAAGCCACACACCCTATCTGTTCAGTTCATCCGGCGATCCGCAGTAAAAACCGGACCATCGGATCGTCACATTATCGCTTATGCGCCCAGTTCCTGACGGATCTTGTTCAGTGCCGAACCGGCATTGACCCAGGAGATCTGCGCCTGGTTGTAGGTATGGGCTACTTCGAACTTATCTTCCGTTCCGTCGGCGTGTTTGGCCACGACGGTCAGGTTTTTACCGGGGGCCATCGTGTCCAAACCGAGGATATCGATATGGTCATCCTGACGGATCTTATCGTAATCCGCAGGATTAACGAAGGTCAGTCCCAGCATACCCTGCTTCTTCAGATTGGTCTCGTGGATCCGTGCGAAAGATTTTACGATCACGGCCTTCACACCGAGGAAACGCGGTTCCATAGCTGCGTGCTCGCGGCTGGAGCCCTCTCCGTAGTTCTCTTCGCCAAATACCACGGTGCCGATGCCGTTGTCCCGGTACTTCAGACCGGAATCCGGAACGGCCATGTATTCCGCTTCGGTAGCGCTGTCTACGTAGTTGGCTACTTTATTCGCTTCGCCGTTAAAGTAATTGATCGCTCCGATGAAACAGTTATTGGAGATATTTTGCAGGTGTCCGCGGTACTTCAGCCACGGTCCGGCCATGGAGATGTGGTCCGTAGTACACTTGCCTTTGGCTTTGATCAGCACCCGCATGTCCTTCAGCTGATCCGATGTGATCGGCTTGAACGGGGTCAGTAGCTGGATACGATCGGAAGTCGGATCTACTTTTACTTCAATACCGCTTCCGTCGGCAGCCGGAGCTTCAAAACCGGCATCTTCCACAGAAAAGCCTTTGGCGGGCAGTTCCACGCCGGTGGGCGGATCGAGCATCACGTCCTGACCTTCCTCGTTTTTGAGTTTGTCGGTCAGCGGGTTGAACGTCAGGTCACCGGCGATGGCCAGAGCCGTTACGATCTCCGGAGACGCCACGAAAGAGCGGGTCTGCGGGTTACCGTCGTTCCGCTTGGAGAAGTTCCGGTTGAAAGAGGTAATGATGGAGTTGGCCCGGGTAGGATCGTCGGTATGACGCGCCCACTGTCCGATACAGGGCCCGCAGGCATTAGCCAGTACCACGCCGCCCATTTCCTCAAAAGCCGTCAGTTGTCCGTCGCGCTGTACGGTGTAACGGATCTGCTCGGAACCCGGCGTGATGGTAAATTCTGCTTTCGCTTTCAGTTTCTTGGCAACCGCCTGCTTGGCCAGCGAAGCGGCGCGATCCAGATCTTCGTAGGAAGAGTTGGTACAGGAACCGATCAGTCCAACCTCCAGCTTTTGCGGGTAGTTGTTCTCTTTCACCGCTTCGGCGAATTTGGAGATCGGCCAGGCCAGGTCCGGCGTATAGGGGCCGTTGATGTGCGGCTCCAGGGTAGACAGGTCAATCTCGATGACCTGATCAAAATATTTTTCGGGATTTTCGTAGCATTCGGCATCACCGGTCAGGTGTTCGGCCACCTGGTCGGCCAGTTCGGCTACATCCGCGCGGTCCGTAGCGCGCAGGTAGCGGCTCATGGAGTCGTCGTAACCGAAAGTAGAGGTCGTGGCACCGATCTCCGCACCCATGTTACAAATGGTACCTTTACCGGTACAGGACATGGATCGTGCGCCCGGGCCGAAGTATTCAACGATCGCGCCGGTACCACCCTTTACGGTCAGTACACCGGCTACTTTCAGGATCACGTCTTTGGAAGAAGTCCAGCCGTTGAGTTTTCCGGTCAGCTTAATGCCGATCAGTTTTGGCATTTTCAGTTCCCAGGGCATGCCGGCCATTACGTCTACAGCATCCGCACCACCAACACCGATGGCTACCATTCCGAGACCGCCCGCATTAGGCGTGTGGGAGTCCGTACCGATCATCATACCGCCGGGGAAAGCGTAGTTTTCCAGTACGATCTGGTGGATGATACCCGCGCCCGGTTTCCAGAAACCGATGCCGTATTTATTGGAAACGGAGGATAGGAATTGGTATACCTCCGAGTTGACGTCCTTAGCTTTTTGGAGGTCGGTATCCGCACCGATCTCCGCCTGGATCAGGTGATCACAGTGTACAGTTGAGGGAACAGCTGTTTTATCCCGCCCACACATCATAAACTGCAACAGGGCCATCTGGGCCGTGGCGTCCTGCATCGCTACACGGTCCGGTGCAAAAAAGACATAATCTTTACCTCGATTGAACTTTTGGAGTGGGGACTCTGGATGTAAATGAGAATACAGAATCTTTTCGGCCAGTGTGAGGGGATGCCCCAAAGTTTGTCTGGCTTCTTCAACTTTTTTGGGGAGCGATTCGTAAAACCCCTTAATCATATCAATATCAAATGCCATAGTAAGAATTTTAATGTTAACAGCTAGGATAAAACAGGTTGACAAAAGTAAAAGATAATGTCATATTTTGTAGCATATTGCCAGTATTTACAACACCTGAAGGCTCTTTTCGTTTGCATCCTCCAAAGAAGAGCAACAAAGTTTGTTAATTTAGAAAGCTTGCCGCATTATTGCGACTGCAAATAGCCGCCGGTCGGGTGCCGGAAGCTGCTCTTCGGCTTGAAAATCGAACCTTTTGCGAGCGATTTTGACCGACTGAACGGGAAAAAACCGCCCGGTGGGCCTAAATTGGAATATAATGACGGAAAGATCCAAAGATCCCCTGTACAACTGCGTAGTGGTAAAAGTGGGAACCAATGTGCTGACCCGCCCGGACGGCCTGCTGGACATGACGAGTATCAGCGGCCTGGTCGATCAGATTGCCGAGCTGAAGCGACTGGGGATTTCCGTCATTCTGGTCTCTTCCGGTGCGGTGGGGGCGGGCCGGAGCCTGCTTCCGCTGAAAGAACAGACCAACAAGGTCGTGCGCCGGCAGGTACTGTCCTCCATCGGGCAGGTCCGGCTGATGGAGATCTACCGGCAGTTCTTTCTGAATCACGGACTTTTTTGCGCCCAGGTACTGGCCACGAAGGAAGATTTTCGCGATCGTCGGCATTACCTCAATATGAAAAACTGTTTTCTGGCTTTACTGCGGGATCAGGTAGTGCCCGTTGTGAATGAGAACGACGTCATTTCCGTGACCGAACTCATGTTTACGGATAATGACGAACTCGCCGGGCTGGTAGCGGCCATGATCAATGCCGAAGCGCTCATCATTCTCAGTAGTGTGGACGGCGTACTCGACGGCCCTCCGGATGAAGCCGCAAGCCGCGTCATTCCCGAGATCGATCCGGCGGATCCCAAATGGGAGAAATTCATTCTGCCTTCCCGCTCCTCCTTTGGTCGCGGCGGAATGCATACCAAGTTCCGTATTGCCGGAAAGGCCGCCAAGGTGGGGATCGCTACCTATATTGCCAACGGTCGTAGGGCCGACGTGCTGCCCGGGATCGTACAGGGCGAAAATTCCGGCACTTTGTTCCGTCCGAAAGAGGGCGTGTCCGGTTTCAAAAAATGGATCGCCTACAATGAATCGACCCCGAAAGGAAAAGTCCGGATCAATGCCGGAGCCGAAGAGGCCCTACGCTCCCCGGACCGGGTCACCAGTCTGCTCCCCGTAGGCATCGAAGCGGTGATGGGTACTTTTGAAAAAGGGGACATCATTCACATCCTGAACGAAAAAGAAGAGATCATCGGTTGGGGCATTGCACAGTATGACTACGAAAAAGCCCGGAGCAATGTAGGCAAGAAAGGCAAAAAAGCCCTGGTTCACTACGATTATCTGTATATAGAAGGATAAGCCGGCCGGTACAGCGATATGCTCTGTACGCTGTTTTCAAATGTTAAAGTTTATTAAACTAATTTTTGGTCGAACATGCTGATTGACAGTGTGTTGAAGAGGTGAGTATATGAGTGTGGAAGAAAGAATAAACGCTCTGTTTAGTAAATTACCGATACTCGGGGCAAGATCGCTCAGGTGATTTTTGCTGCTATCCGGGTTACCAAAGGCATTGTAATCATTATTGATAAAGTACGAATGCCGGGTAACATCTAGGCTTTACGGCGCATTATTAATTAATCTAGGTGCTGTCCGTTGCGGCAGCATTTTTTTATCCTATCGCCACTCATATACGGATTTTTTTTAAAACTGTTAAAGTTCTGAACACAGAACTTACAGCCGTGTTATAGACACAAAAGAAGTATTATTATTCTGTAATTAAAATTTTAAACAATCATGCTTAGTAAACTAAGACTTCCATGGGCGCTGCTCATGGGACTAGCCCTCCTATTTGGTTTCACAGCCTGTGACGGTGTTGATGACGATGATCTAGGTACCAATGAAGACAAAAATATTGTAGAAGTAGCAACTGAAGACTCCCGTTTCTCCATGCTGGTAGACGCTTTGGTGCGTACCGGTCTGGATGATCTGCTGGACGACGAAAACTCTGATTTTACCGTCTTTGCACCCACCAATGATGCCTTCAACGCACTAGGAATAGACCTCTCGACCCTGACTGACCAGGAACTGGAAAATATCCTGTTGTACCACGTATTCGCGGACGATGTACGTTCCGGCGAGATCCAGGAAGGAAAAACCTACTTGGGTACTGCCGCTAACATCGGTCCGAACAACGAGCCGGTTTCTATTGTAGTAGAAAGAAGCGGTTCTACCGTAACCATTAACGACGCTGCTACCGTTGTAGAAGCGGATATCGTAACCGAAAATGGTGTCATCCACGCTATCAATACGGTACTGATGCCATTGGATATTGTTGGTCACGTAATGGCTAACGATGATTTCTCTCAACTGGCTACCGCACTGGGTAATGCATCCGGTGACCTGGTATCTACGCTGAGTGCCGATGATCAGACTTTCACCGTATTTGCACCGACTGACGCTGCCTTTGCTGCAGTGAGTGATGTAGTTGCCGGTCTGACGGCCGACGAACTGGCATCCGTACTGACCTACCACGTGGTAGCCGGTGCCAACGCCACCAGTAGTACGCTGACTGATGGTCAGTCTTTCACTACTGTGCAGGGCGAGAATTTCACGATTGACATCGATGGTAACAATGTAACCATCACTGATGCCCAGGGCAACATTGCCAATGTCATTTTTGTGAACGTTCAGGGAACCAACGGTGTGGTACACGTCATCGACAAAGTAATTATGCCAAACAACCTGTAATAAGAATAACAATAGCATTATTAATTGGTCTGAGTGCCGTCTCCTTTGTGGGACGGCACTTTTTTTTGTCTGCCCCAGACATGGCCCACGTCTATTGCATGCCAGCGGGAAGAACTAGCCGAACGGCAAAGGCTTACACCATCAGGTGCGGGTTGAAACAAGCTGAAGGCCCCGCACTGGCCCGACAAACAGAAATCGCCTACGAGATATACTGGTTAGGTAAGGAGTCCAACATCCATCCCCGACTCGATCTCCTGAAAGTAGTTAGCCATTACCTGTTCATTGGGATCCCAGTCACCACAAAGATTCCCATTGGAGTGAAAAACCAGTTTTTGAACCAGGGAAGTCTCATTGCAGTCCATCAGCGCCCGGTAACTGGAGGTTTCCAGGTTTACTTCCAGGGTGTTTTTATAGCGGTAACGTTCATTATAGTAATAATAACCGGCAGTACTTCCGAGATAGGTCCAGTTACGACGTTGCCGGTTCAGATCCGGCATGATCGTCCGGAGCAAACCGTCGATCGGGACCCGGTTATCTTCAACCCACTGTTTGGTACTATTCTCGATATAAGTATCATCCAGTCGGCTGAGTTCCCGAAAAACTACCTGTGAGACCCCCAGAGACAGTTGCCAATCCAGATACTTTTCCATTTCGTTCACATCATTGACGCCCGGTTTGGTGAGTATGCACGAACTCTTCACCGGCAGCCGGCCATTAACTTTTCGGATCAGTTCTTCGTATGCGACATTTTGCCAAACGGCTTGGTTGCGATTGATGTACATGATCCGTTGGTTGATCCGCTCTTTGTAGTGACAACGGGAGATTTCCAGGCGGTCGAAGGCCAAGTCCTGCAGAAGAAAGATCAGATCGGGAGAACGATGCAGGCCGGAGCCATTTGTATACAGTACCCGTTCGTTAAAGCGAGGGATGCCTTGTTGACTTTGTAACAGTTGAAGCAACCGAACCAACCAAAATGGATCACTCGTGGCTTCCAATCCGGACAGACTGAGGCCGAGGTTTTTAAGGCCGGCCAGATCGGCCAGGACCGCAGATAGTGCACTAAAATACCGGTCGTGATCAGTGATAAGCTGTAGCGCAGTGAGCTGTTTCTGGTGTTTTCGCTGTAACTCCTCCGAACAAAACCGGCAATGAGCATTACAACGGGTTGGGTTGGCGTAGGGGGTGAAAGTAAGTCCGGATCGAAGACTCCAGGTCCGCTTTCCAATATTGACCTGTTCTGATGCTACTGTCTCATAAAGCAACCACTTGCCGCTACGCAACGCGGCAAGTTCTTGCTGGTCATCCGGCCGGAGTCGGAGGTTTCTCAGGGTTTGGGTGGTTTTCATTTAGTGGGTATCTTGGACTATATGGTTTAGCAAAATTGAACGTATACCGGAATGCATTGGATGTTGTGGATAGCAAAGATAGGTTATCCGGATTTTAAGGATTTGACCAATCTCTATACCCAAAAACAGATGAGGCTAGTATACAACTACAAGTGTCGGAAAGCCGAAAAATATACCCACAGTATTTTAATGTGAATCCCGGAAAATAGATTTAGCAGACTGCCGTTCAACGTCCATTTGTCGATAGAGGAATCCTGATCCCTGGGGTGCGGGACAGGTGGCTCGGATGCGTAGTAAAAAGGATAGTGGCGCACAGCAATCGGATATAGACAACTGCGAGCAGTTGCTGGAAAAGGTGGCGCATAAAGGAATGATCAACAATGGGTTCGTTGAGCAAGGCTTAACAGATGTGATAACTACCTACCCTTGTTTACACATTCAAAGAACCCTCCGAGTACGATCGTACGGTCGGTGGCGTGAGCGGGCGATAAATTAAATTTATCGCCCGCTTATCCTACTTGGTGTAGTAGTTCTGACGCTATACTCCTATCTTTGCCTTTACCTTCTGCTCTTCGGAGAAACGATTGGCAATGCATTATTCTTTTCGATTAATACTTATCCTCAACTTATGCTGGCTGTTGGCCATATTGCTGCCGGCTCAGGATTATACTGCTGCCAGAACCTCCACTTTCTCTTTCGATAGTCTGCCGGATGTATCCGTTTCTTACCGCAATCATTTTCAAGGTGAAGATTTTTCCTATTCCAGTGTCTGCCTTGCGGGAGCGGTGATGGACCACCGGGGACGACTGTGGCTGAATAGCTGCGGTGTCTTACGTGTCATCAATGCAATTACCGTACTACAATTCGACGGTTATGAATTTTTTCCGGTCGAGTTAAAAATGGCGGATGGACAGCGTTTGATCAATCCTGCATTTATGGGAATAGATCGGGAAGGCCGGTTGTTCGGTAGATACAGTAGAGAGGCTGCACTGATATATTATGATCCGGAGAACGGATCTACCCAGAAAATTTCTTTAGCAGAAGAAGGAGCAGATAAGAAGGATTTAATTCATGCTCAATACTTACAAGGATGGACCTTCGCGCTACTCAACGATCGGAGCCGAAATGAGTTGCAACTGCTTTCTCTCCATCAGGGGCATATACAGGAGGAAGTCCGGGTAGAAACCTATGGGTCATCAAATAGCAGTAAACACCTTTTGTATCCAAGCAACCGGACCTCTGAATCAGTTTGGTTAATCAACGGTAATCTTCCGCTGCACCGGTGGGAACGGAAAGATAAGAAGCTGTACGATTACGAGCGTAGCGATTTTAAATTCCCTGCTACCGCTTCCGAAAACGTTCTGCCGGAACACGAGATCAATTTTTCCATTGCAGAAAGTAAATCTGGTGAAGTGTACGCAGTATCGCAACACAATTCGGGCAATAACCTTTTTTTACTGGACCGGCAGGAAAATGTCTTTAACGCCATCGCAGATCAGTTTCCCCCAGACTGGATGCCGCTACATATTTATCAGGATCAGGCGAATAACCTTTGTTTTTTATTTCAGGATCGATACGAAGCATACCGGGCAATTCTTCAGGATTCTACCGGGAAACGATATGATTATTCCGCGGTCGTTGAAGGTATCAGCGATATAACCGAAATAAAATCCAAGGATTTTTTCCAGCAGCTTTTCATTACTTCCAAGAATGGACTGTACAGCATTGGGATCAGGCCCCATGAGTTAATGACCCAGGTACTCACGGACAAATGGGTAGCCGGTTTAGCGGAATTGCCCGACGGACGGTTCATAGCCGGCATCATTCCGTCGGGTTTTTCTGTGGTGGACAAAAATTTGAGAACAGCACTTTTTGCTGATCTGCCGGATCATAGCTGTTTGCCGGGACTCGTCACTGGTCGTATGTTTCAGCAGGTAGTACCGGATTCACTCGGTAACTATTGGTTTCTCAATGAGCAAAAACTAGTGCGTTACCACTTTGCCTCGGGTCAATGCAATACCTATGATCTGCCATTCCGGGTTTCTCTTTTAGCTTTCGTTCGAGAGGATCTGATCGCATTGGTTCACGCCCAAAACCGCCTGCTTTTTTATGATATATCGACCCGAACCATCCGGAATTTCGGCCCGGAAATACCGGATCAATTTCCTGCGAAGATCCGGGGCCTGCACCTAGGCACGAATGGGTTGCTCTGGATTCCAACCAATAGCGGTCTGTGGAAGATCGATCTGGATAACGCCCACGGTGAAAGAATACAATTACCCGGTGATCTTAATGATGCTCGTATCATTGGCTTTTTTGAGGACGAACAGCAGCGTCTCTGGTTGGGTACTTATTACCACGGTCTACAGATATACAACCGGAAAACCGGGGAAATCAAGAGCATCGATCGTCGGCACGGCCTGTCCAGCAACGCAATTATGAGTATCATTGGAGATCGCGGGGGGGATATCTGGGCTACCACGGAAAATGGGATCAATGTACTGTCGGCCGAAGGCGAGATTTTGTTTGAGCTGCACCGCGAGGATGGCCTGACCGCGGAGAGATTCGAGCGCTTTGATCCGCTATTGACTTCGGACGGTAGACTTTTGTTCGGCAGTCCTCAGGGGGTCAATATTATCCAGCCCGAGGAGATGAAGGAACACTACAAAAAATCTCTGGGCAATCAGATCTACCTCACGGAGCTGTCTTATTTCGACCGGACCCGGGATAAGGAAGTAGTTCGCCGTTCCGGTTTTGCGCAAGTGGGTACTATTCAATTACCTGCGCAGCATCCCTACCTGAAAATAAAGTTTGCCCTTTCCAATTACCTAGAGCCTGGTCGTCACCGCTATGCCTATCGCCTGGAGGGGCTGGACGAAGATTGGATATATCTCGGCAGCCAAAACGAATTGAACTTTAATCGCTTACCCCCCGGCAGATACCGTCTTTTGATCAAAGGGGCCGATCACCGCAACAACTGGACCTCCGAACCGGTAAGCATTCCCATACATACGCACGACTTCTTTTTCAAACAGATCTGGTTTTATGTCCTTATTATCGGAGTAATCTCTTTCCTGGCAATGGTTTGGATCCGCCGACTGAAAACCGAAGTCAAAAGAAGGACCTTGCAGATACAGCACGATAAAGAGGTCATTGAACAGCAGGCGCAGGAATTGCAAAAACTGGATGAGCTCAAATCCCGCTTCTTTACCAATATCTCTCACGAATTAAGAACGCCCATTACCCTGATCACGGCACCGGTAGAGCAGTTGCTGCAAAAATCGGCCGGGCAATTGGGGCACAAGACTAAGAAAAGTCTGCTGATGGCACTCAACAATGGTCGGAAACTTTTACGACTGGTGGAAGAATTGCTTGATCTTTCCCGCCTGGAAGCGGATAAAATTCAACTGGAGGAGAGTCCGACCCCTCTGGTTCAGTACTGTCGCAGGATCTTTCAACAATTTGCCTCGGCGGCGGAGGCAACGCAGGTAGAGTATGTGTTTATCGATCGTTGGCCTGAGGAAGAAAATACGGTGTGGCTGGATCGGGGACGCCTGGAAAAAATACTCAGCAATTTGTTGTCCAATGCTTTGAAATTCACCTCCTCCGGTGGCAGCGTGCATTTTAAACTGTGGCAGCAGGAGGATAACATTCTGATTGAAGTGAAAGACACCGGACGGGGTATAGCTCAGGAAGATCTTCCCCATATCTTTGACCGCTATTTCCAAACTAAAAATACCAGCCTGGCCGAAGAAGGCGGCACCGGAATCGGGTTGGCACTGGCCCGGGAACTAACCCGTGTCATGGAGGGTTCTTTGAAAGCGGAAAGTGACTGGGGGCGGGGGAGTACCTTTACCCTTTCACTGCCTTACAAACCCGCGGCCGCGGTGGCCGTTCCGGCGGAAGTAATTCTGGAAGGTGCCCTGGATAACAGTAACCAGAGCCGGCCGGAGGTTGTTCAACCGGTAATTGTCGCCAATGAGCCGCTTCCGGGCCGCCCCTGGCTGCTCATTGTGGAGGACAATCCGGATATGCAGCATCTGCTCTCTTCGCTTTTGAGTGAACAATATGCCTGCCTCCTGGCCGCAAACGGCCGGGAAGCCCTGGAGCTTCTGGCTGATTCCGGATTCCGTCTGCCGGCGCTTATTCTTTCCGATATCATGATGCCCCAAATGGACGGATACGCACTATTGGAACGTCTAAAGGAGATGCCGGGACTCCAAAAGATCCCCGTGATCATGCTCACGAGCAAGTCCGGCGAAGAAGATAAGTTGCGCGCGCTGCGCCTTGGGGTAGACGATTACCTGACCAAACCGTTCACTGCCGAAGAATTGCAACTCCGGGTGAACCGACTCATTACCAACTCCCGGCGGCGGTCAGCTTTTCAGCAGACGGATAAAACTCCGGAAACGCTGACCCCGGATGCCGATCAACTCTGGCTGCAAAAATTGGAAACGGCAGCCATCCAGGCTTTGGATCAGGCATACGGTTTATCCAAAAGCTACCTCGCGCACGAAATGGAACTCAGCGAAAGGCAGTTATTGCGACGAATTAAAGGACTCACCGGGCTGACCATTCATCAGTATATCCTGGAAATTAAGCTCCAGAGAGCACGCTATCTGCTGGAAAAACGAACGTACACTACGCTAAAGGAGGTGGCCCGCGCCTGTGGGTTCAGTTCGGCGGGCTACTTCAGTAAAGTGTACGAGAAACATTTTGGGGTGCGACCGGAGGTGCGGTGAGGCTCGCTGTTGTTCGGTGCGCTCATTGTTTGGCTCGCTTTGCTCGCGTTGCGGGTTGTTGGCTCACAGTGTTCGCTGTTGGTTGCTGCGCTTTTGTTGGGGGGGTGGGTTGCGTGGTATTAGGATTTCTTTTACTTTGTAGGTGCTTTATTCTAAAAACGCGCAAATCTTATAACCATGCCAAAGTCCTATCGGGAGCTGGAAATTTATCAGCTTTCCTTCGATCTTTTCGTAAAAACACACCGCATTTCCCATCGACTTCCAAAATATGAGCTCTATGAACTGGGCAGTCAGTTGCGCCGTGCTGCTGATTCAGTAAATTCTAATATTGTAGAGGGTTACGGCAGAAGTTGTTACAAAAAAGATTTTCTGCGGTTCCTAATCTACTCCCACGCTTCAAACGATGAAACCATTAATCATCTAGAAAAACTCAAGGCACTCTACCCCGAGCTCCAGGAAGAACTGAGCATACTTCTCAAGCAATACCAGCTACTTGGCACCAAAATTAATCGCTTCATTACTTACGTCACCAAAAACTGGCGCACCTAATCTAAAAAAACACCTCCCAACCCAACTGGCGAACTGCATGAGCCAAACAACCCGCAACGTGAGCAAAGCGAGTCAACAGGAGCGCAGCGACCAACAGCGAACACCGTGAGCCAAACAACCCGCAACACGAACAAAGCGAGCCAACAGGAGCGCAGCGACCAACAGCGAACACCGTGAGCCAAAAAATGAGCGCAGCGAATCCAACGCGAACTCAGTGAGCCAAAAACAGGACATCCCCATTCAAAAATAGGACATTCCCATTCCCCAAATACTCAAATGGCCCGTATCTCCAGGTTTATGGCCCGTTTTTCACCGCCACCCGTTTCTATATTTATCCCGTCAACTCCCCCCATTTATCATTCATTTTGAACAGCACACGAAGCTAAGGTGCCGGTCATTTGACCGCCCTTGGCCCTGGGGAGCTATTCCTTAATCTAAACTATACGGACATGAACATTTTGCGGAACATTAAACGAACTGATCCTATGAACGTATGTACAACTTTGACCTTATGGTTGCTCTTTTTACTCCCAACAATTGGTGGGGCGCAAAGCTATCTGGAAATAAATCCGGACTACGAACAAGTAGGCGCTAATGGAAGCTATCAGGATTTTCAGATTCCGGATGATCCCACTTTGGAACGGCTTGAATTCATCCTGAAAGGTGGTGATGGCGGCAGATACCGGAAAGACAATGGAAACTGCGTAGCCGACGGGGGAGAAGGGGCCCGGATAAGCATGACCTTCAGAATTGGGGAAGGACGCAATGACCTGCACCCGGGAGGAACTATTCGTTTCATTATCGGCAAGCATGGTGGGAATGTAAGTCCCAGCACAAATGACGATGATATTGCCGCCGGTAGTGGCGGTGGTGGTGGCGGTACTGCGGTATTGTACCTGAACCCTGATGTCGTTGCTCCGGATAACATTCCAGCTACGAATTTATCCGAGCAAACCACCGATTGGGTAATACTTGCGGTTGCCGGTGGCGGTGGTGGTGCTTATGGCTACATCGATACCTATTTTGGGTTCCCTTGCGAGACGAGAGCGGGTACAGGCGGACAAACCGGATTGGATGGATCCGGCGGCGGCGGTGGTAATAATGTCGGTGGCGAGAACGGAGAAGGGGGGCAGACCGGCGACAATTTTTATAACGGTGGTGCCGGTGGCGGCTATCTGACGAACGGCGATCCCGGAAGTGTCGAATACCCCGAAAGAAATGGAAAAAAAGGAGGCATCACCGGAGGGAACGGTGGTGGTAATGGCGGCTTTGGCTACGGTGGCGGCGGTGCGGGCAGATCTACCCAAAATGGCGGTGGCGGCGGCGGTGGCGGCTTCTCCGGCGGCGGTGGCGGTAATAATGCGGGGAGTTCCAGCTACGCAAACAACGGTGGCGGCGGTGGTAGTTTCATCACCGAAGCCTACGTTTTGAATACGGCCCGGCGGGAATATCTCGGAAATACGGGTAATCCCCAGGATGGATATATTGAATATGGTTTCCGGAGTAACGGCTCGGTGGCCAGATGTAAAGATCGCACTATTGATCTGGAGGATGGAAGCCTTACGATCGTACCGTCAGATGTAGATGATTTCAGCACGGTGCCGAGCGGCCCCCGTTCATTAAGCTTTGTGACTAACCTATCAGGGCAGGAAACGCTGGCACCTTCCTTGGATTACGATTGCAGTAATATTGGAGAAAACATCGGCACCTTACAGGTCATGGATGAGGACGGGAATACAGATCGCTGTACGTTCACAGTTACCGTAATGGATCCACCAACGGCAATCTGTAAACAACCGCTTAACGGCGCACTTTTGCTTACGGTAAGTCAGGATCAGCCGGTCAGCCTTACCGTAGCCGATGTGGAGCAGAATACTTTCGATTACTGCGGAACCATTGTTGATAAGTATCTCGAACAGGAGGAATTTACCTGCGCGGACGTCGGTCTGGTTAGTCAGGCTAGGCTTTTCGTGGTGGACAATGACGGCCATATCGGCAGTTGCACGATGAATATTGCCTTTGTCGAACCGAATCCCCAGGTCATCTGCCCGCCCGACGTAACGGTGGATGCATTTGATAACCAATGCCGGGCTTTTGTGTCAGGTCTGGCCCCGGGTTATATCGATGCTCCCTGCGATCTTTCCAATTACCAAACTCCGGTATATACCAGCACGATTACGCCGGAATCGGCACCCGATACGGATCCGGTCTGGGATAGAAGTTCTAGCGGCGGTATCAATGGAGCTGTTTTTCCGGTCGGGACCTCCACGCTCCGCTATGAGCTGCTGAGGAATGGAAACCTTATTTCTGATTGCACTACTACGATTATTGTCGAAGATAATTCCGGGCCCAATCTGGTGTGTCCGGATGACATAATCGTTGCTTTGGGAGCAGAAGAATGCGATGTACAGATCACCCAGGATCTGTCCCCAACGACATTGAACGATAACTGCGGAGGTACCGTCCTCACCTGGTACGGGACCCATACCGGCTCCCCCGTTCCCATCAATACCGACCTGGGTAGTGGCGTCGGCTCCATCCCCGCTCCAACGCTCGACCCCGGCGTCGCCACCTACTGGTACGAGGCCCGAGACGATGTCGGCAATATTTCCACCTGTTCTTTCTCTATCACTGTCAATGGCGAAACCGAATTGAGCGCTATTTGTCAGAGTCTGCCGGTAGAAGCCGTACTGGATGAAAACGGCCTGGCAATGCTAAATCCCGAAATGCTGGACAACGGCTCTTTCGATGCCTGCGGGCCGGTCAGTCTGTCGTTGAGCCAATCCAGTTTTGACTGTAGTGATATCGGAGATAATTTTGTGCAGTTGATCGTAACCAATAGTGACGGGCGGACGGACAATTGTACGGCATTGGTTCGGGTAATCGATGATCAGACAGCGGTATTGACCTGCCCGGCCGCAAGAACGGCCAATACGGATCCGGGAAATTGTAGTGCGACCATTAGCGAAGGGCTGGCCGCAACCTTTACTGACAATTGTGCTTACGCGGCCCTCGGCCATGCGGTATATCCTACAGGAGAGACACCGTCCGGAAATACGCCGGGGCAATTGTCGGAAGTGATCCTGGAACCCGGCATATACACGCTGGCCTACACCGCTTACGACCGGAATGCCCAGCCATATTCCTGTACTACGCAGATCACGGTTCTCGATGCCGAAGCGCCTACCGCCCGTTGTAAAGAGCAGCCGACGGTCATCTATCTGGACGAAGACGGGCGGGCGAGCATTACGCCCGAGCTGTTGGATAACGGTTCTTATGACAATTGCAGTGCGGTCAGCCTATCCCTGGATAAAACGGATTTTGACTGCGAGGATCTCAATAAAAGTTTCTTTCTGATCCTGACGGTGACGGACGCCGATGATAATTCTGCTACCTGTTTTGCCAATGTGAGTGTCGGAGATATGATCCCTCCGGAAGTTGTCTGCCTGGACCTGAGTGTAAGCTTGGACGCAGAGGGGGCAGTAGCTTTTGATCCCAATACATTGTTTGTCGAAGCTACCGACAATTGCGAGGTGACGGTGCAAAACGTTTACGAACCGCTTACGTTCACCTGTGCGGATATCGGGATTCACGAATACTTGTTCGATCGCAGGGATGCAGCGGGCAATGCCAGCAGTTGCATCGGAAAGGTGACCGTACTGGATCAGGAAGCACCGGTGGTGAACTGCCTGGACCTGATGGTGTCTTTAGAGGCAACCGGAGCGGTGGTATTTGATCCGAATACGCTTTTGGTGGAGGCTTCGGACAATTGCGACTTGCAGGAAAGCGAGCCTTACTCCCTGGTTACCTTTACCTGCCAGGAGCTCGGCTCCTACGAGTATACCTTTATCCGTCGGGATCTGAGCGGCAATGAGGGGCGTTGCACCGGTACGGTGACGATAGTCGATGATGCTGCCCCCGTGATCCGTACCCGGGATATTACGGTCTATCTGGATGAAAACGGCCAGGTGAGTATCACTCCCGATCAGGTAGATGGCGGCTCTTCGGATAATTGCAGTTTGAGCCTGACGGTGAGCCCCAATCAGTTTGACTGTAGTCAGACCGGCCTGCGGGAAGTGCTGCTGACCGGCGTAGATGGTTCGGGAAACAGCGCCAGTTATCCCGCAGCGGTGACCGTAGTGGACGGTATAACGCCCGAGATCACCTGCCCGGAAGACATCGTGGTGGCAACCGATCCGGGTGTTTGTTTAGCCACCATCACGGAAGGTTTAGTACCATCTTATTCGGACAATTGCGGGATCCAGTTTTTTGCCACCCGTATTCTCGAATACACCGCCGGAGGCATCCAGGTCGGCGTAGTGGACGAATTGGATTATTTCCCCAGTGAACTGACGTTGGAAAGCGGATACTACCGTATAGCCTTCGCGGTATCCGACGGGAGTGAAGAGGAGCCGGTCGCAATTTGTAATATGAATATCACGGTCGAAGACCGGGAAGCTCCTAATGTACAATGCCAGGACCTGACGATTTATCTGAATGAAGCCGGTGTGGTAGTCTTTGACCCGAACACCTTATTCGTTGGGGCCTCCGATAACTGCGGCCTGGAGGAATCTACGCCGCTGGCACCGGTCACTTTCTCCTGTCAGGATCTAGGAAGACAGGACTTTTACTTCATCCGCCGCGATCCAAATGATAACACGGCCGCCTGTACCGGATACGTAACTGTTGCCGATGCGCTCCCTCCGGTTCTCGAAACCAGAAATATCACCGTTTACCTGGATGAAAACGGTCAGGTAAGTTTAACTCCCGATCAGGTAGACGATGGCTCGGAAGACAATTGCAGCCTTAGTCTTTCGCTTAGTCCGAATGAGTTCGACTGTAGCCATTTGGGCGTACAGGAAGTAGTGCTATCCGGTGTGGATGATGCCGGCAATGAGTCAACGGCCACGGCCCTGGTCACCGTAGTTGATGACCGCCAACCCCAGGCCGTTTGTCAAAGTGCTACCGTTCAACTGGATGCCAGCGGGCAGGCCGAATTGGATGCTACCCTGCTGGATGGCGGCTCTTCCGACAACTGCTCGGTAGTTACCTACGCGCTGACCAGCCGATCCACCATTTTTACCTGCAGTGATCTGGGCGAAAGTCCGGTCACCCTGACGGTATGGGATCAGAGTGGCAATAGCAGCAGTTGTACAACCACGGTCCTTACCGAAGATAATGTGAGTCCGGTCATTACCTGCCCGGCTGACCGGCAGGTGCGCTTGGGTAACGGAGAATGCGAAGCCGTAGTATCGTACGATGCGCCGGAGTTTTCCGACAACTGCTCGGCTGATTTGAGTCAGACCGGCGGACTCGGCAGTGGGGCCACATTCCCCATCGGGCAGACGGTAGAGTCATTCGTCGTGACGGACGGTAGTGGCAACCAGGCAAGTTGTTCGTTCACCCTAACCCTCAGCAGTCGCCAAAAAGACAGCGATAAGGACGGCATCGTTAACAATTGCGATAACTGCCCGCAGGACATCAATGCCGATCAGGCGGATTTCGATCAGGACGGGGTAGGGGATATCTGTGATATTTGTCCCGGCCAGGATGACCGTCTGGATGCCGATGGCAACGGTACACCGGACTGCCTGGAAGGCGAAGATCCCTGCGCCTCGGGTATAGTTGTGATCGATGAGGATGGAGATCAGGTAGACGACCGCTGTGATGTTTGTCCCGGCGTCTTCGATCCGGACCAGGCTAACACCGACGGCGACATGTTCGGCGACGCCTGTGACAATTGCCCCGAAATACCAAATGACAATCAGAAAGATGAAGACGCCGATGGAGTGGGAGATCAGTGCGATCAGTGCCCCGGTCGGGACGATCGACTGGATGAAGACGGAAATGGCATCGCCGACTGTCTGGAGCAGGAAATCGATCCCTGTGACCCGGCTCTGGGCGACCGGGATGGCGACGGCATCGGTGATGATTGTGATAACTGTTGGCGGAATTTCAATCCGGATCAGGCGGATATCGACGGCGATGGCAAAGGCGATGTCTGCGATAACCGGAATAACAACAATCTGATCGGCACCGCTACCCAACTGGCTCCGCTCAACCGTTTGGAAGTTTACCCCAATCCATTCCGAACCCAGCTAACGATCGGCTTCACCCTGCCGGAAGCCGGTGCTGCCACCCTGGCGGTATTTGACCTGGAAGGCCGGCAGGTGCAGCGATTGGTTTCCGGGGAGTTGGCGGCCGGTGAGCACGAGGTCCGTTGGAATGGCCGGAACGGAAACAACCGGCAAATGCCCGCGGGACTTTATCTGATCAGACTAGTAAGCGGAGATGCCGTAAGCGTGCAGCGAGTGATGCTGCAGCATTAGGCGTTCGAAAGAAACTTTTCAACATGGCGGCCCGGTAATTATCAGGAACCCAAGAACCGCTAATGTTCATGCATTTAATTTTGGAGGGGCATCAATACTTTGCCTCTCCTTTTTATTTTTGAATGGCAAATTGAAATTGCCCTTATTCTAAAACTAGAGATATGGATAAAACTGCTTGACTATCCGGCCGGTTCGGCTACCCGCCAGTTGGTCATTTCGGCGGTAATAAAACCCAGGGCCTGATTCCAGGCACTGCCGAGTTGTTCGGTATAATCCGGCCCCATCTCCTCCTGAATGGTTTCAATCAGGCAATCCCGTACTACGGGATAATATTCCGGTTTTACGCCGTATTTCTCGTGGCTTTTGCCCAGTGACCGGAGGCCCATTTTTAGCAATTCGGGTCGACTGAGGGAATAGACGATGCCACCCAGCATGTGCATCAGCAGTCGTCCCTGGGCGACCATATCCCGGCCGAACAAGCCCCGGACGGCGGGTGCTTTCTTAAAGACCTTATCGTAAAATTTCTTGGCAAATTCTTCTTCGTTCTTCAGGATGTAATCGAGCGAGGATTGCAGTTCGAGATTCATGTCCGGTTCGGTGAATCCCTTGAGTTCGTACAATTTGTAGATCTGGTCTTTTCCCTCCAGCTGCTTTTCGAATATGCTGCGGATCTCCAGGGTGTTTTCCGGCAGCCCCCGGACAACCTGTTCGGAAAGCAGGATGTTGGTCTGGAACTCCTTATTGCAGGCCTGGATGCGGCTGGTAACATTAATGGGATCGCCCACAATGGTGAACTGCCGGTGTTTGGGATGACCCAGGTGACCGATGTACGCCCGGCCGAAATTGATGCCGATCCCAATCTTGAAAGTCGTATCGAAATCTTTCAGCTCGAAGCGGTTCAGGCGTTCGATGGCGTACTGCATGCCGAGCCCCGCCCGGATGGCATCCATGCAGTTTTGCTGGCGGGTACCGCCGCCAGTACCGAAAATACCGATGATCTCATCTCCCACATACTGGTAGATGATGCCGTTATTGATCAGAATCGGATCGCCGAGTACGGTATAGAAGCGGTTGAGCATATGGGCCATATCAAAGGCCATGTGCTGGGAAGTGATGCGGGTAAAGTTCCTCAGGTCGCAAAAGAGGATAGCGATATTGCGCTCTTCGGCTTCGCCTTCGGGAATGGTTTCCAGTTGCAGCTTATTGACTTCGGCGCTGGACCACACCAGGCGCTGGATCTGTACGTCCCCCTTGACGTGGCACTGGCAGGCCAGGCGGACGGACGGATCCCATTTGCGCAGGTGGGCAGCCTGCTTTTCCAGCATATTGCGCGGGGAGAGGTTCTGGTGTCCGCTGATTACCCGGATCCGGCAGGTCGTACAGCGACCGTTTCCGCCGCATTCGTGTAAATGGGGGATCTTGTGTTCAATAGAAGTGTCCAGGATGGAAGAGAATTCATCCTGCACTTCAACGACTTGGTTGATGCTTGTGTAATGTATCTGGGCCATAGTATGAAATTGTACGGAAAAGATAACCGCTATTATGGTGTCGGAAAAGCACCGTTGATCCTGTGACGGCTGCGGCTGCGCCGATTGGTGGTTTTACTTATTAAGGCTGATCCGGTGAACGGGGCAGTTCGCCAGTGAGGTAACCAACTATCCCTCCGAAATTGACCGGAGCCCAGCAATACAAAAAGGCGTAATTTTGGGCGAAAACGGCCAAGCGGAGTATCTGAGGTGAAATACATTATCCCATACTTATTGTTGTTAATGCTGCTTCCCTTTCGGGGAACGGGCCAGTCCGATTACCAATTGCGCGTGGTGACTACCGACCAGTTCACCCCACTTCCGGAAGAACTGACCCGGGATCTACCGGTCCGCTTTTCCGATACGCTGGCTTTGAAAAGCGCCCTCCAGACCTGGGTACTGGAACTGCACGGCCGGTCCTATCTGGAAGCTTCCGTAGACACCTTGATGCGGGTAGCGGACGAGTATATCGCATTTTTGCATTTGGGCGATCGCTACCAGTGGGCCGCGCTGACCAACGGCAATGTGGATCCCGTATTCCTGGATAAGGTGGGCTTCCGCGAACGATTGTACAGCAACCGGCCGTTTGCCTACCGGCAGGTGCAGGACCTCCTGGAATCACTCTTACACTACGCAGAAAACAACGGCTATCCTTTTGCCAAAGTCTACCTGGACAGCATCCGCACCGAACCGGGCCGGATCAGCGCTCTGGTGAAAATGGATAAAGGGCCGCTCATTACCATCGGTGAGATCGAAGTGGTCGGAGATCTGCGGCTCAGCCCGGTCTACCTCTCCCGTTATCTCGGTTTCAGTGCCGGGGATCTCTACAATCGCGAGAAGGTGCTGCGCATTCGCGAACGCCTGCGGGAATTGCCCTTTGTTACCATTCAATCCGATCCGGTGGTTGCCTTTCGGGGAGAAACGGCCAATATTCGCCTGGCGCTGGCCAATCGCTCCGCCAGTCGATTCGATTTTCTGATCGGGGTTTTGCCCAACAGTCAGCAGTCCGGTCGGCTGCTCATTACCGGAGATTTTACCGCGGAGCTGCAAAACCAGTTCGGAGTAGGCGAACGCCTCTACGTTGCCTTTGAGCAACTCCGTCCCCAGACCCAGGAACTGAATCTCCAATTCAATTATCCCTATCTGCTCGATCTGCCGTTCGGTACCGATCTCAGCTTTGAACTTTACAAACGCGATACTTCCTATCTGGATCTCAACCTCGATTTTGGTCTGCAGTACTTACTGGACGGGCGGGATTACCTCAAGGCCTACGGCAACAGTTATTCCTCCACTTTATTGACCGTCGATACCCAGCGGATCCGGCGGACGGGTGTTCTGCCCGATACGCTGGATGTACGCCGCACGGGTTTTGGGCTCGAATATTTCCACGAGGCGCTCGATTATCGCTTCAATCCCAGAAAGGGCTGGTCTTTATTTCTGCGGGGAGGAGCGGCCATCCGGCGTTTGCCGCGAAACAACCTGATCAGCCAGTTGGATATTGCCGATCCTTACGACGATCTGCCGGAGCGCAGTTTTCAGTACCGGATCCTAAGCCGCATCAGCGCCTACCTGCCGTTGTTTCGGCAAAGCACCCTTAAAATGCAGGTGCAGGGCGGCTACATCATCTCCAATCTGGGCCTGCTGGCCAATGAGCAGTTTCGCATCGGAGGCGCGAAGCTCTTACGGGGTTTCGACGAAGAATTTATTTTCGCCAGCAATTACACGGTAGCGACCCTGGAATACCGCCTGCTAATCGGCCAGAACGCTTACCTCTATACTTTCGGGGATCTGGCGCGGGTGGACAATCGGACGGTCAAGACGCTGCCGGGTACCAATTCCGTGAATTTTCCCTACGGCCTGGGAGCCGGGATTACTTTTGAGACCGCAGTTGGCCTTTTCGGGATCAACCTCGCTTTTGGCGCCGACCGGAATACCCAGATCGATCTCGGCGCACCGAAGGTGCACTTTGGGTATGTGAGCCGGTTTTAAAAAGTGTAACTGATTGGTTGTTAGTTACGTATGCAGGTCTTGGAGACATTTTTTTCTTTTTCACCGCCAAGGCACGAAGACGCCAAGTTTTAAGATCTTAGTGATCTCTGCGCTCAAGAACACAAGGATTAGTGGATTTTCCACCGAAAAATCTACTAATAATTCAGTGCCCTGGCGTCTTCGTGCCTTGGCGGTGACTAATCTATACTTCTGTCCAGGACCATAATCGGTAATCTCCCGATCGTGCTATCTACAGATAATCAAAATATTAAATGTTCGTTAAAGTAAACCGTGGCAATGCCTGAATCGGTAACTTTGTTGTTATTGATAGCGTTCTATTCATAAACTGTACACGCCTTTCTATACTGGATTCAACACGCATAACTGATTGTAAATGAACCAGCGTGCTCTTTTTAAGGTCATAATAATAGTAAAGCGCCGGCGTATTTAAAGCAGCATTACACTTAACCTCCTTTTTAATGAAAAAATCGATCATCTGGGCAATTATCGGCTTATTGACTGTAGCGGTACTCGGTGTACTCTGGCTGCAGATGGACCTGATACGCACTTCCATAAAAGTAAATGAGAACAAATTCGATAAGGCCGTTTACGAAGTGCTGAATAAAGTTGCCGAGCGTCTGGAAGAAGAAGAAAAGCGTCAGGCGGCCAAACAGTACCTCAATGGTTACGCCGCCCGTTTCATCCAGGAAGAACGGATCAGCAGCATGGGGAACGGAGGCCTGCGAATGGATCTTTCCATCCGGACGGGTTTCCAGGGCAATGCCGGCAATCTGTCCCAGCATTTGCTCGATCAGATGGCGGTTGCGGATACCTGCTCCTGCTACAAATGTGTACAGGATCGCACCGAAAAACGGGATCTGCTCACCCGTTTCTTTCAATACCGCAATACCGACCAACCGCTCGATCAGCGCATCAATCTGGAACAATTACAAAATATACTGCAGGAAGAATTAGGCAATTCCGGGATCGATATCGGTTACGAATACGGGGTACTTTCCCGCTCCAGCAATAACTTCGTACTGGTTAATGACCACTACATCATTGATAACTCCGGTTCCAATAACGCGGAATATCGCCATATCAAGGAATCCGGATACGCCGTGACGCTTTTCAGCAAGGATGAGATCCCACCCGGGATGCTCATGATCTTTTTCCCGACGAAAGCGACGGAAGTGTGGAGTGAGATCCTGCCCAACCTGCTGGGAACCATCTTCTTCTCGGCGATCATCCTGTTGTGTTTTGCCTATACGATCTTCATCATCTTGCGGCAGAAAAAAGTGTCGGAGATGAAGAACGACTTCATCAATAACATGACCCACGAATTTAAAACGCCGATCGCGACGATCTCCCTGGCGGCGGATTCCATTACCAGTCCGATGGTGATGAGCCACCCGGATAAGTTGCAGCGTTTTGCCAATATTATCAAGCAGGAGAACAAACGCATGAACAGCCAGGTGGAAAAGGTACTGCAAATGGCGGTGATCGATAAGCGGGAGTTCTCCCTCAAGCTCACGGATGTCAATCTGCACGATGTGATCTACAATGCCGTGGAGAACATCACCCTGCAGGTAGAGAAGAAAGAAGGTACGGTCAATACCGACCTGGAAGCCACCCAGCCGATCATTCAGGGCGACCTGACCCACATCTCCAACATCATCAACAACCTGTTGGACAATGCGAATAAATACTCGCCCGAACAGCCGGAAATCACCGTTTCCACGCGCAACCGGGCCAATGGGGTAGAAGTGGTCGTTGCGGATAAAGGTATCGGGATGACCAAAGAAGCCCGCAAGCATATTTTCGACAAATTCTACCGGGTGCATACCGGCAACCTGCACGACGTAAAAGGCTTCGGTCTGGGACTGAGTTACGTGAAGGCCATCATGACCGCGCACAAGGGCCAGGTGGATGTGAAAAGTGAGCTGGGTAAGGGCAGTAGCTTTATTCTGTTTTTCCCATTACAGGTGGAGAACAAACAAAGTTAAACTGCGGTGTGTTTGAGATTTATACTGATGTTGCAGCGTCTTACGGCTGAGGAACCGTACCGTCCGGAGAACGTACCGGGCAGCTTGCTACCGGTCCGGAACAACTGCACATCCGTCAACTTTGACTATAAACGCCGGGTTTCCGGTATATTATAAAATGAAAAAATCGCTCCGGATCCGGAGCTTCTGGAGGTATTGGTAAGGAAAAGGGTGTTGAAGCGGAAGCCTTAAAGCGTGATTTCCGAATAAAATCCGGCCCATGTGGGCAGCATGTTAAAAAAAAATCGGTATCCGTCGGCTATATGTTAAAATTAGTGAAGGCATTTCCGCGTTCTATAGTCTAAAACCACCCGTGAAATACTAATATTTTAAGAAAAAGAAATATTATGGCTAATAACCGAATACTCCTAGTAGAAGATGACCAAAATTTTGGCGATGTATTAAGGTCCTATTTAGAAATGCATGATTACGATGTAACTTTAGCAACTGACGGCTTACAAGGTCTCGAAAGTTTTAAAAGAGGAGAATTTGATCTGTGTATTCTGGATGTGATGATGCCCAAAAAAGACGGTTTCACTCTGGCTAGAGAAATTCGAGAAAGAGACACCGAAACGCCCATTATCTTCCTGACCGCAAAGACCATGAAAGACGATGTACTGCAGGGCTTCAAGATCGGCGCTGATGACTACATCTCCAAACCGTTCAACTCTGAAGAATTACTGTACCGTATCCAGGCTATCCTGAAGCGGTCCCAGCAAAAAGCGGATCCCCGCGAAGAGATCAAAGAATTCAGTATCGGTAAATTCCACTTCAACTATCCGCTGCGGGTATTGACCTACGATATGGGCGGGACCGAAGAGAGCAAGGAAAAGCTTTCTCCGAAAGAAGCCCAACTGTTGCGGATGTTTGCTATGTACATGAATGATATCCTGCCGCGTTCGGAAGCTTTGACCAAGATCTGGGGAGAAGATAATTACTTTACCGCCCGCAGTATGGATGTATTTGTGACCAAGCTTCGCAAGTACCTGAAGCAGGACGAAAATATCGAGATCGTGAACATCCACGGTAACGGATTTCAGCTGCTGGTAAAAGCCGAAGAGGAAGCGGAATCCTGAATCTGACCGCCCGAAATATCCCGACGGATGCCAAAAGGTTTACCTGACTCCTGAAGTTTGGTAAACCTTTTGTACATCCGAGTGTCATTTTTGGGGTCCGTGTGCCAGCACGGGTGCGTTTCCATAATGTTTCATAGTGGTAAATTTTTTATTTTTATCCGAAACATATATCTTCGCTCATCTGTTATTTTAAAAAATGAATGCTACTCCATTTTGGAGACTACGCATAAATTTAGTTTTTGGGATTATGATATGGCTGGACGGTCGAGGAGCCGTCTGGCTTTTTTTTTGCCCATTCTTTTCTTCCTTGCCTGTAAGGGCGATCCCGTAACCCCTCCTGCTCCCGAAACTCCCTTTCGGGCTTTCTACCACTGGCAAACGGAATTTAAACTCGATAGTCTGGAACGCGACTGGCTGAACGCTACGGGAGCTGATCGCATTTACGTCAAATTCTTTGATCTGGACCGGGATGCCGGGGGAAAAGACATCATTCCGCTGGCCTCGGTGCAAATGGATACTACCGGTTTGCAGGGGCGCCGGGTGATCCCCACCATTTTCATCACCAACCGGAGTATGCTGCAACTGCCGCCCGCGGAAATTCCCCAACTGGCCGGCCGGATCACGGAAAAGATCGACCGCCAGTTCGCCGGCCTGGGGCAACCCTTACGCGAACTGCAACTCGATTGCGACTGGACCCCCCAGAGCCGGGAAACCTATTTCGCTTTATTGGAGGCACTAAAGAAAAATTATGCAGGCAGGGAGGTGCGGCTGTCCACCACCATCCGGCTGCACCAGTTGCGCTATCCGGAACAAACGGGTGTGCCGCCGGTAGACCGCGGCGTATTGATGTTCTACAACATGGGTAACCTGACCGAGTGGTCCGAACCCAATTCGATCCTGAACCTGGAAAAAGCGGCCGCCTACCTGCCGGATGGGCTGCAATATCCCCTGCACCTGGATCTGGCTTTACCGATATTCCGGTGGGCTGTGCTGTTTCGCGACGGAAAGATGATCAAGCTCATCAATGAACCAACCGATTCGCTCCTGCAGCAGCCACAAAAACTTGAACCTACCCAGCCGGGCCGTTACCGGGTACTGGAGAATCATTACCTGGATGGATACTACCTCTACCGGGGTGATCAGTTGCGGGTAGAAGCGGTCAGTACCGAAGCCCTGCGGGCCGCCTACGAGTTGGTGAAACGGCAATACCCGGATGCCGCCCGGAGTCTGATCTTTTATCATCTGGACCGGCAGGTGCTGGACCGGTATCGACCGGCTGATCTGAAGGGCCTGAACTGATGCCGGCACATATACTGACGTAAAATTGTTTTGAAGATCCTGACTATCACAAGCGCGTCAGCACCAAACCATTTTGCGTGAAGCATACTTATTCATTCGCAGTAAATTCCATACTGATAAAACTATGTCCAATCCATATCCATTTATGCAGGAAGCCTTACAACAGGCGCACAAAAGCTACCGGGAAGGAGGGATCCCCATCGGCTCGGTGGTCGTACACGGGGATCAGATCATCGGTGCCGGCCATAACCAGCGGGTGCAAAAAAGCAGCCCTATTTTGCACGGAGAAATGGACGCACTGGAAAACGCCGGTCGCCGCTCCGCTGCCGTCTACCGGGCGTGCACCCTCTATACCACCCTTTCCCCTTGCTCGATGTGCTCGGGGACTATCTTGCTATACGGCATTCCAAGGGTGATCATCGGTGAAAACCGGACTTTTCTCGGAGAGGAGGAATGGTTGCGCTCCCGCGGAGTAGAGGTGATCGTACTGGATAATTCCGAGTGTTACGAATTGATGCAGCGCTTTATCCGGGAACGTCCGGAACTATGGAATGAGGATATCGGAGAATGACCGGAAGATGGGGTAAGCTGGCCTCACCCCATCTCCCAATCACCCCATCTCCCAGTCACCTAGTCTCCCAATCACCCCGTCTCCAAGTCACCCTATCTCCCAGTCTCCAAGTCACCAAAACGGTGCATATCACTACAATTCCACCAGCGCCCGTTCCAGATCTTCGATCAGGTCATCTACATCCTCGATGCCGATGCTCAGGCGGATCAGGGAATCGGTAAGGCCCACTTTGAGCCGCTCTTCCCGCGGAATAGAAGCGTGGGTCATGCTGGCCGGATGGCCGATCAGGGATTCCACACCACCCAGCGATTCGGCCAGGGTGAACACTTCCGTAGCGCTCAGTACCCGGATAGCGTCCTCAAAAGTATCTTTTTGCAGGTCGAAAGACACCATGGCTCCGAAGGCGCGCATCTGCTTTTTGGCCACTTCGTGGTGGGGATGATCTTTAAATCCCGGATAGTACACGTTGGCCACCTTCGGATGTCCCTTCAGGAATTTAGCCACTTTTTTGGCATTCTTACAGGCCCGGTCCACCCGTACGTGCAGCGTCTTGATGCCGCGCAGCACAAGGAAACAGTCCTGCGGACCGGGAATGGCACCCACTGCATTCTGAAGAAAACCCATTTGCTCGGCAATGGCTGCATCCTTAACGATCACCGCGCCCAGCACTACGTCGGAGTGACCACCCAGGTACTTGGTTGCCGAGTGCAGTACAAGATCGGCTCCCAGGTCGAGTGGCGTCTGCAGGTAGGGTGAAGCGAAGGTGTTGTCTACACAGACCAGGAGCTCTTTATTGGTCGCCAGCTCCGAGATCGCCTGAATATCCACTACGTTCAGCATCGGATTGGTCGGCGTTTCGATCCAGATCAGTTTGGTTTGGTCGTTGATACGCTCGGCTACATTTTTGGGGTCGGTCATATCCACAAAGTGGGATACGAGCCCGTAGCGGGCGTGTATTTTGACCATCTGCCGGTACGAACCGCCGTACAGGTCATTGGACAGGATCACTTCGTCTCCGGGATTGAGCAGGCGCATAATGGTATCCATCGCCGCCAGTCCGCTTCCGAAACAAAAGGCCCGCTGGCCGTTCTCGAGTGCTGCCAGGTTCTTTTCCAGAACGCTCCGCGTGGGGTTCTGGGTCCGGGCGTATTCGTATCCTTTGTGCTTGCCCGGTGATTCCTGGGCGTAGGTTGACGTTTGGTAGATCGGAGTCATCACGGCTCCGGTGGATGGGTCAGGGCTAACCCCCGCATGAATTACTTTTGTGTTGAATTTCATGGGTTATAATTTTTCGGCAAATGTAGGGAAAATTAGTGGTAAGTAGACTGCTTGCCGGCGGCCGGGCAGTTGCCTTTTTCGGGCTTCGAAACGGGGCTATACCGGTGCCGGGCGGCAACATTATCCGAAAAGGCTTTCCCGGAAATAGAGGAACCAGACGACGGCGTAGACAATGGTCATAATGAGCAATCCGCGCATCGACTGCCCCTGGCCACGGGACATGAATACGTTCATCGGAATAATATTCAGACAGACGGCGATCAACGCCAGGCTCCGCGGGCGAAACCCACTTCCCAGATTGTTATTGATAATGTAGTCGGACGCGGACAGTAAAAGCGCATACCCGACAAAGGGCAGGAGCAGGCCGACAACCAGCCCGATCCATATTTCATTTCTGTTTTTTAGCATGCTAAAGGATTTTTAAAAAAGGCCAGCTCGGGGCCGTTATACCTGACGCGAAGTGGTTTGGAATTTATCCGAACCACTTCGCGTCAGTATATGCTGTATTCAAATTGGTTTGGATTTCCCCAACCAATTTTACGTCAGTATAGATCAGGCCGACCGGAGATCGGCACTGCTTGGATAACTGATCTTTTCCATATCTTTTAACAGAGGGATGGCTTTGTAGTTCGTCAGGTCGTGCATGGAAGGTACCACCGAGATGTAGCCGTTCTCCAGCGCCCAGAGGTCGGTATCTTCTCCGCTGTCCATGTTGACGAACTTTCCGGTGAGCCAGTAGTATTTCTGTCCGCGCGGATCGGTGGCTTCCATAAACTCTTCCTCCCAGCGGGAGTCCGCCTGGCGGCATACCTTCAGCCCCTTGATCTGATCTCCGGGAAGTTTGGGAATATTGACATTCAGCAGGCTACCGGAAGACAGCCCGTGCTCCAGTACAAAACTGATCAGTTCGGACAGGTAAGGCTTGGCCGCATCAAAATCGGCATCATAGGCAAAATCCAGCAGGGAAAAACCGATCGAGGGGATGCCTTCCAAACTGGCTTCCATGGCGGCCGACAGCGTGCCGGAATACAGAATATTGATAGCGGCGTTGGATCCGTGGTTAATGCCGGACAGCGCCAGGGTGGGCTTGCGATCCCGCAGGATCAGGTGTTTGGCCAGTTTTACACAATCAACGGGGGTGCCGGTGCATTCGTAGGCTTCAATACCTTCGAATACCTTAGCTTCGTGAATTCTTACGGGGTCGTGAATGGTCACGGCGTGTCCCATTCCCGATTGGGGGGAATCCGGGGCTACTACTACTACATCTCCCAACTGGGAGGCTACGTCTACCAGCGCGCGGATACCCGGGGCAGTGATGCCGTCGTCGTTGGTGACTAAGATCAAAGGTCTACTCATATTATTTGTATTCAAATTTGAAATCTTTTAATTGCTTATCCCGGATACCAGCCTACCGTCGTTACCGGGAATTGGTGCTGATCCAGTTGTAAGGTGGTTCCCTGATCATTGCGCAGTTCAACATCCTCCAGTTCGATACTCAGGGAATACAGCGGCTGCGATTGGCCCGACGGACCGAGGTTCTCCTCAACGATCCGGATCCGGGCGGTGCCGCGCTGGGCGATCCATTCGCTGATTATTTTCGGCTGCTGTTCGATGATGATCACATCATTGCAGTAATACTGCTCAATGTTGCCCTCGTAGGAAAGCAGGCTAAGCTGAATATCCGCGGACGGGCCGATCGAAAAAGATGCTGCTTCGGTTGATAATCCCAACTGGTCGCGATCTCCCTGAACGGCAATACTCAAATCTCCCGCTTCGTTGGATTGATAGATGAGGAAAGAGCCGCAGCCGTCGGCCGGACCGGTAAATACCAGAGATTCCGGGTTTGGAGTCTCCACTCTGGAACATCCCCAAAGGAGGCAGCCTACAGCCAGTAAACCAGCCAAATTTAAACGAGCGCTTAGCATATTCATTGTTTTCCTTTTTTTATAAACGTAGCGAGGCGCCAAAAAGACGGGCGGGCCCCGGAAATTGTTAAAACTTGACAGTCATTTTACCTGTAATTTGCCGATTTATGAACAAAAAGTGGTCAATTTGTGTCCTGTTTTGGAAAACTGATCGTGCATGAAGCATTTAGGTAAAAAAGGCGTTTTATTAGTGAATCTGGGCACTCCGGACAGTCCGTCCCGGGGAGCCGTTTATCGCTACCTCAAACAATTTCTTCTCGATCCCCGGGTGATCGATTATCCCTGGTTGCCCCGCAATCTGCTGGTCCGCGGGATCATTGCTCCTTTCCGCTCCGGAAGCTCCGCAAAGTTATACAAACAGCTTTGGACGGAAGAAGGTTCTCCATTGAAAGTTTACGGAGAACGGGTGGCTGCTGGGGTGCAGGAACTGCTCGGAGAAGAGTATGTCGTTGAGCTGGCCATGCGCTACCAATCGCCTTCCATGCCGGATGCCATCGATCGCTTGCTGGCCCAAAAAGTATCGGAGATTATCGTGTTCCCGATGTTCCCGCAGTACGCTTCCGCTACTACCGGCTCGGTCCACGACGAAGTGATGCGGGTGTTCCGCGAAAAGGATACCATTCCGAATATCCGGATGATCAATTCCTACTACGATTACCCGGCCATGATCGATATTTTTGCGGATAACGCCCGGCAGTTCGATCTGGACAGTTATGATCATATCCTGTTCAGTTACCACGGTCTGCCGCAGCGTCAGTTGCGCAAAGCGGATGATTTCAACCACTGTCTGCAATCGGAAAATTGCTGTCAGCGTATTTCCGCTACCAACCAATTCTGCTATTCGGCCCAGTGTCACGCTACTACCCGGGCCATTGCGGGAGCGCTCCAACTGACGCCCGAGCGATATACCACCACTTTCCAAAGCCGCCTGGGGCCGGAAGCCTGGGCCCAACCTTATACCAGCGCTACTCTGGAAGAACTGGCTAAGAACGGCGCCAAGCGCATCCTGGTCTTCAGCCCTGCCTTCGTGGCGGATTGTCTGGAAACCATCATTGAGATCGGCACGGAATACCAGGAAGAGTTCGAGGAACTGGGCGGCGAAAAGGTCGATTTGGTACCCAGCCTGAACGATGATCCCCGTTGGATCCGCATTGTGGCGGATCTGGTTATGGAGCAGTCGGGCGTCGGCACCTCAATGGGGTAGTGGTGTGGTGTTTTAAGGTGATCATACGATTTTTTCAATATCAATTACCATAGCGGGAAAAGGCAGTTTGCTGCTGCGATAGGCTCCGTCGGGTATTTTTCACCTTTCGGCAGCACTGCGGAAGCCATTTGCGTGTTATTAAAATGATCGCACCTTTGCTTTCAGCCTGTAATCTTAATGGAAGGCTGAATTTCCACACCTAAACAGCTACTCATGGAAAATACCGTTTGGGAATTCCAACACGCCGTTACCTGCCAGGCCAGTTGCGCCCAGATCTGGTCATTTCTTACGGACGTCACCAACTGGGAACGTCTGGAAGGCACCACCGTAAACTGGATCCGGATCTACGGTCCCTTCGACACCGGTACCAATGGAGAGACCAAAATGCCGGGTAAGATGCCCCAGCGCTGGGTGATCGGGCCCGTGGAAGAAGAACGTCTGATGGTGATCGAAGTACCACTGGAAGGCGCCGTATTTTACAACCGCACCGAACTGGAATCCCTGGAAGAGGGTAAGACCCGCATTCTCCGCACCATGAGCCTGGCCGGGCCCAATGCCGCCGGGATGACCGACGGTATGCAGGCATTCGAACAAAATGCCCCACTGGGGCTGGCCAAAATGGCCCGGGAGATCGAAGCCAAGGTCGCCGAGGAGAGAAAAAATAGCTGATCATTCCGATTCGCCGAAAGAATCCCTATTTTGTAAATCGTTGAAATCCATTCTGATAAGCCCAGTGGGCCAACGATTAAAAGGGAGAGCTAAGCATGAAACACCGGCAATTCATCTGTTTTCTACTGCTGTTTTGTATTGGTAGCGTAGATTTAATGGCGCAGGGCAAAGGATACAAACGTCAGAGCCGGTTCAAGGCCGGTTTGCAGATCGGTCTCAATATGGCCCAGATCGACGGCGATCGATACAGCGGCTACCGCCGTGCCGGCATTCAGGGCGGACTCATGGGCGTAGTCGTACTCAACCGCAATAACCTACTCACTACCGAATTACTGTTCAGTCAGCGTGGAAGCCAGCCGTCTAATCGGGAAAGGCGCGAAAATATCGAATACCAGCTGCGGATCCGGTTAAATTATGTGGAAGTTCCCGTTGTTTATCGCCATCTTTTCAATGAAGGTGAGGATGGAAGTTTTAGCCATGATTATCACTTCGGACTTTCGTTCGGCCGCCTGGTGAGCTCCCGGATCGAGGAATCCAGCTTTAACCCTTACTACCAGCCCCGTACGAAAGACTCCCTGATCAAGACCGGGGATGACATTCAGGAAAATGATGTAAGTCTGCTCTTCGGTGGCACCTTATTATTCAACAGGTATTTTGGTCTGAGCCTGCGCAGTGTCATATCGCTCACTTCCTTTTACGACCCGGAGGGTACTTCGGCCCTGCGAACCTACCACCTCACTTTGGCCGGAGTTTACTATTTGAACTGAAGCGGGATCTCCGGTATTCTCGTTTAAGGCTCCGAATCCTGCGAAGTCCTGTCCATTTAGCCTTATCTTTCCGCCACAAACAACAATATTCCAGTCGCTATGATGATAAGATCCTTGAGTTTACTGCTCATTTTAGCTTTCCCTATTCTTCTGCTCAGTCAGTCCGATACGATCCATCTGTACCAGCCCGCATGGGTGTTTGACGGTACGGAGATGCACGAAAACTGGTCGGTAGCCGTCCGCGGTGCCACCATTCTGGCCGCCGGGCCCCGCAACGGACTGAACTTGCCTTCCGGCCCACGGATAACGCACGATTTGCCGGGCCAGACCCTGCTACCGGGAATGATCGAGGGGCATTCGCATATTCTGCTTCATCCCTACGATGAAACTTCCTGGAACGATCAGGTGCTGGTGGAAAGTGAGGCCGAACGGGTGGCGCGGGCTACGGTCCACGTGCGGAAGACCCTGGAGGCGGGATTCACTACCAGCCGGGACCTGGGAAGTGAGGGCGCCGGCTACGCGGACGTTGGGGTAAAAGAGGCGATCGAAAAGGGCGTGATCCCGGGACCGAGCCTGCTGGTTGCCGGTCCGGCAATCGTAGCGAGTGGTAGTTACGGGCCAAAAGGATTTGCGCCCCACGTGCAGTTCCCGCTGGGGGCCGCTACCGCCGACGGTATCGAAGGACTGACCCGCGAAGTCCGGACCCAGATCGGACACGGCGCTGATCTGATCAAAGTCTACGCCGACTATCGCTGGGGACCCAAGGGAGAAGCAATGGCCACCTTTACCCTGGAAGAACTCGAACAGATCGTCAAAGTAGCCGCCAGTAGCGGCCGACAGGTGGTCGCCCACGCTGCGACCCCCGAGGGCATGCGACGGGCTACCCTCGCCGGGGTAAAGACCATCGAGCACGGTGACGGAGGTAACCCGGAGGTCTTTCGCTTGATGCAGGAACGGGGAGTTGCGCTCTGCCCCACCATTGCCGCCGGGGATGCGATCAGTCAGTACCGCGGCTGGCAAAAGGGAACGGACCCGGATCCGGCCCGCATTGTACAAAAACGCAAAAGTGTGCAGCAGGCACTGGCTGCCGGCGTAACCATCGTGGCCGGTGGGGATGTCGGTGTATTTACCCACGGAGAAAACGTCCGCGAGCTGGAACTGATGGTGGAGTACGGGATGTCCCCTCTGGACGTACTGCGCTCCGTGACCGCCGTTAATGCGGAAGTATTCGATCTGAACGATCGCGGCCGGATCGCCCCGGAGCTGCGGGCCGACCTGGTGGTGGTAAGCGGCCGGCCCGATGAGGATATAAAAGCGCTGTGGCAGGTGCGTCGCGTACTGAAAGCCGGGAAGATGGTATATAGCCGCTAGCAGATTCCCGGAGCATACAGCGGTTCGGTTTTAATGGATTGTCATAACATTTTATCAATTGTAAGCTCAATCTCAATTACCATAGCAAGGTAAAGGCAGTTTTTCCCCCGGCATATCCATTTTGCACGATTATGAGGTATTGAATTTGCTATTGCTATTGAAATTGCAATTCTTCAAACTCAATAATTTGAGAACTGCCCCCTACGCTACGGGCGGATCACGATTATTTCCCCGGCTCCGACTCACCGGCTGTGGATCCCGGCGCTCGTATCCCCGAGACGTGGGAAGCGATCGCTTTCCATCGATCTCCTCTTTTGATCAATACATTGCTGGATTCGTAGATCATTTCCACGCCTTTATTGATCATATGACCGGTGCCGGCTACAATGGCGGTGCCGTTCTCCAAAATATCCAATCTTTTGATGGTGTAAAAAAAGGAATCGTGTTCCATGGCGTGGGCTTTTATCCAGTCCATTTCTCCGGCTTTATCGGACCAATTGCCGCCGGCATCCACCATCTGGAAGGAACCATCCAGGATCTGGTCCAGCAGCATGGTGTCCTGTTCGCGGTAGGCGGTGGGCCAGTGGACTTCTTTTAGTTGTCGTAATTGCCGGGCATCGGCAGTCGGATCAATGGTTATGGCCTGCGATCCGGACGGCGTACAGGCGACGGCAACGAGCAGGATCAACAAGCTCCAAAACGTAAATTTCATCGGTAGCTGATTTAAATGTAATTGTTAAATGGAGCTATGAAGATGAATGGCTTAGCACGAGGAGAAAAGCCAAACCGGGTGAGCCGAGGAATAAACGAGGTGAGTCGGGCCAAGCAGGGGTTGAACGTCCCGTAGGGCTACGGCACGCTAAACCTGCACGTCTACCCTGCACGTTTACGGTTTACATGAATTCGCCGCAATAACTTCGGCTGAACTTTACCCGCGTACCATTATGCAGCGTCAACCAACCGTCGCCGTTCTTATTCTTTTCGAAATACGCTACCTGTTCCATGTTTACGGCGAAAGACCGGTGCACACGCCGGATAGCCGTATCCTCATAGGCCGCAAGAAAAGATTTCATACTTTGATAAAGCACAAAATTCCCGTTATCCGTATGCAGGATGATACAGTTGTTGGAGGTTTCAATGTAGGAGATGTTTTGCCAGGTACAGGGGTAGGTCTTATTGCCGGAGGTAAGCAAAATGGGTGGCGGAACGTCTGGAGGTACCGCGGTATCACTATCTGCCACCGGCTTCGTATCCACAAACACCAGCGAGCAATAGCAAAGCAGATGAACGGTAAGGTTATTGGTAAAGGTGCCGTTGAGAAATCCAAAGACCGTATCGGCACAATCGGCCGAACCGATCACCATCAGGAACAGAATACCCGAACTGATCAGCATATTGAGCACCCCGGCGGACAGGCCGATCCCCATCTGAATGGCAAAGTGTCCAAAGGGCCCCATTGGTTTCCAGCGGGAAGCAGTCCGGGCCGTCCAGCCGGAGGCCGCTAACCAAAAGACCAGGCCCGTAGCTGCAACGATCATCAACTCCATGAAACAACGGTAATCCGTAGCTTGCTGGAAGAGGTAACCCAGTACCAGGTTGAGCAATATAAAAAAGGATATGATGAAGTGCTTGAGAGTCATGATCAACAGGCTCGGTGAAGGAAAAGTGTGCCCGGCCGGACCGGGAATCTTTTTGAGAACGCACGAAGCGGTCCGGCAGTTGCCCGGATCAGCTTCCCGCTGGAAAAATGCCAAAAGCTGCGGCTGTCGCGAACCCGATTACATCCGGGCGGTCTTTGGGTACCTGATCTCCTCCGTCCGATTGAGCGTTCATTCCCGGACACCTGTTGTTCAAATCTGAACATATTTTTCCCTGATTTGGACGGTTTTTGCTTGTATTTACCTGATTTATAGGTGTTTTTGAGCTTGGCATGAAATTTCCATGAATAAAAACGGAGCGATCGTCCCACTATCGCTCCTGGTACCATCATAACTACTAAATCACCCGGCCATGTTTCGAAACTACCTCCTTATTTCGTTTCGGCAATTGCGTAAGAACCTGCTCACTTCCGGCCTCAATATAGCAGGTCTGGCTACCGGAATTGCCGTTTGTCTTTTTATTGCTGTCTGGCTGGAACGCGAACTCTCCTACGACGATTTTCACCCAGACGGAGACCGGATCTACCGGATCGTGAACACCTTTACCAGTGAAAGCGAATCTTTCTCCCAGGCGCCTTCCGGTCCGGCTCTGGGCGCGCAACTTCCCGATAATCTGCCCGAGATCGAAGCGGCCTGTCGCTATTTCGACGGCGCCGGTCAACTGACGGTCGGCGATAAAAAATTTTTCGAGGAGGATATTCAGATCGCCGATTCCAGTTTTTTCCATTTTTTCAACTTTCCGCTCCTGCAGGGGTTGCCGGGGGAAGTGCTGTCGGAAGTCGATCAGATCGTTCTGACGGAAAGCCTCGCCAAAAAGTACTTCGGCAATTACGACCCCGTCGGCCAGACCATCCAGTACGGCGAAGATGAGATGCTGACGGTAAGCGGCGTAGCGGCCGATCCGCCGGCCAATTCGCAGATCCAGTTTTCCGCCATTATACCGATGGACTACATGTATCGCTACGCCGAGGAAAACTACGGTGGGTTCAACATCAATGAAATGTGGGTCGGTGGCTGGATGTACACTTATGTACGCCTGCGCAATCCCGCGGAATGGCAGGAATCCGAAGTCCGGGTGAATGCCGTGGTGGCGGAGCACTCCAAAGAAGCCTGGGAAGAAAACCAAATGAGTTATACCTACGCCCTACAGCCGCTGCGGGATATCCATCTGGATTCCGATCTGCGCTACGACCTTCCTTCCAACGGCAGCCGGGCGCGGGTTTGGATGTTCGGTTCCGTAGGTTTGATGGTGCTGCTGCTGGCCTGCATCAACTACATGAACCTGGCCACCGCGGGTGCTCTGAAGCGGGCGAAAGAAACCGGGATCCGCAAAGTAGTCGGTGCCCGCCGGAGTGAACTAGTGCGGCAGTTTTTGACCGATTCGGTAACGATGGTCTTCCTTTCTACCGCGATTGGCCTTTTGCTCTTTCGTTTGTTTCTGCCGGCCTTTTCCGATCTTACCGGACAGACCTACCAATTTGCTATTAGCTGGGGTAATGTCCTGATCCTGCTGGGTTTTGCTCTGGGGCTGGGAGTGCTGTCCGGTCTGTATCCGGCTTTCGTGCTTTCCGGTTTTAAACCGGTCTCTATACTCAAGGGCTCCTTTCAGCGCAATCCCGAAGGCGTATGGATGCGCAAGGGACTGGTCGTTTTTCAGTTTGTGACCACCATGGTCCTGATCGCGGGCATTATGATCATCCGGCAACAGATGTCCTTTGTACAATCTAAAGAACTGGGTTACCAGGGGGACGCCGTGATCTCAGTTAATTACCGGGGTTTTGATGCCGTGAACCGCCAGATGGAAACGCTGCGCAGCGAATTGCTGAAAAGTCCGGCCATCCTGGCTACCGCCCGGCACGGCGGGAACGTAGTGGGCGGTCTGGGTAACGACTGGACCACAACCGAAAACCTCGAAGGCGAAGAGATCTCTACCAGCGCTTACATCCTCTCCGCCGATCCGGATTATTTTGCAACCTACGGCATGGAACTGGCCGCCGGTCGTTTCTTTTCGGGCTCCATTGCTACGGATTCGACCAAGGCCGTGCTGGTGAACGAAGCCGCGGTCCGCACCTTCGGCTGGGAAAAACCGGAAAATGCCATTGGAAAACCTTTCGGGAAAGGCGATAACACCCGAAGGGTAGTGGGGGTAGTCAAGGATTTCCATTTTGAAAGCCTGCACAAACCGGTGGAAGCGCTCGTCATCAGCTTTGCCCGCAGCGGCAGCCGCTTGTCATTGCGCGTCGACCGGGCCAATGTGAAGGATGCGGTCCGGCACCTGGAAACCACCTGGCAGCGCATGCTGCCCGACCTGCCGCTGGATTATGCATTCGTGGACAGTCAGGTAGCCGAACAGTACGGTAACGAGCAGGTCATGGGTACGCTGTTTCTGTTGTTCTCTTCCCTGTCCCTGTTTATTGCCTGTCTGGGGCTATTCGGCCTGGTCACCTTTATGGCCGAGCAAAAAGTCAAGGAGATCGGCATTCGGAAAGTGCTGGGGGCGACGGTGTCCGGCATTGTGGCGCTTTTGTCCAGGGATTTCCTGAAACTGGTATTGATCGCCATGCTGATTGCCGCCCCGCTGGCCTGGTATTTCATGGAACGCTGGTTGCAGGATTTTGCCTACCGCATCGATATTCACTGGTGGGTATTTGTGCTGGCCGGAGCCACCGCTATGGCCATTGCTTTGCTAACCGTAGGTCTGCGCAGTCTGAAGGCAGCATTTACCAATCCGGTGGAAAGTCTGCGGAGTGAGTGATGTTAATGATCCGGTAATCCGATGATCTAATATTTTAATGATCAGATGATCAAATAATCAATAGTATGTGGAAAAATCATCTCAAAGTCACACTGCGTCATATGGCGCGCAATAAAGGATACACTTTTATCAACGTTTTCGGTCTGACGGTCGGCATCGCCGTTTGCCTGCTCATCTTTATGTGGGTAAACGATGAACTGAGTTACGATCGATTCCACGCGAAAGCGGACCGGACTTATCGGGCGCTGTGGGAAGCCCGCTTCGGCGAGAATGAATGGAAGATCCCCAATGTACCCATGCCGCTGGGACCTACCCTGGAACGGGAGTTTCCGGAAGTGGAGTCGGTCACCCGCTTTATCAGTGGGGGATACACCATGAAGCAGGGCGAAGCATTTGTCCGGGAACAAAACGGGGTATTCGTTGATCCCGGCTTTTTCGATGTTTTTACCGTCGAGACCATTGCCGGGGAGCCGCAGGCGGGCCTGCAACAGCCGAATACGATCGTGTTGACCGAGGAGATGGCGCAGCGTTATTTCGGCACCGAAAATCCCGTGGGAAAGAGCATCGAGCGCAATGACGGACAATTGCTCCAGGTAGTGGGCATCGTTCGGGAATTTCCGGCCCAATCTCATTTACAGTTCGACTTTATGGTCTCTTCCGATGTGCTGGAGTACCTAAAACAGCGGCGGGACCAGTGGGGATCGGCGACGGTGCTTACCTATTTCACTCTATTGCCGGACAGTGATCCGGACTTGTTACAGCAAAAGTTACTGACGTATGTGGAAGAAAATGTGGTGGATGAAGATTATGCTGAAGGAAATAATTACACCAAGTTCCCCTTCCAGGCCCTGACGGACATTCACCTCGGTGAACGGCTCGACGGGGATGTATCCCAGAGTGGCAGTATGACCTCGGTCTGGCTATTCGGCATCATTGCGGTCTTTATCCTGTTGCTGGCCTGCATAAATTTCACCAATCTGACCACCGCCCGCTCGGTGATCCGGGCGCAGGAGGTGGCGGTTCGCAAGGTACTGGGCTCCCAGCGGCGCCAGTTGATCGCGCAATTTTTTACCGAAGCGGTGCTCTATATCGGCTTCGGTCTGGTACTGGCCATCCTGCTCACGGGTCTGGTGCTGCCTGCATTCAATGCTTTTTCCGATAAACAACTGGCGATGGAAACCCTGCTCACGCCCCGTTTCCTGCTGACTATCGTCGGCTTCGGCGCGCTGACTACCTTCCTCACGGGGATCATCCCGGCAACGATCCTTTCTTCCTTTACGCCCGCCAGGATACTCAAGGACAAGGTCGCCACCCTGAAGGGACGCAACTGGCTGCGGGAAGGAATGGTCGTTATGCAGTTTGCCATTTCGGCCGGACTGATCATCGGAACCCTCATCGTCAAAGACCAATTGAACTTCCTGCAGGAGAAGCAACTGGGCTTCGACCAGGAGCACGTACTGGTCATCAACCGGGCCACCGCCTTGCGCAATAACTATGCGGCTTTCAAAGAACAACTACAGACCCTGCCGGCGGTAGAAGAGGTGACAACGGCGCAGGGCGTACCGGGCGATGAATTCGACAGCACGGTATTCGTGCCCGAAAAACCGTCCAATTACGAAGCAACTTCCCTGACCTATTCCTTCGTGGATGCCGACTTCGTGGAGACGATGAAGATTGACATGGTCGAAGGACGGGATTTCTCCGTCGATATGCTCACGGATAGCAGCGCCTGTCTGATCAACCGGTCGGCGGCCGCCAAACTGGGTTGGGAAGATCCCATCGGAAAATCCCTGAACTACGGAGGGTACGACGAGCGCCGCATCATCGGTGTAACGGAAGACTTCAGCTTCCGCTCCCTGCACCACGAAGTAGAACCCATCGTACTGCTTATGACCAAATGGCGGCTTTCCAAAATGGCCGTCCGCCTGCGACCGGGCAATGTAGAGGAACAGATCGCCACCATCCAGGCGGCCTGGAAAACATTTGCTCCCCAGGCTCCCATGGAGTATTCATTTCTGGATCAGGATTTCCAGCAATTGTACGAGGGGGAGACCCGGATGGCCCAGGTATTCGGAATCTTTTCCCTGCTGGCCGTTTTTATTGCCTGTCTGGGACTGTTCGGTCTGGCGGCTTTCCTCACCCAGCAGCGAACTAAGGAGATCGGTGTCCGGAAGATCCTCGGCGCCTCTACGGCCAGCCTGGTTGGCTTATTATCCAAAGACTTTTTGAAACTGGTGGTCATCGCGCTGGTGATCGCTTCTCCGCTGGCCTGGTACCTGATGAACGCCTGGCTGGAGGATTTTGCTTATCGCATCGAGATCCAGTGGTGGGTATTTGTGCTTGCCGGTATACTGGCGGTAGGTATTGCTTTTTTGACGGTGAGCTTCCAGAGCATCAAAGCCGCTCTGACGGATCCGGTGGAGAGTTTGCGGAGTGAATAGATCCGACTTCTGGTGAGGAACATTCATAGTTAAGAATCGAAAAACTGAAATGAATGAATTTCACCGCAAAGCCGCCAAGACGCTAAGCTTGTTAGAGATTTTGCGGCCTTGGCGGTGAAGACAAGCAATCTTAATTTTCAATGTTCGATAGTACAAGTCGGGAAACGACACCTCACAAATAGTCAAAAGTGCGCTCGGTGAAAACCCAAAGCATTGCGTACTTCCGGCGTACAAGTCAAAAACGTTCTGACGCTTGAGTGTAAGGACCTGCCTGCCGGTGTGTTGTTCTACACGCTGACTACCGATGACTTCACTGTAACAAGATCTATGGTTGTTGAGTAAGCATCATCTGTGCTTCGGCGCAGGGTTAACATGATTCATGCGAATCAGGGGTCAAACTTGGAATCAATGTGCGTTTAGGCACAAAATGTAGGTAGCAAAATGACCATTTCCCGACTTAGCGTGCCGTAGGTACGCCATGTAAAACCATATTGCGTACCTACGGCACGCTGAACCTCCCAAATTATTGGACGGGCTACCTATAGCTCGTCCCTACGGGACTTTTAACTCCTGATTTGCATAAGCCGTCCTGAATTTTTTCAGGAATCAAAAATCACCTCGTAGAGGTTAAGCATTCGTAGAAAAATAGTCGAAATGCTGGTTTCGACCTCAGGGAGGTCGCACAACGCTTATCCAGGCTAAATTCTACGAATATTCAACCTCTCTGAGGTCACACGCCGCCTTTGGTATTCATGTTTTAATTAGTGCGAAAAGCGATCAATAGCCTGCTGCAAGCCCTCCCGATAGGGTTTGCCCACCGGAATACGTGACGCTCCGATGTGAATGTGCTGGTACTCGATCGAGTCGATCCGTTGCAGATTGACGAGGTAAGACTTGTGTACCCGCAGAAAATGGTAGGGAGCGAGCTGTTCGCTAAAGGACTGCAGCGTCTGCCGTACCAGTATTTTTTGCCCGGGCGTATAAATACTCACATAATTTCCGGCTGCTTCCAGATAGAGGATCTCTTTTATCCGGAGTTTAACCTGCCGGCTCCCGTCTTTGACAAAGAAAAAATCGGGACGCTGCCGGGAGGACTCCGATAACGAGCGGGCTTTATTCACCGCCCGCAAGAAACGTTCGAGATCAAAGGGTTTGATCAGGTAGTCCACCGCTTCCAGTTCGTAACTATCGGCAGCGTACTGGGGGAAGGCCGTCGTGAAGATCACCAACGGCGGCTGGTGCAGGCTGCGCAACCACTGCATGCCCGAAATATCCGGCATCTGGATATCCAGAAAGACCAGATCGACCTGATGCTCCTCCAGGTATTGCTGGGCCTCAAAGACGTTCACAAAAGTAGCGGCCAGATCCAGAAAGGGGATCTGCTCCGCGTGTTTACGGATAACGGTGAGTGCCTTGGGTTCATCATCGATGGCGATACAGTGCATGAAGTCAAATTGTCTTTTAGTTTTTAAACCGGACGAGTGCTGCCGGTCGGCTATTCCACTAAAGCATGATCTTCAAATCTACTCTAAATTCACCATTTTTCCGGCTGATCTCCAGGTGATGCTTCCGGGGATAAAGTATTTCCAGTCGTTTTTTCATATTATCGAGCCCGATCCCCGGCTGCACTTCCGCTTGCTGCTCCCGCTGCGGATGTAGAGGGTTAACGACCAATAAATGGACGGCTTTATCTTCTACCCTCAGTGCAATTTCAATAAAAGAAGGATGTTGTAGGCTGACACCGTGTTTGAACGCATTTTCCACTGGCGCCAGAAGGAGTAGAGGCGCTATCTGTTCTTCCGGGAACGGAGCTGTCGGCCATTTTACCTGCACCTTAATCTGCTCGGGCAGCCGTCTTTTTTGCAACTGAATATACTGGTACAAAAAATTCAACTCCTGATCCAGGGCTACCCGGGGCTGATCCGTTTCGTAGACGGTATACTGCAGCAGTTGGGAAAGCTGGACGATACCGGCTGCCGTTTTGGGGCTGTCCTCTTCCAGAGCTTCGGCGTAGAGTCCATTGATGACATTGAGTAGGAAATGGGGCTGGATCTGGGTTTTCAAATGACTCAGCTCGGCCCGGCGGCTCTCGGATTCGGTACGGAGCGCAATGGTTTTTTCCGCTACATTCCGTTCGAAAAAATAATAGATCCAGGAAAGAACAACAGCGATCCAGAAGGTGAGTTTCCGTAGATTAAAGAAGATGTCCCAATAGGTGCGGTAATTTTCGGAAACGGCCCCGTCCCAGCCCCGGTTGGCATTCAGAAAGTTCAACCAGGCATCCAGCGGCCAGGCCAGCGCTAACAGCAACACGAACTGTAATAGATAGTAAGGCCAGTTTTTATTCCATTGCCAGCGACGCAGCAAAAAGTAATTACCGTAAAATACGACAGCCATCAGAATAACGGCCGCGCTTTCTATCAGGTTGTAATCGAGGATCCCGATCAGTTCCCAGTTAGTGGCGACCAGGAAGGCCCAGAACAGCACGTGCAGTGTCCACTGGAGCCGCAGGACGGGTAACTGCTGCTTTTTCTCCGCCGGCACCGAAATATACCATAAGCCATAGCGGCCCCATCCCCAGCCGAAGGTGATCAGCCAAAAAGGGAAGCGTTGCCCGACCTCACCCCGCATACCGGGCAGCCAGTATTGATACTGATCCAGCTGCAGCAGATAAGCCTGGTGATCTTCCGACCAGACGATCATCATCAGCAGGTCATTGACGAGTGAGCGGTGGATTACTTCAAAGAAAACGACCAGAAAGATGGTCATTAGCAGATAGTTGATCGGCTTGCCGGCATTCATTTGCCGGGGCAGCAGATCGTACCCGTGGTAGTAAAAAACAGCCATGAGCAGGAGCAGATCCAGTCCGAACTCCACCCGCTGTATGCCGCCCCATTCCGCCCAGCTGCTGTTCGGTAAAGCGACCGCCACCACCAGCCACAGCCAGACACCCAGCTGCAGGAGCATGCCGCTGGCCAGTCGCAGATGGTGCGGCAACTCCCGGTAAGCGCTTTCCAAATTTCGGATATGCCTGTTCATTATTTCTCCAGTAGTAATTGATCAATCGCCCGGTAGAGCTTTTCTTTTTCACTGGGTAGCGGGGCCTGCTTCGTGCTGATCCGTCCGCTTCGGTCTACCAAAAGATAGCGCGGATAGGCATATTGGGGCTGCGGCAGGTCCTGCCAGATCTCGTCCAAAAGGGTACGACTTCCCAATATATGTTTTCCTGTGAGCCCGTAATAGCGGGCGGTGGTCTGCCAGTGGTCCCGGCGGGAGGGGCTGTCCGTCGAAATATAAAGATAAGCTAAGTCCTGGTCTTGGAATCGTTCTTTAAGGGCCGGTAAATGTCGGAATTCTTCGCGGCAGGGGCCACAGGTGGAAAACCAGAGATCTACCAGTACCACCTGCCCGCGGTAGGGGCGCAGTACCTGGGCCAGGCTGTCCCATCCTTCCCTTTCGGCATCCAGAAAGGTGTAGGTATTTTGACTGTTATCCGCCTGGGTGTCCCGAAACTTATTAATGACCGGTTCCAGTTTACGGTCCAGTCTGCTCAGGTAGCGACCCTCCGGAAACAGACCACGGTACAGTTGGTAGGCCTCTTCCAGGTTCTCGAAATATTCCTGGGAAGCGGCTACGTAGAGATCACCCACCAGCGCTTTTTCCAGTACGCGGCCTTTCAGCTTTTGTGGAAGGAGCAGGTGCTTGAACAGAAGAAAAAATTTGTCATTCTCAAGGCGGGGAAATAGCGTGCTGGGGCGTTCCCCGAGAACCTCTTCGATCATTGCCATTCCCGCATCTTTCCCAAGAGCCTGAAACCGGTCGAAGAGTAGCCGTTGCTCCCAGTCGAAATAATCGGATAGCCACCAGAAATAGCTCAGGCTAGGGAGCGCGGTTTCATTTTGCAGGTTTTCCGGAATAAACTGGGTTGCCAGTATCGTCCGCCAGCCGGTCTGGTCGAACGTACTATCTATCGGGAAGACATAACTGCGTTGCTTGCCAACCCGGTAAAAAAGCTCCAGGTGATAGTATCGTACTTCCTGCCGGAGGACATCGCGAAAGCGTTCTTTTTCTGGATGTTCTCGGAGAAAATCCTCCAACTGTTCCTGATCGGCCATCTGCTTTGCTTCGATAGTACGCCAAAGCAATTGCGGGTCTTCCACGGATTCAAAGGCGGCCAGTGGATCTTTCACTCTCTCTCCGGCGTGTAGGGAAGCAAAGAGTTCGTTGACGGCGGCCAGTGATCCGGCGAAGCGGAGTTGCTTGTCCGGCCCCGGATCTGTGATAAACAGGTCACTACCCGGTTCCAGCAGAACTTTTATCCACTGCTGATCAATCCGAAGGAAAGCGAACTGGGTTTCCGGGAGGTCCAGCGTGACCGAAAAACTACCGTCCGCTTCCAGTTGTGTCCAGTGGGTATTTTTATCCAGGCGGAAAAAGTGAAAAGGCAGGTGGACGCCTATCTCCTTTATCTGTTCGATCGGTAATTTCCCGCTGACGGTGATCGTCGCGTTTGCGGAAAGTAGTAAGGGAAAATAAAACAATAGGAAAATGAATCGTCGCATTACTTTTTTTATCGAAAGTAATGGCGGTTAGCTCCGGCGGCAATTAAATGGGTTGAAAGGCCGCCAGGATGGGGTGAACGGTGGGTGTTTGAATGTGTTGACGTTGGGATGTGGAAATGTTTGAACGTGGAAATGTTTGAACGTGGAAATGTGTTAATGTATGGCATAAGGGTGCTATAAACTGCAGGGTTAATTCATCGCTTCCTCGCAAGCACATCGATCCACAGGAGTCCGAACGCTATCCTTTCCGAACAGCCACCTTTCCACATTAACACCTTCGCACTCCTAACCGGGCTACGGGCTTTAGATTAGCGTCATCACTGGCCGGGTAATTTCACCAATTATTGCGGAGCGATCTCTGCCGCTGCTTCCAGAGCCCTTTCCTCCTCCTGCCGTCGCTTGATATCCCGGTTGATCATTTGCATCATGCCGATGGTGATGATCATGCTGATGGCCACGATAATTCCCAAGACGGGGTAGCGCTCAATGTATCCCGTCTCCGTCTGATAAACGATCATGCCGGCAATGGCCGAGGCGATACCGCCCGAGACCTGGGCCACCGAGGAGTTTACCCCCATGAACGCGCCGCGATCCGATGGGTCGGGCACAGCGGTGATCAGTGCGGAAGAAGCGATCATGCGGGAAGTGATCCCGAGAAAGAGTACCGAACTGAGTAGGATCAGGAACCAAAGCGGGGTCGGCCCCAGGTTGGTATAGTAAACCACCAGCACCAACGAAAGTAGGGAGCCGATCACAAACATGCGCATTTTACCGATCTTATCGCTCAGTCGGCCGATGATGGGGCCGCCGATCATGGAAACGATACCCGTGACCATATATACCAGCGGCAGTTCTTCCAGCGTAATGCCCAGATTATTGACGGAAAAGGCCGCACCGAATGGCATCAGCATGAAACCACCGGTAGACAGCAGGGTAGTGGCACCAAACCCTTTCAGGTAACGGAGCTGCGAGACCGTTTTGGTCAGGTGCCGAAACGGAGACTGTTTGGTTTGCAGCGACAAATGCGCGTCTACCGCCCGCATTTTAAAAACGATACCGATAAAGACAATAATACTGACCGCCACAATGAGTAGGAAAGGAGCGTGCCAGTCCATCCAGTTGGCGAGATACAGACCGATGGGAATACCGAGCACCTGACTGGTGGCAAAAGCCATTTGGATGAATCCCATCACCCGCCCCCGTACCTTTAGGGCGAAAATATCCGTAATGATCGCGTAGCTCACCGAACCGATCACTCCACCGAACAGACCGGTGACAATACGAGCGCCCAGAAGCAGATGGTAGGTGGGCGCGATACCGCAGAGGAAAGTACCGATGATGAAACCACCGTAAAAAAACAACAGCAGTTTTTTCCGGTCGAACCGATCGGCGAAACCCGCAGCTAAAAGGCCCGCAGCCCCGGCACTGAAAGCGTAGGCCGAAACCACCAGCCCAAACTGCGCCGTAGTAATGTCCATTTCTTCGAGCAGGATGGCGCTCAGGGGCGACAGCACCATGAAATCCAGGATAATGGTGAACTGCAGGATCGTCAGTACGGCGATAATAAAGGCCTCGTAAGCAGTAAAAGTTTTAGACTTGGTGGTGGTCAAAGTGCGAGCTTTTGGTATCCGAGTAGTGATTACCTTTTGGAAACTGCACGGGAAGTAGAATAGTTTCGGGAGAATGGATATTTGCGACGGAGATGGATACTGAAACTACTTTTAATCTGGGCACTGAGTTAAAATCAACATCAAAGATCGGGTTGCGGAGCCCGATTAGGCCCCGCAACCCGAAAGTTACCGATCGGTCAACGGGAGTTGACCTCCGTACTCGTAAAGATCCCCGGATCCTGATCCGGAGCGTTGGCATTGGCATTGAGTTCATCCGATGCATAGGGTAACCGACCGACATGCAGGGAAGCACTGCCGTCGTTGAGCGGGAACGGCACCACCAGATCCAGTTCGTTGGCACCCCGCAGGCGGCGGTGATCGTTGAACGGCATCCAGGTCAGGAAACCGGTAATGTAGCGCTCTTCGATGATCTCCCGCAACAGGGCGCGCAAGGGGTCGATCCCGTCCATGTTCTCTATCCCTCCGGCCTGGAAATCTTCGGCGGTATAAGCTTCGTACAGATAGGGGATCGTATCGAAACTTTCGTTGAAAAAATCGCCGGTATTCAGGTACATCCGCAATTCATTCAGATTTTCCAGTCCCGTATCGAAGCCCTGGGTGCGGGCGCCGGCCTCGGCCAGGGTCAGCAGGTTCTCTTCGTAGCTGATCAGGTTTTGCGGCTCGAATTGCTCGATGATCCCCAGGTTGGAAAGCCCATTGGTTTCCACCACGTAACTGTAGCCGGAACGGGCCCTCTCGTTGGTTTTGGCATTGCCCCGGTAGACTTCACTATCCGGATCGAGTAACTGTACCATATAGCTGTCACCGGAGCCGATGTCTCCACCGCGGGAACCGGAGAGGGTGGTCCAGAACTGGTTCTTATCATCCGTGGTGGTTTCGGTACCTCTCGGCACAAATTCCATACTGCCACCGGGTGAGCTGATCCCGTTCTGAGCGGCCGCAAAGGCCATGCCGTAATCTCCGGTGAGTAAGTAGTAGCGGCTTTTCAGCGTCCACGCTGTTGCCAGCCATTTATCCGCATCGCCCTCAAAGTGAATGTCTTCCGGCAGGGGGCGGGAGGCGGCGGCACTCAGATCGTTGATGGCATCATCCAACAGCGCCTGCATACTGCCCAGTACGGCCACCTGGCTGTCGAATACCGGATCTTCTACTTCCGGATCGTTGATCTCCGTGTAAGGGACATCCCCAAAAATAGCGGCTGCGGTACCTACCGCGTGCGCTTCGAGTACTTTGGCGATGCCGGTGAGTAACGCATCATTTGGGGCCTGATCCAGAATATGCCGTACATTGGTGACCACACCGACGTAGATCTTATTCCAGGAAGAATTGGCTTCAGCCGTCGAAATGTTGTAGCGGTAAACGTCGCCGTAAACGGAGGCAAATCCGAATAACTGGCCGGAATAGAGCGCCGATATCCGGCTAAGGTGCCCCAGTTGAAAGCTGACATTGGCGAGTTCTACGCCCGTCAGAAATAATTTTGCTTCGATCTCATCCGCCGTCACGGCGTTTGGATTGTCGTTGATTTCGTCTACCAGACTCTGGCAGGAGATCATCAGTAAGCTCAGCGCAAGTAAGCTGGTATATAAAAGCTTTTTCATAATGTTTCGATTTAGGGATTAGTAAGTGATCCGCAGACTGAACAGTACGGACTTGGTACTCGGGTTGGTGAAATAATCCAGGCCGCGGGAGTTGCCTACCCCAAACTGGTTGACCTGAGGATCAATTCCCTCCAGATTATCCCAAAGGAAAAGGTTCCGGCCGGTTGCCGTAAAGGTGATCCCGCTGATTTTGGTCTTGTTGCGGAACCAGGGAGAATCCAGGGTATAGCTCAGCGACAGTTCCCGCAGACGGGTATTGGTTGCGTCGTAGATCCCGAACTCGTAGATCTTACCGTCGCCGAAACCACCACCCGGGCCGGTACGGTACCAGGCTTCGTCGCGCAATACCGGGCCGCCACCAAAATCGTAGATATTACCCCTTACGAGCGTACCCGCCGGGAAGATATCCCCGTCGTAGTTGACGATATCCTGCTCCAGCATGGTTTCCACTGCCGTTTCCGCCGTAGTACCGAAGCGTCCGAGTACAAAAAGTGTCCGGAAAGAAAAGTCGCCGCCCTGCTGGTGATCGAAAAGGGCACTGAGGGTAAGCTTTTTCCAGCTCACGGCAAAGCCCAGTCCGGCCCGCCAGTCGGGATTGGGATCCCCTACAATGCCTTCCGATGAGGTAATGATGGGAAAACCATTATCATTCAATACGTACGAACCGTCCGGGTTGCGTTGAGCACTGGTACTCCAGAGCACGCCCAGCGGCTCGCCGACCACGGCCCGGCTACTGACGGACTGACCGGCTCCGATATCAACGGAAGTAACGCCTTTCAGGTCCGTTACCAGATTCTCATTGGTAGCGAAATTGCCAAATACATTGATATTCCAATCGTTGTTCTGTACGGCCAGATAGTCGATCTCCGTTTCAAAACCCTTGTTTTCCATGCTACCCGCATTCGTATAGATCTGCTCAAAACCGGAGGACGGACTGGTTTCTACAAACAGTAACATATCCTTGATCTCGTTTTGGTAGTAGGTCATATTCAGGGACAGCTTGTCGCTGAAGAAACGCAGGTCCGTACCGATCTCCCATTCGGTCTTTAACTCCGGCCTCAGGTTGGGGTCATTCCCGGTATTGTCGATCCGGAAGCCACCACCGAACTGATTGATGGAAACCCCGTCGGAATAAGTGGAGTAAGCAAAGCCGCCTTCCGGCAGGGTCTGGCCGCGGTGGGCGAAAGGCTGGATACCCACCTGGCCCCAGGAGGCGCGCAGTTTACCGAAAGAAAGCAGGTCCTTATTGCTACTCTTGACAAATTGCCAGGCACCGTCTATGGACGGATAGAAGAAATTACCGTCTACACTGGATACTGCCTCCGTAGCGCCGGAAACATTGATGAACAGGCGGTCAAAGAGGTCAAAAGCAAGCACGCCGTAACCGCGGTTGGAACGGATCAGCCGCCGGGTTTTACTGATGGAGGATGCCTCCGAAGCGGTATTGAGGTCGGTGGTGATCTTGGTTGAATTCACCAGAAAACCCTGGAGGAGTGATTCGTTGATGTCGCGGGACCGGTCGTTGATGTTCCAGCCAACGGTAGCCGTAAGTCCGATCTTATCCGCCAGTTTGAAATTACCGCGGGCGATGGCGTCGAAGTTGATCTCGGTTTCCGCAACGACATCCTCTCCGTAGGCACCGTTCCGGGTATCACTGTCCGCCGATCCGATAGGGAAAAAAGTGATCCGCCGGTCCGAGTAGGAATCTACGCCGCCCCGCAGGGTGAAGGTCAGCCAACTGTTGGGCGTCGCGTTCAGTTCACTGGAAACGATAAAGCGGTCAACATCGGTCGTGTTCTTTTGCTCGTACAGTGACCAAAGAGGGTTGGTATAACCCGGATTGATACTGGAACCCAGCAAATTCCGGTAGGAGCGGTGGGCGCGGGGTGTGGCTACACCGTCATCGTTGTAGTAAGTACCGATGTAATCCCGCTGATCGAAATCGGGCGGGGTACGCAATAGGCCAAGCAGAAGTCCGGAGGTATTGGAGTTTTGCTGGATCCGGTTACCGTGGCTGCTGATGTAACCCGCTTTGGTAGACATGCTCAGCCAGTCGTTAAAGATCATCTTGTTGTTCAGGCGGATATTGGTCTTGTTGTACTCGCTGCCGCGAATAATGCCGTCCTGATCAATGCGGCCGAGGCTGAAATAAAAAGTGGCCCGCTCGGTTCCTCCGCTGATCGACAGGTCGTGCTGGAGGAAATGCCCGGTCTGAAATACGGAATTCCAGTTTTCATCCACAAAGGTTTCCCGCGAATTTTTGACATTGCGGTTGGCCAGTGGGTAATAGAGGGTACCGTCTGCGGCTTCAAAATATTCACCGCTCTGGTCCACATCATCGGCGCCGCCCGCCCGATCGGCGATCCGGTCTCCCCAGGCTTCGGCCCGGCTGGAGCGCTCGTCGTAGACGCCGTCCCGGCCTTTGCCGTAGGTGTTTTGCATGGGCATCCGTTCGGAGACCTCATCCAGGGAAAGCGAAGCGGAATAGGTGATCTTCGGACGGCCGGATTTTCCGTTCTTGGTCGTGATCACCAGCACGCCGTTGGCCGCGCGGGAACCCCAGAGAGAAGCCGCCGAAGCGCCCTTCAGTACCTGGATCGATTCAATATCGGCCGGGTTGAGGTCATTGAGCCGGGATTGCTGGGATACCCCGCCCGAGCGGGACCCGGTCAGACTGGCGCCACCGGTGTAGATCGTGGAATTGCTGATCGGGATACCGTCAACAATGATCAGCGGGTTACTGGAACCCTCAATGGTGTTGGCACCGCGAATACGGAAGTTGACCCCGGCCCCCGGATCTCCGTTGGTACTGAGGATCTCCACATTCGACGCTTTTGCCGCCAGGGAATTGAGCACCATGGCTTCGCCGGATCGCTGGATCTGCTCCGTACCGATCACGGAAGACGTGGATCCGGATTCATCCTTTCGGGTTTCGTAACCCAGAGCCGAAACAACGACCTCGCCCAGTAGTTGGGCGTCTTCTTCCATTTCAATATTGAAATTGTTGTCGTTGCCCACCGGTAAACTGATGGGTTGCAGACCGGTGTAGGTGATCTGCAACACGGAATTCGGTCCGGCCACCTGCAGGGAAAATTTACCGTCCAGATCGGTTATGGTACCGTTAGAGGTACCTTGCTCCAGGACGTTAACCCCGATGAGCGCTACTCCGTCGGTGTCGGTGATGACACCGGTAACGATTCGCTGGGCGTTTAGCTGAATCGAAACACAGAGAGCGATTAGTCCAATACTTAACCATTTCATAGGCTTAGATTTGTGATTCATAAATAGAAAAGGAAAACGTGTAAGTGTGTATTGATTAAGAGTTTAAGATATAAAAGCGAGCGGGGAAATTAAAATTTGGCGGGCTGATGTCCGTCGACCTACCCAAAACTACCCACGAAATTTCGATAAACGGGGCTATTTCCGGGCGCTTACGGTTTCCGGGAAAGAGGCAATAGTTAACAAAAAGGAAAATGTGATCCCCAATTGTTAATCAGCTTAGAGAGCAAGAAAAAGTTGATATCTTAAAGCATTGCTCCGCTCTTTTTCACCCGAAAATGTGATCCTATGCTCCGTAATTATTTCAAAGTAGCCTGGAGAAATCTCCGGAAGACCCCTGCGCTAACCCTCATCAACGCCACCGGTCTGGCGGTAGGCCTGGGTTTCCTCTTCCTGACGGCTGCTTATATCTGGCGTGAATACCAGGTGAATACCGTTATCCCTGATAACGACCGCGTATTGGTGCTGAAAAGCAACTGGAAGCGGGCGGGAATGGGGCTGGAGTTTACCACCTTTGCCCCCCTCGCCAGGTCCCTCTACGAAAACTATTCCGATCTGGTAGAAAATTACTACCACCACGACGGGATCTCCTCCATTGTCTCCCACGGGGATCAGCTTTTCTCGGAAAGCCTGCAGCCGGGCGATCCCACCTTTCTGGAGATGTTTGGTTTTGAATTGCTGTACGGCTCGGCCGAGGGGGCGTTGGAGGCCCCATTTACGCTGGTGCTCACCGAATCAAAGGCCCGGAAGTATTTCGGCCGTGCGGACGTAGTCGGAGAGACGCTGGAGATCCAGTCCTTCTCCGGAGCGGAACAGGCTTTTGAGATCACGGCCGTTTTGCAGGACCTGCCTTACAATACCGTTACCAGCTACAATAACGGCAGCAACGAGATCTTCCTATCGGCGGCCAGTCTGGATTTCTTCGGTCGCCGGGAATCCTTCGAATCCTGGCAGAATCCCTACCTGATCAGCTATGTAAAATTGCGGGAGGGAGTCACAGCGGATCGTCTGGAAGAACCCTTACGGGAATTATTGCGCGCCAATACGCCGGAAGAGGTTCATCAGAATCTGGAAATATACACCGCAGCGGTTCGGGATTATTACCTCCAGCTGAACGACGGATCGGCCCGACGGATGATGCTCACCATGGGCTTTATCGCCCTTTTCATTCTCTTCATGGCCGTGGTGAATTTCATCAATACCACGGTGGGTAACTCACTGACCCGACTGAAAGAAACCGGACTGCGCAAGGTACTGGGAGGTAACCGGCAGCAGGTAACGGCCCAATTTCTCGTGGAAGCACTCGTCTTCAGCACGCTGGCCGCAGTAGCGGGCATATTGATCTATACGCTGGCCCGGCCGGCTTTCAGCCACATCCTGGGGAAAAGTCTGCCCGGCCTGTCCGATATGCCGGTGCTCTTTGCGTTGTTCCCGCTGCTGACTGCTCTTGCGGTCGGTCTGCTGGCGGGCATTTACCCGGCGCTGGTACTGGCAGCCCAACCTTCCGTGGCGGCGATGCAGGGCAAACTGAAAGCCGTACGGGAAAAGAAACATCTTCGACATTTTCTGCTGGCTTTACAGTTTACCACGGCGATCATCGTTTTTGTCGGTGCGGTGGTGGTGCACCAGCAGGTCAGTTATTTTTTTAACGCCAATCTCGGCTACGATAAAGAATCGGTACTGGTATTGCGGACACCGCGGGACTGGTCCGAAGCCGGTGTGCAAAAAATGCAGACGGCCCGCCGGGAATTTGCCCGATTGCCGCAGGTATCCGGGGCCACTTTTTCCTTTGAGATCCCCGACGGACAGAGCGGGAGTATTTCCAACCAGCTCTATCGCGCCGGTCAGGATGCCGGGGAAGCGATCACGGCCACTTCACTGGTGACGGATGCCCATTATCTGGATACCTACGCGATGGAATTGGCGACCGGCGATTTTTTTGATCCCAGCGGTAGTCCGGCCAATCTGCAGGCCCTGGTCCTGAACGAAACGGCGGCCCGCGAACTGGGGTGGGACGATCCGCAGGAAGCGGTCGGCGAACAACTGATGCTGAACCAGAACGAAGCGCCCTTTACCGTGAAGGGTGTGGTGCGGGATTTTCATTTCAACACTATGCACGAAAATATCCGGCCGATCTTTTTTCAGCATGTGAGCGGTGCCCTTTTGTACCGGTATTTCTCCTTCAAGATCCGCCCGGGGAATCTGGCCGCTACCGTGACGGCGATACAGGATCAGTGGAGTGCCCTTTTCCCGGATGCCCCCTTCGATTATCAGTTTATGGATGAAACACTGGCCGGTCGTTACCAAAATGAACTACAACTGAAAAAAGCCTCGCAGGCGGCCACCATTATTGCGCTGTTGATCGTTCTGTTGGGCGTGATCGGCATCATCTTGCTGGCGATCACCCGTAAGACCAAAGAGATCGGTATCCGCAGCGTACTCGGCGCTTCCCGGTCTCAGATCATCTGGCTGTTCGGCCGGGAGTTCTTCTGGATCATCGTGGTGGCCAATCTGGTGGCGTGGCCGGTAGCCTGGGGGCTGTTGCAGCAGTGGCTGACGCATTATGCCTACCAGGTGGAGATCAGTATGGTGGTGTTTGCGGGTACCGGCCTGCTGGTGGTCGGACTGACCGCCGTGATCGTCAGCTGGCTGGTCGGCCGGAAGATGCGGCGGAATCCGGCTTTGTCCCTGCGGGACGAATAAGTATCGGCAATTCCCGCTCAAGGTCAGCGTTTGCAGCCAAAAGCATAGTACTAACCACCGGTTCTGTCTACGTGCGATTCTGAACAGCGAGTGTTCAATAATGAACATCCCTATTTTTGCAGCTATGACATAAGTGTCTAAAAAACAATGCCTTGTTGCCATTCGGCCGGCTGGCACGATTTTGCCTTTAAAAGAGGTATTCGATCCCGGCCCACACCGCCGGTCACTTCCTTATTGGTACCAAACGGCTGTAAACAATGGTAAAGAACTATCTGAAGATCGCCTTTCGGCAATTACTAAAAAATAAGACGCAATCCATTATCCTCGTCGGCGGTCTGGCGGCGGGCATGATGGCCTGTATGCTGTTGCTGCAATACGTCAGCTACGAGCTGAGTTTTGATGATTTTCACAGCAAACGCGACCAGATCTATCGCGTCGTTAACGAGCGTATACAGAACGGCGAAAGTGTGCAGAAAGGCACCATCACCTATCCGACGATCGGCGCGGCCATGCAAAAGGATTTTCCGGAAGTGGTCAATCACGCCCGCGTCCGATCGGCCGGTCCGGTTGTCGTTCGCCACCAGGATCAGGTAGCGCCCCAGGAGTCCATGATCTGGGTGGATGAACATTTTTTCGAAATATTTGACTTCCCGGTCCTGGCCGGTGAAAAAGTAGACCTGCTCTCCGAGACCAACGAGGTGGTGCTCACCCGGAAGGTGGCGGATCAGTATTTTCCCGCCGCTAAAGGGCAGTACGACCGGATCCTCGGCCAGGAAGTGGAACTTAACAAAAATCCGGATCCATACCGCATTGTTGGCATCACGGAAAATGTACCGGCCAATTCCCTCCTCCAGTTTGATGTGCTGGTATCCTTTGCCACCCATATCCGCTACCAGGGGCAGGCTTCCGATGATAGCTGGACCTGGTCCGATTTCTGGCACTTTGTCGAACTGCAACCCCAGGCGGATGTTGCCGCGCTGGAAGCAAAACTGCCGGCCTTTAGTGACCGTTATTTTCGCGGTACGGAAGTCTCGGGCAGCGAAGAAGTTTTCAGTCTGCAGCCGCTCGCTGATGCCCATTTGTACTCCGCCGGTCTGGAATACGAGATCGGCGAAACCGCCAGCGGCAATGCGGTCTGGTCTTTGCTGATCATTGCCTTTTTTATCCTGATCATTGCCTGGGTCAATTACGTAAACCTTTCTTCCGTGCGGGCCATCGAGCGGGCGCGGGAAGTGGGTGTGCGCAAAGTAGTCGGTGCGCGGCGCAGCGCCCTGATCGCCCAGTTTTTTACCGAGGCCCTGGTGGTCAATGTATTAGCGCTGGTGCTGGCCTGGCTGGGGGCACACTGGGTGAAACCGGCTTTTGCCGCTAATTTCGGACTCGAGCCTTCGGCTATGTCTTTTTTTACGGAAGGTACTTTATTTCTGCCGCTGACGATGCTGGGGCTGCTGGCGGCGGGATTGCTGATCTCCGGGGCCTATCCGGCCTGGTTGTTATCCTCGCCGCACGTTTCCAATGTACTGAAAGGCGCCTTTCAGCGCAATATGGGAGGCGGCACCCTGCGGAAGGCGCTGGTCGTCTTTCAGTTTACGGCTTCCATCGCGCTGATCACCGGTACCTGGCTGGTTGCCCGCCAGATCAACTTCATGAATAAACAGGATCTGGGGGTCAATATCGATCAGGTCATGACGATACAGGGGCCGGGCCTGACAAGTTTCGACAGCACCTTCATTGACGAGATGAACGCTTTTAAGGATAAACTGCTGACCAATCCGCATATCCTGAATGCGGCCACCGCCAACCGGACACTCGGTGACGACTGGCAGGGCCGGGCTTTCCAGATCGCCAAATTGGGCGAGGATGCCGGCACCGAACAGTTTACGAGCAGTTTTATCATGACGGATTACGGCTACGCGGATACCTATGACATGGAACTGCTGGCCGGCCGGTTCTTCCGACCGACTGACCATCATCCGGATTTTCAACGACTGGAAAATATTGTACTGACGGAAGCGGCGGTGAAGATGTTCGGCTATCCGAACGTTGCTGACGCGGTGGGGCAGCGATTGAATTTCTGGGATAAGAACTGGACGGTAGTGGGAGTACTACCCGATTATCACTCCCGGTCGCTACACCATCCGATCGAACCGCTGATCTTCGTACCCGCCTACGGCACGGGTAATGCCCTGTCCCTACGTCTGGACGGCGAGGATATGGAGTCTACTATCGGCTTCATCCAAAGTACGTTCCAGGATTTCTTCCCAGGGAATATTTTTGAGTACGCTTTTGTGGATGAGTCCTTTCAGCGCCTGTACGAATCGGATCGCCGATTCGGTCGGATCCTGGTGTTTTTCACCTTCCTGACGGTACTGATCGCCTGCCTCGGCTTATTCGGTCTGGCGACCTATATGACCTTCCTGCGCACGAAAGAGATCGGTGTGCGGAAAGTCCTGGGAGCGTCCGTGGCCAGCCTGCTGTTATTACTGTCCAGGGATTTCCTCCGCCTGGTTTTGCTGGCGCTGGTTATTGCCATTCCGCTGGCTTGGTTCTTTTCGCGCCAGTGGCTGATGGAGTTTCCCTACCGGGTAGATATAGAGTGGTGGATGTTTGCGGCGGCCGGTCTGGGGGCTATTCTTATCGCTTTCGTGGCGGTGAGCGCCCAAAGTGCGAAGGTAGCGATGGCCAATCCGGTGCAAAGCCTGCGAAGTGAATGATTGATCATTTGATGATTCGATGATGTAATCGATCACATCATCGAATCATCAGTTCATCAGATCATCATCAATTGGAGCTGATCGCGTAGGAAAGTCCCAGGATCCAGTAGCTCTGCAGCGGGTTGTTGTCCAGTTCGGCAGCCAGTGCTTCCTGTTTGTTATTACGCAGTCCGATATCCAGACCGATACCGATCCCCTTATATGCGGTGCTGAAGGTATTTACCCAGGTCCAGTTGGACAGGTCACTCCCCTGATAGCTCATGAAGGCCGACAGGTTAGATTTCCAGTTCAGCCCCTGCACGATCTTTTTGGTGTAATCCGCTACGATCTTCGCACCCAGCGAAGACTCATAGGAGAAATCCTGATCCGCAAAAACGAAGTTGTAGTTCAGAGGGTGAATAACCACTACCAGGTTGTTGGCCGGCGTCCAGGTACCACCCGCACCGAGGTCCAGATAGCCCGGGTTGTTGAATTTCCCTTCGAGAATGGACGTCCGGTATTCACCGAGGGTAGAGATCGCAAACTTCGGGGACAGTTTGAAACCGTAGAGCGAGGACAGGTTAAAAGCATCGGCGGCCACCTGAAATCCTTCCGTATCGTCGGGATTGTCCTTATCGTCAAATTTCAGCCAGCCCAGAGTCAGGTTGGCACTGTTGCGCCAGAATGATTTTTCCCAGTCTCCGTTGGCGAAAGCCGTAGAAGTAACACCGATATTAACCGCAGAGGTATTGGATTGGCTTTTTGACAGCCAGTCGCTGAAGGTAGCGAAGTTGAGACCAAGGTTACCCAGCATACCCTTGTTCCAGCGGGGGTAGGGGGTAAGTTGATCCGTGAGACTGGCTACTTCTCCTTCCAGAGTAGCAACCTGCTTACCCAGTGTGCCCAGGGCAGTTTTCAGCGAATCCAGGGTAGCGCTTTTCATTTCTTTTTCGGCCATCATCTCTTCTCTGGTCTGAGCGGTGAGGAAGGATGGCAGGGTAAAGGCAGTTAATAAGGCGATCCAAATTAAACGTTGCATCTTGCGAGTGTTAGTGAGTAATAGATTTATTAGAACATAGTTGGCTATGTCAGGCAGAATGGATGGGAATTCATCCCTTCCCGACAAATTACAGCAATTATGACTAAAAAACATCTAATATGTCACATCCCGTAGTGCAAAATACCGGTCCGGCTGGTTGAAAAATCGAATAATCGAGGTGGGAAATAAAAAAGTCGTGCCAAGTGGCACGACCTGCGTAATTGAACTAGTATGAAAAAACTCTATGTGAAGATCACACTATATTAGACTCCTTTTTTTCTAAAAATGTTGCCCGGGAACAGAATAAAATTTTGGTTTTACGACGAAACCTTCTTAAGGGTCGTTAAACGGTCCCTTTTAGTGGATGGAAAAAATTGGGCACCAAATAATAAAATGGTCGTCGGTTAGCAGGACGGTAGGGCGTAAACGGGCATTGTTGATAGAGATTGGAGCCAATCGGGATTTCCTTCCCGGGAAAAACCAATGAAATTACCTGCGGGCTACAGCCTACGATCTGCCGGTTCGTCCGTCGGCCCTAAGAATGAAGCGGATAGACATACGGCCAAAAAAAATAACAACCGCCTCCGGGTTTTAAACAATTTCCGGCACCCCGGCTTTCGTTTATGCTGCAAAAAAAAGGACGGGTAGTTATCCGTTTAGATCATCAAAATAAACCAGCATGAGAATACTGCTTGTAATGAGCGCCTTTGCGCTTCTAATGATTTCTTGTTCCGAAGGAGAAGACCTGCGGGAACCCGTCGTGGATCTGACTACAGAATGGGACAATACCACTGCTGTGATCACGCAATTTATCAATACGTTGCAGCGGGCCCAACAGGAAATGCAGAATCAGTTTGCCGAAATGGCCGTACCGGAAGAACTCACCCTGAACGAGCAGTCTCAGACCCAGGTGACCGAACTCCGGGATAATTTCCAGGAAGAGCTCAGCAGTCTGACCGATCTGAGCGGTGAGATCAGCGGCTTCATCGGAGCGTGGCAGTCTAAAGCAGAAAAACTGACCGATCTGAATGTGGGGCTGGAAACGGGCGATCTCGGTTCGGACAGCCGGAGTACGCTGGAGGAACTGCAGGAGACCGTCGAACAGGGCCGGAACGAACTGGAAAGCTGGAAAGGCGAACTGGAGGATATCCAGATCAATACCCAGGATATTCTGGAACAATTCCACACCCTGATTGCCAACCTGCAGGGAAACTGATACGCCGGCCGGCGGTAAGGGCGGAGCTGTTCTTAGCTTACCCCTTGCAACTACCTATCAGAAAAGTGTATTTTTGCGGAAACAAATAAGACTTATGCAAAAACGAGCTATTCCTTTGGTGGACCTCAGCAAGTTCACCCATGGAAATGCGGAAGAAAGAGCCGCTTTTGTGGAGGCTTTGGGAGAAGCTTTTCACACAATTGGTTTTGTAGGGGTAAAAAACCACGGCGTACCCCAATCCCTGATCGATCGCTTTTACAGCGAATCCAAAGCATTTTTTGCCCTGCCGGAAGACGTGAAGCGCAGATATGAGATCGAAGGGCTGGCCGGTCAAAGAGGATTCACCAGTTTCGGTAAAGAACACGCCAAGCAATCCGAAGTGGCGGACCTGAAGGAGTTTTTTCAGATCGGTCAGGAAGTGAAAGTGGATGACGCCCTTAAGGATCGTTATCCGGATAATGTCCACGTGGCGGAAAACCCGGACTTTACCCAGACGGGCATCGAATTGTATCGTGCTTTCGAAGGCGCAGGCAGCGAACTGCTGCGGGCCATTGCCATCCATCTGGATCTGGGCGCCGATTATTTTGACGATAAGATCGAAAAGGGGAACAGCATCCTGCGTTCCATCTTTTATCCGCCGATCACCCGCGAGCCGGCTTCGGCCATCCGGGCGGAGCAACACGAAGATATCAATCTGATCACCCTGCTGGTCGGGGCTTCCGCTGGCGGCCTGCAACTCTTCACCAAAGAAGGCGAATGGGTGGATATCGTTCCCGGAGACGACGAGATCGTGATCAATGTGGGCGATATGCTACAGCGTCTGACGAATAACTATCTGAAATCCACTACGCATCGCGTGGTCAACCCGCCCCGGGAGGATTGGCACTTGCCGCGTCTGTCTATTCCGTTTTTCCTGCATCCGAAAAGTGAAATGGACCTGACGATCCTGGATAAGTGTGTGGACGAAGAACATCCCGCTGCCTACGAGCCGATCACGGCCGGGGACTATCTGGACGAAAGGTTACGAGAAATCGGACTGAAGAAGTAAGCGTTCTCAGTCACAGGAGCGTCATAATACCGATTGCTCAGGTGAATCCTGATTTTTTTCGTAACTTTCTATACTATTTTAGTCGAATGGCTGTCCGTCTGAAGCCGTAAGTCCTCTGGGCTTGCGACCGGGAGCGGCCGACATGCATTACAATTTTAAATCGTTTAGCAAACAAGTTTGATATACCGGAAGAAATCCAGTAGTTTTGCTTTACAAAATTTTCAGTCTATGAAAACGATCCTTTTATTTAACTTCTTGGGACCTGAAATGCTGGTCATTTTCTTCGCTATCCTGCTGCTATTCGGCGGAAAGAAAATTCCCGAACTGATGCGTGGCATTGGCAAAGGCATTAAGGAATTCAACTCAGCCCGTTCTACCCTGGAATCAGAGCTGAAGGACGGAATGAAGGAAGCCGAGCGTAGAGAACTGGAGGAGAAGAGACAATCCTAACCAATAGCGATTGCCCTAAGTATATTTCTGCGGGCAGGTCCGTCCTGCCGGGTAGTACTGTACTTATACAATATGGTCCAAACAAAAAAGCCGGACGGTAATCGCCCGGCTTTTTTGTATTTGTAGCAGTCGGTCAGCACTATTTTTTACGGCCGAACAACCCGCCCAGCATTTTCATGCCCATTCCGGCCAGATCGTCCAGGATGCTACCGTCTCCATCGGCATCCAGAAAACGCATCGCCAGACTCATCAGCGGATTATCATTGGAATGTTTCTTAACGGTACCCGTCAGCAGATCGGAAATACCGGAGCTGTCCAGGTTGTTGTCGCGTTTGGCTTTACCCAGAGCGCCCATGATCACCGGAGCCAGCATGGTCATCAGGCTACCCGTTTTATTGGAATCCAGACCACTCATTTTACTGATCATATCGATGGCACCGGATTGCTTGTTGCCCAGTACGTGATTGAGGATACCGGCACCGTTGAGCATGCGGTTGAGATCGATACCACCCGTACCGGCATTGCGATTGTTGCCGGTCACCATACCGACCACATCGTTGAGAATACTACCGTCGTGATCGCGCTCCAGCGCACTGGCCAGTGAGCTCGCACCTTCGGGAGAAGCGGCGTTTTTCGCTAATGCACTCATCAGAACGGAAGTAATACCGGAAGCAGCTTTCGCGGTTTTTTCTTTTTCTGCCCCACCGAGAGATTGGCTGAGTTGGTCAATCATTCCGCCGGACAGTTGTCCTTGTAGAAGATCCATTAGGTCCATGAAGTTAATTTTTAGATTGAGAAATGGTTGTTCTAAAGAGAAGCGTATTTGAATATATTATTTCTGCGGAAGAACTTCTTCAAATGTATTGAAAAAGGATGTCAATACCCAAAATTGAGCGGATATAAAGTCAAATGTATCGCTATTTACGCATCTGCTATACCCTGGAGACGACAGTTCGGCCGGGAAGTCACGAAAAAATTAAGGAGTGCCCCAACCTGCAGGACACTCCTCATCTGATCTGTAAATTTGTTTGAGTTTATAAGGGGGTTAATAACAGGGGTTTAGGGAGGTGTCTACGAGGTCTCCTCCGTTTACGGAATTATTTATTCCGCAATCCTTAATGCTGATGCCCGAAGCGGAAATAACCTTATTATCAAAAGAGGTTGGCGTTAAAAAGCCGAAACGTTCGGTATCTCCGGCCAGTTCGACATCGGCGTCTACGTTGTCGGCCGCTTTATTCATGATCAGCAGGTTGTTATTGGCGCCGTCGATGACGATGATGCCGACGTGGTAGTTCCCGTTTGCCGTATTGTGATGCGTGATCCAGTTCTTACCGGCATTTTCCGATCCCACGATCGTACCATCCGCCAGCGGAAGGGCTGTGGGAACTTTGCAGAGGATGAGGCCGATAAAATTTGAATTCGTGGTATTGCCGGTGAGCAGTCCGTCTTCGTCGCAGGCCCAGATACCGAAAATCGTATTGGTAATATGGTTATTAAAGATCCGGACACGGTCGCCGTTCATATTGACTACGCCGTGTACTTCGGACGCCAGATCGGTTTGCCAGGCACTACTGCCGACGATCGTATTCCGGGTAATGTAGCTCCGATCCCCGTGATGGTTCAGTATACCGATCCCAAAATTGGTAAACGTATTTTGACTGATAAAAGCCTTCGGAGCATTCTGGATAAGGATGCCCGTGCCGCCATAATCCGAGTCGGCCCGCAGCGAAAGTCCGTGCACCAGCACCCCTTCGGCATTAAGAAGATGCAGCGCCGGCTGAATGTAGCCAACCCTACCCGGTGGCTGGACGCCGGAAATGATCTCGGCTCCGGCTTCGCCGATAATACTGACTTTCTGGTCGATCACCACGGTACGGGTTTCGTGGTGTTCGCCGGCTTTAACGAGCACCGTGCCGCCGGCTCCGGCTTCGGCAATAGCTGCCGCCAGGCCGTCTACCGAACCAGCGGGCAGTTCCACCGCATTGGCCGGAATGCGATCCATGGTCTGGAGCTGAATGCGTAAACCGTCTTCCCGGGCATTCCGGATCTGTTGCTCAGCAGCATCGATCCATTGCTTTTCGGTGAGATCCGGGCCTTTCACTGTGGGTATTTCTTTCTGACAGGCAGAGAACACTAACATCATCAGCGCTAAAACTGGTAATAACTTGAGGTACATAAATGAATGGGTTTAATTAAAAAATTTGTGAATCAGGAGGGGCTATTTTTTAGGCGATTTGAGCGTAGCTGGGTTATGAATAAAGGTCGAGCCTGATCGAAAAGAGTACGTATCAGACTCAAAAACTCATATGGTAAAAATGAAGGATATCGATGAATTGGGACCGAACTATAGTTTCAAAAAACCGAACTATTGTCCACAAAAGGGGATAGCGTTCTTATTGCCCGTCCTTTCTGGCCCTGGATGGACTTTTTCCAAATTTTTCCTTATAACATTTACTGAAGTAATCGGCACTGTTGAATCCCGTTTGGTAGGCGATGTCCTTAATGGGAAGATCGGATTGGAGCAGAAGCTCCTGACCTTTTTGCAGGCGGTAATAATTGATAAACAGAGCGACGGTCAGTCCGGTGAGTTCACTGATCTTTCGGTACAGCACTGTCCGGCTGATGAATACGGATCTGGCCAGTTCATCCGGCCCGAAATCCGGGTCCGAATGCTGCTTTTCCAGTACTTCCAACACCTGCCGCATAAAGGCATCGTGTTGCTGGCCAACCGTATCGGTTGCCGGTACGAAGGTGATGATAGCGGCATAGCGCTCCCGGAGTTGCCGGCGCAAAAGCAGTAGTTGCTCCAGGCGGGCAAACAGCTCGTGACGCGAAAACGGCTTTTCCAGACACGCATCAGCCCCTTGCTGCAAACCTTCCAGGCGTGCCTCGTGACCAGAGCGGGCCGTAAGTAAAATGACCGGAATATGGCAGGTAAGGGGATCTGTCTTAACCTGATGGCACAAACTCAGCCCATCCAATACCGGCATCATAATGTCGCTGATGATCAGGTGGGGAGGGTTCTTTTTGATCAGGTCCAGGGCCACTTTGCCGTTGGGCGCAAAACTTAACTGATAGTGATCCGCCAGCATTTGACCCAGTACCAGGCTCACGTCTTCCTGGTCTTCTACGATCAGAACCTGTTGCGTGGCCGGAGCCGACTGACTAGAGGACAATTCTTCCAGGGATCCGCCGGAATGATCCGGAAGCGAGGTGGGCATCACGCTGGGTATTGCTGCTGTCGCCTCCCGGTGAGCATGCCGGATGGGCAATGCTATCGTAAACGTACTGCCTGCGCCAACTTCCGACCGGACACGGACCGATCCTTCGCATATTTCAGCGAGCTTTTTGGCTAGTGCCAGGCCAATGCCCGACCCCTGGTAGCTGCGCTGCAGGTCTTCTTCCACCTGGTAAAACCGGTCGAAGATCCTTTCCTGCAGTTCGATCGGGATGCCTTTTCCGTTATCTTCCACCGCCATGCAAAAAAATGGCTTGCCGGCTATTGTGTCCTTACTCGCCCTTACCTGTATACGACCGCCGGCCGGAGTAAATTTGACGGCATTCGACAGGATATTTTCCACGATCCTCTGAATCGCTTCCGGCGCAAAATCCATTTCCAGGGCCGGGGATGACGTGGTGAAAGTCAGTTCAATTTCTTTCTTACGGGCAAGGTGACCAATGGGCTCCAGCAGGTACCCCAGGTAGGCGATGATATCCGCGTGCAGGAACTCCAGTGGTCGTTCGCCTTGTTCCAGCTTTTGCAGTTCCAGGATCTGATCAATAAGCCGGAGGGAACGGTTCACATTCCTTTGCAACAGTTTTCCCTGATTTTGGTCCGCCGGATGCTCCCTTCGGATCAGGTCTTCCGCTATACTGTTCACTACCGTCAGCGGCGTCCGGAACTCATGGGTGATGTTAGCGTAGAATTGGTTCTTGGCTTCGGACAGTTTTTTAATGCGTTGTGCTTCTTCCCGATCCTCAATAGCTTTTTGCTGGAGCATCCGCGTTCGATAGCTCAGTCCGAGACTAAAACAGATGATCTCCAGAAGCACTCCGAACTGGAACTTATACATATAAATGCGGAAACCACCACCGTAGGGCTCGTAATACCGATAGAAAGGTAACCAGTGATATTCGCCGGGAACAAATTTACTCATCAGGATATAAAGAGCCGGGAGCAGCATGAAACCGGTGCCGATCAGGATGTAATTTTTCAGTGGAGAGGGATATCGTTTCAACAACAGATAGAAGAAAGCCGCGGCAAAAGGGAAGAACAACACCTGCATGAGCAAAAACAAATAATTGCTGACGCTGCTTGCCGGGATCATTTTTATGCCCAGGTCAAGAATGGTCAATCCCACAAACGCATAGGCCCCGGCTAAAAGATAACGGTTAAGTTTGGGATAGTGGCGGGCGTTGATACTCAGGAATTCTCTGGTGAACAGGATATACGCCAGATAGATCAGGTACGATACGGTGATCTCGATGTCCCGGTAATGACTGGCAAAATGGTCGAAGAAAAGATGAAGCCGCAGGTTTTGTTCGGCCATCCGGAAGTAATAGAGGAACAGCCCCAGCAAATAAAAGCTGTAGTACAGATAAGCCTTATCCGAAGTAGCCCGGTACTGGATAACGGAAAAGAAGGTGAGATAGAGCAAAATGGCGAAAAAAGATCCATAAAACAGGAATTGTTCCCGAAGCTCGCTGGCTTCAACGAGTTGCATCCGCTCCATTTCATCCGGACTGAGCACTTCCAGGAGCCGTTCGGATTCATACCGAGTATCGAGGTCCTTTACCCCCAGCGTATAGGTGTACGTTTCTCCCGCCGGAATGTGGACGGGATAATCGGAAAACCGGTCGGGCAGGGCCCGTTCCTTATAATCGCGGTTAAGCCCGGACTTGAGGATCCGCTTTTTATCCACCCAAAGTAGGCTGTAGCTGACAAAATCCGGGATATGAAATAGGGCAACAAGATCCCGATCGGGAGCAGGATTGTGGATCCGAAACCGGAACCAGCCCGTTTGCCTGGCTAAAACCCGGGGGGGCTGGGTAACGGGGTCAATCGCAGAAAAAGCATTATCGGGTATTTGCCGGGGATCCAGACCACCGGCCGGGTCCAGCGCGAAAAGCAGGGAATCTGATATCTGAACCCGCCGCTGGATTGTCAGTGTATCCGGGTGAATAGAGAGGGTTTGGCTGTTTCCCAAAAGCGGAAGCAGTAGCCCCAATAGAGCCGGTAAGCAGAAAGAATGGCGTCCTAACCTATTGATAATCTGGAGTTCCCAAATCATAGTGCTCTGGGTGAATAGTGTAGCTTAAATTACAAAATTCACCCAGATAAAGGAAATTTCTAATTATTTCAAGTTGCGATACTTGAATTGTAGAGAGTAGATGGTAAAGCGTAAAGAGACTACAACCGTTAAAATGAGCAATTTTGCTCCATTTTAACGATAGGTAATCCTTCTACCTTCTACTTTATACCCTCTACCTAAGTTGCATCGCAACTTAGATTAATTATTTCTAAGATCCGGCCCGGATCTGCCCATCCCCCCGGATCACCCATTTGTAGCTGGTCAGTTCCCGCAGGGCCATGGGACCGCGGGCGTGCATTTTCTGGGTGCTGATACCGATCTCGGCGCCCAGACCGAACTGACTGCCGTCGGTAAAGGCCGTTGTGGTATTGGCGTAAACCACGGCGGCATCCACACTTCTCAGAAAAGTGTCAACGATCTGCTGGTCTTCGGCCAGAATAGCTTCGCTGTGTTTGGAACTGTAGCGGTCGATGTGATCGAGTGCTTCCTGCAGGCTGTCCACCGTTTTGACGGACATTTTCATCGAAAGGAATTCCGTCCCGAAATCCGCTTCTTCGGCCGGGTGCAGCAATTGATCCGAATACTTGCCCTGCAATACCCGGTAGGCGGCCTCATCGGCGCGCACTTCACACTGATGGGTAGTGTCCAGTTCCGAAAGGATCTCCGGCAGATCGTTGAGGCGACTGCGGTGGATGACCAGCGTATCCAGTGCATTACAGACGCTGACGCGCCGGGATTTGGCATTGGTCACAATGGCCTTGCCTTTGGCGAGGTCGGCGCTGGCGTCAAAATAGGTATGCACAATACCCGCTCCCGTTTCGATCACGGGGACTTTGGCGTTGGCCCGTACAAAATTGATCAGCCCCTGACTACCGCGGGGAATGATGAGGTCCACATAATCTACGGCCTGCAGAATATGGCCGAGTGCTTCCCGCTGACTGGGCGCCAGGTAGCAGATGTCTGCCAGTTCCCGTTTGGCCAGCACCCGGTGGATAAGACTGACGATGGCAATATTGGAAAAATGGGCATCGCGGCTGCCTTTGAGCACACTGGCGTTACCCGACTTCAGGCAGAGGGCGAATACATCGAAGGTTACATTCGGACGGGATTCGAAGACAATCCCGATCACGCCCATCGGTACGGATAAGCGGGAAAGTTCCAGTCCGTTGGGTAGGGTTCTTTCTTCCAGTATCTGACCCAGCGGAGAGGGGAGTTCGGCTACTTTTCGCAGATCGGCGGCGATACTTTCCAGGCGTTTCGGGTTCAGCAGCAAGCGGTCGTACTTGGGATCTTCCGGATCCATGCGATCCAGGTCTTTTTGGTTTTCTTCCAGCAGGAAGGGAATGTTTTCCAGGGTAAGATCCGCCAGTTCGTTCAGAATGCTGTTGATCTCCCGGTCATCCAGGGAAAGCATTTTTCGAACGGCGCTCCGTACGTTTTTGAGTTGATCCGCAATTTGCTGGTCCAGATCGGCTAAAGTATCCGTTTGCATGACTCCGTTTTTTCGGTAAAAGTTGACTTAATCCAGATCGCAGGCCGGGGAATTGCAAGGCCCGGATAACTGGCCTTTACGCTATTCCTATACGGTTGCCGGTACTGACCGTACCATCTGCGTTTCTGTATTTACCCCGATGGCAGGCAAATAGTTCCTGCGCGGAGTAATAGTTGAACGCAGCAAAAATAAGCGATATAGGATGAAAATGCTTAGCTTAGGTCATAGTACCGGACCAAAAAGTTCGGCCGGCCCCGAAAAACTACAATATCCGACTGATGAAAAAGCTATTTACCAAAGGTATAGCCCTGCCGGCCCTTGTGCTGGTCCTGGCCAGCTGTACCTCCAATCTTTCCAACGCTCCATCCGGTGGGGAACTAACCACTTCCGATAGAGAACAGATCAGGGCCCTTATCGGACAATACGTCACGGGTTGGCTGACCAGCGATACCGCTATGGTGCTGGATATTTTTGCCGATACAGCTACGATCATCCCCAGAGGGATGGCTCCAAAGAAAGGCAAAGCCGCCCTCCGGGAGTTCTGGTTTCCCGCAGACAGCTCCGTGACGACCATCCATTCCTACGAAGTGAACGTCCTGGAGATCGGAGGCAATACGGACCTCGCTTATACTCTGGAAGCGGGACAGTTGTCTTTTTCCTACCAAAAGGGAGATCTTAAGCTCTCACGCGAATCCAATGCCCACGCCACGACCATCCTCAGAAAGTCGGGCGGCGGGCAGTGGAAGGTCGTGCAAAGGATGTGGACGGATCGTCGTTAAAAACTGGGTTCAGGCCCTCGACAGGAAGGCCGTTTGCAGGGCTTCCCCGCTTACAATGCAGTGGTAGAGAGTCTGGGTCTGGGAGGAAGGTTCCAGCCCAAACTCCTGCAATAGTAGCGATTGGCACTTTCGGTATTGCCGGATGGCCAGATCCCGTTGCCCTTCTTTCGCATAGCACCACATCAGTAACTGGTGGGCCCGTTCCAGGTAGGGATCTCTCTGGAGCATCTGCTGGAAAGTGGCCCGGGCGGCCTGCGACTCGTTGCGTTGCAGGTGGCAGATGCCGAGGCCTTCCAGTGCCTGCAGATAGCGTTGCCTGAGTTGTTCGCGGGGCGTTCCCGTCCATTCCTCGTAGGGGAAAGCCGACAGGAGGTCACCGGAATAGACCTGGGCGGCGCGGCGATACGCCCGAAATGCACCGGCCGTATCCAGGGTTTTCTCCAGCTGTTGTCCCTGTTGGAGGTACTGCTCAAAACGCTGTACATCGGTCTGGATGATCCAGTTCGGATTAAAGCGATAGCATCCCCGCTGGTGCACAATGATCTGCTCCTGGGGACGGACATACTGGCGAAAATGCCTACGGATGTGACAAAGGGCAACATTGAGGGAATTCCGGGCGGATTCCTGGTGTACATCCGGCCAGAACTGCCCGATCAGCTGGTCGCGCCGGATCTTCTGTCCGGCGTGCCGGGCAAAGTAAGCCAGCAGCAGCGTGTGCTGCGGGCTGGACATTTCCGGTATTTCCCGATTGGACGCAAAGCAGCGCACGTGACCGAATAGCTGGATCCGGAGATCAAATACGGGTAGTTGTTTGGGAGTTGTACTTTCCGGGTTTTCTTCCCGGTTCATCGGTTTTTGGGGCTGGAAAAAGTGATCCCACCACTTATTCCACCACTTAACTGGGGTCTGCATGTTTCTTGTTTCCTTAATGTGTTCAGTAAGCAGAAGGAGAAAACTGGAATGGGACTTCGGGCAGGCAGCGGATAATTGATTTAGTGTGAGAATATGAAGTGAAAAGCGATCTTTCCCGCTGGATCCGGGCCGTGAAGTGAGTATTCGTGGCGAAAAACACGAATAACGCCCATTGCTTCTATAAATAGATAGTGGCTGTAGTATGGGTGTGATTCTCTGCAAATTTACGGAAAAATGCCTACCTTCAGGAGCGATTATACCTACCAATATTGGGAGGTTGAATAAGAAAAAACGTTAAAAAATGGCCGCTTCTTTTGATTTCAATCAGGAAGACCTGGAAAGGCATACCTGCCGTACCTGGCAGGAAGGAGACTGGATTATTTTGCAATGTACGCAATGCGATTTTCTGCGCCGGATGAACTGGAAAACCGGTGCGCTAAAAATAGATCAATCGGGTGAACCACAGATCATGCACAGTGCCCAACATCGGGGGCAGAAGATTGCGCTGGATGTGGGATCGATGAATTGACGTTTCATTGTGTTAAGGTGGAAATGTGGAAACGTGGAAATGTGTTAAAGTGTTGAAGTGGGGAGGTGTTGAGGTTGGGTTCCCGGGGGGCTGACGTATGTACTTTGGGGTTTTTCTTCCTTTCGGCCGTTTTTGGGGTATGGCCTTTGGGTGAGTAGTTATCTTTTCGCCTGGATATTTCCCTGCTGATGAAAAAGGCCGCTAACCTGACGTTAGAGAACATTTGAAAGTTGAAACTATCCAAACGGCATATTATTTTTATCATTGGTTTGCTTAGTGTGTACTTTAGTTTCCTATTCTTTGGAAGACGACCAGACTTCTATCTCATCCTTTTAATCGGTGGAATTGGAGTAAGCTTAATAGCCTTTTTGACGATCTTATTTGGTAAAGGGGCTGGAAAATCCAAATTATTCTGGGCTTTGATCTTACTGTTATCAGTTGTTTTATTGCAGCTGGCAGAACCACTTCTTATTCGCACCTCCTTCATCATTTACGTTCGAGCCAACGATAATCACTTAAGAGAAATAAATGGATTGCTGACAAGTCATCCAGGAACGCTGCACATCTATCCCGATAATATCACCACTAAAGGGATGGAATTGGGTGATCTGGAAATAGATAGGCTAAAAGAACTCAGAAAGGAAGTTGATGCTTATCTGATCATTAAAACCGATTCTACTATTTATTACGGACTTTCTGGTTTTTTAGACGTGCGACATGGTGTTTCATATCGGTTCAGGGGAAAACATAACCCAGCCCCCCATCTAATTCATCGAAAATTAATAGGAAACTGGTATTACTGAAAACATCAGAAAAGTATACATTGCTCAACAAAACTTATCAGTAACAGGCCCCTGCGGGTGGCTGCGGCTATTAGCGTGGATGTTGGTACTATACCGCACAATGTCAGATTATGTGCATTTAATATTCCTCCTCCGCCCTGCGGGCACCTCCTCCCGAGGAGGATAACACCTTGATTAATGGACGGTTGTGCTCCACTGGGGGAGCTGGCCGAAGGACTGAGGGGGATCTTCATTTGCACAAAATCACATGTTGTCAAGTATAATTTGGAAACCATAGAGCAAATGACCGGAATAGAAACCTATATCGTCGATTCATTTACGGACGAACCTTTTAAAGGGAATCCGGCGGGTGTCTGTTTGATCAAGCGGGCGATAAGTGACGAGAAAATGCTTTCCATTGCCCAGGAGCTTGGACTGTCTGAAACCGCGTTTGTTCATCTACAAAGTGGGCAGGAAAAAATTCCGATTCGCTACTTTTCACCGAAAATGGAGATCCCGCTTTGTGGACACGCTACCCTGGCTGCTGCCAAAGTGCTTTTTCAAAATGACCTGGGTATCACCAAAATCCACTTTGTGAACACGCAGGATTTAGACCTGACCATCCGAAAAGATGGAGCGTTCATAATAATGGAGTTTCCAATCTATGGAACAGAACCGCGAACCGCACCTGAAGCATTACTTGTTGCGCTTGGAATTGATGAAATAAAAAATAGCGCTTATAATGAAGAGACCAAGATACTGCTGCTCGAAATAAACGATTGTAAAGTCTTGCAAGGGCTCCAGCCCGACTTTGAAAAATTAAAAAGATCGATCGATTCGATCAATGGTGTTTTGGTTACTGCCTTATCCGACAAGCCGGACTACGATTTTGAATCAAGATATTTCTGGCCCTGGAGCGGTACGAATGAAGACCCGGTAACCGGGGGAACGCATACCTTCTTGGCAAAATACTGGGGAGATAGATTAGGTAAGCGAAAAATGAATTCTTTTCAGTGTTCGGAAAGAACCGGATTTATGGAAGTTGAATTAATTGACCAGCATAAGATGACTATAAAAGGCAAGGCGCAAATAGTCTTGAAAGGAGAATTGACAATATAAAACCGGCTACTACGGTAAGTAGTTGGTTGGTCTCGGCGGCTTCAGAGAATTCCTGTAACTAGTTTAATGTACTTACGGGTAAACTCAACTAACTATTCATAGCCAGGACCCCGTTTCCCACCGGAAAAGATAAAGTGTAATACATCCTGAAAAAGCGAGGGAGCTGCCGTGGCAACTCCCTGCTTTTAAAACGTTCATGGGGTTTATAAGTCGATTAGTTGAAGTGGTCGTCGGCCGGTGTGCAGCAGTCAGCCGGGGTGCAAAACATGCAGGTGTGCTGACTACTGACGACCGGATTCCGCTACTGAACACCACAGGATACTATCCGTAAACCTGCAATACACCAACTTCGTCGTAAGCTGCCAGTGGGGTAGGGTTGCCACTAGGGTCGTGCAGTACGATGGTAGCGATCAGTTTGTAAGCGCCTTCGGCCAGCGTGCCGTCGGGGATGGTGATCACTGCGCTGTAGTTGTTGGTCGTAGTATTGAAAGCTACGTTGACCGGTGCGGGGTTGGAACCCACTTCACCACTGCCCATCAGTTCGAAAAAGATCCGGCATTCAAAGCTCCAGCCGGCGAAAGAATTCGCCAGGGAACCGCTTTCGGACCATACGAAGTGTACGAAAAGGTCCTGTCCGGTGTTGATGATATTTACCGGCGGCGTGATGGCGGGCAGGTCAGGTGGTAAGGTCGGGCCTTCGTGCAGGTGTACATTACCGCTAATGTTGTAAAAAGTGGTTGGAAATCCATTTTCAATCGTCAACATAAGATTGGGATTTTGGGTGGCTTCCTGCATGCCGGTTCTTGTCGGAAGGGGAATGCAGTCCGCGCTAGTTTAAAATGGGGTTGATGAAAAAACGAGCGACAAGAACTGAGGCAAAGGTGCGACCCCGGAATTAATCCGTACTTAATTGACGATTATCACACGCTTAATTTTGGCTTAATCCGCTTAATTGGCGGTTAAAGCAAAAGTTTTTACCCTAAAACTTTCCCGCATCCTTTCGGAGCGCCGGCCTGGCTTCAATTTTTTTCACCGGATCACCTTTTGGTTACCCGTTCAGAACTGCCATTCGGTATCACCATTTGGCGGTTAGCCATTGTAATGCGGCAATGGTTTTACTCCCGGATCGAGAAAATTGAAAAAAAATTTAAATTTTTTCCCTTTTAGAAATCCGGATGCCCGGTCCTCTCCGTAAGTATACCCGTAAACAGGAAATAAACAACCCCATAAGCTTGTTTCCGCAGAGGAAATTAGTGTAAAGACATAGCTACATCTATCTGGCTTTGAGCCGACAATGCAAATCAAGGTCACATTAAAGATGCTAATAAGACTGTAAGGGAGGCGATAAAATGTTATCGCTATTTTAGTAGGGCGGACTCGATCCGCCCTATTTTTTTGTCATATCTTAGGGTAAGAAAATAAAACGGCTTAATTTTATACACGGAAGTCGTTCTATAATTTTCGGCCGGATCGTTGAGTAGACCCCAGGAGGTTCGGCCATCAGGAAACTCCAATTTCTCTGGTCCGGTGATTCGAGGTTTAAGTTTACCGGTCTCTCGTAACCTACTGCGACTTCTTACGTTTAAACAGCTCTCTAACCCTCCACCAATTTGCGATCTTAACGAATTTCTGGGCGCTCGCCCGAAAATAACTGAACATACCGATCCGTGCTGTTGCCAAAACAGGACCGGATCAGGATAGGTGATCATTATCTGAAAACATTAATTATGAACAAGCATTTCATCCCTTACCTGTGTTTTGCTCTTGTTGCGTGTGTATCTTCCGTGGCCTGGGGCCAGGACCAACAAGATTATCCCATTACGCCCATACCATTTTCCAAAGTTGAGATCCGGGACGAGTTTTGGTCGCCCAAGATCAAGACCAATCACGAAGTGACCATCCCCATTGCGATCCAGAAAAGCCGGGAGACCGGCCGGATCGATAATTTCCGGATTGCCGCCGGTACCAAGGAAGGACAGTTCTGTACGGAATACCCCTTCGATGATACGGACATTTATAAGATCATCGAGGCGGCCAGCTATTCCCTGCAGGTATTTCCCGATCCCGAACTGGAAGCGACGGTAGATTCCCTCATCGATCTGGTTGGCGCCGCTCAGGAAGAAGACGGTTACCTGTATACCAACCGGACCATCGGGAAGAATCTGCATCCCTGGGCCGGTGAAAAGCGCTGGGAACTGGTACACGAACTCAGTCACGAACTCTACAACCTGGGGCATATGTACGAGGCCGCAGTGGCGCACTTCACCGCGACCGGAAAGCGCGATTTCCTGGATATTGCGATTAAAAGCGCGGATCTGGTTGATGAGGAATTCGGTCCGGGAGAAGGGCAGATCGCCAATGTGCCCGGCCATCAGGAAATTGAGATCGGTCTGGTAAAGTTGTTCCGCGTCACAGGAGAGCAGCGCTACCTCGATCTGGCAAAATTTTTCCTGGATATCCGGGGAAGCGAAGGAGTTGGTAATCCGAAGAAATACGATCAGTCCCACCTGCCGGTCACCCAGCAGAGTGAAGCGGTTGGCCACGCCGTTCGCGGTGCGTATATGTGGACCGCCATGGCGGATATTGCCGCCATTACCGGAGATCGGGATTACATGGATGCTATCAACCGGATCTGGCACGACATCGTCGACGGGAAATACTACATCAACGGCGGGATCGGGGCGACCAACCACGGGGAAGCTTTCGGCGATACCTACCAGCTGCCCAATATGACCGCCTATTGCGAGACCTGCGCTGCGGTCGGCAATGCCTTCTGGAACCACCGCATGTTCCTGATGACGGGAGACAGTAAATTCATCGATGTGCTGGAACGCAGCATGTACAACAATATCCTGGATGGGGTTTCGCTGTCCGGCGATCACTTTTTCTATCCCAATCCGCTGGCGTCTGACGGCCGCCACGAACGGCAGGAATGGTTCGGCTGCGCCTGCTGCCCGCCCAACGTAGCTCGCTTTCTGCCGTCCATGCCGGGCTACATCTACGCGCAGCAGGACACGGATGTATACGTCAACCTGTACATTACCAGCGGCACGGAAATGAATGTCGGCGGCAAAGCCCTGAAACTGGAGCAAACCAGCGAATTTCCCTGGGAGGGAGGCGTAGAGATCCGGGTCACGGCACCGGAACCCGTTGGCGCCAAACTCAAACTCCGGGTGCCCGGCTACGTGCAGGATCGACCGGTGCCCAGCGACCTGTACAAATACGTCGGCGCAAAAAATCAACCCTTCGTCATGAAGATCAACGGGCAGGCGTATCCTTACGTGATCGACAGTCTCGGATACATTTCGGTAGAGCACGTCTGGAATCAGCGCAATTCCATCCAGATCGATTTCCCGATGGAGGTCAAAAAAGTGAAAGCCCACGAAGGCGTTACCCAGAATACCGGCAAAGTGGCCATCGAACGGGGCCCGATTCTGTATGCGGCCGAATGGCCGGACAATCCCTACAACAAAGTACTGAGCCTGGTGCTGGACGAAACGACCGAGCTGAAGCCGAAACGATCCAATATTCTGGGGGGTACTTATACCATCCGCGGTAAAGCGAAAATGGCTGCCAAAAAACTGGACGGCTCGGTGATGCTGAGCAAAAGTGATAAACTGACCCTGATCCCCTATCACCTCTGGAATAACCGCGGGGCCGGCGAAATGACCGTCTGGCTGGCAACGGACGTCGCCCATGCCGATCCCGTACCCGCTCCGACTATTGCGCGCACCAGCAAGGTGTCCGCCTCGGTAGACACCAAAGCAACCGTCGCGCTCAACGATCAGCGGTATCCGGAGCATTCGAACGATCACAGTATTTCCTACCTGCACTGGTGGCCCAAGAAGGCGACGACCGAATGGGTGCAATTCGATTTTGACGCGCCGAAAAGCGTATCAAAAGTCCAGGTCTACTGGTACGATGACGGACCCAACGGCGGATGCCGCATTCCGGCTTCCTGGAAGGTGCAGTACCACCGGGCGGAAGGCTGGCACGATGTCGTGCCGACCGGAGAGTATACGATCACGAAGGATGATTGGGATACGATCGAGTTCAACCCGGTGAATACTGGCATGCTCCGCGTGGTTGTCGAACTTCCGAAAGAATACGCAACCGGACTCTACGAAGTCATCATTGAGTGATATATTCGACCATAAAAAGAATCGGCTGCAAACATGAATCACCCCGGATTTTATAAAAGGCGGTGTATGACCTCAGAGAGGTCGAATATTCGTAGAATTTAGCATGGATAAGCATTTTCCGACCTCAGGGAGGTCGCACATTTACCACATTGCTCCATGTTGTGCGACCTCCCTGAGGTCGAAACCAGCATTTCGACTATTTTTCTACGAATGTTTAACCTCTACGAGGTCATTTTTGAGTCCTGAAAAAATTCAGGATGACTCATGTTTGCGGCTGATGACAAACCAGAAGGGCTGTTTAAGAATCAAGACAGTCGCGTACTCGCTTAGATACCAATGGTCGCGCAGCAAGACCGGAACGTACTTTATAATTGTGCAGCTTAAGCAAGATCTATGAATACCAAGTTGAAACTACTGGTGGCTACCGGTATGATGCTCTTTATCGGTGCTTGCAGTACCACGCCGATCACCCAGCAGGAAGGAAGCGGGAAACCGGTGGAAGCTTTTCCCATCACTCAGGTGGAATTGCTGCCGGGCCCTTTCCTGCACGCTACGGAACTGAATGTCGAATCGCTACTCAGCTACGAGCCGGATCGCCTATTGGCAAAATTCCGTTCCGAAGCCGGCCTGGAACCAAAAGCAGAACACTACAAAGGCTGGGAAGCGGAGACGATCGCCGGCCACACCCTGGGTCATCACCTGAGCGCCTGCGCACTGATGTATCAGTCTACCGGTGACCAGCGGTTTCTGGACCGGGTCAATTATATCGTCGACGAGCTGGAGGCCGTGCAAAATGCCAACGGCAACGGCTATGTTGGGGCATTTACCAATGGTCGGCAGATCTTTGAGGAGCAGATCGCCAAAGGGGAGATCCGTTCCCAGGGTTTCGACCTCAATGGGATCTGGGCTCCGTTTTATACCCACCACAAGGTGCTGGCCGGATTGCGCGACGCTTACCGTCTGGCCGGAAACGAAAAGGCACTCGAGATCGGGAAGGGATTCGGCACTTGGATCGGTACGATCGTGCTGGATCTAAACAACGAGCAGGTACAAAAAATGCTGCACTGCGAATTCGGAGGGGTACAGGAAACCCTGGCCCAGTTGTACGAGGACAGCGGAGATGAAAAATTTCTGGAGATCGCCCGGGTTTTCCACCACGAGGACATTGTGGATCCGCTGGCGCGGGGAGAAGATATCCTGCCCAATAAACACGGCAATACCCAGATCCCAAAGATGATCGCTTCGGCTACCCTCTACGAACTGACCGGAGAAGAGCAGGATCGCCGTCCGGCGGAATTTTTCTGGAATACGGTAGTCGACCATCATACGTACGTCACCGGCGGACACGGCAATCACGAATATTTCGGCCAACCCGATCAACTGACCAATCGGCTGAGTGATGAAACAACCGAAACCTGTAATGTCTACAATATGCTGAAGCTATCGCGCCATCTGTTCCAGTGGGAACCGAGCGCGGCGGTAGCCGATTATTACGAACGGGCGCTGTTCAACCACATCCTGGCGTCCCAGCATCCGGAAAGTGGCCGGGTGATCTACAACCTCTCCCTGGAAATGGGCGGGTACAAGATCTACCAAAACCCGGAATGGTTCACCTGCTGTGTAGGTTCCGGTATGGAAACCCACAGCAAATACGGAGCGAATATTTACTACCACAATGAAGAGGAGCTTTACGTCAGCCAGTATATGGCTTCGGTGCTCGATTGGGAGGAAAAGGGCCTGAAACTTCGGCAGGAAACCAGTTACCCGGAGGAGCAGGGCAGTCAGTTTTTGTTGGAATTGGTGGATGACCGGCAATTTACGTTGTATCTCCGGTACCCATACTGGGCGCAGGAAGGGGTGAATGTTACCATCAACGGGGAAGCGCAAACGGTAGAGGCAGCACCCGGCAGTTTTCTGGCTATTGACCGCAGCTGGAAAAACGGGGATAAGATCAGGATCGACTTCCCGTTCAGTTTGCGCCTGGAGGCCATGCCGGACGATGAAGACCGGATCGCCGTTTTTTACGGCCCGGTCCTGCTGGCCGGAGACCTCGGTCCGGTAGAGGACGAGGCCGCTTACACGCCCGAATACGTACCGGTCTTTATGTCGGAAGAACGCTCGCCGGAGGCCTGGCTGGAAGCGGTGCCCGGCGAGGTCAATACCTTCAAAAGTAAGGAGGTCGGCAAACCAAGAGATATTGTCTTCAAACCATTCTATAAAACCCACGACCGGCGTTATTCGGTATATTTTGACCTGTTCAATCAACAGCGCTGGGAAGAGCGGCAGGCGGAATACCAAGCCGAACTGGAACGCAAGAAACAACTGGAATCGATTACCTACGATGCTTTCCAGCCGGGAGAAATGCAGGCGGAGCGCAACCACAATTTCCGGGGTGACAAGCTCAATATCATGGAGGATTTCAAGGGCCGCAAAGCCCGGGGTTCGGAACGCGGCGGCTGGCTGGCCTTCGATATGAAGGTGGAACAGGGCACGCCGATGGCGCTGAATCTGGAGTACTGGGGGGGCTTTACCGGTTCCAAAACTTTTGATATTCTGATCAATGACCAAAAAGTCGCTACCGAAAATATCAGCGGTAAACAGGATGGTGCCTTTATCGATGTGAATTACGATATTCCCACTGAGATCACCGATGCCACGGATAAGATCACCGTGAAATTTGAACCCCACGTCGGCCACCGGTCGGGACCATTCTTTTACGCCCGGACCGTCCGGAAGCGGGAGGATCCACAATAAGCTTGCAATTGCCTTTAACGTAAGACCGGTGCACCCATTGAATTCGTGTACCGCATAAAATATTGAACATGAAAAAACTCGTACCCTTCCTTTGTCTGCTGTTTATACTTTCCAGCGGTTTTGCCCATCCGCTACCTCCCGATTCGGAGATCCCCGAATGGATGACCCAGTACCGGGCGGATTACGGGGCGCTCAATCGACTGTACAATATCTGGGGAACGGAGGAATACACCCAGCGGATGACCGGCCTGGTGGATCAATACCTGGCCAAACTGGAGGAGCTGGATTACGATGCTCTGAGCCTGGATGCCAAGATCGATTACCAGTTATTTCGCCGGCAGTTGCGGGAAGCTGCGCTCAATCTGCAGCAGGACGCGCTGGAGTTGGAGGAAGCCAAATCCCTCTTTCCTTTCGGAGAGGAGATCTACCAACTGGTAAGCGAGCAACGCCGGGGCGCGCAGCCCCAACCCAAAGCCGTAGCTGCTCGCGTCAATGATTTGAACAAAGCGATCAGCGCTTCGATCAAAAGCGTACAAAAAGGCGATACGCTGGACGCCAAAGTTGCCCGTCCGGCGGCTCGCCATATCGATGATATGCGGGAAGCGCTGGAGAAATATTATCAGTTCTACGACGATTACGATCCGCTTTTTAGCTGGTGGATGAAGCAACCCTACAGCGAGACCGACGAACTATTGAAACAGTACGAAAGCCTGCTCAAAAAGAAAAACCGGGTAGAAAGCAATCAGCGCCGGGACCAGTCGGGGATTGTAGGCAATCCCATCGGAGATGCGGAGATCCGGCGTCGACTGATCTACGAGATGATCCCCTACAGTCCGGAAGAACTGATCCAGATCGCCGAAATGGAATTTGCCTGGTGCGACCGGGAAATGCTTAAGGCTTCCCGCGAACTGGGCTACGGCGAGGAATGGCACGATGCCCTCGAACACGTCAAGGAGACTTACGTGGAACCGGGCAAACAGCCGGAAGTGATCAAGCGCCTGTACGACGAGTCGGTCGCTTTTATCAAAGAAAATAACCTGATCACGGTACCCGAGTTGTGCGAAGAGACCTGGCGGATGAATATGATGTCCGAAGAACGGCAACGGGTCAATCCCTTTTTCACCGGAGGGGAAGTCATCTCCATTTCCTACCCGACCAGCGAAATGACCCACGAGGAAAAAATGATGAGCATGCGCGGGAACAATCCGCATTTTTCCCGGGCGACGGTCCACCACGAGCTGATCCCCGGCCACGGACTGCAGATGTTCATGAATCAGCGTTACAAACCCTACCGCCGTACCTGGAACGGTTTCTGGGGCGAAGGCTGGGCGCTGTACTGGGAACGCCTGCTCTGGGATCAGGGGTTTCCCGAATCTCCGGAGGACCGCATCGGGATGTTGTTCTGGCGAATGCACCGCTGTGCCCGGATCATCTTTTCCCTGAAATACCATATGGGCGAGTGGACGCCACAGGAATGTATCGACTTTCTGGTAGAGCGGGTCGGCCACGAACGGGCCAACGCGGAAGGTGAGGTCCGCCGTTCCTTCACGGGCGGTTACGATCCCCTGTACCAACTGGCTTATATGATCGGGGGCCTGCAGTTTGAATCTCTGAAAGAAGCGCTGGTCGACAGTGGAAAAATGAGTTTCCGCGAGTTCCACGACCGCATTCTGAAAGAGAACCAGATGCCGGTGGAACTGGTACGGGCCATCTTGATGGAAGACGCTCCGGAAAAGGATTTTGTCACCAAGTGGCGCTTTTACGACCTGAAGAAACGCCCTTAACCAATAGCAAAAAAATAAGCCCGCAAAGTGCGGGCTTATCGAAAACTGATCATCCATTTATTGTGGCCATTTCTTGAACGGATGGCGATCAGCGCTAAGAAAACTGGGATTTAGTTGGCCCCGCGCGGTCCGGACAGGGGATGATCGGACCGTTAGCGAATCCTGCGTGCTCCCACACGCTCAACTGGGGTTATACAAGTTCTAAAAACAATAACAGGGTTTTAAGGGGCAAATTTGTTTCCGTAGCATTCTGCTGAGCATCATAGGGTTAACTGGGTGTTGGGGCGTAGTCATTTTACTGGACATCAGGTGTTTGGTAGACGATGGTGAACCCACTGGTCTCACTGCCTGATGCATCGTTGCTCAGCAATAGTGATTTACAATTTCAATTGTCCTGGATGTCATGATTATTTTGGGTTTAGTTACATTACAAAGTTACGGGAACGAGTTATGGGGCTCAACTACCAATTGTGGGAGGATCGTTTCTGTCGGGAGGGATGAACAAAGCATATCTGCCATAAAAGAAGCCTAAGGAGAGGAATAAATTTCCAATGATATCCAATACGTTGCTTGCCGAATATAATTTGACATAAAGGATAAAATCACGTGCATAAATGTAATCCCCGGTAAGATCAAGAAATAGTGAAAGCAACTCTGGTAAAAGTATACCAATACTAATCCATAAGTATGGATTTTTTTTAAGCGGAATCCTAAGAGAGTAACTACGGGAATACCATAAATAAGAGAGTGGCAGTAAAATTAAAAATACGCCCTCAAGAACTGGATTTAAGTTTCCAGGAGCATGGTATCCTTCGATAAAACAATGGTTGATCAAAGCTACAACAGAAAGTATACAGCTTAATGGAAATATGAAACGTTGAAAGGTGTTTTTGGGAAATAACGTGCTGTAAAACCAGCCAACCAAGAGGAAGTTTTTCAGATAATACAAAATCAGAAGAAAGAAAGTGTTCTGGATCTTGAAATAAGCAATAAAGTCCTTGATCCAGTGAAATCGATTAGCAGACACCCAGATCACTCCTTGCTCGAATAGATTTACAAATAGGGTAACCAAACAATAGTAAAAAACAATTCTGAGCGGCTTGTTCCAATACTTCCGGTAAAAGATGGCTACGAATACGGGAATTGCCATAGTCGCTATGGTAAATCTACCGAATGAGATTAGAAAATCGTTCCAGTAACTTTCTATCGGGGGCACCTTTCTAAGTTTTAAAATTATTTAAAAATGGATAAAGGAAATGGTTTATTCCTCAAGTAGACTAATGCATTATTTCCCTCGGAACATTAATATTTCCCAAGCATCTATTTCTAAATCTGGCTGCCAGTGAAGGAATAGGTTTTATTTCACTGGCAGCTATCGTATTTTAAAGCTTATTGAATTCAACCAATTAGTACCAAAGAAATCCAGCCTTATCGGATAGAGATCTTGGGTGCGATTGACAGATAAGCTCTAATTTTTTTAATCTTCCCCCGGTGGAATTCTTGCACCTGAGGTGGCTCCGCCGCCGCCTGCTCCAGGGCCTAATTTTATATCAACCTGCCCGGCTAATATGAACGCAGTGGGATTTCCATTAGCTTTACGCCCAATTCTTCCCACCAAGGTCATTAAGCGGTGAGGTACAAACTGCTTTAAGCCCTCATTTCCCTCTAACGGGAATATTTCTTCGCCGAATACGAAAAGAGACACTGGAGGGTCATCTCCCAATTGCCGTTTTAGCGTGGCAATCAAATTTTGGAAATAACCGATTATGCCACCCGTATTTTGGGATGCATCTTTTCCCGGATTATCCGGATCGTAGCTGATCCAGGTAGCATCCACCAAATCCGGATCTTCGATATTGGTAACTCTTAGCGCAATCTGTTTACTTGGGGATTGAGCCAGGAGCAAATTCGCTCTCCAGTACTGGATGAGAAAAATCCTCTCATTATTGATACTCTGCCAATAGTTTATAATTTCCTGGTTCATTTGGGCAGGTGTGAAAACACCCGGAGCTCCTGTGGGAAGCTGCTCAAGCTCATCATGTCCCGTTTCAATCTTGATTTCTGCCATAATTTCTTAGTTAGGTTTGTGATCTCATTTAAGAGGGTTAAAGTTTTCTTCGCCTGAACAGCTTATCCATCCGAAGTATTCCGTCATTCTGTAATATGTTCTGAACTTTCTCCCGATACTTTGGACTTTTATCTATGAGTTTCGGCTGATCAAAATCCAGAACAAATTTTTCCAGACCTTTTAACAGATAGGGTTCCGGAATGCCCAGTATGCTATTTTGGTATTTTCCTCCATAGAAGAAATATTTTGCATACCCTTCAGTTGGTAGGTAGTAGATCTCATTCTCATATGAGAATCGATAGAATTCAAAAGTATAGGGTGGAAACCGGACAATGCTGTACCTGGTTTTTTTGCCATCAAAACTGGTGTCGTAAGGATTGTTGCTTAACCAAATTGTATCACCTCTTATCAGGGCCGGTTTGGGACTTATATCATTAGCTAGTCTTATTTTTTCCACCGCACATTTACCCGTTTTTTCACTGCATACAATTGATGTACTTAAGGCAGGCTTTGATTTTATATAGGTTACTTCCCTGAGGTCTGTCTTCAAGATGGCATTGCTGTGAATTAGATTCTCCGTTTTTTTGGGAGTATTAAAAAAGTCATAATTAAATAATTCAATCTTGGTTTGAAAATGCCCCTTTTTCAAGTACTCGAGGAGAATTTCCTGGTCAAAAGTGCTTCCATTCGCAGTAGCCAGGAAATCATTTCTATTTCTGCGAATTATCTCCAGCAAAAGATTCTCCTTAGGATCAATGTATTTAATGGAATCGGGTATAGCTTCGCATGGATCACAGGTATTACCTTTTGGAAAGATGTGGTGAACCATTGATAAAAGGATATTCATCCTTTCAACCAGGATGCCACCTACCGCATCCACAGCTTGGCCGGAAAGTGCATTTTCGTGCAGTAAATAAGACTCTCCATCACAGACATCCCAGGGGTCCTGGATCATGAAATAATTTTCCAGGGTAGTTGCATCCGATCCAGTGACTGTGGTATATCCCTTTCCAACCGTTGCATGAACAAAGTTCTTTTTGGATTTGGTGGGTTCATCAACGGCACTGATGCTATAAAGGAAAATAACGGGGCGGCAATGGTCTATCTCGTAGGTGTATTGATCCCAGGTAAGTTTCCGGTGATCCTCCATGGAGTAAAAATCATTCTCGGTAAATAAGATATCTATAAAGGACTTTTCGTAAAAGTTAGTTTCAACAGGCCCCATTCCAAAGTTAGTGGTGTACGAAAAGGAGTAGGGGATATTCAAATTACATGCTGATGGATAAGTTGCCGGAGCTGGATCCGCACATGGGTCTATACAAAAATCGGAACAGTCAGCAGCAGGATCTATTTGAGCAACATTCATGTATTGTTCGACCAACATACATTGTCTAGAAGTATTAATAGGCTGATGGTATTCCATGATCATGTCCATACTGGCAGCCCAGCACCACAATCCGGATTTTTGACTGTAATCAGGAACCGCCAGTTCCTTATGTTGACCATTTGCCAAGCAAATGGCGGATAGCATGAGGTATGAAAAAAGATGTAATCTTTTAAATGTCATTTTGTTAGGTTAATTCAGGTTTTAGCAATTTAATCTGCACCGAGAGCAATTATTTTGAATTTGAACGAAAAGCATGATTCCAACCTATTGGGAGGAATCGTCGTTAGCCTCCAATGGGTGGCTCCCAACTGGAATTAGATCAGATGATTCTTTAGCGCTTTCACCACCGCTTCTGTCATCGAATTGACGTGCAGCTTTTTGTAGATATTTTTTATGTGGAAGTGCACGGCGTGGTAATTCTTATTCAGCCGGTCTTCGATCATTTTATAGCTCAATCCGTCGGCCATACACTGCAGTACCTTTTTCTCTGTCGGTGTCAGTTCCACGTATTCCACCTGGCTGGTGACCACATTGTTCTGAAAAAAGGTGATCACTTTGGAAGCGATTGCGGGAGAGAAATAGCCGCCACCGGCGTGTACATCGTAAATGGCGTTCTCGGTCGCCTCCAGACCGGCCGATTTCAGGACATAACCCGAAGCCCCGGCGCACATGGCCGCGAAGATCTTGTGGTCATCCTGGAAAGCCGTCTGGATCAGGATCTTGGTATCCGGTTCCGATTTTTTGATCTGTTGCATGGCCTCGATACCGGAAATGCCCGGCATTTCGATGTCCATCAGCACCACATCCGGGCGGTGCTGACGGATGAGTGTTAGGGCTTCAATAGCATTCGGGAAACAGGCAGCCATATATATGGTATTAGAGCCGTCAAAATAGAGTTCCAGCGATTCGCTGAACTTCGGATTGTCTTCGAATAATATGACTCGGATAGCGTCTTTCATAAGGGGCCCGGTTTCGGGCTAAGCTAGGTTTTTAAAGGTGTTTATGGTACTCCCAAATTTGGGAGCATAATTTTAGTTTGGGATTTGACCAACGCCATTCTTTTGGCACCTATGCCAGGCTGTGTATGGTCATATGAGTGTGTGCTCCGGCTCCGGGGGCCGAATCCAGCTTCAGGTCAATAAAATTTTCCCTGGCCCGGTTCCGGAAATTTTTGAGCCCGTTGCCCCGGTGCAGAACATCAGGATCAAAACCCACACCGTTATCCTGTACGGCAATCGTTAAACTGGTCCGGTTATTGCGAATGTCCACGGATACCTGGCTGGCCCCGGAATGCTTCACAATGTTGTTGATCACCTCCTTGAACATCATGAACATGGCGTGCCGCTGTTGCATGTCCATCTGGATCGGATGCTGCGTATCGTAGTGGCTTTCGTAGGAAAGCTCTATGTCTTTGGCTCCCAGCATTAAAAAGGCAAATTCCCGCATCTTCACCAGTAATTCTTCGATGGAATCGTTGAGCGGGTTGATCGCCCAGACCGTATCCTGCAGGTTGGTGATGGTATCCCGGGTGTAATTCTTGATCCTTTCGATAATTTTACTTCGGGCACTGCTGTCTTGTTGATCGTGCCGCTTTTTGAGGAGGTCCGTCAGGTTGTTGATCGCCCCGAGATTGGCACCTACGTCATCGTGTAGATCGCTGGCGATCTGGTTGCGTACCATCTCCAGGCGCAGACTCCGGCGGGAGCGGTCTAATGCCAGGAAATAAGCAATGGTGAAAAGGATCAATAACAGACAAAATATCAGTAGGGGTTGGAACCACCATTCTTCACGAATATTCTCCTTCCCAGGCTTTGCAGGAAAAAAGACAAGAAAGCTCATATCTTCCTTAGTGATCGGATGGCGTATTTTTAGTTTATATTGGCGGCTGCTTAGATTAGTGTACCTGACAATATTGTACTGCATGTGGTTCCAATCATCTTCAAAACCGACCAACCTGTAATTGACACCAGTTTTAAGGCTATCCTCAGGGAGCCCAATCTCAATTTCAATTTCCTTTATAGGTGGAAGATCTATTTGTCCGTTAACCTGGTAAAGACTATCGATACTTCTTCGATCCAGGGTATGCTCGTCATTATAGCTGATCTTTTTAATGTAGTAACCGGAATCATTACCAGCCAATGCCGGCTGGCTGGATAACAAGCCAACCACCAGGATCAACCCACAAATAATACGAGCGGGAATAATAGCAATAGGCAACGGCCGACGGAACGTCGCCGTGAAAAGGAAAACCGGGGTATAGAACGAAGGCCTTTTTTTTCCTGAACCTTCGTTTGGGGTAAAGCGGAATGGTGTCATGCTGGGGATAATGGTTATACTGCTGTAATTATTTGGGTTTTTAAGTTTTTTAGAGAGCAGTTTGGCGCAGGCGGGGATATTACCCACAAGCGAGAGATAATAGTTAGAATACCAACCCTTTTACCTGGGATCAGACCACCGCTGCCAAATGCGGACAGGCTGATACGAGCGAGCTAATTAATCATGGGAAAATTGGAAGATAGTAGTGCAGTAGATTCAATTACGGAGGACAAGTAGCCTTTCAAATTTAATCAAATTTTTTCATAATGTGTAAAGACAGGCTAACATTTTGTTAATGTCCATACACCGGAACTTTAATAAAAAGTTCCTTTTTTTGCCCAGAATCCTGAAAAAACACCTAAAATGAAGAAAATCTACCTTTTACCTTTTCTTTTGTTGTGCAGTATGGCCACTTTCGCCCAGATCGTCAATATCGAATCGCTGCGGATGAATGCAAAGGACAAAAAATTGAGCGGCATCGTCGATCTGGATTTTGCCATCCGGAAAAATAAAGCCGGGCAGACCGTCGTGATCGGTACGGACGTCGGTGCCCAGTGGAATCTCGGCCGGAAAAACCGGCTCATCTTTTTGTCCGGTTATCACCTTACCCAATTCAATGATACGGACGATCCGACGGCGCCGTCCCGCAATTTCAACAATCAGGCTTTCGGCCATTTTCGCTACAATATCGACCTCAGCAAAACCATTGCCCTGGAAGCCTACAGCCAGGCCCAGTGGGATGAAGTGCAGGAAATAGATATCCGCTTCCTCAACGGTGCCGGACTCCGCTTTGAACTGCTGCAGAATGATACCGCTTCCTTCTACTTCGGCCTGAGCTATATGCTGGAGTACGAAGAGACCAGCGAACGCCCCGAAGCCATTACCACCAATGAGCACCAGCGGCTGAGTACCTACGTATCCGGCCAATTAGGGCTGAACCCTTTTCTCAACTTCAACTACGTGCTGTACTTTCAGCCCCGCCCCGCGGAACTGGAAGATTTTCGCATTTCCTCCAACGTCGGATTGTCCATCCGTTTGAGTCGCAAGGTGAATTTTACGACCTCGGCCTCCCTGCTATTCGACAGTCGCCCGCCGAGTACGGTGCCTAAAACCCAGTATTTTCTGAGCAACGGCATCCGTATGGATTTTTAGGAGCTACCTTTTGTAATATAATTTTTTCACATCTGTGGAACTAAGCTTTTTCGCGCACCGTTTTGTGGATGTCGGCCTTTAACGGGCCGGTTCTATGCAAAAGAGATAAACGTACGCTTTCATAATAAAACCCGTTCTTTCTGATGAAAAACAAAAGTCTACTGCTTTTGGGCACCTAACTGTTGCTCTTACTTCCGGCCTGCCGGGATAATGCTCCGCTCGTATTGGAACCGGTCCGGACCGAACCCAGCAGCCATCTGGGCTACGGTGTCTGGGTCAGTGTCCCCTACGGATTTCGGGAAGCCAGTTCCTACAATGGCTTTCAGAACACTGCTGCTACCGCTTCCATCTCCCTGCAGGTGAATGAGATCCCTCCGGTCGCGATGAAGAAAAATTTTGATCCGGAGCTGCTGGCCCGCAGGAAAACCGAACTACTGGAAATGCGACCGGTTTACTACGGCGATTTCGACAGCGCTTTTTTCGCCGTCGTGCGGGATAAGCGCAAGAGGACCATTCGTTATCTGCTTTGCGTCAGCGACGGCACCCGGACTTATAACATTAAGGCCTTTTGCTTCGAAGATCAGGCCGGTCTTTACGGCAGTGCGTTGAAAAATGCCCTGCTTACGGCTTATATTGGCGAGTACGAGGAAGAAAAAGAAGAAAAAGATCCATTCCAGCTCGCCGGAGTGGTGGATGCACAGACCATCGTTTTCACCCGGGACGGAAAATTTCCGACGGAGGCCGAAGATCAGGCGAAACTGGAAATAGAGCGGCTGGATGAAAGTCGCAGCTTCCTGTCCAGGGAAGAGCGGTACGAACTGGTCCGCAACGAAATGGAAAAACTAACCCAAAACCGACCGCAGACGGTTCAGCACGATCCCCTGAAGAACGGGGTTTTCCTCTACGCATCGGGCTACGGCGAAGCCCAAAGTGTCTACGTGGCACTACTGGTCGATGCGGACGGCAGCTCTACAGTTATCAGGGGCACGGGCACTACTTCCAGTAGCGTCAGTGAAATAGAAGAGTTTGTCCGGGCCAGCTTTTTAAAAACCGTTATCAAATACTGATCAATATTCAGCTTATGAATTACCAGATCATCACCGATCCGGAGCAATTACACAAATTTATCGAGTGGCTCCCGGACCTGGAGGAAGACGAAAAGTATTACTGCTGCCTCTTTTCGCGCAAGAAATACACGCCGGATGGGCAGCAGCGGCACGATAAAACCCAGCTGAAAAGATTCCTCACGGATAAAACGCGACTGTATAATAAGATCCGGCAACTCGAGGTGCCGCTGGGAGCTTATGAACTGAAAAAAACGACGGCCAGCCAGGAATCCCTGGCCATGTATATCAATCCCAACCCCCGAAATCTGCGCCTGGCTGCTTTCGAGGGGATCATTGAGCTGACCCGCCTGTTGAAGAACAATGATAAACGATTCAATCCGCAGGCGGAGATCCTCAACTGTATCCAGCAAAGTCACAGTCGCAAGGTCTACCTGGATTTCGATGTGGATACCAAGGATTTTGATTTTGACCAACTGGCCAAAGTGATCAATCCTTCCTGTCTGGATATTCTGGAAACCCGGGGTGGTTTCCACGTCCTCGTGCGGATTGCAGAGATTGATCCGACTTTCAAAAAATCATTCTACAATGACATCATGGCGCTGGGTGTGGACCAATCGGGAGATCAGTTGCTGCCGGTTCCGGGTTGTGTCCAGGGTGGATTCACCCCCCGCTTTGTCCGTAAATTTTAGGGCGTATCCGGCAATTCCGCCTCTTGCTGCAAGCGGCGTAAAAAATGTCGGGCAATAAGCCACAGGACGGGAGGCAAACCCGCACTGATAATGATGGCCAATAAGGGATGCTCGATGCCGGTGTAACCGATATAGGCAAAAACGAAACCCAGGGGAATGGATCCGCAGGCCAGTGCGATCAGAAAGGGTCGCCAGCCCATACGGTTGAGGCCAGCCATACAGGCCACAATCTCCGGCAGCACCGGCAGCCAGCGGGAAATGGCCACGATCCAGCCTCCGTTCTTCCGAAAGGTTCGTTCTCCTTTTTCCAGATCTTTTTCGCCCAGTATCCAGCGGGCACCCTTTCGTCCCAGACTCCGGCTGAGCCCGAATGCCAGCAGGCCGGACAGGAAACTCCCCAGCGCCGAGAGCAGGCCGCCCCAAAGCGGGCCGTACAGATAACCCATCGCCGCCATGATAACCGTTGCGGGAAGCGGCAGGAACAGATCGCCGATCAACAGCAGGATGGCCACCAGCCAGGCCCATGTCCCGAAACTTTCCAGGATCTCCACCGAGCCGCTTTCACTGAACATCTGGGTGAACCAGTCGCCCCAGATAATAAAAGGTACTATGATAAAAATGGCCAGTACGCCAAAAACGAGCCAGTTACGCATATTTGGATTTTCCTTTTGTCAGGATAGTTTTTCGGAAATATAATTCGATATTGGCAGATCTACGGAATAAAAATTCCAATTTGCTACAGAATATTGCAACTTGCCATTTCGCCGGTACTACTGGAAGCGGTCCGAAAGGACGGTTGATATTGCCCGGCGGAAAAGGGTAGGGGAGTCGTACGGGAGCCCGCACGATGTGTATCGTCTCGTGCCAAACCCGGTTCTTCTTTGCCCGGCAAACTGGATTAAAACGTTATAAAGTCATGCCCAAACCGCAAGCCGCACCGGTAGATCCCTCCCGCTTGCCCGAACTGGCCGCCGAGGTGATTCGCAAAGCCAAATTCCCCATGCTGGCTACCGTGGACGGTGATCAGCCGCGGGTACGTCCGGTATCCCCCGTTCGGGTGGATGGTTTCACCGTTTACATCGCCAACCTGCGATCCTACCAGAAAACGGACCAGATCGCGGCCAACCCGCAAGTGGAGTTATGCTATCTGGAACCCGATCACGATCAGGTACGGATCAGCGGTCGGGCGGAGGTCGTAACGGACCGGGCCCTGATCGAAGAGATCTGGCAGGCCAACCGACTATTGGGACATTACCTCGGCTCCATGGATAATCCCGAATTCATACTCTACCGGGTCATCCCCGAGCGCGTCACGTTTATGCGGGAGTGGGCGCTGGAATACTGGGAGGTGCCATTACCATAAGTGGCGGCGGGATTCGGATACCGGAAAGGTGTACCGGCTCCCAAATACTGAATACCAAACTAAAAAATGAAAACATGTACAAACAAACGCTTCTTGTTGCACTAACAATTCTTTGCTGCGGCCTGGTCCGAATGGAAGCGCAGCGCTACGCTTCCGATGTCTTCGTCAGCGTCGATAAACAGACCTATACCTACGCTACGGTCGACGGCGAAGCACTTTATCTGGATCTCTACCGGCCACTGGGTGATACCGAACGGAACAAACCGGTGATCCTGTATGTCCACGGCGGCGGCTTTTCCGGTGGTTCGCGCGATGGTGCCGGTTTGGTGACTTTTGCGGAAGATTTTGCCAAAAAAGGCTACGCTGTGGCCTCTATTTCCTACCGCCTCCGTATGAAGGGCAAAGGTTTCGGCTGTGATATTACCGCCCAGGAAAAGATCAGAACCTTTCAGGAAGCGGCGCTGGACATCCGGCAGGCGACCAAATTCCTCCTGGATCGCCGGCAGGAGTTTGGGGTCAATCCCGATCAGATCGTACTGGCCGGCAGCAGCGCCGGCGCCGAAGCGGTCCTCCATGCGGCTTACTGGAAAACGTCCGATCTGCCCGCCAATGCGGTGGCGCTGCCGGCGGGATTCCGTTACGGCGGTGTGATCAGTATGGCCGGTGCGCTGGTCGACCCGCAATTGATCACAGAATCTTCGGCTATTCCTACGCAGCTTTTCCACGGCACCTGTGATAATCTCGTGCCCTACGCCACTGCACCGCATCACTACTGCCAGGCCGGTGACGCCGGTTACCTGATCCTGCACGGCTCCCGCTCCATTGCCGACCGCCTGCAGGAGATCGGCAAGCCTTTCTACATTTTCACTTCCTGTAATGGAAAACACGAATGGGCCGGAAAACCCCTGGCGGACTATCGGCACATTATGCTGGACTTTATGTACAATGATATCCTCCGGAAATCCTACCGGCAGATCAGTGAGGTGGTCAGTCAGGAAGGAGGCTGTGATTACCACGAAAATGGTTTCCCCTATTGCAAGTAGGGGATAGGCACGCCGGAACAGTTGGAAGACCGGGTCAGGCACCCGGCTGGGGTTAGGGGGCGGTCAGTACAGCACTGATGATTACTGCCCTGCCGGTGACAAATCGGTCTGTAATTGTAAGGCATACACTTATAATCAGGACAATAATTGGAAGATCAATCATATTTTTTTACATTTGTACGTGACTATGAACTACACTTTGAGCCTGGCGTTCTAACCATTTTCGGACAGCCAGGCTTTTTTTTGTCCAGATTTGTTTTTCCCTCACCGGTTCTCTATTTTCCCTTTTATGATACAAACTGATATCGCCATTCTCGGGGCCGGCCCCGGCGGTGCTTCTACGGCATTGAAGTTGAGTCACTTAGGCTTGCCCTGTGTACTCATTGATAAGGCGGATTTTCCGAGGGACAAGGTTTGCGGTGATGCCATCAGTGGAAAAGTAACCACCCTGCTGCACCGGCTGGATCCCGCCATTATGGCCCGTTTTCACGGGATGTCCATTCAATCCGACGTTTGGGGTATGCGTTTTTATGCCCCCAATGGGAAGCGGGTAGAGGTGCCCTTTCCAATTAAGTCCGAGGCCGGTCACGCGCCGGGTTATGTCAGTAAACGAATCGATTTTGACCAGTTCCTGATCGATGAAGTGAGACGCCGGCCGGATATTCAACTGCACCTGAATAAGGAGATCAGCTCTTTCAAACGGCAGGAAACGGGCTGGCGGCTGCAGACTGCGGACGGGGATTTTACCGTGAACTGCCGACTTCTCGTGGTAGCGGACGGCGCCCATTCCCGCTTTAGCCGGACCATTGCCGGACTGGAAAAAGACACCGCTCACCACGCCGCTGCCCTGCGGGCCTACTACCGGAATGTCGGGGACCTGAGCGAGCGGGGATTCATTGAACTTCACTTTATACACGATATCACACCGGGTTATTTCTGGATATTTCCCCTGCCGGACGGCATGGCGAATGTAGGCCTGGGCATGCGCAGCGACATACTCGCTAAAAAAGGGCTCAACCTGAAGGAGACCCTACGATGGATCATTGAAAAGCACCCCACGATCAGCGAACGCTTTAAGGATGCGGAATTGATCGGTAAAGTCCACGGGTTCGGTCTGCCGCTGGGCTCCAAACCACGACCCATTTCCGGTGATCATTACGTGCTGGTCGGAGATGCCGGGCATCTGGTGGATCCGATAACCGGCGAGGGGATCGGCAATGCCTGTTACAGCGGCTTTATTGCCGCCGAGCTGGCCGAAAAATGTGTGCAGGAAAATGATTTCTCCGCCGCCCGCCTGCAGGCCTACGACATTCGCGTGGCCCGGGTACTGGGTTCGGAGATGGCGCTGAGTTATCGTCTGCAGAAATTGCTGGCCTACCCCAGAGTGGTCAATTTTATGGCGAGGGTAGTGGCCGGGAATCAGCGCATGATGCAGGTACTCTCCCGGATGTACGCCGATTTTGACCTGCGCCTGGAACTGGCTCGTCCCTGGTTTTGGATCAAAATGTTCTTTACCGGTAAGCGCTAACTATCCGGTGTTCAGCGCTACTGGAGCCGAACACCGGATAGTGCGCAGGGGAATCAATCGTCAATCGTGATCTTCCCGTCGTAGGAAATAATGGTGATCTTCGGACTGCTATCCGTGGCACCTTTGGTTTTGCCGCGGAACTCCAGCCGGTCGTTCTTTTCTTTGTAGAACTGAGATTCCAGTCGTTCTTCCGGATAGTTGAGACGGCCGTAGGTCAGGTTGGCATCCATTTGGAATTCGCTGCCTTCGGGGAGTTTAATACTGAAATCGGTGTATTTACCTTCAAATTCGATCCCTTCCAGCGGGCCGGTCAGTTCATCCACTTCCAGTTCGTCATCGTAGGATTTTAGGAAAAGTTTATTGCGCAGTTTTTCGATCTTGAACTCCGTGTATTTGGAATCCGCCGAAAGACTGCCCAAGCGACCGATCTCGACTTTGTCGTCGTATGAACTTTCGAAAGAGAGCTGGCCGACTTCCTTGATCTTAAACTCTGTGTATTTACTTTTCACGAGCAGTTCGTTGCCTCCGTCGCTGATGAACTCACCGTCGTAAATATCGATCCGGGCGTTGTTGAAGCGGCCGACGGAAAATTCGGTGTACTTATCCTGCAGATTGAGCTCTCCTATGATCGTTCCCCACTTGATATCGTCGTCGTAGGTATCCGCCGTCAGGTCATTGAAGCTGCCCATGATCAGTTCGGAATATTTGCTTTTGAGCATAACGTTGCGGCCGTTGCCCATTTCCAGATCAGAATCATAGATCTCCAGATCGGCGTCCTCGAAATTCCCCAGCTTACCCTTGCTGTATTTTGCTTTCAGGGCCAGGCTGCCGCCGACATTGCCGACATTGATCCGGCCGCTGTAAATATCGATAGCCAGGTTGTTTTTGACGCCCGATTCGATCAGGATCTCATCGTATTTATTGCTCACGAAAAGCTTGCTGCTGGCCGGTACGGAAACGGTCGCTTCGATCTTCAGGTTGCGGAGGTTGTTGATGCGGGTGCCGTCTTCCAGTTCCAGACGGGTCACGCCGTTGCGATTGTTCCAGTTGCGTACCTTCAGGTGAGTGACCACTTCCAGATCGTTGGACGATTCGGTCAGTTCGCATTTGAAGTAGCGCTTCAGGGTCTCCAGATCTTCCTGATCGGAGGCTTCGCCGAAAAGTTTAACGGACACGCCCACCTTACCGTTAGTAGCCGGTACCACTTTCAGCGGACCGTAACGATGACTGATCCTGACATTGGCCTTGGCTGCATAAGATTCTTCGATCGTTTTGATCGGATTGCCCTGTCCGAAGAGGGGCGTCAGGCTCATCACCGCCACCGCCAGCAGTAGCAAACCGCCTTTTAGCGTGGGGGTGATGATCATTTGTAAACTTAGTGATTTATAGAAATTCATTTAAAAAGTGTTTAATCGTTAGTTGAAAATAAATTGCTGTGAAGTTTCTACGGTGGGGAAGCAGTACCCGGGGCCCCGGCTCAGCTCTCACTGTATTCGCTTCACTTTTGCTTCTGGAATTAAATGGACCGTGCCCGGCTCCGCTCTTCGACCTGTTTTTGTTTGTCGATCTCCCGGGAAAGTCGTTCCAGAATGCGCAGTTTTTGTTCGTAATAGCGCATGAGGGTACTGACCCATTCATCATTGTCGAAAACTTCCGGAAGATCCTGCATTTGCCGGCGGTGGATCTTTTCCAGTTCATCCAGTTCGTTGAAAATATCGATAAACTCCTGCCGGTTCAGACCATCCAGGTTCAGTTCAGCTTCCTTACGGGCAATCGTACGGCGGAAGGCCATTTCTTCATCGGCGATCTCCGGATAATAATCTTCCACCGAGAGATTGGCGCCGGCCATACTTTCCTGGCCCGGTGGCTGGATCAGCCAGATCGAAACTCCGATCAGCAAGAGTACCGCCGCCGCTGCGGTCAGCTGCCAGTTGCGACCGACCTGGAGTTGCCAGCCCGAACCGGATCGGGCGGGTAGCGGCCGGATCCGGGCCTCCGGTTGTTGTATTTTCTGCCAGAGCGCATCGGCATCCACGGACTCTATCCGGTCCAGCTCCGCTTGATTTTCCCTGATTTTCTTTTCTAATTGATCCATGTTGTCTGTTGATGTTTGGGGATGGTGGAAATTTGGATGTTGAGATCCCGGGTTGTTGGGAGGTCGGCGTTTTTAGAGCTTTAACTCCCAATTTCTAGCGTCCCTTTATCCCATTATCCATACTTTTTAAAATTTCCTGCAGCAGTTGCCGGCCGCGTCGGTATTGGGTTTTGGATGTCGATTCACTGATGTCCAGTATTTGCGCAATTTCCTGGTGTTGGTAGCCTTCCAGCAGATAAAGGGTCAGCACTACCCGCGATCCCGCCGGTAATTGCTTGATCGCACTGTGGATGGTCGCCATGCTCACTTCCGGAGGTTCTTCCACACTGGCCGGATGCGGTATGCCGTTTTCCGGGAGGGTATCCGTATAATCGATCCGCCTTTTTCCCCGCAGATGTTCGATCGTGGTATTGATCGCAATGCGTTTGATCCAGGCACCGATCGTGGAATCCCCTTTAAAACTGGGCAGGTAGCGAAAAACCTTGAGAAAGACTTCCTGCAGGATATCTTCGGCCAGGTGCCGGTCGGCAACCATACGAATGACCCGGTTGTACATGGCCTGTACATACCGGTCGTAGAGCACCCGCTGCGCGGCGGAGTCACCCTCCCGGCATAATTCTATTAATTGCTGGTCTTCGATATTTAAGGTGTAATGGTACAAGCCCAAAATTCAGTCTTTTAAGTGAGCAGTTTAACCCAAAAGACGGGGGCTGAAAAAAAAGGTTGGAATCCAACCAACCATTTTTAAAAAAAATTGCTCCATTAATATACGGGTTGAAATACCTCTGGCCGGAAGAAGATTCGGCCGATTTTGAAGTTTTTCCGGTGAAATGTAATCTTTTGTGAATTTCACATTTATTTAACGTCATTTTTGGAAACCTTCGCAATATTTCCCCGTTTATAATGTTATAAATGCATAAAAGTATTAAATTAACGTTGGCTTAAGTTTCATAAACTAGTGAGTGTAAAGTGAAGCTCCGCGAATTTCGGTTCGCGGAGTTTTTTTTTGTCCCGGTCTGAATTTAGCTCGACTTTAGTATTTTATGTTGCGTTGGGTAAATAGAATAGGAAAACGGACATTCCAGATCAATATATGGCCAGGGCTACGCCCTTCGATGTAAAACCCGTTACTGATCTACAAATATTTTCGCAGCTACGCCGCTGACATCGATAAGGGCATAGCCCTGTAATATTTGTAGCAGCATAATTGATATCAGGTCGGGGAAGGGCATAGCCCTGGAGATAAAATGGGATTCCTCCACCCAGTGAGACGGCGAACTCAAAGAACGATTTTAAGACATCCGGTTTGCGAGAGTACTGAATCCTATCATTGAAAATGCTAAAGTCAAGCTTAGAGCCTATCCAAAAAACATCCTTTGGTCTTAAAATAACCATCTATGGAACCTCATTTCGTCAATTCTTCCTTCCGTAGCGCTGCTACGAAACTCGAAAATTACTCCGTGAGCACCCATATCTGGTCATTTTCGACAGCAAAAACAGTTGCTGGATAGGCGCTTAACGCATCTAAAATAAGGATCTAAAGTGCCGGATTCGGTAAAAATGGCGGACGTAAATAGTGTAAAGTATCGACGCTGCGTGTAAATTTGGTGCAAATCCACTGAAGCCGGACATTATGAAACGACGCACCATTGAGGAATTCTACCAGGTAGATTCCCGTTATATTGAAGAATTATATTTTTTGCAGGTCGAATTGCTGAAACTCCAAAAGCATGTACACGAACAGGGCCTGCGCCTGGCCATCGTCTTCGAGGGCCGGGATACCGCCGGAAAAGGAGCGGCCATCTTCCGCTTTTCGCAGTTTCTCAATCCGCGTGCCTACCGGATTATCGCGCTGGGCAAACCAACCGAGCTGGAACGTAAACAATGGTATTTCCAACGCTACATCAAAGCACTTCCCAATGCGGGCGAGATCGTGTTTTTTGACCGAAGCTGGTACAACCGGGCCGTGGTGGAACCGGTAATGGGATTTTGCAGCCCGGAACAGTACGAGATGTTTATGCAACAGGTGTGCCCGCTGGAAAAAATGCTGACGGAAGACGGAATATTGCTGGTGAAATTATGGTTCTCCATCGATGCCCAGCAGCAAAAAGAACGGATCAAAGAACGCCAGGAGAATCCGCTTAAACGCTGGAAAGTAAGCCCGGTAGATCTGGCGGCTCAGGAAAAGTGGGACGAATTTACCACCTACAAAAACAGCATGTTTGAGCGTACCCATTCCGATTATGCGCCCTGGGTGGTGATCCGGGGCCGTACCCGGGAAGAAAGCCGGATCCAGGCGATGCGCCATCTGCTTTCCCTGATCGAGTTCGAAGGGCGTTCGGCCGAATTGCCGCCGCCCGATCCCGAAGTGCTCCGACTTTGGGATAAAATATGAAGAACGGGTAAGCGCCAAAGCCGGGACCAGCAGAAGGCCGGTTCCCGGTTTGACGCCAATTCTAGACTTTATCTAAACCGCTTTGGTCTGTACCCTCAGGGATACCAGATAAACTGAAGTTGTACTCCCGGCGTACCGGATGACATTTTCTGCCCGAAATACTGGTCCCACTGTCCCAACAGGGCAATCCCGAGATCCCGGAATACACGGATCTCAAAACCTCCCAGTGCCTGTGCGCCCCAACGATCTTTTTTCAGTGGATATGCCGGTTGTTCTACTACGCCATCGTAATACATACTGCCGCTGAGCTGCTGGTAGACCGCCTGCCCGCCCAGCATGGGCCGGATCCGACCGCGACCGATATAATGCACCAGTCCGGTTTGTAATTCGAATCCATCCAAGGCTGCCGTCCAACTGGGTGATGGACTTACCTCTGCGTTATTTTCACCAGGGATAACTGGCACCTGCGAGTGAGCACTCCATCGTCTGATACCTATACGGGCGGCCCAGCGGTCGTTCAGATACCCTTCGACAAAAGCGCCATGGGTAGGCCGGATGGTCCATTGTTCCAGGCAGGGAATGGGCTGCGCGGAAGGATCCTTCACGTCGGCTTCGACCGCAATCGGATGGCTGGTGGAAAGATCAGTGGACCCGCTGGTTGATCCCTGATTAGTTTGCGTAATCACCGTAATCAGATCGGTGTTGGAAGGAGTGGATCCGCTTACCGGCACTTTCGGACACCACGTATCGGAAAGATCTCCGTTCAGGCCGAAACTAAAACCCAGTCCAAAACGCTTACTTTCATCGGGAACAATTGATTTAAGATCATCGTCTTCATCCGGATCTTCCGGGGATTCGTCTTCAGTTGCTCCATCTTCCTGCGGTTCTTCTTCGGTAGTTCCTTCCTCTTGCGGTTCGTCCGCAAAATCGGGTAAAGCGCCGGTCGGATCATCAATGATTTCCTGCAAGGCTTCCTCCAGTCGTTTTTTCAGTTCTTTGCCCAGCGGCGTATCCCAGAAACCGTCGTCCCAGTCGTTCCGGATCTCCTGTTTCTTTTTCCGCAAGGCCGAACGGATCGCCTCGGCATCCTCGTGCGCTTCGCGGATGGCATCGATAATGGCTTTGAGCAGTGCTTTCAGTTCCGCATCTACCAGATCTTCCTGTTCTTTTTTAGTGTTTTCGGGCTCCTCCGGTTCACCGGCTCGGGTTTCCAGATTATGCTTATCCCGGAGTTCGTCCAACTCGTCCTGCAGGTCCTGTAGTTTCCGGAGATCGGCCAGGTGCATATCCTGGTCGGCTTCCTCCAGCTCGTCCCGGCACTGCTCATCGGCTTCGTCCAGTTTGCGTTTCAGTGCTTCGAGCTCATCAATAAGCTTTTGGAGCATATCGTAATGATGGGCTTTGGCCTCCAGTAATGCTTCTTCCGCTTTTTCCAGCGCACGGGTTAATTTTTGTCTCCGGCGCTCCGTATCCGAACCGTGTTCGGCAGGATCATCGGGGTGATCGAATTCATCAAGGGCAGCCTGCGCCCGATCCCGGACAGCCTGGGCTTCGGCTACCGCCGATTTGGCCGTTTCTACTTTCGATCTCGCTTTTTCAATAGCCCTGGCTAGTTTCCGGGCTTCTCGTACAAGATCCTGGCAATCGTCATTGGCCGACAAGGCCAAAGGGGAAAATAAGACCAGCAACAAAAGGAGTCTACGGTAATTGAACTGGAAATTTTGATACGTTTTCATGGCGTCTGAATTTTTTGGTTAAATAATGGGGCTTTGCGCAAAACGTATCGTAAAAATAGCCTTGATCCGGTCCGGAATTCAAGTTCAACTTTCCGTAGAAATCAGGCTTAAAATTGCCTTAGGGAGTGGGTTTTAAATTTAAAATATTAGATCAAACGTTTGATACACAGATTTTTATGTTTTGTTCATGGGAAGCCAGGTTTCGGGAATTAAGGCGGGGAAAATCCTCTATCTGATCAGGATCAGTCGTTTTCGATAGGTCTTTTCCCTGGATTCGATTAAAAGAAAGTAAGACCCGGCGGGAAGGTCCGGCAGATGGACGGAAAGTTGTTTAAGTGCCGGAATGTCTTGTTGCCAGCACAATTGTCCGGTAGGGTCCAATAAGCTGATGCGTTCGGCTTTGGCCGGCAAAGAGAGCTCAAAAGAACCCGTGCTCGGGTTCGGCCAGAGCCGAAGGGAGGCATTGGCATCGATATCTTTTATTCCGGAAATACGGTCCGATAAAATGATCGTATCCGGAGGCGGCAAACAGAATTCAAAACGTTCTTCCCGATCATTGATCATTAAAACGGATTCGGGGAGGATATCTATCCAGAAGGGGCGGTCTGCCGGCGAGCGAAAGATCATATCCTCCACCACGATACCGACTTTACAGATCAACAGGCTTTGCAGGAATACATTAAAACCCCGACCGGCAGCGGCAACATCTCCGCGTCCGGGCGGAACCACTTTTTCTAAGGCTACCGTCTGAGCATTGGCCGTGACGTACAGTATTTCGGCCGTAGGATCCTCGGTATTGGGGATAATCTCCGTCGCCTGATCATCAATGTTGTCCAGCGGATAGCGAAAAGCGAAAGACAGACCGAGTATCCCATCGGCCGGCGCTACCTCCTGCCCCACGGGAAACTCCAGCCAGATCTCGGCAAAAAAGGTGTCCTGTAAAAAGGCGGTATCGCGATCGAAGTAGATCTTCAGTTCCGGGCAGTAGCTCACCGGAGCGATCATTTCCGGGGCCCAGGCCGGCGGCAACTCATCCGTAATGGTACTGTCGTAATTCAGGCGAATAGCATCCATATCCGCTGCGTTGATCAGCCGGTCTCCGTTGCTGTTGATGTGCACATAATTGACCAGGGTATTGGGCAGGAATAACCCCAGCGAGTCAATAGCAAGCTTGGCGGTCCAGTCAATGTCCATATCGGCTCGGGCGTTTACCTCCCGGCCAAAGGCCAGTCCGATGGGTAGCAGATCCCGCACATTTACGATCCCGTCGTTATTGGTATCTCCCGGATAAACTTTATATTCGGTTTGGGCGCTCAATCCGGATACGATCACGAGACTCCATCCCAGCAGAAAAAAGATTGGGGATTTCATTAGGTGTTTTTTTATGATACTCGACCTTTTGGTCATGATAGCTTGAAGGGTAGACAAGGTGACAGGGAGAAGGGGGAGACCTACGAGTTTATTCTTTTCCGGATCTATCGGTCATCTTATCTCGGTCCTATTCTACCATAATGTGATTTATTTCAGGGGAAATGCACAATAGTAAATTGATCAGGAGTTTGCGCCGGCTTTCCACGCGTCAGTTATCCCGCTTCGGGGATTTTCTGGCTTCGCCGTATTTCAATAAGCAGTCAAACAATATAGCTTTTTTCGACTGGCTTCGGAAATATGCCCCCGCCTTTTCGCACCGGTATCTGGAGATGGATCATTTGCTTGAACATTGGCCCCTGGCTTCCGGGATCACCCGCAAGAAATTACATTATCTGGTAGGCGAGCTGAACGGCCTGCTGGAGCAATTCCTGGTCGTTGAGCAGCTGAACGGAGACTCTTCCGGTATTGAATTTTACCGTTTGCTACAGCAAGCTGTGGTAGAACTGGATATTGATCATCTCCAGCAAAAAGCCGATCAGAAAATAAAACAGCTAATCGATACCTTGATCTACCGGGACAGCCACTATTTGCAGCGATTGTACCAGTATCATCTGGATCAGTACCTGGCTACGGATCCTTACCAGCGGTCTTTCAATCCCCGGCTGCAAACCGTTACGGATACGCTGGACACTTACTATCTGCTCAGCCGGCTCCGGTTTGCCTGGCAAATGCACCATCTGGAGGCCGTTGCTTCCGAACCATACAACCATCGTTTCGAATCCGAGCTATTGGGTTGGGCGGCGGCCCATCCGGCTATGCGGGTACCGGCGGTTAAGGTGTACTATCTGGGCTTGCTCCTGCTGACGGAACCGGAAAAAGTGGAACACTACGATGCCTTTAAAACCGAACTGCTGGAGCACAGGGATCAATTCCCGCCCCCGGAGCGCAAGTCCCTGTACACCGGTCTGTTGAATTATTGCATCCGCAGGGGCAATCAATTCGGAGAAACGAAATTTCTGCGGGAATACCTAAAGATCAACGAGCTTTTACTCGCGGACGGACTGCTGTTGGAAAACGGAACGATCTCTCCCTGGCGATTTGTCAATCTGAAAATGGCGGCCTTGCGGGTGGATGAGATCGATTGGGCCTGGAAATTTATCCATGATTACCGGCAATATTTGCCCGAAGCCTACCGGGAAAATGTATTCCGGTACGCACTGGCCTATCTTCACTTTTACCGGCGGGAATATGCGGAAGCGCAACGTCTGCTGGCTCAGGTACAATTTGAAGACCTCCTGTTCAATACCGCCCTGCGCACCCTGTTGGTACGCGTCTATTACGAGGCCGGTGAAATAGAGTCCTTACTGATCCCCCAGCTGGAAGCGAATCGCTTGTTTTTACTACGGCATAAGGGGGAGTTCACGCCTACACTGTACGGGCAGTGGAAGAATTTCAATAAAATTTGTTCCGTGCTGGCTAAAAGTGATCCCGCGGCGGCGGAAGATCAGCAAAAACTAAGAGAATTGCTGGCTACCGACGAGCCGATCCTGCACCAGGAGTGGTTGGAGGGGATCATTGTATTGAAAAAAAATGAATGATAAGTTAGAATAGCTGTATTGCATTTGCTGGTACTGCCCGAAACCAGATAATTTTCAGTAGTTTTGTTTAGCTTTTCCATAATCTCTTTCTCGAAAAAACCAGCACTTTCCCCTTTGCGCCATTCTCAAAACGCTAACTGTGCATCCTGATGAAAAAAACAATTATACCGCTCTTTTCCTGCCTGTTTGTTTTATTACCACTGATCGCCTATACCCAGTGGCAGGTGATTCCCACCGGATATGACTCCAAACTCTATTCCATTGATTCCTACGGAGACCAGACCCTCGCATTGGGTACTGATAGAGGCATCATCGTCTCCCGAGACGGTGGGAATACCTGGACTTTTCACGATATGGATCTGGGGTTCGGCGATCTGGAACTGAGTTTTCCGGTGCTCGATCTGCATTTGATCGACGAACAGTCGGTAGTCGTTACCGGAGAAATTTCCTTCAACAACGATCAGTTGATCTACCGTTCGCTGGATAATTTTGCCACCTGGGAAATCACCCTCGATTATTCGAAACCAGAGGGAAGTTTTCACTTCTTTCAGGATCTGGAGTTTGTGACTTCACAGATTGGCTTCGCCGTCGGCCATCCACTGAATGTGATTGCAACTACGGATGGAGGAGCGAACTGGTTCTTAAGATCGGATATTCAGAATGCTACCCGGGCCATCAGCATGTACGATAATACCCACGGTATCGCCGTAGGGGACCGGCATATATTGGTCAATTCCGGGGACCTTACCTGGAACCAGATTGCCCGGCCGGAATACCTGGAGGCGGTGGTCATGGTAGATCAGCAGACGGCCTACGCGGGCGGCTATACCGGTATGTTGAAAACTACAGATGGCGGTAATACCTGGTCGGAACTGCCCGCCGCACCCAAAGATGTGATCAATCTGGTGGCCGACGGTCCGGACCTGCTGCTGGCGGGTACCACGGCGGGCATCTTCCTTTCCCGCTCGGGCGGTCAATACTGGGAATATTTCCCGGAAACGGCAGATTATGAAATAACGGGTCTGATACTGGCGAACGATGTCTGGTGGGCGTTGGACAAAAGTGGGAATTTACTGCAATCAGCGGATCTCTCCGGAGCTAAACCGCTGGCTTCTTATGCGGAGATCCATCCCGAAGAATTACAGTGCGGCACGACTACCGTGCAACTGACCAACAACGGCAGCCCGGAATGGTCCTATGAATGGTACCTTGAAGGAGAATTGTTTTCTACCGATTACAACACATCCGTTGATTTCGATACCAGCGGTGGCGTGCAGCTGGACCTGATCGCGATAACGCCCACCGGAAGAGATACCTTTACCAATACGGTCTATCAACAAGTTGGACAGATCCCGCAGGTGGAGGTCCAAACGGATTACTTCGGTTGTACCGGCGATGTTTTTCTGATCAACCTGGATGCTCCGGCATATAAGAAGGCCTACAACTACAGATGGTATTTTGAGGGCGCGACAGAGCCTTTCTCCTATGACACAGTGGCGCAGGTAAGTGTATCACAGGACCAGCGGGTGCTGCTCGTAGCTTCCAAGAACGACTGCTTGGATACCACCTATCTCAATTTCCATGTAGCCTTTGACCATCAACCCTTAAGCTGGGAAGAAATAGGGGCACCTATAGGGCCAAATTATCTGGAGGACCTGCAGTTCATTGATGATCAACTTGGTTATGCCATCACCTTCGACGGCTTTTTCCGAACACTGGATGGCGGCCAAAATTGGCAACGTACCGGTAAGGAAGAAATAGGAAACCCCGCTTCAATGTTCTTTATTAGTCCACTGGAAGGATTTGTCACGACTGGAAGAAGACTCTGGAAAACAACCGATGGGGCCGAAACCTTTTTTCGGGTACCCAGAAAGCCGGATAATCTGGATAACTATGCGATCGTAGCCGATAAGGTCTATTTTGTCAATGATACATTGGGTTTTGCAATGGAGGTTTCCTCCAACAGTAAAATACTTCGTACCCTCGATGGTGGGAAACGTTGGGAGGAAGTTTGGGCTTATCCAGAATTCGGTTATGTCAATATCAGTACGATAAGATGTTTGGAAGAGACGTGTATAGTTAGTGGCCGAAATTCGGGGATTTTCAAATCCATTGATTACGGCAAAACCTGGGCGAAAGTTGAAAACTACGATCACTGGGCCGAAGATGCATTGATCCTGGGGGATAATACCTATCTAATTGCCAGTACATTAGATCAGAAGGTGCCTACCGACCCCCAGCCGATTGCCTTGCGTAGAACTACCGATGGTGGCCAAACTTGGACTGTAAATCTCTTAGGAGTTACGGATGATGATCCGATGAGCTACAACAATGGTTTAATACCCGCTTATTTCGAACAATTGGATGCTGATAACTTTTATCTGTGGTCTTTAAAACAGTTTTACAGTACCAGGGATGGGGGAGCATGCTGGCAGGCAGAATCCAGGCTGGGCCGAAATCATAAAAGAGTAGACTTCCTGACGGAAGAAATAGGCTTTGTCGGGAGTGACCAGGAACCAACAGGTCCTCCGGGAATACACCGAACCCGGCCGGATGTATATTTCACCTTACCCTATCCGTTGTGTTTGGGCAGTACAGTACGGTTGCGTAACGAATCCCTGGAAAAAGGCTACGACGAGTTTGAATGGTATCGCAACGGCGAGCTGTTCTCCACCGCTGCCGAACCGGAATGGACGATCGATTCTCCCGGCGAATACACGTTTACCCTCACTGCCCGACAGGCGGGCAAAGAAGGGACCTTTACCCGGGAGATCATCATCGACCCGGTACCGCCACCGCTGGAGTGGCTAGATGAACCACTTTCATTTTGCAACCAGAAGGATACGCTGTGGGTAACGGACTTGGGAGAACGTTACGGCTACCAGTGGAAACTAGATCCGGCTGTGGCCGGTCACTGGAACACCGACAAGAACAGGTTCCAGGTCTACTGGTGGAACTATGGGGATCAGGCTACCGTATCGGTATTCGGTATCAGTGAGAATTTATGTACGACGGATACCTTGGAATTAAGTCTGGGCTTCCAGCAAAGGCTAAACCAGATTCCATTCCTCTCCGATAATCCGGACCTGGTATGCGTGCCGGATGGGGAGCAGCAAACCGTCCACTTCGGACTTTACGAAAATACTTTGGCCTGGGGAACTTATGACTGGCGCCTGATCGATGCCCCCGACGACTGGACGCTTACCCCGGCGGGCAATGGGGTGGATCTTTCCATTGACCACATAGGCCCTTACCGGCGGATAGGGCTGGAGGTAAAAGGGGAAACACCCTGCTTTTCCCTGACGGACACAACCTATCTGGATATCTACGGCGAGCCGGAAATCATTTCTGCACCCCACGATCTTTATCTCTTTGCCGGAGATGACATTGTACTGGAGATCGAGGCGCGTGAGATTCCGGGAGTAGAACTTCGGTACCGACTGTATAAAGACAGTTATCTGGTTGCTTCTTCCCCGTATCCAAAAATGGTATTCCAGAATTTTATTGCCGAGGAGGATGAGGGCACTTATTATATGGAAGTGGATAACGGATGTCAGGTGGCCCGGACGGAACCCTTTGTGATCGCGCTCAGCAACCACGCGCGTTTCACGGTTTTTTATGATCGGAATGAAGACGGCATACAGACCCTACCGGGCGAACCCGGCATCGGCACCGGCCAATTCCTTATCGGTGAAGATCAGATCGCCTTTCCCGGTACGACCGGCCGACTTGATTATTTTCCGGAAGACGGATTGGGCGCGCAGACGATCACCTATCAGCCGGCTCCGGACTGGAAACTCACTGCCGGAACTGACACTTACCAAGTAGATCTGAACCTGGAAGCTCCCCAGTTATTCAAACTCGGCGTCAGCCCGGTAGAGACGATCGATCGGGTAGAGGGCTTCCTCAACAGTGATCCCCTGGTCTGCAATCTGCGCGCGCAGTTTTATCTGACCATCAAGAACACGGGTACAACGCTGCAAAACGTAAATGTGGAGATCAACGCGCCGCAACTTGGCTACCAGGGTAACCAGGTGGCTAACGGGATCTGGCCGGGCGAAACCCTCAACCGCATCCTGTATATCCCCATGCAGGGAGTGGAATTGATCGGTGATACCATCAGTTTTTACCTGAAGTTATCCTATCCCGAATCGGGTGCATCCGGCGAGATCCTGACCAGTGAATATACCTACCGGGATATCCTGCTTTGTGCCTACGATCCGAATGATAAACTGGTGATGCCGACCGGCGAGGGGGAAGAGCGCGCCACCCGATTCGGGGAAGCGCTACATTACACCGTAAGGTTTCAGAATACCGGAAATTATCCGGCCCGGGATATTACGATCCGGGATACCCTGGATGAGCATCTGGACCTTTCCACCTTTGAGTTGCTTTCCACCAGCCATACGCTTTCGCGGCTGGTCATGGAAGATCGTGCACTCGAATTTATTTTCAAAGAAATTTACCTGCCGGATTCCACGAATAACGAACCGGGTTCGCACGGATATATCAGTTACCGCATCCATCCGGTGACGGATTTGCCGGAGTTTACTCCCATTGAAAATACCGCTCATATTTATTTCGACCAAAATCCGCCGATCGTTACCAACACTACCCGGAATACCCTGACGGATGGACTCATTGATGCGGTTGCCCGGCCGGAGGCAGCACAATTATCCGTTCGGATCTATCCTAATCCGACCCGGGGGGAGTTGATTATAGAAACTACGGCGTCTCCGGCGGATCGACTCTTCTGGCGACTTTTCTCACCTACCGGACAATCACTGCGGAACGGGCAGCTACAATCCCCAAAAGAGCAGTTATCCCTGGATCTGCCTTCCGGCGTCTACTGGTTGAATATTGGTAATCTCTGGCGAAAGGTGGTCTTTTTCTAAGCCGATGCACCATAATCAGTGAAGTTGTGGGGGTATCACCTAATGATCGTAATATCCCCCGTCAAAATCTTTTGCGTGCCGTCCTTGAGCCTGACTTCGATGGCATAGAGGTACACCCCGTTTTCCAGCACTTCCTGGTTTTGCTTCCCGTTCCAGGCGAATACTTCGCCTTCCGTCTGGGCGTACACCTGGCTGCCCCAGCGATCGTACACCCGCAGGGACAAGACCTGTACGAAAGATTCACTGCCGAATACCTGAAACAGGTCATTGACCCCATCGTCATTGGGCGAGAAAGCATTGGGAATAAAGACCTCGTACTCCCGGAGTTGCAGGTGGACCAGACTGTCACAACCGATCGAAGAGGTAAAGGTCAGATTGGTGGCTACGGGCGATGAAAAAGCGTAGCGGCCGATCCGGTAAGTCTCCCCTTTAAAGAAGTAGGCTTCCATGGTATCGACGGTCTCCGAGAGTACCGTCACGTCCAGCAGAACGGTGCTGTCACAACTGTTCACATCCTGAAAAGTATGGGTGTAGGAGCCGGAGGTGGAAATATTCTGATTACCGAAACGGTAGGTATCATCCGGACAAACCACTACCTGGGCTTCCCGCACGTAGGCCGGCACGGCGTGGTCAAATACATCGGATAGGATGCAGGATTCATTGATGGAGGCTAAAACCTGGTAATTTCCTTCCACCTTTCCGGGCTTAAATTCCCGATTGGTAGCCCCGACAACGGCTACTCCGTCACGGTACCACTGCAGGCTCGCCCCCGGTTTTTCGGAGGCGATGAGTTTGAATTCCGGGTCGCAGGGGTGCCCATTGGAGGATACGGTGGGGCCGAATAGTTCCGAGTTGGCCAGGATCAGATTATCCAGAAAATAGTAGGGATTGACGGTGCGGTTGAGTTCCACGCAATCCGGGCCGATCGCGATGGCGGTGATGTCTTCCCGTGGGGTAGTGGTGATCTCGAACTGGCGCCAGTTCTTGAAACCGTTGACGCCCACCTGACCCAGGAATTGCCATTCCGGATCGTTGGTCGGGCAGCCGAAAAAATCGTTTCCTACCCCGAATGGCAGGTTCTTACAATCCGTAGTCCCGTAGAGGGCAACATTCATGGGCGGAGAGATCTCCGTATCCACAAAACCGATATAGAACTGAAAGGTATAGGTGGTACCCGCTTTGAGCGGCGCCAGGAGGCAGGCCCCGGTATATTCTTTCCAGTTGGGATTAGGGTTGCGGCTAAAACGGCCGTTCCGGAAACCGATGTAGGCATCGCCATCCGGCAGCGGCAGGGGCACCGGAAATTCATCCCGGATGAAGTAGCCGCAGCGGTTGTAGTAATCAGTCGTCGCTTCGGAGGCCTGGATCCAGGTCTCGGCGCAATCGAGTTGCTGGTTGCCGGAGGGGCAGCAGTTGGTCTCCTCAAAAGAAGGATTGGGAATGAGGGATGGCGGTTCCGACTCCTGGCAGATACAATCCGGGTCGTTGAGGTCGATCAGGCCGTCTCCGTCGTCGTCCCGGGCGTTGTTACAAACCTCTTCCATCGCGAGAAGGCCGGCTGGGGAGCGATCCGTTACGGCAGTCATCAGGAACAGTAGCAAAAAAACAAAGTGAGTTTGCATCAATTAGGGATTGAGTGTGCAAAAGTTTTCAGCCGGAACAAGGTGGCAGCCGTCTCTTTTAACGTTTGGGGCGTCAGCTGTGGATCATAATGCTTTGTAAACCAATTAACTAAAAAAGATGACAAACTAATGGCAAACTGAAATTCTATATGGCTAACCGTTTGCTTTTCAGTGAATTGGCGGATCATTGTGAACTGCTGATCTGCTACAGTGCACAGCGCTGATTTAAAGATATGGATAATATTGAAAAAGTTAACGGTAATATGATCCTCCCTACATTTGCCGCTTTGCTGCAATATGCTATCTTTGCAGCGATTTGGGAAAATGGTCAGAAAGCGCCGACTATTGCCCAGACGGCCCTGACCTCTAAAAATTGTGCCGTGCAACAAAACGAACTGGAATTAAGACCTGCCTTATTATTATTGGAAGACGGTAGCCTGTTTCATGGAAAAGCAGCCGGAAAGATCGGAACCACCGCTGGCGAGATCTGCTTTAACACTGGAATGACCGGTTACCAGGAAATCTTTACTGATCCTTCCTATTTTGGTCAATTATTGGTGGCAACCAATGCCCACATTGGGAATTATGGGACCAAAAAATCCGAAACGGAATCTACTGCAATCAAAATTGCCGGATTGATCTGTAAAAATTTTACGTATCAATTTTCCCGTAAGCAGGCAGATGAATCAATTCAGGAATATTTCGAGCGTGAAAACCTCGTAGGTATCTCCGACGTGGACACCCGTGCCATCGTACGTCATATTCGTACCAAAGGTGCGATGAACGCCATCATTTCTTCCGAGATCCTCGATGTGGATGAACTGAAGAAAAAACTGGCGGACGTACCGGCGATGGAGGGGCTGGAGCTCGCTTCCAAAGTGAGTACCGACAAACCTTACGTCTACGGGAACGACAACAGCGGCTACCGCGTAGCTGCGCTCGATTTCGGGATCAAGGAAAACATCCTCCGTTGTTTTACCGATCGGGACTGTCTGGTAAAGGTTTTTCCCGCAAAAACTTCCTTCGAGGAGTTGAAGGCCTGGAGCCCGGACGGTTACTTCCTCAGTAATGGCCCCGGAGACCCCGGTGCGATGGATTATGCGGTGGAAACCACCAAAAAGATCCTGGAGGAAGGCAAACCACTGTTCGGTATCTGCCTCGGACACCAAATCCTGGCACGTGCGGTAGATATCCCTACCTACAAAATGCACCACGGACACCGCGGTATCAATCATCCGGTGAAAAACGTGATCTCCGGTAGCTGTGAGATCACCAGCCAGAATCACGGATTCGGGGTGAGCCCGGAAGCGATCCACAACAATATCGATAAGGTCGAGATCACCCACCTCAACCTGAACGATGAGACGATCGAGGGGATCCGGATCAAGGACAAGCCGGCTTTCTCGGTGCAGTACCACCCGGAAGCATCACCCGGCCCGCACGATGCCCGTTACCTGTTTGACGAGTTTATTCGCCTGATGGGGAAATCGTAACGCCGACCTCTGGTCAGCAAGCTGCCGGGCCAACTGCTGGTCGGCAAGGCAAGACATCAATTACAATTCGGTAATCCCTAAGGATTGCTCTATCTTTCAGCCGAAACTTTCCACTAGTTGAAAGTTGGCTAAAAATAAACTGCCGACCGGAAGTCGGCCCAACATCTAAAATTATGAGCGAAATTATTGATATCCGTTCCCGCGAAATTCTCGACTCCCGCGGTAACCCAACCGTAGAAGTTGAAGTATTAACTGCCGATGGTTTCGTCGGACGGGCGGCTGTTCCTTCTGGAGCATCTACCGGTAAGCACGAAGCGGTAGAGCTGCGCGACGGCGACAAAGATCGTTTCCTGGGCAAAGGGGTACTGAAAGCCTGTAAGAATGTAGAGGAGATCATCGCCGAAGAACTGTTGGGTGTTGATGTTTTCGAACAGCGCTACATCGACAACCTGATGCTGGAGATCGACGGTACCACCAACAAGGGCAAACTGGGCGCTAACGCTATCCTGGGGGTTTCTCTGGCGGTAGCCAAAGCGGCCGCTCAGGCGAGCGGACAGGAACTGTATCGCTACATCGGTGGGGTAAACGCCCATGTGATGCCGGTGCCGATGATGAACATCCTCAACGGTGGTTCCCACGCGGATAACAGTATCGATTTTCAGGAATTCATGATCATGCCGGTCGGTGCGGAGAGCTTTTCCGAAGGCCTGCGTATGGGCGTGCAGGTGTTCCACCACCTGAAAAACGTGCTTAAGAAAAACGGATACTCCACCAACGTTGGTGACGAAGGTGGTTTCGCTCCGAATATCAAGAGCAACCAGGAGGCGATCGAAACCGTGCTCCAGGCGATCGAAGTGGCCGGTTTCCGCCCCGGTGAAGATATCATGATCGCGATGGACGCGGCTGCTTCCGAGTTTTACAACGCCGACGAAAAAGTATACCACTTCAAAAAATCCACCGGAGATAAGCTGTCCGGTGCCGATATGGTAACCTACTGGAAAGAGTGGTGCGATAAATATCCTATTCTGTCCATCGAAGATGGTCTGGATGAAGATGACTGGTCTGGCTGGAAGGCCCTGACCGAAACCATCGGTAGCCGCGTGCAACTGGTAGGTGATGACCTGTTCGTGACCAATACCCAGCGCCTGCAGAAAGGTATCGATGAAGGTTGTGCCAACTCCATCCTGATCAAAGTAAATCAGATCGGTACCCTGACGGAGACCATCGAAGCGGTAAATCTGGCTAATCGCAATTCCTACACGGCGGTAATGAGCCACCGTTCCGGAGAAACCGAAGATACGACTATCGCCGACCTGGCCGTAGCGCTGAACACCGGACAGATCAAAACCGGATCTGCTTCCCGTTCGGACCGGATCGCCAAATACAACCAGTTGCTGCGTATCGAAGAGCAACTGACGGATTCTGCGATCTACCCGGGTAAGGCCCTGCTGGGATAACTCCGGATGGTCCATGGAGACGCATGGTAATGCGTCTCCATGGGAAATTTTGGGTATTTCATGGCAAACAGGAAATATATTCATAATTTGCCAGTCCGTTGATCCATGAACCCAAAACCAAAATACCATGGCTAACAATTCCTTTCAAGCGATCAAAGAGCAAATACCGGCGCCACTGCGAAACAAATACTTCCTGGTGCTGACTTTGTTTTTTGCCTGGATGGTTTTCCTGGATCGCCACGATCTGGTTACCCAGTGGCGTTTGCAGAATACGGTCAACAAACTGGAAGAGGATAAGGCCTTTTATTCCGAAAAAATAGAAGAAGCTGAGCAGGAGCGACTCGACCTGGATATCAATGACGAAAAATTCGCTCGTGAACAGTACTATATGAAGAAGTCGGACGAAGATGTCTTCATCATTGTAGATAAAGAAGATTAACAACCTAATAACCAAGCTAATATATGTCAGTTCTCGTCAATAAAGATTCCCGGATCATCGTTCAGGGGTTCACCGGGAAGGAAGGTACTTTTCACGCCGGCCAAATGATCGAGTACGGTACCAATGTGGTAGGCGGTGTTACTCCGGGCAAAGGAGGCACCACGCATCTGGACCGTCCGGTTTTTAATACGGTAGCCGATGCGGTATCGGAAGCCGGTGCGGATACGTCAGTGATCTTTGTTCCGCCCCCATTCGCCGGTGATGCCATTATGGAAGCCGCCGCTGCGGGTATCAAAGTGATCATTTGTATCACGGAAGGTATTCCGGTACAGGACATGGTAAAAGTAAAAGCCTACATCGAAGATTACGACTGCCGTCTGGTAGGTCCGAACTGCCCGGGTGTGATCACTCCGGGGGAAGCCAAGTGCGGAATTATGCCGGGCTTCATTCACCGTCAGGGTAAGATCGGGATCGTTTCCCGTTCCGGTACCCTCACTTACGAAGCGGTGGATCAGGTAACCAAAGCCGGTATGGGCCAGTCTACCTGTATCGGTATCGGCGGTGACCCCATCGTGGGCACGACGACCAAAGATGCGGTTGAGTTGCTGATGAACGATCCGGAAACCGAAGGGATCATCATGATCGGTGAGATCGGAGGTAGTATGGAAGCTGATGCTGCACACTATATCAAGGAACACGGTACCAAACCGGTGGTTGGTTTTATTGCCGGCCAGACCGCTCCGAAAGGACGTACCATGGGCCACGCCGGTGCCATCATCGGTGGTGCGGAAGATACGGCTGAAGCCAAAATGAAAATCATGGAAGCCTGCGGTATCCACGTGGTAAAATCTCCGGCGGATATCGGCACAACTATGGTTGAAGCACTGAAGAAATAAGCCATTATCGGATAGTCCGATAGTCCATTGCATAAAAAAGGGTTTACCGAACGGAAGTTTGGTAACCCCTTTTTCGTGCCGCTCCCGGCGGATCAGGAGATCAGCATGATCACGATAATGGTGATGAAGATCGCAATGAGATAGTACGTCAGGTTATTGCTCTGATATTTCTCGAAAAGGTGGCGCATCAGATCGTACCATTCCAGGCGACGTCCCAATCGTTCCACCGTCAGTACGAAGTATTTATCGGTATTTTCGGCAATGAATTTCTTCGGATTGGCGAGTAATTTGAGGATCATAAATTCGTCGTCCATGAAGGCCAGTTCGTACACATTGGTACTTTGGTAGCCGTCATCGCCGATGAACATCTTGTTGCCCACGTAGCGATACATGCCCTGCATCACCCGTCCGTCTATGGTTTTGATGTATTCGCGGTCCAGATCATCCTCGTTGGGTTTGGGACTGAAAAAGTGGAAGACCAGTTCGTGGAAGTTCTCGTTGTCCTGCACTTCCACCCAGGGCTTGTTGGTGTAAAATTCCTCTTCCCGTAGGTCTTCGCTGTTGGCGCCGACCAGGGGCAAAATTTTATCCAGATATTCCTCCATACTTTCCGCCTCGGGAAATGGGGTGTTGAAGGATTCCGCAATTCTATCCAGCAGTTTGTTTTCCAAGGCTTATCAGCTTTTAGCGCTCTAAGTTACAACTTCCCGGAAAAATTGTTGATATGTAGTCCATTGGGTAAGGTATGGATATACGAATTGCCCTTAATTCCGGACGAACCCAACCGGTACCTGCGTCATTTACGAAGCCTCCTGCTTCCACTCACTGCGCTTTCTAAAGTACTTGGGGTTGACGATCAGCAGACCGAAAGATTCGCCGTCCTCCTTTTCGCGCTTGGCGTGGTGAGCGCCGTGGGCACGCAAAATAGCACGGGAGTACTTGCTGTCCAACTGGCGGAACCATTTGAACCGTTGGTGAATGTATACGTCGTGGATCAGAAAATAGATCAGCCCGTAGATGGAAATACCCACCCCGATGAACAGCACCCAGAAATGCGGCGTTACGGAGCCGATGATGTAGGAGGCCATACTGGGTATGGCAAACACCAGGAAAAACAGATCGTTCTTTTCAAAAAAGCCATCCTTTTCGTGGTGGGGCAGGTGGTGGTCTTCGTGCCAGTCCCAGAGGAAACCGTGCATGACGTACTTGTGCGCAAACCAGGCCACGAATTCCATGAATAATACGGTAGCGATCGTTATTCCGATATATAACAAAGCGGTCATAGTTTGAAAATTCTGGTATAAAATTACAAAAAAGTAAAATCGATTTTCGACCGGATCTCTTCGTCGGCCGGAATTCATAACAATTACAATTCCGCATTGTTTGTAAAAACTGGCAGCTCTACGTAAAAAGTGGTGCCCTCCTCTTCAATGGTCTCGAAGTAGATCCGGCCACCGGCGGCATTTACGATACTTCGGGACATGGCCAGGCCGAGACCCATACCGGAATTTTTGGTCGTGAAATTGGGGAAGAATACCTTTTCCCGCAGGGATTCGGGAATACCCGATCCGTTATCCCGCACACTAAGGATAGCTTCTTCATCTTTTCTCCTTAAGGTGATTGTCACTTTTCCCGGGCGTTCGTCGGGAATAGCCTGTAGGGCATTTTTGACTAGATTGTTGATCACCCGCATCAACTGGGTCGGATCGGCAAATACCTCGATATCCGCTTCGGGCAATTCGATCGACAGTTCGGTAGCTCCGTGGTCGCCTTTGGCATAGAGATTGTAGACCGAAGAGACCAGCTTATTCAGATTGAAACGCTCGTTTTGCGCCTGGGGCATTTTGGCAAAGTTGGAAAATTCCCCGGCGATCCGCGATAATCCGTCAATCTGCTGAATGATGCTTTGAGCCACTTCCGATAACATGCTACTGGCCCGCTGCGGATCCTGCTGCTGTACCCGCAACAGGTGTTGAATGTTGAGCTTCATCGGTGTCAGCGGATTCTTGATCTCGTGGGCTACCTGCTTGGCCATTTCCCGCCAGGCACCCTCCCGTTCGGACTGCCGCAGTTTTTCGGCGCTCTCGTCCAGTTTTTTGATCATCAGGTTGTACTCGGCGATCAGCTGACCGATCTCGTCCGGACTTTTCCATTCCAGCGGCTCGTTGTGGCCCAGTTTGAACTGGCTCAGTTTCTGCCCGATCTTGGAGATAGGCTGCGTAATCGAATCCGCTACGAAGAGGGCAATGGCCCCGGCTACGAGCAGGAGAAACACATATACGTTGAGCAGGGCACTGAGGAAAGACTGCAGGTCATTCCGGAATTCGCGGTCATTGGCAAAATAGGGTAACTCGAGATAGGCAATGATCTGCTCATCTACATCCCGGATGGGTACGTAGGCCGACTGGTAGGCCAGCTCACCGATGTGCTCATCACTCCGGTAGGCCGACTGGGTCGGTAACTTGAGCACCTGCAGGGCGATCGGGTCCATCAGCGGCGCCGTCACTTCTCTTTGGAAGAGGAAATTAGCGGAAGTCAGCTCCAATTTGCCCTTCAGATCATAGATGTTGATATCCATGTTGTGAATATCGGCAATGGGTTCGATCAGCGGCGCCAGCACCAGAATGCCGGAGGTCGAATCCCGCTGGCTACTGATATTGCGTCTCAGATCGGCCAGTACGGCCTGGGCTTTCTCGTTGAGCTGTTCACTGCCAGCGCGCAGGGCATTCCGCCGGAAAAAGGCTGCCGTAACGAAACCGACGAGGATGAATGAGCCCACGATCAGCAGCAGCACCGAACGCTGGATGCGGTTGCGCAGCGAAGCGCGGTTCAGGCTGGTGAATTCAAAGGTGTAGGGCAGCGCCTGCCAGTAATAATTGAAGAACGAGAAAAAGATCACCAGCAGGACCAGCAAAATAAAGATGAACGAAATGAAGGACAGTATCTGCAGCATCCCCCGGTCCGTCCGGCTGATCAGCACCGAGAAATCCTGTTCATTCTGATAAAAGAGCGCCGAGTATTCTCCCACATTGGCGTAGTGGTAATTGCCCTTTGATACCGAGGAGAAATAAATCCGCAGACTACTGGAGATAGTCCCCGATTGTTTCAGCGGCTGGGAATTACCGTAGATCTCGTAATTGTACAGCGGCAACTGGGGAAGGTGTTTGTAGGGGATGGCCTGCAGCAGATCGCCGTATACCCGTTGTTCCTTTTGCGAACGATGGCGTATGGCCAGCAGCCAGTGCATACTGGTATCCGCCGGCAGCAGATCCAGGAGATAGTTGTAATTCAGGCGGTGGGGCCGGGGCCAGTATTGCAGATTGGGTACGCTACTGGGCCGCATGTTTTGCCTCGCTTCCAGCAGTCGCATGCTCTCTACCGGTAGTTGACCTTCCAGTAGTGGGCGACCCTCATCCCGATCGACCCCGAAGATCTCGAATTGATAATGCTGTAACAGATAAGGCTCTTCCGAAAACTGCCGTTGCAGCAGGGGAAGGACCTTATCCGTTGTGATCGGAAAACTATCCTCCGGTATGTTTTCCAGCAGCGGGCGAAAAACTGGCTCCAGCCGGGACTGAAAGCGGGCCACCGCTGCCTCCAGTATGGTATCCCGGGGATTGGCCAGGGCTTCGGCGTAGATCCTTTTGGTATCCCGATCCTGACTCTGGCGGAAACTGAAAATGATAAAGCTGGTAACAAAGGCAAAAAACAGCAACCAGAGCACCGTGATGAGCACATTAAGAGAAGGCCGGTCAACCGTCTTATCCAGCGCCATTACATAACTGAAGGATATGAGGAAGATATAGGAAACAGGTAACTTCAGATCGATCAGTGCAACCAACGGTAGCACAAGGACAATGGCTACGATGGAAGCAATGATCCGCGAGGTTTGACTGATCCCGAGGCGGGATGTCGTCTGGAATAGGCGGTGATTGAACAGAAAGATGGCCAGACTGGCGATCAGCCCGCTGGTCAGGGCAAGAATGGTCCGAAAGTCGAGTCCAAATATGAACTCGAAATCGAAGATCAGATCGGACTCCATGACCAGGCTCTGAAACAAACGCATCACCACCACCAGACTGATAATGGCCAGCATGTAGGTGATGGTCGTGAAGATCGCCGGCCAGGGAGCGGCCAGTTGGGGTTGCAGGTTGAGCCGGAATTCCCGGTGGAAGTATACCATCAGCCAGAGGAGGATGATACTGCTCACAAAGAACTCGCCCAGGGTTTGCTTAAAAAGGAAGGTGTTGGAAATGTCCTGGAAAAAGAAGGTGTCGGAAAAGGTATCCGCAAATCCCCACCAATCGGCCAGTAATCCGATCAAAAATACCAGGATGACGATGATGCCGGCGCCGAGCAGAGGATGGTATTTCCGACCGATGTAATTGGCCAGTTTATTCAGGGCCAGCAAAAAGCACAGATAGGCGATCAGGAAAAACGCCAGGGCGATGTTGTGCCAGACCGGGTCGATCATCCGGGAGCCTTCGCTGAGGTGAAAGAGCGTTGTGCCCCGGGAATCCACCACCGCTTCCTGTCCCTGCCGGTCGATGATTAGCGTATTCGGCAGCGCGCGGGTTTTCCAGGCAAAGGCCTCTTTCAAAAGAGGGCCCTCCACCGGGTACTCGTATTTGATCGGTATGGCGCTCACGACCAGCAGCGGCTGATCGTCAGCGTCCGATAATTGTCGACTTTTCAGTACGTAAAAACCGGTATTCAGTGAAACGGCGAGGGGTGTTTCCCCGCGGTAGAGCCGCTCCAGGGTATTGGCCGGTAGAACGAGTTCGTTATCGGTCCAGAAAACCGGAGTGCTGTCCCGAAAAAGCATCCAGACAATGGATGCTTCCGACCATGCCTGCAGGAAAGAAAGTTCAGCCTCACTGGGAATGGCGTACAAACGCTGAGTCTTTCGGTAGATCTGCAACCAATGATCCGTCTCGGCCAGCAGCGGCTCCAGCCGTTTTTCCTGCTGCTGATAATAAGTGCTGAGCTGTCCGGCATACTTCGGTAATAATCCCGTACTGCTGGAACGCAGGTGCGCCAGCCATCCCATTAGGCAAAATAATCCACTGATTATCAGCCACCAATATGTTTGCCTGGATAGATTCAAACTACACTTATGACTATCGATTTACGGTACATTACTGGATAATGTGAAAAAGCCTAGGTGACTGGAAGACCCGGCGAATGGTAGAACGCGTTGTGTTTCGCCCTTTCGCTAAGGCTCCGGAACTCCTCTGCTGCTCCTTTTGATACACTATACGCAGTAGTGAAGACTTTCGACCAAAACTTGCACGACGTGCTAACTTAATAGTTTATCTGCCAAGTATACGAAAAATTGGGCGTGCTTGTTGCCCGGATTGACGGGAATGCGGGAAACGGGGGGGAAGTTCCTGAGGGGTAATGGGCGTACTACTGGACAATAGAAAGACGGGGTGACCGGGAGACAGGAAGAAAGAGGAGAGGTTTTCCATGCCATTTCCCAACTTTCTATTTTCCCAATATCCGATCTTCCCAAAGTCCTACCTTCTGCGTACCTTTGCCCATCCACTACCGGCTACTCTATCGCGGTTCCGGTTTCGGCCGGAAATGAGGAAAGTCCGGACAACGTAGAGCACCGCACTACCTAACGGGTAGGCTGCATTCCGGGAACGGAATGTGGACAGCCAGTGTCACAGAAAGCTAGACCGCCCCGGCCTTCGGGTTGGGGTAAGGGTGAAAACGTGCGGGCCATTTGGCCTTAATGTAAGAGCGCACGCCGCGGCGGGGTGACCCGTCGGGGGGATAAACCTTGCGGGTTGAAATGCCACGCACATCCCGGGGCCTGCGGGCCGCTGAGTTGCTCGCTCAGTTTTTCCCTCGGGAATGCCGGGAGGGGTAGGCAGATAGATCCGGTTCGTAAGGACCGGACTAGATAAATGATAGAGGCTCCGCCTGGCGGAGAACAGAATCCGGCTTATCGGCCGGTGGTGGAGTTTTTCAATAACAATTGCAATTGCAATGTCAATACCTTCTAGTCTAATATTCTACTACTAGACACTAAAATTCCTTCTCACCGAATTCACTCTTCAGCAGATTCACCTTTTTCGAGCTCTGATTGATCTGGTAGGTAAGCCCGATCTGGAGGATATCCACTTCGTACACATAATTGGTGGTCGTATAAAAATTATCCCGCACGGTAGTGATGCGCTGCTCGTTGGAAGAAAGCAGGCCAAGGTCCAGGTTGAGCCACTGGAAACTCACCGCCAGTCGTTTATCCAGGAAAGTCTTGCGAAGGGTCAGACTGGGATTGTAAAATCTCGAATCCCTTCCCTGCGCCGTCACCCGTTCCGAAAGATAGTTGAGTCCCAGTTGCAGGTCCATGGTCGACATCAGCTTGAAATTGGAGGTCGCATTGATGGAATAAATGGTGTTGGCGGTATTGATCCGATCCCCGAATAGCTGACCTTTGATCCGATAGTTGTAAATATTGGTACCCAGGAATAAGCGCCACCAGCCGGTAGGGTAGAGGGTGGTGCCCAACTCCAGACCGTATACCTGCGCCCGCCCGGCATTGGTATAGATCCGGTTGAGAATGGTGTCGTTAAATATGGTATTCACCCGGTTGATCACATTGTTGATATTCCGAAAATAGACGGTCGCGTAGAGGGAGTTGTCCTCCCAGTTTTTGACCAGGCCGGCTTCCACCAGATCGATGTATTCGGGGAGGAGGGCCGCATCGCCCTGCTCCAGCGTTTCGGAATGTTCGCGCTCGGGGAAGGGCGTCATTTTAAACGTGGTGGTCCGTTCTATCCGTCGGCTGTAGCCGGCCTTGGCGGAGAGATTATTGCCCAGGTCATACTGCAGATTGAAGGAGGGAAAGAAGTTGAACTGATCCAGGGTGTAAAGGGTATCCGGTTCGGCAATGTCCACCTGGCGGTCAAAATACTCCAGACGTAGTCCACCCGAATATTGAAGTCGGCCCACTTCACCGGACAACTGACTGTAAACCGAATGGATCTGGCGGCGCAGCTCGATACTGTTGGTAAACAACGGATTGGTCTCCCACGTATTCGTAGCGAAATTGCGATCCAGATAAATAAAATCTCCGGGATGTTTCAGATAGCGGTACTGGTAGCCGCTTTCCCACTTGGCATCTCCCAGTTGGCCGGCGTAGTCCAGTTGCAGGCGGTAGCCGTCCAGCGGATTATCATTATCGTTGTACTGCAGCTGGAAAGTGTCGCGCAACTGCGGCCATCCCAAGCTGACGTTATCGGTGGGGCCACCCAGCAGCGTGTGTTCGTACAATCCGGAGATCTTCAGACTGGAGGTATTGGCAAACTTTACCGTATAATCCAGAGCGCCGATCAGAAAATCTCCCCGGCGGACCCGCAGGTTCTCGTTGTAAAAAGTAAACTGACTCACCTGATTACCTCCCGGAAATACCGTGCCGCTTTCGCGATAAAGATCCCAGTAGGCCTCCGGGCCGAGAAACTGCCCTTCGGTAATGCGGGTGCGCTGTTGATCCAGGTAGAGGATGTCCGCCGTTCGGTACTGGGTACGTTTTCCGGCGTAGAAACTCGCGCCGATGGATTGGCGGTCGCTGGGGGCAAAAAGCACGGACGCCCGTCCGGAATAATTTTCCCGGTCGAAACTGCGCTCCCCGTCGGAAGGGAATTCGGTAAGCACTTCGTTCAGATAGGTATTCACGTATCCTTCCCGGCGGCCCGAAACGTCATTGCGACTATAATCGAAGCCGGCCGAAAGATCCCATTTACCCTTTTTATAATTGACGGTGATATCGCCCCCAAACCGGCGGGCGGCTTCTGCATTATCGTATGGCTCAATGCTGGGCAATCCGATCAGGCCGTTGGCGATCAGTAGGAGCCCGTCGGTAACGCCCTGCCTGGTCTTGATATTGATGATCCCGGCCTTGCCGTCCGGATCGTATTTCGCCGAAGGAGCGGTGATGATCTCGATATCTTCGATGGCATTGGCGGGGATCTGACCGAGCATAACCGCAGGGTCCGACTGTACCGGTTTGCCGTTGATCATCACGATGAAGCCCGTAGCTCCCCGCACGGAGATCTCTCCGAGAGCGTTAACCGTAATGGAAGGCAGATTGCGCAGTACATCGGTGGCATTCCCTCCCTGGGCGCTCTGAAACTGTCCGGCATCGAAAACCTGTTTGTCGAGGCGGTGCAGAGAGGTGATCGCCCGCCCGGTCACCTCCACTTCCCGCAGTACGCTGGCATTTACCCCCAGACTAATGGTGCCGAGATCGGTGACTCCGTCCAGGGAGAAAACTTCCGAACGGTAGGGCTCGTAGCCCAGGAACTGGGCGATGACATAAACCGTGCTGGCTTGTAATTTTGAAAACAGGAACTGGCCGCTCTGATCGGTGACCACGCCGTTGATCAGGCTGGAATCCCCGGCGGAATGGAGCGTAACACTGGCGTATTCAATGGCTTCACCGCTGGTGGTGTCAATGATCCGTCCCCGGATCTCGATCTGGCCAAAAAGCGAGCAGGTAAGTGAGAGTAGGGTAATGCAGGATATTAGGCTTCGCATCGCAAGACAATTGGTTGAAGTGGTCGTTGGTTTTTCTATCACAATTCATCCGAGGTCCTGCCGGTCAGGCTGCTCTCCGTCGGGAATAAAGCATAGCGTAGACCGATCTCCAACAACTGATACCAAACAGAAAGCTGTACCATCCCCACCGGGTCGGTGAGGGTGGATCGTTTTGCTGTTTGGTTAAGGCTTGGTGGAAACGTTGGAATACTCTTCCCTGCTTCTCCGGGTAAAGAGGTCTGGTAACTGGCAACCTGGATTAAGAGCCTATCCAAAAACCATCCTTTGATCTTAAAATAACCATCTATGGAACCTCATTTCGTCATTTCCTCCTTCCGTAGCGCTGCTACGAAACTCGAAAATGACTTCGTGAGAACCCAAATCTGGTCATTTTCGACGTCAAAACCGGTTTCTGGATAGGCTCTATGTGAGCCACAAAATTAACGGTCAACCCTTTCGTCGTGTAGTGCTATTGGTGGTAATAATGGTATTATTGGAAGTATTGGGCTCGAAACTGCAACGGCGTTACCCGCTCGTGTCTTTTGAAAAAACGAATGAAGTAGGACGTGTCATTGAAATTGAGCAGGTGGGCGATCTCGCTCATCGACTTTTCCGTGTGGAGAATGTAACGTTTGGCTTCCAGCAGCAGTTGACCGGTAATATGGTCACTGGCGCTTTTTCCGGAATGTCTGCGGCAGACGCTGTTCAATTGCTGGCGGGTGGTCTGCAGTTCCTGGGCAAAATCGTTGACGTTGCGCAAGTCCGGACATTTTTCGGTGATCATCTTTTGAAAGCGGTCAAAAAGCAGGTTGGGAGTGGCCCGGGTGGCGTTGGTACTGGACAATTGTAGCAATTTGGAGAACAATACCCGTAAATATCCATTGATCACCTGATCCGAAAACTCGTTCCCACTGTTAAATTCCTGTATAATATCTTCGAAAATAAAAGTAAGGTCTTGCTGACCGTGCATGGAGATATTGACGACGGAGGTCAGATTTTTCATTAAATTTAGGATGGAGGCTTCGTTGATGAAGTTGAAAAACTCTTCCTTGAACAAAATGACGTACCCCCGGGGTATGGAAGTGAACTGCCAGCAATGCAATTGACCCGATTGGAGGAAATAAAGCTCCGGAGCTTCAATTTTGAACTTCTCGGTTTCTATCCAATGATAGCCTTCGCCCTGGGTCAGATAGATCAATTCGTGGTAGCCGCCGTGTTTGTGCGGCCGGGTCTTCTTGATCTTTTCCTTGAAGCGGGAAATTTTAAAGAGCTGATCTTTTCCTAACTTATTCTTGAATGGAATGGGCGCAGCATTCATATGGGTACAATTGTCGTAAAACTATGAAAATAAAGATATTACTCTGGTTCGGGCTTCTATTTTCGGGTGTCGGCGATTTGGCAGGGCAATCGGTGTCGGGTCAGATTTTAGACGCCTATTTTACGGCACTCACCCGACAACACCAAGCAAATGCCGAGATTTCGCAGGCGCTCAGACATTTATCTCCCGATCTGGAGGAAGATTACCGGCAATTACTGCAATTGACGGAGCAGGATGCCACCTTACCCTGGGCTTATTTTCGCCGGAATCTGGAACGCGTCGGCGCCGGTGCACCCCTCCTGACGCTTTGTGAGGAAGGCCGGCAACTCGATCTGATGCTCCGGCGCTATCATAATTTACGACTGGTTGATCCCTATTCGCAACTCACCGTAGATACTTCCCAGTCGATGCAGCGACTCTGCTTTTTCGCTCTGACGGAAGGGGAAAAGGTGGCGGAGATCGGGTTCGGTTACGGCTATAATCTGCATTTGCTGGCGCTGGGCTACCGGAATTTATCGATCTATGCCAATGAACTCGATGCACATCGCCTCCAGCGAATGGAGGAAACGATCACGGAAGAATATCCGGCAAGCCGGCATCAGCAGTTTCACTTCATCAACGGAGCTATCGCTTCCACTAATCTGGAAAACCTGGATCTGGACCTGATCATCATGGAAAATGTATTTCACCATCTGTCGGATCAGACGGCGTTTTTGCGGTCCATGCTCAAAAGCCTCGGGGAGAACGGGGAGATCGTCATCATCGAAGAGTTTCGGGAAGCAGATCGGCAGGGCGGAAGCTGCCCGGATCTGATAACCCGAAAACAACTACTGGATCTATTAATTGACAGTGGCCTGGAACTTCAAAGCGAGCAAAAGCTGTTATCGCAGTACAAAACCATGCTGCGTTTCGGAAAAGGCACCGGGACTAAACTGAATAAATGACCGTTTATCTCCGGGACCGTCACCGCAACTCACTTCTTAAACTCCAGCCATAATGACCCAGGAAATTGATCGCATCACTTTTGAACTGACCGTAAGGGCGGTACATTCCGGCCCCGACGATGTATGGATGCAGGGCGATCTGCATGTGCTCATCAACGGGCATCCACCCTATTCCATCAACGATATGGTAGATCCGGCTGCGTTGTTGCGCAGCCTGGCTGCGGAGGGCCGGTACTTTCTTTTCTCCTGTACCTGCGGCGCCCCCGAATGCGGCGGCTGGGAACAGGGGATAGCCGTTAGTCATCGCGATCAGCTTACCGAATGGAAAGACATAGACAAGGAAACTTCCTGGCGTTTTAAGCAGCAGGATATAGCGGAAGGGTTGCGGGAAGTGCAGACGGAAGTAGACTTCTTCAAGTCCTTTTTCCGGGTGAAAAACATCCGTTTCTACGCACCCGATCTGGAAGATCGTGGTTCTGCCACTTAAGCGGCAGAACCACGATTGGTATTAAGCGCCGGCGATGATGTCGCGGGCGGCGGCGATCGCAGCATCCAACCCATCCGGATTTTTGCCGCCGGCGGTAGCAAAGTGGGGTTGGCCACCGCCACCACCTTTGATGTGCTGAGCTACCTGGCGGATCATCTGACCGGCATTGATCTTCCCTTCATCGGCCACATCCCGGCTGATGATGATGGTCAGTAAGGCTTTGCCGTTGGCCTCCGCACCGAGTACGGCTACCAGACGATCTACGTCTTTTTCCAGTTGGAAAGCCAGGTTCTTAATCGCTCCGTTATCGTTTAGGGGCAGTTTGACCCCGATAAAGTTTACTCCGTTAATGCTTTCTGCTTTGCTGCCGAGCTGATCTTTCAGTGCACCGGCCTGCTCGTTGAGCATTTTTTCGATCTCTTTTTTCAGCGCTTTGTTCTCTTCCTGCAGGGAGTGGATACTTTTCACCACGTCTGCCGGATTTTTCATCATGGAACGTACTTCGTTCAATGCTTGCAGTTCCGAACGCAGATGCGCTTCGGCCACTTCGGCCGTAACGGCCTCGATCCGGCGGATACCCGCAGCCACTGAGCTTTCACTCAGGATCTTGAACTGACCGATCTTACCGGTAGCGCTAACGTGGGTACCTCCACAGAGTTCGCGACTGAAATCCTTATCGAAAGTGATCACCCGCACCTCATCACCGTATTTTTCGCCGAAAAGCATCATTGCTCCGGACGCTTTAGCCTGGTCGATCGGCATGTTGCGATCTTCTTCCAGTTGGATATCGGCCCGGATCTTTTCGTTGACCATAGTCTCGATCTCCTGCAATTCTTCCGGCTTGACCGCCTCGAAGTGCGAAAAGTCAAAACGCAGGCGCTGGTCGTTGACATCCTGGCCTTTCTGCAGTGCGTGTTCGCCCAGGATCTGGTGCAAAGCAGCGTGCATCAGGTGGACCGCCGAGTGATTGGCTTCCGTAGCGCGCCGCATCCGGTCGTGAACCTGCGCGTGTACGCTGCCGTCCAGCGTTTCGGGAAAACGATCGACGATGTGCACCGTCAGTTCATTTTCTTTCTGTGTGTCCAGTACTTTGATGGTCTCTCCGTCGATGGAGAGCAGCCCCTTATCACCGGCCTGACCACCGCTTTCACCGTAAAAAGGCGTTTTGTTCAGTACGATATGGTACTGGTCTTTGCCTTTGGCATTGACGGTCCGGTATTTAATGATCCGGGCGTCGTCTACGGCTAGTTGATCGTAACCGACGAATTCCACTTCCTCACCGCTGCGCAGTTCCGTCCAATCGCCTACTGCTTTAGCCGCATCGGCCCGGGCGCGGTCTTTCTGCTCCTGCAGCGCCTTTTCAAACCCTTTTTCGTCCACCCGGTAGCCTTTCTCTTCGGCCATCAGGCGGGTGAGGTCGATCGGGAAGCCGTAGGTATCGTACAGAACGAAAGCATCTTCACCGGCAATGAGGCCGTCCGTCACCTCCAGGTCTTCAAAACGGGCGATGCCGTTCTCGAGGGTATTCAAAAAGGTCTTTTCCTCTCCTTCGATGATCCGGGCCACCTGCACCTGCTGGGCCTTCAGCTCGGGGAATACTCCCTGGAAGTAATCCGCCAGTTGCGGGATCAGGGTATGCAGGAAAGGTTCCTTGATGTTCAGGAAGGAATAATAGTATCGGACAGCTCTGCGCAGGATCCGCCGGATCACATAACCGGCTCCGGAATTGCCCGGCAACTGCCCGTCGGCAATTGTAAAGGCAACCGCCCGGATGTGGTCCACGACTACGCGCATGGCGATATCGCTTTTGGCATCCTCCGCGTAGCGGTGCTGGTATTTAAGACCGGATTGCTTTTCAATATAATTAATGAACGGCATGAAGATATCCGTATCGTAGGTCGCCTTTTTCCCCTGCATGACCATCACCAGCCGTTCGAAACCCATTCCGGTATCGACGTGTTTTTCGGGCAGCGGCTCCAGTTTGCCGTCCGCTTTGCGGTTGAACTGGATGAATACGTTATTCCAGATCTCCACCACTTCGGGATCATCCATATTCACCAGCTCGTGGCCGGGTACTTTCAGCCGATCCTCGTCGGAGCGCAGATCGATATGGATCTCGGTACACGGTCCGCAGGGACCGGTATCGCCCATCTCCCAGAAGTTATCTTTTTTATTGCCGTTGATGACGTGATCCGCCGGCAGTATCTTTTCCCAGAAACCGCGGGCTTCGCTGTCTTCCGGTAATCCTTCGCCGGCATCTCCTTCGAATACGGTAGCGTAGAGACGGTCCTTGGGTAGCTTCAGCACATCGGTCAGCAGTTCCCAGGACCAGGCGATGGCTTCTTTTTTGAAATAGTCGCCAAAGGACCAGTTGCCCAACATCTCGAACATGGTATGGTGGGTACCGTCGCGGCCCACTTCTTCCAGGTCGTTGTGCTTACCGGATACCCGCAGACATTTTTGCGTATCCGCTATCCGGCGCTTATCCGGTACCTGATTGCCGAGGAAATAGTCTTTGAACTGGTTCATACCCGCGTTGGTGAACATCAGCGTAGGATCATCCTTGTTCACAATGGGCGCGGAGGGCACGATCTTGTGATCCTTTGATTTGAAAAAATCCAAAAAAGCCTGCCGTATTTCTGTTGATGTCATGCTTTACCAATTTGAGGGTGCCGGATATTTTAAGGTGACTAACGCAGCGCTTACCGATTCCGTTCCACCCCTCTGTATTCACTTTTATTTTCGAGCAGCGAAGATACCAATTTGGTGGGATTTAAAAGAAAAGAGCCCGATACGTTTGAGGATGGGTTTGGGATCGGTAGGCTTCCTATCTTTTTGGGTAGGAATGGCCGGAGGTAACGATGGGCCGACTGAGAATCACTGCCGCTCCAATGGGGAACAAAGCCGGATGGTTGGGAACAATATGGAAGCCGGTCTCCTCCGATAATGATCAGGAAGAGACCGGCGGATTGCTTTTAATTTAATCAGGAAAGCTCCAGCCAGCTATTTCCCGGGCCGATAAGTTCGTTCCTGGTGTTGTTCCACATCTGTGCGGTAGAAATAGACCGGCCGGAACTGCGCTTTGGTGAATAGCTCCGCCTGATCGGTAAAGTGCGGGCTGTCAGGGTCTCCGCTCTGTCCGCCGCTGACCACTGCCCGAGCCTGCAGCCGATCGCCGAATTCCACCACCGCCACAAAACTGTTGCCGCCACTGCCGTAACGCTTTTTGGTATTCGGATAGGTCCGCGCACCGTAGGACGCCAGGGAGCCCCAGCGGGAGGAGGCAAAACCTACGGGCAGGCTCGGTGCATCGTCGTCAAAACTTTCCCGGATCGCACCGGTCCGGCGCTGGTAGCGGTTGATCGCTCCCCAGGGTGTTTTCCAGTCGCCGAAATCTGATTCCAGGCGTCGGATCGCATTGACGAGCATGGCTAGTTTTTCTTCCGGGGTCGTATGTTGCACCATCAGTTCGTCCGTCATCAGTTCCCTGCGGGTGGCTGCATCTACTTTATCCCGGAGCAGATTCAGCATATCTTCTCCCCAGTAGACGGCCAGGCTGGTGGCAACGGAAGATTCACCGTATCCCAGGTCCCAGTCCTGCAGGATCTTGATCGCTTCATCCAGCGGCGGATAGCCCATATTGGTCACTTCCCGGTAGGCGGCCAGCAGGGCCGGTATCGGTTTTTCAAAGGCGGCCAGAAAAGGATCATTGGCCGCCCGGATCAGGCCGTCCAGATCGTAGGAATTCCGGCTTCCCAGTACCCGCACCGCGTTGATGCCCCGAAAATTTTCCCGATCCGGCGCAATGTAATTCGCATAATCATCCGGATCGGGGCTGCCCTGGCTGCCGGCCACGGTGTAGGGCGTGGAGTTGCAGTTCTGGATCCAGCCGGATGCGGGGTTGCGAACGTGGATCATTTCCTTCAGTTTGAGCAGCCGCCCCCAGTCCGTTGCCGGATTGCTGCCGTCAATCAATCCGTTGTAATCGTAATTCGGATCCCTTTTGGGAATGAAATTCCCGTGCCAGTAGCCGATATTTCCCTGCCGGTCCGCGTAAACGGTATTATTGGAGGAATTGGTCCGGATTTTCATGGTTTTGCGGAAACTCCGGTATCCTTTGGCTTTGGTGCGCAGATACGATTGGGTAAGGGCATCCAGCGGTCGGTTCATCATCCGGAAACTGATCCATTTTTCTCCTTCGGAACGAATGATGGGGCCGTGGTGGGTTTTGTAAAAGGTGAATTCCCGCTCGCCGACGGAATCGCCGTCGCGGAAGGGGATCGTCACCCGATGTTCTTCTACGGGTCTCTGTTCGTCACCGTACTGGTAGTAGAAGCGGTCTCCTTTTTTAATAATGGTTTCCTCGTACTGATCGATGGCATCAGCGTAGGTGGAGGTGTGCATCCAGCCGCAATTTTCGTTAAATCCCTGGTAAATGAAGAATTGCCCCCAGGTAGCGGCACCGTAAACCGACAAACCTTCTTCGCTGTTGACGTGCTGTTCCGAACGAAAGTAAAAGGAAGTGTGCGGGTTGATCAGGAATAGGGCATTTCCACTTTCACTTTTTTCCGGAGCGATGGCGAAACCATTGGAGCCGGTGGGTTCTTCCTCCAGCGCCCAGCGCGTATCGACGTATCCGGTGCGGTCCTGACCGTAAAAAGCTTCCAGTCCCCGCAGGGAAATGCGGGTGATATCCCCACCGATACTCCCTTCACTGAAGGTAAAGGGCATCCAGGGTTCAAAGCGGGTCAGGAATTTCGGTTCTACTTCCGGGTGGGTGTGCAGATAGTAGTTGATCCCGTCGGCAAAGCCGTTGCAGAGGGCTTTCATCCAGGCCGGACTTTGCCGGTAATAGGCCTTGGCCTCATTGGAATCCAGGAACATCCGGGCCCGCAGATCGTGGTAGATCAGGTCTTCGCCGTAGGCCATCGCCATCTGGCCGGTGGCATCCAGATAGTTTTCTTCCACCCGCTGGAAGTCATCTTCGCACTGCGCGTAGAGCATACCGAATACGGCATCCGCATCGGTTTTGGCGTAAATGTGGGGAATACCCCAGGTATCCCGGATGATCGTAATGCTCTGGGCCCGCGCTTCCCAGCGACTGATCTCCGCGGAGTTGACGGATTGACTGAAAAGGGTAGGAGCAAGGAATAAAAAGAAGCAAGCTATTCTCATAAGAACTAGTGTGAGTTAGAATGATGAAAAGTGAGCAAAAGAATGGAATTCGCAATTGGGGCCGATTCTTAAAGATAATTCAATCATTCGATGATTAAATCATTATATCATCAAACCTCACTCCGGAGCATAATCCGAAGGCAACAAAGCGGACACCCGTAGGCTCGCCCAGTAACCGTACTCTTCAATATCGGAAGGGTTGAGGATCTTGCCGTATTTGTTGACCAGGATCTTATTGGATCTGGAGCGCAGATACGAAGTAGCGTGCTGGGGGCCTTTGGCTGTGAATTGCCGGCTGGTAGAATTCAGTTCCGCTTTGGAAGGCGCCTGTAAATTGTCCTCCACCAGAATGTTCTGGTTGATCACCGTGAGAAATCCATATACACTGATCTGATAGGCCGCCTCCTCTCCCTGGGATTGGAAGTTAAGGGAGGACGGATTGACCGAGTTGAAATCCACAAAGTTCTGATCATTATCCAGTCGGGAAAATCCCATGACGTAGGTCGTGGTATCCAGTTGCTTTTGCACCAGATCGGAGAAAAAACTCCGGCTGCTCTTTTTGTAGACCGACCGGCGGTTTTTCTGGAATTCCAGTTCTTCCTGCGGCGTACCTTCCAGCGGCTGGAAGAAAGTATTGCCTTTGTAGTAGAGATCGCCGTTGTCGAACAGGCCGAAATCTTCCAGGTAGAACTGGACGGAATAGCCGAGTCGGCGATTCTCAATAACCAGCGGTTCTTTGGCCTCGGCCTCCATTTTGTCGCGGGTTTGCCGGAAAAGCAGCACTTCCGGATTGGTGATCCGGACGTACTTATCCCGGGTATCTTCGCCCAAAAAAGCTTTGGTAAATGCCTTCAGCCGCCGATCACGCAGGCGCGATCTGGATTTTTCAACCACAACGGCTTCGTTGAGTTCCACCTTGATAGGTTGCAGAAAAAAGGTGTCCCGTAGGATCCGGGCATCCGCGATCTCGATGGTTAGCAACTCGTAGTTGATATGAGAAAATACGAGAACGATCTCTTTGGTCTCCGTCAGTTCCAGTTCAAAGATGCCAGCCTCATCGGAGGCGGTACCGATGGAACTGTTGGCCAGGAAGACGAAAACATCCGGTATAACCTCCCGACTGCTGCGGTCGGCGATCACGGCTTGTACCGTTTGTCCCGAAAGGGGAGATAAGCATAGCAGAAACAGGCCCAGGGAAGGGAATAGACGAAAAAGATTATTCATACTAGTGGTGCTTTGAATTGATGGTCTGGGGCAAAAATATACCGTTTTGCCCGTTATTATCAAAAAAGCGGTGGGGAGTATTTTCAGCTGATCTTGATCTTCGCGGCCAGTTGGTGAGCTTCCCGGGTCACTTCCGGCGGGTAGCCCATGATCTCGAGGATCCGGATGGCGTTGCGGTGCCGGAGTTTACCCTTTTTGAGCTGGTAATCGAAAGTCAGCGTATCATTCTCAACGGATTCCTGGAAATAGTACAGATCGTAAGTATCTCCGAGGTATTCGGTCAGTTCAATATCGTGGGTGGAGATCAGTACCGTGGAATTGCCCCGATCCAGATGGGAAAGTACAGCCTTGGCTGCGCTCACCCGTTCGAGGGTATTGGTCCCTTTAAACATCTCGTCGACAATGAAGAGATGCGGTTGCGGTTCGCCGGCTTTTTTGATCAGCTCGCCGATGACGTTCACTTCTTCCAGATAATAACTCTTGTCTTCCTCCACATCATCCTGGATACGAATGGAAGTGCCCAGCCGGAAGAACGGAGCGCAGTAACTTTTACAAATGGGCGTAAAGATGGACTGCGCCAGGATCACATTGAGCCCCATGGCCCGGATGTAGGTCGTTTTGCCGGACATATTGGAACCGGTGAGCAGCATACTTTTGTTCCGGAGTTGCAGGTCATTGGCGACGCCGTCCAGTAAAAGCGGATGGAGCGCAGCTACCAGGCTGATCTCCCGGGCGGAGGCCGTAAATTCCGGACGAGTGTAATGAGGTAAACTCGCCCGGAGGGAAGCGATCGAAATCGCGGTATCGATGGCGCCGATCGCCTCGTAAATGAATTGGATACTACTCCGGTGCTGCTTGATCTGATCCAGCAATTTGAAAAAGAGGATAAGCTCGGAAAGCGTAATGAACTTCAACACTTCGATCAGAAACCAAAGCGGAGCGTATTCTTCCCGCTCCTGGAGTTTTTCCAGATTGATCCAGCCGATCTTATAAAGGATATTTTTGAGCGTTCGGAAATGCCGATCGATCTCTTCGGACTCTCCACTTATGTACGGCTTCAGTTGCCGGCCGGTGCGGTAGAGGAGGCTAAAGCGATTGAAAGTGACGAGGAATTTCCCGATCCGGTTTTTATTTTGATAATGCAAAAAGAGGTTGACGGGAAGCACGGCGATCAGTACCCAAAAAGCAGCCGGGTAGAAGATGGTAAAAACAATGGCCCCGACGGTGATCCCCTGCAGGAGAAAAGCCCAGTTCATCCAGCCCGGCCGTTTGGGCAGCTGGTCAAAAATGAGCATGGGAAAATAGTAGTCCCGGGCTTCGTTCAGTTCCTGGAGGTGTAACTGGGCTTCCTCCCGCTGCGCTACTTCTTCCTGGAAAAAAGTGATCCGATCTTCTAGCTTTTCCAGTTGGTCCTTCCGGTTGGTAGGGCGGCGTAGCCGATCGTAGAGGCACTGTTGACCCACGCGGCTGTTGGTGTGGTCCAGCGTTTCGAAAACACGGTCGAGGTCCAGGTCATTTGCAATGCGGTCGTCAATGACCTGGAAAGCTTCCGATCCCGATTGTTTGTCAAAATAGATCCGCACGGAGCCGATAGGAATGTATTGGTCCCGGGGCTTGCCCCAGGCGGCGCGGATAGCGGCCAGCTTCTTTTCCCTGTTTCGATTGGACATGGAGCGCAGATTGTCTTAGGATAATGAGGAAGGTCCTTCGCGGGTGCAGGCCCGGTCTTTAAAAATTTACAAAACCGAGCTTGTGTAAAACATCCGGAAGGGTTCCTGATTAACTGAATTTAAGCCAATTAGCGGTCCGGGAGATCTATTTTCTACAAAACACCTTGGATCATCCACCGATCATTCCTGTTGCGTCCAGGAGTGCCAGTTGCTACCGTCCTGGTAGAGGATCGCGGCGGCCCGGGGACGGTCCCGCCACTCGAGGCGGTAATGGTGGCCTTCATTGTGAAAGATAAAGCTGGAATCCCGATAACTCGAAGCGCCGATGCCCCGTCGCCACCACCAGTTGCCCCATTGCCGGAAGGTCACCTTCAGGTCATTGCTATCCGGTTCTACCAGCACGCCGTCGGTGGGGAACACCATATTGTACTGCACTACTTCCTCCAGCACGCCGCTGTAGGGTTGCCGCTTCACGTACTGCAAAGCGTCGGCAAAAGCGCGGTCCTTTCCCGAAAAATCCCGGAACATGGGCGCTCCCTGCAGGTTGTCGGGCAAATTCAACAGATAACAACTGTCTCGATCGTAGGCCGGAAAATCATCCAGCAAAGTCCGGTAGACCCGGGTAGACTGGGCCCAGTACAGGTTCGTACGCTGGAGTAATCCGATTGAAATGAACAGGTAAACCCCGGTCAGAAAATAATATAAGCCGCGGGGCAGCCGGCTGAGCAGCGCCACCCAGGCCGGATAAAAGAATAGGGCGGGAAGATAGCCGTAACGGTCGTTCTCGATGTGGAGTAGATAATTGAAATACAAATTCAGTACCGGTACCAGTGCAATGAAGGTGGCCAGACCGAAAGCCCAGGTCAACTGCGCCCGGCGATCCACGTGTCGAAAGCTTCGGAACATCCAGGCCAGCAGGCCAAGGCTGAGCAGAGTGAGGAGGATCAGTCCGAATGGTTGCCGCAACCAGACGGCCACGCTTTCTTTCCAGGGATGGGGCCAGTAGCGGCTGAAGGCGGCCATTTTAACGAAATACCGGCCTACATTGGCGATCATATCCCCCAGCGGGAACTGTAGATGCACTTCGCTCCCGTAGTGTCCGATCCAGCTACCCAGCAGGGCCCGGTTGCCTACGAAATACAATCCGACCAGCGAAAACTGGGGGATGGTCAGCCGGTAGAGTGCTTCTTTCAATTCACCCCGCCGGTGTTGCCACAGGATCAGGATCAGGCCGAGTATGGGTGCAATGACGGCCAGTTCGTAGGTCAGCAAAGCGGCGATCTGTAACCCCAGGATAGTCCAAAATATAGTGGCCTTTGGCGTTTCGAGCCAGCGGCTTATGTGCCAGAGCATGCCGAGCAGCAAAGTGGTAACCAGGAGATAGTGAAAACCTACCCGCCATACGATCACTTCGGTGGCGTAGGGACTGAAGAGAAACAGCAACGCTCCGGCTGCTGCCGGGAGTTGCGCCGAACGTTCCGTGCCCGATCCCAGCAGTCTCCGCACGAGGAAGAACAGTAAAGCCGCATTGATCGTATGCAGGAGCGTCATACTGAGGTGCCAGCCCCAGCCTTCAAGACTGTAGCTGTGGTAAAAGAAGTAATAAAAAACACTGGATACGGGTTGGAGGGCGGGGAAACCGAAACTACCGGGTATTCCGGCTGCGCCGTGGGTCTCGATGCGTTCGGCCAATCCGGTAAAATCCGTCACGAAACCGGCCAGCCGGGTAGGCAGATATAGCAATTGCAGGATAACCGCTGCGATTGCCAGGCCCAACCATTGCCAGTTTATGCTCTTCATGCCGGATTTTTATCGATGGGGCCCGGATGGGCCGGTCTGCAAATATCCCGCAACAAAGGTAGGTTAATGGAGGAAAGCGCAGAAATTTTTTTTCCTAACTTTGGTATGCATTACCTTTGGCTGATCCCGGAGGGCAGTGGGCGGTGGAAAGACAATGTCGATCTGCTGGTTTGCGCGCTATCCGGGAGAAACCACCAAAATTGGTGTATCCTGCAATAACATCCTAAAAAATAGCTTCATGCCAAATCGCGGTAAGATTGGTTTGCCACCCGGTAGTTTGATCTTTACGGGAGAGAAGAAAACGGAAGACACCCACCTGAAGCTGATCCAGTATAATGAGTCGATCTACAACGCTCAGCGCTTCTCCAACGCCATGCCGGATATCGGGCTGGATCCTTCTTACGTCACCTGGCTGGACGTACGCGGTTTGCACGATGTGGTACTGATCGAAGAAGTTGGTCGCTTTTTCAAGATCCACCCGCTGGCGCTGGAAGATGTACTGGATACGAGCCAGCGGCCCAAATTCGACGAATACGATAACGGGATCTTTCTCATCATCCGTTCTCTGGATTTCGATGAATCCGAACTGGAAATTGAGACGGAACAGGTAGGCATTTTTGTAGGAGAGCATTTTGCCGTTTCTTTCCAGGAGCGGGCCGAGGATCTTTTTGCCCCCATCGAATTGCGTCTGGCCGGCAGTAGTGGTAAGATCCGGAAACGCGGGAGTGATTATCTGGCCTACGCCCTCATCGATAATATGGTCGACAACTATCTGGTTACCCTCGAAAAAATAGAAAAACAGGTGGATAATCTGGAAGAGGTGATCATGGCCAATCCGGAATCCCGGACCAAAGGTCGCATTCACGAACTCCGGTTGGCGACCCTCACCATGCGCAAGGCGGTATATCCGCTACGCGAGGCCATCAATCGCTTTACGGATAGCGACCACAAGGTAAAAAGTGAAGAAACGGATATCTTTTTGCGCGACCTTTACGATCATACCATACAGGTGATGGATATGATCGAGACTTACCGGGATATGATCAACGGCCTCTATGATCTGTATCTCTCGGAGATCAGTTTCAAGATGAACAATGTGATGCAGGTGCTCACCATCATTTCCACCATCTTTATACCCTTATCCTTTCTGGCCGGCGTCTACGGGATGAACTTTCAGCATATGCCGGAACTGCAATACAAATACGGATATTTCGTGCTTTGGGCCATTATGATCACCGTGGCCGGCGGACTGATGGTATTTTTCCGCAAGAAAAAATGGCTCTGACCGACTACCGGAGGCTGTCCGGCACCATTCGGGTGGCCCGATCCGTGCCTGCCTGAGTACCTTTTAAATAAAAATTAAATTTTTTTCTATTGCTTCAGTGACCTGCCCCGACCGGCTCCGTCATAAGAGTGTTCGTTTGATAAATTTAACGATCCCGTATTACATACTATCCAAACAAAAAACATTTTCTATACACGTCATCCCTCCTATCCCCAATTTAGATAGCGGTCAAATGCCTGCATTGTCATCAATGCGGGCGTTTGTTTTTTTGGTTTTGCTCAAAGTGCCGTACCTTTCGAATTATTATCAACCTCCGAACAGGTCTCTTTATGCAAAAAAAACTGCTACTCCTTTTATTACTAGCTACCGGTTATATGCTTCGCGCCCAAACTACCGAGATCGGGGTGACGGCCGGTGCCGCCTTTTATCGCGGCGAACTGTCCAGTGATAATTTCCTGGATTTTAGCGCGATCGAGCAACCCGCACTGGGCTTTCAGGTGCGCTTTTCTCCCTTTACCCGTTTTTCCGGGCGTCTGGAAGGTTTGTACGCCAAGATCAGTTCCGCCGATGAAAACTCCGCTAATGTGCCGGGCTTAAATTTTCAAAGCACCGTCTACGATGCCCACATTCTGCTGGAATGGAATATGATCGACGCCAATTTCGGACCCAGTACGGGGCTGACACCCTACCTTTTCGGAGGGATTGGCGGTATCTACTTCGAGTCTCAAACCGAATTTCAGGGAGAACTCATCGATCTGCAACCGCTCGGAACGGAAGGGCAGGGGATCGATGGATACGACGACAAGTACAATCAGCTCAATGCGGCCATCCCTTTCGGTCTGGGTATCCGCTTCTGGCTGGGTGACCGCATTTCACTGCTCGTGGAGGGCAGTACCCGCTTCCTCTTTACCGATTATCTGGATGATGTGAGCGGCCGGTCGGTTGTGTATGAGGACATCCTGCTGGGCAACGGTCCGACGGCGGCCGCCCTCAGTAATCCCAATATTATTCCGGGCTCCGATGAAGCTACGCAACCCTATCGCCGGGGAGATTCCCGCAATGACGGTCTTTATTTCCTCAATCTGACCCTGACCTACCGGACCGACGGCGGTCGGATGGGTATCAAGGTGCGGAAAAATTGTCCGACTTTTTAGACTTGAATAATGTTGGAAGGGTGTTTACGTCTTAAAACGTTTGAACGTTAGGAAGTTGAGAGATCAAAGGTAATCTGTCATTTTCAACTTCCTAATGTTCCGAACTTCTTGAAGTCCAAATTTCCTGGACTCCAAACAGCCAAAACTTTCGATCCTCAGAACCGCTTAGTATACCGGTCCGTCGGTTCCATGCCGCGGGTGTCGCAGTATTTCTGGTGGCGGGCTTCGGCGGGCCAGAAGGTAGTAGCTTCCTGCAACTCGGTTACCGCTTCGATCCCTCTGGTCTGTAAATCTGCGATCAGTTGTTGGGCAATCCTGAACTGTTCCTCATCCGTATAGAAAATGGCCGAACGGTATTGCCCACCCTTCGCCCGACGATCGATGGATGGATCGTGGATCTCAAAAAAATACTTGGCCAGTGTAGTAAAATCCGTTTGCTCCGGATCGAAAGTCACTTCCACGGCTTCGGCGTGGCCGGTGAGTTTCCCGCAAACGGTATGGTAGGATGGATCATCGGTATGGCCTCCGGTGTATCCCACCCGGGTGGAAATAACACCAGGCAGCCGGCTGAAGGCGTATTCTTTACTCCAGAAACAGCCGGCTGCGAAGATGGCTACTGATTTTTTTTTTCCTGATGTTGTTTTTCCCATTCCGCCCGGGGGATGAATTTCATGGAAAGGGAATTCACGCAGTGACGGGTATTTTTATCGGTCAGTCTTTCCCCGATAAAGACGTGTCCAAGGTGGCCGTCGCAGTTGTTGCAAAGGATCTCGGTCCGGCGTCCGTCCGCATCGCGTTCGCGGCGCACTGCTCCGGGGATCTCATCGTCAAAACTGGGCCAGCCGCATCCGGAATCAAATTTGTCTTTTGAATCGTAAAGTGGCGCATCACAACGGCGGCAGATGAATACCCCGTCTCTTTTAAAGTCGTTGTACTCTCCGGTAAAAGGTCTTTCAGTTCCTTTGTGTTCTATGATATAGGCTTCTTCTGGGGTTAGTGGATTGTAGTCAGTCATTTTAAGTTTTATTCTGCTTTAATTAAATCGTTCTCGGCAAGTACCTTGCGTGCATGTTCCGCTTTTTCTTCTACCGTATAAAGTTTTGCTTCTCCCAGAGAGGGGATCACGGAATCCGGAGTTGTCAAAATGTGGCTTTCGATCCCATTTTGTTTCAATACGTCTTCGGCGATCTTTGCCTGATAGGTTTCGTTGGCAGTGAAAATTAATACCCAGCCTTCTTTCATGTTTATTTGGTTTTGGTGATCGTTGGTACGGATTGTCATCCAATCCTCAACAAATTTATTTGTCTTGCTATTTATATAACACGAATACGCGGCCATAGGTTAAGCCCGAATGGTAAAATTTGTGCTTTTGGTAACCATCTGTTCGCCGACGGACCAATACCCTTGGATCGCAGTCCCGGCACCGGACTGCACCCGGTATGGACATGGGCCGCAAAACGGATCGTCGCCATGCTTACCGTTTCTCACTTGGGCCGGCCCGCAATGTATCTTAACTTTGCCGGATGTCCGAAATAAAAAAATACCCGGTACAGGTAGCGGAACAGCACCTGTACCTGCATCCTTTTCGCTGTATCTACTGGCAGGAGCATGAAGCGCTGCTGATCGCCGATCTTCACCTAGGCAAAGCCCGGCATTTTCGACGCTCGGGGATCGCGGTGCCCCTGGCGGTGGCCGATGCCAATCTGGATAAGCTCATCAGCGTGATCTGGGATTTCCAGCCCAAACGGGTACTTTTTCTCGGCGATCTTTTCCACAGTGAGTTCAACCGGCAGTGGATGGAATTCTGTGAATTGCTGGACCAGTTCAGCGGCGTTTCCTTTGAGCTGATCGCCGGTAACCACGATATTCTCGATCCGTCCTTCTACGAACAGGCCGGGCTAAAAGTGCATCTCAACGGCCTGCAGCTTAAGCCTTTTTTACTGACGCACCATCCACTGGAAGATTTCTCGGGTGATGAGGGGTATAATCTGGCGGGACATATCCACCCCGGGGTGCGACTTCACGGGAACGGCCGGCAAAGGTTGAAGTTACCCTGCTTCTTTTTCGGCCGGCACCAGGGATTGCTGCCGGCATTCGGGGAATTTACCGGACTAGCAACCCTGCCGGTAGGTCCGGATGATGCGGTTTTTGTGATCGTGGAAGACGAGGTGGTGCGGATGAGCTGAATGCTTATCTTCCAAAAGGCGGTACTTCGATTATTAATCTTGCAGAGGCCAATCAAATACTGTGAGTGGCCCGTGCCTGTTCATAGCATTGCCTACAAACCACCTTGGCTGCACTAAATTTTTTAAACGGACGGCTCATCTTCTTTTTTTTCTGGAAGAAATACTCACACGCATAACACCACGCCTGCAGATCGTCCGGATCAGCATTATTTTCCATAAATCCAAGTGGGACTTTTGAGGATAAAAGGTGAGCACATAAGATAGCTGTTAATACTTTATCGTGGAGGCATTCAGGCTCAGACATTGGATCATCTGTCATATTCGAATATTCTAATTTTTCAAGGTGCAAATTTATAGCCTATCCCCAACCCGACGGAGAACGTGCCGTTTATACGGTCATAATCATAAGTATTCACCTCGATGGCCTCCGTGTAGGTATTCCTGATCTGCTCCGTATACGAGAATTGCGTTATGAAACCATATAACTGCGTATGGAGATCAAGGGTAAACCGCTTGCCCAGATGACAGGCAAGGGTAAGGCCCGTCATCACCGTAAAACCATCGTGCGCGGTGCTTGCCCTATTGCTCTGGTACGTGATCTGGAGGTGATTATTTCTATTTATTTCCTTGAGGTAAACATTCGACCTTTTGGCGTAAAATGAAGTAGCCCCGATCTGCAATTTGGGGATCAGGCTGATCTTATTGAAATCCTTTCGATAGACGACCCCCAGATATATATTGGTATTTATGTTGGGTTCTTCCCCGTATTTAAAGGGGCCGGAAGTGACCAGATAATTTTGTTCGTATCTGGCAGCTAAGGTTTGTAGCAGCCTTTCTCCATTTTTATTCGGATCCGTAAACGGGTTTCCCTGGATGGTTACACTCAGCCCCCAATTGGAAGCGAAGAAATAATTCGCAGTGATGAATTGCCAATACACATATTGATCGTCGTAGTCAATAAGCAGATCGGTTATTGCACCGGTTTTTAGTTTTGCCAGAGGAAGGGCGATGCCGGCATTGGTTTGCAATTGCCATCTTACGAATGCCGGTGGGTTGTTCTGACCGGATAAATGAACCCCCCAAATCAGCGCCAAAACCAGGAGAAGCGATTGGGTTTTCATAGCAGATCAATTATCGAGGAGCTTTTGCTAAGCACCCGGCCATCAGAAAGTTCAAGTGATACGGCGAATTGGTGAGCTCCGGTGGCCGGTGGTGGGGTCATCAGCATCAGATCAAATTTTAGAATATCGTATTCCAGGTCGTATACTTCATTCCGGAGATTAGAGATGAATTCATCAATAGAGATAAACTCGGTCGAAAGCAGCACGCTGAAATACTCGCTTACATCGCTTCCGCTTAAATGAGTATCATCAAAATCCCGCAAAGTGGTTATCTGGATAGTAAGTATGCTGTCCAGAGGTTGGAATACGGTTTCCGGCGGGCATTCACAGCTGAAAGCAAAAGCAGAGGTCACGAACAGCGGTGTGGATCTCTGGTGACAAAGGTCCTGTTTGCGTTCTACGTTTACCCTCAGCCCGAAGGCCTCCTTCAGGATCATCTTGTTGGAACTTACCTCCGGCTGAAGTCGGGAATTGTCGAGTTCCTCAACGGAGATCGAGCAATTGGTATAATCGAAAAACATGCTTTCGAGGCATTCGCAACAACTGGACAGGATATTGACGGCCACTGGAATCAGTAAGACCACGAGCACTTTATTCCATTTCATAAACTACACTTGAATGGTGAGAGAGATGAGGGTTGCGCGCAGGGAAACCGCAAGCGTAGAAGCGGGATCAAAGGTACCGTTTTACCGCTGACAGGACTGCCATGGCCCCATGTTCGTAAGACACTACCTACGGTAAGCATCCTACCTATCTATAACGAAATGGAAAGCAAGATTTCACCAAAAAAACCAAACCTTAACACACTAACATTCACACATTTCCACCTTCATACGTTTCAACACTCAGGGACCACAATCGGAATATTCGCCGCCAGCCCACCCTGCGAGGTCTCCTTGTATTTGGTATGCATATCCTGGGCAGTTTCCCACATGGTCTTGATGACATTATCCAGTGGGACCTTGGCCTTATCCGGATCGCTTTCCAGTGCAATGTTAGCGGCGGTAATGGCTTTAACGGCCCCCATACTGTTGCGTTCGATGCAGGGTACCTGGACCAGGCCACCTACCGGATCGCAGGTGAGGCCGAGGTGGTGTTCCATCGCGATCTCGGCGGCCATCAGCGCCTGCCCGACAGTGCCGCCGAGTCCTTCGGTCAGGGCCGCGGCCGCCATTGCGGCGGACACCCCGATCTCGGCCTGGCAGCCACCCATGGCAGCGGAAATGGTCGATCCCTTTTTGAAGATACTGCCGATCTCCCCGGCGGTCAGCAGGAACTTGACAATATCGTCATCGCTCACTTTGACGTCCGCAAAGCAGATGTAGTAGAACAGTACGGCCGGGATCACACCCGCCGAACCATTGGTGGGGGCGGTGACCACCCGACTGAAGCTGGCATTCTCTTCGTTGACGGCCATGGCGAAACAACCGATCCACTTCACGATCTGCTGGAATTTGTAAGGCCGGGAAGCCAGCAGGCGAAGGAATTCATCGGCATTTTCGTAGGTCGGTACCCCGAGCAGCGTTTGCCGGATACCGGCGGCCCGGCGGCTAACGCCCAGGCCTCCGGGTAGTTCGCCCTTTTTGTGGCAGCCTTCGAAAACGCAATCGCGCATCACTTCCCAGATCTGCAGCAGGCCCTTTTTGATGGCCAGGCCGTTGCGCCAGCATTTCTCGTTCATCAGGACGACCTCCCAGATATTGGCATTTTCGTTGAGGCAGTACCGGCGCAGTTCGGTAGCGGTGGAGATCGGAAAGGGAAGCTCCACGTAGGGCTCCTCGCCGATGGTCTCTCCTTCCTTCAGTACAAAGCCGCCGCCGATGGAAAAGTAGGTGTCCGTATGCAGGATTTGCCCACTTTCGTCCCAGGCGTGCAGTTTCATGCCGTTGGCGTGCTGAGCGAGGCATTTGTCGAAATGGAAGACGAGGTCCTGCTCCAGCGTAAAGGGAATGAGATGCGTACCGTACAGGTGGATCTGCTTTTCCTGACGGACCGCCTGGGGGATGCGCTGCACTTCGTCCAGTGGAATGGTTTCGGGATCCTGACCGCTGAGACCCAGCAGAATAGCGAGATCAGTGCCGTGTCCTTCACCGGTGAGTGCAAGGGAGCCGAACAGTTCTACCTGTACCCGGGCCACCGTGGAGGGATCACTCTTTTTGGCGAGGGCCGCCAGGAAACGCTGTGCGGCTCTCCAGGGGCCAAGCGTGTGTGAGCTGGAAGGGCCAACCCCTATTTTGAACATGTCGAATACACTGATCGGTTCCATTGGTCTGGTCTTTTAGGGTGGAAAGTTAGGAAGAAAAAAAGCAAATCTCCGGTAATGCGGAGAACAAGAATTCCGAAGTGAAAAGATTTCGAAACAAATAGAAATAATTATAATTTTTCGGAACAAAGCGCATCAATTTCCGTAAACCCATAGCGCTGGATAATGTGATCACATTATCCAGTGAACCGTTTTCCCTCCCATCGTGGTTCCGCCATTCCCTCCCCGCGGACCCGGTTCCTCAGTAAGCACTAAATAACGACACTTAAACTGTTTGAAGATGAATAAAGCTTTGCTTTTTCTTACCCTCTTTTTTAGCTCATTTTCCCTGCTAAAAGGAAATATCTCCACGGACACTGTTCTGCTCGAAAGAAGCATTATTACCCAAAAAGCCATTAAAGCAGTTGATTTTTCCAGAGATGGCCTCTTCCTGGTAACGGGAGGGTTCGGAAAAACGCTCGATATCTGGAATGCCTTTAATGGCCGGATCATTTACTCCCTCGAAGGACACGAAGATGATATCCTGGCGGTGCGTTGTTCTCCCGACGGCCGGATCATCGCCAGTGGGGGAGTGGATAAAAAAGTAATGCTCTGGGATATCATTACCGGCCGGCGGATCGCACTGCTGGAAGGACACAACGATGATGTCAGTGATCTCAGCTTCAGTCCGGACGGCCGATTCGTTTGTAGTGCCAGTTTCGATCGCACGGCCGTGATCTGGGATGTGATCACGGGTATTCGCATCCAGACGCTCAGCGGGCATCCCGATGATGTGACCTCCGTTGCGTTCAGCAAGGACGGCAAACGACTGGTGACTTCCTGCGCCGATCACAAGATCCGGATCTGGTCCGTGACTACGGGAGAACTGATCCGCACCCTGGAAGGACACGACGATGAAGTCTGGGACGTAAAATGGTCGCACAGCGCCAGACTGGTAGCCAGCGGCGGGACGGATAATATGGCCGGCCTGTGGAACCCGGAAACCGGTGAACTGGTCAGAAAATTCGAAGGTCACTCTTCCGATGTGTGGACCGTTTCTTTTGACCAGGAAGGCCTGATGATGGCTACCGGCAGTGCCGACCGCAGTATCAAACTCTGGGACCTGGCCACCGGCGACCTCATCATGAACATTTCCAGCGAGGTGCATACCTCGGATGTTGAAGAACTGGTCTTTAGTCCGGAAGGAGACCGTTTGGTCAGTGTCAGTCGCGACGGTTCGATCCGTTTCTGGGAGATCCCCAGCCTCGGCCGGCGGATCCGGATGATCGTGAGTAACCGGATCGAGCTCTGGTCGGCCCGTCAGCCCTACGAAAAATCAAGGGAATACGATAAGCGGATGCAGGAGCGTGAAGGATTGATCCAGGAGATGAAGGAGGATATTGTCGAAAAAATGCTGGATTACTACGTCGAAAATGTCAGCTGGAATACCGGGATTACCCTGGGAGACTACAATCCGGATAGCGAATACTATCACCTGTTCTCACCCATACTGGGCGATCTGAAAATGTACGTTTCCATCAATCAGGCACCGCTGATGGCGGAGTATTTTGACCAGGTAACTTTTGAAGATCTGCGCATGGAGTATATCAACGGACGGCTGCGGCTGCATTCCATGGATGGTTTCCTGTCCGGCATCAATAAAAAATTCAAGGTCATGCCGTAGACCGGCAGTACCTGCAAAATGCAAAGAGAACGGCAGCGCCGTAGCGCAATTGTTCAGTATACAAACATGAATCACCCCGGATTTTATAAAAGGCGGTATATGACCTCGTAGAGGTCGAATATTCGTAGAATTTAGCCTGGATAAGCGTTTTCCGACCTCAGGGAGGTCGCACATTTACCACATTGCTCCATGTTGTACGACCTCCCTGAGGTCGAAACCAGGAATTCGACTATTTTTCTACGAATGTTTAACCTCTACGAGGTCATTTTTGAGTCCTAAAAAAATTCAGGATGAACTGTGTTCCCATGCAAGCAAAAGAGTGAAAAAATTATGCTGATTTGTATTTGAGATAATATCGATTATCAAATTTTCGATCATATTTGATTACCGCAAATAC
>NZ_PDUD01000028.1 GCF_002646595.1 Flavilitoribacter nigricans DSM 23189 = NBRC 102662
GAATTAGATACCTACATTGCTGATCTGCTTCATCAGGTTACCCGGCGCTTTGTAGCCTGGGGCTTTTGGATGGTGTTTCATTACCTGCGCCGACAGGGGCATTCATGGAACCACAAGCGGGTATACCGGATCTGGAAAGCTGAAGAGCTGCATTTACGATTGCCGCCGAAGCGCCCCAAGATCAGTCGTAAATATCAGGACCTGTTGGCTCCCGATCACATCAATGAGGGATGGGGTATAGATTTTTTGAGTGATTGGGTAGTAGGTCCTAATCAGGAAAGCGTACGGGTGATCAATATTATTGATGAACATTCCCGCAAGGCACTTTGGTCAGAAGCCTATTCGAGTATTTCAGCCAGAACTTTAATCGAAGTCCTCAACCTGGTGGTGCAATGGAGAGGCTGTCCGGCTTACATCCGGTGCGATAACGGGCCGGAATTCATCTCCCAAAAACTACAGGAATGGGCTAATGAACATGGTGTTGAATTACGTTTTATTCAACCTGGTAAACCCAGCCAAAATGGCTTGGTCGAGCGATTGAATAAAACCTTAAGAGTTGAATGTCTCAATCTGGAATGGTTCTCCAGCCTAGAGGCGCTGAACGAAAAGATCCAGGAATGGAGTGTCATTTATAACACCATCCGGCCACATAGCTCAATTGGCTACAAAACCCCGGATGAAATCGAATTACAAAATCAGAGTCTCTACTTTAGAGTGGTTGCGCATTAGGGGAAGAGCACACAGGTTTGAAGTCGCTGAATGACGCCATCGATACCACTACCCCACAGGGCAAGCTGACGTTTCATTTGTTTGCTTCCCTGGCAGAGTTTGAAAGAGACATTATCCGGGAACGCACCAAAGCAGGACTCGAAGCAGCTCGCGCACGTGGACGGAAAGGGGGACGACCGAAAGGGCTTTCGAAGGAGGCGAAGGATAAAGCTATGATCGCAGAGACACTTTATAGAAATGGAGAAATGTCAGTAACTGATATTTGCAAGCATTTGGGAATTGCAAGGAGTACATTGTATAAATACCTAAAATATCGGAAGGTAAAAATTAATTAATACTTTGTAGTCAAATTAGGTTTTCAAATGAAAGGTTGGATTACTCTGATTTTATAAATAGCAAATTAACTAACTATCCTATGTTATAAATCCCAATATAAATGAAACCAGATCAAACAGCAGCGACCAACGACCCTGGCGATGAGACATTAAAGAGGTATCGATTTCAAGCTACTTATTCGGCAATTATGTCAATAGGTTTACTGAATGATGGAAAAACAAAATTCCAGGAAATATTTTGTGAACATCATGAAGATATACTTGTAAAAAAGATAAATGGCAAATTTATTGGAATTCAAGTTAAAACCCAAGATTTATCAAGAGGAGCATTCAATTCCGGTGATGATGCAATCAACAAAACACTACACAGATTTGTAGATCTTTATCAATCCTTCCCCGACTCTTTTGAACGATTTGTTATTGCTAGCAACACTGGGTTTAGCAATAAGAAGGAAGTTTCCAGCTTGACATATATTCTAGAAGAAGCGCAGAAGCCTCAAAGTTTATGCGATCCTAAAGTAATTAAGTGGATTCAAAAGAAAGCTAAAAAGTATGGCTGTTTAGATAGTGATTTCCTGAATGTTTTGAAGATGATTGTTCTTGATCCCGGCCTCAGTGGACTCGATGAGATTAATTACAAGCTTATTCAACTACTTAGTCAAGAAGACATCTTTAAAGATAAAACGCTATCGGAATTGGGTAAAATTGCCGATAACTTGGTTATGCACCATTTGAATGCCTCCTCTTTAAAAATCACAAACCCACTCAACTCTTATTTTGCTTATTCTGATGATCCTGAAAATGAGAAAACAAAAGAAAAAATAGATGGAAAGAGATTTACAAAAGAGAAAATAAGCCAATTCTTTTTGGAACATCAAAGTGAAAATATTGCAATTGAACTTAAAGATAAGTTACCAGAAACAGATAAAATTTCTTCCTCTCAAAAACTCGAAGTCAAATTAGATTCGGGTGGGATCTCATATGAAAATATGTTATTGTTGAAAGATAACAAATACTCAATGGAAGAAAAATTGGTTAGTTGGCTTCATAAATGGGGAGAAGCGAAGACTACTAAAAAATATAATCAGGTTAAATCCATAGTACATGGGGAATGTCAATTAGCCTATGACAAGTGCTACAAAAAAGGAAATCTAATCACAGGAAATCCTAAATTTGGAACTGAGATGTTAGTTAATCTTAAAGAAAACTTGAAGGATAGATATTCAACTGATAAGGAGTTGTTTTTTGACTGTTTCCCGGAGCACCTATATGGTATGGCAGGCATTTTGACAGAAGAATGTAAAGTTTGGTGGAGTAAAAAATTCAAAATCTAAACTATGGAGCTCTATCAGATTCTAAACGAACTTGATCAGGCGGAAGATGTGCATTTAGGTAGAATTTTAATTCTCTTAAATGAGTTTAGTCAAGGGAAAAGAGAAAAAAAGATAGAAGGCCTAACGAAACTGGCTAAACTGGATTTTTTGTTGCGGTATCCTCTTTACTTGGAAAGGGCGTTAATAGCAAGGAGAAAAAGCACAAAGAATGTTCAAATTTTACCACACGAAAAGGATAGTGTTGAGTCTAAAATGGTCAGATACAAATATGGGCCCTGGGATTTTAGATATAGAAAATTTATCAACATTCTCATAGGGTTAGGATTAGCATACTACGAACAAGAAGGAAAGAGAATAAATATTGGGATTACACCTAAAGGCAAAGAATATGCTGAAAAACTATTGCAGACTCATTCTTTCGATGATGTAAGAAGAAGAGCAAAACTCGTAAAAACGAATTTTGACTTATCTGCAACCTCTTTAATGAAATTTATTTATCAGACTTTCCCGGAAATCGGAAGCTTAGACCTCGGCAAAGAAATCCAACATGAAAATTAGACTAAAAAGATTAACGTTACAGTGTAGACAATCCAGAGAAATTCTTGATTTAGATCATCAAGTTAATTTTTTTCACGGCAAGATTAGCGCAGGTAAATCATCGATTGTTCGACTAATAAATTACTGCTTAGGAGGCAAGCTGGAAAAAACTACAGCTATACAAAAAGAGTTAGTTTCTGCCAGTCTTTTTGTAGAAATTGGAGGAAATCAAGTTCTGCTTGAACGGACAATTGAATCCAATGATATACAAGCAACTTGGAAGAATGTAAATGGCGAAGAATTCTCAGTTTTGGCTCCTATTGCCACTGCCGGGGGCCCCATTTGGGAGGATGACATTTTTAGTTTATCTGACCTGCTGTTTTATTTTTTTAACATCGCTCCAATAAAAGTAAAGAAGAGTAAGGTTCAAGATAGCTCTCCCCTAGTGAGGTTAAGTTTCAGAGATTTCATGTGGTATTCCTATTTGGATCAAGATCATTTAGATTCATCTTTCTTTCGTCTAGAAGATACTTTCAAGAGCAATAAGAGTAAAGATGTGATGCGCTTTGTTGTTGGGTACTATTCCGAGAAGCTAAGTCAACTTGAAATTCGATTAGAGGATTTTTCTAAAGAAAAAGCCGGTAAAACAAGCGCTGTAGCTGAATTGAAAAAGTTCTTGGTACGTTTTGGATATGATTCTACTGAAAAAGTTGAAAAAGAAATTAGTGAGACGGCCGAGAAGTTGTCTGTAGCTAAAATCGAACGGAAGAAATTAGAAGAAGGATATATTAAAGCAACCCATTCCGGAGATACCTTGAGAAAACAAATACTCCCATTGGTTGAAATCATTGCTCAAAAAGAGGAAGCTCTTTTTGATTTAAAAGAGCGTATAATTGAGCAGAAGTCCTTGCGATCTGAGCTGATTTCATCAAAGTTTAAGCTTACAAGAGCAGAGTCAGTAGATAATGTGTTATCCGGTGTTTCTTTCGAAAGTTGCCCACAATGTGGTACAAATATTCAGAAGAGAGTCATTCCTACAGACCACTGCTCCCTTTGCCAAAGTGAACTTAAAAAAAATGATAATGAAGAAACCTTAAGCTCGAATGCCGATATTTTTCGATTGGAACTTGATGATAGAATCAAAGAACTTGATAACTCAATAGCATTTCATAATCGTGCGACAATCAGCCTTGCTAAAGAATTAGTTGACTTTAGGAATCAAAAAAAGAAATTAGACGAAGATCTTCGCAATAAACTTCAGGTTTATGAATCGCAGTACCTGGCTGGCTTCAGAGAGGTTGACTCTAATATTGCCAAGTATGAAGAACGACTAAAATCTCAGCAAAATATGCTTCAAATTCCAAAAGAGATCAACGCGCTCGAAGAACAAATTGACAAGCTGACTTTAGAGATAAAAAAGGTTAGGGATAATATAAGGAATGAACAAAGTAAGTTAAACCAAGCAAATTTGCATATCTCGGAAATTGAAGAACAGTTTAAGGAATATATGTATGAGGTAGGAGTACCCGGAGTTAGTAAAGAGGATACTGTCGAAATAAACCGAAAAACTTGGGAAGTCCAAATCTATCCAAAAGGTGAAGAGTACCTTAAATGGAATTTCTTTAATGCGGGTAGTGGTGGTAAAAAAACGCTATTTAATGTCTGCTATGCCTTGGCCATTCATAGTGTTGCCGCCAGGAATGAGCTCCCTCTCCCTACTCTCCTAATGATTGATACACCAATGAAGAATATTGGGGAAGATGTAAACGAAGATCTATTCAATAACTTTTATAATCTTCTGTATTCGTTGGCCAATTCTGTGCTTAAAAACACACAGTTTGTCATCATTGACAAAGAATTTTTTAAACCACAGATTGAAGATATTGATTTACAGTCTAGGTTTATGACTCCAGATGATGATAATCACCCTCCACTTATTAGATATTATAGAGGGGCATAAAATAGCCGTAAATCCCTGCCAATCAATACTCTTAATCTATCCCCCTGGTTTTCGCAAAGCCAAAAAACCTCAAAATGAAAGAAAAAAATTTCTGGATGGTAAGAGCCGGCGAAGGAGGTCGGTTGATCGAAGATTTTCTATCCAAAAAAATCGTTGCGATTGGTTGGAATGATATTGGAGATCTGAGCAAAATTGAAGACCTCGATCAGCTTAAAGCAAAATTTAGAGAAGCTTATCCAGAGGCTAGCGATGGTCAGGTCAATAATAACACGGGCCAGATTTACCGGTTCTTAAAGATTTTCAAAGAAGGTGATCTCGTTGTCACATATGATTCAGCAGGACGAATCTATTCAGTGGGTAAAATAACTTCGCATTACCAGTATGATCCTAATCTAATGGAATACCACCATGTCAGAAGCGTAGATTGGATCAGAGAGGTCTCCAGAGACGATCTATCAACGACTTCAAAGAACTCACTTGGCTCTACCCTTTCTATTTTTCAAATAAAAGATCTGACGGCAAAAGAACTATTAGGAAAACCAATAGACAAAGAAGAAGAAATTGAAAGAGAAGAAGAGACACTGGATGTCATAAAAGAGGATCTGGAGGCTAAAGCACTCGAGTTTATCAAAGACCAAATATCCCAGTTAAGTTGGGAGGATATGGAAGATTTGGTAGCTGGAGTGTTGCGAGGTATGGGCTATAAGACTATGGTAAGCCCCAAAGGCCCTGATCGAGGGAAAGACATCATGGCTTCACCGGATGGCCTGGGACTGGAAGATCCTAAGATTTTGGTGGAGGTAAAACATCGAAAAGCATCAATGGGTGCGCCCGAAATAAGAAGCTTCTTGGGAGGATTGAGGGCGAATGTAAAAGGTGTCTATGTTTCCACCGGAGGATTTTCTAAAGAAGCTAAATATGAAGCTGATCGCGCGAACAATCCGACCACATTGGTGGACCTTGACATGCTGGTCGGTCTTATCATACAGCATTATGATAATTTCGATTCAGAGACTAGGGCATTGGTGCCTTTGAAGAAGATTTACTGGCCACTGTAGGTTTTTTATTTCACTTCTTGTCTGTTGACGAACAAATTTGGTCCCATGAAATCATATCCCATTATCAAAATTCCATATGGCCTTAAAAATTTGAAGGAACAAAGGCCGCCGCTTCCTCAAAAGCCAGTTGCTCCAAAACCGCCTGAAAGACAGAAAAATTTGCCAGTTGCTCCAACCTATGAAGCCCCCCCTGTACCCCAGGAATCTAAGTCTGATTATGGTTGTTTTTGGTATCCTACAATAGGGGGAATAGTTCTATTTCTTATTTTGGGAGGTTCGAACGATCCTGATGAGTATATATTCTTCATCATTTGCTCAATAATTGCTGCAATTATTGGTATTTGGGCCTTAGTTAAAGGGTCAAATGAAAATCAAGACAAACAAGTAAAGTATATCCAGGCAAAGAATGCATATCCAAAATTAGAACAATTAGCTTTACTCGATCATAAAACTAAGTTGAAGAAACATAACGATGAATTATTAAAAATAGAGAGTGACTATGAGGAAAGGCTAGATCTTTTTAGGAATTATGAGTATCCCATGTATCTAGCAGAATTAGATACTTATGAAAAGCAGATTGATAGAATCAATGCATCTGAAAATATTGAAAACTTCCAATTAGAACTAAGGAAAAAAAACTTTGCCAATGCCGTTAAACCAAGTTTGCATCCAACAATAAATGAAATAAAAACAGGAGTTAGCGAAAGTTTTTTCTTAGGCTATTTGAAAAAATATTTTGGCAATAAGATTTATCAAAACTATGCATTGGTGAAAGAGAATATTTCAAAACCATATCTACCTGATTTCACCCTGTATGATAGAGAAATTGGTTATTGTATTGATATTGAAATTGATGAACCATATATTGGAAAGAATGGTAAGCCAATTCATTTTGTTGAAAGTGAACATGACGTAAAAAGAGATTCTTTTTTCAATTCTAAGGGTTGGGTTGTAATAAGATTCGCTGAGAAACAGGTCATAGAGTATCCAAATGAATGTTGCTGGGTAATTTTGGAAGTTCTAAATGAGATTTGTGAAGGCATTGCAAATTTTGAATACAATTCTGATTTTCTACTTCCCTCAATTAAGCAATGGACCAAAGATGAAGCCCATGAAATGGCTTTCAAACGAATTAGAAATTCATATTTAAAGACTGAATTCATTGAAAAGCTTAACGAAGAGGAGCATGAAATATCCGAGCACTTTATTCTTGAAATTCCAAAGGAAAAACCTGAGCCAATAAAAGTCAAAAATGACAGTAAAAAAGAAGAGCCACGTATCAGTCCAAAATATGATTTTGATGATGATTTGCCATTTTGATTAAAATCAGAAAAAGGTCTTAATGTAAATAAAAATAATTATTCGATGACCTATATCGCTGGATTCAAAAATAAGGATTCTGTCTTTATCGTTGGGGACTCTTCGATAACTTATTTAAATAAAAGGACCTTTAAAAGAAAGAGAACTACAATTGGCCAGAAAGTAATTGAATTATCAGGGCAATTTACTCATGAGGAATGTTTGAAAATTTACAATATTGAAAATAAGCTGATTTTAGGTTTTGCAGGGCAAGTTGAGGTAGCACTTAACTTCATTCAAACTCTTTGAAAAGAAATTGATTGGTCGGACATCCATACGTCGACAGGAAGAGCATTATGGGTAAACAAATACCCAAGAAAAATGCAGCTGATTTTAGGCTTCTTTCAAAATGATCAACCTCATTTATTGTCATACAATTGCGATAATGAGGATGGATATAGGGAAATCAAAGTTCATGATAAATCTATACAAATCGGAAACCTGGGAGCCGCTTATCAAAACTTTAGCAAAGATGTCTCAAATCTTTTGTGGCTAAAACAGAAGGAGCTTTCTGATGATGAAGTTTTAGTTATGTTATGTACTGCTCATTTACAAATCAGTATCTCTGGCGATTTACTGAGAAAGGGGGTTGGAGGTTTTTTTTCGGGAAACTATATCAATAAAGAAGGAGTAACTTGGCTTAAAGACACTACTTTTATTTTATACTCTTTGAATGAAGAAGAAATAAGAAAAGGGACCCGCGATCCAAATATTATCTTCCCTGATGCTGTTGTAATCAATCAAGCCATAAGAGATGAGGTTGTTGTTGTTGAGACTCCATATGGAGAACTTGGAGATCAGTGGAGGGTATTTAGAAACTGTATCAGACCCACAGCTACGAAAAGAGAAAGAGAAGAAAGGCAAGCTTTAGAAAACAGCTGGAATAAGAAATGGCATTTTACACTAAGACAGGAATTAGGCAATGCCATCTCTGATTATTACTGCTTTATGACAAGAAAAGATGATTTTCCTCTAAAAATCACCTTAGTCTCAAAAAATGATAATGAAAATAAGGGTTGGTTTACTTTAAAGAGAATAGATGATGATGGGTTATTTCAAACAGCATTTAAAGATGATTTCCTTAAAAATCTATTCCCCTTAAGTGATCCAAGTGCCCCTTTTGTTTTTCAATGGTTGAGATCTGAATCTCCCGAAAATTAACTAGAGATAAAATACGAGTCGTAAATCACTATACTAAACTGCACAAAGTGCACAAGATCGAACAATTTGCAAAACCTTAATCTTGTGCACCATAACTCAAAGAATACCAGTCCATTAGAGCAAGTGCACAAGATGCACAACATATTTTCATCAAAAAACTCCAGATTTTTTTCTTTTCAACAGCATTACGTTCAAACAACTGAATATCAGCATTTTATTTTTTGATTTTTATTTCCTAAATCTCCGGAAATTTTTTGTGCTTTGCCCAGACAGCTTGCCTCCCCTATTCTGTTAAAGTTTCAGTCTAAATTTTGACAGCAAAAATAATTTGAATTAATGGCGAACAAGAAAGAGGTGAATCGAGTAAAGGCCGTCCTGAAAGAACAGGGGCGATCCCAAAGTTGGCTCGCCGAGAAACTCGGTTACACCTTTGCCACTGTAAATGGATGGTGTAACAATCGAAATCAACCCTACTTGGTGGATATTGTGAGAATGGCCGAGTTGCTTGAAGTAGCACCGGCAGATCTGATAGTGGACGGCGCAAAAAAAGGAAAAGGCCTGACTGAAAGCCAAGCCTTTACTGAATTTAGCTAAATTCTTTTGAAAACGACTGCTGAAACGACGGCTAGCTCCAACTAGTTCGTCATAACATTTTGAAATACAGCCACCTATTCAAAAGCTGAGAGGTTGGGAGCGGATTCGAACCGCCGTACGAGGTTTTGCAGACCTCTGCCTAGCCACTCGGCCACCCAACCGGGTATACGTCCTTTCAAACGCGAACGCAAATATACGTCAATTTTTATGGCTACGCAATCCGAATGAATTTTTTTTTATGTGTTTCTCAAATTAGGTGTTGGGGGTATGCCCTTTCCCGATAGTGAAATAGAAGGTGGTGCCGTCGCCCGGGCGGCTTTCGTACCAGATCTCCCCGCGGTGGAGTTTGACGATCTTTTTGCAGATGGCCAGTCCGATGCCGGAGCCGGGCAGGCTGCGATCCGTCAGTCGCTGAAAGGGTAGAAATACTTTTTTGCTGAAGCTTTCGTCCAGGCCGATGCCGTTGTCTTTAACCGTGAATTTCCAGTGGGTATCAACGTCCTCGGCGGTAATCCGAATTTCCGGTGGCTCTTCGCTCTGGAATTTTATGGCATTGCTCAGGAGGTTTTGAAACAATTGGACCATGCCCGATTTGGAAGCCTGCATGACCGACGGAAGGGGACCGATGTGCAGTTGGGTCTGGGTATCGGCCAGTTCGGAATGTAAGTTGAACTTCACCATGCCCATGATCTCGTTCATATCGATATCGGCAAACATCTCCTTTTGTTCCTGAATGAAGGAGTACTCCAGCAGGTCCTTGATGATGTCGTTCATCTGCCGGGCGCCGGAAGTGATGTACTGCAGAAATTCATCGGCTTCTTCGCCCAGTTGCCCTCCGTAGCGGCGCTGCAGCAGTTGGGCGTAACTGGCAATGGTGCGCAGAGGGCTTTTCAGGTCGTGGGAGGCGATGTAGGAGAACTGCTCCAATTCTTCGTAGGACATCTCCAGCCGGTCCAGGCTTTCCCGTAGTTGGCGGGATTGCTCTTCCAATTGTAATTTTTGCAGCAGCAGGGTCTGGTTGACCTCTTCGATCTCCTCCTGTTTTTTTTGCAGATCGTCTATCGCCTGATTGAGTAGATTGATGGCAATGCTTTTATCCTTCAGGGTACGGGCATTCAGAAAATCCAGTCGCTCCTGATTTTTTTCCAGCACCGGAATAAAAGCGCTACATATCCGCTCCTGCACAGCCGGATCGATCGCCAGTTCGGCCAGTATTTTTCCTAGTGTAGTTTTTAAGTCGTCCATTTTTAAAGATTCTGGTGATCAGGAGCATTACTGATCAACATTCCCGCAGGAGTAATAGCGAGCAGGTCTCATTATGAAAGTCGCAATATCCCTGATCGTCAACGCCCAATTCTCCGTAGGAAAAGAAACCGATCAGCGGTTTTTCCCACTGTTCGTACACCCCTTTGATCTCATCCCCGATAAACGGCCCCAGCGCCGAATGGCGCCCTTTGCAGGAGAAGAGCAGCATGGCGTCCGCCGCCGCGTGCTTTTCGTGAAAGGTGGAGAATTCTGTCAGGGTCTGGTCGATCACATTGATGCCGGGCGACATGGAGAAGCGGAACTGATCGCCTTCACGTACGCCCGCGGCCAGGGTCAGGGAGCCGTCCTCTTCGTTTCCGATCAACGGCGAACGCAGTACCCGGTTGCCGTTTTCCTTGATGATCTGCAGCGGATACTGGGTACTCATATTCTCCAGCGACTGTTTCCGGATCTCCGCACTACTGAAATAACCGAAGTGCTTGATGAAGAAATCCAGCGCCGGCTGATCGTCGATCGTATGCACTACATTGCCGTCCGCCCGGGTGATCGTATGCACGGTACCGATGGCCTCCCAGCCACTGATGGCGATACCTTCGCAGCGCACCTTTTGGTTGTCGAATATCAAGGCGAATAAGGCATTATCACTGATGGCGGTATTCGAAAAGACCAATGTCCGGGAAAGTTGCAGATCGTCGCCGGCAAGCGCCCCGAAGATGGGACGGTTCAGATCACCGAAGGCCGTTTTGAACCCGTCAATAATGTTATCCGCATTTACACTGAAACCGCCCGAGAAGACCACGGAGGCCGGTTCTTCAAAACAGGATAGTGCGAAATGTCCAAGGTCTACGGCTTGCTGGTGGGTACATTCCTGATCGGGACTCGACTCGTAGATCCGGAAGGTAGATGGTTCCGGATCCAGCAGGAGACAGACGATCGATTGATCGAAAAATGATCCGTCGCAGATCTCACCGGCAGAGGTGCACCCGACACAGGTAATATCTCTTTGCTGAAAAATAACCTGAATAGTGGAGATATCCTGTTCGATCGAACAGAATACAATGGCTAGAGTAGGTTGAAACTGATGGTTGATGCAAGCGTCAACTTTCACTTCCAGATCCCTCGGATCCTGAGTAGCAAAAGAATGGCTGTTCATGGCGTTTATCGTTTGGTTCAGTAACCGGAGCAAAGTTTTTCGGAAAAACAGACGGCGTTCGGGCTTTGTCCCCTGCTGCCTTCTCTGTGAAGATAATAAATCTCCCGGAAGATCAGTATATTAGGGCAATTGTCGTAATTTAAGTATACTCTAAACTGATAAAAAAGTTCTAAAAAATTTACTTATGGAATTTCGGCGTATCCTCCTGATGATCACTCTGCTTTTTTTGTTCTCCCATTCCGGCTTTTCCCAACTCGACCGGGTATCCGGTTTTTGGAAAGGAACCTTCACCTGTCCCAAGACCGGAGAAGATATCGAGATCGAACTTCAATTGGTAACCAGCCCGCGGGAAAACGGGAAAAAAGACCGGAATTACGTCCTGGGTGCCGCCCGGGGCAGCGGCAAGCAACGGATCAATGACCGCCTCTACGACTTTCAGTTCAACTCCTTTGTACACAAAGATAATTCGATCACGGCCCGGATCTACCGGCTGACGGAAGAGAAACAAAAAGATCCGGACCCGAGTCTGGGTCAGGACGTCATTTTGCTGCTGGAAAAACGAAATGGGAAATATGTCATGACGGGAAACTGGGTGTATCAGGATGATGCTTCCCGGGACTGTGCCCGCGGCAATATCACGCTGGAACGCACGCGATCCACGATCCGGCCCTGATGCTTAACGCAACAGCAATACCGTCCCTTTTTTCTCGATAAGCTGTCCGCTGTTCTGTTTCATTTTGATGAGGTAAACGTACATGCCCTGCGGAAGCGGCCGTCCGTTCTTGCGACCATCCCAGCCGATGCTTAGATCCTGGCTTTCAAAGATGATCCCGCCGTAGCGGTCGTAAATGGTCATCAGGTATTCCTGCGATCCACCGAACTGCAGTACCGGTTTGAATTCGCGATTGACGCCATTGGGCACAAAGGCATTGGGTACAAAGAGTTTGGCCGACTGCTCCAGACAGACCACATTGGAAACGGACTGAACCGTTATCGACTGTCCCGAAAGGGCCACTTCTTCATTACTGACCACGTAGTAGCAGAGGGCTGCCTGTGAGGGATCCGTCAGATCAACGGGATCTACGTGCGTGCGTCCACTTTCGCTGTACGTCGCTTCAAAGGTTTCGCTGGCCCCCATGATCCGGTATACCTCGTAGGAAGATACCTGTCCTGCTTCATTAGCGTAAGGCGTCCAGTTCAATACATTTTCGCTGTTATCACCGGTGGAGCCGCTCAAATAAATAGTACTGGCCGCATTGGACACGATCATATTACCACACTGATCCTCCGCTTCAATACGATAGGTCAAAGGACCGGAATTGGCGAGGGCAGTCATATCCAGAAACTGCTCGTCTTCGGCCATAATGTCCGTAAGCGGCGAAAAATCCGAGCCATTGTCGGAGCGGAAAAGCGTTGCGGAGCGCAGGGGCACATCGGGTTCCAATACCCAGTTTACGGTGACGGATTCGGGAGCGACTTCCAGATTGGTCACTACCAGGTCCCTTACGGCCTGCACTACGCCTACTTCCACACAGGTTTCATTGGATAAGGACATATCGCCACTGCCCGCCGCTACCGCCTGTACCTTAAAGCAGAACAGGCTGCCGTCATTGGTAGCCGGAAAAGTAAACGTATTGACCGTACCTTCCACGGCACCCGCCAGCATATACGGACCGGGGGTTCCGCTAAGCGTTTCGCTCACCAGGATCTCGTAACGTTCCACGCCTTCGGGCCAGTTGATGTATTCCGTCCAGCGTAGGTTGACCTCCTGGCTGCAACTGTCTACGGAAACGATCTCCGTAAAAATAGTCTGATGGGGATCGGGCACCAGACTGACATTGCCACAGGGATCGAGCGCGACCACAAAATAGGTTTCCGGTCGCTCTCCGGGTCCGGCCGATAAGTCCGTGTAGACGAGGCTGTCGTAGATCGTATCCAGGATGGTGGTGCCCAGTGCATTCTGTCGGGAGACGATATATCCGATCACTTCGGGCGACGGGCTGGGAGTCCATTCCACACGTACTGTCGTTTCGTCCTCTACCGTTACCAGCCGGATCGGTCCGGCATCGGGTATCCGGTTATCGAGGGTATCCGATCTTAATATTGGTTCTCCGGCACACTCCAGATCGCTTTCCAGATAATAATACCAGGTTTGGTTGCCGGCGCCATCGTGGTAGTAGGAAGACTGGTTTTGGTTCGTTACCGTATCCAGGACATCGTACGGCCCGGTTATGTCCTGACTGCTGTAGATGAGGTAGCCGTTGAACGTACCGCAGTTATTTACGGGCGTGTTCCAGCGCAGGGTGTCGTTCTGAACACAGAGGAATTCCGGCGCATTGATCTGCGCCTGCAGTGGAGAAGAAAGTGGAAAGAGGAAGGCAATTAAAATAGCAATTTGAAAAATTGACCGGTATCCCAAATGCTTAAAGTCTGAGTTCATTAGTCTGTCGTCTTTAATCGTTCCGCAGCTTTTTGTTCGAGTTGTTCCATCGGATAACGATCCGCCAGTTCGTAAGCGATGGATTGCGCCCCCAGATTCTTCCGATAATAGACCAATCCAATACCTTTAGCGTAGATCTCCTCACCGTCAAATCGAGGCTCGATACTTCCTTCCGTCACCGAATTATCTTCCACCAGTTCACGTACTTCAAAGCGGACCGCATCGTAGGAATTACCCTGTACGGTATAGGTTGTATCGCCTACATAACGCCGATTTTTTATCAGTGTTGTGGTATTGCCTGTTTCATTTGGAAAATCAAATCGCACCTTGTAAAGAAATATACCGCTGCTGTCGCTCACGGAGAATGGGAAGACATTTCCAACCAGTACTTCCGCCGCGATCCGCTTTTGCCGGCCGGTCGAATCCGGCACGTACAGGAACAGGTCCTGCAACAGCATGCCGTTGCTCACCAGCTCTTCTCGCACCAGTTGTAGCGGATTGAGATCATACTCGTAATAGGTGCCGGTGAGATAGATCCCTTCATCCTGCAAAAAAGAACGATAATACCAGTAAGCCGGGCTGAGGGAATCCTGACCGATCGGCCGATATTCGTACACCTCCCCTTCCGTCAGCTTCTTCAGCGGAAAGTAGTAATCGCGAATGTCTTTTTGTCCGGATGGATTACAGCCCAGGAATAAGACCAGGGCGCAGGCCAGGGCCGGGAATAAGCGGTGTTCGGTGAAGTTCTTTATCGACATTTTGAGTAATTTGCAAATAGCTATAAAACTGTAAAAATTTCAGTTTGTTATAAATACGTGCCAATATGGCACAAATTGAGCTGTTCAGGCGATATGGTACGATTATCGTTACCGAAAAAGAGCAAGCCTTACCTTGATGGTTTGAAATTGCGATATCTTTGCGGCAGGATACCCCAGCCTGTGTCCTAATTTCGGGACGGATCATCTAAAAACAACCCTGATCCGTCACTACGATTGGCACATTCTGCAAATCCTGGCTTATCTTTGCAGCTCATTTGATAATACTGATAATTCAAGATATATGTTTAAAGGAATAACGGATTCCGTCAAAAAGATCTTTGGTAGTAAATACGAACGAGATGTCAAAAACTACATGCCGATCGTAGACGAGATCAACGAGATCTACGAAACGCTCGGGAGTCTGAGTAACGATGAGCTCCGCAACAAATCCCTGGAGTTTCGTAGCCGGATCGCCGACCACCTGGCCGGAATTGACGAAGATATCCAAAACCTGCGAGATCAGGCCGAAGAAGAAGAGAACCTCATCCAGAAAGAAAGCTACTTCTCAGAGATCGACAATCTCATCAAGGAAAGAGATACGCACCTCGAAGATATTCTCAAAGAGATCCTTCCCGAAGCTTTCGCCGTAGTTAAAGAGACCGCCCGGCGGTTCTCCGAAAATGAGACCATCGCCGTTACCGCCACCGATCACGACCGCGAACTGGCGGCCAGGACCGGCAAAGGTGCCTACATCAAGATCGAGGGTGACCAGGCCATCTACCACAACAGCTGGGTAGCTGCCGGTGGTGAGATCACCTGGAATATGGTACACTACGACGTACAGCTGATCGGTGGTATGGTACTCCACGACGGTAAGATCGCGGAGATGGCAACCGGTGAAGGTAAAACCCTGGTGGCCACCCTGCCCGCTTATCTGAACGGACTTTCCGGCAAGGGCGTCCATGTGATCACCGTAAACGACTATCTGGCCCGACGGGATTCCGAGTGGGTAGGCCCCCTGTTTGAATTCCTGTTCCTGACCATCGACTGTATCGATAAATACCGGCCGCATTCGCCGGACCGTATCAACGCCTACAAATGCGATATCACCTACGGTACCAACAATGAATTCGGCTTCGATTACCTGCGGGACAATATGGTCCGCTCGATGGAAGAAAAAGTACAGGGTAAGCACCACTTCGCCATGATCGATGAGGTGGACTCCGTACTGATCGATGATGCCCGTACGCCGCTGATCATTTCCGGTCCGGTACCCCAGGGTAGTGAAGATCAGGAATACAATGAGCTGAAACCACATATCGAACGCCTGGTGAGCGCCCAGCGCAAAATGGTTCAGGAATACCTGGCCGAAGCCAAGAAACTGTTCAAGGAAGGAAATACCGGTCTGCAGGACGGAGAAGGTGGTATGGCCCTGTTGCGGGCATTCCACGGTCTGCCTAAATACCGGCCATTGATCAAGTTCCTCAGTGAAGAAGGGGTAAAAGTGACCCTCCAGAAGACGGAGAACCACTACATGCAGGAGCAATCCAAGAACATGCACCTGGTGGACGATCCGCTGTACTTCATCATCGACGAAAAGAACCGAAGCGTTGAGCTGACCGATAACGGCGCGGAATACCTGGCCAAATTTAACGAAGACTCCCAATTCTTCATTATGCCGGATATCGCGACCAACATGGTGGCTATCGATAATAACGAGGAACTGACTGCGAAAGAAAAAGAAGAAGCCAAAAATAAACTGGCCCAGGATTTCGCGGTAAAATCCAAACGCCTGCACTCCATCAGCCAGCTCCTTAAGGCGTATACCATGTTCGAACGGGACGAGGAATACGTGGTGATGGACAATCAGGTAAAGATCGTGGACGAGCAGACGGGCCGGATGATGGAAGGCCGTCGCTATTCCGACGGTCTGCACCAGGCCCTGGAAGCGAAGGAGAACGTAAAAGTCGGTGATATCACCCAGACCTACGCAACCGTTACGCTCCAGAACTACTTCCGGATGTACCACAAACTGGCGGGTATGACCGGTACGGCCGAAACGGAAGCCAGCGAACTCTGGGACATCTACAAACTGGATGTAGTCGTGATCCCCACCAATAAGCCCATTATCCGGGATGACCGTGAGGACCTCGTATATAAGACCGAAAGAGAAAAATTCAATGCCGTTATCGATGAGATCGTATCGATGAGTGAAGCCGGAAGACCAACCCTGGTGGGTACCACCTCGGTGGATATTTCCGAAAAACTCAGCCGGATGCTGCAGATCCGCGGTATTGACCACAATATTCTGAACGCGAAACAGCACCAGCGCGAGGCCGAGATCGTAGCCGAAGCCGGTAAGCCGGGCAATGTGACTATTGCCACCAACATGGCCGGTCGGGGTACGGATATCAAGATCAGCGATCAGGTGAAAGCCGCCGGTGGTCTGGCCATTATCGGTACCGAACGACACGATTCACGGCGGATCGACCGCCAGTTGCGTGGTCGTGCCGGTCGTCAGGGAGACCCGGGTAGCTCTCAGTTCTACGTTTCCCTTGAGGATAAGCTGATGCGTCTGTTCCAGACCGAACGTATTGCCGGCCTCATGGACCGTATGGGCCACCAGGAAGGCGAGGTGATCCAGCACCGCATGGTTTCCAAGTCCATCGAGCGCGCTCAGAAAAAAGTAGAAGAAAACAACTTCGGTATCCGGAAGCGTCTGCTGGAATACGATGATGTGATGAACATCCAGCGGGAAGCGATCTACAAAAAACGGGATAACGCCCTTTCCGGAGATCGCCTGTCGGTCGACCTCAACCACATGTTCGAATCCATGATCGACAATCTGGTCTACGAACATAAAATGAACGGAGATGCGGAGACCTTCCGCCGGGCCGCGCTGAGTATTCTCGGTTTTGATCCGCAGATCGAAGCCGCCGATTTCAAAGAAGGAGCGACCGAAGACGTCAGCGATCGCATTTACGATCAGTTCCGGGAATTCTACGATCGTAAATCCCAGGCGATCACGGATGTGCTGATGCCTCAGGTACAACACGTCTACGAGAACCAGGGCCAGCGCTATAAGCGTATTGTACTGCCGTTTACCGACGGTAGCTCGCACCCGCTGCCCGTAACTGCGGACATTGCGGATGCCGTGAAAACGAAAGGCAAATCCATCGTTCGGGATATTGAAAAAGCCGTTACGCTTGCCATTATTGACGAAAAATGGAAAGAACACCTGCGGAGTATGGACGAATTGAAAGAATCCGTACAGGCGGCTTCCTTCGAGCAGAAAGACCCGTTGGTGGTATATAAAATGGAAGCTTTCAACCTCTTCGAACAATTGGTATTCGACGTCAACGAAAGCGTAACTTCCTACCTGGCTAAAGGATCCCTGCCGGCTACTCCGGAACAGGAAGAACTGCGTCAGGCCCGCGAGCAACGCACGGATATGAGCAAGGTGAGCACCAACCGTACCGGTGAAGCCGCCCGTCAGGCCGGCGAAGCCGTAAGCCGCAAACGCGCCAAGCCGGAGACATTCAAACGGACCGAGAAGAAGGTCGGCCGGAATGATCCATGTCCCTGCGGTAGCGGTAAGAAGTACAAGCAGTGCCACGGAAGATAGATCAGAACGGCTGAGGTCTTTTGCGCCAAATTATTGAGCGCTGAGAGACTGTTTACCGTCGGAGGGTGGAAAAGTGCATAAGTGTATAGGTTCGGATACCGCCGGCTTATCCATTTATCCATCTTTCCACCCTTTCGTTTTCAACAATATTCACACAGCAACACTCAGGCACTCTGGTCCGCTAACACATTAAACATGCCACTACTCCTACTGATCGAAACCGCAACCGACATCTGTTCCATCGGTATCAGCCGGGATGAAGCACTGCTGAGCCTGGTCGAGATCGACGAACGCGCGGATCACGCCGCCCGCATCAACGAACTCATCCTCCGGGCCTGTAAGGAGGCCGGATGTACGCTGGCGGAAGTGGATGCGGTGGCCATCAGCAAAGGGCCGGGCTCCTACACTTCGCTACGGGTAGGCACCGCTACGGCCAAAGGCATCTGTTATGCGCTGGACAAACCGCTGATCGCCGTGGATACGCTGGAATCCATTGCCCGGGCCAGCCGGCAGCAGGATGGAGAAGAAAAATGGCTGTACAGCCCCATGATCGATGCCCGCCGCATGGAGGTGTATACTACTTTTTACGATCGCGATCTCAGGGTGCTGGAAGCGACGCATCCGCTGGTGGTGGAATCTGATGTTTTTGCGTCCTATCTGGAGGAAGGGTACCGGGTAGTGATCGCCGGCAACGGTTCCGAGAAGTGCCTGGAGGTACTGCCCGAAAGCGTGATCTGGAAGCAGGTAACATGCTCCGCTGCTCATCTTCTTGCCCCCGCGCTACGCGCGTACCGGGAGCAGGAATTTGCCGACATTGCCTACTTCGAACCCTTTTATCTGAAAAAGCCGAACATTACCAAGTCCAAAAAACAACTCTGACCATCCCCTCTCCGGCTTCGTTACAGCTCCTAATGTATAGGCAGCGAAAAAAATAAATGTAATTTTTTTGCTATTTCTGCCCAATCGTATCAGAAATCTTTAGGCAGCTCCGTTCTATATATTGAAGTTTTACAAATGTTTTTGTAAATTTGTTTAGTTCAGTATATTTTTATGTGTTAAAGTATGTCATAATACGTACTTTGGTATGAAATTTGCACCAAATACGTCGGGCGACGGAAAGACAAAAACTACCGGTTAACAGTGTTTCTAACATGTTGTCACTTTAAGGCGCAGCCCTAAGTTCTAACCAAGCGCCGTCGGTAAGTTAACTGACAACATCTGCTGGACACCCGTTAGTTAAAATGTTCACCGTTGTGATATACATTTTAGCAAAAAACATTGTTATGAGAAAACAAAAAAATGAAACAGTTACGCTGAAGAAGGGCAAAAACGACATTCAACTCGATTATGCCGAACTGCGTAAAGCCGTCCTCGTATTGAGGGCCATCAACCACAAACTCCGTCAACGTATCATTGACCTTTTGGAAGAGAACGAAAGCATGACGGTGACGGACATTTACATCAAACTGCGCCTCGAGCAATCTGTCGCTTCCCAACACCTGGCTATTCTGCGCCGGGCGGGAGTGGTAAGAACCGAACGCCAGGGTAAATTCATCAATTACTCCATCGATAAAAATCGTTTGGCTGAAATTTCTAAACTGGTTGAGGAATTAGCTGCTTAGAACAGCCGAAATCTCACTTGATTTTTAAAAATCAGAAAATGCTGTAAATCAATTAGATTTACAGCATTTATTTTTTTACAGCTTTGATAAAATAAATAAAAAACGCATATTTGCTTAACGAGAACACTATCTGCAACCGAAAACGAGCTTCTATGAGAAAGGCTAAAGTCAACATTAACAATGAAAAACTGCAAGCGTCTTCTGAAGTCCTCCGAGCTCTCTCTCATCCACTTAGATTACAAATTTTGGAGTTTATAGATCAGAACGACACCATCAACGTCAACAAGATCTATAACACCCTAAATTTAGAACAATCTATAACTTCTCAACATCTACGTATACTCCGCCTGGCCGGTTTGGTAGAAACCGAGAGAGACGGAAAATTCATTCACTACCGAATTGATTACGATCGCATCAAAAATGCGGTTGGTGCCATCAACCGGTTCCTGAATAAAGAAGAAGACGAAGAAGAAGCGTAAGTAAAGTTTTTCAGCTCCATTATCCTACCCGGTCCTTTTTTCAACACAATTAACACAAACCACAAACTACTTTTACATGCTCTGCAGGCGCTCCGTTGCAGCCTTTAGGGTAGATTCCGTTTTTGCAAAGCACAGGCGGATAACACCATTGTTATGCCCGTTACTGTAGAAAGCAGATACCGGTATAGCCGCCACTCCGATCTCCCGCGTCATCCAGGCCGCGAATTCTCTTTCCGGCATATCACTGATCTCCGAATAGTCAAACAGGTGGAAATACGTCCCCGAACAGGTTAGCGGCTTCAGCCGGCTACCTTCCAGTTGCTGCAGGAAGAAGTCCCTTTTCTTTTGGAAGAAATCCGGAAGTTCCAGGTATTCCCGGGGATCTTTCAGAAAATCCGCCAGGGCGTACTGGATGGGCGTATTGATGGAAAAGGTATTGAACTGGTGCACTTTCCGAAATTCGGCGGTAAGTTCCGGCGGGGCTACGCAGTAGCCGATCCGCCATCCGGTCTTGTGGAAGGTCTTGCCGAAGGAATAAACGGCCAGACTACGCTCCCGCAGTTTCGGGTACCGCAGCACGCTCTGGTGTTCCAGGCCGTCGTAGATCAGGTGTTCGTACACCTCGTCGCTCAGCACCAGAATATTGGTGTCCGCCGTAATGCGTTCCAGGGCCTGCATATCTTCCGGGCTGAAGGCGGCTCCCGTAGGATTCGTCGGCGTATTGATCACGATCATACGGGTACGCTCGGTGATCAGAGCCTGTACGGCATCCCAGTCAATTTTAAAATCCGGAGCAAACAGCTGGTAAATGACGGGGACGCCTCCCACCACTTCGATAGCGGGGCGGTAGGAATCGTAGGCCGGCTCCAGAATGATCACCTCTTCTCCGCGGTGTACCAGGGCAGCGATAGAGGTGAAAAGTCCTTCAGTGGCTCCGGAAGTGATGGTCACTTCCTGTATCGGATCCACTTCCACGCCGTACATCAGCTTGATCTTATGTGCGATCTGTTCCTGCAGCTCGCGCACCCCCATCATCGGGGCGTACTGATTGTGTCCGACCCGGAGATGCTCGGTTACCAGATCGTTGAGTCGCTCGGAAGTAGGAAAATTAGGGAAGCCCTGAGATAGGTTGATCGCCCCGTATTCATTGGCCATGGCGGACATGACCGTGAATATGGTAGTACCAACATTGGGTAGTTTGGAAGTAATTTGCATGCTTTGTGGTAATAGGTCAAAAGTCGTAAGGCATCCGTCTTTTCCGGCTTACGACTTTTGACGGATGACTTACCACTTCACTTAGAAGAGGCTTTCGATCACCTTTTCTTCATTAATGCCTTCCGCTTCGGCTTTGTAGTTGCGTACGATGCGGTGACGAAGTACATATTTGGCGATAGCCTGTACATCTTCAATATCGGGAGAATATTTGCCCTGAATAGCTGCGTGGCATTTGGCGCCCAGCACCAGATACTGAGAAGCCCGTGGGCCCGCTCCCCAGGAGATATAATCGTTTACCATCTGAGTGGCCCGATCGGTGCCCGGCCGTGTTTTGGTAGCCAGCGATACGGCGTATTCCAGTACATTATCGGCAATAGGGATCTTCCGGATGAGTTGCTGGAAGCCCAGAATATCCATGTCCGTCAGTACGTGTTTGAGTTCATAGTTCTGAATGGTCGTGGTGCCCTTCACTACCCGGATCTCCTCCTCGTAGCTGGGGTAATCCAGGGGAATATTGAACATAAAGCGGTCCAGCTGCGCTTCCGGCAGCGGGTAAGTACCTTCCTGTTCGATGGGGTTCTGGGTAGCCAGTACGAAGAAAGGCATCGATAGCGGGTGGCGCACACCACTCACCGTAACGGAGCGTTCCTGCATGGCCTCCAGGAGGGCGGCCTGCGTTTTGGGCGGCGTCCGGTTGATCTCATCCGCCAGTACGATATTGGCGAACAGCGGACCTTTATTGAAACGGAAATGCCGGTCTTCATCGAGAATTTCCGAACCGGTAATATCCGAAGGCATCAAATCCGGGGTAAACTGAATGCGTTTGAATTCCAGGTCAAGTACTTCGGCAATGGTGCTCACCAGCAGGGTTTTGGCCAGACCGGGTACCCCTACCAACAAGCTGTGGCCGTTACTGAACAAAGAGATGATCACTGCTTTGACCACTTCATCCTGGCCCACGATCACCTTACCGATCTCACTTTTTAGATTTTTGTACGATTGTGCAAGTGCGTCAACTGCCTCAACATCCGAGTTAAAATTCTGCATGATATGTGTTTTTCAATAGCTTCCAATTTCCCAAAAATCCGATCACTTTTGGGAAGTTCGGGTAATCTTAATTTTTTAAAATCTTAGGAAGGAATTCAAAGATTGGTTTATTCCGGCAAAATAACGGAAGATTTTTACATACAACCTATTGGAAACGGAATAATTTACTTTTTGTTGCAAACATTTTGGCGATAAACTGGCAGAAAAGCATACGTGGAAGAAAGGGATCGGAAGAAATACAAAAATCAAGGTCATTCCGGGTTTTGACCGATAAGGATCCAAAACCCGGAATGACCGATTTTACAGGTGGTTGGGATCCACCAGCGGGGAGAAAACGACTATTATTATTGTCCTACAGACTTGATCCAGTCGCCCTTTTGTACCGTAGCATTCAGCGGCATCCCGTTCAGAATGGAGAACTCCTCCAGCCGATTACTGGGGATACCAAATCCGCGCAGGGCATTTTCCAGCGTAGTGGTATTGGTGACGGCCATGATGCGCAATTTTTCCGGCTGGCGATTCAGTTTATCCGGATCACTCAGGGTATTGAAATTGCGAATAACGTTGGTAAACTGCCGTTGCCAGGTACCAAAGGTCTGAGCCTGGGAAACGCCGATCAGACGGTAGATATTTCCACCGTAAGCGATCAGGCCGATATGCAGCCGAAGCTGCTGCTGTTGCTGCTGCTGTTGTTGTTGCGGATCCTGCACGATATCCGCTACCAGCTCAATGGCGCTCAATCCGTTGATGTTGGTCGACTTGGAATCCAGCACATTCAAATTGTACTGTTTTACGGTTTCCTGCGCAGCATTCTCCAGAGAATTACCGGCCGCCAGGTTGAGGATCATCATGGCTTTTCCGTTGCTTTCGCCCATAGCGAATTGGGTTGGAGAATTCTGGGTAGCCCATCCTGCCGGCACCGGAAACTGAAACTTCAGTTCGGGATGGTAAAAATTGTTATTCTCCACAAATCCCTGACGGGGATCTTCACCGTACACTAAGCCTTCCAGCATGCGCAGGTAATTCTGACGGTTCACGGCAAAATCCTTACCGGGATTTTGTGCCTGCCACTCAGAAGCCAGTTTGGCTACGGTTTTTTCGCGGTTGACCGGATTCGGGTGAGTGGACATAAAGGTAGGAACCCGTCCTTCACTTCCACCGCTCAGTCGGTCCAGCGTACCGAAGAAACCAGCCATCTGCTGGGCATCGTAACCGATCTTGGTAGAGTATTCCACACCCAGTTCATCCGATTCGCGCTCGTGGTCCCGGCTGTATTTGAGGAACAATAATTGTAAGGCCTGACCGGCCGTTTCGCCCATCTGAGCGATCTCAGGTACAGCGATCATACCGACGATGAGGCCCAGGGTACTGAACGTTTGGTTGGTCTGTTGACGGGCGGAGTGCCGGGCCGTTACGTGACCGATCTCGTGGCCCAGTACACCGGCAAATTCTGCTTCATTATTGAAGTGGGCCATAATGCCCCGCGTAAAGTAGACGAAACCTCCGGGCAGGGCAAAGGCGTTTACTACCGGAGAATCCACAACTTTAAATTCATATTTCAGTTCCGGCCGGTGGGAGATCGCGGCCATTTGTTGTCCTTTTTCGTTGATGAAGTTCTGTAGTCGGTCATCCTCGTAAAGACCGAACTGAGCGACAACCGCCGGGTCTGACTGTTGCCCCATCTGGATCTCCTGTTCTTCGGATACCAGCATGAGTTCTCTTTTACCGGTAACGGGGTTAGTGGCACAAGCACCGATGATCAGGAATAGGACCGACAGCAGGGCGTAGCGGTATAGGTTCTGTAGGAAGGCGTACTTTTTCATTAGTGTAATTTTTTTTAATGAAACGGTGCAAGTTTAGGTTACAGCAACACCAGCACTCGGTTTTTGGACTGTAAAGCTGTAAGAAAGTTACACGCGATGTAGGGGAAATGGCTTATTTGCCCAATTTTTACCCCCATTTTAAGTAACGCCAAGTGTTTTATGCTTGTTTGGCCAAAGCTCTCGAAATATAATAATTAAAAATTTAAGACTCTTTTATGAAATAATTAACATACTTTTGCAGAGGACTTACGTCCAAAGATTAATTACAGTCGGGTGATTACAGGGGAAAACCCTCTTCGCGGAGGTGTTTTCCCTTTGTTTTTTAGATCTAGGCCTCTGCGGCAGCCGCCATTTGCCCCTCTTTCTTCCGGAGTAGTACCGCCGCGATCAGCGAAATGATCAGTCCTACCGGAAAGATCTCCAGAAAAGTAAGCCCGATCATCACCAGCGGCTGTTCCTCGTACAGCTCCATAAAACTTTGCATTTCCGAAATTTCCTGTTGGATCACTGCTTCCGGCCGGCCGCTATTCTGAATATTGGCGATCTGTTGTTCCAGATAGGAATCCATCATTTCCTGGCCACTGCCCAGATGGTAGTAGAGCAGCCAGCCCGCAACGTAGATCACGGAGGCCACCAGCGTGATGAGAATACCCACCTGAACGGCTTTCCCAAAAGTGATCACTCCGCCCAGTTGCTCGTCCCGGTACGCTTTGATCCCGAAAAAGATCAGGGAGAGCGCCACGATCATGGTCGTATATCCCAGCAGTTCTCCGTATTCAGCTTTCGAACTCCCGTCTTTTACCAGCAACGCCATCAGGCCGAAACCGACAATCACCTGGATCCCGCCGGCTATTAATCCATACTTGTAAACTACATTTTTCATATTGCTCTTTTTTTCAACAAAATTGGCGGAGATCGTCCAAATCCGCATCACCCGAAAGAACCATTTAGTCAAAAAACCGCCAATTGGTACGAAAGTACCAGTGCAAATTGGGCGTCGGCCACGTTTTTATCGCAGCATTCCTTATTTTGGCATAAATTAAATAATGTGAGGATTACACCGGCCTTGTTTCCGAACGATTAACAGCGAGACATTTATTAGTGGCGAGGATGCCCGCTTGTGTGTTTTTTCTTCTTACCAAAAGAAAATAGACGACACAACCGGATCATCGAATCCGTCCGAATTGGACTAATCTGCATAAATATACCCCATCCGAAACCGATCGTTTTTGAGGTAAAACTCACATTTCATTAGATAACCGTTTGAATAATTACACTTATGTGCATCCGTTCGCTACTAGCGCTCCTGTTGCTGTTCATTACCGGAGAGCTTTCGCTCACCGCCCAATCGGTCGATCCCGATCTGATCGAAAAAATTAATTTTAGAAACGTCGGACCCACCCGGGGTGGCCGGGTAACCAGTGTTGCCGGGGTCGCCCAGCAAGCCGGCATCTTTTATATGGGTGCTACCGGTGGCGGCGTCTGGAAAACCGATGATTACGGAAATAGCTGGGAAAATGTTTCCGACGGCTATTTTTCCACACCATCCATCGGAGCTATCCGCGTCGCGCCCAGTGATCCCAAGGTCATTTATGTGGGCACCGGTTCGGATGGCCTGCGCAGTAATGTGATCGCCGGGAAAGGCATCTACCGCTCCGATAATTCCGGTAAAAGCTGGTCGCTCATCGGTCTGGAACATACCGGCCATATCGGCGCCGTGGAAGTTCATCCCGAAAACCCGGAACTGGTATACGTAGCCGCAATCGGCAATGGGTTCGCCCCCAATGCAGAGCGGGGCATCTACCGCAGCAAGGACGGAGGTTCCAACTGGGAGCAGGTGCTCTTTTTGTCGGATACCATCGGTTTTGCCGACCTGGAAATTGCCCCCGATGATCCCAATACCCTTTACGCGGCCGCCTGGCGCGGGGAACGCAAACCCTGGACCATCATCAGTGGTGGCCGGAAAGGTGGCATCTACAAGTCCACCGACGGCGGAGACTCCTGGGAGCAGGTGATGAAAGCCGACATCATGCCTTCGGGCCTGATCGGTAAGATCGACCTGGCCGTTTCTCCGGATGATCCCGACCGGGTCTACGCCCTGGTAGAAGCGCCGCAGGACGAAGGCGGCCTCTATCGCTCGGACGACCGCGGTGAAAGCTGGGAACTCGTCAGCACCTATTCACCGCTGCTCGACCGGCCATTCTACTATTGTAATGTGGATGCCAATCCGATGAATGCGGATGTAGTATACGTCAATTCTACTCAGTTCTGGCAGTCCTCCAACGGAGGGAAAAGCTGGAACCGACGGCGGACGCCCCACGGCGACAACCACGACATGTGGATCCATCCGCAGGATAGCATGGTCTGGGTACAGGCCAATGACGGCGGCGCTAATGTCAGTATCGACGGCGGCCGCAGCTGGTCTACCCAGAATAATCAGCCAACGGCCGAATTGTACCAGGTGGAAGTGGACGACCGCACGCCCTATTGGCTGTATGCGGGTCAGCAGGACAATTCTACCATTGCCGTTCCCAGCCTCCAGCCGTCCAACTCTCCCGCCGGAGCCCTTGGCTTCTGGGAAGCGGTAGGTGGTTGTGAGACCGGTCCGGCGGTACCCAAGCCGGGTGATCCCAATATTGTTTACAGCAATTGCAAAGGACGGTTCAGTGTATACGATCGTCGTACGGGCCAAAGCCGGCAGTACTACGTAGGCGCTTCCAATATGTACGGACACAACCCGCGGGATCTGACCTATCGCTTCCAGCGGGTCTCCCCCATTCACGTTTCTCCCCACAATCCGGATGTAGTCTACCATACGTCCCAGTTTGTGCACCGCACTACGGACGACGGACTTACCTGGGAAACGATCTCTCCCGACCTGACGGCTTTTGAGCCCGATAAGCAGGTGATTTCCGGTAGCCCCATCACCCGGGACGTAACGGGTGAAGAATTTTACAGTACCATCTACGCCATTCGCGAATCTTCCGTAAAGGCCGGAGTGATCTGGGTAGGATCCAATGACGGTCCCGTGCACGTTACTCAGGATAATGGTAAAAGCTGGGAGGATGTTACTCCCGAAGGTCTGCCCGGAGGTGGCCGGGTAGATTGTGTAGAGCCCTCGCCCCACGATGCGGCCAAAGCCTATGCGACTATTCTCCGTTACCAGCTGGACGACTGGAAACCTTATCTCTACCGTACGACGGATTACGGGAAAAGCTGGGAACTGATCAGCACGGAAAGGGCCGGATTTCCGAATGACGAACCGGTGCGCGTGGTGCGGGAAGATCCCGGACGCGAGGGCACCCTTTACGCCGGTACGGAGTACGGTCTCTGGGTTTCCTTCGATGACGGCGCTCACTGGCAGAGCTTCCAGCAAAATGTACCGGTTACGCCCATTACTGACATCAAGGTCTTCCGGGATAACCTCATTCTGTCCACCATGGGTCGCGGATTCTGGATCATGGACGATCTGCCTACCCTGCGGCAACTGCCCGACCTGGACAAAAGCGCCCGGGTACAGATATTGCCCGTTGGTGAAGTGCCCATGGTCCGTTCTTTCCCGGAAAGAGGGGTTCCCGAATATCCGGTTACCGGTACGACTTTTTACTACTACCTGAACGAAAAGGTAGACGCACCGATCGCCCTGGATATTCTCGATGACAGCGGCAAGGTGATCCGTTCCTTTACTAACCGCTCCAAGTCCAGTAAAGATAAAATGCCATCCGAGCCGGATATGGCTACGGGTTTTGTACAGCGCGGATATTCCAGTGCGCTGAGTGACAAAGCCGGTCTGCACGCATTCGAATGGGATTTCCGCCACGCCGGTTCCTGGTCCGAAAACGGAAGTAGCCGTCGGGGCAGTCCTTCCGTAGCGCCGGGTAAATACAGCCTGCGCTTACAGGTGGGCAACCAGCAGATCGAAGAACCATTCGAGCTGCAGATCGATCCCAGACTGACCACTGCGGGCATCACGGTGGCGGACCTCCAGGCACAGGAGGAACTGGCCCTGCGGGTACGCAACCTAATGAGCCGGGCCCGCCAGCTCGATGCGGCTATTGGTGCCGGGCTCAAAAAACCGGAAAAGAAAGCGGCCCTGACCAAGATCTCCCAGGAGATGAATACGGCCGACGGTCGCTACCAGCAGCCACAGTTGCTGGATCAGATCTCCTACCTGTCCAGCATGCTGAGCTATGCGGACCAGCGTCCGGGGCAGGATGCCTACAACCGCTACGATGAATTGCGGAAATGGTTTGAGGATCTGCTGGAAGAGTGGGCCGATGTGAGTGGTGAATCCGCTGCCCGTTTCAAACTGGATGACTGATCCGGATACGGTAGAAATCAGAACGGCCCCGATGGACATCCATCGGGGCCGTTCTGGTTTTATAACCAACCTGTTTGCAATTACAGGCGATAAGATGCGATCATAGATAACAGCGCCGAATCCTGCTCCAGTTCAGGAGCCAGATCGAAAACAACGCGATGCTGGTCGTAGTCTTCGGCCAGGGCTTCACCCAGCCAGTAGAAAGCTTCTTTCCGACGGCCCATTGAGAACAACACGGCGATGCGTGCGTAAAGGATCTCTACGCCCAGTTCGTAATCTTCGGCTTCCTCGGTGCAGTTGAGTGCTTCCCGGTAGGCTTCCGTAGCCAGCAGAAATGCAATGTAACGCAACCAATACCGAATATCTTCCGGGGCAATATCTACGGCCGCACGGTAAAGCGGAGATGCCTTTTCCCACTCATTGGTGTGAAAGAAAGCTTCGGCCAGGGCCGCGTAGTATTCCTCCCGGCTGTTCTCGATACTCAGCGCTTTGCGGAAAGACCGGACGGCCTGCTTCCATTTTCCTTCATCGGCGTAACATTCGCCGATGTGGAAATGCACCTCATCGTTCAGTGGATCGAGCTGGATCGCCCGGTGGAAATATTTACGGGCATCGATATAATTCCCCATCTCCCGGTAGCACTGACCGATGCGGAGCAGCAGTTCGCTGTCCGGCTCGAACAGTTCCAGGATCTCCTGGTAGCACTTCAGCGCCTTGCGGTAGCGTTTCATTTCGAAACACAATTCCGCACAATCGCGGTAAGCGTATTCAAAACGCTCATTGATCACGAAAGCGAATTCGTAGGCATCAACGGCTTCCTGGTAGTTGCCCAGATAAGCGTGGGCGTGGCCCAGATTGTACCAGGACAAATAGGAATAAGGATCGATATCCAGAATATAATCGTGCAGCTTAATGCTTTCTTCGTATTTCTTGGAGAGTTCCACGGCCAGCCAGACCCGTTCCAGCGCTTCTTCGTTGGAGTGGTTTTCCCGCAGCGCCCGGCTGAGGGTGTAGAACATCAGTTCGTATTCCTCCTGGTGCTCGTGCGCCATGGCTTCTACCAGCAGGATATCGCTCAGCGTTTCTTTGGAAACATTGATCTTTCGATCTTCCAGCAGGGCCAGCGCCTCGTCGATGCGATCCATGTAGATGAACGCTTCCGCCCGCAACAGGTCGATCTCTATTTCGCGCGGAGCGAATAGTGCGGCCTGATCCAGCGTTTCCAGAGCATCCTGTTCGTGATGGGTATCGATCAGCAGGTGAGCCTTACGGAGATAAAAATCGATCGTATAGTTATGATGATGAATAGCGTGCCCGGCGACTTCCAGTGCACGGTCCAGTTGTCCTTCCTCTTCGTAGTAGTCGATCAGTTGCTGGTACGATTTTTCGGATAGAAATACCTCCAATCCTCGCTTAGAATTGCTTTCGTATTCCACCACCAGATCGTAGATTGCCTGATCACGTTCATTGTTCATAGGACCCATAGCCACGTGTTGAGCTGTTTCCGACTAAAGATAAACAAATATCATTCAATTGTAGAGATAATGCCAATTTATACGGTAGAATCTTCCACAGGGTTTCTGACTTTGCCTATCATATACAAAAAAAGGCACCCACAGAATGGGTACCTCTATGCAAATATAAGCATTTGTACGTTAATGGGTAGCTTTTTTTAAAAAAGCCTCGTCAATTTCTTCCCCGCCTCCGATTGGCACGTATCCTATTCAGTAACAATTTCTTAAACTCCCGGTCGGCCCGGTTGAAGCCCGCCAGTTTGCGCGGAGAAATGATATCCGCCAGTCGCAAAAAATACTGACGTTTCAGGTCCAGTAATTCCTGCTCCATATCGAAGCGGCTTTCCAGAAATTGCTTTGCTTCTTCGTTAGACATATCGATCACCCGCCGCATATCCGACTGGTATCGTTTTCGGATCTTTCGTTCTTCCCGTTCGTACTCATTAAATACCGGCCAGAATTTTTCGGCCTCCTTGCTCGTCATATCGATCTTCTCGGTAATGAATGCTACCCGCTGGGCCTGCACCCGGTCCAGGGCGGCGGAAGAGATCTGATCCTCATCCCCAAAATCCTGTGCGCCGGCCGCAAAGGCCAGGCAGCAAAAACTCCAAATTAAATAAGCACGTTTCATGTCAATTTTTTAAATAACGAAATGCCTCAACAAAAGCTATCTTGTCCGTAAATACGTATTAGCATACTGCCTCCTCACAGCAGGTCCTCCAGGTCGATCTCATCGAGCAATTCATCGAAGTACTCCTCCATCAGTTCTCCGTCCAGGCTATCCTCTTCCATCAGCAAAGGCGCACTGCCCGGCTCTTCGGCCATTTCTTCCGCCAGCAGATCGAGATCAAAATCATCGATATGGTAGTCGATGTAATCATTGATATCCTCGTCCGTCATGGCTATATCGGGCGTTGTGTCCGCCACTTCACTCCGGTTAAAAACGGAAATGGTCACCAATAGTATGGCTACACCGGCCAGCGCCAGCGCGTAGGCCGGACGCTGAAAAAGCGACGATAAACCCTGCCACCACTGCTGCCAGACCGGCGGAGCGGCCGGCACGTCCCGGGCCGCAGCCTCTTCCCGCTGGATCCGCCGGAAGACCTCATCCGATAACTGATCGAAATAGCCCGGCGGCACTTCCGGCGGCGAGTTTTGTTCCCGCAGGCGGGCCAGATTCGGAGCGATGGACTCCAGTTCCTCCCGGACCGAACGTTTATTTTTTTCGTTTCCCATTAGATGATCGTATTAATGAGATAATGTTCAATCTTTTTCACGGCGTGGTGGTACGAAGCTTTGAGCCCGCCAACGGACGTCTTCAAAATCCCGGCAATCTCCGCGTAGCTCAATTCATCGTAGTAGCGCATTACAAAAACCTGTTTCTGCCGGTCGGGCAGGGTTTCCAGCGCTCGCTGCAAATGCTCCTGAACGGCTTCACCGTCCATCCAGGCGTCGGCCCGCAGCTGGCGGCCGGCCGTTGCCTCATCCTCCGGCTGCAGCTTATTTACGTGCCGTTGCCGTTTGCGCAAAAAGGTCATAGCTTCATTAGTCGCAATGCGGTACAACCAGGTGTACAGGGCCGACTGCGCTTTGAAACTGCCGATATTGCGGTAGACTTTCACCAGGCAGTTCTGCAGCACATCATTGGCGTCTTCGTGTTCGCCCACCATCCGGCGAATGTGCAGGTACAGGCGTTCCTGGTACGCCTGCATGAGCAGCCGGAAACCGCTGTCCCGTGTCTGCTCACTGCGCAGTAATGCCAGGAGTTTGTCCTCTGTGATTTTAGGTTCCGGTGCCTGCACCTGTGTCACTTTTTAGGTATTGGACGCCAATGATTACCAGAGGTTTAACGACCGGCCGGATTTTTTTATTGATCCGGTCCCGGAATTACGGGATCCTGAAGCGAACTTCCGTCGCTGCTGGTGGTCAAAGTTTCCTATAAATCAGGGGAAAGGCCGAAAAGTCCCAACAGTTTCGTAATTTTGTGGGAATTTTCTGATAAGGTTGCTTTTGAGGCTATCGATGAAGCTAATGGATTTGAAAGAACAGATCAACAAAGATAAATTGCCACGTCACATTGCCGTCATTATGGATGGCAACGGACGTTGGGCCAAGCAGCATGGTAAAGCTCGGGTTTTCGGCCACCGAAACGGAGTGAAAGCCGTGCGCGAAACCACCGAAGCGGCGGCCGAACTGGGTATCGAATACCTGACGCTCTACGCCTTCTCTACCGAGAACTGGAGCCGGCCGAAGCTGGAAGTCAGCGCACTGATGACCCTTCTGGTAGAGACGCTGAACAAGGAGGTCGATACTTTGATGAAGAACAACATTCGCCTCAAAGCCATCGGCGACCTCTCCCGCTTGCCCTCCAAAACCCACAAAGCCCTGTTACAAGGCATGAAACGCACCGCCGGCAACACGCGGATGACCCTGGTGCTGGCGCTGAATTACAGTGGCCGCTGGGAACTGGTGGAAGCCGCCCGCGAAATTGCCCTGCGGGTAAGTCAGGGCGACCTGGAAGCCGATCAGATCGATGAGGCTTTAATGTCCGCCGCCCTCAGTACCCGCGATATGCCCGATCCGGAATTGCTCATTCGCACCAGTGGCGAACATCGCCTGAGCAACTTTTTACTCTGGCAACTGGCCTACGCTGAATTCTGCTTTTCCCCCGTATTCTGGCCTGATTTCCGGAAAGAACACCTCTACGAAGCCATTATCGATTTTCAGAAAAGAGAACGTCGTTTTGGCAAGATTAGCGAACAATTAGTACGGTAACATACAACCAATCGGTCTTCCGATGGCTCTTTGAGTCGCTGTATGTAACGAAAAATAAGATCCGCCCGGCAGCAGTGTCGGGATTAATACGTTGTTAGTGAATAATAAAGAGTAAGACAATCCAGCCGACGCACTTTCACCGCATCCGGGATCCGGTGAAAACGCACGGAAAAAGATACACTGCTCGCCATTTAATAATCAGACTGTATGCAAAATATATTTGCGAAGTGGAAGGTTAATTTTCGCTTCCTCGTTTTAGTGGGAATTTTTTGTGTGAGTGCGGGTATCCGGACCGAAGCACAGGTGGCTACCGATACTTTACCGATCTTTAGTTACGACGAACCCAAGGAGTACGAGATCGGCGGCATCACCGTTACCGGTGCCAATTTCAGTGATGACAATGCCATTATCGGGGTTTCCGGCCTGAAAGTAGGCGATAAGATCCGCATTCCCGGTGGAGAGATCCCCCGGGCCATGAAATCACTGTGGAAGCTGCGCCTGTTCACCGATGTACAGATCCTGGAAGAAAAGACCATCGGCGACGTGATCTTTCTGGAACTCATCGTGCAGGAACGACCGCGCCTTTCCCGCCACTCCTACCGGGGCATAAAAAAATCCTACCACGAAGACCTCAATGAGACCCTGGAGCAATTCCTGCTGAAAGGCGGTATCGTGACGGAAAACGTCAAGGTCAACGCCAGCGAAGCCATTCAGGACTTTTTCATCGGCAAAGGTTTTCTCGACGCTGAGGTGAGCGTTTCCGAACAGGTAGACTCCAGCCGGATAAACTCCGTTGCGCTTGTCTTCGATGTCGACCGGGGTGAACGGGTAAAGATCCACGATATCATCTTCCAGGGCAACGAAAATGTAAAAGATAAGAAGCTGCGCAAGCAGATGGATAATACCAAGCGCAAAAGGCGCTTCTTGGCCTCCTCCAAATTCATCGAGGATGAGTACGAAGAAGATCAGGATGCCATTATCCAGTTCTATAATACCATAGGTTTCCGGGACGCTCAGATCGTTTCCGATTCCTTCTGGCGCAACGAGGACGGCCGCGTCATGCTGCAAATGAACATCGACGAGGGCAACCAGTACTATTTCCGGAACATCACCTGGAAGGGTAACTCCATTTATCCGACGGAGACCCTGGAATCCGTACTCGGTATTGAAAAAGGAGAGATCTATAACCAGGAACTGCTGGAAACCCGCCTGCGCTTCAGCCAGGACGGCCGCGACGTGAGTACCCTCTACATGGACAACGGTTACCTGTTCTTCCAGGTAGATCCCACGGAAGTTGCAATTGTCGGTGACTCCATCGACCTGGAAATGCGGATCTTTGAAGGGCCGCAGGCCACCATCGACAAAGTGGTGATCATGGGTAATGACCGTACCCACGAGCACGTGATCCGCCGGGAACTGCGGACGCGTCCGGGCGACAAGTTCAGCCGTTCCGATATCATTCGTTCCCAGCGGGAGATTGTCAACCTGGGTTATTTCAACCCCGAAGCACTGGATATCAACACCCCGGTCAATCCGCAGCGCGGTACCGTAGATATCGAATACACCGTAGAGGAAAAACCTTCCGACCAGTTGGAACTCTCCGCCGGTTGGGGTGGTAACCGCCGGGTGATCGGTACGCTCGGGGTAGCCTTCAACAACTTCTCTCTGCGGAATATCTTCAATAAAGAAGCCTGGCGTCCGTTGCCACAGGGTGATGGTCAGCGGGTGAGTCTGCGGGCTCAGACCAACGGTGACTTCTACCAGTCGTACAATATGTCTTTCACGGAGCCCTGGCTGGGTGGCAAAAAACCGACCTCCTTCACGCTGGCCGGTTTCTACAACCGTTTTGCTTTCGGTACCCGCGGTACCAGCAGCCGCCAGAGCTTCAACATTATACAGGGTTCGGTGAGCCTCGGTACGCGTCTGCGCTGGCCGGATGATAATTTCGTTTACAGCACGGCTATCAACATCCAGACGCTAAGTCTGGACAACTGGATCAGCGGTCTGTTCCGCACCGACGACGGTGGAGTGGTTTCCGAAGGGTACTACAACAACTTTAGTTTGTCGCAGACCATTGCCCGGACCACGATCAACGATCCGATCTTCCCGAAAGAGGGTTCCAAGTTCTCCCTGTCCTTACAGGCGACCCTCCCCTACTCGCTGCTGTTCTTCCAGGATCGGGATTACTCCGAACTGTCTTCCGCCGAACGCTTCCGCTGGCTGGAATACCACAAATGGCGTTTCGATGCCGAATGGTATACGCCGCTGGTGGGCAAACTGGTGCTGAAGGCCCAGTCCAAGATCGGTATTCTGGGTACCTACAACAAAAAAGTGGGTACGTCACCGTTCGAACGCTTCCAGTTGGGTGGCGACGGTATCAACAACCAGCAGTTTGGTTTTGCCGGGGTGGATATCATCTCCCTGCGCGGTTACGATGTGGAAGATCTGGAAGCCAACCTCGACCCCAACGGCGGTTCCGGAAATATCGCCACACCGGTATTCTCCAAGCACACGCTGGAACTACGCTACCCGCTGTCGCTTAACCCAAGTTCGACCATCTTCGTTACGGCATTTGCCCAGGCCGGTAATGCCTGGAGAACCGTACGGGATTTCAACCCATTCGATCTGAAACGTTCGGCGGGTCTCGGTCTACGGGTATTCCTGCCGATGTTCGGTACACTTGGTTTCGACTACGGTCTTGGTTTCGACAAGGAAGTTACTGCCGACAAGAAGCGGGGCACGTTCAACATCGTACTTGGTTTCGAACCGGAATAAACAAATACGACCAGCTCCGAATGGAGCAGCTTACTGTATATTTTTTCGGAGGCCTGCGGTTGAAATTTATTTCGGCCGCAGGCCTTCGGGTATAAGAAGCTGCTAATTTTTAGTAGTTTCACTTCATAAAAAATTCCGCCTGTGTTCCTTAGCATCCACTGGGACGTTTCTCCGGAGATCTTTACGATCGGTAATTTTTCCATGCGCTGGTATGGGGTCTTGTTCGCATCTGGTTTCCTGCTGGGACTGTGGATGGTTACGAAAATGTTCAAAGCCGAGGGAGCGCCCGAAAAGTGGCTGGATATCATTTTCTTCTTTATGATCGGCGGTGGGGTGCTCGGTGCCCGGCTCGGTCACGTATTTTTCTACGAATGGGATTATTATTCCCGTCATCTTTCCGAGATCCCGAAGATCTGGCAGGGCGGACTGGCCAGCCACGGTGGAGCCATCGGTATTTTGATCGCATTGTGGTTGTTTTCCCGTATCTATTCCAAACGATCCATGTTGTGGATACTGGACAAGATCGTAGTACCGACGGCACTCGCAGCCTTCCTGATCCGCCTGGGCAACCTGATGAACTCGGAAATTGTCGGTCACGTCACCAGCGTACCCTGGGCGTTTGAGTTTGTCCGGCACGCCGAAACCAATAACATCCCCCTCGAACCCCGCCACCCGGCGCAGCTTTATGAAGCCCTCGGTTATCTTGCCATTTTTGCTGTCCTGTATTATATCTACTGGAAAACGGAGAAGCGGCATCAGGAAGGCTACATTTTTGGACTGTTCCTGGTACTGGTGTTCAGCTGGCGGTTTATTGTGGAGCCTTTCAAGACCAGTCAGGGTGGTTTCGAAACCTACCTGGGTGACGCGCTATCGACCGGACAGTGGCTCAGCATTCCTTTTATACTGGCGGGCGCCTTCTTCATGGTGCGGGCCGGCAGGAAACAACCTACAGCCGATTTTAAGAAATAACAATCATTGGAACCTTCCATGATTTTTTTCAGTAGTATCGATTAGAGCCTATCCAGAAACCGTTTTTGATGTCGAAAATGACCAGATTTGGGTTCTCACGAAGTCATTTTCGAGTTTCGTAGCAGCGCTACGGAAGGAGAAAATGACGAAATGAGGTTCCATAGATGGTTATTTTAAGACCAAAGGATGGTTTTTGGATAGGCTCTCAACCAATCGGTTTAGCTGTATCGTCGATCCATTGTTTATTGAATTATGAACCCTTTTCTGGATACTTCTCTGGATCCGAATTTTGACCTGGGTAAGATCAGGTTCCACGGCCGTCTTGCCGGTGATGGCTGGCGCCACGAACATTTTACTCATTTTTTGACCTGCACTCAGATCTTGTTCTTCTTTACGGCAATCGTGCTGCTGTTTGCTCCCGTAGCGCCTTATATCTTTCCGGCAGCCCATCTTGACACCTGGATCTTCACGCCGCCTTATCTGTGTATACTATTATTCCTTACCTGCGGATTTCTTTTCAACCGGTTTCGGCTGGTGGCTTTGCTCCTTGCCCTTTCGCTATTTAGCTTCATGACGGTTAGTTATACGCTGTATGCACCTACTTTTAGTTTTTACCCATTCGGTTTGCTCGGCGCACTAACCGTGCTCGTGATGATGGCCATCGTTCTGCATTTCCTGGAAAAAAAACTGCGCAAATTCCTGATCAACGAACTGGAAAATAATCCCATTGCACCGTTCACCGTACTGCCGGGTGCGGACCTTCCCGGGCGAAGCGAAGTAGATGGCAGATAATAGACGTAAATTATTTCTTCCTTGGAACCGGGTAATTCCCCAAATACCTACCGTTCTTCCTCATGCTTTTTACACTAATAATTTTACGCTTCAGACATTCCGATCTTATCTCTAAAACAGAATAAATCCCTATCTTCATCCCATGACAAACCAGCCCGAAGAACAATACAAACCCGCCGAAAAACTGGAACTGGGAGCGATCGAAACCCAGGCATTTCCCAAAGTTTTCAAAAAAGTCAGTTGTCCTTCCTGTGAGGAAGAAGTACAGGCAAATAATCTTAACCTGCAAAATAGTATGGCCAAATGCGGCAGTTGCAACGCTATTTTTTCCATTGAGGAAGAAGTAGCAAGTGTAAAGGTCCAAAAGGATATGAAGCAGGAATTCATTCGACCGGAAGGTGTAGATCTTTTTTATTTCAAAGACGATTTGGACATCACCGTACAGCAACACATTCAGGGGCTGGACGCTTTCGGTATTTTCTTTGCTCCCATGTCGGCTATTTTCGCCCTATTAATTTACGTTGCTAAAGGGATATCTGTTCTTTATCCCGTTTTTTTCGCCATCATCACTTTGTACTTCCTTTACCGGGTCTTGAATTATTCCAGGAATAAGACCTATATCGATATTAACAGTAAATACCTGAGCATAAGATCTCGCCCGAAAAATTTCAAAAAAGACAGGACTTATGCTGCGAATGAGATCGATCAATTGTATTTAAAACATTCCGGGGACGGCATGGGCTACTACACCATTCATATGATCGTCAATGGCGTAGAAGGTCAGACTCACGAAAAATTGCTGACCCTTAATACCTTGTCCAAAGCAAAATATGTAGAACAGGAAATAGAGCGGTATTTGAATATTGAGGATAGAGCCGTACCGGAAGCTAATGTTTAAAGACAAAACGCCCCTCCATCTATAACTCTACCCAGACAAAAAGATCAAATTTTTAGAAAAGGATATTTTATGAGTAAGTTTTGGAAAGAGCCACAAAATGTAATCGCTCTGGGGGTGACCCTGATCAGCGTCTGTGCCCTCATCGTTTCCATAACTCAGACCCGTATTATGATCCGCCAAAGCGAATTGATGGATGTCCAGGCCCGGGCATCGGTTCGACCTATTCTACAGATCAATAAATACCAGGCGTTCGATCCAAAAACAAAGCAACTGACTGAATATCGTCTGGTAGCGGCCAACGGTGGTGTCGGTCCGGCCACTATCGATGAATTGCAGGTAGAATATAAAGGAAAACAGGTCAATGACTGGTGGGACATCTTCGCCACCATGGACCTGCACGATTCTATTCCTGATTACCTCACCACCGGTCAACTCAACAATACCGTCATCCAGGCGGGCCAGGCTGTTACCTTCCTGGACCTAACGGATAATATTGCGCTGGCCCGAATCGTCTACCGATCGCTGGACAGTATAAAAATGAGCATTCGTTACAGTTCTATCTATGGCGATGAGTTTGAAGGAACGCTTTCTTCCGATGGCTGGACAAACAAAGCCCTAGACTAAAAAATGCCCCTCATCCTACCGAAAAAGATCAGTCACAAAACAAAAAACCATCAACCGTCAACCATCGACCGTCAACCGTCAACCGTCAACTACATCTCAATACGCACCTCACCCCCACTAATCCGGATCGTCCGCAATGCTTCCGTACGCGTATCCACATCCAGATCGCTATTTTCCAGGCGCAGCACACCACGGGGGCACACCGCCGCACAGACGCCGCAGCCCACGCAGGACGCCCGTACCACATCCTGCCCGCGTTGCGCGTAGTGACGCACATCGATGCCCATTTCGCAGTAGGTTGAGCAATTGCCGCAAGAAATACACTGGCCACCGTTGGTCGTGATCCGGAAGCGGGATTTGAAGCGTTGTACCAAGCCCAGATAAGCCGCCAGGGGGCAACCGAAGCGACACCACATCCGGTTTCCCATCAGCGGGTAAAAGCCCGTACCCACTACGCCCGCAAAAGCCGATCCGATCATAAATCCGTACCAGCCCCGCACGGTATCGCTACTCATGAAGAGGATCTGCTGACTACCCGTAAAATAGGTATACAGCACCGCAATGGTCATGACCACCGCAAATACCAGCACCCCGTGGATGATCCAGCGTTCAAACTTCCAGGCCCGCAGACTTTTATCCGATAAATGGCGATAGGGATCCCCCATAGTTTCGGCCAGTCCGCCGCAACCGCACACCCAGGAGCAATACCAGCGCTTTCCGTAGAAATAGGTAAATACCGGCACGGCAACGATAATGAGCAGCACACCCCATACAAACATGAAGATGCCCAGCGCGCCGCTGTTGATCAGATTATTGATGTTCCAGTCGAAGAAAAAAGTATAGTTCAGCGGCCAGATATTTTTAAAGTCGAAATAAGGTTGGTTGAGTCGCACCAGGATCTCCGGCAGCAAGAAGGCGATCGCCGTCTGGAAGAACATCACGGAGATGGTGCGAATGATCTGATAGCGATTGTGCCGGTATTTGGCGATCATTTTGACGCCCATGACCAACACGATCACGGTGTACAGCAAACCGTAGACAAACCACTGACTGGCCTCGCCGCCGTTCAGGGCCCGGCTCAGCGGATCCGACATCCGCATCCAGGGCGTGATGTGTTCCGGGGCCCAGTACAGCAGTACGTAAAACAGGATCAGATAGGTCCCTGCGATCACCCCCAGCCAGGCCGTGTTCAGTCCGTATCCGGGCCCGGCGGATCGCGCGGGTGTACGCTCCCTGGAATTTTCGTAAGAGAATACCAGCCAGATGATGAGCCCCATGATCGCCGCCGTCACCGACGGCCAGAAGAAGTTATTAATGTAGAAGAATCCGTAGATCAGGATGCCCAGGATGGTGGCTCCGAGAAAGAACGTACGCCAGTTCAGATCCAGGCCGCGCTGCAGGCTGCTATGGAAAATCCGGTCGTTTTTGATCCCGGGTATTTTCAGGAAAACCGGAAGGATATACAGCAGGCCGCCGATGCTTCCCAGACCAATTGTCAAAAGCAGGAACAGCAGCGGCTGACTGGTCACGGGCCCTTCCGCGGATTGCCGGATGGTTGCCAGCGTATATTCCGTAAACTTCCAGTCGCCCAGCTTGTAATCCCATTCTCCCAGCCCCTCGGGGATGCCGGCTTCGGCCCGCTCGTTCAGGCTGGCCTGCGCATCTTGCAGTAAGCTTTTAAACTGGCCGGAAAAAGCAAAGCTGCTGCCGTAAGTCTTATCCAGGGCGTCGGCTGCGCGGGCTGCTTCCAAAAAGGCCTCGCGGTGGTAGTCATTGTCGATTGCCAGCGTGTCAGAAGAAAGTCGATATTGATCCAGGCCCAGCATCAGGGTGAAGATCCCCAGTGCCAATACGAATAATACCAGGCCGATGGTTTGTAAGTACTTCATGTAGCTTTAGTCTTTTGGGTTTAAAGGGCAGTTTTGGAACGTAGAAAACGCAGTGCCGCGGAAAGACTCCGCTTTTGTTTTAGCTGGAGGTTGCGGCCGCTCTGTTGATTGTAAGCGGCAACGACCGCCGCTTCGTGCTCCCGATAAAACTCGGGATCAAAATTGGCCAGGCCCAGTTGCTGGATCACTGTTTCAATGGGAGTGGCCTCGGCGATCCATTTGTCGCACACTTCGTGGCGGTACCGCACGCCCATCAGATTGAAACCGCTTACCGCGCCGTCCGCTTTTCGGTAATTGATCCGAATGGATTTTCTGCCGTCAGGATGTTCCCAGTAGAGGCTTTCGGTATCATCGGGCAGCGCCGCCGGAATATCACCGTACACCTGATATTCGATATCCAGGAATTTGGCAGAATTGAACCAGATCCCCGGATCGTAGGCCTGGGGTTGCCCGCAGAGGGTGTGGGCTACCGTTTCGCCCATCATACGCCCGGTGTACCAGACCGCTTCGATCGGGCGACGACCGGGTTTGGGCTCGCGCAATTGCACACAATCACCGATAGCGTAGACATCCGGCAGATTGGTTTGCAGGTGCTCATCGACCAGAATGCCGCGGCCAATTTCCAGTTCGCCATCTTTGAGGAATTGAATGTTGGGGTGTACCCCGGCCGTCAGACCGACGTACCCGCATTCGATGCGTTCGCCCTCATTGGTGATGACCGCACAGGCCCGGCCGTTGCCGTCATCAACGATCTCGCTGAGTTCGGTGGAAAGGCGTAGGTCGAAACCGTGTTCCCGGATGTGCCGACTAACCATTTCCGATTCTTCTTTCGGTAGCACGGCATCCCAGTAACTTTGTTCCCGGACGAGAAAGGTGACCGGTATGTGCCGGGAGTGGAACATTTCGGCCATTTCAATACCGATGAGCCCGCCGCCCACGATCACCGCCCGTTTCAGGCCATCGCTGTGCGCTTCCATATATTCCAGATCCTGATAACTGTACAATCCGCGCACACCGGCGAGATCCTGCCCCGGCCATCCGAATTTATTGGGAGCAGATCCCGTGGCGATGATCAGTTTATCGTAAGCCAGAGGTTCTCCCTCCGTAAACTGCAGTTGCTTTCCGGAAAAATCCACCCGTTCTACCCAGCCGCGGCGCAGGGCGATCCGGTTTTTCTCCCAGAACCAGGGTTCATAAGGCTGGGTATCCGTAAATCGCATGTGGCCCATGTAGATGTACATGAGAGCCGTACGGGAAAAGAAATAATCCGTTTCTGCAGAGATCACGGTGATCTGGTGATCGCTCATTTTTCGAATGAAGCGGGCCGCCGTAATTCCACTGATCCCATTACCGAGAATGGCTATGTGCATATCAATTAGGTGTTTTCAGTTATTAACCACAATATCTTTTAATTGCACAAGTGGTCGATAAGATTACAGTAAAGAGGTAATTTGTCAGGATATGTCCCAATCAGGACAAGCCTTCCGATGAAGTGGAAGCTTGAAGTTAGAAAATTATACCTGGATTTTAGGGTAACTGTTTCATTCCAAAGATGGGTAATTGTAAATCCGGGCGCACCAAAGCGGCTGAAAGATTGTTGCTACCTTCAGTTATTGGTTAGATCTCCCAAAATTGGATCAGGATCGGTAACCTGGTGGCCGGTAAGTAATACGAATATATTGTGGTTGAAAAATGATTCGCCGGACGTTCGTATATTACCTTTTTAACTCAAATACAGTTATATTTGAATTATATAAATAAAAGGGAAATATAACAGTGTTTACGCTGGTTTCCCGCGTTAAATATTGTTTAAAAACCTTGACATTTCCAGAAAATGAGGCCTATTTGAGTTTTTTAAACGAATTTTGGGAGAGCGCCATGAGATAAGACGACGAATTATGAAGCAATTTTTACTCTTCTTATTTTTTTTGGGTTCTATTTACAGCCTGGATGCACAGCGGCTGGTTAAGGTAGAAGCCATTAGTGATCGGGATATCCTGGTAGAGGATATTTCCGATATCAGTCTGGAAATTGAATTTACGGTCCGTCTCACCAATCTCTCCCACGATACGCTGTTGATCAAATGGGATAAAAAAGTCTATTCGCAACCGGCCGACTGGCTGACCCAGGTAAACGATGACAACGGGATCTATCTGCCCAATGTCCATACCAATTTTGGTCCCATTCCCGGCACAGATATTCCACTTTCCATTTTACCCGGACAGTCTACCGAAATTAGCATGCACGTTTTACCGCTCGGAACGGAAGGTGAAGGCTGGTACGAACTTTCCTTCTCCTATGCCGATGCTCCGGGTTATATTTTAGAATCCGTAGATTTTCGCACTTCCACCGGTGCCACGGCATCGGAATACACCAATTCCAAAGCGGAGATCCTGGTTTATCCGAATCCGGCTACCTTTTACTTTGAGGTGACGCCCAACAACCTGGTGGACGAGATCGACATCATTAATATTGTGGGAGGAAAGATCCGGAGTTTTCCCTACGAGCACGGTCAGCGCTATTCGATCGCCAACCTACCTTCCGGCATCTATCTGGTAAGTCTGGTAAACGCTAAGACTGGTGTAATCAAAACCATTCGCCTCGTTAAACGGACTTTCCGAACTTAAGTTGAACCGCTCAGGCAATTTCACGACCGAATAACCTCTTTACTGAGGGCATATTCTCCTGCACCTGTATTATTATCTCTATTGTTTAGTGGTAAGTGAGCCTATTGTTTAGCCAACTGGCGCTGTAGCCCCAGGAAGTGATTGATCCCCGATTGGTCGACCAGGCCCAGCAATCTTCCGTGCTTATTGCAAACCGGCAGGGCCCCCACTCCATTTTCCTGCATTTTCACCAGCGCCGATCGCAGCGGATCCGTATCCAGCATATACTCAAAATCGGTAGACTGCCAGTGATCGACACGTTGTTCCAGTTTTTCTTTCTTGGCCGCATCCAGTAAGACCTCTTCGGACAATACCGCCCGCAGGTTCTGCCAGCGGTCAAAGATCAGGAAACTGTGTTCCTTGTCCTGTTCTAGCAGGCGGTAGGCCAGCTGCATCTGATCTTCCGGATAAATGCGGGAAAAACGTTTGCGAAGGGCATCTTTCACCTGAAATTTTTCCAGGAACTGATCCTGCCGGGCCGCCCGGTATTCTACCGTAGCGTTGAAGTAAACGAATACACCGATGATCCCGGCCGCCCAGTTTTCGTACTCCCAGGCCAGCGCCAGCAGGATCACGGCAAACAACTGCCCCAAAAAGGTAGCGATCCGGGTAGCGCGTATCCGTTTCAGCCGAATAGACAGAAACGCCCGCAGAATACGACCGCCATCCATCGGAAAAGCCGGTAACAGGTTAAAGACCGCCACGGTGAGATTCAGGGCCACCAGTCCAAAAATGAACCACTCCCACGGCAGGATATTACGGGCGAAAAAATTCCCTTCGGACTGCAGGATAAAACCGAAGATCTGTTGCACCTTACCGTTGGATAACAGCAACAACAGGGGGGAAAAAAAGACCGCCAGGCCCACATTGACCATGGGTCCGGCCAGCGCAACGAGTAGTTCCTGATTCGGTTTATCCGGAAGTCTTTCCAGTACCGCCAGCCCACCTATCGGCAGCAACAGAATATTGCGGGTCTTTACCCCGTATCGACGGGCGGTAAGAGCGTGCCCCAGTTCGTGGAGCACTACACAGAAAAAAAGGACGAATACGGAAAGGCTGGTCCATCCCAGGCTATGCCAGTCCCAATATCCTTTTTTCGTCAGTACGGTATACACGATCCAGGCCAGGATCAAAAAAAAGCTCCAATGCAGTTGAATGGGAATACCGTACACCCTCGCTATCTGGAAAGAACCTTTCATATCTGCAAAGATGCATATAATTTGAATAAGGGTGGGTCAGGGTTTTAATGTGCTAAAGTTGAAACGTGTGAAGGTGGAAACGTATGAATGTGCTAAGGTGGAAACGTGTTAAAGTGGAAACGTTGGGATGCCCTTTAGCAACATTTCCACATCAACACTTTAACACATCAAAACCTTAACACATTTCCACATTCACCCGTTAGCACGTTTCCACATCAATCACATGTCGATATACGGTTTGCCCTTTTCCACCGCCCGGGAGATCACAATACGTTGTACTTCGGAAGTACCTTCGTAGATCTGGGTGATCTTGGCGTCGCGCATCAGGCGTTCTACGTGGTATTCTTTGACGAAACCGTAACCGCCGTGGATCTGGACGGCTTCCACCGTGTGTCGCATGGCCACTTCGGAAGCGTAGAGTTTTGCCATGGAACTGGCCGTATCGTAATCCAGCTTCTGATCCTTCAGCCAGGCGGCGCGGTAGACCATCATTTTGGCCGCTTCAATATCAGTGGCCATATCGGCCAGTTTGAAGGAGATCGCCTGGTGCTTGATGATGGGCTTACCAAATGCAGAACGTTCCTGGGCGTAGGCCAGCGACAGTTCGTAGGCTCCACCGGCAATTCCGAGCGCCTGGGCAGCAATGCCGATGCGACCGCCGGACAGGGTTTTCATTGCGAATTTAAAGCCAAACCCATCGTCTCCGATCCGGTTTTCCTTCGGCACTTTCACATCGGTATACATAATGGTGTGGGTATCGGAGGAACGGATCCCCAATTTATCTTCTTTGGCACCGATCGAGACGCCGTCCCAGTCCGCTTCCACCAGGAAGGCATTAATACCGCGGTGCCCCTTTTCGGCATCCGTTTGGGCAATGACGATGTGCAATTTGGAGGTGCCGCCGTTGGTGATCCAGTTTTTGGTACCGTTCAGCAGGTAGTGATCGCCCATATCGATGGCGGTAGTGCGCTGGCTGGTGGCATCGCTGCCGGCTTCGGGTTCAGACAGGCAGAAAGAACCGATCCATTCTCCGGCCGCCAGTCGGGGCAGATACTTTTGTTTTTGCTCCTCGGAACCAAAGGTCTCGATCCCCCAGCAGACCAGGGAATTATTCACGGACATGATCACCGAACAGGAGTTATCCACTTTGGAGATCTCCTCCATCGCCAGCACGTAGGAAAGGGTATCCATGCCGCCTCCACCGTATTCGGGAGAGACCATCATGCCGAGAAATCCCAGTTCAGCCATTCCACGGATCTGTTCGGTTGGGTATAGCATCTTGCTGTCTCGCTCGATAACGCCGGGTTTGAGTTCTTTTTGGGCAAAATCCCGGGCTGCTTCCCGAACGGCAAGCTGTTCTTCGGTTAGGTTGAAATTCATATTGGTTTTACTTGAAAATTAGATTTAGCGAATTTCCGCTAAATTACAACATTTGGTCCATCTATAACGGCCGAATGCCCGATTGTGTTGACAATCGATGGTAGAATGAAAAAAGTCCGTACATCTATGAATAATATTGTATACCATTAATTGCTATAGTAAAATAATTGTGCTATATTAGGGGCAAATTGTCCACATCTCCTCTGCATCATATTTCCCTAAAGTATCTGGTTTAAATACTAGGCATACCTTATTGTATACCCAAACAGACTATTTTACACTAGTAGTTACCCCCCTTACAGTATAGCACCAACTATCTCATTCTGGAATTTAACAATACATGCCCGCACCCAAGTGGTAGTGTGGGGTCCGGTATAACTTTGTCTAAATCTCAATAACATCACTAAATTAGGTACGTAATGAACCCTAGATCTCTATTTCAGAGGCCTGCTGAAGTCATTCCGAAAAGACTCAAGAGGCCCAAGGAGCATTCTCCAGCATTTTCTAACCTTCAAAAAATCTTACGGAAAAACAAAAATTTACAATTTGCTGATCCATTCAGGTTTACTTCATCAAAATTCGCGCTGAACTGGTCCTCTATTTTAAAATCGACTTTCCTTTTGATGTGCTTTCTGGCTACCACCGGCGGATTACAGGCTCAGGTTTGCCCCGGTGATCCCGTTCCGGGAAGCCAGATGGACCTTCGCGGTAACAGTGAGTACAAAGTTGGCGAATGCCCGGCAAACGATGTACAGATTGTCAGCGCTCGTTTGAGCATTCCCGGTGACGCCTGTAACTCCTGTACGCCCGGTACTACCGTCACGGCGAACCTGATCATTAGGATCACACACAACACGAACAGTCAAAACCGTTACCTCGGTGTATTTGCCGACCTGACGGAGAATTTCATGGGAGGATCGTCCTCTACCTGTAGCATCGTCCGCTGCTCGGGCCCATTAGCCAAGCAATCCACTTTCGACCTGGATTTCGGTACGGTCACCTTCACCTGTGGCAGTGAACTGGTGCTGGATAATATCCTGCTGGTCTGGACCGCTGCAAACGGAGCCTGCCCCGTAACCCCGGATAACAACCCGAACGGGAAGTATTGCTATGACAATCCGGCTATCGTTATTACGCCTCCTTTAAATGCAGTTATTGCGGCCGATTGCGGCACCGGTAATACGGCAGACATCAATCTGACCGTTACCGGCGGTTCCGGTAGTTTTTCTTACCTATGGAGTAATGGTGCTATGACCGAGGATCTCAATGATGTATCCCTCGGCACCTACAGCGTGACGGTAACCGACAACCTGAAAAATGACGCAAACGGTCAGCCGTGCCAGGTTACCCAGTCCATTACTTTCAACGGCCCCTGCTGCGAGCTGATGGTCAGTTGCAGTCCCAAAACCGCCAATATCAGCTGTGTCAATCCACTGCCGGAGGCGGCGGATACCGAAGCTGAATTTGAGGCGATATTCGGAGCCAACGCGATTACCGGTTACCCCTGCGGCCCGCTGAGTATTACCTACTCGGATAGTGGTACGCTCGATTATTGCGCCAATGGTAGCCAGATCGTCCGCACCTATACGGTTACCGACGGAGTGACGACGGAAACCTGTACACAGACGTTTACGGTGGTCTACACACCACCTACCCTTTCCAGTTGCCCGGGAAATGTGGTTAAAGCGGGCTGTACGACCCAATCGGAACTCAACACCGCCTGGGATAACTGGATCTCCAGCATCGAGGGCGTTACCGCCAGTGGTCTGTGTAATCCGGTCGTCTACGTATCTCCTCCCGTCGGCGATCTGACCAAACCGACTTTATGTAATCTAACCGATAATACGCAAACGGTGATCATCTCCGCCGATGACGGCTGCCAGGTCGTTCGTTGTACCACCAGTTTCACTTTGCAAGCCTATCCCAATGATCTGGCGGTGGATAATTGTCCGACCCCGGTAGACCTGGATGGTTGTACCGCCGATGCGGCCATCACCACGGCCTGGAATAACTGGATCACCGAACTTGGTAATATGGGCGCTACCGGTGGTTGCAGTCCGCAGGTCACCTTCGATCCGCCGCTCAACACCCTGGTACAGCCCTCGCAGTGTGCCGCTACCGATCAGGTCATTTCTGTAACGGTAACCGCTACGGACCTCTGCGATACCGACGACTGTACGACGACTTTCACCCTGAGAGCTTACCCGGATGACCTGGCTTTGTCCACTTGTCCGGTAGAAACCCTGGACGGATGTTCCACCCAGGCCCAGATCAACTCGGCCTTTGCCGACTGGATCGCCGATATTGAGGCGATGACCATTACCGGAAGTTGCAGCCCGCAACTGACCTACGATCCGCCGCTGGAAAGCCTCGTGGCTCCGACCGAATGTATGGGCTCCGAGCAAACCGTGAATGTAAAGATCATGGACCTCTGTGACAATGTGAGTTGCGATGCAACTTTCACCCTGCAGGCTCCGCCCGATGATCTGGACCTCGATGATTGCCCCACGGCTGTTGATCTGGACGGTTGTACCGCCAACGCCGCGATTACCAGCGCCTGGAATACCTGGTATACGGCCCTGTCCAATATGGATGCTACCGGTGGCTGCGATCCGCAGGTCACTTTCGACCCGCCGCTCAATACGTTGGTACAGCCCACACAATGTGCCGATCAGGATCAGGTCATTTCCGTGACCGTCACCGCTACTGACCTTTGTGATGAGCAGGAATGCACCACGACCTTCACCCTGAGAGCTTACAGCGATGATCTCGTGCTGGACGATTGCCCTGCTGCCGTCGATCTGGACGGATGTACGCCGAATATCGAGATTGCCGACGAGTGGGATAACTGGATCAGTGCGCTTGGTAGTATGGACGCTACCGGTGGTTGTGACCCGCAGGTCACCTTCGATCCGCCACTCAACACCCTGGTGCAGCCTACGCAATGTGCCGATCAGGATCAGGTGATTTCCGTGACGGTGACCGCTACTGACCTTTGCGACGAGCAGGAATGCACCACAACCTTCACGCTGAGAGCCTACAGTGATGATCTCGTGCTGGACGACTGCCCCACTGCCGTCGACCTGGACGGATGTACTGCCGACGCCGCAATTACGAGCGCCTGGAACTCTTGGTATACGGCTTTATCCAATATGGATGCCTCCGGTGGCTGTGATCCGCAGGTTACTTTTGATCCACCACTCAATACCCTGGTACAGCCCACGCAGTGCGCCGCTACCGATCAGGTCATTTCTGTGACCGTGACCGCTACCGACCTCTGTGATGAACAGGAATGCACTACTTCTTTTACCCTGAGAGCTTATCCGGATGATCTGGCTTTATCTACTTGTCCGGAAGAAACCCTGGACGGCTGCTCCACTCAGGCACAGATCAACTCGGCCTTTGCCGACTGGATCGCCGATATTGAGGCCATGACCGTCACCGGCAGCTGCAGCCCTGAACTGACCTACGATCCACCGCTGGAAAGTCTGGTGGCTCCGACCGAATGTATGGGATCCGAGCAAACCGTGAATGTAAAGATCATGGACCTCTGTGAGAATGTGAGTTGCGATGCGACTTTCACCCTGCAGGCTCCGCCCAATGACCTCGATCTCGATGATTGTCCTACGGCTGTTGATCTGGACGGCTGTACCGCCAACGCCGCTATTGCAAGCGCCTGGAATACCTGGTATACCGCACTGTCCAATATGGATGCGACCGGTGGTTGCGATCCACAGATCACTTTCGATCCGCCGCTCAATACCCTGGTGCAGCCCACGCAGTGTGCTGATCAGGATCAGGTCATTTCCGTGACCGTCACTGCTACGGACCTTTGTGACGAGCAGGAATGTACCACGACCTTTACCCTGAGAGCATACAGTGACGATCTCCTACTGGACGATTGCCCCGCGGCCGTCGATCTGGACGGATGTACGCCGAATAGCGAGATTGCCGACGAATGGGATGACTGGATCAGTGCGCTGGCCAGCATGGATGCGACCGGTGGTTGCGATCCGCAGGTTACCTTTGACCCGCCGCTTAATACCCTGGTGCAGCCCACGCAGTGTGCCGATCAGGATCAGGTGATTTCCGTGACGGTGACCGCTACTGACCTCTGCGACGAGCAGGAATGCACCACGACCTTCACGCTGAGAGCCTACAGTGATGATCTCGTGCTGGACGACTGCCCCGCTGCCGTCGACCTGGACGGATGCACGCCGAATATCGAGATTGCCGACGAATGGGATGACTGGATCAGTGCGCTGGCCAGCATGGATGCGACCGGTGGTTGCGATCCGCAGGTTACCTTCGATCCACCGCTCAATACCCTGGTGCAGCCCACGCAGTGTGCCGCTACCGATCAGGTCATTTCCGTGACCGTGACCGCCACCGACCTCTGCGATGAGCAGGAATGTACCACGACCTTTACCCTGAGAGCTTATCCGGATGATCTGGCTTTATCCACTTGCCCGGAAGAAACGCTGGACGGATGTTCCACTCAGGCGCAGATCAACTCGGCCTTTGCCGACTGGATCGCCGATATCGAGGCCATAACCGTCACCGGCAGCTGCAGCCCTGAACTAACCTACGATCCACCGCTGGAAAGTCTGGTAGCTCCGACCGAATGTATGGGATCCGAGCAAACCGTGAATGTAAAGATCATGGACCTCTGTGAGAATGTTAGTTGCGATGCGACTTTCACCCTGCAGGCTCCGCCCAATGACCTCGACCTCGATGATTGTCCCACGGCTGTTGATCTGGACGGTTGTACCGCCAACGCCGCTATTGCCAGCGCCTGGAATACCTGGTATACCGCCCTGTCCAATATGGATGCGTCCGGTGGTTGCGATCCGCAGGTCACTTTCGACCCGCCGCTCAATACCCTGGTACAGCCTACGCAGTGTGCCGATCAGGATCAGGTTATTTCCGTAACCGTCACCGCTACCGACCTTTGCGATGAGCAGGAATGCACTACGACCTTTACCCTGAGAGCCTACAGCGACGATCTCGTGCTGGACGACTGTCCTTCCAACGTTAACCTGGACGGATGTACGCCGAATGCGGAGATTGCCGACGAGTGGGATGACTGGGTCAGTGCGCTGGCTGGTATGGACGCTACCGGTGGTTGCGATCCGCAGGTCACTTTCGACCCACCACTCAATACCTTGGTGCAGCCCACGCAGTGTGCCGATCAGGATCAGGTTATTTCCGTAACCGTCACCGCTACCGACCTTTGCGATGAGCAGGAATGCACCACTACTTTCACCCTGAGAGCCTACAGTGACGATCTCGTACTGGACGATTGCCCCGCTGCCGTCGATCTGGACGGATGCACACCGAATAGCGAGATTGCCGACGAGTGGGATGACTGGATCAGTGCACTGGCTGGCATGGATGCCTCCGGTGGTTGCGATCCGCAGGTTACCTTCGACCCGCCGCTCAATACCCTGGTGCAGCCCACCCAGTGTGCCGATCAGGATCAGGTTATTTCCGTGACCGTCACCGCTACCGACCTTTGCGACGAGCAGGAATGCACCACTACTTTCACCCTGAGAGCCTACAGTGACGATCTCGTACTGGACGACTGCCCCGCTGCCGTCGATCTGGATGGATGTACACCGAATAGCGAGATTGCCGACGAGTGGGATGACTGGATCAGTGCGCTGGCTGGTATGGACGCCACCGGTGGTTGCGATCCGCAGATCACCTTCGATCCGCCACTCAACTCCCTGGTACAGCCCACGCAGTGTGCCGATCAGGATCAGGTCATTTCCGTGACCGTCACCGCTACCGACCTTTGTGATGAGCAGGAGTGTACCACGACGTTCACCCTGAGAGCCTACAGTGACGATCTCGTACTGGACGACTGCCCCGCTGCCGTCGATCTGGACGGATGCACGCCGAATAGCGAGATTGCCGACGAGTGGGATGACTGGATCAGTGCGCTGGCTGGCATGGACGCCTCCGGTGGTTGCGATCCGCAGGTCACCTTCGACCCGCCGCTCAATACCCTGGTACAGCCTACACAATGTGCCGATCAGGATCAGGTCATTTCCGTGACCGTCACCGCTACTGATCTTTGCGATGAGCAGGAATGCACCACTACTTTCACCCTGAGAGCCTACAGCGATGACCTCGTACTGGACGACTGCCCCGCGGCCGTCGATCTGGATGCCTGCACCATCGAGGCTGATATCACTTCCGCCTGGAACAACTGGATCAGCGCGCTCAGCAGTATGGACGCTTCCGGCGGCTGCGATCCGCAGCTTACTTTTGATCCGCCGCTCAACACGCTGGTACAACCCGAAAAGTGTGTTGAGACCGATCAGGTGATCTCGGTAACCGTAACGGCCTCCGACCTTTGCGATGAAAAAGAATGCACTACGACCTTTACGCTCCGGGCTTATGCCAACGACCTTCAGGTGGATTGCCCCGGCGACGTGAATTTACCTTCCTGTAGCACGGAAGACGAGATCAGCGCTGCTTACGATAATTGGAAAAACACCTTTATGGTATCCGGTGGCTGCAACACGACCTCCAACATCGGACAGATCCCGGATCTGCCGGATTTTGTCTGCGGTGGTGAAGTCAGCCTATCCTTTACCCTGGAAGCAACGGATGACTGTACGGAAAGATCCTGCTCCGCCAGTTTCTACGTAGCTCCGGCCGTAGAACTTTCCGTTAGCTGTCCGAACGATCCTAACCTCTCTGCCTGCGCTACGCAGGATGAGATCGAAGCCGCCTACCAGATCTGGAAGGACGGATTCGGATTCCAGGATGGTTGCAACCCGATCTCGAATATCGATCAGATCCCCGATCTGCCGCCTTACGTTTGCGGTGCTGCGGTCAATCTGTCCTTTACTTTGGAAGTTACGGACGACTGCAGAACCAAGTCCTGCTCCGCTACCTTTACCGTACCGGCCACTACTCCTCCGAGTATCGATGAGCCGGCCAAAGATAAAGTTGTGGAATGCGACGGTTCCGGCAACGTAGAGGCCCTGAACGCCTGGTTGGCGGACAATGGCGGAGCGGAAGCTTCCGATGACTGTAGTGAAGTACGCTGGGAAAATGATTTTGACGGACTATCCGATGAATGTGGCGCTACCGGTTCGGCAACCGTAACCTTTACCGCTTACGACAATTGCGGACTGTTCGCCCAAACCACCGCGACCTTCACCATCGAAGATACCAAGGCACCGGAACTCACGGGAGTTCCCGAAGTGATCCCGAATATCAACTGTGACGATCCGCTGCCGCCGCTGGAAGTGGTCAGCGCTACGGACCTTTGCTCCGGTGATATTCCGGTAGAAGCCACCGTGGATCCCTACGTAGTAGATATCTGCAACGGCTACAGCATCACCTACCGCTGGAAAGCCACGGATGACTGCGGACTGATGACCGAAGCCAGCCGGACCTTCCAGGTATTGCCGGACACCAAAGCGCCGGTGATCACGCCGTTGTTCGGTGACATCGAAGACGGTGCTACCATGTATGTACAGTGTAATAACGCTGATCCGGATTGGGATCCGTTCCAGATCGGAGTAGATGATTTTGACGTGATGGACGACTGTTCCAATGTGAGTGTCAAATTCGAGGATGTACTGGTAGAAGAGGCCGATTGCAGTGGATATTCCGATTTCCTCAGCAAGTGGAAATGTATATTCACCGCTACTGACGATTGCGGCAATACATCCACACTGACCTTCTATATGGTCATTTACGATGATATGCCTCCGGTATTTACCTACTTCCCGGAAGATAAAACGATCGATTGTGATGTATACCCAGCGATTGAAGAACCTATCGCAGTGGATGCCTGCAGCGGTGTAACGCTGGAACTGATCGAGAATAAGCCGGAAAAAGGAGGCTGTAACTATACCATTACCCGTACCTGGATCGCCAGAGATGGATGTGGTAGAATGACTTCCCGCACACAGACCATCTACGTAGAAGACAACGAAGCTCCGGTCATTCTTCCGGATCACCCGCTGATCATGGATCTGGAAGACGGAGACGAGGTAGAAGTGGATTGTGATATGTGGGGTACCCTGATGACCGAACTGGATGAGTATTCAATCGGTAAGATCGATAACTGTGATCGTACGCCAAAAGTCGATTACATGTTCATGACCGTAAATAATGCCGCCAACTGCGCCTTTGCGGGTTACACCGTAAGAACCCGTTCCATGTGGACCGTGACGGATGAATGCGGCAACAGCAGCACCTTTGAGGTGATCTGGCGACTGGTAGATAATACGCCACCGGTGATTTCCGGCGTACCGGCCGATGCCTGCGTTACGGAAATACCTCCGGTTCCCGAGGTTACCTTTGTGGATGCCTGTAGTTACGCGACCATGTCTTTTGAGGAAAGCGACCCGATCGCCTGTGAGGATGGCAGCGGCAGCTACATCCTGCGCACCTGGACGGCCGAAGACCAGTGTGGAAACGTATCCACCGCCAGTCAGAAACTGATCCTCGACGACGGTACCGGTCCGCAGATCAACGTGGATTATCCCGGATTTGAAGGCGTTGCCGACGGTGGAGAAGCGATCGTAGAAGCAGTCTGCACCGAAGGTTACGAATACGCATTGCCCGATCTGGCCGAATTCGTGCAGACTACCGACAACTGCATGGCCGGGGAAGTAACGACGACGCTCAGCCTGCTCAAAGAAGGCAACTGTGCGGAAAATGGCTATCTCTATCTCCTCGAACTGATGGTAGAAGCCAGTGACCTCTGCGGCAACATCTCCACCTACACCGTTAGTGTTAAAGTGGTAGATAATGAAGCGCCGGTTATTTCCGGGCCGATCGAAGCTACGGTTAACTGTAGTGATGAATTGCCCGACCTGGTTGCGGAAGATGCCTGTACGGAGATCGTATCCCTCACCGTGGAAGAACTGAACGAAGTAACCGAATTCTGCGGCACCCAGTCTCTGGAGAGATTGTGGACGGCTACCGACGCCTGTGGTAATGTCAGTACCATGGTGCAGACCCTGACCATCGTGGACGATGAAGGCCCCGAATTGATCGGACTTCCCGACGACGTTTGTGATGTCATTCCGGAGATCCCGGTCGTAACGGCCATTGACGCCTGTACGGGCGAAGAAGCGGAAGTTAGTTTCGAAGAAGTAACGGAAGACGGTCCGTGCGGAGATATCATCCGCCGTACCTGGTCTGCCACCGACGGCTGCGGCAATACCAGCACCCACACTCAGTCCATCTACTTCAACGATACCGAACCACCGGTGATCGGATTCAAAGATCCGGTACTGAGAAGAAGCGCGGAAGGTCGCCTGCGACTGGCTTGCGTAGACTATCCGGAATACCCGGCAGTAATGCCTACTTTCGGACCGGATGCACTGGAAGTTTCGGACGCTTGTACCGGCGATGTCGATGTCAGTCTGGATATCGAACTGATCAGCCTGGGAGACTGTGCTACGGACGGTTACCTGAGCAAGCACCTGTACACCTGGACGGCTACCGACCCCTGTGGCAACAGTGCGCAGATCGCGCTGGAGATCACCTTCATCGACAACTACGCACCCGTGCTGGTCGGCGTACCGCATGATCTCAAACTCGATTGTGATGATGAGATCCCGCACCCCGCAACGGTTACGGCTATTGACGATTGCTCCGAAGCTACCGTGAGCATGGAGGAAAGTATCGAATACTTTGACGGTGGTTACGCCATCCTGCGTACCTGGACTTCGGAAGATGCCTGTGGCAACTCTCGTTCCGAAACGCAGAAGATCAAAGTATACCAGTCGGAGATCAGCGGCACCTTCAGTAGTACCGCCAAGATCAATTGCGGATCGGACGGCAATATGCTTTCCATCGCCGTATCCGGCGGAAAAGAGCCGTATACTTACTTCTGGGAAATGGTGGACTGCGACGGTTTCATTACCGATGGCCAGCAAACGAAGAAGATCACCTATACGGCCGGTTATACTACCCTCAACTTCCGGGTACGGGTAATGGATGCCGGTGGCTGTGTCGCGATCTTTGAAACTTCGATCGAATGTATCAAGGAAGAAGCTCCGGATAAAGTGGAGATCATCAATGTGTTTGGCCGCAATCTGCTCTCCGGTAACCAGGATAACCCAACGGGTGATAAGGTTACACTGGATCTTACGGAATACCGCGGTATGAACGGATCGTTCCTCATTGTTGATGCCGCTAACCGTCCGGTTCGTTCCTTTAATTACCAGCCGGTACCTAACGATCCGGTTGATTTTGATCTGGAGGGTCTGGCACCCGGCGTATACCGTCTGGAAATGCGGGATCAGCCCATCAACATCTTCCCGAATCCGACGGCGACCAATGCCATGATCGACCTCAGCACCTTCAGCGGCGCCTCCGGTACCCTGATCATTTACGACATGCATGGCAAAAAAGCCAAGGTGATGGAGATCGACGAGGTAACGAACGATCTGATAGAATTGAAACTGGAGCAGTTCGATGCCGGTTTGTACCAGGTATCCTTCCGCTCGAATAACGGACAAATGGTAAGCCACAAGCTGATCATTCAGCGTCCGTAAGCTTTAAAACATTTTTGTCCCTCTTACTAGATCAGAACGGATCGGCAGTGCCGATCCGTTCTTCTTATATTACAGGAGGTCTAAAATTTCAGATCAGGTTCTACTTCCAATTCCTGGCTTTGGCTCCTTCCATTCTCACCACCCGCGGCTGAAAGATGCCGACGATATCGACCAGGTCCTGCTGGGAACGCATCACTTCGTGGATATCCTTGTAAGCCATGGGCGCTTCATCCAGTCCGCCGCCGATCAGGCGCACGCCCTGTTCGGCAAGATGATCCCGAAAATCTCCGGTGGAGATCAGCGATTTGGCCTTGCTGCGGGACATCACCCGCCCCGCCCCGTGCGAAGCTGAATTTACGGAGTCGTTATGGCCCTTTCCCCGCACAATAAAGCCCGGGGCAGTCATGGAGCCGGGAATAATTCCCAATACGCCTTTACCGGCCGGAGTAGCTCCCTTCCGGTGAACGACTACCTGCCGGCCGTCGGCCAGTTGTTCTTTCCAGGCGAAATTGTGGTGGTTTTCCACGCGGGCGATGGGCGCTTCTCCCAGGGCCCGGGCGATCCGGCGGTGGATGTGATCGTGGCAGGCAGAGGCATAATCTCCCGCCAGATTCATGGCCATCCAGTACTCGTGTCCTTCCTGAGAGTCGAGTGTCAGCCAGGCCAGGTGCCTGGCTACTTTGGGCAGCCGGCATTTATCCATAGCAACTTTGGTGTAATGCCGTGCGATATTCGCTCCCAATCCCCGCGAGCCGGAGTGCGACAATACGGCCAGATAATCCCCTACCGGAAGATCGAAATCATTTTTGGGATCGCTCAGCCGCACCGTTCCGAACTCCACGAAGTGGTTGCCGCCACCGGAGCTGCCGATCTGCTGGTACGCCCGGTGTTTCAGATCCTTCACCACCTTGATGTATTTGAATTCTTTGCGTTCCAGCACCGGATCATCCATGGGATCGTCAAAGGTATCGAGGCCGAATCGGGAATTTTCCAAAAGTAGTTTTTCGAATTTCTCGGGCTGCTCCCGCAGATGGGAAGGACTCAGGTTGTACATGGTCAGACACATCCGGCAGCCGATGTCCACGCCCACTCCGTAGGGAATAACCGCATTGTCCACCGCCAGGACGCCTCCGATCGGCAGCCCGTATCCCTGGTGGGCGTCCGGCATCAGAGCGCCGTCCACCGCCACGGGCAGGCGCATGGCCGTAAACATCTGGTGTTTGGCTCCCTCCTCGATCTGTTCTTCTCCGAAGATCGGAAAAGGTTTTACCTGCTCCAGCAGCTCGTAATATCCTTCCTTCCGTTGGTCCTGTTCCGCTCCGATCAGCTCGCGGGCTACCCGGCCGAAAGCTTCGTCTTCCACGAAATTCCGGGGATGCTCCAGTATGTTTTTCAACATGGCCAGTCCCCACTCCCGGCTCTGCCGGCGGTGGTGCTCGTACAGGCTGTTGATGGCCAGTCCGACAACTTTCCCCTCCGGATAGCCCAGCTTGATCAGATCCTTTCCCCTTATTTTCATTTTTGCCATGACGAGACATTTTTCGTTCATTGCTACAATTACCGCCGCCATTTAGTTCCAATTAGGGTAACTTAGCAAACTGTCGAAGCGGTAGGCGGTTGACCGCAGCAACTAACGGTATAGTATAGCTTTAGAACTATTCTGAAAAAGAGCTGGTTCGGCCTCATCATCTGCCGGAGATAGGTTCCAGTAAAAGCAGGCATGACATTCAACGAAAGCGGACTTGAATTTAATTTTGGGAAGGGATGGGTCGTCAAAAAATACGACGAGCACGCCTATTTTCGCAGCCTGAGCGGGATGGGCCTGAAGGGCGTGGATTTCATCGCGATCCGCGACCAGCAGGAACTGATATTTATCGAAGTAAAGAACTACCGCACCCGTTACAATCCGGAAATGGACCGCTCTTTCGACGTAGCCGCCAAACCGGCCGCCGAACTGGCCTATGAGCTAAAAAGAAAATCAGAAGATACCCTGCTGGCCATCGATGCCGTCCTGCAGTATTACCGCCGGAGCTGGTGGTACCGCCGCTTGCGCAATCTCTGGATGCGCTGGCCCTGGCTGCAGCACAACCGCGCATTCTGGTCGCGGGCGGACGAACTGGCCAACCACCACCTGCACTACGTCGTCTGGCTGGCGCTGGATTTCGATGATCCGGAAAACTACGAGGAAGAATTGCTTTTCCACCTCAATCTCATGCAGATCGAAGCAGTAGACCGCATCAGTATTGCCAACGGGAAACACTCCCCTTTTGGGGATGAGGTACGGGTAGTTGTACCGTAATATTTTTAGAACAGTTTCTTACAGATCAAATCCGATATCACTCCGGTTGTATTTCCCTTCAAATTCTACCTTAGCGGCATCGCCCAGGGCCGTATTCAGGGCATCCCGGAAGTGGGGACCGTAGGCAGTAATGGCCATTACCCGGCCACCGTTGGTGACGACCTGCCCTTCGGATTTACGCGTGCCGGCGTGGAAGACCAGACTATTGGCCACATTTTCCAGTCCGGAGATCGCTTTTCCTTTTTCGTAGGATCCCGGATATCCTCCCGATACGAGAATAATGCTGGCGGCAGCCCGCTCGTCGGTCTCGATCTCCATCTCTTTGAGGCGGCCTTCGGCCGTAGCGCGGCAGAGTTCCGCCAGGTCCGTATTCAGTCGGGCAAATACCGATTGGGTTTCCGGGTCGCCCATACGGCAGTTGTATTCGATCACATAGGGATCGCCTTCCACCACGATCAGTCCCAGAAAGACGAACCCTTTGTAGTTCATATCTCTTTCGCGGATCCCTTTGATCGTCGGCTTAATGATCCGGTTCTCCACCTTGCGCATCATTTCATCATCTACAAAAGAAACCGGTGATACCGAGCCCATACCGCCGGTATTCAGGCCCGTATCGCCCTCCCCGATCCGCTTGTAATCTTTGGCCACGGGCAGTACTTTATAATCTTTGCCGTCCGTCACGACGAATACGGAAAACTCAATGCCTTTGAGAAACTGCTCAATCACGACCGTTTCGCTGGCCGCACCGAATTTACCCGCCAGCATGTCCTGGAACTCCTGCTTGGCAGCTTCGATATCCTCCAGGATCACCACGCCTTTCCCCGCCGCCAGTCCGTCGGCTTTCAATACGATCGGTGGCCGTTGGGTTTCGATGTAGGCCAGGCCGTCCTGCAGGTCCCGGGCGGTAAACTCCCGGTAGGCAGCCGTGGGGATCACGAACTCGCGCATAAACTCCTTGGCGTAGGCTTTACTGCCTTCCAGTAAGGCGCCTTCCCGCGAAGGGCCGACGATCAGCACGGACTTCAACTCATTATCCTCCTGGAAAAAGTCGACGATACCGCGTACCAGCGGTTCTTCGGGCCCTACTACCACCAGATCGATAGATTGGTCCAGCACCAGCTTTTTTACAGCCGCAAAATTATTGGGATCCAGATCGATATTGGTGCCGTGCTGCTCGGTGCCGGCGTTACCGGGTGCGATGAACAGGGCTTCACAGAGCGGGCTTTGCTGCAATTTCCAGGCGAAGGCATGCTCGCGGCCTCCGCTACCTAGTAGTAAGATTCGCATGGGTATAATGAGTTATTTTTGAGCAAGGGAAAAGGTGTAATAAAAAAAGGAGAGGCCGTGAGCTGGAACCGGGAAAATTGGTATTTCTCCCTGTCGCACCATCTCCTGGTCTCTCCTTCCTGAATTCCGTTATTCGTCATAAAAAGATCAGGCCGCTTTCAGTTGCGTAAGCCGGGAACGGCTCAGTTTTTCTTCAGCGTATTCCTTAGTGACGGTGAATTCCTTAATTTCCTCCTGCGACGGCAATTCGAACATGGCGTCCGTCATGATCGCTTCGCAGATGGATCGCAAACCACGTGCCCCGAGGCCAAAGTCCAACGCTTTTTCTGCGATGTAGGCAATGGCATCCTCGGTAATTTCGAGTTGAACGCCTTCAAGTTCAAACAGCATCTTGTACTGCTTCACGAGGGAATTCTTGGGCTCCGTGAGGATATTTTTCATAGCATCCAGATCCAGCGGATCCAGATAGGTCAATACCGGCAAACGACCGATCAGTTCGGGAATGAGCCCGTAGTGTTTCAGGTCCTGGTGATTGATATACTGCAGCAGGTTTTCCTTGTCTATCTGTTCCAGCGCATTTTCTTCGGACTTGAACCCGATCACCTGCGTATTCACTCTCCGGGCAATGATCTTTTCGACACCGTCAAAAGCACCGCCGCAAATGAAGAGGATATTGTGGGTATTGATATTGATCTTGACCAGTTTTTGTTCCGGATGCTTCCGGCCACCCTGCGGCGGCACGTTCACATCGGTACCTTCCAGCATTTTCAGCATGGCCTGCTGTACGCCTTCCCCGGATACATCGCGGGTAATGGAAGGGTTGTCGCTCTTGCGGGCGATCTTATCGATCTCATCGATGTACACGATCCCTTTTTCCGCCGCAGCTACATCGTAGTTACACACCTGCAACAGGCGGCTCAGGATACTTTCCACGTCTTCGCCAACGTAGCCCGCTTCGGTGAATACCGTTGCATCTACGATCGCAAAGGGTACATTGAGAAATTTGGCGATCGTTTTGGCCAGCAGGGTTTTACCCGTACCGGTCCGGCCCACAAAAAGAATATTGGATTTTTCTATTTCGACATCGGTCTTCACCGTTTGCCCCAATCGCTTGTAGTGATTGTAAACGGCGACCGAGAGTACTTTCTTAGCTTCGTCCTGACCGATAACGTACTGGTCCAGGTGCGTTTTGATCTCTTTGGGCGTTACCCGCTCCGGCAGCAGGAAGGGTGCCTCTTCCGGCATTTCTTCCTTCGGTTTCTTCCCCCCGTACAATTCTTCCTGTACGATCTCATCCGCCTGCTCTACACAAACTTCACAGATATGCCCATCAATCCCGGCAATGAGAATGAGTGCCTCCGATTTATCTCGACCGCAAAAGGAACAGCGATAGCTTTGCTTACTTTTCCGCATGGCACTTACTTGTATTTATTGTCTGTTGTTTAGAAGGAGTCAGATTTTCGGAAAAGGTTGTCAGGTAAATTACTAACTGATGCATCCCGGCCACGAAAACCTATAGCTCTTAAAGATAACAAAAAAAGTCGGGGTCAGGATGATGTCTCGGCTCCTAACCCCGACCAGGATTACTTAAGATTCTTATTTTTCTTTTCTACGCGGATTGTTGCGATCCAGTACTTCGTCGATCAGGCCATATTCTTTGGCTTCATCGGCAGTCATCCAGTTATCGCGATCACAATCCCGCTCGATCTGTTCGTAGTCTTTTCCGGTGTGGTGCGCCAGGATCTCATACAGTTCTTTCTGCTGCTCTTTGATCAGCTTGTAGTAGATCTCCATTTCGGTCACCTGACCCTGCATACCACCCAGCGGCTGGTGGATCATTACCCGGCTGTGGTACAGACAGGTTCTTTTTCCTTTAACACCCGCAGTTAGCAGTACAGCACCCATGGAAGCCGCCAGACCGGTACAGATCGTGGCCACATCCGGAGAGATGTATTGCATGGTATCGTAAATACCCAAACCGGCAATCACACTACCACCCGGGCTGTTGATAAACATCTGTACATCACGCTTGGGGTCAGTGGATTCCAGGAATAGCATCTGTGCCTGGATCACGTTTGCAACGTAATCATTTACCGGCACACCCATGAAAATAATACGGTCCATCATCAAACGAGAGAATACATCCAGGCCGACGATATTCATCGAACGCTCCTCGATAACATTCGGCGTAAAAGCCTGAATATTAGGAACGGTAGCCATGTTCTTCTCTGCGTATTTCTCTAAGTGCATCCGGCTCATCCCGAGGTGGCCGGTAGCGTATTTCATGAATTCATCCTTATGAAACATCAGTGCGTATTTAATTCAATTGTGGAATATCCGTACTATTAACACCACGAAGTACGCGATGGTTAACTCTATAGGTAAAATTCCCGGAAAATAGGCTTCCGGGGCTGACAATATTTGCTATTGGTATACCTGCTGCGGGAATCCCGGGCGCGCCGCAAACCTTACGGGTGCGCGGCGCGGGACTCGCTATTTATTCTTCTTCACCGGCTGCATCAGCGCCCGCTGCTGCCTGCCGGGCCAGTTCCTTAGCCTGGTCTCCTTCGTTGATATCCTGGATCACTTTTTCAAAATCATCGGTGCTGATCGCTTTCGGCTCTACCTTTACGGAATCTTTCACCGCGGCAAATACCTTATCGGTCAGTACCTGCTGGGCAACGCGATCCACATCTTCCTCTTTTTCCATCATCCGCACGGCCATAGTTTCGAGGAAATTATCGTCGAACAGGGCCGGATTGCTGATCATTCCCTGGATCTGGCGCTTGAAGGCATCCTTGATCTCGTCCTGGCTGATCTGCACATCGTGCTTTTTAGCCAGTTTGGAACGGATCAGGGTCCATTTCAGGTTGTCCAGAAAATCGGGGAAGTCGCGCTCGATCTGCTCGTCGGTAACGTTCTCGTTATTCGTTTTCAGCCAGCGCTTGAGGAAATCCTTCGGCAGGTCCATGGAGTTTTTCTCCAGCAGATATTCCTGGATATGGCGGTACAGTACCGCTTCGGCCTGACGATCGTAGTAGGATTTCAGATCGTTCTCCATTTTTTCGCGGGCCTCCTCTTCGGTAGACACGACTCCTTCTCCGAACATCTTGTTGAAGAATTCCTCATCCATTTCGGCTTCCTGCAGACGGGTGATCTCCACGATGGTCGCCTGGACCGTATCGCCTACCGCTTCGGCTTCTTCGCCTTTAACGCCCAGGAAATAGTTGTGCACGTATTCCGGAGAGGTTTCTTTTTCCAGTTCGTAAATGTTGATCTGGAAGCTATCGCCCGGTTTGTGCTGGCTGATGATCTTTTTGGCCTCATCCGTCAGCCGGTCTTCCGGCACGCTGAATTCGTTGGTTACGCCTTCTTCTTTCGGGCTGTCGCCGTCCAGCTCCTGGATAGATAGTTTGATGAGATCACCTTCCTGCACTTCTCCTTCGATGGGCACCTGTTCGCCCATACGCTTGCGGCCGGCAGCCAGCTCATCGTCGATCTTATCCGTGGGGATGGTGACATCGTACATCTCAAAGGAAGCGTCATCTCCCAGTCCCTCTACTTCAAAATCGGGAGCCAGGCCCAGGTCGAATTTGAATTCGAAATCTTCGAGATCTCTCGGATCGAACTCGTAGACCTGCTGATCATCATTGGGCAGGGGCTGCCCCAGGTAATTCAGATCATTTTCCGTCAGGAAGTTCCCTACTTCGGATTGCAACATTCCGTTGATCACATCCGAAAGGATAGCTTTCCCGTACATCTTACGCAGTACGCTCATTGGGGTTTTGCCCTTGCGGAACCCCTTCATTTGAACCTGCTTGCGATATTTATTTAGCTCAGTCTTGAACTGACCTTCGTATTCTGATTTTTCGATCGTTACCGTTAATACGGTATTCAAATTGTCAATATCCTCTCTGACAACCTTAGGCATAACAACAACATTAAAATGATTAAAATCTTTTGTAGCACGTAGAGTGTGTCAAGCAGACGGACCGGAACGGGAAAATTAAAACGGCATCGTTCCTTTTAACGATCTCTCAGTTTCTCCTTACCAACTTTATGGACCTCTACTTTCTGCTCTCTACCAGGTTGCCTGGCAACCTGCAATAATATATACAAAGAGTCGGCATCATTGTTGACGAAAAAAATGGCGGATTTGTTAACAAAATCCGCCATTTTTTAGTGCTGGTAGCAAAAGCACCGATATCTACAGGGCTTTTTCAACAATAATATACAAGTAACGTTTAATACAAAAAGGCTAAATGCTTAATGCTAGCTTCGTACCAGTACCGGATGGGGAATCTGCATAAGCCTGTTTTTATACCTGACCAAACTGCAATCCGTCACCCTGGATTTTGAGGGGGAATAACTTTCCGGTCTTGCTTCAATGCCAGGGAGGAAAGTCATTTTCGCCACCATCTTTGTGTTGTGCGGGTGGAGGGACTCGAACCCCCACGCCTTGCGGCACTAGATCCTAAGTCTAGCGCGTCTACCAATTTCGCCACACCCGCAATGGGACCTTTTTTCAAAAGCGATGCAAATATATAATCTTTTTTATAAAAAAGAACGGCTTTTCAAGTAGATAGGATCAAAAGTTTTTTTTCCATTTTTTTGATTAGCTTTGTATAGAGTGGTAAATATGCGCCGACAGGAAAGGTAAACACTGTAATTGCAGGCCATTTTCACAGAGGATGGCTCACTCTTTTTAGTAACCGGTGAAGCAGCCAAGATCCATGAACACAGTAGGAAAAAACCATGCCTGAGGTATTAATTAAAAATCGAGAAGAACAAGAGATGATCGAATCCGCCTACCAGGATATGGTAGCGTCGATCAAGTCTCATATGGACGATCGGGACCGCGAACATATACGCGGTGCCTACGAACTGGCCGTGGAAGCTCACCAGGAACAAAGACGCAAATCGGGAGAGCCCTACATCCTGCACCCCATTGCGGTAGCCAAGATCTGTGCCGCTGAGATCGGACTGGGCCCGACGGCCATCACCGCCGCGCTGCTGCACGATGTAGTGGAAGATACCGAGGTTACCCTGGCCCAGATCCAGGAAAGGTTTGGCGGCCGTATCGCCAAGATCGTCGACGGCCTCACTAAACTGGACAGCGCCTACAACGCAGAAAGCCCACAGGCCGAAAATTTCAAGAAAGTACTCAGTACGCTCGTGGAAGATGTCCGGGTGGTACTGATCAAAATGGCCGACCGGCTTCACAATATGCGTACGCTGGGTTCCATGCCCCGCCACAAGCAGTTGAAGATCGCCGCCGAGACCAGCTATATCTACGCCCCGCTGGCCCACCGCCTGGGGCTGTACGCTTTCAAGACGGAGTTCCTCGACCTCTGTATGAAGGTGACCGATCCGGACAATTACCACGCTATTGCCAAGAAACTGGCGGAAACAAAACGGGCGCGGGAATCCTATATTCAGGAGTTCATTCAACCCCTGGAAGAAAAACTCAACAGCCTGGATGCTACCTACCGCATCTACGGCCGCCCGAAGTCCATCTATTCCATCTGGAACAAGATCAAGAACAAGCAGGTACCCTTCGAAGAGATCTACGACCTGTTTGCCGTACGGATCGTCCTGGATGTACCGCCGGAGCGGGAAAAACTGACCTGCTGGCAGGTCTATTCCATCGTAACGGATGTGCACACGCCCATTCCGGAGCGTTTGAAAGACTGGATCACCACTCCAAAATCCAACGGTTACGAATCACTGCATACCACAGTGATCGGACCCAAAGGCCGGTTCGTGGAGGTCCAGATCCGGACCGAACGTATGGACGAGATCGCCGAGCGGGGCTTTGCCGCCCACTGGAAATATAAAGGCGTGAAGGACCAGCCGGATGTTTACGAAAGATGGCTGGATAATGTGCGGGAGATCCTCGAAGATCCCAACAGCGACGCCGTGGAATTCCTCGGAGACTTCCGGGCTAATAACCTCTTTACCGAAGAGGTGTTTGTCTACACGCCCACGGGAGACATGAAGATCCTGCCTTCCGGAGCCACTGCTCTCGACTTTGCCTTCAGTATCCATACGGACATCGGGTACCATTGCACCGCCATCAAGGTCAACAACCGTTTGGTGCCGATGGGTTATAAACTGCAGAACGGCGATCAGATCCAGGTTTACACCAATAAGAACCAGAAGCCCAGTGAAGACTGGCTGAAAATGGTGGTAACGGGTAAAGCCCGGGCCAAGATCCGTTCGGCAACCAAGGAAGAACGCCGTATTCGCGGAGAATTCGGCAAAGAGGCCATTCAACGCAAACTCAAAAATCTGAAGGTCGACTACGAGGACAGCATAGAGTTTCTGCTGAAACACTTTGCTTACCCCTCCCGGGTAGACTTCTTCTACGATATTGCCGTAGACAAGCTGAGTATTCCGGAGATCTTCCGGGAAGTGCACGCGGAAGCCGGTAAACTGGTCATCACGGAAACGGCTCCCAACCCGATCCCGGCGGCAGCCCCGGAAATACCGAAACCCAAAAACCGGGCGTCGAGGAAAGCCACCGAAAAGCCGCGCCTCATGATCAACGGGGAGCCGGCCGAACGTTTTGATTACAGTTTTGCGAGTTGTTGCAATCCGGTACAGGGCGACCAGATCTTTGCGTACCTCACAGCTAATGCCGGACTGAAGATCCACCGGTCAAACTGCCCGAATGCAGCCAACCTGATGGCTAATTACGGCTACCGGGTGATGAAGGCCGACTGGGTATCCACCACCAATTCCACTTTCGTGGCGGACCTGAAGATCACCGGTATCGACGACGGACCGGGTATTATCGAAAAACTAAGCCATCAGATCTCTTCGGCCCTCAACCTGAATATCCGCTCCTTCAGTATCGAAGGATACGAAGGATATTTCGAAGGACGGATCAGTTTGCTGGTTGCGAATACGGACCAGTTAAACCTGGCGATCAGGGCCTTGCAAAACCTAGATCACGTTTCAACTGTTTCTAGAGTAGAATAGGGCCTGTAAAGCATTTGCGGTCAGTGATCGAGGGAAAGCGATTGCAGAAATAACAGCTTAAAAAGAAAACAATGGAGAATAGTGTGCAGCAAGATGTAATAAAAGAGGTTAAGCGAATATTTGCGGAGCATTTGGAAGAAAATGGTCTCCGGAAAACCCCCGAACGCTTCGCGATCCTGGAAGAGATCTACAAACGTTCCGATCACTTCGATGCGGAGGCCCTGTACATTCATATGAAAAATCAGAACTACCGGGTAAGCCGGGCTACCGTATACAATACCCTGGAACTGCTGGTGACCTGCGACCTGGTCAAAAAGCACCAGTTCGGGAAAAACCTCGCCCAGTACGAAAAGTCCTACGGCTACAAGCAGCACGACCACCTGATCTGCATTGATTGCGGTAAGGTGCTGGAGTTTTGCGATCCGAGAGTACAACAGATCAAAAGCATGATGGGCGATCTGCTGAAATTTAACATCACCCACCATTCGCTCAACCTGTACGGCCACTGCGAAGGGGCCTGCCCGCGCACTAAGACTAATAAAAACGACGAGACCGAAACCGGTAATTTTCTACTACCAAAAGAGGAACTTCCTCTTCGCTGATCCTTTCTACCATGAACCCAAGCTGGCAATTAAGCGTCCGAGAAAACATTCAACTTCTTCAAGTCGGCGACCTGCTGAGTGAGCACACCAATAAAGAAGTGCTGCGCACGGTCGACGATCAGATAGAACAGGGATTTTACAACTTTGTGGTGGATCTGAGTGCCGTTGATTACATCAATAGCATCGGGCTTAACCTGCTTATCCTCCTCCGGGAGCGCACCAGAAAACAAGGAGGAAAGGTCGTTTTGGCCAGCCTCTCCCCTACGGTGGTCAAACTATTTGAAATGACCAAGCTTTCCCCGCTATTCGAGCAGACGGATACCGTAGAGGCCGCATTTGGCGTATTTCCGGAGCAAAAGAATTGATTTTTCCACGGCAAAACCTTAGCTGATCCAATTGTTTGTTTAATTTTACCGGGTAAAACGAACGTCTAGGAAAACCTAACGATACCCAATAGGTATTTTGTTAGGTTTCATTATTTTTATAGAAATAATTTTTGATATGGCAGTTGATGTAATCCTCGGTTTGCAATGGGGTGATGAAGGAAAAGGTAAAATTGTTGACTACCTCGCCACCAAATACGATATCGTAGCCCGCTTTCAGGGCGGCCCTAATGCCGGCCATACCCTCAAATTCGACGGTAAAAAATTTGTCCTTCATACGGTTCCCTCCGGAATTTTTCGCTCCAATATCATCAATGTCATTGGCAATGGTGTGGTGATCGATCCGATCACCCTTTCCCGCGAGCTCAGCGAATTGGACGAAGCCGAAGTGTCCTACCAGAATCGCCTGCTCGTTGCACTCAAAGCACACCTGATCCTGCCCACCCACCGACTGCTGGATGCCGCTTCCGAAAATGCTAAAGGCCAGGAAAAGATCGGTTCCACGCTGAAGGGGATCGGCCCTACCTACATGGATAAAACCGGACGTAACGGTTTGCGGGTCGGAGATATTCTACAGGACGATTTTCAGGATCGCTACGATTCCCTGAAGCAGAAACACCTCAACTTACTGGAGATCTACCCGGAAGTAGCCTTTGATCTGGAAGCCGAGGAAAAGAAATGGTTTGAAAGTATCGAGGTGCTGCGCAGTCTGCGGCTGGTCGATTGCGAATACTACATCAATCAGGCCCTCAAACAGGGACACGCCGTACTGGCGGAAGGCGCCCAGGGATCTATGCTCGATATTGATTTCGGCACCTATCCTTTCGTTACTTCTTCCAATACGATTACGGCCGGGGTCTGTACCGGTCTCGGTATTGCTCCCCAGCAGATCGGCGAAGTGATCGGTATCACCAAGGCCTATTGTACCCGGGTGGGATCGGGCCCTTTCCCGACGGAGCTGTTTGACGAAACCGGAGAACTGCTGCGCAAGGAAGGTGCTGAGTTCGGAGCAACTACCGGCCGGCCCCGCCGCTGTGGATGGATTGATCTTCCCCAACTGCAGTATACTATTATGCTGAACGGCGTTACGCAATTGGTGGTAACTAAGATCGACGTACTGAATATCTTCGATCATATCGAAGTTGCTACCGCCTACCAGATCGGCGACGAAGAGACCAAACAACTTCCCTACGATATTTGTCATGCGAAGATCGAGCCGGTGCTCGAATCTTATCCGGGTTGGAAACAGTCCCTGGACGGTATTCAGGATTTCGATGCCCTGCCGGCGGAAGCCAAATGGTACCTGGAAATGCTGGAAGACCAGCTGGATGTACCGGTGACGATGGTATCTACCGGTCCTGAGAGAAAGAAACTGATCCTGCGGGGTGTGGCTGCGGAGGTTTAGTTGGTGACGGGGAGACTGGGTGACGAGGAGATCGGGAAAGGGGGTGTTTTATACCTTTTCCCGCTCTCCTGATCTGGCTCTCTGTTCCTGATCCATGAGAACATCCAGTACTATTTACGCTGACTTGCCGCTAAGTGCCTAATTGCGAATCTCTTCGCCTATACGGCATACCTGTTCTACCAACAGATCGAAATCTTCTTCCCGGCTCCGATGATTGGAAATAGCGATGCGCAGGCAATAACGGCCACCCAGTGTGGTGTAACCCGGTGCCGCGATGCCGCGTTCTTCCAACTGCAGCTTGATCTCTTTATTGAGCGCATTCAGTGCTTCGGTATTCAGCCCGGCCGGTTGGTAACGGAAGCAGACGATGTCCATGCCTACCGGAGCGATGAGTTCCAGATCGGGATGCTGCTCGATCAGGTCTTTGAGATAGTGCGCCTGCTCTACATTCCTCGCGATCATACGACCGAATTTTTTAGCACCGTGTTCCTTCAGGGACATCCACACTTTCAGCGCCCGGAAACGACGTGATAACTGCGGGCCGTATTCACTGAACCAATTGCTGCCCGAAGCAACACCCCGGGTATTTTTTGCCAGATATTCCGGGATTAGGGCAAAGGTGTTTTTATGCGCATCCTGGTTTTTCACCAGTACACAGGCGGCTTCGAATGGCATGTGCATCCACTTGTGCAGATCGATAGCCAGGGAATCCGCCCGGGAAAGCGCGGCGATTTGCGGCCGTACATTATCCGCTAACATACCAATGGCACCGATGGCACCGTCGATGTGCAGCCAAAGTCCCTCGGCGGCACAGAGGTCCGCCAGCGCATCGATATCATCCACCGCACCGGTGTTGACCGTTCCCGCCGAACCGATCACACAGATGGGCTGAAGCCCCTCGCATCGATCCCGCTCGATCTGTTCCCGCAGAGCGTCCAGGTTGATGGTATAATCTTCATTGACGGCGATCTTGCGCAGGCTCCGACTGCCCATTCCCAATAATTCCACTGCTTTCTGGTTGCAGCTATGCACTTCGGTGGAAGCATAGACCGTGAACCGCTTACCATCTTTGATGCCTTCTTCCCGGAGGTCGTAACCGGCCTGTACATTTCGCCCTACGGTCAGTCCCAGCAGATTAGCCATGGAGCCGCCGCTTACCAGCAGACCGCTGGCCGTAGCCGGGAAGCCCATGATCTCTTTCATCCAGTTGATCACCTGCTCTTCCACTTTATGGGCGGCGTGATTGCCCCCTCCGAGGTTGGAATTGGTAATGGAGGCCAGGAAATCGGCAGCGGCTCCGGAAAAGGTGCCGGCACCCATATACCAGGCCCAAAACCGCGGATGAACGGTTCCCATGGGATACGGTAATATGTTTTCTTTGAATTCCTGATAAACCGCCTCAGCGGATTGAGGCTCCTGCGGCAGGGACGTTTGAAAAGTTTCCAGTACCTCATCGGGCATTTCCTGCCAAATGGGTCTTTCGCGTACTCCGGCGATGAAATCGATGGCATCATCAACCATCTGGTGCATCAGGGAACGGGCCTGTTCCCAATCTTGCGGATCCAGAGATTCCGCGGCGACTTCCGGGGCAATAGGTGTGGTGTTATTTTTTCCCATTGGTTCGATTTCTTTATCAAACCTACACCTTTTGGAGAAAAAAAGTTTTCCCCCAACCCACTTATTGAGCGGAATGCACGATGTAATGAGGGGATGCAGCGGGGCAGCGTGCGGGTATGGATAAAATTGGAAGGCAAAAAACTCGCCCTAATCTCCATACCCGCACCTAGTTTTCCCCTCCGAATCAGAGTCATTCAGGACCCGGATCATAGCCTGCACGAAATGGCAAATTCAATGGCAATGGCAATTTCAATGATCCAACATCGGGCGAAAAGGCCATCAATGGACCAGGCAGTCGCCATTTTCCTGCCATTGTAGTTGTAATTGGCATTGCCATTACTTAAAATTGAATAGCTCCGGCCTTAAACCATCTCCGTTTTTTCCCGCTCCTCCAGGATCTCTTCCATCTTCTGAATATTCGCTTTCCTGGAAGACAGGTAAGAGTAGATAGCCGGAATAACAAAAAGTGTCAGAATGGTAGAGAATACCAATCCGCCGATTACGGCAATACCCATGGATACCCGGCTTTCGGAACCTTCGCCCAGGGCCAGTGCTATCGGAAGCGTACCGAGTATGGTCGAAAGACTCGTCATGAGAATCGGGCGGAAACGCGCGGCCGCAGCATCTTTGATCGCCGCTATCCGGTCCAGACCAGCTTCTTTTCGCTGGTTGGCAAATTCAACGATCAGAATACCGTTTTTGGCCACCAGACCGATCAACATAATGATACCGATCTGGCTGAAGATATTGAGCGTCTGACCAAACCACAACAAAGTCAGTACCGCACCGGCTAAAGCCAGGGGCACGGTGAACATGATGATGAAGGGGTCGACAAAACTTTCAAACTGGGCCGCCAGTACCAGATAGATCAGGATCAGGGCCAAACCGAATGCAAAGGAAAGACTGGAAGAACTTTCCAGATAATCCTTGGAAGGCCCGGTCAGGCTGGTCAGGTAAGAATCGTCCAGTACCCGGTCCGCGACAGCCTGCATGGCTGCGATCCCGTCTCCGGTCGTTTTGCCGGTTGCGAGGCCGGCAGAAACCGTAGCCGAAATAAAGCGGTTGAAGCGATAAAGCGTTGGCGGAGTAGTTTGCTCCGTCATCGTGATGAGGTTATCCAACTGGATCATGTGGCCGTCCCGGTTACGCACGTAAAGCGACTTAACGTCTACCGGTTCATCCCGGTTTTCCCGCTGAATCTGTCCGATCACCTGGTATTGTTTACCGTTCATGATGAAGTACCCGAAACGCTGACCGCTCAGTCCGAGCTGCAGGGTCTGGGCGACATCAATGATCGATACCCCGAGGTCCTGCGCTTTTTGCCGGTCGATGTTGATCTGGATCTCCGGTTTGTTGAACTTCAGGTCTACATCCACAAAACTAAAGGTAGGGTCTTTCTGCGCCTCTTCCAGGAAGGTAGGCACGATCTCTTTCAGCTTCTGAAAGTTGTTGGCCTGGATCACGAACTGTACGGGCAATCCACCACGGCGGTCCCCGATACTCACTTCCTGGCTGGCAAATACCCGGGCTCCGCTGAGCTTGGAATATACCGGAGAAATATCATCGAGGATCTGCTGCTGGGAGCGCTGCCGCTCTTTCGGATCTTTCAGCAACAGGATCAGCATTCCGGAGTTCACCGTAGAGGACGAACCGTAACCCGGCGAAGTGATCGACACGGCACCGGCCATTTCCGGGATCTCTTTTTCCGTGACGGCGGACAACTCGTTCATGAAGTCGTCCATGTATTCGTAGGTGGAACCTTCCGCGGCCGTAGCCCGCACCCGGAGCCGGCTGCGGTCTTCCAGTGGCGCCAGTTCCGCCGGCAGGCGGAGACCAATATAATAGATCATAAAACCGGTCAGTACCATGATCGGCAGAGCCAGCCACCGTACCCGCATAAAGCCCGACAGCAGGTAGGAATATCCATTCGTCAGGTTCCGGAAAAAGGGCTCCGTAACGCGATAGAACCAGGGCTGGCGTGCACGCCTTTTCAGCAACTTACTCGACAGCATCGGCGTCAGGGTAAGCGCCACGAAACTGGAAATGATCACCGCACCGGCGATGACAATACCAAATTCACGGAACAGACGGCCGGTCAGGCCCTGCAGGAATATTACCGGCATAAACACCGCAGCCAGAGCGACGGTGGTCGCAATAACGGCAAAGAAGATCTCCCCGGACCCCTTGAAAGCAGCCTGTACGGGAGACATGCCTCCCTCGATCTTCGAATAAATATTTTCCAACACCACAATGGCATCATCCACAACCAGACCGATCGCCAATACAACTCCAAGCAGGGTGAGGATATTGATGGAAAAGCCCGCGACGTACATGATAAAGAAAGCACCGATCAGCGAGATGGGAACCACCACTATCGGAATAAGGGTCGTTCGCCAGTCCCTCAGGAACAGGAAAATGATCAGCGTTACCAGGCCGAAAGCCAGATAGATCGTTTGTTCAACCTCCGCGATAGAAGCCCGGATATAAGTCGTGTTATCAAAACCGACATCGACCATTACGTCTGCCGGCAAGTCTCTTTTGATCTGATCCAGACGTTTGTAGACCTCGTCGGCGATCTCGATATGATTGGAGCCCGGTTGGGGCACGATGGCGTTACCCACCATGGGGATACCATCCCTTCTCAGAATAGACCGCAGGTTTTCCGGAGCCAGTTCGGCATTACCGATATCCCGAAAACGCACGATATTCCCGTTTACGACTTTGACGATAAGATTGTTAAAATCTTCGGGCGTCGTCAAGCGGCCCTGGGTTCTCACGGTAAGTTCCGTATTATTCCCCTCCACACTGCCCGAAGGCAATTCGATATTTTCCCGTTGCAGCGCATTTCTTACATCCAGAGGAGTAAGCTGATAAGCCGCCAGCTGAGCGGGTTCGATCCACAGGCGCATGGAATAGCGTTTGGAGCCCCACACCATGATACTACTCACGCCGTTGACGGTCTGCAGGCGTTCTTTGAACACGTTTTCGGCAAGGTCGGTCAATTCCAGTAAGGACCGCTGCTGGCTCTGGATGTTGAGGAAGATGATCGGACTGGCATCCGCATCGTTTTTCGAGACCGTAGGCGGTTCGGCATCCGGAGGCAGGTTACGAACAGCCCGGCTGGTTTTATCCCGCACGTCGTTAACGGCCGTTTCCAGGTCGACTTCCAGGTTGAATTCTACCGTCACCGTGCTTCGGCCGTCCCGGCTAACCGAGGTAATGGCCCGGATACCGGCAATACCATTGATCGCTTCTTCGATCGGTTCGGTGATCTGCGATTCGATGATCTCAGCGTTGGCACCTACGTAGGTCGTAGACACGGAAATGATCGGTTTATCCACACTGGGGTATTCCCGGACACCAAGAGAGCGGAGTCCGATCAGACCGAACAGGATGATCACGATGGATAAAACACTTGCTAAAACGGGCCGTTGGATACTTATGGATGAAAGACTCATATGGGTCAAATTGATGGGCGGAGTTATGATTGCATGCTGCCCGGAACGAATAAATAGACGTTGATTTATTCAGACCTTGGGACCTTTGGCCGGCGAGACAGGAGGTTCTGAAGGGTTCTCCGGGCGTCTCGCCTTAGCCGGTCTTACGATCTGTTGATCAATCAGTCGGAAGCAGGATATCTACCGGCGATCCGGTACGAAGCTGAAGTATACCGGAAGTGATCAGGGTATCGCCTTCCGACAAGCCGGACAGCACCTGAATATTGGCTTCCTGACGGATGCCGGTTTCCACTTCTACCGGTTGGGCGGTACCGTTACGGGCTACAAAAACCTTTTTACCCCCCAGTTCGGGAATAACGGCTTCCGTAGGGATCATGATACTGGAAGAAAACTCTTTCAGATTGACGGTAACATTGGCAAATGCTCCGGGTAGGATAGACCCGTTGGGGTTGGGAGCACTGGCTTTCAGGCGAAACGTGCGGGTATCGGCGTCGATCACCGGTTCGGTAGCGATCACCCGGGCGGTGTAGGTTTCATTGCGGCCGTCCAGTTTGAAGGTGACTTCCGTCCCCGCTCCTACCATACGGCTGTATTTTTCCGGCACCGAGAACTCAATCTCGATCGGGTTGATATTGACCAGGTTTACAATGGCTGTTCCGGGAGACAGGTAACTTCCTTCACTCACCATACGCAGGCCGAGCACCCCACTGAAGGGGGCGCGAATAATGCGCTTATCCAACTGGGCATCGACCAGAGCGATCTCCGCTTTGACCTTTTCCACTTCGGCTTTGGCCACCTCGTATTCCTGCAGGCTCACCCCTTCTTTTTCGTAAAGGGCCTGTAAGCGCTCGGAGATCTTTTCGTTGAGGTTCTGCTGAACCACCAGACGCTGCCGCTGGGCCTGCAATTCGGTATCGTCCAGCTGGATCAGCGATGCGCCTTTACCGACGCGGCTGCCTTCCTTAAAAAGGATCTTCATGACCTTACCCGGCACTTCACTGCTTACCGTAACTTCCTCATCCGGCTGGGTGGAACCGTTGACCGAAATAAATTCTATTACCGAAGTGGGTTCGATCACCATTGCCCTTACGGGCAGGGCGTTAGAGGCCGAACTGTTGGCTACCGCAACGGGCTTGGCATCGGCAGTATCATCCGCCATCGACATTTTCTTTTCCGATTCGCTGAAATACCCCAGGCGGTATAATGCTATTACAGCAATTACCAGGAGGATCCCCAGGAAGGAGAGTATTCGAGTAGATCTTTTTTTCATAAAGCAGTACCGTAAAATAAATATATAAAAAAATGAAGCTAAGCGTACTTAGCAGTAAGAATCCATATGGCACCGCTCCAATACCTTCTAGTTTGCTAGTTCAATGTAAAAAACTTCGGACCCTAATAAGCGTCCCAGTAAAACATAACACGTGAAAAGTCCATTTGGCTTAAATCTTTTTCAGAAATAAAAAACTTAGCCGTTCCCATATCTCCCCACATGCTTTCCATTTCGGCGTCCGTATCCATCTGAAACAACAGCATGAGCTGCTCGTCTTCGCGTGGATCTTCCTGGGCGAAATGGGCGTATCCACCCATCTTGTGGCCTTCCGAGGAAGTTTGTTCTCCGTAGTAGTTATAGAGTGGCCACTGCAGATCGCCGAATTGTTCAAAGAAATCCTGACCCAAATGTCGGGTAAAAAATTGATCGGTCAAAGGAACCACTTCCTCCTCTTTGGTAAATTCCATTCCGCTGTGCAAATGCGTATACACCGGAAGGTCGTCATAGGCCCGCAAAAAGGAAAAGTCCGTTTGCAGGGCCGACCGATCCGTCACTACCTCCGGATAGTAAACTACCCGAAACCGATCCTGCCGGAATGGATCTTCCGTATTCATCCCGAATAAGGCATCGTCAAAGATGTAGAACTGCAGGATACCCTGACGGGGAAACGGCTCCAGTGGAGGCATTTCAGCCAGATTGACCTGCGCCAGAAAGAACAACTGCGTACCGTCCGGACTGGTCGGAAAATCCACCGTCTTCGGCAGATAGGGCGTTCCCCCAAAACAACTCTGCCAGGGAGCGGTCGGTGGTTCCAGCGTCGGAACGATCTCGATAAAATGCCTTTTGCTTTCCAGCAGTTTCTCCCGGAAAGGTGTTAAAGGCTCCGGTAATTCTTCCATCCATTCCATAGGCGTGAAGTTAAGCTTTTTGCAGCAAATGAAAAGTTTTAAACTTTTCTTAAAGACGCAGTAGTTTCTAACAGTAATGCGTAATTTCTTAGCATCTTGAAGAAGTTGATTCAGAATTATTTAGAAATACATGAGCAAGACTACTATCTACCCCCTGCTTTTTTTCCTGCTGCTGGCCGGTTTGCAGGTCAACGCCCAACGCAGAAACGGCAATCCTCCCGAAGATGCAAAGGCCAGCCAGATCTTTGAAATCCTGCCCGTAGCCGGTAAAGGTTACGTTACGATTTTTACCGACCGGGGCGAAACGCCCAGTAAAGTGCGGATGATCTTTACCGGAGCATCCGAAACCGTCGAGGCGGAAAATGAGTTATCCCTCGTCCGGCGCGGTTTATCCGGCATGGTGGAAAGCGCCTTTATCTGGGAAGGGCAACTGACCCTGATCACCTCCCTATTCTATCCGGGGCCGCAACGTGACCTGCTTTTTATCCGCCGTTTCAGCCTGCCCGATCTGGAAGAAGTGGCGTCCGAAAAAATTGCGGAAGCCTACGTTCCCGGTCGCCTGCGTATCCCTTTCGGTTACGCACTGTCTCCGGACAGTACGCAGATCATGTTCTACAGCTGGAGCTACGCCGTACCGGAAGACCCGGTGAAAATGGAGATCCATGTGCTGGACCAACAACTGACCCGCCAGTGGACGAAGCGTTTCCTGCTGCCCAATAAAAACGAGAATTTTTACATCTACGCCTGTAAGGTGGACAATGACGGCAACGCTTATCTCCTCTGCGAAGATTATAAAGGAAAGATCGGGGCCCGCATCCGGGACGACAAGATCGAGCGTTTCGTACTCCGGCTGGATCAGAACACCAGTGAAGCCGTTTCCTTCGCCATTCAACTGCCGGATAAGGTGATCACCGATCTGCGCTTCACGATGGACAAGCAGGGCAACCTGTACGGCGCCGGACTTTACCGCGATGCCAAAAAAGTTTTTCAGGCCGGAGTATTCGCCTACCGGATCGACCAGAAAACCCAGGGATTCCGAAAAAAAGAGATCCCGATCAGCAAGGAGGATTACCAGGCGGCCCATCCGTATGCCGATGCGGACGGCAAACATGTTTCGGGCACCCGCCAGTTTCGCGATTTTTTTATCGACCGACTGGATTGGGATGAGCAAGAAGGCCTGACCATGATTGGCGAACAGCGCATCTACGATGACGATAAAGATACTTACCGGGACATCCTTGTCATTCAGCTGGATACCACCCTGCGCAAATCATGGATGACCCGCATACCCAAAGATCAGTCCACCCTCTGGGGCCAGCCGACCTTTGCCTCCTATACCTATTTAAGCCGCGGCGATCAGAAATATATACTTTTCAACGACGAGGCAGAAAACATGCCGGGAGAAACGGACTTGCCCTCCCGGATCAGATCTTTCGATCTCCAGTATTCAACGCCCACTCCTATCCTGCATATGGTGAAGATCGGTGAAAACGGCGTATTGCAGCATCAGAATCTCAGTACAGTTATCCGGGCCGGATCGAAAACGGGACTGGTACCGGCCATGACCCGCAGTGATCAGGAGAATACGTTTCTGCTGTATATGGTGAATTTGAATAATCCAGAAGCGGAAGGTGAGGTCTTCCCGATATCCTGGATGCGGAAATAGCGGAAGGCTCATCGTATTTTCATCCTTCGACCGGGTGGTCTGGTGCCGGGCAAGATGCCAATTCGATGACCAAATCCATTGGCGAAAGGGATTGAGGAGAAGCACCTCGCAATATTTTTCTATTTTGGGGCGAATTGAAAATTGTACCGCAAATGAAGGTTGGTTTATTTGTTCCCTGCTACGTCGATCAGTTTTATCCACAGGCCGCAATTGCCACGCTGGAACTATTGGAAAAACTGGGAGTAGACGTGGAGTATCCCAAACAACAGACCTGTTGCGGCCAGCCGATGGCCAATTCCGGTTACGAGAATGCCGGCTGGGATGTAGCGCGTCGCTTCGTGCAGAATTTCAAATCCTTCGACTACATTGTAACCCCTTCGGGAAGCTGTGCCCTGCACGTCAAGGAGAATTACGATATCCTCGGTGTGAATGACGAAGTGGACCGGGTCCGGAAACGTACCTACGAATTGTGTGAATTTCTGACCGACGTACTGAAAGTGGAAAAACTGGATGCCAGCTTTCCGCATAAAGTAGGCCTGCATAAGAGCTGCCACGGCTTGCGGGGTCTCCGGATGGCGAAAACGTCCGAACTGATGGTCGATGATTTTTCCAAGCTGCAGTATTTGCTGGGCCTCGTTCAGGATATCGAACTCGTGGAACTGGCCCGGACGGATGAGTGCTGCGGTTTCGGCGGCACCTTTGCCGTCAGTGAGGTAGCCGTTTCCGTTAAAATGGGTAAAGACCGGATCAAAGATCACGAAAGCCACGGCGCGGAATACATTACCTCCGCCGATATGTCCTGCCTGATGCACATGGAAGGTCTGATTCGGCGGGAGAAGCGCCCCTTACAGGTGGTGCACATCGCCGAGATCCTAAACGGTAAGCGATGAACCGACCGCCCCGCCTAGAGCCGGGTAAAATGAGCCACCATCTTTTTTAGCTGCTGCTCCGAGCCCAATACGATCAATGTATCATCCACTCCGATGAAAATATCCGAACTGGGGCTGGGTATCAATCCTTTAATATTATCCTTCACACCGATCACGGTGCAGCCGGTTACTTCCGGTATGTTCAGTTGCCGGAGGGTCTTATCCCGAAACTGCGATTTCAGGTTTTCGAAATGGATCGCTTCCAGGCGGTAATCACTGCCGCCCCGTCCGGTGAGCAGATCGAGAAATTCGATCACTACCGGTTTGGTGACCATCTGGGCCATGAACATACCGCCCAGATTATCCGGCATGATCACCTGGTTTGAACCCGCCCGGTAAAGTTTTTCCTCCGTTTGTTTCTCCGATGCCCGGAAGATAATGTAGATATCCGGCTTCAGCACCCGGGCGGTGAGCGTAATGAAGACATTTGCCGCGTCGGAGGGTGTGGTAATGATAATAACGCTGGCCCTCTCGATACCCGCCAGTTTCAGATTGCTGTCGGCTGTAGCGTCCGCGATCAGGAACTGGAATCCACTGGTGGAGGGTACGCTCTGGCGGATCTCCGGATCCTTTTCGATCACCACAAATTCCTTTCCGCTTTTTAATAATTCTTCGCAGGCCTGACTGCCGTTGCGACCGTAGCCGCAAACGATAACGTGGTCTTTTAATTTGTTGAGTTCCCGGTCCACCATAAAGTCTTTAAAGATTGAACGAAGTTCTCCCTCGAATAAGTAGGCACTGATCACCGATACGACGTAGGCAAAAATGCCCAGATTCATCAGGATGTACACCGAAGTGAACAGGCGGCCGTTGGGCGACAACTCGTGCACTTCGGTAAATCCGACCGTGGAGATGGTGATCACGGCCATATAAAAAGCGTTCATGAGATCGTAATCCTCGACCTGCATAAAGCCGAAAACACCGATCAGAAGACTGATCTGCAACAGGAAAATTGCCGTGATCAGCTTGCGTAATTGCCCCTTCATACGCTTTTAGGCTAAGATACAAGCTACCGCCCTGGATTGAAAATAAAAAGCGGTGAACTACCAACAAAGTAGTTCACCGCTTCCGATCTGCGCTCGCCGGTGGTTTTACGGCACCTGCAGGCGCTGGTACAGCGATTTTAACTGCGGATCGTTCTCGTTCGAGAAGATCTTCTGAAATTGAGCGTCCAGGGCACTGATCTGCGCCTCGATGGCGGCTTTTTCATCCGCATCGGCAACGCCTATTTGCTCCCGGTAGTACTGCTTCATTTGTACGATGGCCCGGGTGGCACCAAACCGCTTGAATTGCGACTGGTTGGCATCCATGGCGATCACCTCCAGTCGGCCCGCTACCACTTTTGCGGTTTCCAGCCCTACGTTTACGGCCAGCGCCTGGTAGCTGTCCATGAAATTGATCACACTGAAACCATCCAGTTTTTCGATATTCTTTTCGAAGAAGGCCAGATTTTCCGCCTTCCCGCCGGCGATGTAGATATCACCCACCATTTCAACGATCTCCGGAATACTGACGTCTTCCAGTTTCTGAGCGTACTGGAGGGCCAGTTCGGGCTGCAGTTCATTGATCATTGCCAGAGCGGAAGCCACTACGGAGTAGGACTGATCTTTTTCAATGGCCGTCTTGGCTATTTCCAGCGATTCCTCATCGCCCATTTCCGCCAGCATGGCGAAGGCCGTAGCCCGCACGTCCGAACGCTCGTCATTTTTGGCCAGCTCCCGGATGATGGGGATGGTATTTTCATCCGGCTGCAGGTTTTGCAGCGCCATCGCCCGGATCACCCAAAAATCATCTTTCAGTGCTTCGTTCAGCATCGTTTTTACTTCGGGCATATTCTCACCGCTCAGCTTTTGCATGGCTTCGAAGCGATCCACAAAACGCGGTGCGTGCTTGAACTGGAACATCAGTTCCTCATCCGATTTGTTATCCTGGCGAATGGCCAGCAGAGAACGGGAAGGATCAAAATTGATCAGTGCAGGACGCTCCGTGGCGGGGAAGGTGAAGGTTTGCTCGCGTTCGGTCACGTGTACGGGATAACGCGTGCTGGTGCCGTCGGCCTTATATACATCCACGAAGGTGCGCAATTCAAAAATGGCCGGCATATTTTCCGGGCTTTGCGTTTGTTCTACCGTGAGACTGGCCTCACCGGCCGCTTCGTCGTAATCGTAGTTGAGGGTCATTACCGGGTGTCCCTGGTTGAAGTACCACTGGTTGAAGAACCAGTTGAGGTCCTGCCCCGTCACATCTTCAAATGCAAGTCTCAGTTCGTGCGCTTCCACATCGGAATAGGCATTTTCCGTCAGGTATTTTTTCAGAGCGGCGAAGAAAGCATCGTCGCCTACCATGTTGCGCAGCATATGCAGTACCGATCCGCCCTTGTTGTAACTGTGGGCGTCGAACATATCTTCTTTATCATCGTACCCAAAATAGATCAGCGGGTGCACCCCACCCTGCGCCGAACCGAAGTAGCCGGACCATTCCTGTGCCAGGTGGTAGTCCGCGGCATCGCGTCCGTATTTGTGTTCCATCCACAGGTATTCGCTGTAGTTGGCAAAACCTTCGTTCATCGTCAGGTTAGCCCAGCTTTCGGTAGTCACGTAGTCACCGAACCATTGGTGGAACAATTCGTGGGCTACTACTTTTTCGTTCTGATGCTCGTCGATCAGCTCGCGGGCACTGCGCTGCATAAACTCTCCGAAGATCGACGCCGTGGTATTTTCCATTGCACCGGATACATAATCCCGCACCACGATCTGAGCGTATTTCTGCCAGGGAAACTCCACCCCCAGTTTGTCGGAGAACAGGCTCAGCATTTCGGGCGTGTAGGGGAAGATCGCTTTGGCATCTTCCTCAAATTCGGGTTCTACGTAATATTCCACCGGAATATCGTTCCAGCTTTCGGTCACTTTGGCGAATTCACCCACGGCCAGCATAAACAGGTAGGGCGCGTGGGGTTGATCCATTTTCCAGTAATCGGTCCGGGTACCGTCGCTGTTCTTGGTGGACGATTCCAACAGCCCGTTGGAGAGGGTCACAAAGCGGTCATCGACCGTTACGTAAATTTCCTGGGTAGTCCGTTCGTTCGGTTTGTCGATGGTCGGGAACCAGCGGGAGTTATTTTCGGTCTCACCCTGGGTCCAGATCTGCATGGGTTTGTCTCCTTCTTCACCGCGGGGATTGATGAAGAAAAGGCCTTTGTCCGAAGTGATCGCGGCACTACCGCCGTCAGCGCGGGGCGTGGCCGTATAATCGATTACCAGGGTATACTCATCGTTGCGGGTCAGGGTTTTGCCCAGATCGATCGTGACCTGCTGACCGTCGTATTCGTATTTGAGAGGTTCGCTCTGTCCGGCGTAAGTGATGCTGTTGAACTCGAAATTCTTCGCATCCAGCACTAATTTATCGGTGGCATAGAAGTAAGGTTTCAGTTTCAGGGTAGCTTTGCCCATTACCTGTTCTTCCTCCCAGTTGAAGCCTACCTCCAGTTTGGTATGCAGGAGATCATGGCTGCGCTCGTGACTGGGATTGTACTCGGGAAGCTCGTAGGTTTCTTCGGTCGGTTCTTCAATGGCCCGGGGTGCGGAAACCGTCATGGTGTCCAGTTCGCGGTATTCGGTAACCTCTGAATATTCCTCCGGTTGGTCCTGCGGTTCCTGTTGGGCCACCTTCTGGGTACCGCAACCGGCCAGCAGGAGAGCTACCGATAAAAAGAAAAAATAAAATCTCATTTGATGTTTTTTAGTGTTAAGTCGTCAGCCCCGCCGGGCCACGAACTTACCTTCCATTAATATGATAGAATAACGGTGAGTGAAATGTGAAAATATCTCAACTACAAAAAAACAGTTATTTCTCAAGAATAATAGTAAAATTCGGCCACGACCGATTCTATGGAGAGAAACACGGAATTTTTGTAGATGTTGGATAACGGGATCGTAGATGTGTCGGTATTTATAAGCTAGATGTCCGGACGGGTGATAGTGGCGGTTAAAAGAACGTTAAACCGCCGATTCAGGCTATTTTCAGTCCGGAACCGATCGACCTTCTCCGTACCTATATACTAATATGGATACAGCAGTTTAGTGCCCAAGCGTTTCGGCACCGACACTTTGCAGGAATGATTCGAGGTGCTGATTGAAGATCTCGGGATGCTCCATCATGGGGGCATGGCCGCACTCAGGCAGGAGGATGAGTTCCGAATTTTCGATCAGTTCATTGAATTTTTCGCCGACAAAAGCGGGGGTCACCTGATCCTCTTTCCCCCATACCAGAAGAGTGGGGACGGTAATGCGGTGCAGTTTATCACCCAGGTTGTGCCGTACGGCTGACTTTGCGGTGGCAATGATCCGGATCGCTTTATTCCGGTCATTTACGATATCAAAAACCTCATCTACCAGTTCTTTGCTGGCAATTTTCGGATCGTAAAACGTACCCTGGACCTTCTTTTTCATGAACTCGTAATCTCCCCGCTTCGGGAAACTGGTCCCCATGGCACTTTCGAACAGCCCGGAGCTTCCGGTCAGAATGATCGTTTTTACCTTGTGCGGATGGTTCAGGACATACAGCAGAGAAATGTGTCCGCCCAGCGAGTTACCCAAAATATTGATCTTATCGTAACCTTTGTATTCGATAAAATCAGCCACGTAGTCCACCAGTCCCGTTACCGACACCTTACGCAGCGGCAATTCAAAGATGGGGAGAATGGGCACAACCACATTGTAGGAATTACCAAAGTGATCAAGGATCCCTTCAAAATTACTCAATGCACCAAAAAGCCCATGAAGCAAGAGCAGAGTTTCCTCACCGCCTTGGGTTTCAATGTATTTGAATTGCTTCTCCTGAATGATCTCGTAATTCATGGATTCGTTACAATTGTTTGGAAAGGGCGAAAATTGCGTTTCCCAGTCTGCAAAAATAGTTTTTTTATCGCATATCGGCGCAATTCCTTCTTCCGGGCTCAAAAGTGCAGGCTATTTTTATTCCTTTATCTACAAAGGCCGGCCAAATTATTATTGTTGTCCGGATAGCTGTAAGTGGCAGCAGCTAAAGCGAGCGTCTTGCAGATGCATTCCTGTCCCATATCCATATCTCACTTACAATTTCGTCCGATTCCGGCTCCGGCCGTGATGCCCGGATCTCCCAAAAAGCGACTCATCTGAGGTGCGTGATCCGGTGTAATCCGAAAGGGAAAAAACAAGGCCGATCCACCTTGGGGAAAACGCCTTCCAATCCCGCTACCCAACAGGAAATTCCAGTGTTGCAGGAAAAATTTTAAATTGTAGTGAACACAGCCCGAAAAATTGAAGTTTTGAGTTTGGAAACATAAGATAAAAGATACCATTTCAGTACTCGCTTGATTATGTTTTCTTGCAAATTCGATAAGAAAAGGTCTAACTTCCAAGCATTCTGCATTATAAAAAGGTCATGATCTTTGTTTTATTGAAAAAATATCTATTGCTTTGCATTGTTAATTCTCATTATTGGCGTTTTTTGTCTTTTATTAGTCGTAAACACGTTTCAATAACCAAAATAACACCTTCATTTTCTAATTAAACTTTAACGAACATGCGTCTGATAGTACGATTGTTAATCATTTGTCTCGCAGTTGGTAGTCTCCAATCTTGCGTGTCTAAAAAGAAATACGATGAACTCTCGGCTGCAAAAGCTGCAACTGACCAAGCTTTGGCTGAGACTCAAGCAAATGTGCAAACACTAGAGGAAGAAAAAGATGCTCTGGCCGCTGAAATGGAAGCTGAAAAAACTCGTATGAACGAGGAGATCAGTGGAATTAAAAGCGACCTGGACGCCACCAAGAGCAACCTGGCTCAGGTTCAGGAGAAACTGAACATGACTGAAGCCGAACTGAATGAATTCAAGGAAGAGATCAACGGTATTTTCAATACTTACAAAGAGAGCGGACTTTCTCTGGAAGAAAGAGATGGTCGTCTTTACGTAACCACTTCTGAGCCTTTCAACTATTCTTCTGGCTCTTCTTACCTGTCAAAAGCTGAGCGCGATGCAATCGACTCTATGGCTGAAACCCTGAAAGCAACTCCTAACGCCAAGGTACTGATCGAAGGGCACGCCGATAGCCAAAAATTCGCTGCTGATGCCGGTACGGACAACTGGGACCTGGGTTACGCTCGTGCAAAAGCTGTAGCTAACCGCCTGATCCGCGGTGGTGTTGCTGCTGCCCAGATCGCTCTGGCTAGCCGCGGTGACAGCATGCCTGCTGCTGACAACGGAACTTCTGAAGGACGGGCAACTAACCGTCGCGCTGTTATCCTGCCTAATCCGGATCTGGGTAACATCATCAAGCAGAACTAGAAAAGTTAAGGTTTGCTTTCGGCAAACCGGATTTACTGATACTAATAAAGAACGAGCCGTTCAGCCTACGCTGAACGGCTTTTCTTTTTTGGTCCATGTGGTAAGCCGGATAAACCTTCCCACGCTGTTGAAGCGCTTACCGCAAGCCCGACCGAAGGTATTCGCAGCTCCGGTAAAGCATTTGGTGCGATTGTATAGGATCGATAATCGTGCAAATGGCGTTGATAGCCGTTCCGGGAAATGGTCTTAGCATAGACTGGATAATGTCAATAATGTCAATGCTATAGGCGATGGTTAACAATCAAGGGCTAAAAATCCCGGAGGGACGAGATATCGGTAGCCCGTTCAATAATTGGGTAGGTTTGGCGTGCCGGAGGTATGCCATGTAAAAACATATTGCACATCTACGGTACGCTAAGCCGGTAAATGGGCATTTGCACCTTAAGGGAATTCCTCTAAATACAACGCCTGATTCGCACGAGTTGTCGGTTAGAGCAATGATCGTCAACGGATCTAATTCGCGGCGGGGAGAACGAAAACAGATTACAACAGGGTCAGTGATCAGCCCCTGCTTTTATTCCAGTACCGTGATCTCCCGGGTATAACTCAATCCGGTAAAGATGCCCACGGAACGGGCCGTACCTTCCAGCTTCGAATTGATCGGACTGGGCTGACCGAATGGATTCCCGTTGGACAGCACCGCATTATCCACACTTTCCAGAAAATCGAAATAGGTCCGGTCGATATGGAATAAGGTATTGAACACCGTATCCCCTACCGCAAATTCGTAGCCGGTACCGAAAACGATCACATCTTCCACGACCCGATCATCAAGCGTAAAATCCTGCATCGCCAGGCTGTCGAGGCTGTTGTGGTGGAGCATGCGCCGGTAGTAATTGGTCTGATCCGGTATATCGGTGAAATAGGTGAGTACACGAGCCAGCGTATCGTTTTCCTCAAACTCCACGACCACACTGTCGATCGGTACTACGGGCAGCAGACGGGTTGTACCCGTGATGGTGGAACCGTCCTGTAACTCGATTGCCAGTTCGAAGTCTTCGGTGTAATCCTGGGGCACCAGGTTTTCGTTGTAGTAGTTGTAGAGTTTCTGCGCTTGCTGATCAATGACCAGCTGGTTATTCAGGTCGTAGCGCACGCCGGCGTGGTTGATGCTGACCTTCGCTCCGTTGACCAGCAGATTCTGCAGCAGGTCCGACGTGGCCGTATCAAAAGGAGAAAAGTAGGAGGTCGAACGGGTCAGCAGCAGCTGAAACGGTCGGCCGGGTTCCAGATAACATTCTACCACTGTTTTGGAATCATAGTCCGGGAGATCGATCTCGATCTCCTTTTCCAGGTTGCAGGACCAGCAAAGAGCCCCCAGTAATAAAGTAGTGATGGATATTGAAAGCCACTTCATGTTCGTATTAAAATTTAAAATTCCAGGTGATAGAAGGTAAGATCGGGAACAACGAGACCTGCTTTGCCGCAATCCGTTCCGGGAAAGAAACGGCAGTGCCGCCATCGCTTATTTCAGCAAATTCCGGTTCCAGATAAATAAAGAAGGTATTCCGCCGGTCGTAGGCATTGATCACACTTAGGGTCAGATCACTTTCTCCCCAACGCGGGAAGAAGCGCCAGACAGCTCCCAGGTCCAGCCGATGGTACGGCGGCAGGCGATAGTTATTCCGCTCCTCGTAGTCCGGCACCACGGGTTCAAAATCACTGCCCTGCACATCGCCGAAAGAGAAGCGGCCCGTTGGCAGCCAGCGAAGATCACCCGAACCGTAGACAAATGTTGCCGTAAAGCTGAACCTGCGGCTCAGTTCATACATCGCCACGACCGACAGGTCGTGCCGGCGATCGAAAACCGGGGAGAAGTACCCCTGCTGGGCGAAGCGCTTGCTGTCATCCAACAGATTGAATTCTCCTCTTTCCACAAAAGCCAGCGTATAGCCGATCCAGCCGGTCAGTTTGCCCTCCTTCTTTTCGATGCTCAGTTCCACACCGTAACCTCGCCCTTTTCCGATAGCAAATTCCTGTTCCAGATCATCATTGGCAAACAACTGAGCGCCGTCCACGAATTCCAGCACGTTTTGCTGGTCTTTGTAATATCCCTCCACAGTCAGGAAATAACGAGTCCCCAACAGATAGGAAAACCCGGCAGCCACCTGATCCGAACGCTGCGGCCGGACCCTTTGGGTGGACGGATACCAGATATCCGTCGGCAGGGTGATGCCCGAGCTCGCTACCAGGTGGAGGTACTGGTACATGCGCGCGTAGCTGGCTTTGAGGGAAAGGCGTTCATTAAGAATATAGCGGGAAGCGAAGCGAGGTTCGAGGCCGGCGTAGGTCTGCCCCTCATTATTAAAGGCACTGAAACGAAGCCCGTAATTAATTTTCAGCCGATCATTTACCGACCAGTCATCGGAAAAATACGCGCCGCCTTCCAGAGCCGCAAATTCCTGTCCGGCGGAGAAATTGATCAAACCGTCGTCCGTGCCGGCCTGCAGGCGGCCTACCGAAAACTGGTGTCTCGTCACACTGGCGCCGAAACGGAAAGTATGGGCGTTGTTGAGTGCGAGATAAAAATCGGATTTAAAATTGGCGTCCCGGATGTCGGAGCCCACCTCAAAATTGAAACCCGTCAGGCGGTTCTTTATATTGTACTGATAGTCGGAATAGGTAAAGGTCGTATTGGCAAATAATTTGGGGTTAAAAACGTGATTCCAGCGGGCGGTACCCGTGGCATTGCCCCAGTCAAAATCAAAATCGAAGAAATCACCGTCGAAACCGAAAACATCCCGCCCAAAGTAGCCGCTAAGGAACAGGCGGTCTTTTTCTCCAAACTGGAAATTGATCTTGGTATTCAGATCGTAGAAATAGTAGTTGGGAATGGGATCGTAATCTTCGTTATCCGCATTGGACTGGTTGATCCCGCGGGTCAGCAGGTCTACGTAGGTGCGGCGTCCGGAAACAATGAAGGATGATTTTTCTTTTTCGATCGGTCCCTCCAGCGTAAGCCGGGACGCGATCAGACCGATCCCTCCGGAGCCGGCCAGTTTCTTGTTGTTACCCTCCTTCAGCTTTACATCGATCACCGATGAAAGCCGGCCGCCGTACTGTGCGGGAAAGCCGCCTTTGTAGATCTTGAGGTCTTTGACCGCATCGGTATTGAAGGTGCTGAAAAAGCCAAACAGGTGATTGGCATTGTATACGACTGCTTCGTCGAGCACGATCAGGTTCTGATCCGAGCCGCCACCCCGTACGAAAAGCCCGGTTGTGCCCTCCGATCCGGATGGGATACCCGGTTTAAGTTGTATCGTTTTCAGAATATCGCTTTCTCCGAGCAGAACGGGGATCAGCCGGGCCTCCTTGGTCGTGATCACCTCTACACTCATTTCCGTAGAATTGAGTTGCTCTTCGAAGGAGTTCGCTTTCACCACCACTTCATCCAACTGGACCCCACTCCCCAGTTCTACATCGAGGGTGATATCCCGATCGAGCAGAATTTTACGGACCTGGGTCTGAAATCCTACATAACTATAGGTGATCTGCAGGGAATCTCCCCCTTCCAGCGTAAAGGAATAAAAGCCGTATTCATTGGTGATGGTGCCTATATCTGCCGCCGGCACGGCCACCGTGGCTCCGATCAGCGTTTCGCCGGATTCGGCGTCGCGAACGGATCCGCTCACGGTATACTTCTCCTGGGCGGTCAGAGATAAAGCGCATAAAAGCAGAAGTGAAAGCAATAAAGTATAGGTCTTCAGCATGGCAATTGGTCTATTGGGACGCTATGAGGAACAATTATTATATGACTAGGTTGTTGGAAAGAGGCGGAAATTTGGATGATGGTTGGCATTTACCCGGCCTTTTTCCAAAGTCCGCAAGTTCACGTAATTATTCCCGAATCGAATGCTTTTTCGATGATCGGTAAAAAATCTTCTGTGAGCTGCAAAATTTGCGGGATATCACGTAGTCCCGGCAAGGGGCCACCGTACCCAGCGCAATCCAATCCTAACCTGTACGTCATTCAAAAATTCCAAATAGCAGGTTGCCTGTACGTTTTGTACCTGTATCTGTATTGCTGTCAGGTTCATTAGGTGTTAATGAACCTTTTCGTAATCTGCCGAGAATTTTAGGGTATCTACTTCTTCGGAGGCAGGTCAAATGCTACCGCTTCGTGCTCAAAGTGGCCACGGTGCGAGCCATCGCAGAAGGGTTTGTTGTTGGATCGGCCGCAGCGGCAGATCGAAACCAGCGTCCGGCCGCCCAGATCGTATTGGTTACCGTCTTTGTCCACGATTTCGAAATCACCTTCCACGCGTAGAGAGCCGTTGGTGTTCACCGTTATTTTAGTACCTGCCATAATGTGTTCTTTAAATTTTGATTTGGAGCGAAGTTATCAAATCAGGTTGTGAATAATTCAAAAATTGCGAATTGGATTGAAAATATGGAGCAGGCCTAACGGATAGTCTCCGCTTTTGGCCCGTGGGAACGGCGAGCCTATCACCTTGGACCATCAGTTTGGCGACCGGCTGCGCTGTTTTCCACTCTCTTCTACCTTCCATTATTGCCTGCAATTTTTAAAAACCCCAAAATTGCGATGGCATTGCCTCCAGGCATGCTTTTACATGGCTGAATTATCGTAAGTCACCCGGTAAATGGCATCCGCAAAGTCATCGGAGATCAACAAGGATCCATCGGGCATCAGTTCTACATCCACCGGACGGCCCCAGACGTCGTCCGATTCCTGGTTCAGCCAACCTTCGATAAAAGGCTCGTAACTAACGACCTCATTGCCGTTCAGGGTCGCCATCATCAGTCGGTAACCACTTTTTTTACTGCGATTCCAGCTGCCGTGTTCCGCAATGATGATGTTGCCCCGGTACTCTGCGGGAAATTGATCAGCGGTATAAAATTCCAGTCCCAGCGGAGCTACGTGCGGACCCAGTTTATAGGCCGGCGGCGTAAACTCACTGCAATCCCGCTTTGCGCCGAATTCCGGATCGGGTACATCTCCCTGGTGGCAATAAGGAAAACCGAAATGCATGCCGTTTTCGGGGGCCCGGTTCAGTTCACAGTAGGGAACGTCGTCGCCCATACGATCCCGGCCGTTATCCGTAAACCAGAGCTCACCGGTTTCCGGGTGCCAGGTAAAACCAACGGTATTCCGGATGCCGTGCTGCACGATCTCAAAATTGGAACCGTCCGGATCCATGCGGGTGAGGGAAGCGAAGATCTCCTCCTCAGATTCACAGACGTTACAGGGAGCCCCTACCGGAACGTAGAGTTTACCGTCGGGACCAAAGGCGATGTATTTCCAGCCGTGTTGTTTCTCATCGGGGTACTGATCGTAGATCACCACCGGTTCCGGCGGATTATCCAGATGGGCTTCAATATCGTCGTAGCGTAGGATACGGCTGCGTTCGGCAACGTACAAACTACCGTTACGAAAGGCTACCCCATTGGGCATCGTCAGATCTTCGGCGAGGGTATAGACGGTGTCCGCACGAAAATCTCCGTTCTCATCGCGCAGCGCGTACAGTTTACCTTCGCCGCGGGTACCGACAAAGAGGGTACCGTTGGGCGATAGTTCCAGCGAACGGGCATTCTTCACTTCTTCGGCAAATACCTGCAGTTTGAAACCCGGCGGCAATTGCAGAGAATCGATCGGAAGGTCCGATTCGAATAAGGGTGGGATCGGTGGATTAATGTTTCCACAGGCAGCCGCCAGCAGTCCGACGGCTAAAAATAGGTATAGTCTGGTTTTCACAATGTGCTTTTGTTATGCATAACAATCCGTCCTGCTCTCAGTTCACTTCCATACCGGTCCTTCAGCCTTTTCAGCATCATATAGCTGATAACAACAATATTTCGGATACAGTACGGAACGGCAGCTCCGATCCCCCTACCCTCCAAAAGTCATAAAATGTAACAGAGAGAAAAAAATAAAATTTTATAAATCTGAAAATCAATTAATTACAAATAATTTTTTGGTAGCTGCCAAAAATTGGCCCCATAATTGCAATATCCATATATGAAATAAAAACCATAAACGTGGTGCCTTTGCAAGGCAATAGCTTCACGCCATTTCTCCTGTCAGGGACAGGGGGAAGGCCGGGAAAGTTATGCCCCAAACCACATAAGTATCAGTCATGTCCAAAAATTATTGATCATGAAACACTTTACGATGATTCGGCACGGATCGTCATCATGGCCATTCACCAAGCCGATAGACAATCAGCCTGCTTTTAACCCGGATAGCCCCCGGCGACAAGCACCGCAACAAAAACTACTAGCTAAGATCTTATTACTCGCCGTCTTCCTGGTTTCCGCCGGGTTGGCCCAGGCACAGGACGAATTGCCGATCATTTACCTCGGCGAAACGGCGGATGATCCGCCGGCCTGCAATTGCCTGAACAATGCAACTACGCTTGCGGACGGCCAGTTCAGCGAGACCATTACCATCGAAAGCCTGGAAGATGAGGAGTGGCTGATCACTGCCAATACCGGCTTTTACCTCATTGACGGTCCGGTACCTCCGAACAACCCGGTACTGGTACCTATGGGTACCGCTTTCACTGAGTTGGAAGAGAGCCCGGGCACTTACCAGCTGTCCGGTTTGCACGTGGACGGTCTGGGTTTCTCCATTACCGTATCGAACGGTAGCGTTGACCGGACCATTTCCAATACCTGCTATTATCCGAACATCAGCATCGTCAATTTCCCGGATGAGATCTGCCTCAGCAGTGCTCCGGTCACCCTGGAAGGTAGCGCCAACGGAGCTACCGGTACCGGGTCATTCCTGATTGACGGATCTCCGGCTACGATCTTCAGCCCGCAGATCCTGGGGGCCGGCAACCACACCATCACGTATACGTTTGATGCCGGTGAAGGCACACCCAACGATTTTACCGACCCGGGATGTATCCAGTCGATCACCCGGCAGGTATTCGTCAATCCGGTGCCCAGTATCGTTGTAAATAACCAGGTCAATGCTTCCCTGGGGGCGGACTGTATGATCACCTTGCTTCCGGACCAGATCATGGAGGGAACTTATCCCTGTATGGATGATTATATCGTGACTATTTACGATCCCAGCGGAGTACCTCTGGGAAACAAGGTCAGTGGCGATTATATGGGGCAGATCCTGCGTGTGGAGATCACCACCGTCGCGGGCGGTTATTCAGGTCGCGGTAATGTCCTGCTGTTGGACAATGCGCCACCGGTACTGGAAAGTTGTGCCCCCGATACCGATCTCGGTACCATGAACCGGGAAGTACAGATCCGTAGCGGATCCCTGGCCATGGATGATGCGACCTTCTTTCCGACCAATTTCGCCTGTTTTGCCGATCATATAGATGTATTGGGACAGAGTCATTTCTACGATCTCTATACCTTTGAAGTAGACACCGCCGATACTTTTGTATTCGAGCTGGATACTGATTTTGGTTTTGGAGCGGCGCTCCTTTACGAAGGCGGTTTCAATATGCTCAACGGTCCCTGTTCGAATTATATCGCTCAACCGAAACGCCTGGCCGCCGGTACCGGATATTTCACCGGAAGCGACGAAAGCATCCGGCTCGTTGCCAAACTGCAGGCCGGTAAGCAGTATACCCTGCTGACCACCTCTGCCAACGGCACCCAGGTCGGCGATTTCATCTGGGCCGTTTACAGTGAAGACGAAGGTAAAATACAGGACCTGCCCGTTACTCTGGCGCCGGTTGTACTGGACCTGTACTGTAATGATTACCAGCGCGTGCTGAACAATCCGAACAGCCTCAATATCACCGGTCGGCCGATAGTGGATGATACCTGCCCGGATGATCCGACGCTGACCTTTTCCGATTCCTTTGCCGGCCTGTCCGAATGTGATGAGACCATTATTACGCGGACGTTCACCATTACCGATGGTGCGGATAACTTCGTGCAGTGCGTGCAGGAAATTGAAATGCAACAACTCGAATTGTCGGACATCATCCGCCCGCCCAAGAACGTATTTCTGGATTGCGGCGATGAGTTCCCGACCACCGATAAAGATAATCCTCACCCACAGGTGACCGGAAGGCCTATGATCCTTTCTACTTTCGGCACTACGGAGCTGGATCCAAAATACTGTAACCTGATCGCGACCTACACCGATCAGCCGAGGATCAACCTCTGCGCCGGAAGTTATCAGTTCTTCCGCAGATGGTTCTTCTACGACGAATGTGAAATGAACAATACCCAAACTTACGATCAGATCATCCGCGTGCTGGATCGCACCGCACCGGAAGTAAGTTGTATTGCTCCGGATAACAATAATGACAGTCAGCCGGATACGCTGCTGTTCAATACCAGTTCCGGCTCCTGTACGGCCTCTTTCGAAGTGCCGATGCCGGAAGTCAGCGATGATTGCTCTACTACGAGTGTGATCTCGGAGATCGTCAAGTATACCGAGGTGGTGGTGGTCGGTCCGACCGGCCCCCAGAATCAGATCCAAACCGAAATAATAGCTACTATTCCGGCCAATGCCGATAGCCGCATCGTAAGCGGCATCCCGGTAGGATGCTACTGGATCCGTTATACGGTACGGGATGCCTGCGGTAATGAAACCGAGGTCGAATGCCCGATCTGTGTGGTGGATACCGTACAACCGGTCGCGGTCTGTGATGACAACCTCATCGTTTCGCTCGGCGGTGGCGGAGTCGGTAGCGTATACGCCGTAGACATCGACGAAGGTAGCCGGGACAACTGCGGTATCGAGAAGATCGAGGTTCGCCGGCAGTTGAACTTTGACCCGGAGAATTGTGAATTCATTCCCTCTTACTTCACGGAATGGGGTGAATTCGTGGAATTCTACTGCTGCGAAGTCGGCGATCCCATGATGGTCCAGTTACGGATCACGGACACGTCCGGTAACGAAAACAGCTGTATGACCGAGATCCAGATCGAAGATAAGATCAACCCGAGCTGCGAAGCGCCCGATCCGGTAACGGTAAAATGTGCCGACCTGCCCGAGGATTTTGATTCCGCCAATTCCACCCAAATGGACATTCTATTCGGTAACGTGGAGGTGGAAGACAACTGCGGAGGAGCCAGCATTCAGGAACTGACGCCGATCGTCGACCTGGATAACTGTGGCACCGGAACCATTACCCGCCGTTTTGGCGGCGTCGATGCGCAGGGCAACGAAACGGGGATCTGCCAGCAGATCATTACCGTGCGTCAGTCTTTGAACTACGCCATCAAGTTCCCGAAAGACGTCATTTCCGAATGTGGAATTCCCATCCCGGATACGATCGAGCTGACGGGTGAAGGCTGCAACCAGATCGCCGTAACGGTAGACGATAAGATCTTCGAAACGGACGAAAACGCCTGCTACGCGATCCACCGGACCTATCTGGTGATCAATGCCTGTGAAAATGACGGCGTCGGCGATCCGGTGGTGATCGAACGCAACCAGGATTGTATCAATGGCGGTGGCGAATCGGATGTCTGGCTCGTCATGACCGACGAAGGAGCCTTTATCGACTCCGATGAGGATCCGACCAACGAATTCCCGGCAGCGGGCACCAAACTGCCCGCCTGCGACGGCACCACGAACCCGGAAGGATACTGGCGCTCCGTCAACTCCATGGGCTACTGGATGTACACTCAGATCATCTACATCGTGGATGATACCGAACCGATCATGGCTATCGATCCGATGGATGCATTTTGTGCTACCAACCAGCAAAGCTGCGAAGGCGCCGTTACGGTTGACTTCAGCGTTGACGAGGCCTGCTCGGCGGACGGTATGAACATTGTGGTCATTTTCGACGAGAACAATGACGGATTGCTCACTACGGATATAACGGCCGACGCCCTGAGCGGAACTTATCCCAACTATCAGATCGAGGGAGACTTCCCCATCGGCCAGCACGCATTCATCGTGCAACTGAACGACGGATGCCAGAACCAGAACGTAACTAAAGTAGTATTCGAAGTTCAGGACTGTGCGGTGATCGAACCGAACTGCCTGAACGGACTGTCCATCGACCTGAACCCACTTCCTCCCGGCAGCGATGCCGATGGTGACGGGGATGCCGATGCTGCCGCCTGGGTGGTGAACGTGTCGGATATGCTGATCGGTGGAAATGATGATGACTGTTCCGGAGAAGTTACTTATTCCATCTTCCGGATAGCCGATATCGAAGGAGGATTGACGCCGGATCAGAGCAATCAATCCATCATTCTGACCTGTGACGACCTCGAACCCGGTACGGTTCCCGTACGGATCTACGCCTGGGACCAGGCCGACAATCCGGTTGCTCCGCAGCCCGACGGCAGTACGGGCGGCAATAACTTCAGTATCTGTGAGACCTTTATTCAGGTACAGGACGAAGATGAAGATTGCAACAACGGCGGCGTGGCCATGGGCATGATCTCCGGTATGGTAATGACCGAATCTGAACAACCGGTTATGGGTGTAAGCCTACGTCCGGCGGATTATATGCCACCGATGATGAAAACCAAGAACGACGGTAGTTACCAGATGGGTGAACTCGAACCGAGTCTGGATTACCAGGTGATGGCCGAACTCCCCGACAGTTACCTGAACGGGGTAAGCACCCTGGATATCATTCTGATCTCCAAGCACATCCTGGGCCTGCAGCCACTGGGTTCTCCCTACCGGATGATCGCCGCGGATGTGAACGGTTCCGGAAATATTTCCACGATCGATATCTTGTTGTTGCGCAAACTGATCCTGAATATCGAGACCAAATTACCCGGCGAAAAGAGCTGGACCTTTGTGGATGCCTGGTACGAATTCCCGCAACCGACCAACCCCTGGAGCGAACCTATTCCCGAAACGGTAGTAGTGAAGAACCTTCAGGGACACCGGACCGATCAGAACCTGATCGCTATCAAGCTGGGAGACGTCAACGGCAGTGCCAATCCGGCGGACGCCATCGAAGCCAGAAGCAGCAAAGCCGATTGCTTCCTGTACGCCAACGAGCAGTATCTCGAACCGGGGGAATGGTACAATATCGACTTCAAGAATACCGCTACCGAGCCGATCGCCGGCTTCCAGTTCACGCTCGAGATCGATACGGATGAACTGGAACTCTCCGGCCTGCGCCACGGACTGGTTCGGGACGATCACACCGGTCTGACCTATCTCGAAAAAGGGATGATCCTGGTGAGCTGGGATGCGACCGAAGAAGAATGGGTACTGCCCGAAGAAGTAGGATCTGAAGTACTGTTCGGATTACGGGTAAAAGCCAAACACGGCGGTTACATCAGCGATCTGGTACGGATCAGCTCCGAAATACTGGAAGCGGAGGCTTACTCCAACGACTACGAACTCATGAATGTGGACCTGCAGTTTGTAGGCGAGCTACCGGAGGGCACCAATTACGAACTGTCTCAGAACCGCCCCAACCCGTTCTACGATTATACGACGATTGACTTCTATCTGCCGGAATCTGCCCCCACCAGCTTCAAGGTATTCGACGCCAACGGGCGGATGGTACTGGAAAGAAGCATGACGGGACAAAGCGGTTTCAACCAGGTAGAACTTTACGGCGATGACCTGCCCGCACAGGGTATTTATTACTATCGCCTGGAGTCGGGTCAGTTTTCCGAAACGAAAAAAATGATACTGATGAACAGATAAGATATTTCATGACTGATTATAGGAGATTATCGCCCGGGGCCTTCACCCCGGGCTTTTTTTATGCCGGGAGCTTCGTTAAAAATTTGGAATTTTAAATAAAAAGGATGACATTTGGATAGCTATAAAAATTTCCCTCCCAAAGCATAGTCACTTACAATTCGCTTCTCCTTTATTGTTATTGTATGCATTCACACGTTAATTAGGTTCAACTAGCTTGTACAGGCCTGTTAGCTGCCTGTATCCTATACTAAACACCACACCTTTTTGTCTGTCCTCTGATTCGAAGTCCTACCACAGTATAGGCTCGAACGTTTCACCCATTCATCTAAACACTTAATGAACCTAACTTTTTGTACTATGAAAACACTACAAAAGTCTTCCCATGCTCTATTGAAAGAGGTGGGAAAAGGCCTCAAAGCAGATGTTGTCTTCGGGTCTCCCACCAACCGCTGTGTCGGTATTGGCATTTGTCAGGTCAATCCCTACCAGTCGACGGTAGTCAGCCGGCATTTGTCCTGCTGCCAACGGGTCGAGACCACGCTTCATTTCTCCCAGCCGGACCGGCTGATCTTTAGCTTTTCCAGAAAAAAGATCTGTAAGAAAATGATCGGCAGGCAATTTGCCTACTCGAGATTTCGGATCAAGGATGCCCTGGAGCTATCCGATTGGCTGACGGATCAATTGGGAACGGGTAAAGCCGAATTGATACCCGGCACCTATCCGGTTATTTTTGAAGAGGAGTGGATCAGCGTCGCGATCAGGATCAGGCAATCCTGAGCAACTGTTTTAAAATAAAAATCCCACACAACGGAACGAATATTCGTGCTTCCGCTGTGTGGGATCCTACCGGATCTTTTCCGGCAATGTTTACTGGAGTGAAGCCTCGGTAATGGCCTTCATCTCCGCCAGAAACGGTTCAGCCTGTTTGAACCCTTTAGACACATTCACCCGTTGGAAATTGCTGTTCAGGTACACGTAAGAAGGATAGCTCAACTGGCCTTCCAATAACGCATACGCCAGGGTATGAATCCCTCTGCGGCCACCTTCAACAACCTTGAACTCCTGTCCGCGGAAGGTAACGGGATCTTCCGTTTCCGCATTGAATTTTACCGCGTAGTAATTATCGTTGATGTAATTGATCACTTCCGGATCCGTAAAGGTCTGCTTATCCATCACTTTACACCAGCCGCACCAGTCGGTATACACGTCGATAAACATCATTTTAGGATCGTCTTCAATGGACGCTACCGCTTCATCCCAGCTCATCCACTGGATCTCATCCGAGTTTTCGCCCATCGTTTTGGACTGACTGACCGGAGCCGCCTGGGCCGGACTTGCTTTGACCGCCGGTTGTGGAGTGGCGGTGGTTTCCGTCGGAGCAGCCGCGGTGGTTGCGGCATCTTCAGCCGGCGCATTGCTGCTACACTGCCACATCAGCACTGCGAGTATAAATAGGGATGCAATTTTCGGTAAGGGTAAAAAAAGGACTTTTTTCATGGAAATAATGATTGATAGTTTAGTCTAATACTTCAAAAGTATCAGTTTTTCCAGCAAGCTGCTATTGCGAAGCAGTGAGATCCGGCAAAAATGATCTAAACGGCCGTTTCCGGCGTTTTTTTAACTAAACTTTAAGTATTCGGTGCGGAAATATTCCGCTTATCCGTTCACAATCAATTGTTAATAAAGCCATCTGATCAACAGCGGGATCAGTAATAGATCACTGACCAGGGCACTGATCAGGGTCAGACTGATCAGCAGACCAATGGTGACACTGGGTGGATGAATGGAGAACAACAGCACCATGAATCCAAAGAACAGGATGATCGAGGTTAGGATGATCGCCTTACCGGTTTCCCGGAACGTGATCAGGATCGCTGACTCCCGGTTCATTCCTTTCACTCTGGCCAGTTTGTACTTACTGAGAAAATGGATGGTATCATCAACGGCAATGCCAAAGATCACGGCAAAGACGATGGAAATATCCGCTTCCAGTTCGATGCCCAGGTATCCCAGCAGCGCTCCGGCCAGTATCAGAGGAAACAGGTTAGGCACCAGGGAAATGATCACCATTCGCCAGTTGCCGAACAACAGTCCCATAAGCACACTAATGATCAGAATGGCCACGCCCAGTCCCTGCAGTAGATTCCGGCGGATGTACTCCGCATTTTTATCGAGGAGCAGGCCGGTGCCGGTACGGTCCGCCTTGATAATGGACTGATCGGTATTGTTGTCGATCCAGCGATCGATCCGCTGCCCCATCTGCTTGATCGTGTCCGAGCCCATATCCAGGATGCGGGAGGTGATCCGTGCCTTCTCCCGGTCCTTGCTTACCATAACGCTTACATTCAGTTTGGGGATTTGCTCCGCCAGGCGTTTATACCGGTTGAACTGCTGCTCGTTTTCCGGCAGCTTGTAGGCTTCCGGCCGGTTGTTGGCATTCATTTGATTAATGCTCTTGTACACCGCGGTCACTGATGAAATCGCCCGTACCCCGTCGTACTGGTGCAAATAATTTTCGATCTTATCAATCTCCTGAATAACCTCATAATCGGTTGCCTTGTAGGGAGGTTGTGCGTAGATCGCAAATTCCATCGGTCGGAATCCCGTCAGGTGTTCCTCAAAAAATATAAAGTCCTCGGTAAGCCGAGCCCCCGTCGGCATATTATTGATAATGTTGTAATTCGTATTGATCCGGCTGATACCGTAGGCGGAAATCAACACTACCGCTATCGTACCCCAGGTGATCTGGCGCCGCTTCTCAACGGTAAATTGATACGCACCCGCCAGTAAATGATCCCAGAATTGCCGGCCCTTGGTAATTTTCACGATCTGATCGACGCGAAAGAAGGCCAGGGTTGAAGTGGTAAAGAGGATAACCGTGACGTAGGCGACCATTACGCCCGCCGCCGCGTTGAGGCCGAAATCGCGGATCGGTTCCACGCGGCTGGTCAGTAGCGTGCAAAAACCGATGGCCGTAGTCAGTGAAGTGAGTAAGGTAGCCAGGCCGATTTCCCGAACGGTGATCTTGATCGCCTCGCTTTTGCTCAGTCCTTTTTTCAGTTCGTCGATGTACTTCGACATCACATGGATCACATCGGAAGTCCCCACAATGACCATCAATACCGGATAGAGGGCCGACATGGCGTTGAGCTCCCGTCCGGTGGCCCCCAACAAACCCAAAAACAACAACATGCCCAGTCCGATAGAAAACAGGGCCAGCATGACACCCCAGAACCGGCGGAAGATGATGAACAGAATGATCGTTACCAATATACCGGAAATGATCGTAGAGACGGTGATCTCCCGTTTCTGCATCGACACCAGTTCCTGCTGAAAATAAGGACGCCCCAGATAATGGTATTCCGGAAAATCGTACTGACCCACCAGTGAATCGAGCGCCGTCATAAATTCCTGCGCCTGCGACAATTTGATACTATTGATCATCTTCAGATAGATCACCAGGGTATTCCCGTCCGGCGAGATGAGATTGTACACAAATCGTTCGTCGTTCACCAGGCGTGCACTGTCCCGAGCGTAGTATTCGGGCTGGTCGATATGGATGGCGGGAATCGTAGTAAAGCCGAAAGGCGTTTTGACCGGATAGCCGAATTTAGTCAGCGACTGGGTCTCTTCCACGTGGGGCAGCTTCCGGCATTCCAGGGTAAGGTCGTGCACCTTCCGCAGAAACTCCTGCTCGAAAGCACCGCTGTCCCGGTGTAGTGCCACCAGCATAAAATTATCATCCGTCTCAAACTCCTTGGTAAATTCACGAAAGACCTCCAGATCCGGATCTCCGGTGGGGAAGAACTGTTCGAAGTCGAAGGCGAACTTTAACTGAAAAACAAAATATGCGCTTACTCCGGCCAGGAGCAGGAAGAGCGCTATGATGGCAATGCGTATTTTCATTTCCGTTTAATAGAAACTTCAATTTAGAGTAGTCAGCAGCAAAATATCCCCGGCCGATTGTTGCCGGTAAGGGTTCTTAAAGTTCTTCCTGATCATCAGGCCGGAACCAGCTGCCATTTTAGTTTTCCTTCCATTTGATATTGCAACCCGCGCTCGGATACTGTATATCGGTAACCGGCTCTCCGGCGAGCACCGCATCCAGCGCTGCGCGCATGTCCTTACCGCTGAGCTCCCCTACCGGCGGACGGGTAGGACGCGGCGGCCGCGACTCGTCGATACGGCCGCGATATACCAGTTCCATATCGCCGTTGAAAATATAAAAATCCGGCGTACAGGCGGCATCGTAGGCCCTGGCTACCTCCTGACTTTCATCGTACAGGTACGGGAATTCGTAGCCCACCTTGGCAGCGTGCGTCTTCATTTTATCCGGTCCATCCTGCGGGTAGTGCTCCACATCATTGGAACTGATCCCTATAAATCCTACGCCCTTTTGGGAATATTCATTTGCGATGCGAACGATCTCCGGATTTACGTGGATCACGTACGGACAGTGATTACATAGAAACATGATCACGGTAGCCTTTTCACCCTTCATCTCCTGCAGATTCAGGTCTTTACCGCTTACGGTGTCCGGCAGCGTAAAATCGGGGGCCTGAGTGCCCAGCTCCATCATATTGGATTCGGTCAATGCCATATTGAGATTTTTGCTTTGAAATTTGACTATACAACATACTTTTGGGGCTAAGGTTTACTGCCTGACTGATAAGCGGCAATACCACATCTTTGGGGGGAATAATCCGGGCTAAGTTAGAGCACTTTCTATAAAACCGAATATATTCCTCATAAAATGACCGGTGATCTCCACTCAGGGCGATCACCGGTCAAGTCATCCATATCGATCATCCGGAAATTAGCGGGTAATCACCAGACGTTCGTAGCTTTTGCCGGTATCGGTTATCAAGTGAACTACGTAAACCCCGGCCGGCAGCTGATCCAGTTCCAGAGAAAGCTGGTACACGCCGGCCGACTGCCACTGCGCCGGCTGCAGCATTTGCACCATCCGGCCGTTGGCATCAACTAGTTGCAAACTCACCGTTGTTGCTTCCGGCAAGGAATACAGCAGGCGGGCCCGATAGTTCGCCGGGTTGGGGAACAGTTTTAATTGCAGTGGCTGGATATTACCCGTCGCAGTTGACCACTGACCCGGGGTCGGCTCCACGCTGATCCTACCGTTTTCTTCCAGCCCCGAATTGCCTTCCTCGTGTTCCATCGGTACGGCATCTGGGTCCACGGCCACTTCTCCGTTCTCGATCTCCAGCATCAGATTTTCCTCGACGATCAGGGTGATCAGACCGGTGGTTAGCACCAGGTCCGGCACCGCCGGGTTCGTGACGTGGCAGTAGTACTTTCCGGTATCCGAGATCTTCAGGCTATCAAAGTAAAGTTCATTCACACCCTGTAGCTGCCGCCAGGCCACGCTATCCTTATACCACTGGTACCGGTTGTTCTGCACCTCATCGTCTTCTACCAGATCGAAGGTCAGCGACTGGTGCTCCACCAGTTTGTAATAGGCGCGATGCGGTAGCGGTTGCTGGGGCACGTAGGAATCCGCCGATAATTGATCTGCATTGGGTAAAATATCCTCGAAGGTAAACCGATTATTCGCCAGCTGTAATTCCTGCAACTGCGTCAGGTGCTCGTAAGCCGGAATGAGTCCGCTCAGGTCATTGGCCATCAGGTTCAGCCGGATCAGAGCGGGTTGGCCGTTAAAACCGGGCAGATTCCCGCGCAGCAGGTTGCCGGAAAGGTCCAAATCTTCCAGACGGCTCAGGCCCGTAAACTCCGGTATAGCGCCAGTCATTTCGTTGCCGGAAAGATCCAACTGAGTGAGGCGGGCGAGGTCCCAGTTCCGCAGTCCGCTCAACTGTCCCTTTACGCCATTGCCGGAGAGGTTCAGGGCCGTAACACAACCCAGTTGCTCATCCATACTTACACCGTACCAGCTATCCAGTGGTGCCTGCAGATCCCAGGTATTGTCCCAGCCCGGGCCACCCATTATCTGGTAGAACAGCACCAGCGACAGCGAGTCACTGGCCCGGCAGTTCGGCGGCGTTACCGCCAGGGTAATGGTCCGACTCTTCAGTTGCAGGTCCGGTAAAGCCGCATTGGTAACGATACTGTGGTATACGCCATTATCCGCAAAACTCAGTACCGGAAAGGTCAACTGATTGTTGCCGGTAACGGTCTCCCGGATCTCCCCGTCCTGATACCACTCGTAGACATTGGCCGACACTTCCTGATCAATCCCCAGATCGATGGTCAGAGAAGATTCGTAAGCGCCCCGGATCAGGGTATCGCTGAAGAATTCCTGCTGGGGTGCGTATTGGAAAGTGGTTGGTGCCGGTGCCCGCAGCGGCAGCAGATCCTCGAAGGTGAACTTATTTCCTTCCAGGCGTACATTTTTCAGGGCGGTTGCCCCAGCGAGGCTACCCTCTGTACAACTCAGCTCATTGTTCTGTACGGTCAGCTGATTGAGGTAAAGGTTAGCGGAGAGATCCGGCAGACAGCCACTAAGCTGATTATTGGCCAAATCCAGTTGGCTCAGCTGGGACAAATGCCCCAGATCGGGAATCGAACCGCTTAGCTCGTTGTTGGCCAAAATAATATTAGCCAGTTTGGGAAGTCCGGCAAAAGAAGGAATTACTCCATCAAGTTGGTTGTTTGCGAGGTTCAGATGATAGAGGTCAGGGGCGGATGAAAGATCAGGTATGGTGCCAATGAAAGCGTTTTTCTCCAGCCCCAGGGAGGCCAGTGCCGGTAAGCCGTTGATCGCAGGGATTGCACCGCTGAGCTGATTGGAGGCCAGCATCAGCATTCGCAACTTCGGTACAGCGGTCAAACCGGGCAGGGGACCTTCGAGCCCATTTAGGTTAGCTACAAAAATTTCCAGTTCGGGTAAATTTGAAAAATCCGGAATACTGCCGCTAAGCTGATTACGCGTAAGCGCCAGCATGCTCAGGTTGGCCAGATCGGAAAAATCCGGAATCGCTCCCGACAGCTTATTGTAACTGAGGTTCAACACTCGCAAATTGGGTAATTGCAGGTCCGGTATAGAGCCGGTCAGATTATTTCCCGTGTTCCCATCCAGTGGTTCCTCGCAGTTGACCGAGCCGTCCAGGTCCAGACAGGTCACGCAGCCATTCTCATTGAGGCCCACTCCGTACCAGGTATCGATGGGTTGATTGAGATCCCAAGAGTTGGTCCAATCGGCCCCGTTGGTGGCTTCGTACAATTGTACCAGCGCGAGGGAGTCCAGCGTGCGGCAGGTAGGTTCCGCCACCTGCACCTGCGTTCCCGAAAGTTCCAGGCTCAGATCCGGTGCCCCCGGATTGGTGATCACACAATGATAAACCCCTTCATCGGCGAATTGCAGGCTTTCGAAAACCAGTTCGTTAATGCCGGTTATTTCCTGGAACGGGACTCCGTCTTTATACCACTGGTGGTGATTATCGGCTACATTTTCGTCAATCATCAGGTCGATCACCAAAGACTGTCCCAGCGTCCCCGTCTGGCTGGGGTTATCGTAGCGCGATTTCTGCGAATCGTAACTGTAAACATGGTATCCTTGACTACCGTTCTGAGCGATGCGGGCTTCCAGTTCTCCGATATGGGGCAGAATATCTTCAAACGAAAAGTAATTGTAACTGAGGCTCAGCTCCACCAGTCCCATTGCCGCCGGGAAAGAAGGTACCAGGCACTCCAGCTGGTTGTTGGTCAGATCAATGGTTTGCAGGGAGGGCAAGTTGGCGAAATTCGGCACACAGCCTTCCAGGGCATTATGAGAAAAATTGATGGTGTACAGATCCGGGAATGCGGAAAAATTCGGGATCGTTCCGCTCAAATTATTGCGGCTCAGCCCCAGGTGATTCAACTCCGCCATATTGCTGAAATGAGGGATGCTTCCCTCCAGGTCATTATCATCCAGATGTAGATTGGACATGATCGGTATATCCGAAAAATCCGGGATGGTGCCGGAAAGCTCATTCCCATTCAAAGACAAGACGGTCAGGTTAGGCAGATCAAAATCCGGTATCGGGCCGCTGAGCCGGTTTTGACTCAACTCCAGTCGCTTCAAAGCCGGAAGGTCCGAAAAATCCGGGATGGTCCCCCCGATCTGATTAGTCGACAGATGCAGGCGTTCCAGAGCGGAGAAACTCAGGTCCGGCAGCGTACCGGAGAGATTATTACCCAGCAACTGAATACTGGTGACACAGCCCTGCTCATTGAGTTCCACCCCGTACCAACTGTTTATCGGGGCATTCAGATCCCAGCTTGTTTTCCAGGAGGGGCCATTGGTAGATTGGTACAGATCTACCAGCATCAGGGAATCCGCCGCCCGGCAGGGTACGTAGACGATCAGTTCGATCTCACCGGTGGTCAAAGTGAGCCCCGGCGCGTTGGGGTTGGTAATTTCGCAGGTATAAGTACCGGAATCAAAAGTGTACAGCTCATTTAGCACGAGTTTATTGTCACCAACCGCTTCGTGCACCAACTGCCCGTCCCGGTACCACTTGTAGTTGTTACTGGCCACCGCCGCGTCGATCATAAGATCAAAAGTGATATTGCCCAGCTCGTACGCCTCTAGGAGGGTGTCCGGATAAACGGCCGCCTGGACGGTATAATCAAAGTTGGATACGCCCAGATTCGGCAGGATCGACTCGAAAGTAAAGCGGTTATCGGACAGATCCAGCGTAGTCAGTAAGGGCAGGTTGCTGAACATGCCGCCGCCACGCAATTCGTTGCCGGAAAGATCCAGGGTACTTAGGTTGGGCAAATTCAGATCGGGCAAACTGCCGCGGAGACCATTGCCGGGCAGCGCGAGCGAGGCCACACAGCCATTCTCGTTAAACCCAACACCGTACCAGCTTACGATGGGCGTATTCAGGTCCCAGCTGTTCGTCCACTGCGGGCCGTTGGCCGCATCGTACAGGGCCACCAGTGCCAGAGAATCCGTGAGGCGGCACTGGTCCCAGGGATTGCCGCGCACCTGCAATTCGATCGGGTAGGTTTCCAGCGTCAGGTCGGGCGCGAAAAGATTGGTCACTTCGCAACGATAAATGCCGACGTCGGAGAACTGAATATCGTCGATTATGAACTGGCCATTTCCGGTATTGGTCTCGATGATCGTTCCATCTTTATACCAGGTGTAAACGTTATTGGAAATAGCGGCGTCAATATCCAGATCGATCAGCAGATCCTGACCGGGATCTTCGAGAATGACGGTATCTCGGTACAGCCTGGCCTGCGGCCCGTAGATGAACTGGCCGCCCTCGCTGGTCAGCTTTTCGATGATAAAACTCGTTTGGGGTAAAAGGTCTTCAAAGGTGAGTTGATTCCGGTCCAGGCGTACCTGTTTCAACCTGGGCATGTTGTAAAAATCCTCGTCGTCGGCCAGGGTACTCAGCTGGTTGTTGGAAAAGTAGAATTCCAGTAATTCCGGGAAATTGTCCTTGAACCAGGTGGTCCGACTCAGGCGATTATTGGCCAGACTCAGAAATTTGAGGTTCTCCATTTCGAAATTCCAGGGGCCCGTCACCAAATTATTTCCACCGCCGTCCGGGCTGTAGGCGCAGTCCCAGACGCCGTCCAGGTCCAGACATTCCACCAGTCCGTCCTCGTTCAGTCCGACGCCGTACCAGGAAGACATCGGCTGAGTAAGATCCCAGGAATTGGTCCAGTCCGGGCCACCGCTGCTGTTGTAAAAGTCTACCAGCGAGAGGGAATCTCTGGCCGGAGTCTGGCAGGTGAAGCTCTCCAGATTTTGCAACTGGACAAATCCCCAGCAGTTGTTGCCGGAATTTGCGACGGTATCTTCTACCGCATATTTAAAACTCCCCGTGAAGTAATCACAATCCAGGACGATCGAATCGCTCCCGTCGCTATTGTAGAATCGCTCTCCGCCTATCGACAAGTAAAACTCCAACGGAGAAGAGGCACAGGGACCGGTGTACGGACCATTCTCGGTAAATATCATGTCCTGTAGCCGAAACGTCAGGCTACTCTGATCGGGCACCTGGCTCATATCCACCGTGTACATACCCGAGCAGATCAACTGCGGGCAATTCTCGATGTAATCTACCGTAAGATAGTAGTCAGCCATCAATACCAGCTCCGGAGCCTGCTCGTTGGTGATCTCGCAGCGATAGTGACCCGCCGTTGGGCTCCAAACCTCTTCCAACTGCAATGTATTCACACCATTTACGACCTGAAATAATTCATCATTTTTATACCAGGTGTAAACATTGGTGCTTACAGTGTCGTCTACCCCCAGGTCAATGGTAATGTCTACATCCGGCTGATCAACACTACGCTCGGACTCGTAGACCAGCTGCTGGGGACTGTAGACAAAGGAGCCTCCGTTAGCGCTAGTAATAGCGGTCAGTGTATCAATCGAGAATAAAATGTCGTCGAAACTCAGGCGGTTGCAGTCTATTCGCAATTCCCGGAGGTTAGGCATGCGGGAAAAATTGTAAAAATCCAGTACGGTATCTACTCTGTTATTTGAAAAATAGAAGGCTTCCGCCTCCGGCAATTTAGAGTAGAAAAGTCTGGTGTCTTCAATAGCATTGTTGGCAACACTCAAAAATTCCAGAGCGGGAAGATCCAGAAATAATTCACCTCCTACTAAATTGTTTCCGTTCCCATTTTCGGTATACGCACAGTCATTTACCCCGTCCAGGTCGATACACTTTACAAATCCTTCTTCGTTGACTTCAACTCCGTACCAGGAGCTCATCGGCTGAGTGAGATCCCAGGACATATCCCAGGCATTGCCACCGGTTTTATCGTAGAAGTTGACCAGTTGCAGGGAATCTTCAACTGGCTTGCGGCAAATGGGATGCGGGTAATTTTCGATAGTAATGTATCCCCAACAATCATTTCCATTTCGAGTGGCATCATCGTAACCATCCGCAATAACATATTTATATTTTCCCGAATAAGCTTTACAATCCAGCACCAGTGAGTCTTGAACGAGTGGTAGATCCCAGGCCCATTGTATGTGAAAATAGATCTCATCCTTACAGGGGGCGAATTTGGTTTCGAAGTCAGGCATCAGATCGGAAATCCTTATGATCACGGTAGTATCTTCCGGAGCACCGCTTAGGTCTACCGTAACTGAACCGTTACAAACGAACTCCTGATCACACTCGAAGGTAATTTGCTCCTGTGTGAGAGCAGCATTCAGGTTTTGCTCATGATTAATAAAATAGGAAAACCAGGCCAGCAACCAGCCGGTCAGAGATAGGTACAGAGAGAAATTCATAAATTGAATTGCGTTTTAAAGTGTTACCCGGGAGGGCGGGTGGTATAAAAAATTATGATCTGTTAAAAATAATTATCAGGCATAGATATTAAAAATTATTCGCAAGCTCCGGCGAATTACTTTCGCGTCACCTTACTGATCCGGATCAATGCACTTTTACCGTCAATCTGCAGTCGCGCAAAGTACATCCCCGCCGGATAGGCGGAAAGGTCGAGATCCACCTGCCAGGGTCCGGCCGGCCGTTGCCCCTGATAAACGGATCGAAGGTGTTTTCCTTCCACGCTCAAAAGTTCAAGCTGTACCTTTCCTGCTGCCGGCAATTCCAGGCTCAGCCGACTAAAGGCAGAAGTCGGATTAGGGAATAATTGCAGATTCAGTGCCTCTACTTCCAGTACCGGAGCCGCCAGTACTATCGCTTCCCCAACCAGCCCCTGGCGGGTATTACTGCCTTTGTAAGTTCCCCACAGCACACTTGATTCCGTATAGGGCACACCGAGATTGTAAACGTTTATGAAGGTCGAATCGATGCCCTGGTTAAAGGTCTGGGTGTAGGAAAGGGCAACCAGATCCAGGGTATCATTGCCGTCCACATCTCCGAAAGCAGCACCGTTGAGGAAGGTCCAGCCGTAGGTGTGGATCGGGAAACCCGCCACTTCGCCGGTACCGTCCAGCTCGTAGGCATGGATGCGCCCCATCCCGTCCGGATCGATCAGATTGGTACCGAATACGATCTCCTGTTCGCCGTCTCCGTCCACATCAGCCAGGGAAATGATCCCCTCCAGTCCGCCGGGTTTTACAATAGGAAATCCGGGAAATAAGTTCCCGTCCTTATCCCAGCAATAAAGCATATCCGCCTCATTGGAGTCGATCGGGCGGCTCATAAAGATCCGGTAGCTTCCGTCGATCTCCGCCACAGTGGGCGTATTAAAGGTCCAGGCCTGCCCCGGCACCGGCATCGGCCAGCCGGGATAATCCGAACCGTCGTGCTGCATGACGTAAAATTCCGGCAGATTGATCTGGTTATCGCTGTGGGTAGCCCCGATGATCTCCAGGTCGCCGTCATCATCCAGATCCGCCAGGATGGGCGACTGGTAACTGTAGCGTTGCCGGGGATGGGTCACTACCGGGAATCCGTCCTCGAACTGTCCGTCCAGGTTCAGGACGTACCGGGCTTCGGTGGTATTCATCACGATCTCCATGGCTCCGTCATCATCCACATCCCCTGCCGACGGCGTTACGGCGGGAGTTGCTTCCACCGCCACCGGCCAGTTCGGACTGTAGGAGGTCCCATCCACCCGCAGAAGATGGATATTGCCGTTCGGCGCTATCCGTTCCAGAATGATGATCTCCATGATGCGGTCGCCATCCACATCCACCAGGGTCGGACTGGTAAGGAGCCAGTTGTCGTTGAAATCCAGCGGCCAGTTGGGCGCATCGCTACCGTCGGCTTCAAACATATAGGCCGCCGTGCTGCCGGTACCCCCGGTGATCTGTACGATCTCCGGCGATCCGTCATCGTCCACATCTGCTACCGAAGGCGGGTAGACCGCTATGCCTTCCAGGTGGCGCTGCCACAAGAGCTGATCGTTCTTGAAAACGTAGAATTCATCATCGATCCCGATCAGGATCTCTTCGGCACCGTCGTCGTCCAGATCGGCCAGCGTGAGATTGCGCAAATTTTTGAAGACCGGATTCGCCGGAACGCCCTGGGGGAAACCGGATATTTGGGCGAAGCCGTCCTCATCGCTCCGTGCTCCCGCTTCTACGGGCGCCGGCACCGGCCGGACTCCGATCTGGCCGTCTGCTGCCAGGAAAGCCCGCTGCCATTGGGCGGAAAGGGTAAAAGTGAAGAAAAGGGCGAGGAAAAATACAGAGAACTTACGCATAGGGAATGTGGTTTAAAAGCTAGAAAATTAATAAACTTTCACCAAAAACTTAAGCATGCCCAAATTAAACACCAACGCTCCGGTACTCAATGAAAAACAGCGCGATGTGGCGCAACTGGCCTGGGTGGATGGTTTTGGACGCCTGCTGGATACCCGATTCCGGATACCCGGCACCAATGTACGCTTCGGCCTCGATTTTCTTCTGGGATTGTTCCCCTACGCCGGTGACCTGATCAGTCTGATCTTTTCCGGGCTCATGGTGGCCACGATGGCCCGCAACGGAGCGAGTGGTGTACTGGTGGCCCGCATGCTGGGCAACGTAGCGCTGGACGCGCTGGTGGGAACCGTCCCCATTCTCGGCGACCTGTTCGACCTTTTTTACAAAGCCAACATCCGCAACCTCCAACTGATGCGGGAGCATTACGGGGAAGGAAGACACCAGGGAAGCGCCTGGCCGGTAGTGATCGGTATCGGCATCTTTATCCTGTTGGTATTTGGATTGGTAGCCTGGCTCGCCTGGCAACTTTTATCCTGGACTTGGGGACTTATATTTTCTTAAAAAATCACTCGAAAGGTTTCAAAATTATTGAGCTTTCACCTCATATTTAATTATTTTCATATTTTTTCAAAAAAAGTAAACGAGAACGCAACAACATCTCGGGAAGTACAGTTATATTAGTGCATCAAGTATCTGCCAAATAAAATTTCCCTGCCACCAATTTGCGATTTACTCGGTCGCTAATCAAATAACCAATTATTTAAAACCTATACGGAACAGAAAAATCATTTTTTGTTTCGTATTGTTTTGTTAACCTGTGCAAACGTTTGCACAAACGAAAGTTTTTTCTTATGAATTGGCAGTCCCGATCCTTGTTCCTATTTTTTTTGTCTTTCCTATTCATCGTTCCCGCTCAGGCCCAGATGTCGGAAGATATTGACCGGCTGAATGTATTTGTAGATTGCAGCGCCTGCGATATGTCTTACCTGAAGCAGGAGATCAACTACGTTAACCACGCCGTTGATCCCTTCGTTGCCCAGGTGCACATCTTCATCGCCAACCAGGGCCTCAACTCCGGTGGTACACTTTATAAGATCAACTTCATCGGTAAAGGGAAAATGGACGGCAATAACCTGAACATGGACCTGGAAACGGATCCGACCGCCACTTCCGTAGAAATCAATCAGGCATTAAAACGCACCATCGAAATGGGACTGGTGGCCTTTCTGGCCCACACCCCGATGGGTGACCAGATCGAACTGAAGATCAAATCCGACGCTCCCGTCGCCAAAAGACCGGAACCCGTCAGCGGGCCACTGGATAACTGGATCTTCGAACTCTCCGCCAATGCCGCCTGGAACAACGAAAGCAGCCAGAGTGTGATCAATACCAGCTACGCGCTCGACGCCGACTACGTTACTCCGGAAATGCGGATCCGTATGCGCCCCTACTATTCGTACCGGCAGCAAAAAGTGCAGAACAACGGCGAGGATATCATCTCTATCCGCAGAAGGAGTTACATGACCAGCTCGGTGGTAAAAAGTATCAACGATCACTGGTCTTATGGCTTTTTCCACAGTCTGAATAATTCCACTTACAGCAATATCAAACTCGCCAACTGGATCGCTCCGGCTCTGGAATACAATATTTTCCCGTATTCCGAAGTCCCTTTCAAGGAATTCACGATCGCCTACCGGGTAGGCTGGCTGAGTCAGAAATACTACGAAGAAACGATCTATTTCAAGTTGGCGGAAGAAGTACTGAGCCAGGTATTGAACGTCAACCTGCGGCTACGTCAGCCCTGGGGTTATGTCAATACCTCCCTGCGCGGATCCAACTTCCTGAACGACTGGAGTAAAAACCGGATGACCTTTGACAGCCGCCTCTCCGTGCGCGTCATCAAAGGATTTTCCGTCAATCTGAGTGGAGGATTTGAAGTGATCAACGACCAGATCTCTCTGCCCAAGGGTGAGGCTTCCATCGAGGAGATCCTGCTGGGTCAGCGCCAGTTGGCCACCAATTTCGAGACCAACCTGCGGTTCGGACTCAGCTATACCTTTGGAGATCTTTACAACAATGTAGTCAATACCAGACTGTAATAGCCTTCGATCAGAGGTCAGTCGATATTTACCGGACTGACCTCTGATCGAAAGGAGCGATGCCAGCGTGGCTCAATGCTCTTTTTCCAGCCTTTCGATCAGGCGGCCGGACACCCGGAGAAAATCCATTTCCGTGATCAGGCCGATCAATTCACCGTCCTTTACGACGGGCAGACAGCCCAGCTTTTTATCCCGCATCAGATGCATGGCCTCCACGATGGTGGCTTCGGGGGCGATGGTGATGGGATCGTGGCGCATGATGTCTTTGACCAGTACCGCCTCTTTTCCGTTGAAGCGGTTGCGCTCCGTAAAGTAACGCATGAGAATGCGCGAAGTGATCAGTCCGCTGAGTTTGCCCTTGCTGTCCTCAACGGGCATGTAGCGCACTTTTCTCCATTCCATGAGCTCCGCTACCAATTCGATGATATCGTCCTTCTGGACCGTAAACAGGTCCGTTTCCATGAATTCTTCCACCTTCAGCCGGACCGGGCGGTACTCTTCCAGATCAGCCGTTGTCGGGAGTTCCCATTCGTGTACCGGCGTCCCTTCCCGCTGATTCTTCATCATGCAGGCGGTGAGGATGGTGAGGGCTTCATCGCGGCCTACTTCCTTTTTCAGTTTGGAAAAGGCGCGGAGTTGCCAGCGGGCGCCGTTCATATGCCGTTTGGCCCGCTCTTCAATGATGCCCAGGTATTTATCGATATCTGCTTTTTTGACCTTACGGCTGGTGAGGCCCTTTCTGGCCAGGGGCAGTAGTTCTTCCAGTACCAGATCACAGGCGGAGATCTTCTTATCCTTCATCCAGGTAAAGGTGGTGTCGATCCCGTAGCGGGCCGCTTTGGCGAAATTATCCCGCACGTCTTCCCAGGAGATCACTTCGCGGATGTCCGGGTATTTCATAGCCATGCCGGTCATGGCTCCGATCCAGAATGCCGCGTTGGCCACTTCGTCCACCACGGTTGGGCCGGCGGGCACCACGCGGTTCTCGATCCGCAGGTGGGGCTTGCCGTTATCACTGATGCCGTAGCAGGGGCGGTTCCAGCGGTACACCGTGCTGTTGTGCACCTGTAGCGCCCGCAGTTTCGGCACTTTCCCTTCCTTGATGGTTTCAATGGAATCTTCCGATACTTCGGAATTGAGCAATACCCGGAACCGAGCGATATCTTCTTTGTAGATCTCCATGATGGAGTTTTCCAGCCAGCCCGAACCGAAACTTACCCGCGGGCTGCGCTCACGCATGTGCTCGTGGGTGGTCCGTACGTCCAGTGCCTGCTGAAAGAGGGCGATCCGGGTTTCGTGCCACAGGCGTTTGCCGAACACGATGGGTGAATTGGCCGCGATGGACATGATCGGTGCCGTCAACGTTTGGGCAATGTTATACATCTGCACAAACTGATCCGGCGACACCTGCAGGTGGATCTGAAAACTGGTATTGCAGGCCTCCAGTAGAGGCGTATCGTGTTTTACGAGGATCTCGTCGATCCCCATTAGTCGCAGTTCAAAAGCGGTGCCGATCAACTGGCTGTGAATGGCATCGATGAGGGCGCGATAACGGGGCTTCGGGGTCAGGTTCTGGGAATCCAGATCGAATTTGCGCAGGGTGGGTAAAATTCCGGTCAGCACCAGATCTCCGTCCATTTTATTGAGGGTCTTCTGGATCTTCTTCAGGTTTTCCCGCACTTCTTTCTCCAGCACACTGAAACAATTTCCGCTAAACTCCTGGGGCATCAGGTTGGTCTCCAGGTTGAACTGGGCGAGTTCGGTGGTCAGCCAGTTGTGATCAGCCATCTTTTCCAGTACCGGCATAGCCAGGTTGGCGGGTTTGAGGGTGCGTCGGTTGACCAGACACATCTCCTGTTCGGCCCCGATCCGGATCGTATCTTTTTCGAACCAGTCGTTGTCCAGCATGTACTGCAGAGCCTGCACGTCACGCAATAAACTCCGGGTGAATTTCCGCAGTTCCTCCTGATCGGTAGCAATATTTACTTTTTGTTCACCCATAATTTTTAAAGTGTGTTTGGATAAAGGTAATCATTCAACCTGAAATATAATCAAGGCTCAAACATATTGGCTTATACATTATTTTCGCATTCCGGCGTTGTGGTATTGTGAATCCGGATCATTGGGAAATAGATCCGCTCCGAAATTCACCATCAGCTATTAAAACGAGCAACATGAGAAAGCTTTTGAGTATAAGTATCGTATTTCTTATTTTAAGTGTAGCCTGCAAGAAAGATCGCCGCGAACGGTTATTCGAAATTAACTATCCCAACTTTGAATTTCAGTTTCCCGCCGGTTTGAGCCAATTCCAGGCCCGGGTTTTCGCCTTTCCCGTGGTAGCGACCGATATTGATAATTATTTGCAGCAATTTAGCACCGATACCAGTGCGATCGCCGCCATCAATCCCTATTTCGCAACCATTACCAACAATAATAATGTCGATTTTGATTTTTTGCAAGAGGTATCGGTCCGGGCCTGCCCCGTTGGCATGGAATGTACGGCATTTGATGAAGTTTTTTACCTGGATGACCTCCGCAACCGGCGGCTGAGCCGATTGAACCTGTTACCCACCCTCCGTAATGTGAAAGAATTGCTATCCGGACAGAACTATCGCCTGGAGATCGTCTTTTTCCTGAGCGAGATCTCCCCGTTCACGATAGATTGCCGTTTGGAAATGGCGTTTGAAGCGGTCCGCTAGGTAGCTTTACCATCCGCCTGCCGGATAATGGATATTGCACTAAAATGGCAAGCGCGCTTCGGTCATCCTTTTCACACCACTGCTGAAATACATACATTCAGATCAAAATTGAACCAAGTCGGGGTTTGCTGGTTAAAAAATTGCATTTTGCGGGTTTGTAATGACCCGGCCGGTTACCACCGTCCTTTTTCGTAAAATTTCGCGGTTGCGACGGGACCAAAATCGTTTCGCGTTAACCAAACGTACTATCTACTATTCCAAAAAAATGAAAAATCCAACAGCATGAAAATAAGCCTACCGAAAACACTGTTGCTCGGGCTGACAGTTTTATCCCTGATCTTTGCCTGCTCCAACTCCAAAAATATGTCCGCAGATGACCTCGCTGACCAGGGAGACACGATGCCGGCTCACGATTTCTCCGCGGCCAAAGCCAGCTATGCCGATTTTTGCGCCGGCTGCCACGGCGAGCAGATGCAGGCGTTTGTTGATCGCAAATGGAAATACGGCAAATCGGATGGCGATCTGTTCAAAGCCATCAAGGAAGGATACACCGAAGACGGTATGCCTTCTTACGACACCACTTTTACCGACGAAGAGATCCACGAACTGGTTGCCTACATTCAGACCGGTATTGCCAATGTGGACCAATACGAATTCGAGGAGGAAGAAAAACCTGTCGGTGATCTGGTTACCGAAGCGATGAGCGTACGGCTGGATACCTTTGCCAGCGATCTCAAAAGCCCCTGGGGCATGACTTTCCTGCCGGGCGGAGATATGCTCTTCACCGAGAAAGGAGGCGAACTCTACCGCTATTCCGGATCGGGCGAGCCTCAGCAAATTTCCGGCGTCCCCGAAGTGCTCGCCATGGGCCAGGGAGGCTTGCTGGATGTAGAATTGCACCCTGACTTTGCAAATAATAACTGGATCTACCTCTCCTACTCCAAATCTAAGGAGGAAGGAGGCGAAACCCTGGGCACCACGGCCGTGATGCGGGCCAAACTGAACGGCAATGCCCTGAGTGAGCAGGAAGTGATCTTCGAAGCGCTACCCTATTCCAAAACCCGCCACCACTACGGCTCCCGGCTGGAATTCGATCCGGAAGGTTATCTCTTCCTTTCGGTGGGCGACCGGGGCAACCGCGACCAAAATCCGCAAAACCTGGATAATCACTGCGGAAAGATCCACCGTATTCATGACGACGGGCGCATTCCGGAGGATAACCCCTTCGTCGGCCAGTCCGGCGCTATCGCTTCCATCTATTCTTACGGACACCGGAATCCGCAGGGGCTGTCCCGCCATCCGGAAACCGGTGTTATGTGGGATCATGAGCACGGCCCCCGGGGCGGTGACGAGGTCAACATGATCGAAAAAGGTAAAAATTACGGCTGGCCGGTTATTTCCTACGGTATCAATTACAATGGCACCACCTTTACCAGCAAAACGGAGCAGGCCGGTATGGAACAACCCGACCTGTACTGGGTGCCCTCCATTGCTCCCTGCGGCAGTACTTTCGTGACGGGCGATCGCTATCCGGCCTGGAAAGGAGATCTGCTCGTAGGTTCCCTGCGCTTCAAATACCTGAACCGGTGTATCATGGAGGACAACAAGATCGTTGGCGAAGAAAAGCTTTTCAAAAATATCGGCCGCGTTCGTGCCGTGGAAATGGGCCCCGATGGCTACATTTATGTATCTGTGGAAAATCCGGGCTTTATCTTCCGGGTTGTTCCGCTGAACAGCTAAACCGTTGGCGGAGGCTGGGTTTTCTAGTAGGAGCCTGGCCTCCGGCGACCGGTGACTAAACTAATATGTATGATGCAAGTTGGACGCTTCAATAAATTGAATTTTTCCCGTTCTACCCGTCATGGGATCTATCTGCAGGACGAAGAAGGAAAAGAGGTGCTTCTGCCCAACTCAGAGGTGCCGGAAGATTTTTCGGAAGAGGACCCGATCGAGGTATTCATTTATACCGACTCCGAAGACCGGCTTATCGCCACTACCCTCCAACCCAAGGCCATCCGCGATGAATTCGCCTATATGCAGGTCGTGGAAGTCAGTGCCGTCGGTGCGTTCCTGGATTGGGGCCTGCGGGGTAAGGACCTGCTGGTGCCTTTCTCCGAGCAGCGGCGCAAGATGCAAAAGGACAATTGGTACCTGGTTTTCGTTTATCTCGACGAACTCACCAACCGGCTGGTCGCCTCCAGCAAGATCAACCGTTTTTTTGAGCACCAGCACCTGGACGTCCAGACCGGTGATGAAGTGGAACTTCTGGTGGGTAAAGAAACCGATCTCGGTTTTAATGTGGTGGTAAATAATAAGTACCGCGGACTGATCTACCACAACGAGATCTTTCGTCCGGTGCGGTCCGGTTTTCGCATCCGGGGCTTTGTCCACCAGATCCGCGAGGACGGCAAACTCGATATCCGGCTAAGCGCTCCGGGCTTTGCCAAAGTAGAACCCAACGCCCAGAAGATCCTCACCTATCTGGAAAATCAGGGTGGTTTTCTGGACCTGACCGATAAAAGCGATCCGGAATCCATAAAGCGAAAACTGGCAATGAGTAAGAAGACCTTCAAAAAAGCCGTTGGTGTGCTTTACAAACAACGCCTGATCCGGCTTGAACCGGGTGGTATATTTCTGAATAAGTGAGGGTTATGAAGGTGGAAGCAAAAGAAAATCATGCACGGTTCAAATAAAGTTCTTACCTTTGCGTTGTAGTATTAGCTCAACAATGGTTTTTGAGCAATTTTAAATTGCGTACTACGCATTGAATTTTGAGCAATTATTGTTAGCAATAGATTTTGACCTTGATCGGTAAAAAGTCCGAGTAAACCTGGTAATCTCTACTTTCTTTCCTGCAAGTATATTTTCTCCCGGCTTAACCTCGTTATTTTCTTCTTTCATTGTCTTCGTCTGTAAACGTCTCCCTGTTGAAGTGGAAATTGTACGCTACACACTAATTTCTCGACTTATTAACTTCTTAATTTTTCAGTAATGAACATTTTTGTAGCAAAACTGAACTACGATACGCAGGAAGACGACCTGCGCGATGCTTTCGAAGAATTCGGAGCAGTAGATTCAGTTAAAATCATCATGGACAAATTCTCCGGAAGATCCAAAGGCTTTGGTTTTGTTGAAATGCCTAACGACGACGAAGCTCGTGCGGCTATCGCAGACCTTAACGATTCTGAATTAGACGGTAGAACTATTGTGGTGAAAAAAGCTGAGCCAAGAGAAAATCGTGGCGGTGGCGGCGGCGGCGGACGTGGTCGCGGCGGCTATGGCGGCGGCGGCGGTGGTCGCGGCGGCTATGGTGGCGGTGGCGGCTATGGCGGCGGCGGTGGCTACGGTGGTGGCAATCGCTACTAATCACACAGTAGTTTCCAAGAAATAAAGCTCCTTAGGGGGCATTACAAAGGCTTATCCGGAGTATCTTCGGATAAGCCTTTTTACTTTGTTGCAACAACGAGCCGATTTAAATTTTCAAAACCAGCTTCCCGAATTTGTCACCGCTAAACAGCCGCAGCAGCGTCTCGTTAAAGTTTTCAATCCCTTCGTAAATATCCTCCTGGGTTTTCAGGTGACCGCTCGCCAGCCAGCCGCCCATTTCGGTGAGCGCATCGGCGTATTCCCGGGCAAAATCCATAACCACAAAACCTTCCATCCGGGCGCGGTTGACCAGCAGGGACATATAATTGGATGGGCCCTGTATTTTACCGGTTGCATTGTATTGCGAAATAGCCCCACAGATCGGGATACGTGCCCCGCGGCGCAATTGAGTAAGTGCCGTATCGAGGATATCGCCTCCTACATTGTCAAAATACACATCGATGCCTTCCGGGCAGGTCTCTTTTAACCGCTTGTAAATATTTTCGTTTTTATAATCGATGGCAGCATCAAATCCCAGCTCTTCCTGGATATAGGCGCATTTGCGGGGGCCGCCCGCGATCCCGACTACATGACAGTTCTTGATCTTCGCGATCTGCCCGACAACACTTCCCACTGCGCCGGCACCGCCGGAAACCACCACCGTTTCTCCCTCCTGAAGCGCTCCGATCCTAAGCAACCCAAAATAGGCGGTCAGGCCGGGCATCCCCAGCGTACCCAGGTAAACCGGTAAAGGCGCCAACCGGGGATCAACTTTGTGCCACCCCTTGCCGTCGGAGATCACGTATTGCTGCACGCCTCCCCAACCCGTTACAAAATCTCCTTCCTTGAAATCGGGATGATGGGAGGTCACTACTTCGCCCACCCCTCCGGCGCGCATCACATCATCGATGGCTACGGGTGGAATATAGGATTTTTGATCCCGGAGCCATCCCCGCATGGCGGGATCCAGGGAAATGTATTGCTGTCTTACCAGTATCTGCCCTTCGGCGGGATGAGGAACGGGATGTTCTTCCAGTCTCCAGGTGGCCGCATTGGGAAGGCCCTCCGGTCGTTTTGCCAGTCGAATCTGTTGATTAGCCATTGTTCTAAGTTTTGCAGTAAAATAAGCAAACTACTGCAGACCGCAACGTTTATGTCGATTGAATGCCCCGCCAGGCCAGAATGCCCAGCAGTGCTCCGGTGACCGGAGCCAGCAGATAGATCCAGAGATGTTTAAAATTGCCCATTACCAGGGCCGGCGCCAGAGAACGGGCCGGATTCATCGACGCTCCGGTTACCGGGCCCGCAAAAAGCGCTTCCAGTAATACCGTCAGCCCGATTGCCAGGCCCGCCATGATCCCTACTTCCTTGGACCCCGTGGCCACCTGGATAATGACGAACATAAGAAAAAAGGCGAGCACAACTTCCAGGACGAAAGATTGACCTACACCGCCCGCCGGCAGGGTCTCGCCCAGTGTGGGCGTTTCCGGGAACAGCAACCGAAGCAGCAGACTGGCCAGCGTTCCTCCCAGGATCTGGGCCAGTGCGTAGGGGAATACCTCCCTTCCCGGAAATTTCCCCGCCGCCCAGAACGCCAGGCTCACCGCGGGATTCAGATGGGCGCCGGATTTCTCTCCGGTAGCGTAGATCATGGCCGTCACGATCAGGCCGAAAGTTAGGGCAATCCCAAGATGCGTGATCACTCCGTTCTGTAAATGATCGATCACAATGGCTCCGGTACCACAGAATACCAGGGCGAAAGTTCCGATACCTTCGGCCAACAGCTTACCCAGCAGCGCTTTACTCATTACACTTGCCGGTTTTGAGCAACCAACTGCATTGCCCAGAGTAATTCCCGTCCGATCTGCCGGGCTCTTTCATCGTACCGTTGCCCTTCCTGCGGAGTACCGTCGGCCTCTTTTGGATCCCGGTAGGTAAGCGGAAGGCGGAGCTCGGCACCGGGGATGAACGGACAATTTTCATCTGCATCCGAGCAGGTCATAATGGCGGCAAATTCCCGTGCCGGATTGGATGGATCGTTGTAGGTCTTCGACCAGGCCGTCAGGGGCGTAGCCGTATCCGAGTACCGGATCTCATACCGGGGATTTTCACCGCCGGCAGGTTGGATCCGGAATCCGATCCGCTCCAGAGCCGCTACCGCCCTGGGATTAAAAGCGGTTGCCTCCGTACCACCCGAAAAGGTCTTTATACCGGGCAGGGCGAAATAAGTGGCCGCCACCGCCGCCCAGATCTGACCCAGATGGCTCCTCCGGGAATTGTGGGTGCAAATAAAATTCAGTTGTACCGGGAGATCTTGCTCCAGTCGCTGTCCGATATAATCGGCCAGTTGCTGCAACTCCAGTTTCCTCGGTTCCGGTATCCGATCGGCTTCCCGCAGTAACTCCCGGATAATTTTTTCGATTGCTGGATATAACATGTATCGCTGTTTAAAGGCGGTGTGGAATTAGCAGCATCCGGAACCGGGCGTACAGGCATTTTCCGCCGTGCTTCCCTCCACGATCGGCAGACTTATGGTTTCGAACTGGACTGCCGCTTCGGTTTCTGCGGGTGCCGTGCAGCAGGCCTGTGCTTCGGTAGTATCGTAACGCGGGTCATTGAATTCGGCGTCCTCGTGGAAAAAGTAGACCTCCCATTGGTGACCGTCGGGATCGTTCACCCAGAATTTATCCTGGATGGCGAAGCAACAGGCCGTTCCGATTTCTTCCCGGGAAACGATACCTTCCCGGCGGGCTACTGCAAGCCGTGATTCCATTTCCTCCTTAGTTTCCACCTGAAAGCCCAGATGGCCGAATCCCGATCGTACCCGTTCCGGATTCTCAATGAAGGAAATGATCAGTGCCGGCTTTTCCAGCAGATATTTCGTATAACCCTTCCGGATCTTTTCGGGGCGCTGCCCGAAAAAAGTGTTGTAGAAATCAACGGTCTCCGCCAGATTACTGACGTAAAGGGAAACGTGCATACGTGGAAAACTACTCATAAGATCAGCTTAATTGTTTTATTGCAATAAATGCATGATGTGGTATAAAAAAATCAACAACAGGTATCCCCCAACTGGTAAGCATCAAACAGGCCATTGAAAAGACTCTGGATCTCTTTCCAGCGCTCTCCGTCGATACAGTAACTGATACTGGTACCTTCAATGGTCCCTTTGATCAAACCTACGGACTTCAATTCTTTCAGGTGTCGGGAAATGGTGGGCTGGGCCAGGGGAATATGGTCAACGATCTCCCCACCAATACAGGCATTCACTTCCAACAAGTACTGCACGATGGCAATACGCGCCGGATGCCCCAGTACTTTGGCAATGTCGGCCAGCTGGTTTTGTTTTTCCGTAAAGAGATCCGATTTAGTGGCCCCCATGTCTTTATTTATTTATCGCAATATTACAATTAAAGGATCAAATGTACAAGTATGGGAAAAAGATTTTTTGCCGGACCTATCGATTAGGTGGAGTCTTGATCTACGGTTTTACCGGGTACAGCTCGACCTGTCGGCCTACGCACTGCATAGCGTCGCGGATAGCGTCCTGTTGTTCTTCATTGAGCTTGAAGGTTCGCTTTAACTTCTTGTACTCGATCCGAATGGCTTCGATCGTACTGAAAGTTAATCGGTAAAACATATCGAGCGGAACGATGATGGTATGCTGATAAAGTCGCATATTCGTGGTATCATCAAAAGTGCCCCGATCCGGAACATTGTAAAAGGAGATCACCTCCCCGTCGGACAGTTTCATACGCACATTGAAGCCCGCTTCGATGGGTTGGAAGGTGTATTCCGGAATTGCCAGCGTTAAAAAGAAGCTGTTGATCGTATCGTTTTCGCTGTACATCACGATCGCTTTACCTTCTTCGATCAGGCGTGGCCCGCTGACCGTTTCGTAAAGACTGGGAACCATATAGCCGAAAGCGACGCTACTGGAAGCGACGGTTCGCAGACTGTCAAATTCATCGATCTCATCGAAAGCTATTTCACACTGGGCTGAAAGATCAACCGAAAGCAAAAGTAAAACCAGCCAGAAGCAATGTTTTATCATAGCGTGTAATTTTTGGGTATCATCCTATTCGGGTGCAAAAATAGAGAAATTGATAAAAGAAAGGGGAATGGTGCCTTGTGGTCTTTTCAGTAAGGTGAGGTTCATATTTTATTCAAAACACCGAACTTAGGAGCGGCCCTCCTTATTGTTCATAAGTAAGTTTAAATTAGTTATCCGATCCTATAAAATTATTTTTCACTGATGAAACACCGTTTTTTACTATTAGTTTGCTGCCTCCTCACCTACGGACTCTGGTCGCAGAACCCCACCCAGAACGCCGTTGATCAGCTTGCCAAAGAAGCCGCACTGCAGTACGGACAACTGGGCGTAGCCGTGATCGACGTGCAGACCGGACGGGTCGTCGCTTCCTATGACGCAGAAAAGAGCCTGATCCCCGCCTCTATCCAAAAGGTTTTCACTACCGCTTCGGCCATCGGACTGCTTGGAGCCGACTTTACCTTTAAAACGGAATTGCAGTACGGCGGCAAACTGGGACCGGATGGCGTTCTGCAGGGAAATATATACATCAGGGGATACGGAGATCCCACACTGGGGTCGGACCAGATGGAAGAGGCAGCTGACCTGCCGGAGGTGATGGAAAAGATGAGAATATCCGTTCAGCAAAAAGGCATCCGCCGGATCGAAGGCCGGGTGGTCGGAGACCCGACCTGGCTGGGCACCGAAGTGAACGGCCGGGGCTGGCCCTGGGTAGATCTCGGCAATTACTACGGCGCCGGAGCCTGGGGGCTGAATATCCACGAGAACCTGTACTACCTCCGTTTTCAGCAGAGATCCCGCCTGGGGGATACCCCGCCGATCGTTGAAGTAGAACCGGCCATTCCCGGTCTGGAGTTTCGCAATGAACTGAGCTCGGCGGGCGCCAATACCGGCGATAATGCCTACATCTACGGTGCGCCACGTACCTATGACCGCACTGTACGCGGTACCATTCCCGTAGGCAGCCGGATCTTTTCGATCAAGGGTTCTATACCCGATCCGCCGCTTTTTGCCGCCCAGCACCTCCAGCAACAACTACAGAGCGTGGGCATCATTTCCAGTGATAAGGCCCTCAACTACTGGGACCTGCCGCCGGCGGAATCCCACGGAAACGACCGGCAACTGTTGTACACGCACTTTTCTCCTGCATTGTCGGAAATTGTGCAGCGGGCAAATATGAAAAGCGTCAACCTCTACTGCGAAGCCCTGATCCGGGCGATCGGTCAGGAACGGGGCGATGAAGGTAGCCCCGACGGGGGCATCGAAGCGGCGGAAGCGTTCTGGAAGGATCGCGGCCTGCCCGCGGACGGATGTTTCTTTCAGGACGGCAGCGGACTGGCCCGCACCAATGCCGCTACCAGTCTATTCTTTGCGCGCCTGCTCACCAAGATCGCCCGGGATGAACGCATCTATAAACCGATGTACAACTCGCTGCCGATCGCCGGTCAGAGCGGTGGCATGCGCTACGCGCTGAGGGGTACGGGGGCCGCCGGAAAAGTACGGGCCAAAACCGGAACTTTAAATCGGGTTCGCTCGTTAGCAGGCTATATTACGGCCAGATCCGGCCGCCAGCTCGCTTTTTGTATCATTACCAACAATTTTACGGGAAGCGGCGGAGTTATGCGTAAGAAAATGGAAAATCTGATCCTGAAGATCTGGGAAAGCAATTAGATGGTATTACCTTCCTCCGATAAAATGACCGGGCGTCGGTTATCGGATATCCGGAGTTTTAGAGGCTGCCTACCCTGATACTTTGCTTGCCTGATCTCTTTCATCGTGGTCCACATTGAGGGGACCGGAGCGGAAGCACAGGACGATAGGTGATCAAAATTTATTATTTCTTTAACCAAAAATTAAGGGCAAGTTAAGCTCCTTGCCCGTTTAGGGCCTAAACTGTAACTTTATGGCCACACATTTGCCCTATATGAGACTTTTTACTACCCTTACCAACTGCATTGTTCTTTCCTCCATGCTGCTGCTTTCGGCCTGTCTGGATGGTACGAGTAATGGCTCACCGGCATCCGACAGGAACGGTAATCTCAGTAACGATCCCGATACCCAGTCGTTACGCACCACGGAAGGTCTGCGCGAAGACTACATCAATGAGAATCGCGTGATCTGGCAAAAACCCGATCTGGTGCTCGATCTGATGGGAAATCTCGACAACAAAACCGTAGCGGACATCGGTGCCGGTTCCGGTTTCTTTTCGACCCGCCTGGCGCGTAAGGCCAAAAAAGTGATCGCCATAGATATCGATCCGCAAACGATCGAAAACCTCGACAGCATCCGCCAGATGGAGTTGCCGGAAAACATCCAGGATCGCCTGGAGCCGCGCCTCACCGAACCGGATGTAGCCAACCTCAAAGCGGGAGAGGCAAATGTGGTGCTCATTGTCAACACCATCATCTACATCCCCAACCGGATCGCCTATCTGAAAAAACTGAGCGAGGGGATCGCTCCGGGTGGTCAGGTGATCATTATTGACTTCAAGAAAAAACGCACCCCGGTTGGTCCGCCCAACCAGATCCGCATTCCCGGTTTCCAGATCGAAGAGGAACTTTACCAGTCGGGCTATACCAACATAAAAGTTAACGATACTTCTCTGGACTTCCAGTACGTTGTGATCGCCGAAAAAGGAGCGGCTCAGTAATTCCCATAGCCCTAAAATAATTGCGGGATGCAATCCGTATTATCATCGGTTTGCATCCCGCAATCCGGCAACCATTTCGGTTCACCGGGTGGTTCTTTTCGAAAGGACTATTGCATGCTCAGGATCTCCTTATAACGAGCCGGCGTGTTGATAATGGTGATCGCTTCCTGGATCTCTTCATCGTTTCGCAATCCCATCTGCACTTTCCCGCGCTGGTAGAAATAACGACTGGCGATCTCCTTTTCGATCAGGTCGATGATCTCATCCTTATGCGCCTGTAGCTCATCCTGCTTGGCATTTTCGATCTTTTGCTGGATCGCCTGGATATTGGTTTCCAGATTGATGCCTTCCGTGGTACTTTTCACCAGCAGTTTCTGCAGCATGATCTCGGTTTCGGATTCGTACTCAAAGTTCCGCTCTTTAAGGAAAGACAGGAATCCGGAAAAATCCTGGAAGTGGAATTCTTCCACCGGCGCTACTTCGGGGTTTTCCGCACAGAACTGAGACACATAGTCGAAGATCAGGTGATCTTCCATCAGGCTTTTCAGGATGCCTTCCTCCGTCGGTTTTTTGATGTAAACATCCGGAGAAATGCCGCCGCCGTCCAGTACTTTCCGTCCGTTGCGGGTCTTGAATACCGCGCGTTTATCATCCGGAATGTGTACCGGTTCTCCATCTTCGTATTCTACGCTCTGGATGCAGCGCTGGCTCGGGATGTAATATTTGGCCGTGGTCATCTTCACTTTGGCATTGTATCCGAGGTCGCGGGTATTCTGCACCAGGCCCTTACCGTAGGAGCGTTGCCCCAGCAGTACGCCGCGGTCGTAATCTTGCATTACCCCACTCACGATCTCCGATGCGGAAGCGGAATTTTTATTGATCAGTACCACCAGCGGAATATCCAGATCAACCGCCTCGTTGAGGGTCTTGAAGCTGCGGTCCCAGTCTTTTACTTTCCCCTTAGTGGAAGCCACCAGTTCGTTGCGCGGAATGAAAACGTTGGATACGTTGACCGCTTCGGAAAGCAGACCACCACCGTTGCCGCGCAGGTCGAAGATCACCCCTTTCAAAGCGGGGTTTTCACTCTTCAGTTCTTTCAGTGCATTCCCCACGTTCTGCCCCGCCTGACGGGTAAAGGTGGTCAGCGCGATATAACCGATATCGTTACTTACCATACCGGAGTAGGGTACGTTCGGTACGCTCACTTCGCCGCGTACCAGGCGGACTTTTACTTTATTTTTTTCTCCCGGCCGGTCGATGGTCAGTTCTACCGACGATCCCGGATAGCCGCGCAGGATCTCATTTACCTGATCCGTTGTGCGACCGAAAGCGCTTTTGCCGTCGATCTCCACGATCTTATCCCCAACTTTCAGGCCCGCTTTGTCCGCCGGCTGATCCTGGTAGAGTTCGGTGATCGTTACGTATTCGCCCATTTTTTCACTCACCGCACCGATACCGTGGTACCGGCCTTCCGTGAGAAAGCGGTATCCTTCAATATCCGACTCCGATATATAATTGGTGAAAGGATCCAGCGATTCCATCATGGCATCGATCCCCGTGCGCATGAGTTTACCGGGATCCAGGTCATCCACGTAATAAGTATTGACCTCCTTGTAGAGTGCCGTAAATATTTCGATGTTTTTCAGAATATCAAACTGGCGGTTGGTAGGCGTATATACGGTATTCGCTAATCCGCCCAATAACAATACTACCAAGCCTCCTATTTTCCAAAAACGCTTCATGCTGCTTCCGATTTGATTAAATTTTAATAATGATTCAACTTAGGGGGAATTCAAGGCAGGCAACCTCTATAAAGGACCTAAGCATTGGTTGGTACATGCAAGTTACGATCTTTGCTTCAAAAAAGCTCAGAATTGTATACGGGTAAAAAGGATTTTTGTTCTGATAAATCCCCGCCCCGACTAAGAAGCACTCAAAAAACGACTTACTTCCTCCAGCAAAACCTTGGGGGCTTCAGCGTGCACCCAATGCCCGGCCCCGGGTACGGTGGCCAGTTCTGCCTGAGGGAATAAGGTTTGGATCAATGGCCAGTCGGCATCCTGAATGTAATCCGACCGCTCCCCACGAATGAAAAGGCTGGGCCCCGTGAAAGGCTCTCCCTTGACCGCGGAAAGGATGTGAGGGTAATCCCGGTGTAAAACCGGTAAGTTCATCTTCCAATCGTAGCCTCCGTCCTTATTTCTGCTTAGGTTCTTTAATAAGAATAAACGTATGGACGGGTCAGTAATTGTCCGGGCCAGCTTTTCTTCTGCTTCCGTGCGACTTTCCAGTTGTGTCGGTTCCAGATCCAGCATTGCCTGGAAGATCGTTTCGTGCCCTCCCCGGTAGGCTTTAGGTGCGATATCGACCACCGTCAGCCGGTTGAGCATATCCGGATAGTCGAATGCAAACTGCATCGCCGTCTTTCCGCCCATGGAATGCCCGATGATACTGGCCTCGTAGATCCACTGGGATTCCATAAACTCACGCAGATCCTCGGCGGCAGCCCGGTAGTTCATTTCCTCCGCATGCGGTGAGCGACCGTGGTTGCGCAGATCCACTATATAGACCAGGAAATGCTCGGAAAGTTGCTTGGCAAATGTCTGCCAGTTGTCCAAATTACCGAATAAACCGTGCAGGATGATGACCGGATCTCCCTGACCGAAGGATTTGAAATTGAGGTCCATGAAGTTGGAAAGTTTGTATGTTGATAAGTTTCGAGCTTGGGATCGTGGAAGTTGAGATGATGGAGATTACCCGGCATCCCAACTTCCTTCTATCCGACAGCGGATCAATTGTCCACTGCCTGGCCAACTAACAATCGAAACTTCCATCCGGTTTGATCGCTCACCGGACCGCGGGTCTGTTTCATAATGATCCCGATAATATCCTCCTGGGGGTCAGCGAAGTACTGGGTATTGAAATAACCGCCCCAGTCAAAGGTACCGACACTGCCACTACCTCCCCGGTCCTGTCCTTCCTGGGTAAGTACGCCGAAGGCCAGACCGTAATACCGGCTACCGCCACCGAAGAGGTCTCCGGTCTGGTTGCCCATGATGGATTGTACGGTCGTGCGGCTGAGGATGCGCACCCCGTTCAGTTCCCCGTCGTTGAGGTACATCTGCAGGAAAGTAGCGTAATCTTTTGCCGTACTGGAAAGGCCGGCGCCCCCGGAGAAGAATCGTTTGGCTCCCTTGATCGGATAATCCGGATCGTAGAAGGTGACCGGATAAGGTTCCCACTGGTCGCCGTCCTTTTGCTGTACGGCCACCAGTCGGTCGGATTTGCCGGAAGGCAGGTAGAACCAGGTATCATTCATTCCCAGCGGTTCGAACAGGCGGGTGCGCAGGAATTCATCAAAGGGCATACCGGACATGATCTCGATAAAATAGCCCAGCACGTCCAGCCCTTCGCTGTATACGTAAGCTTCGCCCGGGTGGTGGTGCAGGGGCAGTTTAGCCAGTTTTTTCACACTCTCTTCAATGCTGATCGCTTCGGTGGTGAACAGGTCCGTAATGCCCGCTTTATCGTACAACATGCGGAAGCGCTCATCGCCGTCGATCACGCCGTAGCCCAGTCCGGAAGTATGGGTCAGCAGGTGGCGGATCGTGATCGGCCGCCGGGCCGGTTCGCTGTTGAAGGTAGTATCCTGATAGCGGAAGCCGGTCAGTACCTGGGCATCCTTAAATTCGGGGATATACTTGGAGATCGGATCGTCCAGCTGAAATTTCCCTTCTTCCCAAAGCATCATCACCGCGGTGGAGGTAATGGCTTTAGACTGGGAAGCAATGCGAAAAATAGCGTCCTTCTTCATCTCTTTACCGGACTGGTTATCGGCCATACCGTAAGCCTCGTGAAAAACGATCTTGCCCTTTCGGGCCACCAGGGCTACAATGCCCGGTACCTGCCCTTCGGCAACTGCGTCCCGGCACATGGCGTCAATGCGGTCCAGGCGTTCGTCCGACATCCCTACGCTTACGGGCGTGGCCTCGGTCAGAGGAGGAGATTTCTGCGCGGATTTGGTCTGAGCCGACAGCCCGCCAAATGCGATCAACAGGAAGCAGAGCAGTAGAAGGTGGTTTTTCATAACGTCTTGTTTTGTTTTTACAATGCTTTAAATTCGGGATTGTAGATCAACCCGATGAGATTCCCCCAGGGATCCCGGACCGTGGCTACCACGATCGGACCGCCCACATTTTCCGGTTTTTCAAAACTGGTTGCTCCCAGGGCCAGCAATCGCCGGTATTCGGTTTCTACGTCGTTGACGCCCCAGTAAGTAGAGACATTTTCTCCTTTGGCTCCGGCAGGTACCGATTCGGGTTGCAGGCCCAATTCGTAACCGCCGATACTGTAGCCGATGTAAAAAGGCTGATCAAAATAAGGGACCGTCTGAAAAGCCTGATTGTACCAGCTTTTGGCTGCTTCCATATCCGGCACCTTATAGATGACCGTGCGCAGACCCAGCATTGGTGTTTCCATTTTTTATCGTTTTTGGTTTTATACGTTTGATGGCGGATCAGGTGGCCTATCCGCTCCGGGGAGCTTAGTCACCGAAGGAGATCCCCAGTGAGCGGGCAACGTGCACCAGGTAGTGATCTTTGCCTACGAACTTATTGCCCCCGACGGCCTCTTCCAGCGGTACACTGTCGATCTCATTGTTGCGCAGCGACACCATGCGCCCGTGTCCACCCTGGTCGATCAGTTCAAAGGCTTTTACGCCCATTGCGGTAGCCAGGATACGGTCAAAGGCCACCGGTGTGCCCCCGCGTTGTACGTGCCCCAGTACGGTGGTCCGGATCTGCTGTTTACAACCGGCTTCTTCCAGTTTAAATTTGAGGTAGTTGGCTACACCGCCCAATTTAAAGTGACGGTCTCCCACATCACCGGAAGTTTGTCCGATCGCTTCTCCACCAACGGGTTTGGCGCCTTCCGCCACTACGATATTGACAAAGCCCCGGCCTTTGGTATAACGCTTCTGAATTCGCTTACGGATCTTTTTCAGGTCGAAAGGGATCTCCGGTAACAGGCAGATCTCCGCCCCTCCGGCTACGGCCGTATGCAGGGCGATCCAGCCGGCATCCCGGCCCATCACCTCCATGATCATCACCCGGTGGTGGCTTTCCGCCGTAGTGACCAGTTTATCAAAACTATCGGTAGCGATCTGGACTGCGGTCGAGAAACCGAAGGTCAGGTCCGTCCCCAGCAAGTCGTTATCGATCGTTTTCGGCACGCCTACTACGGGAAGTCCCAGCTTATTCAGCGCCATGGAGATCTTCTGGCTGCCGTCTCCGCCGATATTGACCAGCGCATCAAAACCCAGATCCTTGATCTTCTTCACGACATCACCGCAAATGTTCACATATTTCCAGGTGCCGTCATCTTGCAGTACCGGGTATTCCAGGGGATTGCCCCGGTTGGTGGTTTTCAGGATCGTTCCTCCCTTCACGTGGATACCCGCCGTCTTCTTGGGCGTAAGCTTGATCAGCTCCGGCGGATCGCTCATAATACCGTTCAGAGCTTCCTTACTGCCCCACACTTCCCATTGCTTCGATTTTTTAGCAGCCTTAACAACACCTCTGATCACGGCATTGAGTCCCGGGCAATCGCCGCCTCCGGTACTGATGAGTAATTTTTTCATAAATTGGGAACAATTTAAGATCGTGAAAAATAAATTTTCGAGTGTTTGGTTTTATAAACCGTACGGGTTTGGGCATGATCGTTCTATCCCGTAAAAAAGCACTATTTGGTGGGCATGTTCAATTGGAATGATCCGACAGGTTGCACCACTTGAGAACGGCGGAAAAACGTAGCAAACGGTACGACCAGCGCTAAAGAATGCAGCCATATTTATTTTCACTATCGTTCATCCCACGGCCAAGAACTCCACAACCGCTGCCAATTTGCATTGCAACTCCGGCTCGACCAGTAAAATCGACCGAAAATAAAAGAAAAGACACGACTTATGCAAATTAGTCTGTTTATGATAAGTCCCTAGTTGCGCACGCACGATCAGCACCGACGATCTGGCCCTTGCAGGCAGCGGATTTATAACCAGCAGACACAAGACCAAAATAATTATGACGGATTTTAACGACAATAATACCGGGAATACCCTTTTTCCCGTGTTCCTTAAATTACATCAGCTTCACCTGCTCATTGTGGGTGGCGGAAATGTCGGCCTGGAAAAACTGGAGGCCGTACTCAAAAGCAGTCCGGTAGCCCGGGTAACGCTGGTTGCCGGGGAGATCCGTCGGCCGGAGATCCTCGAGATCGCCAAAAACCACCCGAACCTGGAAGTCATCATCCGCCCATTTCAGATGGACGATCTCGACGGTAAGGATGTGGTCATACTCGCTACGGACAGTCGTCCGCTGCACGCGACCATCAAAACGGAAACCCGGAAACGACACCTGCTGACCAATGTGGCCGACACCCCGGACCTGTGTGATTTCTACCTCTGCTCCGTAGTTAAAAAGGGAGATATGAAAATCGGGGTCTCCACCAACGGCAAATCCCCTACCCTGGCCAAACGTATGCGGGAATACCTGACGGAAAGTCTGCCCGATTCGGATTCGATGCAGACCCTGCTGGACAATCTCAAGGAAGTACGCGACAAACTGGGCGGAGATTTTGATTATAAGGTGCAGAAATTGAACGAGATCACGAGTTCCTGGTTAGAAGAAAGGAAGGATTAATGAAAGGATCATGTTGGAACTTATCGAAAAAGTAAGCCATCAGCTGAAAAAACCACTGCCCGGGCAGGAAGCCCAGTACCGCATGGCCACGGCATTTCGCTACAATCGGATGCCCGCGCCCGCCGGTGCGGTCAAAGCCTCGGTGCTGGCTTTATTTTATCCCAAGGGAGACCAATGGCACATCGTATTGATCGAACGGGCCTCGCGCTACGTGCAGGACCGGCACCGCGGGCAGATCAGCTTTCCCGGTGGACGCTTCGAGCCCAGTGATCCCTCGCTGGAATACACTGCGCTGCGGGAAGCCGAAGAAGAGATCGGTATCGATGCGGGGAAAGTGGAAGTACTGGGGCAGTTAACCGAACTTTATATCCCCGTCAGTAATTTTCTGGTATACCCCTACGTGGCCTATACCGACGAATATCCCACCTTTACACCCCAACCCTCGGAGGTCGCCAATATCCTTGAAGTACCCTTCGACCATTTCCTTTCGGATCAGAATGTCCGGACCATGGACATGACCGTCCGGGAAAACATCCGTCTCAAAGATGTGCCGTACTTCGACATTAGCGGCAAAGTGCTCTGGGGAGCTACCGCGATGATGATGAGCGAACTGCTGGCTCTGGTGGAGTAAACCGCCGAACCAAATATTTGTTATTATCGTTCTAACAGAAAACCAATATGAAAAAATTACTCTTGCCGTTTGCGGCATTTCTTTTTTTATTTGCCTCCTGTAGTCCCAAAATGGGAGAAGAGAGCAGTTCCGAAACCGACATGAGCTCAAATGAACCGGCCAGCACCGTCGAACCCGAAGGTTCGATGAACGACAACTGGGTTGCCAAGAGTCAGGCGGGCGTCGATTTTATCGCCACCGGCAACGAACCGTTCTGGTCCGTGGAGATCGATTTCGAAAAGATGATGACCTTCAATACCATGGAGGAACCCAATAAAATGAGTACGCCGGTCCCCAATCCGGTGCGTCCGCAGGATGTCAACGCGATCAGCTACCGGGCAAATACCGAAAAGGGTAATCTCTACGTCACGATCTTCAAGGAAAAATGTATGGACTCTATGTCCGGGCTGGAATCGCCGTACAAAGTAACGGTATCCATGAAACCCGGCGATAGTGACGAGTACGAAGAATTCACGGGATGCGGACGTTATCTGGGCAATTACCGGCTGAATGACATCTGGGCGCTGACCGAAATGGACGGTGAGTCTGTTGCTCCGGGAGATTTCCCCAATGGCGTACCGACCCTGGACCTGCAATTGAAGCAGGGCAAGGTATTCGGTCACTCCGGCTGCAACCGCATGAACGGCAAGATCACCATGGGGGACGATTCCGTGACTTTCGGTCCGCTGACCAGTACAAAAATGGCCTGCCCCGCTATGCAGTTTGAGACCAGATATCTGGCTGCGCTTTCGGGCAATACCCTAACCTATGAACTGGATGGCCTGAAATTGCATTTACAAGGTAAGGAACATACATTGACATTTAAGAAAGTGGATTAAATCCGGGAAAAGGGAAGCTGGGAGCAACAAAATCTCCCAACTTTGCAGGATATTTGCCTCCTGACTTCCCAATACAATCAACGTATTCATTGGAAAATTTGAAACGGCTGCTGGAAGCATACCAGCAAGCCCCACGTGTAAAGGAAATAAACGACAGTTTAAAAACAGAAACACCGGCACGTTTACAATTGCTAGGTTTGCGCGGTGCCATGGAGTGCTTTGTCCTGGCCGGAAGCTACCGGGCCGAAAGACGACACCATCTGTTTATCGGCCTGGATAAAGAAGATGCCGCCTACATTCAGAATACGCTGGCCGGACTGCTCGAAAATAAAACCATCCATTTTCTACCGGATTCCTTCAAAAGGCCGCGATATTTTGAAGTGCTGGACAGCAACAACGTGCTGCAGCGCACGGAGGCCGTCAACCGGCTGACGCATTCCAAAGCGACCGGCGAGATCGTGGTCACCTATCCGGAAGCGCTGTTCGAAAAGGTAGTGGCTCCGGAGATCCTTTCCTCCAACCGGATGGACATCAATGTGGGGGAACAACTGGATGTAAATACCCTGATCGATGTTCTGGTGGAATACGGTTTCAACCGGGAGGATTTTGTATACGAACCCGGTCAGTTCTCCGTAAGGGGCGGCATCGTTGATATCTATTCCTACGGAAATGATTATCCCTACCGGGTGGAGCTTTTTGATGAGGATGTGGAAAGCATCCGGACCTTCGATCCGCTGACCCAGTTGTCCAAGAAGAACATCAAGCAACTTTCCATTGTACCCAATATTAATACCCGTTTCAGCCAGGATCAGAAAGTATCTATCTTTCAGGTATTGCCGCCGGATACGGTAGTCTGGATCAAGGATTTTCAATTACTTCTGGACCGGCTGCAGCAGTGTTTTGAAAAGGCAGAGGAATTTGCCCGTACCATTTCGTCCCTGGACGAGAGCGAACTGGCGGAGATCTTCCGCGACCGGGCTTTTATCCGACCGGGTGAAGTGATCGGGGATGTAGAGCAGTACTCCATTTTGTGTATGGCCGAATCCGGTCAGCCGATCCCTTTTGATCAGCAGATCCGGTTCAACGGGAAACCGCAGCCGAGTTTCAACCGGAATTTCAACCTGCTCATCGAGAATCTGAAAGCCAACAATGGCGACCGGATCGAGAATTACATCTTCACGGATAATCCCAAGCAGATCGAACGTTTTTATTCGATCTTCGAGGATCTAGAAACCCAGGTGCCCTTTCACCCCGTGATCAAAGCTATCCATCAGGGTTTTATTGATGAGGATCTGCGGATCGCCTGCTATACGGATCACCAGATTTTTGAACGTTTTCACCGGTATAAGCTGCGGCAGGGTTTCACCCGCGACCAGGCGGTCAATCTGCGCATGCTGCGCGAGTTGCAACGCGGTGATTTCGTCACCCATATCGACCACGGTGTCGGACGTTTCTCCGGTCTCGAAAAAATCAATATCAACGGCCACATTCAGGAATCCGTCCGGCTGATCTACCAGAATAACGATATCCTATACGTCAGCATCAATGCGCTGCACAAACTTTCCAAACACGTCGGCAAGGAGGGCACACCGCCCAAGCTGAGTAAACTGGGATCGGACGCCTGGCAAAACCTCAAGCGCCGCACCAAGAAGAAAGTTAAAGATATTGCCGGCGAGCTCATCAAACTCTACGCCCAGCGTAAGGCGTCCGAGGGTTTTGCTTTCCCGCCGGACGGCTATCTGCAAAACGAACTGGAATCGAGCTTCATTTACGAAGACACGCCCGATCAGCTCACCGCTACCCAGGATGTCAAAGAAGATATGACCAAAACCTACCCCATGGACCGGCTCATTTGCGGGGATGTAGGTTTTGGGAAAACGGAGATCGCCATCCGGGCGGCCTTCAAAGCGGTAGTCGGCGGCAAACAGGTAGCGGTACTGGTACCGACCACCATCCTCGCCCTGCAACACTACCGTACTTTTCAGGATAGGCTCAATGAGTTCGGCGTGACTGTTGACTACGTCAATCGCTTCCGCACCGCGGCCGAACGCCGCGAGATCTTCAAACAACTGAAGGAAGGTAAGATCGATATCGTGATCGGCACCCACGGCCTGCTGAACAAGGAAGTAGGCTTCAAAGACCTGGGTTTACTGGTGATCGACGAAGAACAGAAATTTGGCGTTGCTGCGAAAGAAAAATTGCGCAGATTCAAGGTCAATGTAGATACCCTGACGCTGACCGCTACCCCGATCCCACGGACACTGCAGTTCAGTCTGATGTCGGCCCGGGATCTTTCCATTCTGCGTACACCACCGCCCAACCGGCAGCCCATCCACACGGAGGTGCGGATCTTCAGCGAAGAACTGATCCGGGAAGCCATCTATTACGAGGTCAACCGCGGCGGACAGGTATTTTTTGTGCACAATCGCGTCAAAACCCTGCCGGATATTGCCGCCATGGTGCAGCGTCTGTGTCCGGATGTGGACATTGCCGCTGCGCACGGTCAGATGGAACCCAAAAAGCTGGAAAAAACCCTGCTGGATTTCATCGACCGGCAATACGATGTGCTGATCTGTACCAACATCATTGAGACCGGTCTGGATATCGCCAACGCCAATACTATGATCATCAATAATGCCCACCAGTTCGGGATGTCCGACCTGCACCAGTTGCGGGGACGGGTGGGCCGCTCTAATAAAAAGGCATTCTGTTATCTGTTTAGCCCACCTTTGTCCGTGATCAGTTCGGATGCCCGCAAGCGCCTGCGTACGCTGGAAGAATTCTCCGAATTGGGTAGCGGGTTCGATATTGCCATGCGCGACCTGGATATCCGCGGCGCGGGTAATATGCTGGGCGCCGAGCAAAGTGGTTTTATCACCGATATCGGTTATGCGACCTACCAGAAGATCCTCGAAGAGGCGATTCAGGAACTGAAAGAGAACGAGTTTAAAGACCTGTTCCAGGAAGATCTGGAGAAAAATCACGACTATGTCCGCGACGTGCAGATCGAAACGGATGTGGAAATGCTCATTCCGGATGACTATGTCAGCAATATCCAGGAACGACTTAACCTCTACACCAAACTGGATGATCTGGAGCGCGAAGATGAACTGGAAGCTTTTGAAAATGAACTGCGCGATCGTTTCGGTAAAGTACCGCCCCAGGTAAAAGAGCTGTTCCAGGGCCTGAAGTTGCGCTGGGTTTGCCGCGACCTGGGCTTTGATCGCCTTATCCTCAAACGCAACAAGCTGCGGTGCTACTTTGTGGAGAATGCCCAGTCGCCCTACTACGAAAGCAAGCGCTTCGGCGATATCGTGCGACTGGTAGGAAAAGAGGGGAAAAAGCTGGGACTGAGCCTAAAACAGTCCCACAATCGCCTCATCCTGATCAAGGAAGGGGTGCGTACCCTGAGCCAGGCCAACCAGGTATTGGATAAGTTGCTGGAGCGGGTGTAGTGGTTAACTGCACGTGCTACGCGATCGGGTGCTTCGACAATAAAATGCGCTTAAAATTGCATCTCCCCTAAAAAAGTCCGAACTTAAGTGAAATGACAGCCACTGCTGCATGTCTGACAAGAACCAGTTATAGAAACATTGCCGCTAAATAAATTAGGTGGAACCGGGATTTGATCCCGTTTCACTTCAATTTTCCCTAACGAATCTTTAGGTAGGTACCCAGTCAATCTACTTTTAAAAAGGCATACTTTATTTTTAAACTAAACTCCATTTTACCATGAAAACATTTAAATCAATTCTGTTTTCCCCTTTTTTCCTTGCTTTTTTTCTCATTTTATTCTCCTGCGATAACGATGATGATACTTCTCCCGGAACGGAACCGCCCGAGCTTACGCCTACCTTAGCTACTTCCAGCAGTGAAATATTATCTCTGGCCGAGTCCGTTAAGGAACCTATTGGAATTAAGGCACTCGACATTTACGAGGAACGAAAGGCCCAATCGTTTGACGATAATGTGAGATACAGCAATAACTGGATCCAGAGTCAAATTGACTTTTACGATTCGGTTTCAGGTGAGAATAAGGGTTATTCCGAATACATTGAAGAAATGATCGAAGGCGGCGGGCCGGAAAAAAGCCTGGGCATGCGTGGCTGGTTAAATGATCCCGACAATGTAGCCTTTTGGGATAATGCCGTTCAGCAAAGTATCGGGGATGATGGTTATGCCATGCTGATATCTTTAAATGGTGCGTTCCAACCCGAAGTCAGTTCCCAGTTTCGATTAATTTACGGAGGTACCCGTTTATTCCACGACCAGGAAGACCGCCTGTCAATAAATGGTTCGTTTTTTGAAAACATCGAACTTACCAATAAATTTGGCGAGTTTCCGGATAACCCTTCCAATGAGGATTTCTTCAGAGTGATTAATGGTCTAAGCCACAAGATTCGGTTGCAGGTATTTCAGCTATATACCGATTACCGGAATGGGAATCTCTCAGAGGAAACTATCCGTAGATTTAACCGTGCTTACGCGGTGGTAGGAGGTTGTGCTACCGCTAACACAGACGCCGCAGATAATTTACCTAAAGCCCAGCGGTATCTTAGCGGGCTGAATTTCTTCGCCCAGGAGTTAACGGAAATGGGCTATACCATTTGATCTTTGCCGGGACGTAGAGCAAGTTTTTGTCGGAATTGCTCTACGTTCTACCTATTTATTGAGTGCGGTCCCTGTTAGATCTTCTTTACTCACAACTCCGGGAAAAAGCACAGACCCCACCAGATACCCCAACCAGCCCAAAGCAACATTTGCGATCCATTCCCTGTTTCGCAGGTAACGCCTGTTTAATTTACAATTGTTACCGATCTTAATGAGCTCTTCTTCCGAAACGAAAACATTATTTTCCTCCGATGCCTTCACCCTCTATTCCGACCGGATCGTGCAGGGCAGATATTCCGCCAGGGCAATTGCCCCCGACCATCTGGTTTCCAATTATCCCAGTCGCGAGATCGAATTACTGGATGATCACGATCAGGATTCGGAAAAAAGCTGGAAACTGACGGAAGATCTGTCCCGTTTTCCTCAGTACCGTTCCGACCAGCCACTGGTGGATACCCTTTACCAGCTATCCCTGGAAGAAGCCCATCTGAATATTGAACCCGACGGCACTTTTCGCACCGGCGCCGAATGGGGTGGCGTCTGGACGCGCGATATCAGTTACAGCATTCTGCTGGCTTTTGCCTTTCTCGAACCGGAAGTTTCCAAAACCAGTCTTCGCAAAAAAGTACGGCGGGGTATGATCATTCAGGATACCGGTTCCGGTGGGGCCTGGCCGGTATCTTCCGACCGGACCACCTGGGTACTGGCGGCCTGGGAGATCTACCAGGTGACCGGTGATGCCGCCTGGTTGGACGAAGTCTACCCCATCATCAAAAATACCCTGGAGGATGATTACAAAACGCTTTTTGATGCAGCTACCGGCATGTTCTGTGGTGAATCCTCCTTTCTGGACTGGCGGGAACAGACCTACCCGCGCTGGATGTCAAATGCGGATATTTATACCTCGCTCAATCTGGGTACCAATGTCGTACATTATCAGGCCCACAAAATACTGGCAGCGATGGCAAGGATCAAAGGCGAATCCACCGACGTCTTTTCCCAACGGGCCGATCTGATCCGGGATGGTATCAACAAATATCTGTGGCAAAAGGACGTGGGCTACTACGGCCAATACCTCTACGGTCGCTCCGACCTGATCCGTTCTCCGAGATTTGAGACATTGGGAGAATCGCTGGCGATCCTGTTTGGGGTAGCCGATCAGGCCCAGACCGAAAGCATTATCAATAATGCGCCGCTCACTCCTTACGGGCTCAGTTGCATCTATCCGCAAATTCCCAATATTCCGGCCTATCATAATAACGGCATCTGGCCCTTCGTCCAGGCTTACTGGAATCTGGCAGCCGCCAGGGCCGGCAATTTGTCCGTACTGAACCACGGTCTGGCCAGTATTTACCGGCCGGCAGCCCTATTCCTGACCAATTACGAGAACATGGTCGCCGAAACGGGGGATTTCCGTGGAACCGAGATCAATTCCCATCGGATGCTGTGGAGCATTGCGGGAAATCTGGCAATGGTATACCGGGTATTTCTGGGTATGTCTTTTGGGGAAGACGGACTGCATTTTACTCCGGCGGTACCGGAATCCTACGGTGGAGTGCGGACACTCAGCGGCTTTCACTACCGGAATGCCGTGCTGGATATCAGCGTCAGCGGCTGGGGGCGGCAGATCAAAACCTTTACTCTGGATGGACAGGAGCAGGACCGGGCTATGGTGCCACCGGACCTTTCCGGCCACCATAAGATCACCATTGTATTGGAGGCGGAACCCAAGGAAGGAGCGGAAGCCCGGATCATCGATAATTATTTCAGTTTACCGGCACCCCGGGTCATTCCGACCGCCAAGTCCATCGAGTGGGAGTCCTTACCGGGAGCTACTCACTATAAGGTCTACAGGAACGGTGAATTCTGGCGGGAAACCAAAGACACCGAAATGGCGGTCGGCACTCCCGCCTATGCGGTCTATCAGGTAGAAGCGGTTGATGCCCGGGCTTATCCCTCTTTTGCCAGCGAACCGGTCACCTTTGCGAAAGATGTCCGGATCATTCCTTTGGAAGCATTTGTGGCTGCATCTCCGCTACCGTTTACCGATTTTACCGGAGATGGTTTTGTGGAGGTGTCGCTGGATAAAAACCGCGTGATCGATATTCCGGTAGAGATTGAAAAGGCCGGAAATTACCTCCTCGATATCCGTTACGCCAACGGCAGTGGCCCCTGGAATACCGATAACAAATGCGCCATTCGCAGTCTGAGTGTGAATGATGCCTACACCGGCGTAATGGTTTTCCCCCAGCGGGGTACGGATGCCTGGTCCGACTGGGGATATTCCAACGTCCGAAAAATTCAGTTGCAGACCGGTACAAACCAGCTGAAACTCCATTTCGAAGAGTGGAACCACAATATGAATGTAGAGATCAACCGGGCTATGCTGGACCATATTCGGATCATCGCAATCGATTAATTCTAATAGCCCGACATGTACCTTTTGTCTGATTTGGAGGTATTGGATTTGTTATTGCTATTGAAATTGAATCTTTTATACCCAATAATTTGAGTACCGAAAAGCCCAAAGCTCTCAGGGGAGGCTACTAATAACGATTTCAACCTGAAGACAATAAGAACATTCCTGGCACTAATACAATTCCTGTATCCCCTCTATGTAATAGGTGGTACGCCCCGCAATTTTGGTCCGCTGTACGATGCCTTCTCCGTTTGGCCCCGGTTCGCCTTCCTTTCGCCATTCCCAAAACCAGTTTTCCGGATAGTCTTTGTAGTAGGCATTGCGATTGATCGCTTCCTGCAGGATACGCTGCATCGCCCCGTAAATGTCCAGCTTCTGCGTTTCGGATAAATTATTCACCCGCGAAGCCGGATGGATGCCGGTCTGATAACAGATCTCATCCGCATACAGATTACCCACGCCGGCGAGGTGGCTCTGATTCAGTAAAAAGCCCTTGATGGTAGCCGTTTTGCCTTCGGTCTGTTTCAGAAAATCCGCATCGGTGATCACCAAAGCGTCTTCCCCCAGTTTGATGTCGGCGATATACCCGGCCAGGTCTTCGATGTACCGGATCTTGGCAAACTTCCGGGGGCAGTCAAAACCCAGATGCCGCCCGTTATCAAAATGAAAAACAAAACGTTCGTACTTCGTGCGCTCTTCCGGCTCGGAATAGTAATTCAGATCACCGGTCATGCCGAAGTGCAATAGAAGATGCTCGTCATTGTCCATGCGGGCAAAGAGGTATTTCCCCCGGCGGTAGGTACTGAGAAAGGTCCGACCGGTCATCCGGTCGATAAATTCTTCACCGCTGACATTGCGAATGATCATGGCATCCTGCACCTCAACGGACTCGATACGCTGGTGCAGGGAAGTGCCGTCAAAATATTTTTGAAATGTACTTACTTCGGGTAGTTCGGGCATCTGGATAATACAGTTAAAACAAAATTCTGTAATGGCCGGGGACAAGCCCGTTCATTTTACGACAAAAGTGATTGCAGCTTCATTGCCAGCGCCATATCGCCTTTGATCTTTACCTTACCGGACATTACGGCCATCATAGGATTCACGGTACCCTTGCGCAGACCGTCGAGCGTTGCCAGGGAAGTAATAATGGTGGTATCCGCTTCTGCGTCCTCGTTGGTGATCACGGCTTCTTCTCCCGTGAGATCGAGAAAGACGATCCCTTCGTCAAACTGAAATTTAAGTGATTTGCCTAAGGTGGGCATTCCGGGCGCCGCTTTGCGGAATTCTTCGGTTACTTGTTCTATGGTCATTTTGTATACAATTGATGTTTATGATTGGAAAAACTGCGGTTAACAAACGTACAATTTTTCCATTTGTTTTTATTTATCGTCCTCAAGTCCGGGTTTTCATCTCAATTCTTTGCCGGAGAGGAGTATTGTATAAAAAAACTCCGTCACGCATAATAAGTTCACCCGCTAAACCATTGTAAGAAAAAGTCCCAACTCCAATACCCTAAAAAACCATGAACAAACGAATCCTGTTTTTCCTGCTGGGGGCCGCGCTTTGGTCCTGTGAAAAGAATTCCAACTCTCCGGTATCCGGCGATATCGATTTCCGTCAGGAAATGCGGCAACTGGTCCAATCGGTCAGCGCCTATGGCCGTTTTCTCGATCCCGATTTCATCATTATTCCCCAGAACGGGGAAGACATCATTACCGTAGACGGAGCGCCGGAAGGCCCTCTGGCCACGGGTTATCTCAATGCTATCGACGGGGTCGGCCGCGAAGAGCTTTTCTACGGTTACAATAATCGGGATAACGAAGCGACCCCTTACGCCGAGACGTCCTTCATGTTGCCTTTCCTGAATTTACTTCAGCAAAACGGGAAAGCCATTATGGTCACGGATTACACCAATGATCCCGGCCAGCAACTGGAAGCATCCACTCAGTGTCAGAACCGGGGCTTTGTCCCCTTCATTGCAGCCGACCGGGAACTGTCCCTGCTCCCTGATACCAGTCTGCAACCGGCACTTAGCGGAAAAGATATTATTCGCCTGGACCAGGTCGAAAGTTTTCTCTTTCTGATCAATCCGCAAAAATTTAATGACCGGGCCAATTATATTGCCAGTCTGGCCACCTCCAATTACGACCTGCTTTTGATCGACCTGTTCTTCGATGACCAACAGGATCCGCTGACGATCGAGGAGATCCTGCAGTTGCGTTTCAAACCGGACGGCACCCAACGGCTTCTGATCGCTTACCTGAGTATTGGGGAAGCCGAATCCTACCGCTACTACTGGCAATCGGACTGGGATACCAACAAGCCGTACTGGATGGAAAGTAAAAACAGCCAGTGGGCCGGAAATTACAAAGTGCGTTACTGGGAACAGGACTGGAAAAACCTGCTCATCGGCAATAAGAACAGCTACCTCAAAAAGATCGTAGATGCCGGCTTTGACGGCGTGTATCTGGATGTAGTGGACGCATACGAATTCTTTGAATAGCCCCCGGACCGTTTAGGCCCAGGCCTTGCGCAGGAAACGCAGCCAGTTGCCGTACATAAAGCCCGCGATATCCTCATCCGTATATCCTCGCTGGGACAGCAGATCCGGAAGTTTTTGCAGGTCGGCGATCGTATCGAGATCCGCCGGGCCCTGCTCGGTACCGAAGCCACCGTCCAGATCCGTACCGATACCGATGTGGCGGGTGTTGCCGGCCAGCTGGCAAATGTGATCCAGGTGATCGATCAGTACGTTTAGCGTCACGCCTTTTTCCTGCGGAGTGGATTTCCGCCGGATCCAGCCGGGCACCATCATCCAGGCATCCAGCGCACCACCGATCACCGCATCCCGGCTGATCAGTTCCCGGATCTGCTCATCCGAAAATTGCCGGTTGTGGTCCACCAGCGCCCGGCAGTTGTTGTGGCTGGCCCAGACCGGCCCGTTAAAATGATCCATGGATTCCCAGAAACTCACATCACAAAGGTGGGTCGCATCCAGGATGATATTTTTGGCTTCCATGGCAGCTAGTAGAGCCCGGCCCTTCTCCCCTATCCCGCCGGTAGAATCCGTACCGAATGCATAGGTACCGGGGCCGTAATGCGCCGGCCCCAATGCCCGCAGGCCCGATTCGTACATCATATCGAGATGCTCCAGGCTGACGATGGAATCCGCCCCTTCCAGACTGAGCACATAGCCGATTGTGTGACGGTGCTCCGGCCATTCGGTCAGTTGCCTTTCCAGTCCTTCCAGGTCCCTGATCTGCACCAGTTCTCCGGCACGTTCCATTTCCCGGTACCAGGCGAGTTGACCCTGGGTCTGGGCCCAGGCCTGCTGCGGTGAATGCCAGCCGGGAAGAGGATTGGAGGTTTTTACATAGCGCGCGATCAGGGTGGCTACGCAGAGCCCGATGTCCCCTTCGCGCATGGCGGGAAAAGAAACGGTGTTGTTACCCCGATCCGGTTTGTCCGTCATTCCGGCTTCTCGCTGCCGGATATGCGCTACGGTTTGCCGGAAATCCCGGTTCCAGTCCAGGGCGTTCATACTGAGATCGAGGTGGGCGTCGAATACCATATTGCCAGTTGGTTTATTGGATCTCTTCTAATAGGGTTAAATGGATATTACCCGGTCTCTGGCGATCACTCCCCATTTTTCGGTGGCCAGGCCGTCGCGCACGACATGGGCACTTTCGTACAGGGCGCAGGTCGGACAGATGTGTAAGGGCAGACCGTAAAGCAGCGTACCTACCGGGTAGTTGGCCGGGTTGTCTACTTCGAGTACCAGATGCTCTTCACTTTGCCCCAGCTGGCGGGCATCCGGCAAATTGAAAAAATGTACACGGGGAAACGGATTCTCCGCCGCCACACTTTTGTGCCCCAGGTCTACACAGATCCGGTTATTTCCGGGATGGGATATTACCCGGGTCAGGACCAGACCGGCATACAGGAAGGGCTGTTCTTCGAGTTTGCGCGCGTAGCCCCAGTCCCAAAGCAAGCAGGTGCCCGGGCTGCAGGTCACATTATCCCGCAAGGCATGCACCGGAAAAGTAGGACTTCCGCCGGCTACCACATCCAGTTGGCGGCCCGTAGTTCCCTCTATCTTTGCCCGCAATTCCTCCACCGCTCGAAAGGCTTCATCCGAGGCTCGCTTTCGCTCCTCGAACTGTTGCCGGAACTGCCCGTCGTAAACGTGTAACCCTACCGGATCTACTCCAGGCAGAGATAGGCAATGGTTGAACAGATCAACTGCTTCCGCGCCCGGCTCGATACCGGTGCGGTGCATACCGACGTCAAGATCCAGGTAAACGGTGAGTGCCTTCCCGGCGGCCGCAAAAACTTCGGAAATAGCGGATGCGGATGCGGTATTATCCACCAGAGCGGCGTAGTGGGTATCCAGAAAGCGGTTGACCAACTCCAGCAATCGGGTGATCTTGGGACCCACCGGCTGGTAGGCCAAAAGCGCCCGTTCTGCTCCGGATTGTCCCAGCATTTCTCCTTCCGCGATTGTGGCGAATTTAAACTTGCGGATCCCGGCGGTCATTTGCATATCCACGACTTCCCGCATTTTGTAGGTCTTCACGTGCGGTTGCAGGCGGGTGGGGTCATCGGCGACCCGTTCCAGCATCAGCCGGATATTTTCCCGGATCCGGTCCGGATAAACAACCAGACAGGGAGTGTCCAGCGTATCGGCATTATTGATCTCGTACCACTCAGCCATAATGATGGTATTCAGTTTTGGAATGTATAATGTGCAGTCTCAGACAGGTGCAGAGCATTCGTTTAGCAGGCACCGAACGATCAATCTATTACACCTTCAGTTCAAATGCCGCTTCGATTTCCACCGGGATATTGTCCGGGAGGCTTCCCATTCCCACGGCACTGCGTACCCCGATCCCTTTGTCTTCGCCGAAAACCTGGGCAAACAACTCACTACAACCGTTGATGATGTAGGGATGCTTTTCGAAGCTCGATACACAATTGACCATGCCCAGCACTTTAATGACCCGCTGGATGTGATCCAGGCTGCCGAGATTGGCGCGCAGCGTAGCCAGAATAGCCAGACCAACCTGGCGGGCGGCGAGTTTACCGGCTTCCATGTCCATATCCTCGCCGATGCGGCCGATGATCAGGCTCCCGTCGGACTGCACCGTTCCGTGCCCGGAAACCAGGATCTGATTCCCTACCCGGAGAAATGGTTTGTAAACGCCCAGCGGTTTGGGTGCGGGCGGTAATTCCAGCCCGAGAGCGGCAAATCTTTGTTCAGGTGTTAATGCTTGCATTACTTTCGATTGACAGTTGATGGCGGCCGGTGAACACTCGCAAAACCGTACTTACCGGAGGCCGCCGAAATTATATAATTTGATCCAGTATCAGGACGCCGATCAGGCCCACGACTGATACAATAGTTTCCATAGCCGACCAGGTCTTGATCGTATCGGTGATGCTAAGGTTGAAAAATTCTTTGAACATCCAAAAGCCACTGTCATTTACGTGCGAAAACATCAGACTACCCGCCCCGGTGGCCAGTACCATCAGGTTAGGGTCAGCGCCCGTGGTAACGATCAGCGGCAATACGATACCGGCGCTGGTCAGTCCCGCCACCGTAGCCGATCCCACACAGACGCGGATAATGGCCGCAATGCCCCAGGCCAGGATCAGCGGAGAGGTATCCAGGCCCTGCAACAGGCCCGCAATGTAGGCACTGACCTCGCTCTCTACCAGGATCTGCTTCAGTGCACCGGCTCCCGCAATAATGAGCAGGATCATGGCGATGCCCTTGATCCCCTCTTCCAGGCTTTTCCCCACTTCCAGCATGCTTTTTCCCCGCATGATGCCCAATGTAAAGATCGCCACCAGAATGGTGATCAGCATAGCAATGATGGGATCGCCCACAAAGGCCAGAAACTGACCGAAGGGAGATGCTTCGGGTACAAACAACCGTAGTACCGCCGTGACCGCCAGGAGCAGTACCGGCAGTAGAGCCGTAAAAATGCTGATACCCAGACTGGGCATTTCTTCGTCACTTAGTTCTTTGGTATTGAAGAAAGCCTCCAGGGGTTTTGGATTGTACTTTTTGAGTGTACTGGCAAATACCGGTCCGCCCAGAATGATGGCCGGCACCGCGATGATGAGTCCGTAGACAAGGGTCAGGCCGAGGTCCGCCCCGTAGGTTTGTACAATGGCCGAGGGAGCGGGGTGCGGCGGCAGATATCCGTGGGTAACCGAAAGCGCCGATAGCATCGGCAGCCCCACGTAGATCAGGGGAAGTTTGTTGATGGCCGCCACGGTAAATACCAGGGGGACCAGGATCACAAATCCGACCGAGTAGAACAGCGGAATACCCACGATGAATCCGGTAAGGACCAGCGCCCAGTGAATGTAACGGACGCCGAAGGCATTGATCAGGCTGGTGGATATGCGCTGGGCCGCGCCACTGTCGGCCACCAGCTTACCCAGCATAGCTCCGAAACCCAGGATGATGACCAGGAAGCCCAGAATGTTCCCGATCCCCGTCTGCACGGCTTTGGAAACGGCGGCAGCCGGCATTCCTTCCGCCAGGCCGATCCCGATGGAAACTACGACAAAGGCGATAAAAGCATTGATCTTAAAATAACCGATAAGCAGTACCAGCAGCAGGATACCGACAATAACAATTGCTAAGGGCATAGGTGTTTAAAGTTTTTCGTTTTTTTCAGAGACTGTTCAAACAGTCTCTCCGTACTATTGCAGCGGTCGCCAATATACAAAATACTTTAGGTGTGCCATCCCAGGACGGTACCCACAAAAAAAATCCCGGATGCTCGGGGGTGAGCATCCGGGATTAGTGTTTTTGATTAAAATTTTATAATCGGTCGGTTATTATTTTCTCTCAAATATCTCATCCAGAATATTCTCCAGATCGTCGAGATTTTCAATGCTAAGAAAATAACGTTCACCGTTGCGCAGATCTAAACGCAGACCACGGTTTTTACCCATGTTCCAGCCGCGGGTTCGACTTCCGTACTGTACCGACCAGCCACTCAGCGCAGCCTGCTCGGGCAGTTCGATAATCTCGAAATTCTCTACTTCCTCCCACTTGATCTTTTGCTTACTTTTCTGCCAGGGGTAAATACTGTATTTCACCCCTTTGGTGTCTACTTTCACCTTCATTCTTACTTTCAGAAAGTAAGCGAGCGTAAGCACAAGACTTGCCAGCAGGAAGATTCCCAGAATCAGATTTCCGTTCGCGGCAGCTTCGCCGGAAACGGTAGTTACTACCAAACGAATAGCTGTACCTAAGGTCAGGATGGCCAAAAGTGCGATGACCTCCCAATGCCGATACCGCTGCGTTTCCTTAAATTTCAACTTGGCCATGATAAAGTGTGTTTAAATTAAATAAATCAAGTTGCGAAACAACTTGTAGAGGGTAGAAAGCGCTAAATTCACAAACAGGGCAATTTCAGCTCCGTTTATTGAATGATTATCCTTCTACTCTATACGGTTAGGAACGCAACTTGTGTTGATAATTACCCAAGTGGTATGGATTCTACCGATTAGGTAATCATACAAATTTACGAAAAATATAATTAGTTTACATTAAATTAACATTGGATTAATTTAAATTTAACATTAGAATTTGTCCATACAGCCGAAAAAGACCTTGATCACCTTAATTATTGCTTACATCCTGATAATTATATTGTTATATGGCTTACATGAACGCATAGTTTTTCGTCCAAGCTCATTGGATCCGGACTATTCTTTCGAGTTTAAGCATCCCTTTGTCGAACTCAGCCTCGATGACAAAGGCGCGGATCGGTCGCTAAATGCCCTCTTTTTTCCGGTAAGCGAACAGGCAAAAGGTATTGTACTTTACTTCCACGGTAATGCGGATAATTTGCAGCGCTGGGGAACATATACGGTAGATTTTACCCAAAACCAATACGAGGTGCTGGCGGTAGAATATCCGGGTTACGGCAAAAATCCGGGAACGCCCACTGAGGCGGAGCTGTACAAAAGTGCTCAGCTCGCTTACGAGCGGGCCCGGGAGCTATATCCCGCCGATCAGATCATTATTTACGGACGATCTCTGGGGTCCGGTCCGGCCAGCTGGCTGGCCGCGCAGCATCAGGCCCGGCAACTGATCCTGGAAACGCCTTTCCCCAGTATCCCGAAACTCTTCCGGATGCGGGCTTCGGTGGTGCTGGTGCCCTTCGAGCCCAACCCTAAGTTCCCGGTAGCCCGGCACCTGCAATCCGTTTCTTATCCCATCAGTATCATCCAGGGAACCAACGACTGGGTGGTACCCTACCGCGTCGCTTCGGAGCTCCGAAAATACCTCAAACCGGATGACCAGTTCATCACGATCGAAGGCGGCGGGCACAGAAATCTGCGCAGCTTTCCGGAATACGAGAAAATACTGGCCGATTTGTTGCAGTGAAGTTTTTTGTATATTCATCCAAAGAACACGTCCTAATTTGCAGCAATGACATTGACCAACTCCTTCATCATTCTATTTGCCATCTACGTGCTGGTCTGTGTCGTTTTTTACTTTTTTCAGCATTTCTTTTTCTTCCGTCCCGAATTACTCCCCCACGAATTCACCTATAAATACCCTTTTGATTTTGAGGAAAAGACCTTCGAAATGGAAGACGGCGGGCGCATCAATGCCATCTATTTTCGGGTACCCAACAGCCGGGGGGTGATCTACTACCTCAAGGGCAATTCCCGGAGTATCAAAGGCTGGGGGAAATTCGCCAAAGATTTTGTGAGCAATGGATACGACTTCTTTATGATGGATTACCGGGGTTTCGGAAAAAGCCGCGGCAAACGCACCGAGCCCATTCTCTACAACGACGCTCAAACCCTCTACAGGTGGCTCGCCAAGCAATACGAAGAGGACGAGATCGTGATCTACGGGCGTTCTATGGGGTCGGGCATTGCGGCGCGGATCGCATCCTGGAACCGGCCCAAAATGCTCATCCTCGATTCGCCCTATTTCAGTTTTTACCACCAGATCCGTCGCTACGGTTTTATTCTTCCGCTGCGCTGGCTGCTGCGGTATCAGATCCGGACCGATCAGTTCTTCCGGAAGATCGAATCACCCATCTTCCTCATTCATGGAACCAAAGACCGCCTTATTCCATTTGAGCACAGTGAACGGCTGCAACAGATCCAACCGGAACTGGCCCACCTGTTGCCCATCGAGGGGGGTGGGCACAATGACCTGCCGGACTACCCGGAATACCACCAGTACCTGTACGATATTCTCAATGGTTATTATGTAGAACAAACCGCCGGGGCCGTATGATCCGCCGCACTTTCGATATCATCGATTTCCAACTGGAGCGCCACCCGAACGACCGGGCATTGGTGAGTTATTCAAACGGGAAGTGGACTCCTTACAGTTCGACCGAAAGCCGGGACAGGATCTACCAGTACGGGACAATATTGTTGGAATTGGGTATCGAGAAAGGGGATCGGGTCGTGATCCTGCCCCATCTGGCATCGGCCGACTGGATATTTCTCGATCTGGCCATACAACAGGTCGGAGCGGTGGTCGTACCGGTACACTTTACCAGCCAGCCCGATCAGTTGTACCACATTCTGGACCATTCCGAAACGAAGCTGTGTATCGTGGCCGACCGCACGCTGGGAGAACGCTTTCTTCCGCCACCGGAAGGGCTGACGGAATTGCAGATCTTCTTCCTGCACGATCCTTCGGAACGGGAAGACAGCTTCGGCTCCCTGTTGGATCGGTATCCGGCCCAACCGGACCGGGTCCGGGCCGCAGCCAAACAGGTAAGTCCGGAAGACCTGGCGGCCATTATTTACACTTCCGGTACTACCGGCATTCCGAAGGGGGTGATGCTCAGTCATCATAATCTGGTCTGCAACTTACAGTCCGTACTGCCGCTGGTACCGCTGGACCGCCGCAAGACCAGTCTTAGTTTTTTGCCATTCAGTCACATCTTCGAACGGATGGCTATCTACGTGACCATCGCTTCCGGGGCCAGTCTGCATCTGTTAGTGGAGCGGGAATACCTGGAAAAAGCCTTTCGCGAGGTACATCCCCATTTTTTCACCGCTGTACCCCGGATCATTGAGAAGATGTACGAACGGCTGCTGGCGCTACGGGGCGAGAACGCCAGTTGGCGGCGGCAGCTCATCGACTGGGCCCTGCGGGTCGGCCAGCGCTACCGCGACCGGCCGGGCACCAAATTTACCTACTGGATACAATTGCAACTGGCCCGTTTTCTGGTCTTTAACCAGTTGAAGCGAAACCTCGGCGGACGGGTGGAAGGGATCATCGTCGGCGCGGCCCACCTCCAGCCCCAACTCGGACGGCTGCTCGCGGCCATGAACATCCGTATCCGCGAAGGATACGGTATGACGGAGACTTCGCCGGTGATCACCCTGAACCAGTTTCGCCCGGGCCTGTACAGTTTCGGTACGGTAGGCGTCCCCATTCCCGGGGTAGAGGTCCGCATCGATCAACCGGATGCTGCGGGAGAAGGAGAGATCCTGGTGCGGGGCCCTAACGTCACCCGGGGCTACTACAAACAGGATGCTGTTACCCGGGAGGTCTTCACAGAAGACGGGTGGTTTCGAACCGGAGATGTGGGCAAATTTGTAAAAAAGCGCTTCCTGCAGATCACCGATCGCAAAAAGGATATTTTCAAAACCTCGGCCGGAAAATATATCGCGCCCCAGGTCCTGGAAAATCATTTCCGGCAGTCCGCATTTATCGAACAGATCATGGTTGTGGGTTTTCAACGTCCCTACCTGACCGCCATCATTAAGCCTAATTTTGAATTGCTGGAGCAATGGTGTAAGGTGCACGGTATTCACTGGACCAGCCCCCGCTACATGGTGCTCAATCTGAAGGTAAAAGAAAAGATGCAGGAAGAAATTGACCTGCTCAACGCTCTGCTCCCCAACTTCCAGAATATTCGGGCGTTCCACCTGACCGATCGGGAATGGACCATTTCTTCCGGCCTGCTGACCTATACGCTTAAGCTGATCCGTCCGCAGATCCTCCAGGCTTACCAGAAAGACATTGATCTGTTGTACAAGATGAGTTAGCTTACAACCGCAGAAATACAGCTCGTGCTAACCGAATTCTCCAGGTTCCGGATTTCACAATAAAGTTCGGTAATGTAATTGCGAACGATTGGAACGGTGCTCCTCAGCATCTTTGCAGAGCATTCACATTAACCGCTTTGCACCATGAAGAACTTATTGATCTACTATATTTTGCTTTTTATCCTACACCTGGTATTCGGAGCCATCTTTGCGGCCGGCAACCTGATGGAAACCAGCACACTCGATATCACGGAACGATTGTTTCAAATGACCGAGTGGACCGCAGCCGGTTTCGAATATTATCGAAAGGCGTCCTGAAACCAATCCTGTACTTTTACCAAATGAACCAGCAAATGAACACATTATTCAGCAGTCCTGCCGCCAGAGAACGTATTCTGGAACTCTACTTTGACAAACTGGAAGAACTGAACATCAGCTACGACACCTGCACCATTGAAACGAGCTTTGGGGATACGCACATTATCATGACCGGCGACAAAACCGCGCCGCCCCTGGTATTGCTGCACGGCGCTAACGGTTGTGCCCCGATCGCCATTGAAGCGCTTCCCGGTTTATTGAAGGATTTCCGGGTCTATGCGATCGACATTATCGGTCAGCCCAACCCCAGTGCAGAATTCCGGCCGGATATCCACACCCCGGCCTACGGGCAGTGGCTGCAGGAGATCCTTTCCCGAATGCACATCACCGGAGTTACGCTGGTTGGCATTTCATTCGGCGGACTGGTTAGCTGGAAGACCCTCGCATTTGACGAGCGCCGCATCGCCCGGGCTTTCCTGATCGTGCCGGCCGGCATCGTGAACGGCAATCCGATCCAGGCGCTCTGGAAAGTCTTCTTACCCATGAAACGCTACATGGCTACCCGCAAGACCAAATACGTTCATCGGTTCCTGGGGGCGTTGTTTACCCGGGAAGACCCATTTGCCCTGCGTTTTCTGTCCGAGGTTTTTCTGCATTTTTCCATGGATTTCTCTCCCCTGCCTCTGATCAGTCGGAAAGAAGCAGCACAAATTAAAACGCCTGTATACATCGCGGCTGCAGAAAATGATCTGATGTTTCCGGGGAAAAAACTACTCCGGCGGGCACAAAAGATCTTTCCTTCCCTGCGGGATACGCTACTCTTACCCGACTCCAGGCACGTACCGGACGAAGCGGGCAATGAGGAAATCGTAAAATGGATCAGCAAAAATTACGGTCACCCGCAGGAGGTGTAGGGCTGTTCAGTGCTATAAAAACGCAATGCGAATTTTTCAATTACAATGTCAAGCACCATAGCAATAGCTAGCAAAAGGCAGCTTTCTGCTCCGATTTTGACCTTTTCGCCTGATTTTGAGTTATTGAAATTGCTATTGCCATTGAAATTGCCATTTTTTATATTCAATAATTTGAGAACGGAACAGCTCTACCCGCAGGAGGGGTGATCATCGCATGAGGGTGAGTGCTCCCTGCCGCTGCCGCAGCACTCCGTCTTCCATCAACAGGCTCATGGAATAGAGGTAGACCCCATTGGGCGCGATCTTACCGTTGCGCAGGTGGCCGTCCCAGGATTCTGAAGTTTCGTTGGGTGTCAGGTCTTCCCTATCGTAGATCATCTGTCCCCAGCGGTTAAAGACCTGCAGGGATTTGATCATTATCAGATCCTGATCACCGAAGATGGTAAAAGTGTCGTTGATGCCGTCGTCATTGGGAGAAAAAGCATTCGGAATGTAGACGTGATAATATTCCAGATCCACGTGGACTGTACTATCGCAGCCGATGGCCGTTTCCAGGTGCGCCAGATGCCGGCCGCGTTCACTGAAGTTGTACGCTCCTACCCGGTAGGCTTCACCGTCAAAGATCTTTACGGCAATACTGTCCACCTGGTCGGACGTTACCCGCAAATCAAGCTGGATGATACTGTCGCAGTGATCGACGGACTTCAGGGTTTCCGTGTAGACCCCGCTCCGCGAAAGCGACTGGCTGTGAAACTGGTAAATATCTTCCTGGCAGATCACCATTTCCTGCTCTTCGTAAAAGAACGGACGGTCGAATATAAAATCATTGGTCAGCTTGCATCCTTCCGATCCGGTGATCCGCACCTGGTAATTGCCGCTTTCGCCTACCGGTTGCAGCCGGGCGCTGGTTGCACCCTGGATCGCTACTCCGTCGCGGTACCACTGATACTGCAGCGTATCGTAGTCCGGCACGCTCAGCGAGAAGGTATCGACGCAGGGATTACCCCGCTCGGTCACCTGAAACTCAAAAGCCTTCTGATCCGCCAGGATCAGGTTGTCAAAAAAGTAATAGTAATCTTCGGTACCGCTCAATTCCCGGCAGGAAGGACCGATGGCAATGGCATAAATATCTTCCTTGGGGCGAATATCGATCTCTTTCTGCACCCAATTAAAATTACCACTGGCCGATACCGACCCCAGTACTTTCCAGTTGGGATCATTAGACGGGCAACCAAAATCCCGCTGTCCCATTCCGAAAGGCAGATTGGCACAATCGGTTGTACCGTAAAAGACCACTTCCGTGGCCGGCGAATTTTTCCCAAAGGTAAATCCCACATAAAACTGAAAGGTATAACTGTTGTCCGCTCTGAGCGGTGACAGCAGGCAGGCCCCGGCGTATTCTTTCCAGTTGGGTTCCGTGTCGTCGGTAAATTCGTTGGTCATGAAGCGGCCATTCCGGTATCCCACGCAGCCTTCACCATTCGGGATCGGCAGGGGTACGGGCAGGTAATCCCACCCCATCCAGCCGCAGGTATGAATGTAGTCGGTGGTGGCTTCGGAAGCCTGGATCCAGGTTTCGGCACAATTGAGCTGACTGCGGTTCCGGGGACAACAGCTCCGGTCTTCAAAGGAAGGATTGGGGATCAGTGAAATGGGGTCTACGCTGGGACAGGTACAATCCGGATCGTTCAGATCGATCAATCCGTCGGCATCATCGTCAATACCGTTGTCGCAGATCTCTCCCTTCACCGGTGTTGCCGGATACCAATCATAGTGATAACCGGCCAACAGGAGGATGACCAGAACGTTAATAATGCCCCATTTCATGTTCGGTTAGTTTTTCCGCAAAACAAGATAACTTATTTTTCGGCTACTGGTTCACAATCGAACGATCAATGGGAATTTTTGTCTCCAATCTGATAGTCGGGAACCGGGATGCCCAAAGTCTTCAAATTCAGCACTCTGGCATCCCGGCATCCTCTCCTCTATGCTTAGGCTATCAAGCCGGTCAGTACTCCGTCGGCTCCGCTTCGGAGATCACCAGGGGTATTTCCGCCCGGATACTTTTCTGATGCGCGATCGGAAGTTCTACGTAGGTCCGGCCGTAGTTTTTTTGAGCGGCGGCTTCCCAGAGTTCGCTGTAGGCAGCCTTTATTTCATTGTAGACTGCCAGGTAGGTGGCGTAATTGGTGCCCCGGTCATTCATAATGGAGACAATGGCATTTTTGGGACTTTTGGGCTTGTTATCCTCTCCGTTCGGATTTGCGATAAAGACTTTGGCAATATCTTTCAACCGATCAACGGTGGTGATCTCTCCCTCGACCAACAATTCGTTCTTTCCGTTGACATTTACGGAAAGTACATTATCCTGATTAAGGGTGATGGGTACGGGATCCGGCTCCCAGGGGGGTAATTTCACAAAGATCCCCTGATCTTCGGCAATGGTGGCGGTCACCAGAAAGAAAATGAGTAAGAGGAAGGCAATGTCTGCCATGGAGCCGGCATTGATGGGCTCACTCTGGCGCGGTGGTTTTTTGTTTAACATTCTACCGATTTTTAAAGTGTGATAATACCGGTAGCTGATCGACGAGCGTTTCTCTATTGCGGTCTTCGGTTCCGGCCTAAAAAGTGGAATGAGGACCGTTTTGGAAAAACCATTATATTAGAGACTACATTAAGAGTATGTTTGGGAATTTTTCTTTGAGGCGAAAACAGTCAATTTTTTGTTTAGACGAAGGTTATTTTGAAGTGCATACCTGCCCATACGGGCCCGTTCTGGGGAAGGTACGGACTGAAAAATAGCTGAAGTATAAACGAAAAAGTGGCGTTTGCAGCCCGATTAATAATTCCCAAACACACTCTAAGATATTTTTATCGCCTGGCAAAACCTAAAGTTTCCTGCGGCAGCAGCGATTTTAATACATTCTGTTAGATGCCGGGAACCGCAGCTTTGGCGGCCGGACAACACTCAAAATTACCATGAAAACCAAAATCTTTATTTTGTTCCTGCTGGTTGCCCTGACCGGCTTCAGCGCGCACAGCCAGCACATTGTCAGTACCTTCAGCGCCAAACCCAATGGCGTAGTCGAAGTAGCGGGTCGCCTCGAGGACGGCAGTAAAATGGAGGACCTCAGTTGGGCCTGGAGTAGCCAGAATGCCTGTTTCGTTTCTACTAAACAGCACAAGTTCAGCGGCAACCACGTGCTGTATCAGACCGAGATCCCTCCGCGTTCCGAAATGACCATCCGGGTGATCCCCCGTGATAAAAATGCCGATTTCAGCCTGTACGCCTATTCCGGCGGCGGTGGGGCTGTCGTTCCCAATCTTCCCTATTGCACCAGTTGCGAGGCCGATTACAAATGGGATTTCAAACGTCGCGGCAAAACCCAGGACCACACCCGAAGTGTACAACTGCGGGCCATCAATAATCCCTTTCCGGTCACCATCGGCGTGGTGGGGGGACAGGGACTAAGCTCGGGCGATTTTATACTCGAAGTATCACTGGAAGGGGGCGAAACGCCGGAAAACAAACCCCAGCCGGATATTCCCATCTTCCGGATCGACAGTGAAAAAGGGAAAAGTCTCACCTACGAAGGGAAACTCAAGGAGGGGGTCTTCGTATACAAACTCGACTGGGCCTGGGACGGCCAGAATGCCTGTTTCCCTTCTACCCAGAAAGACAAATACGAAGGGCATCACCAACTCTACCTGACTGAGTTGCCGCGTCGTTCGGAATTAACCGTAACCCTGATCCCGGACAATCCGAAAGATCAGCTCAATCTATATGCTTATTCCATAGGAAGTGAACTACAGGTGGTACCGGACTTGCATTCCTGCGTCAGTTGTGAGGCGAGTTACATGGCGCGCTCCGGTCGGGACCCAGGCATCCGGCAGGTAGAATTGCGGGCCATCAATAACCCCTACCAGGTAGTGATCGGCGTTGCCGGAGCGAAGGGCGTTACGAGCGGCAGCTACCGACTGGAACTGAGCTTAAAATAATTCTACTTTTCGATCTTCAAATAATATGAATACCAGAGGACAAGGTTTGGACGATAATGCCCCGCAATCTCCCCGCAGAAAGGGGAAAAACTACCTTTTCGCCATAGCGATCGATCGGTACCGCTACAGCCCACCGCTCTACAATTGTGTGCGGGATGCGGAGCAGATCATTGCCCTTTTGCAAAAGAAATACCAGTTTGAACCGGATCATACCATCACCCTCTACAATGAAACCGCCACCGAAAAGAACATTTTCGATACTTTCAAAAAGCTCGTCAAGACCCTTACGCCCGAAGACAATCTGCTGATCCTGTATTCGGGGCACGGTGAATTCGAGACCGACATCGAAGAGGGCTACTGGATCCCCGTAGATGCCCAACTGGGCGATTTCAGCGATTACGTCTCAAACAGCCGGATCGTAAAATACCTCCGGGCCATCGACGCCCACCACATATTGATGATCGTGGATTCCTGTTTTTCCGGTACGCTTTTTGCACACCGCAACGCCGGAAGCGAACATTCATCCGCTTTCCGGCTCGATGAGATCCCTTCACGCTGGCTGCTGACTGCCGGACGCAGCGAAGTGGTTTCCGACGGAAAACCCGGAGATCACAGCCCGTTTGCGGACAACATCCTCTACTTTCTGGAAAATAATTCATACGATAGCCTGTCCATAGCGGACCTCAGTGATTCGGTGATCGATGCCGTGATCTACAATTCCCGGCAGACGCCTCGGGGAGAACCGCTTCAGGATGTCGGACACCGCGGCGGACAGTTCTATTTCCACCGCAAGGGGCACGTACCGGTCGCTCCGGTTGAGGACAATCCGGTGAAAACACATACCCATACCGAAACCCCGCCCACTACGACTACTACCGAAGAGCGCACCGGAAAAACTTCCTCCGGCGGTGGCGGTTTCTGGATACTGGCGGTTATTCTGGTAGCGGTGGTCGCAGCGATCATGGTAGCCGGTTCTCTCTTTAAACCGGAAGCGGAAGCAGTGACCGAGTTGGAGTATGAACCGGAAGAACTCTCGTCGGAGGATTATACAGGAAGTACCGAGACCACCCCGGTAGAAGTGCCACCAGTAACCGAGCCCAACCAAGAAACGAACAACCGGATGCAGCAGGCCTGGACCGCCGTTCGGAATATGGATACGGAAGAGGCTTACCGGCGTTTTATCGATCGTTTTCCCAAAAGCCGCCTGGCAAACGAAGCGGAGAAAAGGATCGCCGCCATGTACCGATACGAGTTGATGTTCAGTCCCAGTATCAAAGGGGCGCAGGAGCTATCCGTTAATTTCAGTACCGGAAAGCCGCCTTTTCATATCCGGATGATCCCACCTAATGGCGAAGCACTGGAAAAAACCTGGAATTCAAGAGATCAGTTTTTTATCGATCTGGGTAAGATGGAGGCCACCGGTGATGGTGTGAGTGTATTGAAGGTGATCGTGACGGATTATAACTTTAAAAAAGCGGGCCACGTTTTGCCGGTCTATTAGCGCCGGGCAGTTTTGAAAGCTGGGAAGTGCGCACCCTGCGATTGCTATTCAACACTCCGGGATAACTTGATCCCGGTACACTTCCCAACTCCGGTTGCGGCCCTACCGCTTGCTCCGGCTGATGCCCGGAGAAAATGGATCATTCGTCGTACGCAAAGAGTTCCAGATCGTCGATCAGTTCGATGATCTTTTCGGCGTAATTCGGATCCGTCGCATAGCCGGCTTTTTTGAGGCCTTTGGCCCACCCCCGGTAATCATCCGCAGACAGATCGTACAGGGGTTGATAGCGCTTGGCTTTCAGCAGCTGGCTGTGCGCCCGAAAGCTTTCCCAGGCACTCCGGTATTTGCGGAAAAAGTCCTTATGAGAATCATCGGTAAAATTGCTGCAGTGCCCTTTTTTGCATTTGCGTGAGAAGCACTTGATCCCAAAGTGATTGTTGTTTTTGGTCGCCAGGCGGCTCTCGCCGACATTGCTTTCCAGTAACCCCTGGGCCAGCGTGATGCTCGCCGGGATCTTGTACTGCTCCATTTCCTTCTGAGCGATCTTGTAGTAGCGTTGGACGTAAGCCAGTTGCTTCTTACGCTTTGCAGCCCGCCGGGCCAGATCTTCGTCGGAATATTTGTTCACATTGGAGTAAGTATTGGCCAGATTGGGGTCCTTGGATGTGGGTTTCCGTTCCGTAGTGAGATGACTCACCGTCATGGCCTTAGACTGGGCAGCCGGAGCCGGGCTTTTGGCACTGGTCAGTTTGGATACGTTCATGGGTTCCTGCGATTGCTCACCGTTACTCTCTCCCGTGCTTTCCTCGTAGAATCCCATGGGCTGGGCTACGGAATTGAGATTGAGATTAATACTGACGTCCTTGCGGATCAGGAGGAAGGCCCCCAGGCCCAGAAAAAAGGCACGCAACCAATACCGACGCACCAGATTTTCAGTCTGATAGCGCCAGTGCAGAAATTGCGCCCGGGCCGATGCTTTAATTAGTTGTAATTTTTGGTGCATGTTGCAATCTTTTGTGTCGATGAGCAATTGTGTGCACAAATTAAACCAAAATGTTTTTTAAAAACAAAAATAAAAAACAAAAAGTTTTTATTAAGTGTTTTTCACAGTTCTTTAAGACCTCATGTTCAAAGAATCAGATACCTTTGCGGGAAATAAAAAGCAAACAACATTCATGAAAAAAATAGTTTTAATGTTGGCGATGTCACTGGCCGTAGTCGGTACGGGTGTCGCCCAGAAATACGGACACTGCAACTTTGGCTCCCTGGTGAGCGCCATGCCCGGCACCAAACAAGCGGATACGGAACTGGAGGCTTATCAGAAGCAACTGGTCAGCAAAGGAGAAGAAATGGCAACTGCTTTCCAGCAGAAGGTTACGCAGTATTACACGGATCAGCAATCCGGTGATTTTACGCCGAAGGTCCTGGCGGACCGCGAGCAGGCCCTGCAACAGGAACAGCAGACCATTATGGCCTACGAGCAGGAGATCCAGCAAAAACTGGGAGCCAAACGGGAAGAATTGTTGAAACCGCTGGTCGAACAGGTAGAAGCCGCTATTTCCAAAGTAGCCAAGGCAAACGGCTACGTGATGATCTTTGACACCAGTATGTTCAACTCCATACTTTTTGCCGAAGAAGCCGTGGATATTACGGCCCAGGTGAAAACGGAACTCGGTATTGAATAGTAATTTCTCCGGGTAAACATATGCTAAGCCCCGGATTTTGAAATCTAAGCTATCAGGCCACGAATGCACCAGATGACCCAACAGTTTCTGCCGGTCTACTGCTCATTCGTGGCTTTCCTTTTTACAGCAAGGCGTAAGCCGGCCGGTTTTTAATCCGCGGGATATTCCACATAGTTCCGGGGCGTCTCATACAGCCGGACCTTGAGATCCAGACGATCCTCCAGGCGTTTGCGCAGCAGCTGCCAGATGACGTAACAGATATTCTCGGCCGTCGGGTTGAGCTCCCGGAATTCTTCCGTATCGAGGTTCAGGTTCTTGTGATCGAAGCGTTGCTCCACCTCTTCAAAGATGATCTCTTTCAGGACCTTCAGATCGATCAGGTAGCCCGTTTCGGGATCGGTCTCTCCCACTACTTTTACTTCCAGTTCGTAATTGTGGCCGTGGTAGTTATTATTGCTGCAAACTCCGAACACTTCGAAATTCCGTTCATCCGACCAGTCCGGCCGGTAAAGCCGGTGTGCAGCGTTAAAATGGGCTTTTCTGAAAACAGCTATTCTCATATTTTGACGGTAACTTTTGCGGCTCGGGGCGCCCGGATAGCCAGGCTTAAAACCTGGATCCCGCACCCCAATACCTAACATTTTCCGGTACATTTAGTTTGAAAACAGTCGAATGTGGTAAGTGTTAGAGAAAATAACTACTTTTACATTCAGAACACTTGGAAAGAATAAATTTTGAGTTCTATACATCAATTTAAAGTAGCAGGAATAGGCCAGGAGGAGATTGATTTTGCCGATTTTTCCGGCAAGAAAATATTGGTGGTCAATGTCGCATCGGAATGCGGCTTTACCCCTCAGTATAAGCAGTTGCAGGAACTCTATGAGTATTTCAATGATAAATTAGTTGTAGTGGGTTTTCCCTGCAATGATTTTGGAGGGCAGGAACCCGGTAATGCCGACACCATACAACAGTTTTGTGAACGTAATTACGGTGTGAGTTTCCCGCTTGCGGCCAAGATAAACATAAATTCGTCGGAGCCCCATCCTATCTACCAATGGCTGACGCAAAAGGCCAGAAACGGAAAACTGGATGCCACGGTTAACTGGAATTTCAACAAATTCCTACTAGACGAAAAAGGTCAGTTACTCGCTCATTTCCCTGCCTCCGTCAGTCCGGTAGATCCGGCTGTCACCGATCTGATCCAGGATCAATAAAAATTGATTGAACACTCGATAATTCTTTCCGCAAAGACTAATATACCATGACCTTTGCGGAGGTAATCGGCCAGTATAAAACCAAAGACGTACTGTTGCAGATGTTGCACAGCGACCGTCTGCCCCACGCCCTGCTGCTCCTGGGAGCGCCGGCGTGCGGACATTTATCCCTGGCTCTTGCTTTCGCCCAGTATCTGCTTTGCGAAAACCGGCAATCCACCGATGCCTGCGGTCAGTGCCGGCACTGCCTGAAGGCCTCCAAGCTCATCCATCCCGACCTCCATTTCTCTTTTCCCACCGTTGGTTCCAAGGTCATCAGCGACCAGTTTTTACCGGAATGGCGTAAGGCTATGGCCGAAAACCCCTATCTGGAAATTAACGACTGGCTGCAACGGATCGGAGCCGAGAACAAACAAGGGAATATCAATAAGGAAGAATGCCTCAACATCATCAAGAAGTTGAGCCTTAAAACCTTTGAGAGCAAGTACAAAGTGCTTGTTATGTGGTTGCCGGAATACTTGGGCAAGGAGGGGAATCGTTTATTGAAACTGATCGAGGAGCCACCGGAGAACACGGTATTTCTCCTGGTTGCCGAACAACAGGAAATGATCCTCAACACGATCCTTTCCCGTTGTCAGTTGGTCCAGATACCGCCGATGGCGGACGAGGATGTGATCAGCGGACTGGTAGCCCGGGGCGCCACATCCGAGAGCAACGCCCAGACCATTGCTCAGCTCGTAGACGGCAACTTCAACGAAGCCCTGGCGCTGGCCCGGCAGGAGGAAAGCGATCACGCCGGCCTGCTGCTCGACTGGCTTCGTAAATGCTACCGTGGTCAGGGTGTGGAGATCGTAGACTGGGTGGAAAACTTCGCCGGTCTGGGTCGCGAGAACCAAAAACATTTTTTGCGTTACGGCCTGCATTTTCTGCGGGAACTGACCCTGATGAAGGTGATGAGCGACCAGCCGGATTTCAACGGAAAATTCCGGCTGCCGGGCAAAGAGCTGGAAACCGCCCAACGCCTGGTAGGTGTCGTGGAACTGGATCAGTTGGAATTGCTCGCGCAATTGTTCACCGATGCCAGCTACTACGTAGAGCGCAACGCAAATCCGAAAATACTCTTTCTGGATGTATCCATTCAGATGAATCAAATATTTAAGCGGAGGCAGCCCGATTTGCAGCCCCGCGAAAAAATTAGTTTAGAAGAACGCAGTACATTAGGGATCCGGAAGTAAGCGTACCCAGGCAACTGGCACGGCTCCGGCCCTTCAATAAAACCGAGGAAAGATGGGATGTATAGGATGTTCTGTGGTTACCCCGAACGGCGAACCCGCCGGCTGCCGAAGCAACGGCGGCTGCAGCTCCGGAGGTTGTAACCGACTCAATACATATGACTGGCTGACCGCCAAAGAGATCACGGACGTTGATCCGTTCAATATCATTGAAGTTTCCTTCAAAAACGGCGCGCATAAAAATTTCTTTATCCGGGAGGACGCCACCCAGGTGACCACCGGCGAAATGGCCGTAGTGGAAACCGGTAATGGCTACGACGTAGGTAAAGTAACGCTGTCCGGCGACCTGGTGCGCCTGCAGATGAAAAAGAAAAAAGTGAGTGCCGGTGCCATTACCAATAAGGTGATCCGGCGCGCCCACGAGCGGGATATGGAGCGACTGGCCGAAGCCCGCAGCATGGAGAAGGCGACGATGATCCGTGCCCGGGTCATTGCCCGCACACTTGGACTGGAAATGAAGATCGGTGATGTGGAATACCAGGGCGATAAGCGAAAAGCCACATTTTACTACACCGCCGACGGCCGGGTGGATTTTCGCGAACTCATCCGCCACTACGCGAAAGAATTCCGGGTAAAGATCGAAATGCGCCAGATCGGAGCGCGGCAGGAATCCGCCCGGATCGGAGGACTTGGGTCCTGCGGTCGGGAACTGTGCTGTTCTACCTGGTTGTCGGATTTCAAATCCGTATCCACGGCAGCCGCCCGTTACCAGAACCTGGCGATCAACCAGTCCAAATTATCCGGACAGTGCGGCCGCCTGAAATGCTGCCTCAACTACGAGCTGGATACCTACCTGGATGCGCTGGAGAAATTTCCGAAGCATGCCGATAAACTGAGAACGGCGACCGGAACGGCTACCCTGATCAAAACCGATATCTTCAAGGGCATCATGTACTACATTAGCGAGGAAGGTAAAGGACGTACCCAGATCTTCACCATGACGGTGACGGAAGTACAGCAGGTGCAGGCCATGAACGCCAAAGGGGAAAAACCCCTGCACCTCAAAGAGATCGCCAGCTCTCTGCAATCGGAGGAAGTGGAAATGGATTTCGGTGACGTTACCGGCGCGATCGAACTGCCACCGGAAGAACGCAAGAAAAAACGGCGCAACCGGCGGAAAAAGAAACGCAATCCCAAATCCGGCGGCAATTCCCAGGGAGGCAACAACAACAACAACAACAACAACAACAACAACAACAACAACAACAACCAGCAGCCCAAAGCCAAGAAAGAGAAAGGTGGCGGTGGCGGCGGCAATAAGGGCCGGTCGAAAAAACAGGGAGAGAACAATGCTTCCAACGAGCAGGAAAAGTCCGATAAGCCAAACAATAAATCCCGTCGCAATAACCGCCGGCGCAACAAACGTCGCGGCAATCGCAACCAGGGACCGAAAAAGAAAGAGGATTAAATCCATGCCCTGTACAGCAAAATGCGGTTTCGTTTGTTAATAGAATGTGGGTAACCGTTGTTTTCTCGGGGAAACCCTGGATTCCAGCGCCACACTCCATTACTTTCTACCGCTTCACCCCAGGGGCCTGTTTACAGCAACTCGCAACTCGAATTAACTTAGAATAAATGAAATACGATGTTACCATCATTGGGTCCGGTCCGGGAGGCTATGTAGCCGCCATCCGCTGTGCCCAATTGGGTATGAAGACCGCCATCATTGAACGCTACCCCACGCTGGGGGGCACCTGCCTGAACGTAGGATGTATTCCTTCCAAGGCGCTGCTGGACAGCTCCGAACACTACCATGCTGCCCACGAAAAGTTTGAGAGCCACGGCATCAAACTCAAAGACCTGGAAGTGGATATGCCGCAAATGATCAAGCGCAAGGACGATGTAGTCCAGCAGACTTGTGATGGAGTAGCCTTCCTGATGAAGAAAAATAAGATCGATGTATTCCACGGACACGGTTCTTTCGTTGACGCCCATAAGATCAGCGTAGCGAAAGATGACGGCAGCACCGAATCCATCGAAACTGACAAAGTGATCATCGCGACCGGTTCCAAACCGATCACGCCGGAAGCGTTCAATTACGATAAGAAAAGAGTGATCACTTCCACCGAGGCCCTTACCCTGAAAAAGGTGCCCAAGAGGATGGTGATCATCGGGGGCGGTGTTATCGGCCTCGAACTCGGCTCGGTTTACGCCCGCCTGGGTACGGAAATTGAAGTAGTGGAGTTCCTGGATCGCATTATTCCCGGAATGGATGTAGATTGCAGTAAGGAGCTGATGCGCGCCCTGAAAAAGCTGGGCATGAAATTTCACCTGAAACACAAGGTGACCACGGTTAAGAAAAAACGCAGCGGCGTATCGGTCGAAGTGCAGAAGCGCGATTCCGAGGATACTTTTTCCATCGACGCCGATTACTGCCTCGTTGCCATCGGCCGCCGTCCCTACACGGACAATCTGGGGCTCGAAAACGTTGGTATTGAAAAAGACGATCGCGGACGCATTCAGGTAAACAACCACCTGGAGACCAATGTCCCGGGCATCTATGCGATCGGTGATGTTGTAAAAGGCATCATGCTGGCCCATAAGGCCGAAGAAGAAGGTGTACTGGTCGCCGAATTACTGGCTGGTCAACAGCCGCACATCGATTACAATCTGATCCCGAATGTGGTGTACACCTGGCCGGAAGTGGCCAGCGTAGGCCAAACGGAGGATCAGCTCAAAGAAGCCGGTGTTCCTTACAAATCCGGGAAGTTCCCATTCAAGGCACTGGGTCGCGCCCGGGCCAGTATGGATACCGAAGGGATGATCAAGGTACTGGCGCATAAAGATACGGACGAGATCCTCGGGGTGCATATGGTAGGTCCCCGTACCGCGGACATGATCGCGGAAGCCGTTGCCCTGATGGAATTCCGGGCGAGCGCGGAGGATGTGGCCCGTATGAGTCACGCCCACCCGACCTACACGGAAGCTTTCCGCGAGGCCTGTCTGGCCGCCACGGAAAACCGGGCATTGCATATGTAAACCGGAACAGACCGGCCGTAAGTCGCGGGATATTGCTCTCCGGGCAAACCAGCGACTTACGGCTTTTTCACAAGTAATTCTATTAACCGACATCAACAAAACAATGACTATTTGAATTGAATTACTAGCCAAAAAAACGACTTTAATTTGAAAAAGGCACTCTACGACAATCATGGCCGCCAGATCAGTTATTTGCGCCTGGCCGTTACCGACCGTTGTAATCTCCGCTGTTTTTACTGTATGCCCGAGGAGGGGATCAAGTACATGCCCCGGGAAGACCTGCTGACCTACGAGGAAATGGTCCGCCTGGTAAGCCTGCTTTCCAAAATGGGGATCGACAAGGTGCGCATTACCGGAGGAGAGCCTTTCATCCGCAAGGATATGCCCAATTTCCTCGCCGCCCTGAGCCGGCTGGATGATATCCAACAGATCAACATTACCACCAATGGTACTACTACGGCCGACTTGGTACCGGAACTGGCCCGCATGGGCATCCATTCCGTCAATTTAAGTCTGGATACGCTCGACCGTGATCGCTTTTTTCAGATCACACGCCGGGATAGTTTCGACAAGGTCATGGAAACCTTCGAAGCGCTATTGCAGCACGGCATAAAGACCAAGATCAACTGCGTAGTGATGGCCGGTCAGAATATTCAGGACCTCATTCCCATGGCCGAACTTACGCGCCGGCATCCGGTTAGCGTTCGTTTTATTGAAGAAATGCCGTTTAACGGAGAGGGGCAGCATTACGATCAGCTTCACTGGCATCACGCCAATATTCTGGCCCATCTCAAAGAACAATTTCCCGATATCGAAAAACTGCCGGACCCGCCATCCAGTACGTCCTATAATTATCAGATCCCCGGCCATCAGGGTAGTGTCGGTATTATTGCCGCTTACACCCGTACATTCTGCGGAACCTGCAACCGCATCCGCATCACTCCGCAGGGTACGCTCAAAACCTGCCTGTACGATAATGGTGTGTTCAATATTCGCGACCTTATCCGGGCCGGAGCTACCGACGAGCAGATCGCCACTACCTTTCTGGATGCCCTCGGCAATCGCGCCCGCGACGGCTGGGAAGCGGAAAGAAACCGTGGATTCAACGTTCCGGTAAAAGAATCTATGGCGAAGATCGGTGGGTAAGCAACGGGATTGGATTGACCGACATCGTTTAGAAGAAGAGAAAGATCACTTCATTCAAAGTGGCTGTTATGAGCCGCTGATACTGCTCACCCACAACAGCCACCTCGATCAATTAAAACTTAATGGTATCCGGCAGGTACTTAGCCGCCAGGTCTTCGTAGTACGGTCGCAGTTTTTTTACATCCGGCCGCACTGGTGATTTGGTGTACAGATCGTATTTATTGAAGATCTTCACCCACTTGAACAATTCGTGATCGTGCTCATTCATGAGGTGATCGTAAGCCCCTTCCCGGTGCTGGGCGTAGAAAGAATGGTACCGCAGCATATAGAGGCCTTCTTCCGGCAGATAATCCTTCATGACGTGGTAAATGTACTCATCGTGCCCCCAAGACATCAGCACATTATCCAGACCGCAGTGTTCGTCGTAGATCCCGTAGGTGGTCTGGTATAGCGGGTTGTTATAATCGGGGTTGGCCGCAAAAAATTCCGGATAGACGATCCGGTCCGAATACTTGCACCCCACGGGGAAGGTATCGCCCACCACAGCCCACTGGGGCTCTCCGAAAAGGCAAAGCACCTTACCGAGATCGTGCAGGAAGCCCGTCAGGACGAACCAGTCCGGATGCCCGTCGGCCCGAATGGCTTCTGAGGTTTGCAGCAGGTGTTGGGTCTGATCCAGATCGATATCGGGATCGCTGTCGTCGATCAGCGTATTGAGAAATTCCACCGCATCCCACAGGCCCATTTCCCGGCGGTCCAGCTTCAGGAATTCCGCACGTTTCTCCTGTACAAAATCGAAGGTCTGGTAAGTATGGTTCAATCGGTAGAATTCCTTAACGGTATCCCGGGCGGGATCATCGTAATTGCGGTATTCTTCTTTCGCTTTCGGGGTACTTTCTTCCGGATATCTCACCAACAGATCATCTTCCCATTCATCCAGGCTACCCAGCGGATTCTGATTATTTTCGTTCATGCTTTCTAATTTTTCAGTTTGACGTATGAAAAATACGGAAATATTTTCTTTTGGAACGGGGAATTTAGCGGCCTGCATTTGCGGTTTGCATAATTAAACCGACGACCTACCTGCTTTCCCGGTTCTATTCCCGGTTTTCCTTCAGATCCAGCGCCAGTGTGCCTCCGCGGATGATATCCTGGTGACGAAGGCTCAGGTCGGGCAGCGTTTTTCCGTCAAAAGCGGCCGAGCCGATGTACAGTTTTCCGGCATCCCGACCGGGGGCCGTGATCTCAAAAGTTTTACCCGGGAAATAATCCGGGTGCAAATGTACTTTAACCCGCTCAAAAAGCGGCGTACTGATCAGATAAGCGGGGTTTTCTTCCGTTCCTCCGCTCATCTGGAACAGGCCCATTTTCAGCAATACCGCCAGACTCCCCATCAACCCCTGGTCTTCATCCCCACTGTAGCCGGTTTCGGGGGAAAGCCCTCCGTACACGCTATCGATCACCTGAGCGGTCCAGAATTGCGTCAGCTCCGGCCGGCCGAGTGACTGAAAGACAAATAAGGTTTGTATGGAAGGTTGGTTGCCGTAATTGATCGGGATCTCACTGTATTCGGGATGGGCTTCCTTTTCGTGGGAATTTCCGGACGTAAATCCGAGTTCGGATGCCTTCTCGAACTGTTGCTGTAGCTTGGCGATCGCCTGCTCTTTGCCCCCCATTAGTTCGGCCAGTCCCTCCAGGTCCTGCGGTACAAACCAGGTCGACTGCGCACCGTTCGATTCGTTGAAACCGCTCCGCTGGTATTGATACGGGCTGTAGGGATCCTGCCATTCTCCGGCTGCATTTCGGGGCCGCATCCACCCTACTTCCGGATCAAAAGTGTTTTTATAGTTTTTCGAACGTTCCATGAAATAGTTGTAATCGTCCGTTTTACCCAGCGCTTTGGCCATCTGGGCCAGGGTCCAGTCCTGATAGGCATATTCCATCGTCAGACTGGGACCATCCTGGTGGAAACCATAATTGCCGTTCGGATTGGGGTAAGGCACGTAGCCTTTGTTGATGTAGTCCTCCAGGCCACCTCCGATTTCGGTATCGTGCTCGTAGCCCGCACGGCCCATGGTTCCCCCCGGCATGTGGTTCTTTTTAAGCGCCTGGTAGGCCATTTCCGGATCGACATCGGTAATGCCCTTCTGGTAGGCACTTACCACAAAGGGCGTCGAAGAGGCACCCGTCATCACGTGGGTATAGTTGCCGCCGGAAGGTCCCCGTGGCACCAGTCCGCCATCGTGATAATACTGCAACAGGGACTGTACGAATTCATCGTAAATTTCCGGGTAGACCAGCCCCCAAAGGGTATTGATCGTCCACTGCGCCCCCCAGAATGAATCGGAATTGTAGTGATTGAACCTGGGTTTTCCCGCCGCATCCAGCGGTATCTGGCCGATACGAAAAGTGGCACCGGTATTATCCGGATACGCTCCGTTCACATCGCTGATGATCCGACGGCCCTGCAGCGCGTGCCACAGGTCGGTGTAAAAGCGACGCTGCTGCGTTTCAGTGCCTCCGCTGATCTCAATCCGCCCCAGCATTTCGTCCCAGTGGTCGGCCGAGGCTTCTTTGACGGCGTCGAAATCCCAGTGATCCAGTTCCGTTTGCAGGTTTTGCCGCGCATTTTCCACCGAAGTATAGGAGATTCCTACTTTCATGAGTAGTTCGGATGCGGCATTATCAGCAAAGGTCAGCAGGAATTTGCCATCCGGCCCCGGTTCCAGATCGACGATCGCTTCACTGGTTTCTACGTAGAAGAATACCGGACTGTCCTTCGGGCGGCGGCGGGTCGGTGCGTTCACCAGACTACCCGAAAAACCTTTTTCGCCCTCCAGCTTTACCGTACCGTCTTTGATATCAGAGGGTCCCAGGGTGCCTCCCATATTCAGTACCAGGCCCCGCCGTCCCGTTTCCGGGAAGCGATAGCGGTGGAAACCCACCCGGGTAGTGCTCGTCAGTTCTACATCAAGACCGTAGCGATCCAGGTGCAGCCGGTGGTAGCCGGGAGCGGCCACTTCCGATTCGTGCTTGAAGGCGGAGTAGTAATCCGCCATGACCGAAGCCGAATTTTCATCCGAATAAACCACCGGCAACACGGAAAGCCCCGACAACTGCCAGGCGTGGATATGGCTCAACCCTTTGATCGTATCGGTATTGTAGCGATAACCACTTCCCCAGGCGCCCCCGATCTGGGTATCCGGACTCAGATTGACCATCCCGAACGGGCGGGTCGCCGAATTAAAAAAGAACCAACGGGAATTGGCGGCATCCAGAAACGGATAAACCAGTTCCGAAGGACTTAATGCTGTGATCGGCGCATCGCCCACTTCCGTTCGCCGGTTGCAGGAAAGCAAAAGGCTGCCGGAAACAATAAATATAAATAGTGAAAACAAGTTTAGTGTAGCTCGCATATACGGTGCTTTTCAGATTTGATGTGCACCGGGAAGACTGCAATTTCCGCCGGCTACCCTTAATAGCCGGCGCGGCTACAGATCGCCCTCCAGTTCGCGTAGCAGTCCGCCGAGAATAGTCCTCATTCTGGGCTCGGCCGCCTGGGCTACGGCGATCACATCGGATACGCTCGTCTCTTTGATCTCGGATATAGGGAAACAACGATTGGTCACTACGGACATGACCGTCAGGTCCAGCCCACTGTGGCGGGCCACCAGTACTTCGGGTACGGTAGACATGCCCACCAGGTCACCGCCGATAGTATGCAGGAAGTTGTATTCGGCGGGGGTTTCCAGATTGGGACCCGGTAATGCCACGTATACGCCCTCGTGGGCACGGATATCGTGTTTGCGGGCAATGCCCAACGCTTTGCCGTTCAGGATACGATCATACGTATGGAGCATATCCGGGAAGCGCGGCCCCAGCCGTTCGTCATTGGCGCCCCGCAGCGGATTATCCGGCTGGAGATTGATGTGGTCCCGCACCAGTACGATGTCTCCGGCCTGATATTCGGCATTGGTGCCCCCGGCGGCGTTGGAAATAAACAAATGCCGAATACCCAGCCCTTTCATCACCCGCACCGGAAAGGTCACCTGCTGCATGGTATAGCCTTCGTAGTAATGAAACCGTCCGGCCATGGCCACTACGGGTACACCGTCCAGTTTACCAAAGATCAACTGCCCTTTATGGCTCTCCACCGTCGACACCGGAAAATGGGGAATAAAGCGATACGGAATGGCGATATCCACCTCCATTTCGTCGGTCAGTTTACTCAGGCCCGTACCGAGGATGATCCCGTAGCGGGGTTGGAATTCGGTCTGGGTCTGCAGGTAGGTTATGGCTTCGTTGATCTGGTCGTAGAGCATGATAATGTGCGAAAGTGTTGAGGTTTGAATGTGTTAAAGTGGGGGTGTGTTGAGGTGTTGAAGTGGGGAGGCGTTGAGGTGTGGGTGTATTAGTGTGTCTTGTAGAACTCCTCGGAATACCAAACATTAACACATTCCAACCTTAGCACCTTCACACATCAACACACCAACACTTCAGCACCTTAACACATAAAAAAATTAATCCACGATCATTGCCTCCCGGTCCAGCTGTTGCTGAACGATATTGGCCGGCAATTCCCGGTATTCGTACTGCTGGGTACGGAGTTGCGGTTCGAAACCGGCTTCGCGAATGGCGTCCTGAATGCCCTGGGCGGTAAAGCGGAAACGGGCCCCGGCGGCCGAGACGACATTCTCTTCGATCATGATGGAACCGAAATCATTAGCTCCGGCGTGCAGACAGACCTGGGCTACGGATTTACCAACCGTCAGCCAGGAAGCCTGAATATTGGTGACATTCGGCAACATGATCCGGCTCATGGCGATCATCCGGACGTATTCATCTCCCGTGCAGGTGTTGCGGGCCCGCTTGATCTTTTTCAGGATCGTATCCTCATCCTGGAATGGCCAGGGAATGAAGGCCAGAAATCCTTTAGCGTGTTCCGGTTTGCGATACTGTACTTCCCGCATCCGCACCAGGTGATCCATCCGCTCGAGGTTGGTCTCGATATGTCCGAACATCATCGTGGCGCTGGTCGTGATATCCAGTTGGTGGGCGGCTTCCATAATGTCCAGCCACTCCTGCCCGCCGCACTTTCCTTTGGAAATGAGGCGGCGAACCCGGTCACTGAGAATTTCGGCACCGGCACCGGGCAGACTGTCCAGGCCCGATTCCTTAAGCGCCTGCAGTACTTCGGTATGCGAGGATTGCTCCAGCTTGGTGATGTGCGCGATCTCCGGCGGCCCGAGAGCGTGGAGCTTCAGGTCCGGGTAAAGCGTTTTCAGTTCGCGGAACAGATCGCAGTAATAATCCAGTCCCAGATCCGGATGGTGCCCGCCCTGCAGCAGCAACTGGTCGCCGCCGAAAGCAAACAGCTCATCGATCTTCTTTTTATAATCTTCGATGGAAGTTACGTAGGATTCACCGTGGCCCGGCCGCCGGTAGAAGTTGCAAAACTTACAGTTGGCGATACAGACATTGGTGGTATTGGAATTCCGGTCAATGATCCAGGTTACTACTTTACCGGGCACGTGGTGCTGACGCAGGCGATCCCCTACGTACATCAATTCGGTCGTGCTTGCCTGTTCAAACAGGAAAACACCTTCCTCGGCGGAGAGGTCTTCCAATTGTAAGGCGCGGTGTAATAAATCGTCTATATGCATTATATGAATAGTTGTCAGTCGACTGTCAGCCATCGACTGGTGACTAAATATTGGCTATTCTGAAAACAAAGATACCCAGCCGTAGTTTATTAATAAAGCATAAAAACCAAAGACTTGTGGGTTTCCCGAATTAGTTATATATTTGCAGCAGATGACAAAAACCTAGGAAGAGGGAACACTGCGTTCCCTCTTTTTAATTGTATAAGCATTGGAAGCGAAAATATACGATCTCTTAGACGAGAAATTTGCGGAGGAAGAATTTACAGATTGTTTTCTGATCGAATTGAAGTTACACGCGAATAACAAGTTGGACATTTTCATTGACAGTGATACGGGCATCACTTTTGACCGGTGCCGCAAGATCAGTCGCTATCTGGAATCCTATCTTGACGAGTCGGGTTGGCTGGGCGAACGGTATACGCTGGAAGTTTCTTCCCCCGGAGTGAGCCGGCCTTTGCAGTTACTGAGACAATATCCCAAACACATCGGCAGAAAGCTGAAGGTGAAGCTCAAGGACGGCAGCGAGCTGGAAGGCACCCTTACGGAAGTAGGGGACGACCAGATCACCCTCGAGCGCAAAGTCGTGGAACGACAGGGCAAGAGAAAAAAACACATGAAAGTAAGCACGGAGATCCCGTTCGGAGATATCGACGGTGCTCTGGTGCAAATAAGTTTTAAATAACAGCATGGCGCAAGGGGCCCGGATAATGGCAATTCCCGCCCCCTGCTCCAGGCTCCATGCTAACTAAATAAAAATATGCGATGAATCTGGTAGAGACATTTTCGGATTTTAAAAATATGAAAAGTATTGATCGTCCGACAATGGTACGGGTACTGGAAGATGTATTCCGTACGCTGATCAAGAAGAAATACGGCTCGGACGACAATTTCGATGTAATCGTTAATACCACCAAAGGTGACCTTGAACTCTGGCGGGTACGGGAGATCGTACCCGACGGCGAGGTGACCGATGATCGCAGTCAGATATCTATCTCGGAAGCCCTGTCTATTGATGAGGACTACGAGATCGGCGAAGAATGTTACGAGCAACTCCAACTGGAAGATTTCGGTCGCCGGGCCATTATGGCCGCCCGGCAGACGCTGATCTCCCGGATCATGGAGCTGGAGAAAGACGAGATCTACCGCCAGTACTCCGAGCGTATCGGAGAGATCGTACTGGGTGAAGTACACCAGGTACTGAAGCGGGAGATCCTGATCATCGACGATGTGACCGAAAATGAACTGATCCTGCCGAAGAACGAAATGATCCGCGGAGATTACTTCCGCAAGGGAGATATGGTACGCGGCGTGATCAAGGATGTGGAAATGCGGAACAATAACCCGGTGGTGATCGTATCCCGTACGGACCGCACCTTCCTCGAAAAACTGATGGAACAGGAAGTACCCGAGATCGAGGACGGCCTGATCACCATCCGCAATATCGTGCGTATCCCGGGAGACCGCGCCAAAGTGGCCGTGGAATCCTACGATGACCGCATCGATCCGGTGGGTGCCTGTGTGGGGATGAAAGGTTCCCGTATTCACGGCATCGTCCGGGAACTGAACAACGAGAACATCGATATCGTCAACTATACCAACAACCCGAGCCTGTATATCCAGCGGGCGCTGACTCCGGCCAAACCGACAACGATCAACCTGGATTCGGAAACCATGCGCGCCGAAGTGTATCTGGAAGCGGATCAGGTAGCCCTGGCGATCGGGAAAGGTGGTACCAATATCAAACTCGCCAGTGAATTAACGGGTTTTGAGATTGATGTTTACCGCAACAACGAAGTCGAGATCGACGATGTGGATCTGGACGAATTCAAAGATGAAATTGAAAACTGGGTGATCGAGTCCCTGAAAAGTATCGGTTGCGATACGGCTCGCAGTGTACTCGAACTGAGTGCTTCGGAGTTGCTCCGCCGCACTGACCTGGAAGAAGAAACGGTCGAAGAAGTCCTCGGAATTCTGGCCGCGGAATTTGAAGAATGATTCAAATAAATTCCGGAAGTTTCTAAATATGAGGGAACTATTCACCTTCACCGTTCGTTGTATTGATTTGGTGAAGGTGAAAATTTCCCGATTTTACAGCTAATTCAAGTCTTTTATGGTATGTAGTTGCCATGAAGACCTTTTTACTGTTATCTTTGCACTGCTCTGAGGAGAGTAGTGGTATTTGTATCATGTTATCGGAAGATACATATCGATTTTTTTAATTATGACAGGCAAAAGCTTTGTGCAATGAGCCTCTTATTTTATTCATTAACCAAAAGGTAAATAGAATATGTAAGACTTCAAGAACGAGGAGCTTAAAGTTTTTGTCTATCTACAAGCGTAGCGAAGCTCAAAAATTTATTAATGGAGAAACGTTTGATTAAGATAGCAAAGGAGCTTAACGTAGGTACTTCTACCATCGTTGACCATCTTACTAAAGCGGGTTTTGATATAGACAACAAACCCACAGCCAAGGTGAGCGATGAGATGTACACTGAGCTGTTAAAAGAGTTCCAGAAGTCCATTGCCATCAAAGAAAAGGCCGACTCCCTGGTTATCGGTAATCGACCGGTAGGTGGTGGAAAAGGCGCACCTGAATCTCCTCCCACCCCTCTATTCAACACTCCTGAGTCCGAAGCCCCTGCTGATAAAAAAGAGGCTGCACAACCGGGTGCTCAGGAAAAAGAAAAGAAATCGGAAAACAGGATCTCCCTGCGTCCACAACCTCAATTGAAAGTAGTGGGCAAAATAGACCTGGAAAATAAAGAGAAGCCTCAGGCCGAAAAGGCCAGTCAACCCGAGGCCAGTCCGGTACAACCACCCGTAAAAGAAGAAGTGGAAAAGCCAGCGGCAAAATCCGAGCCGGTCCAACCAGCCGAAAAACCGGAACCCGTGGCGAAGAAAGAGAAAGAAGAGGCTCCCGCGAAAGAGGAGAAAGAACCAGCGAAAGAGACAGCTCCTGCCAAAGAAACAACTGCTACCCCACCGGTAGCGGAAAAGCAACCTACTCAAGAATCTGTAAAAGAACAAAAGGCAGAAGCCGAAAAGCCCGTGGTAGAGCAGCCCAAAATTGAGAAAAAAGAGCCGGTTTCCGAGCAAAAGGAAGAAAAGCCCGTAGCTAAGGAAAAAGAGCAGCAGGAAGAAAAGCCTGCCAAGTCCGAACCGGCCCCGCACGCTGCTCCCGCAGCGAAGACAGAGACACCTCCTGCATCTTCTCCTCCTAAACCTAAGGCGGCCGAAGCATCCAGTTCCGAAGAGCAAACCACTAAAGATCCGGAAAGCGTTATCCGTGCGGAAGCGCCCGAACTCCGGGGTCTGAAGATCCTCGGTAAGATCGATACGGATAAGCTGAAGCGTCCGAAGAAGAAGAAAAAGGAAACCGCCAAAAAGGAGACCGGCAAAGCCGGAACTACCGATAACAAGAAGACTTCCGAAGGAGGTGACGACAGCAATGCGCCGAGAAAGCGCCGTCGGAAACGCAAAAAGATCACGACCGATTCACCTCGTTCCAATCAGAGCGGCGGCAACCGGGGTTCCAGTCGCGGCGGCCAGGGCGGTGGCAGAGGACGCAATCAGAAAGACGAGGTTAAGGAGGTTTCCCAGAAGGAGATCGAAGAAAAGATCAAGGCTACCATGGCCCGGATCTCCGGGGGTGGCAAACGCAAACGCCAGAAAATCCGTCGCGAAAGCCGGGAACGTACCCGCGAGCGTCAGGAAATGATGGAAATGGAAACCACCAATGACAAGCTGAATGTAACGGAATTCATTTCCGTACAGGAGCTGGCCAACCTGATGGACGTATCCGTTTCCGAAGTGATCATGACCTGTATGAACCTGGGAGTGATCGTTTCCATCAACCAGCGTCTGGACGCGGAGATCATCGAACTCGTAGCCAGCGAATACGGCCACGAAGTAGAATTCATCACCGCCGAAGAGCAGATCGGTATCGAAGATGACGAGATCGAAGACGATCCCGAAGATCTGGAACCGAGAGCGCCGATCGTAACGGTTATGGGTCACGTTGACCACGGTAAGACTTCTTTACTGGACTATATCCGAAGCGCCAACGTGGTTTCCGGTGAGGCGGGTGGTATCACCCAGCACATCGGTGCCTACGAAGTAACCCTGTCGGATAACCGCTCGGTTACCTTCCTGGATACACCGGGTCACGAGGCCTTTACGGCCATGCGGGCACGGGGTGCCAAAGTAACGGATATCGCGATCGTGATCATTTCGGCGGACGACAGCATCATGCCACAGACGCGCGAGGCCATCAGCCACGCCGAAGCGGCCGGTGTACCCATCGTTTTCGCCATCAACAAGATCGATAAACCGGGGGCCAATCCTGAGAAGATCAAACAGGACCTTGCCTCTATGAACTACCTCGTGGAATCATGGGGTGGTAAATATCAAAGTCAGGACATTTCCGCCAAAACGGGTCAGGGAATTGAGGACTTACTGGAGAAAGTACTGCTCGAAGCAGAACTGCTGGAACTGAAAGCCAACCCGGATCGCCCGGCCGTTGGTGTGGTTCTGGAAGCTTCTCTGGAAAAAGGACGTGGTTATGTAGCCAAAATGCTGGTGAATACCGGTACGTTGAAGATCGGTGACCCCGTCGTTGCCGGCGAACACTCCGGTAAGATCAAGGCCATGTTCAACGAACGCAACCAGCGGGTAAAAGAAGCCGGACCTTCCGATCCGGTACTGGTACTCGGTCTGGATGGTGCACCGCAGGCCGGTGAAACGGTTAAAGTAACCGAATCCGAACAGGATGCCCGGCAGATTGCCAACAAGCGGGCTCAGATCATCCGTGAGCAGGCCAACCGGGCTACGAAACGGATCAGTCTGGATGAGATCGGCCGTCGTCTGGCACTGGGTAACTTCAAGGAACTGAACCTCATCGTAAAAGGTGACGTGGATGGTTCTATCGAGGCCCTGTCCGACTCGCTGATCAAACTGTCGCAGGAAACCGTTCAGGTGAACGTGATCCACAAGGCGGTCGGTCAGATCATCGAATCCGATGTACTGCTGGCTTCTGCTTCCGATGCGATCATCATTGGCTTCCAGGTTCGCCCGTCTATCGGTGCGCGTCGTCTGGCCGAACGCGAAGGTGTTCAGATCAAGATGTACTCCATCATTTACGAAGCGATCGAGGAGATCAAACTGGCCATCGAGGGTATGCTCGAACCTACCAAGGAAGAGAAGATCGTGGCCCAGGTGCTGGTGCGGGAAGTATTCAAGATCAGCAAAGTGGGTACGGTTGCCGGATGTTATGTCGAAGAAGGGAAGATCACCCGGAACACCAAAGTACGGATCATCCGGGATGGTATCGTTATCTATCCTACCCGGGAGAACGTTGTCGGCGAGTTGTCCTCTCTGAAGCGATTTAAAGAGGATGTTCGCGAAGTGAAGAACGGTCTGGAATGTGGTCTGACGATCAAGAACTTCAACGATATCAAAGTCGGTGACATTGTCGAAGGCTACGAAGTCATTGAAATCAAACAGAAACTGGAACTCTAATCGTTTCGGGCATCTGTTATCATAAACCGGTGAGGCGGTATTCGGAAAGTTTCCGGATACCGCTTTATCATAATATGACCGTGCGGGCGGAAAAGCAATGAAAATCAAACTGAGTGCGGGGACCGGCACCCGAGTGCTCATGCTTTCACTATTTTCATTCACACCTAAAGATCATGCTGAGCGGACATTCCATACCCTTCTACCTCTTGATCGCTTTTATGGCGGCGGGCGTTTTACAAGGCCTGGCTACCGGAGGGTTGTTCTTTTTTAAAAGTTCCGGGATCAAGCGCAGCAACTATTTTTTTGGTCTGTTACTCATCTGTTTCGGTCTCACCCTGCTGCACACCATTCTGATCCTGCTGGATTTTTACGAAAGTAATCCCGACCTTAAATTCATTCCGATCTACTTCAGTCTGTCTTTTCCCGTACTGCTCTTCTATTACGTCAAGCTCGATCTATACCCCGCCTACCGCCTGGAACCTTCGGATGCCAAACACTTCGTGCTGCCGATAGGGCAGTTCCTCTTCCTGACCATCAACTTTCTGTTACCGCTGGAACAAAAGATCCAGACCGATCGCTATTTCTACAGTCCATTCTACGGGGCTATGGAACAATTTCTCTACCTGAGTCTATTCTTTGCCTATCTCTATTTTGCCCGGCGATACATCGTTCAGCGCAGAAAGACCAACCGCGACCCCAGTCAGGTCAGAAGGCTTTACTACTTGCGCAAACTGGTGAAGATACTCTTCATCCTGTTTGTGATCCATTCCATTATGGTAGTTACGGATTTTATTGCCTACGAATTTTTACAGGTAAATATGCGGGCATTCAAACCCTATGCGGCGCTGGGTGTACTCTCTTTTACCGCTTTGGTACTTTGGGTAGGCACCTACGGTTTTCAGGTCCTGCTGTGGGGTAGAAGAGTATTCGGACGGGGAAAAAAGAAATGAGATATTAAGGGTGGTCCTGCAGTTACTGGATGATCGCTTCGCGCGCTGCTTTCATGGGAATGCCGATACATTTTTTCTCCATGTAGGTCAGCATGCGATCCAGTAGTTCGCGGGTATTGTCGTCCAGCACCTCTACTTCCTTACGGAACACCTCTTCGATCGCTTTCCGTTTGACATCCTTGATCGCGTTCGGTACTTCGCGGAGCGCAACTTCCAGTTGGCGTTGCTTCAGCAGGGCCGGAAACTCGGTCAGGTGACGGTTGATCAGATGGTGGGCACGAACGATCTCCTGTTCGCGGAAAGCCAGGTTCTCTTTGGCCAGATTACGCAGTCCTTCGATCTCGATGTAGTGTACGGAAAACTGTTCCACTACCTCGCGGTCCACGTTATTGGGAATAGCCAGATCGATCACGATCTTATTGGAAGTCTCTCCATTGAGCAGCTGCTCATAAAGCTCGGGAGTGATGATGGCCTCTGTCGCTCCGGTACAAACGACCATGGCGTCAAAACCTACGCGGTAATCGGCCAGATCTGCCAGCAGGTAGGCTTTACCTTCCAGTAGCTCGGCTACTTCCTGGGCTTTTTCCAGGGTGCGGTTGAAGACCGTTACCTGATTGAAACCGTGCTTGAGCAGGAATTTGGCTACGAGATTGTTCGTCTGCCCGGCTCCGACCAGCAGAATGCGGGCGTTCTTGGGCAGATGCGTGCGCATCAGCTGCTGGATGGCCAGAGAAACTACGGAAACCGGCTTCTCTCCGATCCGCGTTTTAGCGTAGACTTCTTTGGCCGACTGGATGGATTGCTGGATGAGCAGGCGGATAAAATCGCCGGTCAGTTCCCAGGCGTGGCATTGTTCGTAGGCTTCTCTCAGCTGGCGCAGGATCTGACGTTCGCCGATCACCAGGGAATCAATAGAGGCAGCTACATCGAAAAGGTGGGCCATTGCTTCCTCACCTTCCAGGATCTGCACTTTTTCTTCGATCGTTTCCAGTTGTTCCAGTGACAGTTCCGGGTTGATCTTTTGGAAAAAGTGGCCGGCGTAGGAAGCGTCCACAGCGTGATCGGTGACCAGGCAGTACATGACACGGTTGCAGGTAGAGAGGTACATCAATTCATCCAGACGAAGCTGGAATTTGAGTTTCTGCAAACGCTGACAGAGTTCGTCTTTACTACCGGTTTTTAACACGTAGTCCCCAATTTCATTCAAATTGGTCCGCTTATGAGTTACCGTTAGTATTTTAAGACGCTCTAACATATCATTTGATCTATTCTGTGGAAAAAACCGAGACAAAGATAACAGTTGGCCTCGCTTTATATGTCACGACTCTGTCATCTAGGTTATTTGGACAAATTCTTAAGAAGCCCGGGTTTTAGCCACCATACGAGGCCTAAAACCAGTAGAAAAAGCGGCCCTAAAAGCCATAGATAAGAACGCGGCCCCAGGTCTAAAGGTTCCATATCACCAATCGGCAGATAGGCCGCCCAGTAGAAGGGATGAGCATCCGCCTGACCGGCCTTTTTCAGGTAATTTTGCTGTACTTTCCGGATCGCTTCGTCCTTGGAAAGTCCCTTTTTCATCTCCCGGTAAAAGTCCTGCATAAACTCCGAGGTCTTATGGTCATTCACGTTCCAGAGTGTAGCGATCAGACTACGGGCTCCGGCGGCCGCAAAGCCCCGACCCAGACTGATGGCACCTTCCCCGGCCTGGAAACGGCCGATACCCGATTCGCAGGCGCTCATGACGATCATATCCGCCGGCAGTTCCATTTGGTACAGGTCCTGTACGTAGAGCCGTCCGTTGGCGGTGGTATCCGGTAAAGTGAACGCCAGATAGGAAAATTCGCTGCGGTAAATATTGGCAATCCCGTGGGTTGCCAGATGCAATATCCGGTACTGGCCGGCCAGATCAAGGAATTTACTCCGGGTGGCTTCCTGACCGATGAGGGTCGTAGCACCAACTTCCCGGGCGAGCCCCTTTACTTCTTCTGCGTTGTAATCGAGCGGCGCCAGGGCCGGACGGTGACCGTCAAATACCGGGGCTATGGCCAGACAGGTCTGCTTTTCCTCCAGTTCGGGCTGCTGCAGGGCCTTCGCCAGCAGAGCCGTGGAATAGGCATAGCCGATCTGATAATCCCGGAGCAAATAGGGATAAGACCGGTACCGCATTGCTACTTTGGGTTCTCCCGTCAACAGCACGGCAAAAGGCAGATAAGCCAGCGTACCGTCCGGTACGATGATCAGCCTGGATGCTCCCCGGAATGCTTGCTCCATCGGAAGCCAAACCCGTTGGTAAAGTTTGCGGGCCGTCAGTTGGTAGAAAGAATCCAGGACCACCTGTTGTTCACTTCCCGCCAGTGGATATTGGGCCAGACTTTGCCCAAGATCGGCGGTCAGGCGATCGATCTCGGGCATCCCGTCAATAATGCCGGCCTGTAACTGGTGGTCTTTCAGAAAAAACCAGAATAGTTTTTTAGGGCCCGCAAACAGGGCCAGTAACCCACGATTCCCTCTTAATCTTTCCTGCAATGATCCGGCAGCAGCTTCCTTCATGCTCAGCGCCCGGGCCAGGGCGGATGTATTTGCATTGTTATCTTCCGGTTTTTCCAGCCACTTTTCTCTTAATCTCAGTCCTTTGCTATTCTCGCTCAGCTGGAATGCCCGCCACAGATACGCACTGTCTTTTTCCATTTGCCAGCGCGCCAACTGGCAGGCAATAGCCCCCTCAAACAGATCGTAGTGCAACGCGACCCCTTTCTGACGGGATTCCGTATGCAGAATGTTCAATTGGCGTTCATTCAGCAATTGCATGCTTTCCTCGAAAGCCGCCGCAGCCAGCCGCAGTGTATCCGGATCCCGGCCCGATTCGTAGACCCGCAGCAACGTATTGGCCCGGGTACTTAAGGTATACAGGATCTCCATTTGTTGCTCCGTCCGGTTCCGATCAAACAACTCCAGCGCTTTATCGTAAGCGTCCAGAGCAGCGGCATATTCCTGTAGCCCGTCGTACGCCACGCCGATCTGCTGCCAAACCGCTGCCCTCAGCCGGGCCGACTCGCCCGAAAGCAGAGCCAGAGCCTGCTGGTATGCTTCAAGCGCTTCCGGCCAGGATTTGTTCTTCAGGTAACTGTTCCCAATATTGCTGTAGGCTTCCGCCTGCTCCCTCAGGTGTTGCCCGCCGTACTGCCGCCAGATCTCCAGCGCTTTACCGTAGTAATAGAGCGCAGAAGCGTGGTCGGAATCCTGCCAGTAGACATTGCCCAGGTTGGTATACGCCCCGGCGATCACCGGATGGTTCGGTCCGAAAAACTTCCACCGGATATCCAGCGCCGTCATCAGTGCATCTCTGGCTTCCAGGAAATGCCCCAGCACCTGATGGCAGAGCCCGAGCTTTTCCCAGGCGTCCGCCAGGTAGGGATCTTCTTCCTGCAGGTATTCGGTCAGGATCGACCAACCTTTTTCGGTAAGCTGCAGGGCTTCCAGATAGTCGCCCTTCTGACGGTTGATATCTCCAAGATGCAGGTAGGAGGTAGCGGGGGCCACCGGATCGGCGTCGCTCAGCGCTTCCCGGATGTGCAGGGCCTGCCGGTGCTGTTGCTCGGCAAGGTCCAGTTGATTTTTTCGCAGGGCGCAGTTGCCGAGGTTTTCGTAGAGGTTAGCCAGTTGCGGATGGGTAGAATCGTAATTCAGCCGGGCATTTTCCAGAGCGATCTCATAATAAAGCTGGGCCGAGTCCAGTGCGCCGGCCTGGTAGAAGGCATTACCCAGATTTTGCAGGGTCCGGCCGTAGCGGGGGTGGTCCGGTCCCAGAATGTCGATACGGATATCCAGGGTTTGGCGGAAAGCCTGGGTAGCGCGGTTCACCTGCCCGAGATAGAGATACGCACTACCGATATTGTTTAGCGCAGATGCCAGCGCGGATGGATCGGATGCCCGATGCCGCCGGCGGATGGCCAGTGCTTTTTCGTAGTAGACCAGGGCTTCGGTCGAACGACCAGCCGACTGGTATACATTACCCAGGTTATTATTGGAATCGGCTACTTTGGGATCCGTAGCCCCGTAATGGGCCATACGGATCGCCAGTGCCGCTTCGTGAAACTGCCGGGCCGAATCCAACTGCCCGGTTGTAAAATAATAGTGTCCGAGGTCATTGTACGCCTGCCCGATCACCGGATCTTTTTTCGGAAAGTTGTTCTCCGTAAAGGTCACCACCTGCCGGAAAACATCGTAAGCCCGCATGTAATCCCCCGTTTCCAGCGCCAGATAACCGCTCAGGCGAAACACTTCGGCTTCCAGTTCCGGACGCTCCAGCGCCAGCACCTCCGGGGAAACCGAGCGCAACAGGCTATCCGCCCGCTGGTAAGCGGCTGCATCCAGCAGGTCTTCTACCCGTTGCAGCTGTTCACGCGCCACAGCCGGGTCCGTTACCTGGGCACCGACGGTGGATACTACCAGCCAGAAATACAAGAAGAAAAGATTTCGACGTTTAAGCACTGTTGTCCTTTTACGGTGATCTTTGCCCTCAAAGTTACGAACTCAGGAGCAGGCATACTATATTGACGTAAAATTGGTTGGGAAAATCCCAGATCGGGAAACCTAACTGAGCCCCGTTAAGCCTGAATCCGATCAACCGGGCAACTTCCCCACCGTTTACAAACTGCAATGGGCAGCAAAGCTCCAAAGTTTTATTATTGCAACAGTGTACCTTTGGGTTGCTCCGATCAATTCGGGTAGCCGGGGGCAAAATCACCATTAGTAGTTCATACTTATTATCTTTATCGATGAGCTGGGGAAAATGGTAGATTGTATTTGCACTTTCTCCGAAAAAAGTTTGGTCATATGGGTACATTACCCGGATTATAAACACCTATGTATGAAAGTATACACCGATCAAGAGTTGGTGGCGGCCATTAAGAAGGGCGGCTCCGGCCGGCAGGAAGCAATTCGCTTTATATACAATAAAGGAGACCTGCGCCGAAAAGTAGTCCATTTTGTCCGCAACAACCAGGGAAATGACGCTGACGGTAACGATATGTTTCATGAAGGTATCATCGTCCTGGATCGCAATATTCGCGAAGACAAATTTAGAGCGGAAAGCTCAATTGAGGGTTATTTATATTCCATTTGCCGCTTCCTCTGGCAGAACCAAAGACGCAAGAAAGCTCGCGTCGATCTTAAGGAAGACGCGACCCAAATGGACCAGATTGAAACCAGTACACCTGAACTCCAGTTATTGAGTGACGAAAAAAAGAACCTTTTGCACCGTGCTTTAGAACAACTCGGAGAGCGATGTAAACGCATCCTGGAATTGTGGCAATTGTCCTACTCCATGGAAGAGATCGCCACCGAAATGGACTTCAGCAGTGCGCAAATGGCACGCAAAAACAAATACCGCTGCCAACAGTCACTTTTGAAATTTTTTAAAGATCAGCCTCAATGGAAACAATGGCTGAGTTAGCCAGGAAAGGGAAATGAAAGCAAGGGAATGAGCAACAGTTTTTGATCGAGGATCGAATATCACCAACAAAGCTCTTTTCAATCCAAGTTTCTCATTCCAGGATTATTTTCCTCATACCCAAAAAAGGTCAGAAATGGAACCAGATATCGACAAAATAGAAGCATACTTATCCGGCGCACTGGCCGGAGCCGAGCGTCAGGCTTTTGAAGCCGAGATCGCCGGTGATCCCGCTCTGGCGGAAGAGGTGGACGCCGTCCGCCTGGCCCGGGAAGCGGTGGAATTTTCCATCAGCAGTAACCTTCGCGCCCAATTTCAGGAATGGCAGGAAGCGGAGGCCACCGGAACCAAAACGGAAGAAGCCAGGGTAGTGACCATGGCCCCACGCCGTAATCTACGCCGGGTATTGGCCATTGCCGCCAGCGTTCTACTCATTCTGGCCGTAGGTAGTTTCTGGTACGCCAATGAGCAATTCGCCTCCGATCAACTGGCGATGGATTATTACGAGAATATGCCACTCGATCTGCATATCCGCGGTAATGCGGAGGAACTGCCCGAAGCGGTTGCCAAGATCCGAGATAATAACTTTGCCGAGGCCGACGCCTACTTACGCAGTGTACCGGCGGATGATCCGCTGTATTACAATGCCCGTTATTACCTGGCCCACAGCTTGCACCGGCAGGGGGAATACGACGCTTCCAACGACATACTGAATGAAGTGAATGAAGCCAGCAATCCCAACCTCCGCGAGGATGCCTCCTGGTTAAAAGTCCTGAACTATCTGGAACTGGAGCAGACCGGAAATGACGAATTCCAAACGCTCCTGGAAGAGATGATCGCCGATGACGGGCATACCCATCACAACGATGCGGTCAATCTGAATGATAAACTGAATAGCTTTTGGTATAATATCGCTAATTGATCAGTTGCCGGCAGCCTTTGCCGGCAACTGATCCAATCTTTTTACGCCTGCAATCTCGCTACAAACTGTTTATAGCCGAAACTGAACAATAATGGCAGAAAGCCAAAACCGAAAACAACCAGTCCCAGCGTCTGCAAAATAAAACGGATCTCTCCCGCCGGACCAGCTCCGGAGAGTATCATGAATTTGTAGATAATAGTACCCAATACGTATAGGAATACAGAGAAGAACGCAGTTAAAAATATGCCCTTTACGTGCATGATCTTTGATTTTATGGTGAGGTAATAAATAGTGTCGGATTGAATTTCCCGGATATCCTCCGGCGGCACGAGCAGTCTCGCTTCCGCAAAAGCAGTTTCGAAAGAATTACCCGCCCGCAGGCTGTCTTCGATCACACAGCAGAAATGATCCTGCATATCGTCGACTACCGCCGGTATATCCAACCCACTTTCCAGCAGGTATTTTCGGATCTCTTTAATTTGTTGCTCCCGGATGCTCATAATTGGGTAGTTGGCTTGGTGGTCAAAATCAGTTTTATGGTACTCATAAAATCTTCCAGCTCGCCCAGCGCGCTAACGGTTTCCGTTTTCCCTTTTTTGGATAAGGCGTAGTATTTCCGGGTCCGACCGTCCACCTTTCTGGATTCGGTTTCCAGTATTCCTTCGGCCAGCAACGCGTGTAATAGGGGATACAGACTGCCTTCCTTGATCACGATCTTGCCCAGCGACATTTGTTTAACCGCCTGGACGATCTCGTATCCGTACATGGCTCCCCGGTCGCTCAAAAGCTTCAGCAGTATGGGTTTTAGCGTACCTTTCAACAGTTCTTTCGAATACATTTTATGGTCTTATTGATACATCATTTATCTATGCATCATAAAACTAGGTATAATTTTCGGTTTATGCAAGTCTTTGGTTTAAAAGTAGGCAGGAGCTATGTATCTTAAGGGCGAAAATTACACTTGCGCCGGCAGGCACCAAACCCTTAGCACATGAAAAAGAACACGCCACATTTATTTTTTCTTTTGTTGGTGTTAGTGATTACCGCTGCGTTTTTCGGGCTCATTAAAGACTTCCTACTGGCTGTATTCTGGGCGATCGTACTTTCCATTCTTTTCCATTCCACCTACCGATATATCGGTATCAAGCTCAAGGGTCGTAAAAACGCCGCTGCCGGACTCACCCTGCTGAGTATACTCCTGCTGGTGATCATTCCCCTGACCTTTCTGGCCATTACCCTGGTGAACGAAAGCCTGGCGGTCTACGAACAGATCCAGGATGGTGATATTAATATCCAGGAACGGATCGATCGCTTTCAGGAACAGATCCCGGAACTGGAAAGCTATCTGGAGAATTTTGGGGTTGAAACGGCAAAGATCCGGGAATCAATCGGAGAAGCCATTGCCAGCGCTACCCAAAATCTGGCCGGAAAGGCGATCGGTATCACCCAGAATATATTCGGCTTTATCGTCCAGTTTTTTCTGATGCTCTATATCCTTTTCTTTTTTCTGCGGGACGGTCGTCGACTGATCCATCAGCTCGTATGGGTATTACCGCTGGGCGACGAGAACGAAAGAAAATTGCTGGCGCGCTTTGCCAGTGTAGCAAGGGCTACGGTCAAAGGCAGTCTGATCGTAGCGCTGGTACAGGGCACCATCGGCGGTCTGCTTTTCTGGGCCGTCGGCATACCCGCTGCGGTACTCTGGGGCTTCCTGATGACCATTCTCTCCCTGCTCCCCATCGGTAGCGGTCTGGTTTGGGGACCGGCCGCCATCATTCTTTTTACGCAAGGAGAGATCGGTAAAGCGATCGCCATTCTCATTGTAGGTGCACTGGTGATCGGACTGGTAGACAACCTCCTGCGTCCGCGCCTGGTGGGCAACGATACCAAAATGCCGGATTACCTGATCCTGCTGTCCACACTTGGGGGACTTGCCTGGTTCGGTCTGTCGGGTTTTGTGCTCGGCCCCATCATTGCCGCCTTTTTCGTTACCTGCTGGGCGATGCTTGGGGAGGAATTCCGGTAGACCACTGCGAACTGTCTTTACTCCGCAGCAGCATGATCCGGTCCGGATAGATCAATTGCGGATATTCATCCGGATCAGCTCACTGCGTACCAGAAAACGATCTGGTACACTATTCCCAGGACGGCGATCAGTATGGCCGAAAAGGCCACAAAAGCCAGGAAAAAACGCCAGTCCGTCAATCGTTCGATAAAGCCGGTAAAGATCCCCACCTGCTGGATGATCACCGGCGTGGCGGGGGTTAATCTTTCCGCCGGCGCACCGCTCAGGTAATCCGCCTTGGTAATGCCCGGTAACAAACGATAGCCTTTTTTCGGAATGGTCTCGATCACTTTAGGATTGCGGGCATCGTCCCGGAAGAGCTTCCTCAATTTGGAAATAGATTGCAACAGGGCCTCTTCTCCCCCGCCGTAATTATCCCAGATCTCCGCAACCAACTGCTCTTTTTTGACCACCCGGCCGCCGGCCCGAGCCAATCGAAGGAGCACTTCCATCAAGCGCGGTTCCACCTTCAAAACCGGATCCAGTACCGTCCCGTTTAGAAATCCGATCTCATTAGCGGCCGGATTGACGTAGTAACGATGATCGAGCAAAAAGGGAGCGGCGTTTAGGGTAGCAGAAATTTCCATAATGCTGAATTGAATACCTGAAGAAAACCTTTTTCAGTATAAATCAAGGTCGATTTTCCAAATTTACAGGCGATGATCTAATAGTTTTATCGGGTACCGTTGGTGGGTATGTCCGGCCGTTTGCCGGGCTAAACACTCACCCTTTTCAACTTCACCCATTTAAATAAGACTGTAATGCAGATCATCCGATGCACCTCGCTCCTTATTTTTTATTTTTTTGTTGGCTCTTTGACCAATTGTATCAGTCAGCAGCCTGAAATTGTCATTCCCGATCGGCAGGAGCTGACCGACCAGCGACTTACTTCCGTCCGGGATACCATTTTGAGCTGGGTGGACCAGGGAAAGATACCCTCCATGTCCGTCGGTGTGCTCTACCAGGAGAAAGCTATCTGGCTGGAGGGACTGGGCCGGGCCGATATTCAACAAAACATTCCGGCAACGCCTCAGACCATCTACCCACTGGGCTCCATGTCCAAATCCATCAGTGCTACCGGAGTAATGACGTTGGTAGAACAGAACCGGATCGAACTGGATAGCCGGGTGAATGAGTTGCTCGCGCCGGGCCGGCTAAGCGCCTACCGCTGGGATGCCGATCAGGTCAAAGTGTGGCATATCCTGAATTGTGCCGCAGGCATTCCCCACGGCTGGACTTCTTTCAACGATCCGGCGGATTATCCCCATACCGACGGAGAAAAAGATGAGTTACTTCGTCATTACGGGATCATCACCCTGCCTCCGGGCCAATTTTTCAACTATTCTAACTATACCTTCGGCGTTGCGGATCTGATCATGGAGCGGGTCTCCGGACTGTCCCTGCAAGACTACCTGCAGCGGGAGCTGTTTACGCCTCTCGGTATGCAGCACAGCTATACAACTTATTTCCCCCAGCTGGAAGTGCCCTATGCGATGACCTACCATCGCGATCTCACAGAGGCTGGTCGGCTGAATAGTGTGCCCTACGGCGGCCTGGGTTATTATTCTTCCGCCGAAGACCTTCTGCACTACGCTCAGTTCCATTTAAAAGAATGGCCGACGGAACAGTCGCCGCTCAGTCCGGCCAACATCGAGCAAATGCACCATTTTCCCCGCAGCGTTACCCGCCGGTTTGGTCTCGGCTGGCACGACATGGGCCACGCGCTGGTCAGCAACGGTAGCGTCACGGGTGCCAATACCAATCTGACGCTCGTTCCGGAATCCGATCTCGCCATTGTCTGCCTGACCAATGTCACCAGCTTCAACGGTTACGCCGATCAGATTGCTCAGCGCATAATGGATGCGCTATTGCCGGACCTGGAAAAACAGGTGACCTACGAAAAATACGTGGCGGAATACGAAAACCCCTATGTCTACAATGAGCAACTGGCCGGCAACTGGCGGGGCACCATCCGGGCCTACGGTGAGGACCTGACCATCCGCTTAAGCTTTCCGAAAAGTGGAAAAGTTTTCGTGCAAATAGAGGACGGTGCCCCCCAGCAGATCGAAGAAGTGATCTACAACCGGCACCAGCTGTTGAACTTCCAGTTTACCGGCAAGATCCCATTGCCGCAATACGACGGGAGCACCCCAAATAATAATGAACTGATCCTTTATCCGTGGGAAGGTAAGCTTGTAGGACATATTGCTGCCGCCTTTTCCAGCGAAGCGGGAGGCTTCCGCTACGGCGTATACGTTGAGCTGGACAAAGAGTAAAAGTGAATTGGCCAGTTGCAAATTAAAATGGGGCTGGATCGTCATTTGATTTTAACGATCCAACCCCATTCCACTCAGAGCTATTGCCCAAGGACTATTGTTCCACGGAACGACGCTCCGGTTTTCGATATTACTTCAAAGTGATTGGCAGGCGGGCCATGGTGTTTTCCCAACCTACTACCAGATCGACCTGATTAGCACCTTTTTCCACCAGCAGAATGGACAGCGCCTCTACCGTTTTAGGTGTTTTTTCCGTTTTGGCTTTAACCGTTACCACGTTCGTGCTTGGATCGTGGTTCGGATTTCCCCAGGAAGGAAGATTCTTGTGGATAATGAACTCCCATTCATCTTTTTCCACATTGGCAAAAAGACCGTATTTCCCGGCTTTCACTTCTTTACCGCCGATCATTACATCCTGGAAGAAGGTAACTTCCGTGGTTTCGTTGGCACCTACGCGCCAGGTTTCTCCGTACTTCAACAGTTCACCGAATACCTTGCGGTCTTTCATCTGCGGGCGGCTGTACACCACGCGGATCTTAGGCGCAGATTTGTCGAAATCTGCTTCGGACTGTAAGTTGCGCAGCCTGGAACTCGCCGGATAAGCCACCAGATCCATCGGGCTGGCATCCGCACCGGCCAGGCTTACCGGGTTCAGGTTGATGGGCAGTACCGCACGGGTCTGATCCCATTCGAATACCATATTGACTTCGCCGTCATCCACTTTTTGGAAACCGATCGTGAATGCCTCTCTAACTTTAGGTACTGAGGTAGTAGGGACTACCGCCGCCGTAATATCCTGGCTGACATCGCGGTTGCTGGTACCGGCAATGAAGCGCTCCGTTGACAGCTTCACTACCCAAAATTCCGGATATATTTCCGCAAACATGGTGTAAGTCCCCGTCGGAACGGTCACGCCACCAATACCAACCGGCTGGTAGAAAGTGACTTCCGTGGCTTCATTAGCGCCCAGACGCCAGTCCTGACCGAAGGGTACCAATTCCCCGAAAATAGCACGTCCCTTTTTATTGGGGCGGCAGTACAGGACTTTGATCTTCAGATCACGGTTGGGGTCATCTTCGCTTAGATAATTGCGAAAAGCGGCACTGGATGGATAGTGCGCTGCGTCCATCGGACTGGCATCCAGACCGGGAAATTCTATTCCCTGGGCCATAACGTCCACATTACTTACGAACAGCAGGGCTACAAATAGAAGAGTATACTTCCAATACATGGGTATTAATTTTTGTTAAAAATGCGAGCTAAAGTAATACTATTTTTAAGCTTAGGCAGGCTATTGGCGGTAGAATCGTTAACAGGCACTACTTATTTGTTTTTAAGTTGGCGACAGGACAAATTTGATCGTATTTACAGCCAGAAGTGAGATCCGAACCGGTCAATTCACATCGGGATCGTTGCCTCCAAAGCCCCGTAATACCGCTTCCGCTCCTTGGGTATCATTTACACTGAGCACAATGATCCGCTTATCCGTTTTCCGGATCTCCAAACCCGATTTGCTGTTGATGATAAAACCTTTCTTGGTACGAGAATACCGAATGCCTATTCCTCCGAAATCCATCAATGCATTCACATTGATCAATTCCCATTCGCTGATCTTTTCCCAGGGTATAAACTGCTCGGAGAAATGAAAGGGGACGTATTTGAAAAAGACTCCCTGCCGGTTGATCCGCACCGTCATTTTCAGGCTACCCATCAGTAAAACCACAAATACCAGACTACCGATCACAATAGTCAGGCCCGGTGAATTCTTGTAAAAAATAGCAATGAAAAAAGCAGCGATAAGCGGTACTCCCAGGATCAGCGAGAGCATTCGGTTCATGAACAGTTGGGTCTCTTTCCATTCTCCCATTATCACAGAGTTTTTAAATAAGGACGCTTCGGGTAGACCAGCTCCCGAAGCGTCCTCATGTTTATACCATTAAGATATAAATTTAATGCTGTTCTGCCAGGTCCTAGCTGAAGTAGATCATGATAAACACCACAATGGATACTACAAACAAGGAGGCGACAATATCTATCCAGGTATAGCTGGAACGGTTGCTCTCTTTTTGTTCTTCGGACAGTGTACCGAAAGTCAAACCGGCCAGGTTGGCTTTGATCGGCTTTGCGGTCAGCAGAGAAACCACTACGGCCGCAGCGACACAATACAGGAAGAAGAATGAAGAGAACTTCAGGAAGTTCATATCTGCGATCGTGAACAGGAACGAATCCGGATTCAGCGACCCCTTGAATACTTCCAGGATCAATCGTACTGCAGCGATGGCCAGGCCCGAGAAAAGGGTCACCAGCGCACCATTGGAATTGATCCGGCTGGAGAAAATACCCAGCAGGAATACCGCCGTGATCGGCGGCGCGATATAGGACTGAACGTTCTGGAGATAATTGTACAGCGAACCACCCGCCAGTTGCTCGATGATGGGCACCCAGAGAATACCTAATAGTACCACCACCGTTGTCGCGATCCGGCCCACTTGCACCATTTGCTTCTCCGTGGTTTCCGGACGGATCTTTTTATAGATATCCACCGTAAACAGGGTCGAACAACTATTGAATACCGAAGCCAGCGACGACATCAGGGCTGCCATCAAACCGGCCGCTACCAATCCGCGGAGTCCCGCCGGTAAGATCTGCATCATCAGGGCCGGGAAGGCCTGATCGGGCGTATCCCAGGCTAGTTCACCCCGTTGTTTCAGCACTAAGGCGATCACCCCGGGAATGAGGAATAAGAATACCGGCATCAATTTCAGGAAGGCGCCGAAAATAGTACCCCTCCGGCCTTCTTTGATATTTTTGGCCGTCAGCACCCGTTGTACGATCACCTGGTCTGTACACCAGTACCAGATCCCCACGATCGTGGAGGACAGTACCAGCCAGTGCCAGGGAAACTCCGGATCGTTCGAGGAACGCCACATATCCATATACTGCGGGCCAACCTCTTCCACGATCGAGCCCCATCCGCCCGCGGCGTTCAGGCCCAGAAAGGTCAGCGTAGCCGCCCCGATCACCAGGATCATTGCCTGTAAGGTCTCCGTATACACTACGGCCCGCATACCGCCGAGCACGGTGTAGATCCCGGTCAGGATCACGGTCGCCAGAGCTCCCTGCATGAAGGAAATGTCCAGTAAGGTAGAGATCACGATCCCGCCCGCATAAAGCGTCACGGAAACCTTGGTGAGTACATAAGCCGCCAGACTAAAGAGGGATAAGAACCATCTCGCCCTCGGATTGAAGCGCTTCTCCAGGAATTCCGGCATGGTGAATACCCCGCTTCGCACGTAAAACGGCAGGAAAAGCCATCCCAGCAGGACCACCACCCAGGCGTGCAGCTCGTAGATCAGCAGGGGAAATTTATCTCCTGCTCCCGACCCCGCCAGTCCGACCACGTGTTCCGATCCGATATTGGAGGCAAAAATGGAAGCACCGACGACGAACCAGCCCATATTCCGGCCCGCCAGAAAGTAATCTTCGGAGTTTTCCTGCTTCTGTAAGATCACCCAGGCTGCTATTCCTAATAACAGCAAAAAATAGCCGGCAATGACTATCCAATCTAAAGTTGCTAAACTATTACTCATTGAATCTTGCTTAAAAGGGTTCCCGGACAACAAGAGTGGCATTCAGTCCAAAATGACCTGGATATTGAAGGTAGAGACGTCGCAGCCGGATAAACCATAAGCTCAACGTCTCAACCTCTCTGGTCTTTTCTAACTGGTACCGGTTTATACGAATTGGTTAATAATGTTTTCGTACAATTCCTGTTGCCCACTGATTTGTTTAGGCTCTCCGTTCGCAGTCGCAATATTGGCAAGATCGGTCAAAGATAATTTTCCCTGTTCAAAATCCTGCCCTTTTCCGGAATCAAAAGAAGCGTAGCGCTCCGTCCGCATTTTTTTATAAGCTGATTTATCGAGGATGGCATCCGCCGCCAGCAAAGCCCGCGCGAAAGCATCCATACCACCGATGTGGGCGTAGAAAATATCGGCCAGATCCGTAGAATTCCTCCGGGTTTTGGCATCGAAGTTCACGCCACCGCCCTGGAAACCGTCGCCTTCCAGGATCACGAGCATGGCTTCCGTCAGTTCCAGCACATTGTTGGGGAACTGGTCCGTATCCCATCCGTTCTGGTAGTCTCCCCGGTTGGCGTCCATACTGCCCAGTGCTCCGGCGTTGACCGCAACCTGCAACTCGTGTTGGAAAGTATGTTGGGCCAGCGTGGCGTGGTTGACTTCCAGGTTTAATTTGAAGTCGTCCATCAGGTCGTATTCCCGCAGAAAACCGAGTACGGTAGCCGCGTCGAAATCGTACTGATGCTTGGTGGGTTCCATCGGCTTCGGTTCGATGAAGAAGGTCCCTTTGAAACCCTGGCCACGGGCGTAATCCTTAGCCATGTGCAGGAAGCGGGCCAGGTGATCTAGCTCGCGCTTCATATCCGTATTCAGCAGGGACATATAACCTTCCCGGCCGCCCCAGAAAACGTAATTCTCTCCGTTGAGGGCAATGGTCGCATCCAGCGCATTTTTCACCTGAGCACCGGCGTAGGCTACCACGTCGAAATCCGGGTTGGTAGAAGCTCCGTTCATGAAACGGGGATTGCTGAAGAGGTTAGCAGTACCCCATAACAGTTTCACGCCGCTGGCGGCCATCTTCTCCTTGCCGTAAGCAGTGATCGCTTCCAGTCTCCGGGCGGATTCCGCCAGACTACCTCCTTCTTCCACCAGATCAAAATCGTGAAAACAGTAGTAGGGAGCTCCGATCTTGGTTATGAATTCAAAAGCGGCGTCCATTTTATCTTTGGCGCGCTGCACCGCCTCGTCGGCAGCATCCCAGGGAAATACCTTGGTGCCCGGACCAAAAGGGTCGCCACCGGTTCCGCAGAAGGTGTGCCAGTAAGCAATGGCAAAGCGAAAATGCTCCTTCATCGTCTTGCCGGCCACTACTTTATTTTCATCGTAATATTTAAAAGCTAGAGGATTGTCGGATTCACGTCCTTCGAATTCAATTTTACCTATACCTGGAAAATATTCTTTGTTACCAAGATGTACATTGCTCATCATATAAAAATTTAAGTTGTCAGTCGATTGTTGGTAAGTCCGGAACATGCAGGTATTGTAAACTTCCGAAGTTCGGCCGTTTTGAACCCGCGCTATTCGTCCGGATCTTTTGCTTTATCGTGTTTTGGTATTTCAAACTTCTACAGCGGAGTATTCGGCCAGCTTTTTCTCCAGCGCCTGACGCCAGATCGCGTAGGCATCCCGGTAGGCTTCCGTATTTGCCAAAGGCCGGTAGACTTTGATGCGTTCCAGTGATCCCATTGCTTCATCCAGAGAATTGTACACCCCGGCACCGTAGCCGGCACCCCGCGCCGCACCGATCGCACCGGTCGTTTCCAGTACTTCGATCTCGCAATTTAGTAATGTAGCAATAGTTTCCGAAAAGATTTGCGAACGGAACATATTATCGTTACCCACCCGCATAATATCCGTACGCAGGCCCATCTGGTGGAGGATCTCGCCGCCATAAACGAAGGAGAACGCTACGCCTTCCAGCGCCGCGCGGTAGCAGTGAGCCCGGTTGTGCCGATTGAATTCCAGGCCGTGAATATGGGCACCCAGATTGATATTTTGCAGCACCCGTTCGGCGCCGTTGCCGAAGGGTAAAATATGTAAACCTTCCGAACCGACCGAAACGCCGGCGGCGGCTTTTTCCATTTCGTAGTAGTCGACATCCGCTGGAGCCACCTGGTGGCGCATCCAGCCGTACTGACTGCCCGCTCCATTGATACACAAGAGCACCCCGATCCGCGGATCTTCCTGCGTGTAATTGACGTGCGCAAAACCGTTCACGCGGGAAAACGGATCGGATACCGCTTTGTCCACCACGCCGTATACGACTCCGGAAGTACCACCCGTAGCGGCCACCTCTCCGGGATTGAGGACATTCAACGCCAGGGCGTTGTTCGGCTGATCGCCCGCCCGGTAGCAAACCGGCGTACCGACTTTCAGACCGGTTGCGGCCGCTCCCGCTGCATTCATTCTACCCTGATCACCAAAAGTGGGCACAATGTCCGGGATCAGCGAGCTGCTAATCCCGTAATCTTCCAGGACGATCTGGGCCACATCATTGGCTTTGAAGTCCCAAAAGATTCCCTCGGAGAGGCCGGAAATGGTCGTATTGACCGTACCCGTCAGCTTCATCGCGATGTAATCTCCCGGCAACATGATCTTGTGGATCCGGGCGTAGAGTTCCGGTTCGTTCTCCTGCACCCATTTCAGTTTGGATGCGGTGAAGTTGCCCGGCGAGTTGAGCAGGCAATTCAGTGACCGTTCGTGTCCGATCCGGTCGAAAGCCTGATTGCCGATCTCTACCGCGCGGCTGTCGCACCAGATGATGGAGGGCCGAAGGACGCGGTGCTGATCGTCTACGACGACCAGCCCGTGCATTTGGTAAGCAATTCCTATTCCCTGAATCGCTGCCGGATCAATGCCGGTCTGTTGTAGCAGTTTAGCCGTAGCAGTACAAACGTGCTGCCACCAACTCTCGGGATCTTGCTCCGCCCACCCACTCTGTTTGGCGATCATCTCCATCTCCCTTTCGGGTTCCTGCCGGACAGCGATCTGCCGGCCGCTTGCTACTTCGATAATTGCCGCCTTAATGGACGAGCTTCCAATGTCGTACCCGATCAAATACATAAATTTCAGTAGGTTTTTCGTTCGTTTAATTAATTGCCAAATACAAAATTGAAACGCTACAAAGACTGGGGTAAAAGACAGGATTCAAGAAGGTTACTTACACTCCTTCGTTTTTTCTTGAGGATAAAGATGTGCCAGATTTCAAAAACCTGGCACATCTGGTATTTTTGTTCAAAACATAAAGCTGGCGAAAATTCGCATACTTTAATAAAATTTTGAACCAATCAATTTTCACAGAACAAAGAACGGTATTTTAGAATAGTGCGCACAAGTTTGCGATACTGCAATAGCACGTCAACAGCTCTGGCAAATACGTCAATAATACGTCAAAACCAATGCCTATCTATTCCGTCGATCAAGATTATCCTTATGACTCTCCAAAATGTCTCTCTTTCCATTTCGTCAGTTAATGTACGGTCAGGAAAACGCAAGGCAGCAGAAAAAAACTTATCTTTTACCATCGTCTTCACCTAACCTGCTGAATATGCGTATTACTCTGATCGCCTTTTCCTTATTGATCTTTTCCAGCCAATGCAGCCAAACGGAGCTGATTTCCGAACCAGTCCAACCGGAACCGGAACAGCTGATACCGCAACAGCGATTTTACCGGACCGGCGAATTGCTGGCCAATTACACCATGACGGCCGATAGCCTCATGCACGGTCTGTACGAAGAATACTTTCTGGATGGGACGGTGCACCGCCGCATACGCTACAAAAACGGGCGGATCAGCGGGACTTACGAAAGCTTTCACCCATCGGGCACCCTTTCCTCAAAATATACCTACGCCCAGGGCTATGCCCACGGACCGTATTTTTGGTACCACAAAAATGGTAAACTGGCCCAGCGGGGAGAAAAGGTCTGGGACAAAGCGGAAGGCAGGGTAGAACTTTTTTATCCAAACGGACAGCTCGAAGCCCGGCGTACCTACCAGAATGAGCAATTGCAGGGCTCTGACATAACTTTTTATCCGGACGGGAAACTGCAGAGCTATTCCTATTACGATCAGGATGCGGATCGGATACTGGCCATCAGCTATAAGAAAGATGGCGGGGCCTTGCACTACGTTGGAAATCCGTTCGCTGACCTGTCGGCTGAATTCGACCGGCTGAGCGGTAAATTCTTATTAAAATTTAACCTGGCTACTCCTCCGGATACCCAGCCCATTATTCGACTTATCCGCCGACAGGGAAAAAATGCCTGGTTGTGTCCGATCGTAAATGATCACGAAAAATATAGGTTCCAGGAACCGCTGCCGGATGATTTTGCTGGAAAATACCTGCTGGAAGCCATTATTCCGGTGGCAGCCGACAGCCTGCGGTTTTCCGAAGAGATCTTTGTGCAGCGGAATATGGTGTCCTACGGCGCACCAATTTAAACCTTTGGGCACCAGGCTCGCCTAAAGCCCTTCCAGATATTCCACCAGACCTTCTTCCCGCGGCAGATCCAGCTTTTTCCGAAGCCGGTAACGGCGCGTTTCTACCCCTCGTACACTTAGGTTAAGGATATTCGCCAGTTCTTTGGTAGAAAGGTTGGTACGGATGAGATTACAGAGATGAATATCCTCCAGGCTCAGCTCCGGGCAGGTTTTGCGCAATTTGTGGTGAAAATCGTCCTGCATCAGGTCGATACGTTGCTCCAGGAGGTCCCAGCTCTCCTGGTCGTGCAGAAAATGATCGATCTTCCGATAGAGGTTTCTTGCCGAAGGATCCCCCTGCTCCTTTTCCGTCGTTTGTTTTTTCAAATAATCGCGCACATCCCCTAACAACTGGTCTGCAGTCGACAATTTCAGACTCGCCGTATTGAGTTCTTTTTCTTTGCGTTTCAAGCGACCGGGCAGGTCGTCCCTTACCTGGTCTACCGGTGCATTGCGACTGCGAGGGTGCTCGTTCAGAATACGATCAAGGCAAGACTGCCAGTAGCTGTAAGCCTGTCGGCACAGCGCCGGATTCAGGGTAGGTTCGTGCACCGCTTCTACCGTCAGACCGGACAGTGCTTCTTCCAGGGAGTTGTATATACCCGCTCCGTAACCGGCGGCGCGGGCCGCACCGATCGCTCCGGTGGAATCCATGACCTCGATCTTGCAATCCAACAGACTGGCAATCGTCGCTCCGAAGATACCGGAGCGGAACATATTGTCGTTCCCTACCCGCATTACGGATACCTGCAGCCCCATTTCCTTGAGAATGTTGATACCGTAGACAAAAGAAAAAGCCACTCCCTCCAGCGCGGCCCGGAAGGTATGGGCCCGCGTGTGGCGGTTGAGCTGTAAATTGAACAGATGGGCGTTGAGGTTGCGGTTACCCAACATACGCTCCGCTCCGTTTCCGAAAGGCAACAGGCACAGACCATCCGAACCGACCGGCACGGTGGAGGCCATTCGCTCCATATCTTCGTAGGTCGTACCCGAGCGGGCAACCTGATGCTTCATCCAGCCGTACTGGATCCCCGCGCCGTTGATGCACAACAGCACCCCGATCCGTTGCTGATCCGCTCCGTGGTTGACGTGGGCAAAAGCGTTTACCCGCGAAAGGTTATCGTAGCGGGCTTCATCCACAATACCGTATACCACTCCGGAAGTCCCGCTGGTAGCGGCGATCTCCCCCGGATGCAGTACATTCAGGGCTAAGGCATTGTTCGGTTGGTCCCCGGCCCGATAGGTTACGGGCGTACCGACTTTGAGCCCCATGCTTTCGGCCGCCATACGCGTCAGTTCTCCCTGTAGCGAAAAGGTCGGCACTACCGGCGGTAAAAGCCCCGGATCAATACCGAAGTACTCCAGCAAAGGATCGGCCACTTTATTCTCCCGAAAATCCCAGAAAATCCCTTCCGACAATCCGGAAACCGTAGTGGTTAACTCTCCGGTCATGCGCATGGCCAGATAGTCGCCCGGCACGATCACCCGGTGGATCTTTTCGTAAATCTCCGGTTCGTTATCTTTTACCCATTTCAGGCGACTGGCCGTGAAGTTTCCCGGAGAGTTGAGCAGATGCTCCAGGCAATACTGTTCTCCGAGTTCTTTAAAAGCCTGCTGTCCGATAGGTACAGCGCGGCTGTCACACCAGATAATGGAAGGTCGCAGTACGTGCTGATCCCGGTCTACCAACACCAACCCGTGCATTTGGTAGCCCAGCCCAATGGCTTTTACGCTTTCCGGATCCACATTGTATTTGAATAATAATCGACGCGTGGCGAGGCAGAGGTTTTGCCACCAGACTTCCGGATGCTGTTCGGCCCAGCCGCTCTGCCGGGAGATGAGATCCATCTCCGTTTCCGGAAATTGTACCACACCTACCGTCGTCCGGCTATCGGCATCGATCAGTGCAGCTTTGATGGTGGAAGAACCTATATCAAATCCGAGTAAATACATATTACGTCATTGATACGTCAAAGATACACTTTTATACGGGCAGTAATAGGTTTTACCCGCCGGAATTATCCGGACCGGAACGGTATCGCACCGATCTGCCGGTGAGCAAAGTCATTGCAAAAGCTGGGAGCAGCGGGTACTTTTGAAAGGAAGTTCCTGATCCATAAAGCCCCGTTCCAATGAAAAAAAGTATCCTGTTACTTACGCTTCTTTCCCTGTTATACCTCAGCTGTGATCTTACTCCCGCGGGTACCTACCATTATCGAGCGCCCGATCCAGGAGCAGATGGCCTGCCAACCGGCTCTCTGAGTGAAGTCGCCATTGATACCTCCCCGATCATCAGGGCCGTCAACCGTATCTATTCCGGTCGATACCAGGGCATGCACAGTATGCTCATCTTTAAGGACAATAAACTGGTACTGGAGGAATACTTCCCGGGGCACAAGTGGCAATGGGAGGCGCCGGCCCACCACGGCGAATGGATACAATGGGATGCGGATCAGTTGCACAACATTCATTCTGCGGCCAAAAGCGTCACCTCCGCCTGCATCGGCATTGCGATCGACCGGGGTATTATCCAGAGTGAGGATCAATCCATCTGGCAATATCTGCCCGACCATCAGCACCTGAAAAAAGACGGGAAAGAAGGGATCACGATCCGTCACCTGCTCACCATGACCTCCGGTTTGTACTGGCCGGAATGGAGTGCGCCCTACAGCAGCGGAGAAAACCCGGCCGTTGGGATCTACTTTTCGGAAAAAGATCCGATCACCTTTATTTTGGAAATGCCGTTGGTCGCCGCTCCCGGGAGTCAGTTTAATTATTCCACCGGTAATGTCATTCTCCTGGGAGAGATCATCCGGAATGCCAGTGGAATGCCGATGGAAGCCTTTTCCGGAAAATACCTTTTCCAACCACTCGGAATTGAACAGTTTGAATGGTCCCTAAAACTTAAAAATGAGGTGGATGGAAATACCCTGGAGATCACCGCCCGGGACATGATCAAGATCGGGGCCACTTTCCTGAACGGCGGCCTCTGGCAAGGCAGGCGGATCATTTCGGAAGATTGGGTAAAGAAAAGTGCGACTACTTTTCCCGGTATTTATCCCATCAACGTGCCCGGAGAGCCTTCCGGAAAAATGGGTTATTCTTATACCTGGTGGACAAAAGATTATAAGCATTCCGGACAGACCGTACACCTGTATGCGGCTTCCGGTTTCGGCGGGCAACACATCATGGTGCTTCCGGAACTGAATACGGTCGTCGCTTTCACGGGCGGTAATTACCTTACCCGGAGACCACCATTTAAGCTACTGGAAAAATATATTCTTCCGGCCATCAGGGCCGTACCTACCTGATCGCTTAAACTCTTCGGCCGCCTTTCAGTTCGTCCTGCATGGTCTGCAGATCATCCCATTTGCCATTGGCCGCCAGCAGGGCCTGCTGCGACCAGGTACTGGGATCGTGGATGCGGTAGCGTTCGCCGGCAGCGGCAAGGATGGATTGCAGGCGCTCCAGGTCCGTTTCCGCCAGATCGTGCCAGGTGTTGATACCGGCCTCTTTGAGCAACTGTTCGATCTTCGGTCCGATACCCTCAATGACTTTCAGGTCTTCGGCATTCGGTAGTGGAGTGACCAGAGCCGATGGGTTGGTCTGTTTGAGGTGATAGAGGCTTCTCGCCTGTCCCACCCAGTTGTCTTTTTCGATCCGCCCCGGGAAATAGCTGATCTTGTCGGTTACTTCCGCAATACGGGCAGCGTCCCACTCGGCAATATCCTGGTAGGAATATACTTCGATCTCGTTGAGTTTGGTCTGCAGGAACGGTCCGATCCCTTCGATCTTCGTCAGGTCGTCCCGCTCGATATCAGCCACGGCGATCTTTTTGTGCAATACGGTTTTGTCCGGAGTAGTTTTCAGTTCCGGTTCCTCCTCCACATCATCGATCTCAAAGATCAGGGAACTGGAATCAACTGCCGCACTTTTAGACTGCGGAACCGTTTCCTGCGGATGCAATCCTCTGATCTGTTGTTTCAAGGCCTGGTTTTCGGATTCCAGCTGGGCCAGTTTAGCTTCAAAACGTTCCAAACGCTGGTTGGTGGCCTCCAGATCCGTCACTGCATCGGTGTCGGTGGCTGCGTAGATGACCTGCGGCGTATCGTCCTCGGTGTCGTCATCTTCCGTTACCACTACGGTAGTGGGTACTTCCCGCCCCTGCTCGAAGTCGGCGATCTGCTGGTTGAGGTAATCGATCTTGGCCTGATAGGAACGGGTATTGGCCTGTTGATTTTCCACCTCCTGGTTGGCCTGAAATATATCTTTGAGCAGTTTCGCCTTTTCTTCTTCCAGCGCATCTACCCTTTCGGTCATTTCCACCAGATCGTAATGGACCCGCTGCAGATCGGCCTCTTTCTGATCAAGCTGATCTTTCATACCGCCCAGCTCCTGACGGGCCTGCACCAGATCGGCATTGGATTCTTCCAGTTCTTCCCGCAACCGTCTCACTCTCGGACTACGCAGCAGATATCCGATCAACAAACCGAATAAAAAGCCAATAAGCGTAATGGCCAGGGCCGCGTAACTATCTGCTGTATCCCAATTATCGAAAAACTGATTCATATCGAAATCCATGCCTCTGTTAATTTTTGGTGTTCAGGTATTGAGAGCTGCAAAATTTTGAAAACTTTGCAGCTCTCTCGATTATTCAATCACGAAATTCACCCGCCGGTTCTTCTGCCGGCCTTCGGGATTATCTTTCCCATTCTGCCGGTTTGGCGCTACCGGTTCGGTTTCTCCCTTGGAATCCACTTCGATGGTAGCTCCCACGCCCAGTTCCTTGAAGTACTGCCGGGCGTTTTCCGCCCGACGCAATCCCAGGTCATAATTGTATTCGGTAGTGCCTTTACTGTCGGTATGGCCGATGATAGTCAACATCTTGCCATCGTTCAGTTCCAGATAGGTCTTTACCGAGTCGGCATAGAGTACCGCCTGGGTTCCCGGCCGGAACTCCGCCGAATTAAACTCGAAATTGGCATCGGAAAAGGTCATATTCGTAAATACGAAAGCGGTTCGGTCGTACGCATCGGGGCCTCCGCGCGGATCAAAGAGGTGGAAGGTGAGCGGCTCCAGCAGATTCGGATCATTACTCAATTTGTAATCCAGAGATACCCGGCCTTCGGGTACGCCTCTTTTTACTAATAGAGACCGGATGGCGTCCGCCCGGGCGATACCGATATTTTCGAAGAAACCGCGTTCCGGCTTCCAGTCGGACTCACTCGGCCGAATAAGACCGGTAATGGTCAGATCGCGGGTAGAATCGGCCAGCAAAATAGCGGCCAGTGTATCCAGAAATGCTTCGTTATTCGGATTCAGGCGAGGTTGCACACTCAGCGGATCAAAAGCGAACTGGTCGTAACTGTCCAGGATCGCGGTGCTGTCTTCGTCCAGTAGTTGCAGGGTAGTCAGGCGAACATCCTGCTCTCCGCACATGCCCCGAACTTCACAGACAAAATACCATCTGGCCCAAAGGGCAAAAGCAACAAACACTAAAAAGAGCAAAAACGTCAGGAACCTCATATTGGTGTGTGGTTTGTTCGAGGTATATGCTATACGTAATCGGCTAATACTCACCGGGTGTATAAAATAAACAGCTCCTAAGGTAAATATTTAGCGCATACTGCCCAAGAATCAGTGTGTTTTTTGTTGATGCAATGCTGCCGGGCACCGAAGATCCCCGGCTATCATCACACGATTACAGCCTCCGCCCCTGGATCGTAGGAGGATTCATCCCTCACTAGAGTCAGGAACTTTTGGTCAGGCCATGATATCGTGCACCAGTTCTCCGTGTACGTCAGTCAGGCGGAAATCACGCCCCTGAAAAGGATACGTGAGCTTAGTGTGATCCAGCCCGAGCAAATGCAACAGGGTTGCCTGCAGATCGTGGACGTGTACATTGCCGCTTACCGGTGCGTAGCCCACTTCGTCCGTCTCGCCCAGCGTCATACCTTTCTTTATCCCGGCTCCGGCTACCCACATCGTGAAGGCCTCTTTGTGGTGATCACGGCCCCGGAATTTATTCGTTTTACCGCCCCGGTTTTCCTGCATGGGAGTCCGACCGAACTCACCGCCCCAAACGACCAGCGTACTATCCAGCAGTCCGCGCTGTTTGAGGTCTTTCAGCAGAGCCGCCATCGGCTGGTCGATCTCATTACATCTTTGCAGGAAACCGCCGTCCAGCGATTCAAAATCATTACTTCCGTGGGAATCCCATCCCCGGTGGTACAGTTGCACGAAACGTACGCCTCTCTCCACCAGCCGGCGCGCCAGCAAACAGTTATTGGCAAAAGATCGCTGACCGGGTTCCGTACCGTACATTTTGTGGATATATTCCGGTTCCTTGCTGATGTCCGTAGCTTCCGGCACGGTCATTTGCATCCGGAAAGCCAGTTCGTACTGCGAGATCCGGGTAAGCGTTTCCGGATCGCCGACTTCCTCAAACTCCCGCTGGTTGATCTTGCTGATCGTTTCGATGGCCTTGCCGCGCAATTCGCGATCAATCCCATTCGGATTAGAAACGTACAGTACCGGATCACCCTGGGACCGGAATTCCACTCCCTGGTACAGAGAAGGCAGAAAACCGCTACCCCACAAACTTTTCCCGCCACTGGGCGCCGACTGCCCGGAAACCATTACGACGAATCCCGGCAGGTTTTTATTGGGGGAGCCCAGCCCGTACGTCACCCAGGACCCCATACTCGGACGTCCGCTACGCGCGTGCCCGGTATGCATAAACAGCTGCGCCGGAGCGTGGTTGAACTCTTCGGTCTGCATCGCTTTCAGAAAGCACACATCATCCACGGCGTCCTGAAAATGCGGCAGCAGATCGGATACCCAGGCGCCGGATTCTCCGTACTGGTTGAAATTCACCCGGGTGCCCAGCATCGACGGAACGCCGCGGATAAAGGCGAACCGTTTGCCCTCCAGAAAAGACTGCGGGCAGATCTCACCGTCCAAGCGATCCAGGGTCGGTTTATAATCAAAAAGCTCCAGTTGGGAAGGTCCGCCCGCCATGTGCAGGAAAATGATGTTGCGCGCACGCGGCACATAGTGAGAGATCTTTTCCAGCAGGGCTTCCGTCGGATCATCGGCCTCACTTCCGGAACACCCCATAGTACCCAGCGCCAAAGCTCCCAGACCAAGCGTGCAATCGCGCAGGAAATGCCGCCGGGTGAGATAATTCTGGTGCGTATCTATTAGTTCGTTATAGAGCTTTCTTTTCATTATTTGTTGATTAATTCGTCCAGGTTGAGAATGATGCTTGCGACGTTGACCAGGGCCGCCAGTTGTGGTTCCTTTGTTTCGTTTTCCGCCAGGAGGGCTTTCGCCTCTTCCGGGTGCTGCTGGTAGTGCTCTTCCGCTTCTTCGTAGAAGTCGACTAGTTCCCTGAGCCGGAAATCATCCGCCGGCCGGAGCAGGGCCCGCTTGTAGGCATACTGGATCTGTTCGGCTGGTTTGGAACTCTTTTCCGCCATATTGACGGCCAGGTGTTTGGCCGCTTCCGTATAGACCGGATCATTGAGCGTCACCATAGCCTGCAGCGGCGTATTCGTCCGGATGCGACGCGACACGCAAAACTCCCGGCTCGTTCCGTCAAAGGTCAGATGGGAGGGGTAAGGACTGGTTTTACGGATCATGGTATAGACCCCGCGCCGGTGACGGTCATCTCCCGGACTGGTCTCCCAGCGGGCTACCTGCCGGATCACGTCCCACACCCCATCCGGCTGGTAGGGCATCACGCTCGGTCCGTACATCTTCGGACTGAGCAGGCCGGCTACGTACAGCGCCTGATCGCGCAATTGCTCGGAACTCAGCCTTACCCGCGGCCCCCGGGACAGCAGTGCGTTGTAGGGATCTCTTTTCAGTTTTTCGGCGGATATTTTACCCGACTGCCGGTAGGTTGCCGACATCACAATATCTTTCAGCATTGGCTTGAGCTTCCATTCGTGCTCGTGCATAAAGCGTAAGGCCATCCAGTCCAGCAGTTTCGGATGGGAAGGCGGTTCGCCCTGGCTACCAAAATCTTCCACCGTTCGGACGATCCCGTTACCGAAAATGCGGCCCCAGAATCGATTGACGATCACGCGTGAGGTCAGGGGGTTATCCGGATTGACCAGCCATTCGGCCAGATCCAGCCGGTTGACCAGACTGTCTCTGGATAATTGTGGCAGGACTTCGGGTACATCGGGCTGCACCGTATCCGTCAGGGCCAGCCAGTTGCCGCGATCAAATACGCGGGTGATCCGGCTGGAATCCGGATGAAAATCCTGCATAACGGGCACCCGCCCGGGCTGGATTGCCATGAAGGCATCCAATTTGTCTTTGAACTCCGTAGTGACGGTATCCCCGTCAGCGCGTTTGGCTTCCAGATAATTGCCCAGGCGATCTTTTTCCCGCTTCTGGGCGGGAGACAGTAGGTTTACCCTTGGGAACTCGCTGGTCAGGTCGCGATCCAGGGTATTGTTGAAAAAGGCCATGGAGGAATAGAACTCCTGGTGCCGGAAAGGATCGTAGGGGTGGCTGTGGCATTGTACACAGCTCATGGTCACACCCTGCCAGACTTCATAAGTCGTATTCAGGCGGTCCATGACCGCTACCAGCCGGAACTCTTCATCATCCGTTCCTCCCTCGTCATTGGTATTGGTATTCCGGTGAAAGGCGGTTGCCAGTACCTGGGCGTCATCCGCGCTGGGCAGCAGATCACCGGCGATCTGCTCGACGGTAAACTGATCAAAAGGCATATCGCGGTTAAAGGCATCGATCACCCAGTCCCGGTACCGCCAGATATTCCGGCGCAATTTATCTTTCTGATAGCCCTGTGAATCACCGTAACGGGCCAGATCCAGCCACATGGAGGCCCAGTGTTCGCCGTACTGGGGCGAAGCCAGCAGGCTGTCTACCACCTGTTCGTAGGTCATCGACTGGTCTTCCAGAAATGCCTGGCGCAAATTCTCTGAAGGCGGCAGACCGATCAGGTCCAGGCTCAGCCGGCGCAGCAGCACCGGCGCGGAAGCCTCAGGCTCCGGTTGCATGCCCAAGGACTCCAGTTTGTTCCAGACGAAACCGTCGATCGGGTTTTTAGCCCACTCGATCTCGGCAATATCCGGCACGGTCATGGCCGTATCCGGAGCAATGTAGGCCCAGTGTTTTTCCCATTTGGCGCCTTCATCGATCCAGCGCGCGATCAGATCGATCTCCTTTTTGGATAAGGGATCCCCATCGGGCGGCATGCGTACTTCGGGATTGGTCTCTACCAGACGACGGTACATTTCGCTGGCCCGATGCCGGCCGGGAACGATGGCCTTTTTTCCCGATTCCGTCGTATCAAATGCCTCCTCCTCAAACAACAGACTAAAACCTCCCATCTGCCGAACTCCGCCGTGGCAGGCCAGGCAATTGCGGTTCAGGATGGGTCGAATATCCCGATTGTAGCTGATGCGCTCGTCAGCCGAAGAACTACACTGGCTCAAACCAGCAAGCCCCAGTGCCAGACTTAAAAAAAGATAAATTTTATTCTTCATAATTCATTTCCAAATATAGGAAAAACAGTCCCGCAAACATGACGTTAATATGACGGTTTGCCCCGATAAGCAATTGTATTATTAATCAAGCAACTAAACCCGAAATTGCGTATCTTTGCGGGTCAATTTAAAGAAATGAGAAACGATTATTGAAAATAAGGTTTTTCCTTTTTTCCAACTTTCCTTTCTCGATCCTAATTTATCGAAATGTTTCCGACTTACGACGTGATAGTGGTAGGGGCCGGGCACGCCGGCTGCGAAGCCGCAGTAGCTGCCGCCAATATGGGCTCCAAAGTGATGCTGGCGACGATGAATATGAACACGATCGCCCAAATGAGCTGCAACCCGGCAATGGGTGGGGTGGCCAAAGGGCAGATCGTACGCGAAATTGACGCGCTGTGCGGGTATTCCGGTATTGTTACGGATCACACCATGGTCCAGTTCCGAATGCTCAATCGCTCCAAAGGACCGGCCATGTGGAGCCCGCGGGCCCAAAGTGACCGGATGCAGTTTGCCGCCAGATGGCGCAGTATGCTGGAAGCCAATCCCAATATCGATTTCTGGCAGGAAATGATCGTAGGCCTCGTCGTAAAAGACGGTATCGTCAAGGGTGTACGGACCGGTATCGGTCTGGAGATCCCGGCGCGGTCCGTCGTACTGACCAACGGGACTTTTCTGAACGGCGTGATCCACATTGGTGAAAAACAGTTCGGCGGCGGCCGGGCCGGAGAAAGAGCGGCCACCGGTATCACCGAACAACTGGTAGAACTGGGTTTTGAATCCGGCAGGATGAAAACCGGAACACCGCCGCGTATCGACGGTCGCAGCCTCGACTGGGACGCAATGGAGGTGCAACCCGGCGACGAAGTTCCCGGAAAATTCTCCTACACAGATACGCCGACACCGAAGCGACAACTACCCTGCCATATTGCCTATACCAGCCAGGAAGTACACGATATTCTGCGGACGGGTTTTGATCGCTCCCCAATGTTCAACGGTCGTATCCGGGGACTGGGGCCGCGTTATTGCCCTTCTATCGAAGATAAGATCGATCGTTTTGCCGACCGGGATCGCCACCAGCTGTTCGTTGAACCGGAAGGGTGGGATACCTGTGAGATCTACGTCAACGGATTTTCCAGTTCCCTGCCCGAAGATGTGCAGTACAAGGCACTCCGTCAGGTAAGGGGTTTTGAGAACATGAAAATGTTCCGACCGGGTTACGCCATTGAGTACGATTTCTTTCCGCCCACTCAGCTGAAAATATCGCTGGAAACCCATCTGGTAAAAAACCTGTTTTTTGCCGGGCAGATCAACGGTACCACCGGCTACGAAGAGGCGGGCAGCCAGGGGCTTATTGCCGGCATTAATGCTCACCTCGCCGTACAGGAAGAGGAACCTTTCGTCGTGCGCCGTTCGGAAGGATACATCGGTGTGCTGATCGACGATCTGGTCAATAAAGGGACGAAAGAACCCTACCGGATGTTTACCTCCCGGGCCGAATACCGCATTCTGCTGCGCCAGGACAATGCCGATCTCCGGCTGACCCCGCTGGCCCAGAAACTGGGCATGGCCGGTAGCGACGAGCGCATGCAACGGGTGGAAGCCAAAAATGATGCCGCCGAACACATCGAAAAAGTACTGCGTGATCTGAGTGTTGAACCGGGGCAGGTCAACGGCCTGCTGGAGGAAAAAGGATCTTCACCGATCAATCAGAAAGTAAAGCTACACGGTATCCTGCTGCGTCCTCAGATCTCCATGGAAGATCTGCGCACGGCGATCCCTCAGGTAGCGGAACTACTCAGCGGTTACGAACAAGAGTTCGTTGACCTGGCGGAGACCAATATGAAATACGAAGGCTATATCCGCCGCGAACAGGAAATGGTGGATAAAATGAACCGCCTCGAAGAAGTACATCTGCACGAGGACTTCAACTACCAGCAACTGGCTTCCCTTTCCAAAGAAGCCCGCGAAAAACTCAGCCGGATGAAACCACGCACCATCGGGCAGGCCAGCCGGATCAGCGGAGTGAGCCCGGCGGATATTTCCGTACTGCTGGTGCATGTCGGACGTTAGACGAACTGCAGGCGAGCGGCAACGTCCTCTCGCCGCGTGCAGCCAAACGCCGACGGTCTTGTCATTAAAGGCAGCATCACTACTGCGTTTGGATGTACGGAAAATAAACACTGTTCCCAATAAACGCCAGCCGGATAAAAAAGAAAGAACAAATAGTTGTGACTAGTCGTTAAATATGAGGTCTAAATCGATCGATTTAGCCGAAGAATATCGGCGGTTTTATCCAGCTTTTATTTAACGATTTGAACGTATCCGACCGCGATCGGAAGTACATATCAAAAAACATATGGCAGAGAATCAGCCCTCATCCAACACGCAGCCTGACCTTCTGGAAATGGTCAAAGAATGGTCAGCGACACGTATTGCCAAGCTGAAGGTCTATTGGCGGAAATTCCGCCTGGATTATCCCCGGGGCAGTCAGGTAGTCAAATGGGGCAGCATCCTCGGTGTGAGCGGCGTGGTTGCGCTTTTCCTGGTCTGCCTGCTGGTGTATTGGGGCGCTTTCGGTCCCCTGCCCTCCTATCCCGAATTGAGTAATATCCGCAATAACACCGCCTCCGAGGTTTATTCCGAAGATGGCGTACTGCTGGGAAAATATTACGTTGAGAACCGGGTCAACGCCGATTTCGAAGAAATTTCGGAAGATGTGATCAACGCCCTGGTCGCCACGGAAGATGCGCGTTTCTTTGAACACAACGGCATCGATATCCGTGCCTGGGGCCGGGTACTGGTAAAATCCATCATTTTATCGGATGATGCTTCCGGTGGCGGTAGTACGATCAGCCAGCAGTTGGCTAAGAACCTCTATCCGCGGCGCGATTATCTCCTGCTGTCTACTTTTATCAACAAACTGCGGGAAACTTTTGTAGCCCGGCGTCTGGAAAATACCTACACCAAGGAAGAACTGCTGAATCTTTACCTCAATACCGTTCCCTTCGGGGATGATATTTACGGGATCAAGGTCGCTTCCCAGCGATTCTTTAGCAAATCACCGAATGAACTGACCCTGTCCGAGGCCGCCGTGCTCGTCGGCATGCTCAAAGCGAACAGCTATTACCATCCGGTACGTCATCCGGACCGGGCGCAGCAGCGACGCAATACCGTACTCGCCCAAATGGTCCGCTACAATTACCTGGCGCCCGAGGTCTACGATACGGTGAAAACCATGCCGGTAGAGGCCGCTTACGTCAAGGAAGGTAAAAACCGGGGATTGGCTACCTACTTCCGGGAACACCTGCGCCTGAAGGTGGAAGAACTGCTGGAAGGTTACTACAAAAAAGACGGTACCCCCTATAATCTCCAAACCGACGGATTAAAAATATACACCACCATCGATGCCACGCTGCAGCAGTACGCGGAGCGGGCCGTGGAAGAGAACATGCCGGTTATCCAGTCCAATTTCGATAAAAACTGGAAAAAGCGTACGCCCTGGGACGATCGCTTATTGAAAAGTACCGTTCAGCAATCCCGCCGCTACCGCGCCCTGAAAGCGCAGGGGAAAGGCGAAGAGGAGATCATGGCCATCTTTGAACAACCGGTACAAATGCGGGTTTTCGGCTGGGAAGAGGATAGTGATGATTACCGGGATATGAGCCCATTGGATTCCGTAAAGCATTATCTCACCCGGCTTAATACCGGCCTGATGGCCATGGAACCGCATACCGGACTGATCCGGGCCTGGGTAGGCGGAAACGATTTTGGCTACTTCCAGTACGATCACGTGAAATCGCGGCGGCAGGTGGGCTCCACCTTCAAACCGGTGGTTTACCTGGAAGCCCTGCAGCAGGGAATGATGCCCTGTGAATATACGCCCAACGAACTCGTCACCTACGAAGACTACGACAACTGGCAACCCCACAACTCCGATGGCAAGTACGGTGGCGTCTACTCCATGGAGGGTGCCCTGAGTCATTCGGTCAATACCGTGACGGTAGAACTACTGATGCGCTCGGGAGTAGAACCGGTACGCGAACTGGCCCAGAAGCTGGGCATTTCCAGCGATATTCCCAAAGTGCCTTCCATCGCGCTGGGTACCGTAGAGGCATCGCTGTTCGATATGGTGCAGTTGTACGGAACTTTTGCCAACGAAGGCAGACGCCCGGAGATCCATTATCTGGATCGGATCGAAACGAGCGACGGAGAAGTCCTGATGGAGTTCGACCGCCCCGATACCCAAGAATTTGAAGAAGTCGTTTCCCGTGAGCACAACATGATGCTGGTGAAAATGCTGGAATCCGTGGTGGATAGCGGAACGGCCCGCAAAGTACACTACGGCTACGGCCTCTACGGGGACATTGCGGGTAAGACCGGTACAACGCAGAACCAATCCGACGGCTGGTTCCTCGGCTTTGTACCCAATCTGGTGGCCGGAGTATGGGTGGGCGCCGAAAGCCCGCGTATCCATTTCCGCACCATGAGCGCCGGTCAGGGATCCAGTACGGCTTTGCCCATCTGGGGGACCTTCATGCGCTCCATGTACAAAGACAAAAAACTGGCGGATAAATACCGAAAAGGTCGTTTCCCGGAAATGGCCGACACCCTGATGGCGACCATGCTTTGCCCGCCCTTCCTGGATGAAATGCCGATCCTGGCGGAATGGGGGGAAGAGAATTACTACGAGATCCAGGATTTCTACCAGATGGTCCAGGAATTCAATCAGGATGCCCTCCGCAAGGTGATCGAAATGAAACCCCGCCGTGAAGGCGAAACTTACCAGGAATACGGGGAACGGATCGAACGTTTTTACGACCGGGAACAACGCAAGATCGAAAACCGGGAAAAGCGGAAAGAATTCTGGAGTAATTTCCTGTTCGGAAAGAAAAAAGAAGAGCAGGATAAGGAAAAATCCAACGGCGGCGGCGGATAGACCTAGGCTGCTGGAGAATCATCTTCGGCTGCCCCGGAGCTAAAAAAGTCGTATCACCCTTGGTACGACTTTTTTTGTTTGTAAACTTTCAGGCCGTCTTTCAAGGGAAACAACGTTTGGGATTAAAATCAGGCATTTCTGCGCTGGATAAGCCTGGAGTAACAGCAAGTCCTTACCTTTGGGCGACTTGATAAAAAACTCAAAGTGCAGACCAGCCTCATGATTAGAAAGATAATCATCTTCACCCTCTTATGTATTTCGGGCTCCATTCCCCTGATCAGTCAGATCGATTCTTCCGAAGTAAACGACAGTCCTTACGGCGTCATTTACAATCACCTTTACTATCTGCAAACCGATTCTTATCAGCCCGCGAGGGCGGCATTATCATTTGCTCCCGGGGTAGCGGAGGCCGAAGACCTGGCCATCCAGCTCAAACAGATCCTGGACGGGCGGGGCTTATACGTAGATATCAACCGCCTGCCTACGGAAAACAGCTACTATGATTCTCTGGCCAAGGCGGCGGTGTATTACATCGATCAACATTATCCACTCCTCTATGTGGAAAAGATAGGCAACGACTGGTTTTATTCCCGCACTACAGTCGAAGCCATTCCGGATCTGCACCGGGAACTGTTTCCACTAGGCACGCAGATCACCACCTATTTTCAGGCACCTTTCTGGCAAACGCCCATTCTGAATATCAAGCTTTGGAAATGGATGGGGATTATCGTTCTGCTGTTGCTTTCCTGGCTGGTCTTCACCTTTATCAATTGGCTCAGCAGAACGATCATTCGACCCAGTCTGCGCAAACGCATTGGGATCTCGCCGGAAGTGGATAAGGCCGGCCGGAGACTCTACCGCTTGTTCGGGCTACTCATCAGTGTGCGATTTTTTGCCTACATACTGCCCATGCTGCAGTTACCCGCCAAAAACAATTCCATTCTGCTCAAACTGCTGGGGATCCTGAGTATTTTCTTTATCATTTTCATCGTCGATCAGTTGGTGAAAATCCTGTTCTTCAACCTCAATAAGGTGGCCAAAAAAACGGCCAACACGCTGGACGACCAGTTGATGCCCGTGCTAAAACGGATCACCTCTATGGTTGTATGGGCCGTAGGACTGTTTTATATTCTGGACTACCTCAATGTCAATGTGACGGCCCTGTTGGCCGGTATTTCGATCGGTGGTCTGGCCATCGCTCTGGCCGCCCAGGATACGGTGAAGAATTTCTTCGGTTCGATCATGATCTTTCTGGATAAACCTTTCCAGATCGGCGACTGGATCCATTTCGGTAACGTTGACGGCGTGGTGGAAGAGGTTGGTGTCCGTTCTACCCGCATCCGTACCTTTGCCAATTCCATTACCTACGTTCCCAACGGGCAACTGGCCGATCAGGTGGTGGACAATATGGGATTACGGCAATACCGCCGTTTTAAAACGGAGATCGGGGTGACCTACGACACGCCTCCGAAGCAGATCGATCTTTTTGTGAAGGGGATCCGGGAGATCATTCTTCGCCACCCGACTACCCGGAAAGATTATTTTGAAGTACATCTCAACAGCTTCGGGGCCAGTTCACTGAATATTCTGCTCTATACTTTTTTTGAAGCCCCCAACTGGACAGTCGAATTAAAGGGCCGGCACGAAGTGATGTACGCCATCATTGCTCTGGCGCATGATCTAGGCGTTCGTTTTGCCTTCCCCACACAAACGCTGCACATCGAGGAGTTTCCCGGTCAACTCAGCACCACTCCGGGTGCTCCCGCCGACAGCGGAGATGAACAACTCCGGGAGAGTCTGAAGGACATCAGCAAATATTTTAAAACAGCCAATCGGCCGGGGGGTGATGCCGGAAAGATCAAACCTCTGGGTGGGGAATGAATGTACCCGGGTTATCAGTTCGTTATTGACCAGATCGAAGCTACTTACCAGTCGATCCGTTTGCCGTCCCGGAAAAAGCCGCCGCTTGGTCCGTCATCCGGCAGAGTAGCCGCCCAGACGATCCCGCGTGCTCCTTCCGGAATGCTGCGGGTGGCGTTACTGCCTCCCATTTCCGTCCGCACCCAACCGGGACAGACCGAATTGACCAGAATATCATCGTCTTTGGTTTCGGCCGCCAATTTAATCGTAAGTACGTTCAGCGCAGCTTTGGAAATACTGTAGGCAGGTGTGCCACCGCTCATGCCCTGCAAGGCACCGGAACCACTGGAGACATTGACAATGCGCCCGGAATCGCTTTTACGGAGCAGGGGCAAGAATTCCTGAACCATTCGCCAGGCGCCGAAGAGATTCACATCGAGGGTCTGCCGGCATTCTTCCAGATCGGGTTCGGTTGCTTTCTGCCAGGTATCGTAATTGATGGCGGCATTGTTGACCAACGTATCCAGTCGGCCAAAGCGGGTAGCGACAGTTTCGGCCGCCTGCCGCACACTATCCGGATTGCTTATATCGAGTGGTATGAAATGGAGATCACCGGCGGTAGCACCGGCTTTCAGTTTATCCAGTGCCTCCTGTCCTTTTTCTACATCACGGCTGGTGAGAATTACCCGGTATTGTTGGGCCAGCAGTTGCCGGCATACTTCCAGACCGATGCCCCGGTTGGCTCCGGTGACTAGTGCAATTTTTGGATCAGTCATGTTGCTTGTAGATTACTTTATCCTCAAAACAAGCAACTGACCAAAAAGATCACAGTACTTTGGATCAGAGTTCCACGTCCAACTGGCGCCCTTCCTTTTGGGCCTTTTGGTCCATATTGGTTCCCACCGCCAGGCCGATGCTCATGCCGATCGGCAGACCGATACCCAGGAAGGCCAAATTACCCAGCGCACTGCCGAAAACCACTCCGAGCGGAATGCCGAAAACAGACATGCCTAAAGCCATCCACTGGTTCCGGTAATAATTGCGGGGCACGAGTTTTAGTTCCTTTTCAACTATTTTCAGAATAGAAGTTCTGACCGCCCGGATCTTCCGCTTCAGATCCTTACCCTCTCCGGGAAAAGTATTGATATCGTTAATCTCCGTATTGATCCTCACCAGAATATCTTCCGGGATCTCCCGGGATCGAAGCTCCTGGATGATCTCCTCCAGAATGCGGTATTCCTTTTCCAGTTTTTCATCCAGACTGACGTCCTGAGATCGGTTGAGCGATTCTAATTCCATGTAATTTTTAGAATTAATGTGAATTTACCTGAGACGGGAAAGTAGGTATTCCGCTTCTAGCGATCCACTTTTCTAGACGAAGGAGTTATCCCCAGGGCTTTAGGTGGATTTTTGATCAGGATCTGATCCAGTTCTCTGGCGGTAAGCCCTCTTTTTTTCAATTCGGGGATCAGTTGCTCGCTGATCGTTCGGTAGGGTATTTCATTGCCATTGCCAAACAATTTCAGACTAATTTCTCCTTTCTGATTTTCCACACTCCAGCCGTCGTCGTGGGAAATGAGCAGCCGAGATAAGAGGTCTTTCTCTTTTAAGGCCAGGATCATTTCCACGTATTGATCTACCCGGGTGGCACTGACTCCATCCAGGCTGATCCAAACACCTTTCTGCGCAAGTGCGATTCGTTCTGCATCAGTTCCGTTCTGAGCGTGCACCCAGATCAGACGCTCTGGCGCCAATTCTTCGCGGCTAATGATCTCATATTCGGATTGCGCGGCAGCGCCGTCCCCGGTATGCACGTAGATCGGTAATCCGCTCTTTTTACTCAGCATAATACCTGCTACCAGCAACTTTTCTTCCACTGCGTCGAGCGGGCCCCTTCCTACCCCCAGCTTTATGAATCCCGGGCGAATACCGCTACCCTCAATTCCATCGGTCCACTCCTTTTCCCAACGGGCGGAAATGGTGGCCGCATCCTCCTCGAAAACATGCTGGGGTAGATATTTTTTATCTACCGCAGCGTAATAGCCCGTATTGGTCAGGATGTTCAGGCCGGATCTTTCCGATAAGCTTTGCAACAGGCGGACGTCCCGACCGATGTGGTTGGGCGTACATTCCACCAGAGTATTGATACCCCGGGCTTTGAGAGCTTCCAGATGCGGCAGGATGGTACTGCTCGCCAGATCCTGTTCGTACTGGGGCTGTTTTACCTTTTCCGCGCCGATGAAGTCCGTAGTAATGTGTTCGTGCACCAGAGTGGGGCCCAGTTTCCCAGGCTTTAGTTTACCCTGTACACTCATCACGTAGGTGCGGGAAGAATTGCAGGATACCAGTAATAGTGCAGAAAAGAGGAGATAAACCAATCGCATAGCTCGCTGTTCTTTTGATGAATATTATCTCCAAATTAAGCACAAAGCGGAGCTTTTGGAAAATCATCGGGCGGATATCTTATTTCTCGATAGCCAGTTGCTGCTCCAGGTCCCGGTTTTGCAGTTGGTAGATCGTTTCCCGGGGGATCAGTAAGCGATCGAGCGCTTTGCGGTCTACCAGTTTTTTCTGCTCCCGCACAAAATCCGTGATATCTTCAACATAGCGGATCTGTTCCTGCCCAAATTGTTTAAGCACCTCTCCCTTCATACCGATCTGAATGGCCCGTCGGGTTTCTTTATTCCCGTAGGGATCATGGTCCGGATCCCATTGCAGGCGAACGGCCTTTTTCTGTAATTCCTCCTGCCAGGCTTCCCGGGTATCGTAGTATTTCGACTGATAGGAAGACAGCACCGCCTGACTAAGGATCTTTTCAAAGTCCGCTTTTTTGATCGCAATCGCCAGTACTCTTTCCTGATCCTTTTTTTCGGCCCAGCCGCAACGGAACATCATCCACAGGAAATTGGGTTTGATCCAGGACATGCGTCCGTAACTAAAGTCGGCTCCGCCCAATTGCTGATGCTCTACTGCGTAGCGGGCAATTGAAGGTTTGAAAGCCTGATAGACGATGATCTCGTCTTCGGTCTGATATCCGATGATCTGTTGTCCGCTATTCGGCAACTCCCGGATTACATTCGGGTAATAATCTAACTGAATGTTCTTCCCGGCCGGATTACTCCGTACGGCCAGTTGGCGTCCTTTTCTCGGTAATTCTTTTTCCCAGTTATCCAGTCTTTTTTGGGCGAAACCCTCAATCAGTGGATCTCCGCAGCCGGCCATTTCTGTCAGGAACTGCCTGGATTGCTCCGTTCCGATATCCGCCAGGGCCCAGGTACATTTTCTGGCCAACGGCTTGTAATCCATCGGGTCCAGTTCTTTACGGAAAGCATTATGGTACAGGGCTTCTTCCGCCAAGGGATTCTTTTTAAGCTGAAATGCCGAAGCCAGTTCTTCGTGTAATTGGTGCCAATCTTCGGCAAACAGTTCCAGTTCCATCAGGACCTTTTCATTTTCGGTGAATTCCCGAAAATCCAGCGTCCAGAAATCTTCCGCCAGTTTAGGGTCCCTGGCTCCCATAATGGCTTTAAATCGGGTGTTTACTTCTTCTCTTTTCATTGCTATTAAATTGCATAAAATTCATCACTATTCGACCCGCCTCCGGGAGGCCGGCCGGGATCAGCTAACGGATATATTTTACAGATCTTTTTCAACGGGCCGGGAGGCCACAGGCAAGCTCACGGTATTTCTTCGACCGAAGTGCATCAGATCATTTTGAACACCAACGGTAAACAGTCCATAAAAGTTTCCGGCTGAGCGATCTAAATTTGCGGGAGAAAATTGCTATCAGGTCGGCTGGAGCAGCTGTTCTAAACCTTTAGTCAGCTGCTTGAAAAGAACCGCCAGGAATGAAAATAAACAATCAATCCTGGCGGCTAAATTATATAGGTAAAAAGAAATTTCAGGGGAACAGACCGTCCGGATCTACCGGTGGCCTGATGTTTATAGTCGTTCCTGTAAAAAATTCAAAGCAAGCGCATTGGCTTCTGCGGTCGCTTCTTCGTTATAAGCTTCGGCATTACTTGGGTTGGCAAAAGCATGAGCGGCATCGTACTGATGGATCTCAATACTCTCGCCGGTCGCTTTGGCCAGGCTTTCAAATTTGTTGACTACTTCCGGAGTGATCCAGCCATCCTGTTTGGCAAAGATGCCCAGAATATCCGCCTCGATCGGTGCCAGTTTGTCGGCCTCCTGCACGGGCATTCCGTAGTACATCACACAGGCTTTTCCCTGGTCTCCCGCCATAATAGACGTGCGTAAAGACCAGCCGCCGCCAAAACACCAGCCAATGGTGCCAATACCCGCTTCGGGACCGGCATAATTGAGTGCGCCCTGAATGATAGCCTGCGCCCGGTCTTCTTTTACTGCCTGCATAAATTCTCCGGCCTGATCCTGCGTGGTAGCCACTTTGCCGTCGTACATATCCAGCGCCATTACCGTGACGCCTTCCAGCCCTTCAAAAAGCCGGCCGGCTTCCCATTTGATATGATCGTTTAGCCCCCACCATTCGTGGATGACAAACAGGAAGTCGCCGTTTGGATTTTCCGGCATAATGGCGAAAGCGCTCCCCGTTTTGCCGTCGGGAGTTTCAAAGGTCATCATTTCCCCGTTGGCGGGCGGTTCAATGGCTTCCGGTTCCGGATGTGCCTCTTTGAACTCCTCGTCATCGGCGAACTGGGCCATATCATCGGAGCTTTCTTCCGTGGCATCGGAATTTCCTCCATTATTGCAGGAAACGAGTGCAAAGCTTCCGAGCAATAACATAAAAAGTATTTGCTTGAACATGAATTGTGTATTTAAGAGTGAATAGTGATCAACTCTTAAACCGGAAGATTGGGAAAATGTTTTGCCCCATTGTGGGAATAGGCAAGCTTACTGCTGGCGGGTCTGGTCCGTCTTCTCTACCATAAAGCCGATGGTCCGAATACCCTCGATCGGATCTCTGCGCATGAATTGTTCCAGCGTGATATTATACGTTCCGGCCTGATTGAAAAAGGCACCTTCCTGAATGGGGATCTTTAAGGTACAGGTCTTGCTGTTACAATCACCGAACCAGCGACCGACATTATCCGCCAGTTCCAGGGATAGTGGTTCTGCCAATTGTTGCCCGGAAGGGAAGCGGGTATGGATCCTGGTGTAGAGATTTTGAAAGTCGTAGTCGACACTATGCTCTACTTCCAGCCAAAGATTATAGACCTGCAGGGTATCCTCGATTTCAAAGGAAAACTGGAGGCTGTCCGCATAGGTCCAATTGCTGGAATCGATCGGGTAGGATCGCTCGTACAGGTAGTCCGATCCACAACCCCAGAGTACACAACTCAGTAAAAGGAGAAATGGCCAGGCTTCGGGACGAAATTGCATAGGTGAGACGTGAAAGATGAGATTTGAAGGATCAGGAATATCTCCTAAAAAGCAACATTCCTGATCCTCTAATGCTCAGTTATGATTTAAAATAGTCGCGCATCCGGTCAAAGAATCCGCGGTCAGATTTTCCGGGCTGAGGTTGAAAATTAGGCTTGTTCCTCAATTGTTCCAAAACCTTTTTCTCGTCCTCGGAAAGCTTTTTCGGGGTCCAGACATTGATATGGATCAATTGATCTCCTTTACCATAGCTCTGTACCGAAGGCAATCCTTTCTCTTTTAAACGAAAAATCTTTCCGGATTGTGTACCGGCGGGTATTTTAATCTTCACGCGGCCGTCAATGGTCGGTACTTCTTTGGAAGTACCCAGTGCGGCATCGGCGAAATTGATGTATAGATCGTGAATGAGGTTCATCCCGTCCCGTTGGAGGGACTCGTGTGGTTTTTCTTCGATATTGATCAGCAGATCTCCGGATGGTCCACCCTGCCGACCGGCATTACCCTTTCCGCGCAGGGACAACTGCATGCCTTCTTCCACACCGGCGGGAATTTCGATCTCGATCATCTCTTCACCGTACATTCTGCCGTCGCCCTTACATTTGGAACAACTGGCAGTAATGGTTTTTCCGGAACCGTGGCAGGTGGGGCACGTTGCCGTCGTCTGCATCTGTCCCAGGAAAGTACTGCGCACCTGGCGGACTACACCGGCACCACGGCAGGTGTTACAGGTTTGCACGGAATTGCTATCCTTCGCACCGCTACCGTTACAAACGTCGCAGGTGGTATGTTTTTTAACCTTGATTTTCTTGGTAACGCCATTGGCGATCTCTTCCAGTGTAAGGGATAACTTGATCCGCAGATTGCTTCCGCGTTCACCCTGGGCACGGCCTCTGCCTCCGGAACGGGCGCCACCGAAAAAGGATTCGAACGGGCTCCCGGAGTCTCCGAAGATATCGCCGAACTGGGAGAAGATGTCCTCCATCGTCATGCCGCCGCTAAAACCTCCGCCGGCATTGCCACTCACTCCGGCGTGGCCGAAGCGGTCGTAGCGTGCCCGCTTATCGGCATCGCTCAGGATCTCGTAGGCTTCGGCTGCCTCCTTAAACTTCTCCTCTGCCGTTTTATCATCGGGGTTTTTATCCGGGTGATACTTAATCGCCATCTTCCGGTAAGCCTTCTTAATCTCATCCTGACCGGCACCCTTAGATACGCCCAGTACCTCGTAATAATCTCTTTTAGCCATTGTTATTGCCCTTACTTTTTGATGGCGTGAATCTAAATTTAATTTCAGTGTTGAAGCTGACTGCCGGAATAAACACCAAGGGGTAGAGTGAAGCGACCGTGGAGAAAAGCAAAACCTCTCCATTGTACCGTCTCTCTACCACCTGCGTTACGCGGCGGGCCGCGATCAACTTATTTGCCGACTACCACTTTGGCGTGGCGGATGATCTTGTCATTGAGGGAATATCCCTTTTCAATAGTATCGACCACTTTGCCTTTCAGGTCCTCGGTAGGGGCGGGTATCTCGGTAAGCGCTTCGTGCAGCTCTGGATCAAAAGGCTCACCGGTAGATTCCATCGGCTTGAGCCCTTTATTTTCCAGAGAACCTTTCAATTTATTATGGATCAGCAGGATGCCTTCACTTAAGCCTTCGGGGCTGTTGGCGGCCCTGTCAAAATCGTCCAAAACTGGCAGTAAGGCTGACATAGTGTCCTGTGCAGCACTTTTCATCATTTCCAGTTTTTCCTTGAAAGTTCTCTTTTTGAAGTTTTCGAACTCCGCAACCAGCCGAATGTACTTGTCTTTCAACTCTTCATTCTGCTTTTGCAGTTGCTCTACTTCCGAAACACCGCTCTCGGCCTTCGCAGCGGCGGTAGCTTCTGTATTTTCGACCGAGGCATTTTGCTCATCGAGCAACTCCTCGTTTATAGTTTCCTGATTATTCTTTTTGCTCATGCGGTTCTTCCAATTTAATGGTCTCCTAAACATGTGATAAAGATAGCAATTACTTTGCCAGTAATGGATTTACGACAATTTGGCAGGCAAAACGGGAAAATACAGTTCAATTAGTCAACACCTGGCTTTCAAAGAAGTTGAAAGCTTCGCGGAATGCATTACGGAATGCCCTAAAATGGAGAAAGCCTCCCGACGTTAGTCGGGAAGCTTTCATAAAGTTGGCAGTGACCTACTCTCCCACCTAGTGGTAGTACCATCGGCGCTGAAGGGCTTAACTTCTCTGTTCGGAATGGGAAGAGGTGAACCCCTTCGCTATAACCACCAACAATTCTTGTGAATACCGCTTTTGGTATTCGATTTCTTTATTTGATTTTGATCATGGTACAGTGTACCTCTTGGCGATCCCGATTCGATCCCCCGGATCTCATCCGGGATGATCATTGCGCGGGGCGCATGATCAAAATCAATTGACAAGTGTGGGAAGCGGTAAGTTTACTGACATTTGCTTGCGCTGGTGTCAGCATTGAAGGTAAAGATCGTTTGCAGTTGTCTAAAGTGATGGTAAAGTTGAAGAAATAAAGGAAGCTTTCGGGTAATTAGTACTACTCAGCTTCATACATCACTGCACTTCCAC
>NZ_PDUD01000029.1 GCF_002646595.1 Flavilitoribacter nigricans DSM 23189 = NBRC 102662
CATCCCGAACGGCTTTTTGAAGCAGGTGACTCATCGGCCTTATCTCGCTCTTCCTACTCTTATTCTAATATTCTTTCACTATTTTGGGTTCAATCGCAATGTACGATGACTCATGTTTATTATTCCCCGTATTATCCGGACCTTTTGCTTTGGCCCCGATAGCGGGATCAGTAGGTCAGTTGCTGGATCTTTCCGCAGACGTCCGTGCAGGTGCTGATCTCCGTGACGAAGGACAGGGACCGCAAAGCCGCTTCCTGGGAAGCAATGGAGAAAGAGCCGCTACCGTCCTGGAGCAGTATCGTTTTGAAACTGCGGTTTTGTGCGTCGCGCAGCGAACTGGCCAGACCTTCGTTGGTCATCAGACCGCCAAATATCAGGGTATCGACCCCCAGTTTGCGAAGCAGCCATTCCAAGTGGGTCATATGAAAACAGGATTCACTGATCTTATTGATAGCGTAATCCGCGGGAGCGAGTTCTTCGACCAACTGGTGCCCCCAGCGACCGATCTGAAAATCACCGCGCGTGAGAAAGGGACAATCCTGTTTCAGTTCTTCGGAGATCAGGGGTTTGTTGTCCTTGTCGCAGATCAGGGAGAAATTTACCGTGATGATCTTTCCGCCGTTTTCCCGGAATGCATTCGTTACTTTGATCAGTTGCTCGATCACGGCCCGGTTGTTCGGCAACCGGATATGAGCCCTTCCGTAAGCACCGTCGGCATGCAGATAGTCGTTTTGCATTTCCGAAAGTATTAAAGCCGTCTTTCTGATGTTCATCAAGTTCTCGTTTTCTCTGTATTGTGAATATAGTAGATGTTGATCAATTGGAATCCCGGGAAGCTGAATAATTTGCAACTCCCCGGAAATCCAGGTCATTTACTTTTCAATACTTGTAGCTGCCTGCGCCTAAAATCCGGGCAGGATCATTACGGCGTTCTGCATCATCCGCGAAGGTCCACGCCAGAACATCCGATACTGGGTATTATCCGTCAGAAATACCACTTTGCCCTGCCCTACCGACATCACACCGGCAAAGGTATTACCGGCCAGATGTTTGAGGTTCTCTTCCGTTGCGTAGCCGGCCGCCAGCAGATCTTCCGCCGCCCGGTGGTAGTAGCCGACGGTTTGCAGGCCGGTACTCGGTTTCAGTGCATCGACACCGAACTTCAGGCTGTACAGCTCCGGTTTCAAACCAAATGCCAGGGGGTGACTAATATCAATATTAGCCCGCAGGGCAGAACCGGGAATTCTTTTTTTCCCGTAATAGTCTTGTCTTTCTTTGTAAGGTAGGTAAAGAGCAGTTTCACTGGAATCTTTCGGGGCTTCCGCCATTTTTACGTCGGTGATCTTTGATGCCTTGGCGGTGAAAAAATCAACAGCATCTTCGGTTGCGACCACTACTCCACCACTTCTAATCCAGGTTTTTAGTTGGTTGATCTCTTCTTTTCCGAAAACTTCCTTCAGGCTGTTTCCACCGCCGGGAAGGATGAGTACATCGTAATCGTTGAGATCCGCCAGGCCGTAGCGCTGGCCAAATTTAGGGACTGCTGTTTGCTGCAGTACTGATGTGCGTATACGTTGTACGGGCAATTTGGTTTCCCAATCGAAGAGAAAATATATCTGACCGGCCGTATAAGTGTCAAATGGCGGTTCTACCATGAGGGCAACCCGCGGCTGCTGGATGGGCCGGTTCCGGGAACTGGCCAGGTCGTAACCTTCCTGCATCCGGCCGGTATCATAGCCAACGATCTCGATCTGCTGATCTCCGGCCAGCGCGCGCATGTCCGCAACGATCTCGTCGGCTTTTTCCAAATTGCGTCCCCGTAAAATAACCAAGGTTCCCGCCGGGAACTCACGGCCTTCATCATCGGTAAAACCCTCGGTGGCCGACCGTACGCGGTACCCTTTCTCCCAAAGTGCGGCCAGAGCGGCGGGTGCACGCCGCTGACTCCAGTCGATCACGTAGGCATAATTGGCATCAGCCTTGGTAATGTTTTCCGCTGCATCCGCCGCAGTCAGCGGCTCGGAGGCCACATTGACCGCCAGTTCCGATGAATAGGCATCCAGATTGTACGCCAGAGGTGCCGACCAGGTGGCCATATCGTACATTACGGAATCTTCGATCTCCAGCGCCGGTTCCATGATCGCGTGGACGAGCAGGTGTAGCGGCTGATCGGCCGAAACGAGCAGATCGCCGGCCTTAAAATCCTGTCGGCCGGTGCGGCCCGTCCGGTAGTCCATGGCCGATACCGAAAAGTCGGCCGTCGCTCGTTCTACGGCAATGCCCTGACGCTGAAAAATGGCCAGTACATCTTCCAGATATCCGCCCTGCTCCGCGGGCAGAATGTAGGTTTTCACCCGGGACTTGGAACTGCCGGAATTCCAGGCATTGACGCTGTATTTCAGCAATTCCTGCCGACGGGCCGCCGAAGCTTTGATGGTCGCCAGCGAGGTGATGTAATGATCAAAGACCCGTTGGCGCAACAACAGTACATAGCCGTCATTGGTCTCGATCGCCCGGCCGGCACCAATACCGCCCTGCTCGGTAAGCATCCCAATCGCTCCCATTACGCTGGGATAACTGGACCCGTAGCCGGGGTAGAAAAAATCAAATGCATCCCGCGTGAAATAATTGATCCGGTGCTTGTTGAACTGCTCAATATTCGCCCGACCGAAATAATCCGCGTAGGGTTCGTAATCATCCGGCAGGAGCAAATTGCGGGGAGTGGTGCCGGGCGTGGTGAAATAGTTGCTGTTGTAGCCCTGCTCGTGGTAATCCACGTGCACTTGGGGCATCCATTTGCGATACTCCGCTACCTGCCCGCGGGATTCCGGATGCACGCCCCAGACCCAGTCCCGGTTGAGGTCGAACCAGTAGTGATTCGTCCGGCCGTTGGGCCAGGGAGCGTAGTGTTCGAGATCGCGGGGCTCCAGTCCGACCTGGCTGCGGACCATGCTATTGTACCAGTAGGTATAACGATCCCGCCCGTCCGGATTGATGCAGACGAACATAATGATCACCGACTGTTCCAGGACTTCGGCAATCTCCTGGTCCTGACCGGCGGCCAGGCGGTAGGCTACCTGCATGGCCGCTTCCGTCGAAGAAGCTTCATTACCGTGGATGTTGTAGCTAAAGGAGGTGAAAACCGGCATTTCTTCCACCATATCGTCAACCTGCGAAGTGCTCATGCCATCTGTATCCATCAGTTTATAATGGTCTTCGAGAATAGCATCCATCCGGTCGTGATTGGCCGGAGCTGTCACCACCAGATTGATCAGCGGTTTCCCTTCGTAGGTGGCTCCATATTGATTGATCGCAATGCGGTCACTGGCTGCGGCCAGCGCCCGGAAATAGGCTACTGCATTCGCGTACAGCGTAAACTGATCCCCCAGTTCGTAGCCCAGAAATGATTCCGGAGTAGGTATGGAGGCATCATAGGTAATATCGGGATCAAAATCGAAACGTTCGGGGGTAAGGTCCACCTGGGCCGAGAGGCTTCCACCCGCCATTAGCACCAGGCAAAGGAGTAGTTGAAATGTATTTTTCATGTCTTTGATTTAGAAATATGGGCCAGACCCGGGAGCTCCGGGAATAGGGAAATTATAAGCTAAGCATGATCAGCCTGTACCCTGATCTTCGGCAGAACCAAAGATCGCGGCATTTTGAGGTCTTATCTTCTGGGAATCAGCGTTTTGGGATAGACCACCAGACTTTCATTGCCGTCCTTACCTACGGAAGCGATGCCAAACAGATAGTTATCGATCACAATGTGCTCCAGTACCGTTTCGGTAGCATCTTTGCCGACGAACCGGCTGTACTGCCACTGCGGTGCCGTTGTATCGCGCCAGTAGATGCGGTAGCCCAGCAGGTCGGCGTCCTCTACCCCATCCCAGCGCAGCCGCGTGGACGGACTTACCGCTCCGCCGATCATTACATTCTGGGGCGGCGGGGGCGCTGCCGCCAGGCCGGCGAGGGTGATCGCATTTACGCCGGTCAGTTTGGCCGCGTATTCAAAATTTACACCTTCGATCACATCACCGTACTCGATGCCGTCCTCGGTACGCAGGTCCTGGTGCTGGCGATTGTAGTTCTCGTGGGTCTCCATGATCCGTACCCCGGCGAATCCTTCGTCGTTGAACGGCCGGTGGTGGCCACCGCGACCGAAACGGTCCAGGCGGTAGATCATGATCGCATCCAGATTGGTGGTATAGGTTTCGGTCAGGCGGTCTACATAACGGGCCAGCTGACGAGAAGGACCATCGACCTCACCGCCGTAGAAGCGGCGCCAGATGCGATCCCTTTCGTTCTCCCCTACCGGTACCGGTTCGGAAAACACCCGGAAAGTGGTATTGTCGATCACACCGTCGATCCCGTGGATATTGCCGATCATATCATTATTCAGAATACCGATGATGTCCCAGTTTTCTTCTTTTGCTTTCTTCGCCATGATGCGCCCACCGAAAAGGCCCTGCTCTTCACCGGACAGACCGGTGTAAATGATGCTGGTCGGGAATTCGTATTTACTGAGTATGCGGGCTGCTTCCAGCGTACCGGCGATCCCGGAGGCATTGTCGTTGGCACCGGGAGAATCGTCCGTAGCGTTCATCACGTCCGATACCCGGGAGTCAATATCTCCGGACATAATGATATAGCGATCGGGATAACGCGTACCACGCTGAATGGCTACTACATTGACGAGCCAGGTATCTTCCGGAATCCGGCGATTGCCTTCAGCCGGTACCAGTTCGCTCTGGAAAAACACCTCCAGGCAACCGTTACAATCTTCGGAGATCCGGTCGAACTCGGCCTTGATCCAGCGACGGGCCGCACCGATGCCGCGGGTTTCGGAAGTAGTGTCGGAAAGGGTATGACGGGTCCCAAAGCTGACGAGTTTTCGGATATCGGCCTCAATTCGTTCCGGAGAAGGTGCCGCGGCGATGTCGTACAGTCGCGGATCGGTTTCCGGCGGACTCTCCTGAGCGAATGCGGGAAAGCCGGCCAGCATTAAAATAAGCATAAAAAAGAGATGGCCAATGCGGAGGGGCCCGCAAGGCACAAGCTGCGAAAGGCGGTTATTCATACTAGTTGAGTGCTTGGTGATAAAATTGCAAGATAATAAACCTGAATCTTTCCAAAAGCAACAATAGATGAAATGCAAAATTTAAGCGGGCGGAATTGGATCGGATGCGACGATCACGGAGAGACACTATAGTGGAAAAAGAGGGTTATACCAACTTGCACCAACCATTGCGCATTGATAGGTGCAGCGCACCGTCATAGCTACCGAATAAAACGAGGCCGATGTTTTCAGGTGCAGCGCATCGTCCTGATGATTTCCATATCGGTTGATCAGGTCGCTACGCTGTAGCTCTAGATATTTCCATCCCTTTGGGCTGAAAATAGTACGGTGCGCTGCACCTACCCAGGTAATCAGTAGAAGGAGATGTGTCATAAGAATCAGCAGGGATTCAATGTGGAGGAAATGTGTCTTTAGGCACAAAATGTAGGTAGCCAAATGTCCATTTCCCGGCTTAGCATGCCGTAGGTATGCCATGTAAAAACAAATTGCGTATCGACAGCACGCAAATCTCCCAAATTATTGGACGGGCTACCTATAGTTCGTCCCTACGGGACTTTCCCCCCTGATTCACTTGTATCATATCAACTTGCACCAACCATTACGCATTTACTAGGTGCAGCGCACCGTCAGAGCTACAAAATAGAATGAGGCAGATGTTTTCAGGTACAGCCCACCGTCCTGATGATCTTCCATATCGGTTGATCAGGTCGCTACGCTGTAGCTCTAGATATTTTCATCCCTTTGGGCTGAAAATAGTACGGTGCGCTGCACCTACCCGGGCAATCAGTAGAAGAAGATGTGTCATAAGAATCAGCGGTTCAATGTGGAGGAAATGTGTCTTTAGGCACAAAATGTAGGTAGCCAAATGTCCATTTCCCGGCTTAGCATGCCGTAGGTATGCCATGTAAAAACAAATTGCGTATCGACAGCACGCAAATCTCCCAAATTATTGGACGGGCTACCTATAGTTCGTCCCTACGGGACGTGATGTCAAAAAAGGTAATAATCTTGTATTCAGCTAGTTACGTTTTGTTAGTGCATTTTTGCACGAAAAGTTGCACGAAGAATTTCAGCGTGAGGAGCATATCTCAAGATACAAATTAAGGTAATGCCTATGAGTTAAGTTGGCTACCCACGACCTGCGAAACAAAATCTGCTTAAGCGTTAAATTTTATTTAAACCTTGGAATTGAGGCCCTAAGATAATGACCTGGCCCGTTAGAATACTTCCCAAAAACAAAACTCTTTGACAATGAAATATTTACTAAAATCCTTACTAATAATAATTATGAGCTCCTTCGGCCTTTCTTTGGTGGCTCAGCCTCCTCATGTAGAGGAGATGAAACGACGGAAGGAGGCATTCAAAAAGGAGCAGGAGTACTACCGGGAAATGGATAAAGCAGATCGGGAATATTACCGGGAAATGCGGAAGGCCGAAGATGAGTACTACCGGGAGATGCTAAAAGCGGAGGAAGAATATTATCGCGAATTACTGAAAGCCGATGCGGAAGTCTATCGCGAATACATGAAGGCTCGGAAAGAAGCAATTAAAGAAGGCCGCCCGATCCCACCACCGCCTCCAGCTTATGGTCCTCCTTTTTCTCGGGAACGCTACGAAGAAGAGTATTATGAGGATTATGAATACGATGATGAATATGGAGATGGCGGATATGAGAGGCCCCGCAGACGACCAACCAACAGAAGGAGTAATGGAGAGATCGTGATCGAAGGAGAAGTAAAAATAAAGGGCAGAAAACGTATACCTCTTCCCGTTAACAGAAGGGGCGGTGGATATTGAGCATGGAGATCGCTATGCAATTAAATAAAAAATGGCATTTACCTTGAAAAGCGGTAAGTGCCATTTTTTACAAGAATCTTTTGTCAAGGCAGAAATTAGTTCAGTACATCGGTAGGACTTGAGCTGCTCCCTGGGTTCTGAACTCCGATAGGTCGGGATCTCCCCGGTACCAAAGTAGCGACTCACCTTCTCCTTTCCCGGAAAGCCGGTCGATCGCCCAGACCATAGCCTCCGAAGTACCCTCCAACTTGATGTTCAGATCGACCACCGGAGCAAACAGGGCATTTAAATAGGTCTTACCTTCCGTTTTAAAATCGGCCTGGGAAATGAAATAATATCTTTTTATGAAATCGCCGTAGACCGTCCAGTTCAAAGGACCAGTGCCTTCCAGGGCTATACTTTCGCCAATGATCAAAGAAGAATCATCAACCAGCAGAGTGGTATCATTTACCATAACCGCGTTTTCTTCAGGAATGATCAACGCTTCCTCGATCACTTCAAACCAGTTTTCCAGATGGAAGGTCGATTCAGCCTCCTGGACGGAAACCAGGTTGTCTACCCGTAGGCAGGCCAATTTTAATTCGCTGAATCCTTCTGTGACGACCCTTAAGTTTTCCTGGTCAAAAAAGCCAATAAGCTCCGCTTTTTGATTGCTCTGTAGGCGGATCTCATCTATTTCTAAAGCATTTAGATTGATAGTGACCTCATCCTCAAAAACGACATCCTCACCTACCGTAATGGTCAGTACGCCATCCTCATTGACGATCGTTATGTCTTTTCTTTGTTCTTCGGTAGAAGTAATTTCAACATAGTACTCATCCGGGCCAGTTTCTTTGTTAAAGAAGATCTTAACTTGTCCGTCAATTTTTATTTTAGAATATGGCTCAACGGCAAATTCCATAGGGAGCATGAAGTCGTCCGCATTATCACAGCCGGATCCCAGAAAGAGGATCGTACCGATCACAAATAGTAGGTAACTACTTTTCATATTAATTGAAGTTTTTAACGGATTAGCTCCGTTCATTCATCAAATTTACCTAAATGTGAATGGATGTTTTAAACTGCTGAGGCTATTGGTCTACATTGGAGGTAAATGAGGAGAGAAAATTATGGAAAGAACGTATGGGAGTTGATGGTTATTTTAATTCGATGTAAGAAACAATTGTGACAGAGCTAGTAGAAAATAGAAGAGGTCTTAATTGGAATTGTACAAATATTGCACGAAAAATCTTTGTGCAAATTTTATTTGCCTTTGTAATTAACTGCAAGTCAATTGTTTACATATGTGGCATTAAATCAAAAACCTTGTAAGTAATTGACTTACAAGGTTTTACATTTTTCAGCGGTCCGGACGGGACTTCCCCCCCTGATTCGCTTGTGTCATCCCAAATTGCACCAACCATTGCGCAGTGATAGGTGCAGCGCACCGTCATAGCTACAGAATAGATTGAGGCAGATGTTTTCAGGTGCAGCGCACCGTTCTGATGATCTTCCATATCGTTTGATCAGGTCGCTACGCTGTAGCTCTACACATTTTAGGATACTCCCTGGAAAAAGAAATGCCAGTCAGGAATTGAATTAATCCCCGACTGGCACATTATCAGGTTCGGTTAAGATCCTGCTACCGAAGGTAAAGCAGCATTACAGCCACTGTACCAGATTCAGGTCCTGACGGTGGGCCAGGAGCTCATTTTTCGGGAACAGGCGGAAACCGTATTCGTATACTCCGGATACTTGGGGGTCAACCTTACAGGCAAAGGTGGCCGTATGACCGTTCACCTTTTTAACCTCCAGTTCTTTAGTCAGTTGCGGTACCAGTTCATCTTCGCTTTTGCGCTTGAAGAATACCACTTCAATGCCTACATCCTCCGCCGAAAGACTACCCAGAAACAACTTGAAGGAAGCTTCGAAGGGTTTTCCGGTAGGCAGCGGATGGTTGTCCGTATCCATTACCTGGGAGTCGAGTACTTCGATCGCGTCCCAGGCGTGGATCACTTTCTCGCGCCATTTGTTCAGTTCGACGGTAGCGGCGTACTGCTTACTTCTCAGTTTCTGTCCACGTTCGTGCACTTTAACGTAGAAGCGGTCGTAGTAATCGTGCAACATACGCTGCATGGTGAACTCCGGAGCCACCTCGGCAATGATCTGCTTGATGTATTCCACCCAGCTGGTAGAGATCCCCCCGGCATCCCTATCGAAATAGGTCGGGATGATGCTCTGCTCCATGATATTGTAAATGCTCTCGGAATCAAGTTCATCCTGCATATTCTGTTCGGCGAAGGTCCGTTCTTCGGGCAGGGCCCAACCCGCGTTGTCGCGGAAACCTTCGGCCCACCAGCCGTCCAGTACGCTGAAGTTCATCACCCCGTTCATCGCTGCTTTCATACCACTGGTACCGGATGCCTCCTGCGGACGGGTCGGCGTATTCAGCCAGATATCCACGCCCTGAACCAAAGTTTTGGCCATTTCCATATTGTAATTCTGCAGGAAGATGATCTTACCCTGGAATTCCGGTTCCTTGGAAATGTTCACGATGTGGCGGATCAATCCCTGTCCGCCGCCATCAGCGGGGTGCGCCTTACCGGCAAACAGGAAGATAACCGGACGATCGGGATTATTCACCAGAGCCGCCAGACGCTCCTTGTTGGAGAACAGCAGGTGAGCCCGCTTATAAGTGGCAAAACGACGGGCGAAACCAAACACGAGCGCATCGTCGTTCAGTTTATTGGTGATGTCAAAGATGGTCCGTGGGCTCTCGCCGCGTTTGGTGAAATCCCGTTGGATCGTTTCGCGAACGTAATCCAGCAGTCGCTTTTTCAGCACCTTCCGGATCTCCATGATTTCCTGCGCGGGTACCTGGTGGATCTTGCGCCAATAGGTTTTATTGGCCTGATCTCGCAGGAATTTTGTACCGAAAGTCTTGGTATACAGGTCGTGCCACTCATCGGCGATCCAGGTCGGATAGTGTACACTGTTGGTAACGTAGCCGATATGTAGTTCCTGGGAGGTATAGCCCGGGAATAGTCCGTTAAACATTTTCTGGGAAACCAGACCGTGCAGTTTACTTACCCCGTTCACTTCCTGTGACAGCCGGATGGCCAGGTGGCTCATCGAAAACTGTTCGTGGTGATTCTCTTTATCTTTCCGCCCCAAGGCGATAAATTGATCCCAGGGGATTCCCAGTTCGGCGATGTAAGCGTACAGGTAAGGCCGCATCAGCTCTTCCGTGAAGTAATCGTGCCCGGCCGGTACCGGCGTGTGGGTGGTAAACAGCGAAGTAGCACGTACCATTTCCAGGGCTTCCGGATAGGAAAGGTTTTCCTGGTGGATATAATCACCGAGGCGTTCCAGACCGTTGAAGGCCGCGTGACCTTCATTACAGTGGTAGACATCCGCTTTGATGCCCAGTGCATTGAGCACGCGCACCCCACCGATCCCCAACAGGATCTCCTGTTTCAGGCGGTGTTCGTTATCGCCTCCGTACAGGTGGTGCGTCAGCGTACGATCCTCCCAGTTGTTTTCGTCGAAATCCGTGTCCAGCAGATAGAGGTCGATCCGGCCTACGGGCAGTTTCCAGACCTTGGCCTGGACGGTCCGTCCCGGCATATTGACGGAAATTTTCAACCAATCACCGGAACTGGTACGAACGGGTTCGATCGGAAGTTTGGTGAATTCCTGGGGTGGGTAGTTGTTGATCTGCTCGCCGTGCATGGAAATGCCCTGGGTAAAGTACCCGTAGCGGTACAGCAAACCAACCGCCGAGAGGTTGGAATTTTCGTCACTGGCCTCTTTGAGGTAGTCACCGGCCAGCACGCCCAGACCACCGGAGTACAACTTCAGCGAGATGTGCAGTCCGTACTCCATACTGAAGTAGGCGATGGAAGTTCCCTTTTGGGAGGACTTCTTGTCCATGTAGCGATCAAAATCCTGCACCACCTTTTTCAGTTTGGACATAAATCCCTTGTCCTCAAGCAGGCGCTGGCTCGTTGTAGCGTCGATCTCTTTCACCAGTGCTACCGGATTGTAATTCAGTTCCACGAACCGTTTCGGGTCAATGGATTCGATCAGATCAGTAGCATCCTTGTTCCAACTCCACCAGATATTATGGGCCAGCTTGTTGAGTGGCTCCAGAGCAGCAGGTAGTTTAGGCTCAATGAAGATCCGTTTTAGCTTGATGTTTGTATCCTTTAATTCTCCGATCATAGCTTTTTTCATTTAGTTAATATAGTCGTCCAATAAGTCTCCAAAGCCTATTCCAGCAATTGGCTAAATAGGCGCAAATTTAGAATAATTCTTAATCTGGCTAGGAAAAGATGAATTAAATAATGTCTAATTCTTCCATTAAGGAGTGGCGCTCCGGATAGGTTTTTCGCATTTCTTCAATTAAACGTTCCGCCATGGAAGAACGGCCCGTCTGGTACAAAAAATCTATTATGTTCTTTATTTTCTGAGATGTTATCCGTCCCAGGTGATCTTTCAGATACCCCATCACCAGTTTGCGGTAAATGGGGAAGAGTTTTTCCTGGTCTTTTTTCTGCCAATGGTGATCGTACTTTTGCAGTAGTAGCAGAGACTGGGAATGTTCCAGAAACTTTAACAGCTCATCCAGACGGTTTGTGCGCGACAGTACGGTGGCGATCGCTTCCTGGCGGGTTGCCCGCGGGGATTCCAGCACCAGTCTTTGCAACACTTCGTCCGATACCTGGGTACTGTCTTCGGTCTGCTCCAGGGCCAGATCGAAATAACGCGGCTGGCCGCTGTAAATGAACAATTCCATGGCCAGCGGCAGGATATCCTGCTTGGCGTCGCTCTCCTGAGCGACTTCCAGCGCGAGTTTCTGCCAAACCTGGCGGTCTTCGGCCGAATTATCCTGCTCCAGTGCGGTATTGATCCAGTGCCGGGCAGCGGTCCAGTCTTTCATTTTCCGGGCCCGGTCGATAGCTCTTTTCAGCAGTCGCGGCTGGCCGATCTGCTCCTTGAAAAACTGGTTGATCTTCTGCTGATCGCCCTTTTTTTCCAACAGGCGCAGTTTTAACAGCAACATCTCTTCCTCGGCCTCCGGTTGGGTGACCTTCATTTCGAGATGATCTTCGACCAGTTTGAGTAATTGGGTTTTGCGTTCGTCATCCACCGCCAGGCGGTAAAGCAGTTGAAAGAACTGCACATCCATCGACTGGTTGCGATAAAAGAGTTTACCACTCTCATCGAGGGCGTAGTCCCAGAGTTTGCGTTTTAGCGCCGGAGGGGCATCGCCGTCGGCCAGTTTCCCCAACAAGGCAAAAGCCTGCCGAAGGAAAACTTCCAGCTTTTCCCGTCCGCGATCCACTTTATTCAGGATCGGCGTGATCTTTTCCAGCATCATGCCGGCGGCATCCATAACTTCCTGGTAGTGGCCCGCGTAGAAATAACCTTCGGCCTGAAAAAGGACCTCTTCCAGTACTTTGGCCAGCTTCTGGACGCCCCGCAGGCTGATGCGCCGGTTGGCTTTTCTGGATACACTGATCGCGGTATTGAGCAGTTGCCCGTATTTTTCCCGACTCTGGATCTGATCGACCTGGGGCGTAAAACGCGCTTTCAGGGCCAGGGAAAACTGCCGGTGGTGCCGGGCATATTCGCGTATAAAGGCCAACAGTTCTCCGGGTGGAGCTTCTTCCAGGACTGCGTCCAGGGTCAGCCGTCTTTTGTTTTCACTTTTGCGGACTTCGGCCGCTTTCTTTTTGGCCTCCCGCTCGCGTTTGCGGTGCGCCATCAGGGCCCGGAGTTCAATCAGCACCGCTCCGATGTGCCCGCACATACCGTTCTCACGAAACGTACTACACTCGCAGGAAACCGATTTGACTTTGCTGGGTGTGATCTGTATCTCTACTTCGTATTTGCCGTCCGCCTCCACCCTGGCTACCCACAAATGACGCTCCACCTCGGTGAGGCCCTTTACGGCACCTCCAAGTTGCCAGTCTTCGCCTTCCAGCCATACGGCTTCTTCCAGATGGCGCTCTACATCCTGTAACTTAAATGGCGTCATGCTAAATTTCCACGTGTAATACCACAAAAGTCCGCTCGCTCTTTAGCCGGTGGTTATCAATTGCCGGTGGTCGGCCGATTTTAATTAAGCCGTTTCCGGAAATTGACGGTTTTGCGGCCGGGTCAATCAACTGGTTTTCAAACGATTGACTGACAACTCTGACCGCAGGGCCAAGAACTGCACGGAGTGCTGAAACATATAAAGTTATACCAAATAGGAGAAGTTCCCAAAGTCTGTAGTAAAATCTTGGCAAAATTCCCCATTTTTGCGGGCCAAAATCAATTAGCATGGGAATTTCAGCAGGCGACAATACGGCCATTCTTCTGATCCATTGCCCCGATCAAATGGGACTGGTAGCGGCCGTAACGGATTTTCTCCATAAGAACAACGGCAACGTTATCAGTCTTGACCAACACGTTGAGCAGGATATTCAACACTTCTTCATGCGGGTAGAGTGGGAACTGGAAGGTTTTTCCATCCCTCAGGAAAAGATTGATGAATTCTTCGGCACTTTAGTTGGTCGCAAATTTCAGATGCATTGGCAACTCCACTTCACTAATCGTAAACCGCGAATGGCCGTTTTTGTTTCAAAAATGTCCCATTGCCTGTACGATATTCTGCAGCGGTACGTATCCGGAGAGTGGGCCGTGGACATCCCCTGCATTATCAGTAATCACGATAACCTGCACTATATCGCCGAACGATTTGATATTCCCTTTCACGTCATCCCCATTAACAAAGAGAATAAAGCCGAACAGGAAGCTGCCGAATTGAAACTCCTGCTGGAACTGGATGTAGACTTCGTGGTACTGGCCCGCTACATGCAGATCCTCTCGGATGAATTTGTCAGTGCCCTGCCCAACCGGATCATCAATATCCACCACTCTTTCTTGCCCGCTTTCAAGGGCGCCCGCCCCTACCATTCTGCCTTCAATCGGGGGGTAAAGATCATCGGGGCCACCAGCCATTACGTAACCGCGGATCTGGATGAAGGGCCGATCATTGCCCAGGATGTAGTAGCGGTTTCTCACAAAGATTCGATCACCGACCTCACGCGCAAGGGCAAAAACCTGGAGAAGGTGGTGCTCGCGGAGGCCATCTGGCTGGAATTACAGCATAAGATCCTGCCCTACCGGAACAAGACGATCGTCTTTTAGGCCGGGGAGATAATCGGAAGTTCGGACGTTGGAAAATCCTAACGTCCAAACTTCCAAAACATACCACTCAATTTACTTCACCTTCAGTTTGTACTGGAAAGTGTTGCCTACTGATTTACCATCAAAATGGATGGAAATGAGGTATCCCTTCACTCCTTTGATGGTAAAGTTCCGTTTTTCATCGTGCTTTTTCTTCCGCTCACTGGTATCATTGAACCATTTGGTTGCCAGCGGGAAGTAGTTGTTGTTCTTATCGACTTTACAGATGACCACGCTGGTTTTTCCCTTGCCGTCCAGTTCATCAATGGACACCGTCAGTTCGTTCTTATTGGAAGGGATCGGGCTGATGAACATCCGGCCGCCGGTGCTGACGATCTTCCCGATGTGATCCTGGTTGAAGTCCAGTCGGCGGGGACCGATCGTAGCCCAACTCGTCGTTTTGGAGCGTTTATTCCAGTAGGCCACCATATCGCTGGTCATTTGAGCGTATTTCTGGGCATTGTCCAGGCATCCGGCCTGATTGGCGAGGGTGCATCCCAGGGTGGCGAGAATTTTGCCGTAATTGTTGAAGATATCGCTGACGACCGAGGTGGCCGACTTACAGCCCTGGGCCTGCAGTGTCGTCTGCTGGCTGAATCCCAGCAGAAAAATGGCTACAAAGGATAAGGTTTTAATAGTGTTTTTCATAATTCAATGGATTGTTTTGGTTTTGGAATACCCCGGGAAAAGCGGAGCTAAAAACGGGTATAGCGCGTCCGGGTCAACAGGATGCTGTTGGCGGATCACCACGCTCCAGCTCCGGGCGAGGTTTTCGATCAAACCTGGTTTAGAAAATGAGGTTACAGGGTCTGTCGGAAACTGCGTACCGCGTCCGGCAGAACATATTTTTGGGGATGTAGGACCAGCGCTAGTCCGGGCAGGCAATCTGCCGGACCTTTATCCGGCATTTCGCTTCGGGATTTTCCCCACAGCGACAGCGAAGTTCTCGTCGCGGATTGATGCGGCCGTCACCGTTGCGGTCTTTCCAGTACAGCTTACAATCCGGGCATTCGGTTCCGGCGGCGCAGCGAAAGGCGTAGCACTGGCCGTTCGTCGGATGTTGAAGCACCAGAGGCTGGGGGATCTCCGTCAGCCCGTCGGCAGCGGACGCAGGAATAGGGATTGCCGGCAGGTCGGCCGTGAAATTGACATCGATCACCGGATTATCCGGTTCGATCTCCTGCTGGGCAAAGGTGGGAAAGCTCAGGCCGGTACATAGCAGTACCAGGGCAATCGCTTGCATGAAAGTTTTCATAAAATCAGGTTTTTGGTGGTTAATCAGGTCCGGAGTTTTCATCCGGAGGAAATACTCAAATGAGTTCGCCAGTAGGGACGCAGGAAAAGATAAATTCCACAAAAAGATCTAAAATAATTTTCTCCCGGTCGGCAGAAAACCAATAAAGTCCTAATTTTACGGTACCCGCAGAACACGAAACCACTACCGGATCGAGTTCAAGCTATACAAACGAACCTACCGGAATGGTAAAACACAGATAGGCCGTTACCCAAACGAGCGAGGAAAGAGCCCCGTACTGCCGGCGGGCAAGATCCAGGCTTTCTTTCTGGTTGCCGCCAGCCAATGTGGGAAACACGCTACTCATTGCACAATTTTACGACAAAGCTAGATGGAGCAAAAACCCGTATCATACACGGACGAAGAACTGGTGAGCCTCTACACCAAAAAGCACAATCGCCGGGCCCTGGGTACGCTATTCCAGCGGTACTCGCATTTGGTGCTGGGGCTCTGTCTGGATTATCTGAAAAACCGCGAGGATGCCCGGGATGCCGTCATGGATATCTTCGAAAAGGTGGCCCGAAAACTACCCGACCACCCCGTTGATCAATTCCGACCCTGGCTCTTTTTTGTGAGCCGCAATCACTGTATCGATATCCTGCGCAAGCAGTTAAAAAAAGCATCTGCCGAATTTTCTGAAGGATTATTTGTGGAATCTGCTGGCGCAGACCGTCCTATAGATAAAGAGGAAAGACGGATAGAATTGCTGTCCGAGGCACTATCTTCCCTAAAACCGCACCAGCGAGATTGTATTACCTTGTTCTACCTGAAGGGACATTCCTATGATCAGGTAGCACAGCAGACCGGCTATTCGGAAAAAGAAGTAAAGAGCTATTTACAGAACGGTCGGCGCAATTTGCAGAACATTTTAACCAGGCTGGAGCATGAGCGAGCAAAATAAGGACAAACTGAGTCGAGAAGACTGGCTAAAAGACCAGCAGGAAACCGGAACCAACTTCCGGTCCGAATTTCCGGAAGAAAAATCCGCGGAAGACTGGGAAGCTATTGCCCGGCGCGGCAGAGCGCTGCTGAGTGACGAGGCGGAAGCCGATGATCTGCTGCGGGGTATCGATGAGGCCATCGACCAGCAATACGGTGGTCCGGATCCTCAACTCGAGCGGACGGCAAAACTAAGATCTTTCCGCTGGTTGGGCATTGCGGCCGGCGTACTGCTGGCCCTGGCGGCAGCCTGGTGGTTGTGGCCCGGGAAAGGCGGTCCTGACCAGTTGTACAACACCTATTTCTCCCACCTGGAAAATGACCTGAGCGTCAACCTGATGGGAGATGGCAATAAAGATGAACTAAACGCGATCCTTCGCCCCTATACCGCCCGCCGGTACGCCGAAGCCGCCCAGCGCATCGGTGCGTATCTGGAGGGCCACCAGGCTCCGGCAGCCCTGCGACTGTACTACGGGATCAGTCTGCTGGAAAGTGGAGCGGAGCGGGAAGCAATCGCCCAATTTAAACAGATTGACCCCAGCAACACCGATAGCAACTATAGCGCGGCTGCCGAATGGTACCTCGCCCTGGCTTACCTTAAAACTGAACAACTGGAGGAAGCCAGATCTCTTCTCCAAAATCTTGCCGATACACAAAACCCCTATCGGGACCAGGCTAAATCCCTTATGGGGGATCTTTAGACTGATCTGGTCTCTTTTTCAATTTTCTTACACCTAAAATTCAGTCCTCATGAAAACCCAAAGCAGGATGTTTTTCAATGCCTTAATGTTGACGCTGGCCGTATTGCTATCGGGCCTGCAGCTACACGCCCAGAACCGCCGGCCGGACCGTCGTCCCCTCCGCGAAACCTCCACATCAGACCAGGAACCCCAAAGTCAGGAGATCTACAATAAAGTAACCGCATCGCTCCGCCAGCTGGATTATCCCGTCAACCAGTTATCGACGGGTGCCTCTTATATCCCGGATCAGTTGATGGCCTGGTACACGCCCGAACAAATGAACAATATCGAACAGATCCGCGCCAGAGGCAGCAAGCTGTTCGGCAATAATTTTGAAGTGGTCAAAACCTGCGGCTGTAAAGGAAAATTTCAGATCGAGCTCTACGAAGTGCGGGGCATGGATGCCAAGGAAGAAGGAGATTCGGGCAGCAATAAGGCCGCTAAGGCAATGGGCATCAAAGAAGAAGATCAGCAGGATAATCTGTACGTTTTTCCGGATATCCCACAGGGGATCAACCAGTACGCGCAGGCTTTCGGTACCCTGAACAGCTTTTCGGTCAAAAAATCGCAAAAGACAGCTACGCCCATCCCCATTGCCATTCTGGATACCGGCATTGATCACCGTTACCAGGATCAAAGTGTGAACGGAGAACCTGCGCTGGTCTTCTGGGAAAACGATAAAGACCCCGTAGACGGCCAGGACGATCCGGATGATCCGTTCTGCCTGACGGATGACATCATCGGCTGGGATTTTGTCAACGACGATAACAATCCCATGGACGACCATTCCCACGGCACCCACCTGGCCGGGATCGTGGTCCGGGAACTCCGCCAGCATCAACCCGATATCAATTATCAGCTCATGGCCCTGAAAGTAATGGATGCCAACGGCGTAGGCAATACCTTTGACGCCGTCTGCTCCATTTTGTACGCTGCGGAAAAGGGCGCCCGGGTGATCAACGCCAGTTGGGGCTTCTACGGCGGATCGGAAAAACTGCTCCAGAGAGCCATTCGCTACGCGGCCTCCAAAGGGGCCGTATTCGTCAATGCCGCCGGCAACGAACGCGCCGATCTGGCCGTCACCAACTATTATCCCGCCGAATACGCGCTGACTACCCGCAATAGCATTCGCGGATTGATGTTTGTGGGGGCTCTGGGAAAAACGGGAGACCTCTGGTCAGACACCAATATTCGGACCGAAGGCATCAAGCAGGACGGTTTTGTAGCAACGCCCGGCGAAGACATCCGAAGCCTTATCCCCTTGCATTTGCGAGGGAAAGTATCGGCTACCAAAAGCGGCACCTCCATGGCCACTCCGGTGATGTCCGCCATTATGGCCAATTACATCCATACTTTTCCCAGTCACTCGCCGGCAAAGATCCGCAGTAGTATACTGAATGAAATACTCACGACGATCCCGTCCAAAACGATCACCCGTTACGGTAAGGTATATCCGTATTATCCGGTGGAGTGGTTGGATTTCAGCCCCTGACCGGCCGAAAACAGGACCTAATTCCTGACGATTTTTTTGTAAATTTTCCGGAGGCCGGTGTATAGCTCCATCGTCTGCATTGCGGCGGTAAGATGATCCACCGGCCCCTGAGCTTTATTTGATGGAATTGCTTTGATCCTGACGGTGCAAAACACGCCAGGATCAAAGCAATTTTACGTCATTTTATTTCCGAAAAAAACGCTAATCGTGCAGTATTCTAAGCAAGTTTTTTCCTCATCCATCCTGCGATTGGTCCTGTGTATTCTGGCTTTTACCGCCGTAAATCCTCTGGCCGCACAGGATGATTTCGAGGCGGAGATCGCCACCATTAAGGAACTGGACTGGCCGGAACAACGGGAACGTTTCGAAGCGGCCGTAGAGAGTCGGAAGGGAACGCCCCTGCAACGGGCACGTTACCACCACGAACTCGGCGTGGTCTATTTTGTACTGGATGATCTGTTCCAGGCCATTGAACAGACAGAAAAGGCGCTGGAGATCCGGCTCGACCACGAAGCGGAAGCCGGTGAAGAGGTGCTCTACAGCGCTTACAACCTGGGGAGCTTTTACCACAACCTGGGCAACTTTGACGAGGCCTTTGCCTACTTCCAGCTGATTGTGGACCGGGCGCCCAATTCCCGACTGGGTTACACCCTGTTCCGGCTGGGAAGCCTGTACCGGGATCTCGGTGAATTCAAGCTGAGCGAGCAGGCTTTTGCCGCCGCCTTAAAGGAAGCGCCCTACCCCGACGACCAGGCGGAGCGTACTACCCTACTGGCCGAATGGGCCGATCTGTACCTGAAGCAAGAAACACCGGAAGCTACCCGTTCGGCTATCGATCTCTTGGAAAAAGCCTATGCGAATTACGACGAGCTGGCGGCTTCGGACGGCTATTACGCTTCCCTGGCCGCCCTGAGCCTCAACCGGCTGGGACTGGCCTATACCAATGCCCGGGACCTACGCCGGGCCAGAAGCTATTTCCAGCAGGCGCTGGACTATAACGAACAGTGCTGTCAGGACGAAGATCTCGCCGCCAGCATCCACACCAATATGGGCATTGCCTACCGGCATCTGGGGCAGCCGTCGGCAGCCCTCGAATGGCACCGTAAGGCGCTGGATATCCGACTGGAGTCCGTCACCCCCGGGAAAACGGATATCACCCTGGCCCGGACCTTCGACAACCTGGCCAGCACCTACCTGGATCTGGGACGCCCGCGGGAAGGTCTGGACCATATCCAGCGGGCGCTTAGCTGGGGATTGCCCCAATTCAAACCTTCCGGCGCCGAAGACAACCCTTCCCTTACACTGCTGCGGGAATATCCCAACAAAAATTCCCTGTTGATCCACCTGCAGGATAAAGCCAGATTGTGGACTGCCCTGGCGGAAAAAGAGCAAAACGCAGATCATCTGCAACAGGCACTGGCTACTTATCGTACCTGCGACCAGCTGATCGATCTGATGCGGGAAAGCCATCTGGAAAAAAACACCAAACTCTACTGGCGGGAGCAGGCTCAGAAAATGTACCAATCCGCCGTAAAAGTGGCCCTGATGAGCGAGCGGGCGGATGCAGCTTTTTATTTTTTCGAGAAGAGCCGGGCCGTACTTTTACTGGACGGACTCCGGGAGCTTAATGCGAGTTCGCGACTGCCGGCCGCTACCCGGAAGCAACTGGCGCGCCTGGCGGCCAAGATCCAGTACCTGGAAAAAGCGGCTTATGAAGAAGCGGCGTCAGGCGAACCGGCACCTAATGATCAGCTGTCGCTTCTCCGGGAACAGTACCGGCATTTGCTGGATTCGGTGGAAGCGGGTTATCCCGATTACTACCGGCAGAAATACCGGCCCGGCATCCTTGGTCTTCAGGATCTACAGGACCAGCTGGCTCCCGGTGAGATCTGGGTTGAATACTTTCTGGCTAATGATTTCAGTTTGGGTTTTGTAGTTGAAAAAACGGGGGTCAACATGGTCGAACTGGCTGCTCCCGAATCCCTGGAACCGCACATCAATGCCTTGTTGCGCAATCTGAAACAATACGATGCCCCTTTTGATCCCGAACCCGCCCTGGCCTTGTACCGGTACCTCATCGAGCCCTTGCAATTGCGCGCCGGATCCCGGCTGACGATCGTTCCGGATGCCCGGCTGAGTTTGATCCCCTTCGAAGTACTGCTTACCGACCGTCCGGAAGGCGCCGATTACGGGCAATGGGATTTTCTGCTGCGGCAGCACGAGGTACACTACGCATTTTCGGCCAGTTCACACTATTTTCAGACGGGAAACCGGCCGGAGGCCAACGGCAAAGTGCTGGCCTTTGCGCCCATGGCCCAATTGGCCCCCGAACTCGGTGTAGATGAATCGCTGGAACTGCCCCGCACGCGTTTCACTACCGAGTACATTTCGAAGATCCTGCCGACGGACCTGTTCCTCGGCCGGGACGCCCGTCGGGAACGACTCCTGGAAATGGCTCCCCGGGCCAGCGTATTGCACCTGGCCACCCACGCTTACCTCGATCACGAGCAACCGGAATTCAGTTACTTTCTGGTTGCAGACCCCGATCCGGAACGCCGCCGCTTCTATGTCAATGAATTGTACCAACAGCAGTACAGTGCCGACCTGGCGGTGCTGAGTGCCTGTGAGACCGGCGCGGGGAAATTGTTCCGCGGGGAGGGTGTCGCGAGTATCGGCCGGGCTTTTGCCCAAAACGGATGCCCCAATCTGGCCATGAGCCTCTGGCCCGTTGACGAAGGCGCGACCAGTAGACTGCTGGAAAGTTTTTACGAAAAGCTCAAAGCCGGTAGTCCGAAAGGAGCCGCATTGCACCGGGCCAAACTCGATTATCTGGAACAGTTTGGCGACCCGCAACTGAAGCATCCTTTTCGCTGGTCCGGATTCGTTTATTACGGTCAGGATACGCCGCTGGAATTGAAGGCCGGCGGCCGCTCGACCTGGCCCTATTTGCTGGCAATCGGCTTGGTCGTGCTGGGCCTGATCAGCTTACGCTCCCGAAAAAAAGTATAGGAAAACGGCCATTTCATGTGACCGATCCGTGCCGCTTAGTCCATATTATACTTTTGACTACCAACCGGATAGGTTAAAAGTCTTTTAAGTAGTTCTCTTTTTCCTTTTTCAACATTTCTGATCAAATTATTCCTTCTTTTAAAGGGAAACTGCTTAACTGTAAATTTCGGGGAGCTGCCGGACATGGAGTGCTGGCAGTTTTCTTTTTTTCTGTTGCACATTCCATCAGAAGATTGTTCAGACCTATCGGTAAAAGGGCCGGGTAATTGACGTTCCTATTGCAGCGGTTGCCCGCCGAAAGTGTAGGGCTGTTCAGTTCTCAAATTATTGAATATAAAAGATGGCAATTTTAATGGCAATAGCAATTTCAATAACTCAAAATCAGGCGAAAAGGTCAAAATCGGAGTAGAAAGCTGCCTTTTGCTTGCTATTGCTATTGTGCTTGACATTGTAATTGAAAAATTCCCATTGCGTGTTTTTATAGAACTGAAAAGCCCTGCGCTGACAGTGGGCTTTTTGGGGTATTTCGGCCTTTTTCTCACCAATTATGTGACCAAAAGTTACCTCTTCGGTCTATATCCAAAGAAGGAACGAATAATTTGATGTCTGAGCAAGGAGCCGCCGAAAAACAGATCAGCGATTGGCCTGATGATGAGCTGGTAGCATTTATTATCCAGGAAAAACAAGCTCACCTGCGCCGGGAAGGGCAGGAAGAGATCTATCGCCGTTATAGCGGTAAAGTGTACCACAAGTGCATCAGCCTGATCAAGGACTCCGATACCGCGCGAGACCTCACCCACGACATCTTTATTAAGATCTTCTTCAACCTAGACCGCTTTAAAGCCAAGGGCCCCTTCTATTCCTGGGTATTTGCCATCACTTACAACCGGTGTTTCGACTATTTGAACAAACGAAAAAGATTCCAGACCGTCGATATCACCGAAGTCCCCCAACAGAACGAGATCGAGAATACCGAATTACAGTACAAACTTTTTAAAGAAGCTAAACTGGAGGCGCTCGAAGCGGCCTTCAAAAATCTAAAGGCCCAGGAACGCATGGTGCTGAGTATGTACTATCAGGACAAGATGTCGATAAAATCCATGGCCATCTTACTCAAAGCGGGCGAGAGTGCCGTGAAAATGCGGTTGAAACGCAGCCGTGAACATTTAGCCGAATTAATAAAAAGTAGTCACGATGAAAAATAAAGATCATACACCGGTGGATCAGATCCTGGAAGACCGGTTTGGGCAGCTCAATGCCTCCGTTTCGGCTCCGAAAGAAATTCGGGACGAAGTCTTTTCTACCATCGATACGCTGAGCTTTCTGGCGGAACTGGCGGATTTTTTCACCGTTCGGTTTACCGATTCCGAATGGTCCATGCTGGAAGCCGTTAGTGACGCCATGTTTGGCAATAACCACGAGTAAACAAGCCAATCTCAGGCGGGTCAGGATCGGAAAACCGCTTTCACCGGAAGGACTCAAATCCGGCATGGACGAAGTTCTCCTCCTTTCCGCCGGCAGATGATCTCCAGGTGAATGCCTTTTGACCGGCATAACACCTAAATTTTTCCGGGGCCCCAACACCCGGTTAAGCAAACACTTAACATTAATTACAATCAAAAGCGATGAGTGAATTATCTACATGGTCCGAACTATTTTTAGAGTCCCTTCAGATCTTCGGTCAAAAATTCATGGGCGCCATTCCCGGTGTTATCGGAGCCCTGCTGATCCTGCTGCTCGGCTGGCTTTTTGCCCGCCTGGTTTCCGGAGCTATCACGCGTTTGCTCGGTCTGATGCGGTTTGACCGGCTGGCGGAAAGTATCAAGGCGGACCAGTTCCTGCAGAAAGCCAACGTCAACATTCCCGCCAGCCGGGTAGTCGGAAAATTTGTCTACTGGATCCTGATCCTGCTGATCATCATGACCGCTTCGGAAACCCTGGGCTGGAATGCGCTTTCCGTAGAGATCTCCAATCTTCTCGGTATTCTGCCCAACCTTATGGTCTCTATTATCTTTTTTGTAGTGGGTACCTACATTGCCTCCTTTGTCCGGGATTTTATCAAAAGCACCACCCGTTCCCTGGGCATCAGCGCGGGCCGGCTGATCAGTTCTTTTGTCTTTTACCTCTTGATCGCCATTGTCACCCTTACCGCCCTGGAGCAGGCCGGTCTGGACACCAACATCATAACTTCCAACCTGTTGCTGATCATGGGGGCCATTCTGGCGGCCGCCGCGATCTCCTACAGCATTGCCTCCAAAGACCTGCTGGCCAATCTGCTCGCCGGTTTTTTCAGTCAGCGTACCTTCCACCTCGGTCAGGTGATCGAGATCGACGGGATCGCCGGTAAGATCGTGGAACAGAATAAGATCTCCGTAACGCTGCAGGTGAATGCGGAAGAAAAGGTAGTCATCCCTACCCATGAACTGATCACGAGTAAGGTGAAGATCTTACAATAGATGGAAACTGGTTTCGGTGAAGTGGCTCGGGCACGGCAGTAGTTGCACCCGATCTGCGGCACTTTAAGCCGGCCTAAGAAAATTGTCGGCCCCGGGACCAGCGTATGCTCCCGGGCCGGTCTCTAATCTTTCACACAGCGGAACCCCAGGTGGTTCAAACCACTGTCTTTGGGGGTAAACTGATGACTGTCCAGTTCATAGCCGGCGCAGTAGTTGTCGGCACAAAGGAAAGAACCGCCCTTGATCACCATTTCCGGATTCGGATTGGCCTGATCGCTCGGGTAACGCAGATCGTTGGTCCATTCCCAGACGTTACCGCCGATATCGTATAGCCCATTGGCATCCGGCGGAAAACTCTTCACCGGCGCTACGCCCAGAAAGCCGTCATCACCGGAATCTTCGTAGGGGAAAATGCCCTGCCACCAGTTACCCATGAACTTTCCTTCCGGGAGCAGTTCGTCCCCCCAGTTCAGAAACTTCTGCTCGCCACGCTGACTGGCCGCCCAGAGCCACTCCGTCTCGCTGGGCAGGCGTTTACCCGCCCATTTGGCGTAGGCGGTAGCATCATTCCAGGAAACCTGCGTAACCGGCTCATCTTCGGCCGCTTTCGGGCCGTCGGGGCCGATGGGATACTCCCAGTTGGCTCCATCAACGGGATCCCAGGTCTGGGTCTTCCGATTGAATACGCCGGACCAGCCGTAGGCATCCGCTTCGGTCTGGAAACCGGTAGCTTCGATAAATTCCCGGAATTCTTTTACCGTCACCTCGGTAGCGTCCACATAAAATCCCTGTAAATCGGCCGATCGGCCTTCCCGCTGAAGATGACCGCCCTGCATCCAGACCATTCCTTCGATCGGAGGCGGCGGAACTTCCGACTTTTCGGCCACTGCCTGCGATGCCGGGGCATCGTCCTGTGCTTCCATTGCCGGCTGGTCACTACAGCTCCAGAGGATACCGGCAAGCAGCAAGGCGATCGTTATTTTTCTCAAATCAGCAAATGTTATTGTCTGCATAGTAGTAAAATAGTTGAAGGATTCTTTGCGGAGTTCGGGGATTCGGTGCAGGTGGTATTTCGGATGATCAATATTCAAAAACACCAAAGGGTGATTCAATTCTCACTTCGGGACGTTCGGCGGCTTCCACACGGCCTACGATCTGCGCGTCGATCCCGAATGAGCGGGCCTGCTCGATCACGATTTCCGCATGTTCCGGGGCCAGATAGACCTCCATCCGGTTGCCCATATTGAAAACCTGGTACATTTCTTTCCAGCCCGTACCGGATTCCTCCTGGATCAGTTTGAATAAAGGCGGCAGATCAAAGAGATTGTCCTTGATCACCCGGACCGGACCGATGAATTTCTGGACCTTGGTCTGTCCGCCACCGGTGCAGTGGATCATCCCGTGGATCTTATCCCGGTGATTCTCGATCAGCGGCCGTAGTACCGGCAGGAAGGTACGCGTAGGCGACAGAATGAGCTTACCGACCGGAATGCTTCCGTGGCCCGGGATGTCTATCGTATCCGTCAGTTTTTTGCTTCCGGTAAAGATCACTTCCTCCGGTGTATTGGGATCGAAACTATCGGGGTATTTTCCGGCGTATTCCTTGGCCAGCACATCGTGACGGGCGGAAGTGAGGCCGTTGCTGCCCATACCGCCGTTGTACGTATCCTCGTAGCTCGCCTTTCCGTAGGAGGCCATTCCCACAATAACGTCGCCGGCTTTGATGTCATTGACGATCGTCTGATCGCGACGCATCCGGGCAAAAGCGGTGTAGCCGACATCAATGGTGCGTACAATGTCGCCCACATCAGCCGTTTCGCCGCCGGAAAGATGCAGGCGGATCCCCAGTTCGGCCAGCTGATCGGCCAGGGCCGAAGCGGATTGAATGATCTCGGAGATCACCTCTCCCGGGATCAGGTTTTTATTCCGGCCGATGGTGGAAGAGATCACGATATCCTGGTAACAGCCCACGCAGGCCATATCGTCCAGGTTCATCACCAGGGCGTCCTGAGCAATGCCGCGCCAGACGGAAAGATCGCCGGTTTCCTTCCAGTAGAGATAGGCCAGGCTTGTTTTGGTACCCGCAGTATCGGCGTGCATGATATTGCAGTATTCGGCATCGCCCCCGACGGCGTCGGGAATGATCTTGCAAAATGCTTTCGGGTACAATCCCTTATCCAGATCTTTGATGGCTGCGTGCACTTCATCCTTGGTTGCCGAAACGCCGCGCAGGTCATATTTCATCGTTTTGCTCATTGGCCTATGGTATCAGTTTGGGGCAAAAATAGGAAAGAATCGAGTAAATAATTAGGTGTATTCCAATTCGACAATTATATTTGTGCTGCCCGGTAATAAATTTCATAGTATTTTTCGATTATTTTTAACAGATTAGTATCAATACATAGATTTAGTTGACGTATTTATAAATTATTAGTTACCAGGGCCATATCTCTCAGTATAATCCCTCAGAACATTTAAAGATTACTTGTTTTCACTTGAAACAGGATTGGTTAACCCAAATTGGTTAAATAGTGGAATTACCATCGATTCGCAACACATTCAGTCGCCTAACGAAAAAACAGCTGTTCAAAGGGTATATTTTTTCCTTAATAGGACTTACACTCGCAGCCGGCGCTTATTACATGACGACCACTTCCTTCCGGGCCAAGGCACCGCAGGAGGTCAAATCACTATCTGAATTACACGCACTCCCCATTGTCGTTCCGAACGAACGCTATGGATTTGCGCTAGATACTTTCCAGGTTTTTGAAAGCCAGATCACGAATGGCTCTTTCCTCGGAGATATTCTGCTGAAATTTAACATTGACTACCCGTCTATCGAGCAATTGGTACGGAACGCCAAAGGAACCTTTGACGTTCGCCGTTTTCAGGCCGGGAAGCCCTACACGGTACTTACGAAAGACAGTACCCAGCGGGCCGACTACTTCATTTACGAACCCAATGCCTACGAGTACATCGTATTCCACCTGCAGGACAGTCTCCAGGTAGAAAAGGTAGAACGGGAGATCACCACCGAGATCCGGACCGCTTCCGGTAAGATCCCCCAGGGCGGGTCGCTCTGGAAAACCATGTCGGATCAGAACCTGAGCCCGGCACTGGCCGACAAAATGGAGGACGCCCTGCAGTGGAGCCTGGATTTCACAAGATTGCAGGCCGGAGACGAGTTCAAACTCGTTTACGAGCAGCGCTTTATTGAGGACCAGGAAGTAGGTATTGGTCGCGTGGAGGCCGCACTCTACAAAACGGGAGAAAATGAATTCTACGCCATCTATTATGACGACGGCGCCAAAAACGAGGGCTATTACGACCTGGAAGGGCACCCCATGAAGGGATCTTTCCTGAAAGCTCCCGTCCGGGCTTCGCGCATTTCTTCCTACTACAACCTGAATCGCCTGCATCCGATCCTGAAATACCGCCGGCCGCACTACGGTACGGATTACGCGGCGCCCTACGGTACGGAGATCCTGGCGGTGGGTAACGGCGTGATCCTCCAGTCCAGCTACACCAAGGGGAACGGCAATTTCGTAAAGATCAAGCACGACGATACGTATCAGACCCAATACCTGCACATGCAGCGTTTCGCCAAGGGTATTCACCCGGGCGCCCACGTCAAGCAGGGACAGGTTATCGGTTATGTGGGTTCTACCGGTCTGGCGACCGGCCCGCACGTTTGTTTCCGCTTCTGGAAAAACGGCAAACAGGTGAATCACCTGAACATGACCTTCCCGCCGGCTAATCCGTTACCGGATGAGCTGATGCCGGAATTCAACGTGCTGAAAGACGGTTATCTGTCCATGCTGAACAGCATCGATCAGCCTGCAGTTGCCGTAAAGAAAAAAGCAGAACAGGTGGCAGAAGCAGCGGGCAACCCGGTGGCGGGACAACCCTAAACTTTAGCAGTATCCATAAAAAAAGGCAGAAGATCTGACGGCACTGGTCCATCAGATCTTCTGCCTTTTTAAAGCTGACCGTTTCCGGGAGTTACTTACTTTTCTCCACGACGGCCATCATATCTTTCGCCCACTTTTGGAAGGTGGCGATCTCCTCATCCGTCAGGGCTTTTTCAGGACGGCTTTCCACGAAGCGGGAAGGCGGCATTTTGCGTTCGGAGGTCACCTCCATGATCTCATCCAGAATGTGTGCCTGCTCATCAGCGGTCATCGTCGGGACATTATCCCACATCAGAGCTTGCTTCGCCTTGTCCGAACGGCCGTCGGCACTATGGCATCCGTAGCATTTATCCTGAACGATACTGTTAACGGCTGCGGTGTACTCAAATTTTTCCATACTGGCCGTTTTGGAACTGGTTGCACAGCTCTGGATCATCCAAAAGAACATGCCCAGGGCCAAAAATAGGGTTAGCTGCTTATTCATTTTTTGTAAAGTTTGGTTAATTCGAAATAAAATAGTTCAAGTTATAATCTTATCCAAATATACACTTAGAATTTGGAAAATATCCAGAATGCTCGTCCCGGCAACCTGCACTGTGTTTTTATCTTGAACACCATTTCGGGGGGGGCTCGTTCACCAATTGCCCGCTTAAATTGAAAGTGGCTACCCGAAACACTTTCGGATAGCCACTTATATTTTTACGGAAAATGACGGTAGCCGGGGACCAGCGTCCGGCGGTTAGTTCCAGCTAAAATCTTCCGGTACCTGGGAGATGACCGTATATACATCTCCCTTATTGTACATCACCTGTTCCCAGAGGCGGGAAGGGATCGATTTAAACAGATAATTGGCGTCCATATTGGCGGAAACCCAGGAGCCGAGGTTCATCTCATCGGCAAGCTGGCCTTCCGACCAGCCGGAATAGCCGACAAAAAAACGGATATTCTCGGGCTGAATAAGTTTGGAAGAGATCAGAAACTTTAATTTGCTGAAGTCACCTCCCCAGTATACCCCGTCTACCACGTACCGGCTCTCGTCCAGCATTTCTCCCACATTGTGTACATAATGGATGGTATCCGTCTGGACCGGCCCGCCGAAGAACACTTCCGAATCGAATTCCGGAAAATCTTCGATGAGTTCATCGATACGCATCCGGAGCGGTTTGTTCATGATGAAGCCCACACTCCCCTCTTCGTTGTGTTCACACAGCAGAACCGCCGATCTACGGAAATTGGGATCTAACATAAAAGGTTCGGCCAGTAAAACCTTACCATTTTCAATTCCTTTTTCAATCATGCAAATTCTCTTTCATATGAGCGTCTTCCAATAATTTTCGGGTAACAACAAAATACCGAATCCCTATAAGACTTCCAACTTAGAGGTTGGAAAACGGCGATCAATTTTCTTTACTAACCCCTGAAGTACTTTGCCGGTTCCCCCAACTTCAATAAATTCCGTCACGCCGTCGGCCAGCATACGTTGCATGGTCTGGGTCCAGCGAACCGGGCCGGTAAGCTGCTTGATCAGGTTCTCCTGAATTCGCTCCGGATCGGTTTCCGGGGCCGCGGTAATATTCTGATAGACCGGGCACTTCGGGCTACCGAAATTCGTTTTTTCGATCGCATCTTTCAGTTGGTCCTGGGCGGGTTGCATCAGGGGGGAGTGGAATGCGCCTCCCACCGGCAGCAGGATCGCACGGGCGCCCTGCTCGGCAAAATAATCCACCACGGCCTGTACTCCGGCTACGGTACCCGAGATCACGAGTTGCCCCGGACTATTGTAGTTGGCCGGAATAACCAGATCACCCGCTTTGGCGCAGGCATCCTCTACATCTTCATCGCTCTGGCCCAGGATAGCCGCCATGGTGCCCGGCACCTGATCGCAGGCACTCTGCATGGCCAGTGCACGCTGTTGTACCAGTCGGAGGCCGTCGGCGAAGTCCAGGGCCCCGGCGGCAACCAGTGCGGAAAACTCGCCGAGCGAATGTCCAGCTACGGCTTCCGGAGCGAAATTATCACCGGCCACCATGGCGGTAATAATGGAGTGCAGGAAAATTGCGGGTTGAGTGATCTTGGTTTCCTTCAGATCCTCGGCACTGCCTTCAAACATCACATCGGTGATGGAGTGCCCCAGGATCTCATTAGCCTGATCGAACAGATCGCGGGCGGTTGCCGATTGTTCGTAGAGATCTTTTCCCATGCCTTCGAATTGGGCTCCCTGCCCCGGAAATACGTATGCTTTCATGTTTATATCCAGTTTCTTAAATAAAAAGTAGAGGCAAAAATACATTTGCCTCTACGTTCCTAAAAGTATATTGCAGTTAATTTTCAGTTGTACTTACGCCAGGCAGGCCATTAATGCAGTTTGCTGCCGATCAGCGTGAGGAACTCGGAGCGGGTTTCCGAATTCTTGAATTCTCCGGTAAAGGCGGATGTGGTAGTCACCGAATTTTGTTTCTGAACACCACGCATCATCATACACATGTGGCGGGCTTCGATCACCACGGCTACTCCCAGGGGTTGCAGGGTTTGGTGGATACACTGGAGGATCTGGTCCGTCAGTCGTTCCTGTACCTGCAGCCGGCGCGCGAATACATCGATCACCCGGGGGATCTTGCTCAAACCCACGATATGCCCGTTGGGGATATAGGCAACATGCGCTTTTCCAAAGAAAGGCAACATGTGATGTTCGCACAAAGAATACAGTTCGATATCCTTTACCAGTACCATTTCGCTATAGTCTTCCTTAAACATGGCCGAACGCAGAATAGCTTCGCCGTCCTGCTCGTAACCGGCCGTCAGGAATTGCATTGCTTTAGCAGCTCGCTCGGGCGTTTTAACCAGTCCCTCCCGATCCGGATCTTCTCCAACCAGGGTCAAAACGCCTTCATAATGCTCCTTTAGCTCCTCTAATGCTTCTAATTGAGATTTCTCTAATTCATTCATTACCATAACACCGTAAAATTATTGGGTTCAATACATCGTGCACCCAATAGAAACACAAATTGGCGGTAAGGGTTGAAAAATTTTACCGATTCGTAGCCCGGCGGACTTAGGGGCCAAAATATTCAGCGTAAATATTTTCGGTTTCATAGAGCTTGATACTGTGCAGCTCGCACTCCTCCAGGAGCGGTTCCAGTTGCTGCCAGAACAGGATCACTAGGTTTTCCGTAGTGGGCTGCATACCTTTCGGAATGAAGGGTACATCCATATTGAGGTTGCAGTGATCCACCTTATCCACAATACTTTCCTTGATCAGGCGGCTCAGCTTCTTGACGTCTATAATAAAGCCGGTAACCGGATCGGGCCGGCCCTTTACCGTTACGTAAAGCCAGTAGTTGTGCCCGTGCCAGTTCTTGTTGGCACATTTGCCGAAGGTAGCCAGATTCTGCTCCTCGGACCATTGATCAACCCAAAGCTTGTGCGCAGCGTTGAATCGCTCGCGCCGGGTTAAGTACACCATAGCCAGATTTTCATTTTTGTCGGCGCAAAAGTACAAAGATTTCTCATCCGCTTCAATGTTTGTACCCCAGGCTCCATTTTTCGGGTATTTCCTAGCATTAATCTAATATTTTGTACTTTTAAGACCACGAAAATTATTTTACCGATCGCAGCTTTTCGCAATACAATACACCGCATTTTGTGGGCTTCGGAATATTTCGATCCTTCCAGTATCCGGATCGAATTTTCTCCGGGCGCATAAAATTAAAGGTGCCGAAAACTGCTTTTTATGGAATATCGGAGTTCAGCGATGATTATGAATACGATTGCGCGCGTGGATATCAGAGCCAGACTGTACGAATGGCTGACCCAAAGGGTTGTTTATCATTCACTTTTCTGGCTGACGCTTTTAATGATACTTACTCTGCGGGAGTCTGTACTGGATGGTTTTTGGTTCTCCCTGAGCAATCAGATCATCAACGTATTTTTTTACGCGCTGATCGTTTATTTCAATCTGTTTTACCTGATCCCGAACTACCTGACGCGAAAAAAATTCCTGACCTACGGCGTGCTGCTGGTACTGTTCGCCATCATTGTGACCCCGCTCAAGGTGATCGTCTTTTATTTCAAATTCGGCGATCAGCCGTCCCTACAGGCCGACCTGATCGAGGATCAGAACCTCCATTTTCTGTTCACCTTCTTTATCGTCGGGGCGTCCACCATCGTCAAGATCGTGAAGGACTGGGCCCAGCATTTGCGGGAGATGCAGGAACTGGAAACACAAACCATGCAATCGGAGCTGAGGTTCCTGAAATCGCAGATCAATCCGCATTTTTTGTTCAACACCCTGAACAACCTCTACGCGCTGACGCTTAAAAAGTCGGATCAGGCGCCGGAGATCGTGATCAAGTTGTCCGAAATGATGCGATACATGCTTTACGAATGCAACGAAAAGCGCGTACCTCTGAGAAAAGAAGTAAATTACATACGGAATTATCTCGACCTGGAACAATTGCGTCAGGGTAAGAATATTGAGATCAATTTTATGGTAGAAGGCCAGGTCAGCGATCAGGAGATCGCACCGCTGATGTTTATTCCGTTTCTGGAGAATAGCTTTAAACACGGCCTAAGCAACCACATCACGAAAGGCTTTGTTAACATTAAACTATCGGTAAAGGAACAGTGCGTAGATTTTTATATCGAGAACAGTAAACCGGAAACGCCACCGGTACGGGACCCCAACCGGCGTAGCGGGGGGATCGGCCTGGTCAATATTCACCGGCGACTCAACCTGCTGTACCCCGACAATTATGAATTGAAAATAGAAGATATGCCCCATGCCTACGCCGTACATTTGAAAATTAAACTCATGTAAATCCGGCTTCCGGTCGGATGAAAATACCAAAAAGCCGGCTTACCGCCGCTACCGATAACCGACCGGAGGTCGGATATACTAAACACACACATATGATAAATGTAATTATCGTCGATGACGAACCCTTGGCTCAGGATGTGCTGGAAACTTACGTGGAAAAAGTGCCGGATCTCAATCTGATCGCCAAATGCAGCAATGCTTTCGAAGCAAATGAAGCGCTCAAAGAAAACGATATCGACCTCATGTTCCTCGACATTCAGATGCCACAGCTCACGGGGATCGATTTTCTGAAAACGCTCACTAAACCACCGCTGGTGGTGTTTACTACCGCTTACCCGAACTACGCGATCGAAGGTTTTGAACTCAACGCCATCGATTACCTGCTCAAACCGATCTCGGTTGACCGCTTTATGAAGGCTGTCAATAAGGCGATCGAACAAATAGAACTACAACGCAAAGACGACGGATCGGCCAAAGGAGGATCCACCGATGAGATCGGCCCGGATTACTTCTTCGTGAAAGCGGATAAGAAGCTGGTTAAGGTTCGTTTCAATGATATCATCTACATCGAAGGCCTGAAGGATTACGTGATCATCCGGATGGAGGACAGCCGGGTGATCACCCTGCAAACGATGAAATCACTGGAAGAAAAGCTGCCGAGCGAGATCTTCAAACGCATCCACCGTTCCTATATCGTGAACGTGGAAAAGATCAACGCCGTGGTCGGGAACATGATCGAGGTACTCGAAAAAGGAAAAGCCAAGCATCTGCCCATCGGTAAGAACTACCGGGAAGAATTGCTGGAGTTGATCAACCAGAACCGGATCTAGATTTGTATTATCTATCCGAAGTGGTTACCAATAAAATCGAAGCCCAACTCGGACAAAGCCTGATCGAGGTGAGTCCCGTCAGCGGCGGAGATATCAATGATGCCCGCCTGATCACCGTTCAGGACGGGCAGCAATTTTTTGTCAAGATCAACGAAGGCCCGCAGGCCTACCCCATGTTCCAGGCGGAAGCCAGAGGTCTGGAGATGCTGCGCTCCGCCGCCCCCGCAGAGATCCTTATCCCGGATTTCATTGCCTGCGAACCGGCCGGGGAGGCTGCTTTCCTGCTTTTGGAATACATACAGACCGGCACTCCGCTTAGCGGTTTCTGGCCGGCATTCGGCCGGGGCCTGGCCAAACTCCACCGGCAAAGCAACGATCAATTCGGGCTCGATCACGCCAATTTTATCGGACGGCTACCCCAATCCAACGGGGCACACGATGACTGGCCCGGTTTTTATACCCACGAAAGACTGCTTCCCCAGGGCAAAATGGCCTACGAACAGACTCTGCTGGACCTGAAGGATATGCAGTACCTGGAACGACTTTGTAAACAACTCGGGGACCTCTACCCTACCGAACCGCCGGCACTGATCCACGGCGACCTATGGAGCGGAAATTACCTCGTACATACCAACGGACAGGCCGTACTGATCGACCCGTCCGTTGCTTACAGTCACCGCGAAATGGACCTCGCCATGACCCGCCTTTTCGGCGGCTTCCCGGAGGAATTCTACCGTGCTTACCAGGAGAGCTATCCGCTGGATAGCGGCTGGGAGGACCGGCTGCCCCTCGGACAGCTCTACTACCTGCTGGTACACCTCAATATGTTCGGCACCAGCTATCTGCCCTCGGTCAAACGCATTCTCAAGCAGTTTTGATGAGCGGCCGGCTGCACTTATGCCAGGAAAATAAAAATTGCAATTTCAATCGCAATGGCAAATTCAATGGCCAAAATCAGGCAAAAGGTGAACGATGCGTATAAAGCTGCCTCTACCTTGATCTTGCAATTGAGATTGACATTGTGATTGGAAAGATGGTATAACTGAACCGCCTACCCCTCCGGGCCGGGTTTTCTTCCGGGCTTAAAATTTTTAAGTTTTGCCTCATAATACTCCGTAGAATACAGATTGACCTGAAAAACATGCTTCCCGTAATTCCTGGCGTTTTTTAGCAGGCGGCTCTGCAGATATACTGCGACTTCTTCCGACTTCATATTTTCCAGACGGCTATTGTCGATACGGGCACCATCCAGCCATACACCGTATTTTTTCGGGTCGGTCCATTCCCGGAGCTGGGCATCGGTAGGCGGATTTTTTTTGAAGCTATGATTGGGTGGTGGTGGCGGCGGTTCGGGCAGAGCGGCTTCATTGCCGACCTGAGATCGCTCCGACTCGACCGGTGGTGGAGGCGGTGGTTTAGTCGTATCTTTTTGCTGCGCATGCACGCTTACACTCAGGCCCAAAAATAAAAGCAACAGGGTCGTTACGGCCAGGGATTTCCCGGCCAGAATACGCCACTTAGGGTCATTTCGGTACATCATCAGGAGTCGTTTTTTGGTTAAAGAAAAATTTAAGGCACTCACCACGCTTTCCGGTTGTTGACCACCTATTTGTCCCAGCAACAGTCGCTGGTAGTGATGCCGGTCCGGATATTTGACCAGCGTATGTTGATCCGCCAGGAATTCGTGGTTTATTTTTAGCGCTTTCCGGTACAGGTACAGCAGAGGCTGCCACCAGAAAAAAGCGATCAGGATTTCAATGAAAATGATATCCCAGGAGTGTCGCTGGCGCAGGTGGCTCCGTTCGTGCTCCAGAATTTCTGCTCCCAGCTGTCCGGACCGGTATTGCTGCCGGTTGACGAATATGTATCCTAGGAAAGAATAAGGGCTGACCGGAGTATCCAACAGTACCAGCGTGCCTCCGGGCAGGGATAGATTGGGATTGCTGCGCACCAATCCCAACAGCCCCCAAACACTCTTTCCCAAACGGATTAGCCTTACGATAACCACCGCCAGGTAGATGCCGATCACGAGTAGTAGGAATGGCGATTCTCCGGCGACGGAAGCTTCTACCGGATCGAGATTTGGTACGGAATAATGCTCCATTAAATTTGTAGCTCCCAGACCGGTTGCGGTGGCCGGTATTTGAAATTCCAGGTCAACGAAAGGGATGATCAGTGCGGCCAGCAGGCTCCCCAGCAGGAAGAAACGATTGAACCCAAAGCTGGATAACGGATACAGTACCAGCCGGTATACCGTCCAAAGCACCAGCAGGCAGACCGTAAATTCCAGTACGTAGCCGATCATTCCTCCCGGTTTTTCAACTGCTGGTCAATGATCTCCCGGAGCGTCTCCAGTTCTTTCTGGGACATTTCGGCGGATTCGGCAAAAAAAGAAGCGAACTCCGTGGGAGAACCATCGAAGTAATTGCTGATCATCTCCCCCAGTTGCTTTTTGAAATAGACTGCTTTATTCACCAGCGGATAATATTCCCGGACACTCCCCCGCTTTTCGTAGCTGATAAATCCCTTATCGGTCATTCGCTTCAACAGGGTGGCCACAGTAGTGGGAGCCGGTTTCGGTTCCGGGTAGGCTTCGAGGATATCTTTCATATAAGCCCGCTTCATTTTCCAGAGCAGTTGCATCAATTTTTTTTCGGCTTTGGATAACTCCATTTCTATAACATTCGATTTATTTCTACAAATGTAGAATATTCAGAACAAAAAGTCAAGCGGTATGATCCGGGGAAGTTGATCCGACATTCGAAAAAATTGATAATTTTGGCTGCGCAATACCAAAAGCTGATCTTCTTCCGATCCGGTTTTTAATCGGACCATGATTCAGGCAACATAAATTACGCTCTATGAACTGGCGAACGCTAGTATCCAGGCTGGCTTCCGGCTTAAAAACCTCTTTGGCCGGAGAATCGGGTAAGCTCCGCCTTGCCCAACTGTTTATTGTCGTTAGTGCTTTGGTGGAACTGGGCATGTTGAGTTTCCTGAAAGGTACCTTTGATGCGTACACCAGCTCCTTTTTGATGTTACTGAGCGGTCTGGCGGTAGGTTTTGCTTTTCTGTACCTGTTCTACGGAAAAAAATATGCTTTACCTTCGCTATCTCCCGGCGGGCGGCCCGGATGGCAAAAGATTCTGCTATCCGCTACTTTCCTGATCGGTTTTGTGATCGCGGCCATACTGATCCAAAAGGAATTCGATCAGTTCGTCATTGAAGATTTCTATACGGTTACGGACGGCTCCGACGTAATCCCGCAGATCGGCATCCTCGTTGACCGGTTTCTATCCGGAGAATTTCCCTACCGCTGGATCTATGCGGACGATTGGGGTTTTAATCATCACCTCTTCCCCACTTATCTGCCGCTTACCTGGATGCCCTTTATCATTCCGGACCTGCTCGGCCTCGACTACCGCTGGTTCGCCTTTTTCGTACTGGCTGCTTCCTTTGCGGCCTGCAGTTATTACTTCGTTCGAAGAAGCACAGACCTTCTAAGCGCCTTATTCCTCACGGCGCTACCCTTTATTTTTCTGATCGCTTTAATTGTGTGGGATCACGAAGGCATGTTCAGTTACGCCGTCGAGACGCAGGTGGTGGGATTTTACTTATTCCTGAGTCTGGCCCTAATGTCCAGGTCCAATTGGCTGCGGGCGGTCAGTATGCTGTTGTGTCTGCTTTCCAGGTACGCGCTGGTGCTATGGATCCCGCTTTTTCTGGTGGTGGTACTCATCCGGGAGCCCCGAAAAAATGCATTCCTTATAGCCGGATTACTGGGGCTGGGGGTGGCGATCATCTACGGCCTGCCATTTTTAAGTCAGGACTGGACCATCTTCCAACAGGGCTACGATTACCACACCACGGCCGCTTTTGCATCCTGGGAACTCCAGCCCTGGCAGCAGCCCGACGAACGGCCTTTTGCCCTGTATAAAGGCCTGGGATTTGGCTGGTGGTTTTACGAACACCTGAGTGGCACCCTGGTGGAGAAAGTTAATGCCTACCGGCAGTTTCACGCGGCGGTAAGTCTCGGTATCGTATTGTTATCCGGAGTGTTTTTCTGGCTGAAGAAAGAAGAGATGGATTATCGGATCTTTCTGCTGGGTTCTTTTAAGATTTACCTGGTCATTTTTTACAACTTCATCCAGATCCCCTTTGGTTATATCTACATGGTACCGATCATTCTATCGCTGCCCATCATCGGTATCAGCCTGCTTTCCCGGCCGGCGACACAGCTGGAAAGATCCTAATTGAGGAAATAAATTATTTAGAAAGAGAAACCGAAAGGGGTAAAAAAAGCAAAGGGTGCAGACCAGCTACACCCTTCCTTACTAACAAACAAAACCAACTAAAAACCAATTAATCTTTACTGAGGTTATAGTAAATGTGAATAAATCCTTAATCGCCATATAAACGTTTCGGGTAATCAGAACGCTGTCTTTAACCCACACGAAAATGATAGAATTTTTTCATAATATAGTAAAATAACCGTATTTACTATCAAAAAAGTCCGCAATTAAACCAATCAGATGTCAGGGTCATTCCTATTGATTTCCATCATTTTAACGCTTCCGCTGGGTCTTTCGCTTTTGCCCAGAGGCAACGTTCTGCACGAAATTCTCCACCTGCCAAAATTTTGGCTAAGATTGTCGCGAATTGATACCAGTGGCATGCAATCCGAAAAGATCCGCTACGGCCGGCACTTCCGGCAATACCTGCTCTACGTACCTCCGCCCGATCAGGCTCCACCGACCGATAAGATCATTGTTTACTTTCACGGCGGCGGCTGGAAATTCGGTAAACCCGAACAATTTAAAGCCAGTATCAAAAGCTTTCATGATGCCGGATATCCGGTAATTCTCCCCTCCCTGCGCCGCACGCCCTACTACAATTACTTCGATATGCGGGAAGACCTCAACCAGATCCTGCTCCGGGTGCTGGAACTCCGGGAAGGGACCGGCAGGGACGAACAGCAGATCGTGCTGGGAGGTATGTCCGCCGGTGGGAATCTGGCCGCCCTGCTCTGTTTTGATCACCAGCAACTTACTCAAATATCGGTTTCCCCACGGATCTTTGCCGGCCTGCTGGCCCTCGGTGCGCCCCTCAATCTGGACCACATGCAGGACAACCTGGTTCTCCGTGCTTTTGCGGGCAGTAAGGGCAGTGAACAGTTCCGCCTTGCCAATCCGCTGGAACATATCCGGAAACATAATCCCGATACGCCCGTATTCTGTGTACACGGGGAGTGCGACGGGATGGTCCCCTACCAAAGCGCCGTCACCTTCGTCGAAACATTTGAAGGCATTCAACCGGAAAAAATACAGTTTGTTTCTTCTGAGACCGGCACTCACCTGGAGGCGGCATCCTGGGGTCATGCAGATGACAGCCTGAAAAGAGAAATTTTATCCTGGCTAAAAAATTTGTAGGGTAATATTACCTTTGCCCCACTTTGTACGCCAAGGAATTGTCCTGATCAGATAGCCACGAAACCACCAACCATCACACGAATGGGATACGAAGCGATTGCAACACTGGGAGTGATCACTATTGCCATTATTCTTTTTGCTACCGAGTGGTTATCCATCGACCTCGTCGCTATGCTGATCATGACCCTCCTGATCCTTTTGGGAGTGGTCAGCCCCGAAGAGGGGGTTTCCGGTTTTAGCAACAGCGCTACGCTCACGGTGGCTTTTATGTTTGTACTCAGTGCCGCCCTGCTAAAGACCGGAGCCCTGCAGTTTCTCGCGCACCGGCTTTCGGGTATTTTCCGCTACCACTACCGGCTGGGCGTGATGATCATGATGCTGCTGATCGCGGTCATTTCCGCGTTTGTGAATAATACGCCGGTGGTTGCCGTCTTTATTCCGGTGGTGATTCAGATCGCCCACGCCTCGGGCGTCTCTCCGACCAAATTACTGATCCCGCTCTCTTTCGCCTCTATTTTTGGTGGCACCTGTACCCTGATCGGTACGTCTACGAATATGCTGGTCAGCGGGATCGCCGAAAACCAGGGGCTGCCGGCTTTTACCGTCTTTCAGATGGCCCCGGTCGGGCTGATCCTGCTGGCGGCCGGTATCATCTTTATGGCCTGTATCGGTCTGCGGCTGCTACCCGATCGCCGGCAGGAAGGCGACCTGAAGGAAAAATTCGGCATGCGCGATTACCTGACCGAGATCGAACTCTTATCCGGTGCGGTATCCGTCGGGAAAAGGATCATGGATTCGCCACTGGTACAGGAACTGGAAATGGATATCATCCAGGTGCGCCGCTCGGGAAGCATCTTTACGCTCCCAGCCGGTGACTTCCGGCTGCAGGCCGGCGATATCCTGAAGATCCGGTGCAACGTGGACAAGATCAAAAACCTCAAGGACCGGGCCAAGATCCAGATCAGTTCCCCGATGAAGATGGCGGACGAACAGCTCAACGGAGACAATTCGGCCCTCGTTGAACTGGTGATCACCGCCAATTCCGAATTTGACCGGAAAACCCTGCGGGAACTCGATTTTCGCCGCCGGTTCCGTGCCATCCCGCTGGCCATCCGCCACCGCGAGGAGATCCTGCACGAACAGCTCTACAAACTGGAACTGAAAGCCGGCGATGTGATCCTGGCGGAAGTCAAAAAGCACTATGTCAAGGAATTAAAGAAATTGGAAGCCGAACAGGATGCACCTTTTGTACTTTTGTCCGAAGACTATTTGACCGATTTCCACGAGAAGCGCTTTTATATGGTACTTGGTATTATTTTTGCCGTGATCATTTCGGCTACCGCCGGTTGGGTATCGATCATGACCGGTACGATGCTGGGTGTGATCGCCCTGGTGTTGAGCAAGACCCTCAATATGAAAGAGGTGTACGAAGCCATCAACTGGAAGATCATCTTCTTGCTGGCGGGTGCACTCAGTCTGGGTATTGCCATGCACAACAGCGGCCTGGACAAAACCATAGCCAACGGTATGGTCGATCATCTCGGGCAATGGGGGCCGATAGCGGTACTATCGGGTCTGTATCTGACCACTTCCCTGCTCACCGAGATCATGTCCAATAACGCTACGGCGGCCCTGCTGGCTCCCATCGCCATCACGGCGGCGGAAAATATGGACGTCCAGCCTACCCCCTTTCTGATGGCGGTCACTTTTGCGGCCTCTTCGAGCTTTTCAACTCCGATCGGCTACCAGACCAATACCATGGTCTACAGCGCCGGACAATATAAATTTCGCGATTTTCTGAAAGTCGGGATCTTTCTAAACCTTTTGTTCTGGATCCTGGCGAGCTTACTAATTCCTCAGTTCTTTTCATTCATCTAAAGAGATAAGGGTAAACCAGAACGCCTGCGTCTTTTGAAAAAAAATGTTATGCCACACCAGACCCAAGTTGACTCACAAGTCGATACGTTTCTGAACGAAAACTTTTTGCTGTCTAACGAGACGGCAAGAGAGCTATACCATAACTACGCTGCCGATCTTCCTATCATCGATTATCACTGCCATCTCCCTCCCGATGAGATTGCCAGCGATAAGCAGTTTTCCAATATCACCAGCGTATGGTTGAACGGAGACCACTACAAATGGCGGGCCATGCGTACGAACGGCATTTCGGAAAAATTCATCACCGGATCGGCCAGCGACGAGGAAAAATTCCAGAAATGGGCGGAAACCGTTCCCTACACCATGCGGAATCCTTTGTACCATTGGACGCACCTGGAATTAAAACGCTATTTCGGCGTGGATGAGCTCCTGGACGGAAACTCCGCCAAAGCGATCTACGATCATTGTTCAACCTTGTTGAATTCCCCGGACTACAGCGTCCGCAGTCTGCTCGGCATGATGAAAGTGGAGATCGTTTGTACCACGGACGACCCGCTGGACGACCTGTCCGAGCACGCGGCGATCAAGGAGGATAACTGCCCCGTCATGGTGATCCCCGCCTTCCGGCCGGATAAAGCCATTCTGATCCAGGCGGATATCTTTCCGGACTATATTCGCAAACTCAGCGATCTGACCAATGTGGATACCGAAAGTTTTGCCGGACTGGTAGCCGCACTGGCCAAACGCGCGGAATACTTCCACAACCGCGGCTGCCGCCTGGCGGATCACGGCCTGGAACAGATCTACGCTGCCGACTACAGCGAGGCCGATCTGGATGCCATCCTCAAAAGAAGACTCAGCGGCGAAAAACTGTTCGACGGTGAAGCCCTGCTTTTCCAGTCGGCCGTCCTGTTCGAACTGGGACGCCTGTACCACAGCCTCGGCTGGACCCAGCAGTACCATCTCGGTGCCCTGCGCAACAACAACCGCCGCATGCTGGCGGAACTGGGCCCGGATACCGGCTTCGACAGTATCGGCGATTTCAGTCAGGCCCGGTCGCTTTCCCGCTTCCTGAACAATCTCGATGCCAACGACCAACTGGCAAAAACCATCCTGTACAATCTCAACCCACGGGATAACGAAGTAATGGCTACCATGATCGGTAACTACAATGACGGTACCGTTGCGGGTAAGATGCAGTTCGGATCGGCCTGGTGGTTCCTCGATCAACTCGACGGCATGGAAAAACAAATGAACGCCCTCTCCAATATGGGACTGCTCAGTCGCTTCGTCGGTATGCTGACGGATAGCCGGAGCTTCCTATCCTTCCCCCGTCACGAATACTTCCGCCGACTGTTGTGCGATATGTTCGGCCGCGACGTGGAAAACGGATTATTGCCCAATGATACGGCCTGGATCGGCAAGATCATCAGCGATATTTCCTACTACAATGCCAAAAACTATTTCGGTTTCGGCGAGCAAAGCTAAAATGGTGCCGATTGGTGATTGATGCATGGTAAATGATAAAAAATGAATCGTGCTTTTTAGACGGGCACCGGTACTTTGTTCCCGCATTTACCAGGCTTCAATGATCAGTTGAAAGCCCTTATTCATCACTTATCTTGCATGATAAATTTAACTGAACTATACCTATGAAAAAAGTTGTAACCTTCGGAGAAATTATGCTCCGTTTGACCCCTCCCGGATTCCAGCGCTTTTCCCAGGCAAACGTATTTGACGTGGTGTACGGAGGAGGAGAAAGCAACGTAGCTGTTTCTTTAGCCAATTACGGCATCCCCACTGAATTCGTTACCCGCCTACCCAAGAACGACATCGGAGACTGCGCGCTGATGGCCATGCGCAAGTACGGCGTAGGCACTCAACATATTGCCCGCGGCGGAGAGCGTCTGGGTATTTACTTCCTGGAAATGGGTGCCGTCAGTCGCGGCAGTAAAGTGATCTACGATCGCGCGCATTCTGCGATCTCCACCATTTCCAAAGGGAGTATCGACTGGGAAGAGGTTTTCCAGGACGCCCAGTGGTTCCACTGGACGGGGATCACTCCGGCTATTTCCCAGGCAGCTGCCGATGTTTGTCTCGAAGCCATCCAGGCCGCCAACCGGCTCGGCGTGACCGTATCTACGGACCTGAATTACCGGAAAAACCTCTGGAAATACGGCAAAGAACCCAATGAGGTCATGCCGGCTCTGGTAGAGGGTTGTGATGTGATCCTGGGTAATGAGGAAGATGCCGAAAAACACTTCGATATTCATCCGGAAGGGGTGGACGTCACCCAGGGCGACACCATCGATGCCCAGGCCTATGTATCCGTAGGTAAGCAACTGATGGCCCGCTTCCCGAGAGCGAAAAAAGTGATCGTTACCCTGCGCGGTTCGATCAGCGCCTCCCACAATACCTGGGCCGGCGTACTGTACAACGGCAAAGAGCTCCTGGAATCCCGCACTTACCAGATCACCCACATCGTGGACCGCGTAGGCGGCGGCGACAGTTTCATGGGCGGCCTGATCTACGGCCTGATCACCTGGCCGGAAGACGACCAGCAGGCACTGGATTTCGCAGTGGCGGCTTCCTGCCTGAAACACACGATCTACGGCGATGCCAACCTGGTAACGGTGGATGAGGTATCCAAGCTGATGAGCGGAGACGCCAGCGGCCGGGTAAGCCGGTAGAATGGGAAACGATGTTGGGATCTGGGGATAGGCCGGAGCCGGCAAAAGCTTTGGTAACGCATATCGCATCAAATCCCAACTCCTCATTGCTTATTTCAAAAAACAGACATGGCAAAATATACCAGATTACAAGTTGCACAGACCATGGCCGATAACGGCATGGTCCCTCTATTTTATCACCCGGACGTAGAACTGGGAAAGCAGGTGCTGAAAGCCTGCTACGATGGCGGTGCCCGTTTGCTGGAATTCACCAATCGCGGTGATTTCGCCCACGAGGTATTTGCCGAACTGAACAAGTATGCGCTCAAGGAATTGCCGGGCATGATGCTGGGCGTTGGCTCCATTGTGGATGCCGGTACCGCGGCACTCTATCTGCAGTTGGGCGCTAATTTTATCGTTAGCCCCATGCTGGTGGATGAGATTGCGGCCGTTTGCAACCGCCGGAAAGTCATGTGGTCTCCCGGATGCGGTACGCTGTCGGAGATCAATCGCGCCCACGAACTGGGTTGCGAAGTGGTCAAACTCTTCCCGGGTTCCAGCTACGGCCCCGGTTTTGTAAAAGCGATCAAAGGTCCCTGCCCCTGGTTGAGCATTATGCCGACCGGCGGCGTTACGCCCGAAGAAGCGAACCTGAGAGGCTGGTTCAATGCGGGCGTTACCTGTGTTGGTATGGGTTCCCAACTGATCAGCAGTGACATCCTGAAAAGCCGGGATTTTGCACTGCTGCAGAAAAATACCGAAGCGGCCCTGGCCCTGATCAAATCCATCCGTGGATGATCCGGCTCGGCTGCATAGCAATAGGCATTTCGATCCTGCTTAGTTCCTGTACGGGTGCCCGGAAGATCCGATCACTGGGTGCCGTGCCGGAACTGGGCATGATCGCCGATTGTCAGTACGCCGATGCGCCTACACGCGGCGTGCGGCATTACCAGCTATCTCCGGAAAAACTGCGGGCCTGTATCGCAGATTTCAATACGCTGGAACTTTCCCATATTTTCCATCTGGGTGATTTTATTGATATCGGAGGGATGGAGAGCGTAAATACCGTGATGCCCATTCTGCAAAGCGCCCGTGCGCCCCATACGCTCGTACTCGGAAATCACGATTTCGAGTTCCCGGATGAGCTGAAACCGGACGTTCCGAAGATCCTGGGACTATCCGACCGATACTTTTCCCTAAAAATGGACCATTGGCGATTTATCGTTGTGGATGGCAATGATGTGAGTCTCTACGCCTGGCCGGAAGGAAGCACCGCCCACCAGGAGGCAAAAAAGATCTACGATACGCAGTATCCGGGACGGCCCACCTACAACGGTGCCCTGGGTGAAGCCCAGATGAGCTGGCTGCAGGGGGAGTTACAAAAAGCGGAAAAGGCCGGAGAAAAGGTTATTCTATTCTGCCACTTCCCGCTCCTGCCGGTGGATAATCACGTACTCTGGAACTCGGAGGAAGTGGTCGAGCTGATCAGTCAGTATGACTGCGTTAAGGCCTGGATGAACGGGCACAATCACGCGGGCGGCTACGTGGAATATAAAGGCATTCACTTCCTGACTTTCAAAGGGATGGTTGATACCGAGGAAAATTCCTACGCCACGATGGAACTGCGGGAAAATACCATCATCATTCACGGCCGGGGACGCGAACCGGACCGTACGCTTCCCATTAAGCTTAGGGCAGTTCCGTCTGAATAATTCCCGTTTTTTCAATCGTAATATCAATTGCAATAGCATGGGAAAGGACAGCTTGCTGCTTCAATTTGACTTTTACGCTTGATTTTGAGTGATTGAAATTGCTATTGCTACAAAAAAAAAGGGGTGAGCAATGATTAGTGAATGGATCCCGAAGATCCCTTCACCCTTCATTACTCACCTATACACACACAAAACCTAATTATCTTTTTTGGGGCCTGGATAGTGCCGGTATAATGGCAATATCCAGGCCTTTGGTTTATTTACTAGTGGCTTAATTCTGCTTTACCCGTGACTGCTCGTCATCCGTAGCCGTGTTACGGCGGCGTGCGGGTTTCACTTCCGAATTACCGAAGCTGTAGTTGAAGGTCAAATTGATCCGGCGGCTCTCATTCTTGTTCACAAGATCCAGGTTCAGGTCCGCCTGGCGGATACGCGCCTCGAACTGCCGGGTATTGAAAATATCATTGACGTTCAGACTGATCTTACCCTTTCCGTCCAGAATGGTCTTATTCAGACCGAAATCAATACTGTACTGCGGACGTCCCTGGAAGATGCTGTAGATGAAAGCCGACTGGTAATATCCCGTAAGCTCCGCTTTAAAATCTCCCGGAAGGTTGAAGTTATTCGCTACGTAGAAATTGTAGGAAAACTGATCACTGTCCAGTTCACCGTCCATAAAGGGCGAGCGGTAGCTGTTCTGGTATCCGGTCACACTGAGTCGCAGCGTATACCATTCACTGAGGGTAAAGGGAGCCGACAGGTTCAGGCTGATGTTGTCGAAGTTGGCCAGGTTCCGGTAAGTCTGGAACGTAGCCTGGCTCTCGTTATCCTGTTCCAGTACCTCCGTCATTGCGTCTTTGGTATGGCTGTAACTCAGGCTGGCGACAAAGCGGTTATTCAGGCTGTAGTTGATGCTGTAGGAATCCGTATACTGCGGTTGCAGGAAGGGATTACCTTTTCCGAAGGTGAACTGATCCAGGAAGAAAATAAAGGGGTTCAGATCCTGGTAGGAAGGACGGTCGATCCGGCGACTGTAAGCGTAGCTCAGATTGTGGGCCTTACCAACGGAGTGAGACAGACTCACACTCGGGAATAGATCCAGATAATCGCGTTTCACCCGTTCGTCCAGGGTCACGGACATACCGTCCGAGATGGTGTATTCCGAACGCAGGCCCAGTTGCAGCATCAGCCCTTTGAACTGGTGACTGAAATTGGCGTAGGCCGCGTGGATGGTCTCTTCGTACTGGAACTGGTTGGTGCGGCTGTCGTCGATCACCCAGTCACCATCTTCCTGTTTTTGGAATTCGATGCCGTTGTCCGTGCTGACGATACTACTCTTGGCTCCCAGTTCGATCTTGGTCTTTTCTCCGATCGGCTGGGTATAATCCACCTTGGCCGCCTTGATGCTCACGTCCGAGAAGTTGTTGGCCTGCAACAGATTAGGCGCTGCAACTTCTTCCTGATTGTCGTTGAGGAAATAATTGAAATAATCGGAATTGCTGCCATTGATAAAATCCGAGTAGTCAATATCCACGGTCAGTTCCTTGCCATTATCGTCAAAGGCGTGCTTGAAATTGATGTTGTAAGTATAGTTATCCCAGTTGTCCTTGTGGTAACTGCCGGCATCGATCAGGGAATAATCCCAGGGGCTGGGGCCCGAAATGGCGGTGGAGTTGTTCCCTTTCTGTTTCCAGGTGCCGAAGCGTCCGTTAAACAGGGCGCCGATGGTCGTTTTTTCTCCGAGGAACCAGTCCCAGCCCAGTTGCACCCGATGGCTGCCGTACTCCCGGATGGAGTGGTTGAACTGGTCGAAGGAAGTCAGTCCGCCGTCGTAAGGGACCGTCCGGTCAATGTCGAGGTCCTGGAAACTGCGGTTGAAATAATAATCGTAGTTGCCATAGAGATTATAGTCTTTCTGGCGATAGTTGAAGCGCAGTCCGCCGTTGGCCTTGGGGAAAGATCCCACCCCGCCGCCTACCCGCAGGTTGGCGTTAAATCCGAGGTTCTTATCTTTTTTCATCTGAATATTGATGATCCCGGCGTTCCCGGACGCATCGTATTTGGCGGAGGGGTTGAGCATGATCTCGATCCGCTCGATGGCATCCGCCGGGGTGCTTTCCAGCATCCGCACCACTTCCTCGTTCGACAGATAACTCTGTTTGCCGTTGATCAGGATCAGTACGCCCTGCTTACCTTTCAGGCTGATGTTGTTGTTCTGGTCCAGCACTACCCCCGGCGCTTTGGACAGTAGTTCCAGCGCATTGTTACCCGCCGCAACGGGGCTACTTTCCACGTTGACGACCAGTTTGTCCGCCCGCAATTCAATGAACGGCTTCTGCGCGGAAACGACTACTTCCGACAACTGCGCCGCGTCGGTATTCAACTGCAGCGTGGGCAGGCGAAATTTTGGGTTGGCGGCATTCAATTCGATAACGGCACTGAACACCGGTTTGTAACCGATCAGATTGGCCTGAATGAGGTACTGGCCGCTGGCCAGGTCTTCAAATGCAAAGTAACCGGTAGAGTCGGTGATGGCGCCCTTGATGAGGCTGCTGTCCGACGGTTGTAAGAGCAGCACATTGGCAAAGTCTACCGCTTCCGAGCGTTCGTTCTGAACGAAGCCGTCCACAATAGCTTTGCCGTTGGATTGTGCCGACAGTTGGGTGAAAACTAACAAGAGTACATACAGTAGGGTGATCTCCTTTTTCATAATTACAGTCTAAGATTTCGTGTGATTGATTTTGTAGAGGAGACGGGTGGCCATAAGGAGATGTTACAGATAAATCGGCAAGTCCGACGAAAAGGCCCATATCTTCGATGAATGAATGGCCATGGTGGACAGAAAAATGAAAATAAAGCGCACCGCACTTACCAATTTTTCGTCGGCGCGTTTATTTTTACGCCAAATTGAAACCTATGCAACTGGATCCGGAATATTTACCTATAGTTTATGCGATCGGGATTATAATTATCACTTTTATAGTCTCTTACGTATTCAACAGAGTCTTCAGGCGCTTCATCCTGAAGTCCTCGCTGATCCTGAAGAACGACCCCACCAATTACCAGTTCCTGCGGCACGCCGTTACCGCCGTGATCTACACCATCGGTATCGGTATGGCGATCTTCCAGATCGATTCGCTGAAAGCCGTAGCCGGCTCCCTGCTGGCCGGTGCGGGTATTCTGGCGGTGGCGGTTGGTTTTGCCTCCCAGCACGCCTTGAGCAATGTGATCAGCGGTCTGTTCATCATCCTGTTCAAACCCTACCGGATCAACGACCGGATCACGGTGAAAGACACCATGTCGGGTGTCGTGGAAGATATTACCCTGCGCCATACGGTGATCCGGGATTTCCAGAATAAACGCATCGTTATTCCCAATTCGGTGATCAGTAATGAGACCATTGTGAATGCAGACATGACCGACGAAAAGGTCTGTCGGTTTGTGGAGATCGGTATCAGTTACGATTCCGATTTCAAACGGGCGAAAGAGATCCTGCGGGAAGAGGCCATGAAGCACCCGCTGCATATCGACAATCGCACCGAAGAAGCCATTGCTGAAGGTAAAGACGAAATTGTGGTGCGGGTGGTCAGTTTCGGTGATTCTTCCGTCAATCTACGGGCCTGGGTCTGGGCCAGCGATCAAGCCAAGGGCTTTGAGATGCACTGTGATCTCCTGGAAAGCATTAAAGAACGCTTTGATGCCGAAGGGATTGAGATCCCATTCCCCTACCGGACCCTGGTTTTTAAAAATAGTATGCCAAATAACTAGTGATTTCCTTATGTTTGGAATTATTTCATCATTTGAGTTGCCGGGCAACTGGAATGCTAACTACTCCCACACATGACCCAGAGAAAAGTAACCTTAGGACCGCTGCTGAGATATTTGCGCATTTTCCTGAAGGATCGTTTCAATCTGGAGGAAGATAAAGCTTCCGAAAAAGCGACGATCGAGGATATTAAAAGAGGGGTTGTTTTCCGGGGAGCCAACCTCTGGATCCTGATCTTTGCCATAATGGTCGCTTCGGTCGGTCTGAACGTGAACAGCCCGGCGGTCATCATCGGGGCCATGTTGATCTCCCCCCTGATGGGTCCCATCATGGGGATCGGCCTGGGCGTGGGCATCAACGATTTCGAACTGATCATTAAGGCCTTCCGCAACCTCGCCATCGCTGCGGGTATCAGTGTACTTACGTCCGCACTTTACTTCTGGATCTCTCCGCTGAACGACGCGCAGTCCGAGCTCCTGGCCCGGACCACCCCTACCCTGTGGGACGTCCTTATCGCCCTGTTCGGCGGTTTGTCGGGTATCGTGGCCGGTAGCCGGAAGGAGAAAAGCAACGCCATTCCGGGAGTAGCCATTGCCACGGCCCTGATGCCGCCCCTATGTACGGCCGGTTTCGGTCTGGCTACCGGGCAGTGGAATTATTTCTTCGGTGCCTTTTACCTCTTCTTCATCAATAGCGTTTTCATCAGCTTTTCCACTTATCTGATCGTTCGCCTGCTGGGTTACAAATCCAAAGAATTTGTGGACGAAAAACGCGAGCGAACGGTTAAGCGCTACATTTATATCCTGGTCATTCTCACCGTTATTCCGAGTATCTATACGGCCTATAATGTGGTCACGCGCAGCATCTTCGAACAAAATGCGAACCTGTTCGTCAGCCGCGAGCTGCAGTTCGATAATTGCCAGGTGATCAATAAGCACTACCATTTTGACAACGAGCAGAACCGCATCGAGGTCACTCTGTTCGGCCAGCCGGTCCCTCCCGAAGAGATCCAGCGCGTGGAAGCCAAGATGGCCGAGTATCACCTGGGGAATGCCAACCTGCTCGTTCGTCAGGGCTACACGGCGGAAGAAGGCATAGACCTTGCCACCGTCGAACAGATGAACCAGCAGATGCGCACCGGCATCATTGAAGAACTTTACAAAAAGAATGAGGAAGCCCTGCGCGGCAAGGACGCCCAGATCAAATTACTGGAAGCAGAGATCCTGCGCATGCGGGCCAAGGAGATGCCGATCGTGGACCTCGCTCAGGAAGCAAAGGCCATCAACAAGAACATCCGCGAACTGAGCGTGGTGGAATCCATCGTATCCAATATCCAGGACAGCCTGACTTACGATACGGTCTATCTGGCGTACGCAAAATTTGCCTGGCGTCCGCGCCGGGTAGAAAGGGAGCAGATCGAAGAGTGGCTGAAGGCGCGCACGAAGGCTGCATCCATAAAGCTGGTGATCAACTAGCTTGGAATACACCGATATGCGGACACTCCATCTGTCATCTCATTGTAAAAAATTGGGATTGCGGAGGACTGCAGTAGCTACGACCGTTTCTTGATCCCCGCATTTATGCTGCGAAAACCGCTAGTCGGGTGGGTACAGCAAAGGGGAAGAAAATTCACCTTATTTGCCTAAATCTCAATTTTTTAAGATACATTTATGTCAAATTTAGGTTTGGGTAACTTCCTAAAAGCTAAATTTGTATCAGAGCCCAATATAATCTTAGACCATAAAATTAACTCAGTACCTATTACCAAGGTCTGGTTGAAAGCAAGAACTGCAGCTATCTGGAGTTCGCAGTGACTTGCTATTCGCGATTTCTCCGCAGGACGGAAAAATCCCAGATGTTGATTATTTTCTGCAGGAAGGGGATCACTGAGTTTTACTACCCTGAAACATTCAGCGTAGTCGGTTTATAAGATCAACGGGTTTTGAGCTTACGTGTCATCCTGTAAGCCGGTAGGCATGCTTTCTTCCAATTCTCCTGCATGCTGAAAACTGCCATTCTCGCAGATCTTACTCAATTTTTTTCTCGTGTCATGGTTTTGGGCCAGAGCCCAATACTTTCCTAAAATCCAATCTTTGAAAGAGGTAAAAGCTTTAGACGCTTTCATAGTTTAAAACTGATATAAGCGACTATGAATCAAAACAAGGATCACTTTTTGATCGTCGGTATCGGCGCATCAGCGGGAGGACTAGCGGTATTGAAGAAACTGGTTAAAGCTCTTCCGGAGCATCCGGGCATGGGTTTCGTGATCGTGCAACATCTCGATCCGAACCATAAAAGCCTGTTGGTGGAGCTATTGGCTAAAGAAAGCCCTTTACCCGTAAAGGAAGCCGAAGACAATGAGCCTATCCACCCGGATCATATCTATGTGATCCCTCCCAATACATATCTCGAACTGCACCGCGGTATCATTAAGGTGAGTAACCCCCAGGTAGCCCGCGGCCAACGAAAAGCCATTGATCATTTTTTCCGATCGCTGGCCAGGGATCGCGGGAGTTCCTGTGCGGGTATTGTGCTTTCCGGTTCGGGCAGTGACGGTACCGCCGGTCTGCGGGAGATCAAAGCGGCGGGCGGGCTGACTCTCGCCCAGGATCCGGAAGAAGCCGAACACGACAGTATGCCCCGGAGCGCCATTCAGGCCAATGTGATCGACGAAGTAATCGAGGTGACGGCTATTCCGGACAAGCTGAAACAGTTTAAGGAACATCCCGTCATTTTCGAAAAACAAAAAAAGACGACCAGATCCAAAAACGGAGAAAACCTCAGTGAGATCTCCGCCATATTGAAAACCCACGAAGATTTCAACCTGAAGCAATACAAACCCAGTACGGTTTTGCGCCGTATAGCCCGGCGGATGAGCCTGACGAATGTCGAGGAGTACGAAGAATACCTGGAAATTTTGCGCACCCATTCCGAGGAGCGAAAAAATCTGACCAAGGACTTACTGATCAATGTGACCGACTTTTTCCGGGATCCGGCGGCCTTTGAGGTCCTGGACTCCAAAGTGATCCCGGATATATTGAAAAAATTGAACCCCGACCAGGATATCCGGGTCTGGATAGCGGGCTGCGCCAGTGGAGAGGAAGCGTATTCCGTCGCTATTTTGCTGCTGGAAGCAGTCGAACAGATGAACCTTACCAATGAGATCAAGATCTTTGCCACCGATATTAACGAACACGCTATAAAAATTGCCCGGAAGGGCGTTTATCCGGAAAGCATTACGGGAGAAGTACCTAAGAAATTGCTCGACAAATACTTCATCAAACAGAGCAAATCTCCGGGACAATACCGGATCAGGGGAGGGGTTAGGGATGTGATCTCCTTCGCCCTGCAAAATGTAGCTACCGACCCTCCCTTCCACCATATGCACCTCATTTGTTGCCGGAATTTGCTGATCTATTTCCGAAAGGAGATCCAGGAAAAAGTGATGAGTTCCTTTTATTTTGCCCTGAACGATGGATTCTACCTCTTTCTGGGTAGCTCAGAAACTACCGGTAAAAGAACCGAACTGTTCAAAACCATTGCCAAAAAATGGCGGATTTACCAGAAAACCCCGGTATCCGATGATAAGCAGGTCATGCTGCATCATCTGCAAACCCGAAATACCCCATCCTACAGCAGGAAATCAGATAACATGAGCGGTTCGGAAGATAACCGAAAATCCCTGACCCGAAGCGATCTGCTCCGACGCTCCCTGCTGGAAACTTTCCTGCCTCCGGGAGTGATCGTGGATCGAGAAGGGAATATCCAATACAACCACGGCAATTGGAAAGACTACCTCAGCATTCCCAGCGGTGAACCCCGCAATGAGATCACTCAACTCGTATTGCCGGCCCTGCGCTCCAGAATACGGAGCGCCTTATACAAAATAAAGAAAACCAACGAGCCGCTAAATTTTCGCTGCGTCCTACCGAAAGAAGAGACCGGTAACGAGACCCGAACGGTCCAGGTAGAGCTCTCCCCTATCCATAACCCGGCATTATCCGATGAATATATGATCGGTATTATTTTCCGGGAGGGACGGGAACTGGAAGAGGATGAAAAAGTCCTGCTCACCAAAGACGACGAGAATAAGGCCAATCAAAGTCTGGAACAGGAACTGTCCGAAACCAAGGAGGAACTGCAAAACACCATTGAGGAACTGGAAACCAGTACTGAGGAGTTGAAAGCTTCCCACGAAGAAGCCCTCTCGACAAACGAAGAACTGCAGTCCGCCAACGAGGAACTGGAGGCTAGCGCCGAAGAAATGCGTTCGCTTAACGAAGAGCTGAGCACGGTCAACGCCCAGTTGAAGGATAAGATCGATCAGTTGCAGAATGCCAACGACGATGTGGAGAATTTCTTTGCGAGCACCAACCTGCCGACCATATTTCTGGATCCCGATCTGACCATCCAGCGGTATACCAATGCCGCCGAACAATTGCTGAAAATGGGCCCACGGGATATCGGGCGGCCGATCAACTCCATCGGCCGCGAACTGGTGGATGAAAATCTGATGGAGGAGTGTCAGAAGGTACTGCTCAATTTCCAGCCCATCCGCCGGGAAAAACGTTCCTACGACGGGCGCTGGTATATCCGGCAGATCACGCCCTACCGCACCGAAGATCGCAGGATAGAAGGCGTGGTGCTGGTTTTTCAGGACGTAACCGAGATCAAGGAATTGTCCAAGAGGGCCGAAGAAAGGGAAAATCAGCAGGCCGTGGTGGCCAAGCTGGGGATGATTGCATTGTCCGGAGCACAGCCGGAAGAGTTGATCCATCAGGCAGTACGCCAGGTAGCGCATACCCTGAAAGCCGATTTTTGCAAGATCCTGAAGTACCGGGCCGAAAGCTCGGATTTTCTGCTGCTGGCCGGGATCGGCTGGGACAACGGCCTGGTCGGTAATGCGGTTATACCCGCCGCTCAGGATTCCCAGGCCGGCTACACCATGATCTCCCAGGAACCCATCATTGTGCATAACCTCAGTAAGGAAAAACGCTTTACCGGTCCGGCGCTGCTGCAGAACCACCAGGTAGTGAGCGGGATCAGTTGCCTGATCAACCATTCCGATCCTCCCTTCGGGGTTATGGGTGTCCACACGAAAAGCTACCGGGAATTTACGCACGACGACAGCAACTTTCTGCTTTCGGTCTCCAATCTGCTGTCTACCGCTCTACGCACCAAGGATACCCAGGATAAACTAAAAGTCAGCCAGGAACGACTGGCCATGGCCCGGGAAGCGGCCAAGATCGGTATCCACGATCACGACATTGCTACCAACACGGTCATGTGGGATAATCTGATCCGCGAGATCTGGGGTGTATCGCCGAAAGTTGAGACCATTACCTTCGACATATTTAGGAATGGACTGCATCCCGATGACATATTACCAACCCTTCAGGCCATCGAAGCGGCCCAGAACGGTGTCAATGGAGGAGAACTTCGCATCCAATACCGGGTAATTAATAGAAGCGAAGAAAAAATAAAATGGGTAGAAGCCACCGCCAAAACGATCTTTCAAAACGGAAAGGCCGTCCGCATGGTAGGTACGGTACAGGATATCACCGACCGGATCGAAGCCCAGCAACGACTGGCCTTCAGTGAGCAGAAACTAAGGATGGCCCTGCAGACCAACCGCTTCGGGTCTTTTGAATTCTATATCCAGCGAGAACAGACCGAATGGGACGATCTCCTGAAAGAGGTCTGGGGACTTACCCCGGGAGAATCCCCTACCCAGAAGGTCTTTTGGGAAGGGATCCATCCTGAGGATAAGGAGCAGGTAAGAATAAACCTGAACGAGGCTATTGATCCGAAAGGTGACGGATATTACCACGTCGTCTATCGTGTTATCAACCGGCAGAACAACAATTTGAGTTGGGTAGAAGCCAGCGGCCAGACCGTATTTCAGAGAAATGAGGCCGTTAAGATGGTCGGCATGATCATCGATATCACCGAACGTAAGCAGCTGGAACAGTCCCTGCAGAAAGCCATCCATGAATTGCAGGAAACGGACCTGAAAAAGAATAACTTTTTAGCTATTTTAGGACACGAATTGCGCAATCCGCTCACCGCGCTGAAAGCAGCGTTAGAGATCCTGAAAGAAGGCCCGGAAAGAGCCGAAAAGATCTTTCCGATCATGGAAAGAAGTCTCGGTTCCATGGCCAAGCTGCTCGACGATCTGCTGGATCTCAACCGGGTTTCCCAGAACGAGATCAGACTGGACCTGCAAATGGTGGATCTCCAGGAAATTCTGGAATACGCCGTATCGATCACGCAGAATCTGCTGCAGGATAAAGGTCAGTCCATAGAGGTGGAAATTGAAAACGGGATTACGACCAAGGGAGATCCGACCCGGCTGGAGCAGGTTTTCAGCAATTTGCTGATCAATGCCTCCAAATATACGCCCGACGGCGGGCTCATTCAACTGGCCGCAAAAATTCAAAACGGTCAGATCCGGGTACAGATCCGGGACAATGGTGTCGGGATCGCTCCCGATATACTGGAAAAAATATTCGATCCGTTCTTCCAGGTAAAACAGGAAGGAAAAGCGATCACCGGCCTGGGGATCGGCCTGGCCCTTTCCCGCAAGCTGGTAGAACTACACGGAGGCATAATCACGGCGGAAAGTGCCGGAACCGATCAGGGCGCTACCTTTACCGTCATCCTGCCGGCTCACCGGCAGCTGGTGGAAATATCTACAGAGGAGACTTCAAATAACCCTCAGGTTAAAGCAGGCCTTAAGGTATTGTTGATCGAAGACAACGAAGATCTTTCTTTTATGATGCCACTGCTTATGAAGCCATTAAATTGTGCAATTGAAACGGCCAGAACCGGAAAAGAAGGTATTACACTGGCTGAATCCTTTCAGCCGGAAGCCATGCTGGTGGACCTTGGATTACCGGATATCAACGGTTATCTGGTTGCCAGTCAGTTACGGGAGCAGGGCTATTCCGGGAAATTGATCGCGCTATCCGGTTACAGCCATAAGGAGGCCCGCGACAAATCCAAGGAAGCCGGCTTTGATCATCATTTGGCAAAACCCGCCGACCTGTGGGAAATTGCCGCCATTTTAGCCGAAATTGATTAGTGAACTATTTTGAAAAAAATTTACTCATGAGTAAAAAACAGGTGCTCATTTGTGATGATAATCAGGACTTACTGCAAATTTTGAGCATGGGCTTGAATCAGCTGCCCCAGGTCCAGGTGGTATCGCTTTCCAACGGAAAGGGGATCATGAAATACCTCGATCAAACGCATAACATACCCGATCTGCTGATTGTAGACCTCATGCTGCCGGACCTGGAAGGAGATGATGTCATCGTCTTACTCCGCAAGAAGGAGAAATTTGCACAACTCCCGATCATATTGATGTCCGGAGTGATCTACAATATCGAGAACCGGGCCAAAGCGGTAGGCGCCAATGACTTTCTGCTCAAACCTTTTTCCATAAAGGACCTGAAAGAAAAAGTCGCTAATTATCTGACTGATTAATGGATCAGCCGGCGAGGTCGGTCGGATGGGAAGATCCTGTACCGGCCGGAACCCGATAGACTGCTCACCCTAAATAATACTGCACCGAATTCCCATACGACTAACACCTCCAACATGCTTGATCAGATCCTGTTGCTGGGCGATCCCCGGCTCTACGAAAAATGCGAACCGGTCCGCGCCGAAGAAGTTGCCGATCTACAACCCACGGTAGATAAAATGGCCGCCTGCATTCTCGCTTTTCGGGAAAAATACGGGGCAGGACGTGCTATCGCTGCGCCCCAGATCGGCGTTATGAAGCGGCTGGTGGTGATGAATGTTGACCGGCCGGTTGCCTTTTACAATCCGGAACTGGTAGCCACCAGTGATGAAATGATGGAACTCTGGGACGATTGCATGAGCTTCCCCAATCTCCTGGTCCGTCTGCAACGCCATCGCCGCTGTACCATGCGTTTCCGTGACGCCGCCTGGGAGGAACAGACCTGGGAACTGGAAGACGACCTCTCCGAATTGATGCAACACGAGCTGGATCACCTGGACGGTATCCTGGCCACTATGCGGGCCGAGAACGAGCGGGCCCTGCGCTGGCGATCGTAAAGCGCCCGCCTATGCGCAAAAAAAATAAGGCATCCTACCCGGAGGTAAGATGCCTATTCTCATATTCATCGATCTAAATTCTTATGGTCAAAGCTTGAGTTTGCCTTCTACACTATCGTCCATGGTCTTGCCGGTGACCATGGAAGCCATCATTTTGGCAAAGGCAACCATTTTGCCGTTTTTGGTATCCCAGTAAAAACCCTCGCTCGGGCGAAACCGGATCAGGCTCAGGTTGGGGTCGGTCGGTCCTTCCGGAAACCAGACCTTCGCAAAGGAGGTCCAGAGTTCTTCCGCCTTTTGGCGATCGTTCAAAACCTCGGCTTTTCCGTAGATGCTCAGGTAATCCTGACTGCCGGTATCGCTGTACAGTACCTGTACGCGGGGATCCCGCTTGACATATTTATTGCGGTCACTGTCTTTGGTGCTGAAAAACCAGATGGTCCCGTCATCATCCACCGCCTGGGTGGACATCGGTGTAGCGTCAAAAGGTTGTTCGTCTAAATTGCAGCAAAAAAGAACGATGTTGCCGTCTCCGGTCATTTCCCGGATCTTTTCTACCGCATCACTATTGAATAAAGGTTTGATCTCTCCCATTTGGTTTTACATTTTTATTCTCAAACTGCCGAAAAAAACCAAATGTTCGGTGGAAGGAAAAGATTTCGGGAGATCGTCCGAACTGACTTATTATATTTGTTTTCGCCAAACTATTGGCAGTATTGTAAAAATAGCTATCTTTGCGCCTCGAAAAGCCCGCCGTCCCTTGATGGGAGTACGCGGGTATGGTTTAACCAATAAGAATTTATATTCGATGCCTGTAAAAATGAGATTACAGCGGAAAGGCCGCAAAAAACGTCCTTTCTACCACATTGTTGTTGCTGATGCCAGAGCCCCACGCGATGGCCGCTTCATTGAAAAACTGGGTGTTTACAACCCGATGACCGTTCCGGCAACTATCGAGCTGGACCGCGAAAAAGCATACGACTGGCTGACCAAAGGTGCTCAACCCACCGATACGGTTCGCGCTATCCTGCGCTTCAAAGGCGTATTGTACAAGAAGCACCTGATGCGCGGTGTGAAGAAAGGCGCCATGACGGCCGAAGAAGCTGAAACGAAATTCGGAGAATGGGTAGAAGCTAAAGAATCTAAAGTTGCGGCGCGTAAAGCCAAAGCAGTAGAGGAAAAAGCTGAATTCTACGCCAAGCTCTCCGGTACTCCTCCGGTAATTAAAGAGGAAGTCGAAGAGATCCCACCGGTGGAAGTGGATTCCGAAGAAGAAGGCGCCAGCGCCGAAGTTACGGAAGAAACCGCCGAAGCTACTGCCGAAGCACCCGCTGAAACTGCTGAAGAGACGACCGAAGCAACGGAAGAAACTCCAGCGGAAGAACCGGCTGCCGAAGCTGCGGAAGAAGCCTCCGAGGAAGAAAAGTAATTACTCGAGACTTATTCGAAGTACAGAAATAAATACTCCCGATTTTCCTTTAACCGGAAAATCGGGATTTTTTTTTCCGTGCACTTGCTTGGCAAATGAATTTCTGCCTATATTTGTAAGCACAAATTGGCTATACTTTATTCTAAAAATAAATTGGTGAACCTGGTAGTGCTTTAAATTGCACTATCAGGTTTACGTTTAAAATGCGGTAATATTATGTACGAATTAGATGCTGATTATCTGGATCAGTTAGAAGTGATCGCGGGTGAGATCCAGGACTCCGAAGAACTGGCCAGCTACCTGGATGAAGAGGAAGAAGAGCATTATTTGCGACTGAAAGAGATGTTCGAACCGAAGATCGGCATGGTGTACGATGAAGTGGCAGCTAAAGACCCCCTGCAACTTATCGCGTTGGAAACCGTACTGCTCAACCCCCTGTTTGAAGGACTATACCTGCCCAAGATCCTGGGCTACTCCGTACAACGCGGTGAGATCAACGATCGCTACAAATACGTGCGACCGCAGGACCACTTCAAAGAAGTGCTGCTGGCGATCTGCAATTCCGCTAATTTCGATATTCTGAAGAAACGCATCGGCCAGTCTATCCAGATGGGCTTTGCGCTGAGTAGCGATATCTGGGTGACCAACCTGATCAACAGTATTTCCAACAAGCGGGTACGTTACTACCTACAGGGACAAAAGCTGGATCGCTACCGTCCGCTGGACGCGCGCCAGGTGGGCTACCATCGCTACCAGAAACAGTTCAAGAGCGACAACTTCCACTCCACGGAATTCCCGGAGACCATCTCAGAACTGAAAGTACTGTTCTCCCCGCTGAAGAATTTCCTGATCTACCGCATTGGTTCCCGCTGGGACAACACTTCCCTGATCGAACCGCTGAAGAATTTCCTCGAAAACAAAGCATTCCAGGAAACGGAAGAATACCTGCAGATCGCTTTTCTGTACGGTTCCTTCTTCGACCTGGACGAAGAGAATAGCAAGCACCTGTCCAAACACCTGAATAAGGTACGGACCGGCCTGACCGAGTTTGACGCCAAATGGCTGGATTTCATTCTGGAACTGCACAAACGGGAGGATATCGAACTGGATCCCCAGGCCGACCTGCGCATTTCCGCCCTGCTGGACAAAAAAGTGAAGGACGAGCTGACCGAGTTCTACAACCTCACCGATCTGATCCACAACGAAGGCTATATGAACGAGGAGGTCCAGGATGCCGTGCGCGTTTTTTACAGCCGCCACCAGGGCCTTTCCGTGATCAACGAATGCGTGCGCGCCGTGATCTACGGTTACTTCGCCCGTCTGATCGGCAATCTGGAAGAAAAATCCTATCCGGATTTCTTCGAAGAGACCAAACTCTTCCCCGTGTACATGAGCATTTTCGCCAACCAGAAGTTCAATCAGGACCTGAAGGATCTGTCTATGGCCTACGTGAAAAAACTGCTCAAGAAATTCACGGATAAGCGCGGTAAGGACTACCAGGATGTGAAAAAATTCGTTTCCACGGCTTTCGTCGACTTCAAATTCCTGAAAGAGAAGGAGGTGGTCGAACTCTTCAAAACAAGACGCAAACGCAAGAAGAAGCAGGAAGCTTAGGAATGAGCTGATGATTAAATGATTTGATGATCTGATGATGCAAAGAACATCATCAGATCATCTTATAATCAGATAATCGGATCATCAAACGATCAGATCATCACTATTCGCTTCGCAAACTCTTCACCGGATTCGCCAGCGCAGCTTTCACACTCTGCAGACTCACCGTTAAAAAGGCGATCCCGATGGCAATGATCCCCGCCAGAACGAAGACCCACCACTCGATCGATACCCGGTAGGCAAAATCCTGCAACCACTCCCGCATCGTCCACCAGGCGAAGGGAGAAGCGATGACAATCGACAGCAGTACCAGTTTCAGGAAATCCCGGGACAGCAATCCGATGATACCGCCCGTAGTGGCGCCGAGCACTTTGCGGATCCCGATCTCTTTGGTCCGGGTTTCCACGGTGTAGGCCGCCAGGGCCAGTAGTCCCAGGCAGGCGATAAAGATCGCCAGCAGGCTGAATACACTGTATACCTGCTGCATATTCTGCTCCTTTTCGTACAACTGCGCCCATTCCTGATCCAGAAATTGGTAGTTGAACGGCATATCCGGCAGGAATTGTTTCCACAATCCTTCGATACCAGCGATGGTCTGCTGCAGGTCCGTAGCGCCCAGCCTGACCGTAATCAGGGGATCTACGCCGGCGGTAAAACTCCGTTGGTTGTGCACCAGGAAAAGGGGTGACACCACATTGTGCAGGGACTGAAAGTGAAAGTCCTTCACCACGCCGATGATCGTGTAGACCGAGGGCTCGTTCTCATCCGGGTTCAGAAAAGCATCGCTGCTGACGAGGCGGGTGCCGACCGCATCGGTGGTTCCCAATTCCATTTCCCGGACGGCAGCTTCGTTGACCACTATGGATAGGGTATCCATAAATTCGCGGGAGAAGGTCCGGCCGGCCACCATTTCCATTTCCATACATTCGATGTAGTCCTCGTCCACAATAAGGCCGCTGCCCGTGGTCGATTCTTCTCCACCAGGCGGGCGGAAAGACATTCCGAAGTACTGTTGCCCCGGTTGGGAACTACAGCCACTGACCATCTCTACCCCACTCAGCTTACGCAATTCCTCCTTAAAGGTCTCTTCCTGCTGAGCGGTCAGGCTGCCGGCATTCTGCACGGTCAGCAGCTGGGATTTGTTAAAGCCCAGCGCTTTGTTCTGAGCGAAGGACATCTGACGGTAGACCATAATGGTACTGATGATCAGAAAGACCGATACGCCGAACTGGAAGACCACCAGCACCCGTCTCAAACCGGCTCCTTTCTTGGTGGCGTACAAACGCCCCCGCAGTACCTCCATGGGTTTAAAGCGGGAAAGGAAAAAGGCCGGATAGGTACCCGATAGCAATCCGGTCAATACCGCAATACCCGGGATCAGCAGTAAGTACCGCCAGTCCAGCAGGCTGGAGATCGGCAGATCCTTGCCGGTGAGCGCATTGAACGGTTGCAGCAGGGCCAGCGCCAGGCCGTAGGCGAGGACGGTGCTCACCAGGCTGTTCAGGAAGGCCTCGGTCAGGAACTGAAAGGTGAGCTGGTGGCGTCCGGAACCCAGGGTTTTCCGGATCCCCACTTCCCGGGCCCGGCCCGCCGACCGGGCGGTCGACAGGTTCATAAAATTGATGCAGGCGATCAACAGGATCAGGCCCGCGATGAGCACAAAGAACTTAATGCGTTCCATACTGCCCGGAGGTTTGATCTCCGCTTCCAGATTGGACGTCAGATAGATATCCGGCAAGGCCTGCAGGGTGTAGATGTAGCCGTTGCCCTGCTTTTGGTAGGCTTCGTAATTGACGCCAAACTGCTGCATTACCTGGCCGGAAGCGTATTTGGTAACGAGGTCCGGCAGTTTTGCCTCCACCTGTGCGGGATCGGCATTAGGGGACAGCAACAAATAGGTATAGGCCGAAAAGTTGATGTAATTGGGCTGTTGCAAAAATCCCAGCGTACTGGAAGAGATCAGCATATTGAAAGCGAGGTGGGTCTGATCGGGCAGATCCGCACACACGCCGGTCACTTCCAGGTCCTGATTGTTCTGGGCGATGTCCAGCACTTTACCAATCGGATTTTCGGAACCGAAGAATTTTTCGGCCTGGCTTTCCGTCAGTACTACGGTGTTGGGTTTTACCAGGGCCGTCGATTCGTCGCCCGCCAGCAGCGGCACATTAAAGAGCTGGAAGAAATTGCTGTCGGCCCACATCAGCTGGTTTTCTTCGAAGGTCTGCGAGCCCTGTTTGATCACCATATTGGCACCCTGGAAATAGAACAGCCGGCAAAAATCTTCTACCTCGGGAAATTCGTCCTTGATGGTAGCGCCGTAGGATTGGGGAATAATGGCGTAATTTCTCGAACGACCGGGATACTTGCGTTCGAGGGCCATGCGGTAGATGCGATCGCCGTCGTCGTGCCACTTATCGTAGCTCAGTTCATCCTGTACGTAGATCAGGATCAGGAGGCAACAGGCGATACCTACGGTAAGCCCCAGCAGATTGATGAAGGTGTAAGACCGATTCTTCCACAAGTGGCGGCTAACGATCTTAAAATAGCTTTTCCACATAATTGATTCTTTACAGTCAGGTTAAACAAAAATGGTCTCGTCCATAGGTGAGACGAGGAAAGATGGGAATCCGGTGGCAGTTGGAATACTTCTGGAAATAAAAATGGTTACGTTAATTTAGCTTTTTCTGCTGAATAATAAATTATTTTCGGGCATTTTCATCATGACCTTCCTTCCTGACGATCTTCGGTTTAACGGTTTTTATGACCAACAAGGCGGATACTATGCTTAGAAACTATCATTGGATGTTTATATTTCTTTTGCTCGCGGGCGGCTGCAGCGAAACCACCGAAAGCAGGTCCGAACAGGAACGGCTCTACGTCGGCACCTTCAGCGTGCGCGGCAGTAAAGGGGTGTACGTCTATGCTTTTGACCGGGAAAACCGCCGTTTTAGCCCGCAGCAAACCGTCACCGGCCCGGATAGCCCGAGTTTTCTGGATATCAGTCCGGACGGAAAATTCCTGTACACTGCCAACCGGCAGGGTATCGGATCGGACACCATCTCCGGTTCGGTCAGCGCATACGGCATCGATCCCGATTTGGGGCAATTATCCCCGCTCAATGAATTTTCCTCTTTTGGTATCAGTCCCTGCCACATCTATGCGGATGGCCGTTATCTTTACCTGTCTCACTACGCCGGCGGTTCCATCAGTGTCTTATCGGTTGGTGAGGACGGGCAGATCGACCATTTGATCGATACGGTACAGCACCACGGCAACGGCCCAAATGCCGCCCGGCAGGAAGCTGCTCATTTGCACTCCATTCAGCCGGTGCCCCACACGCCCTATTTTCTGGCGGCCGATCTCGGTACGGATCAGCTCACTTTTTACGAAGTCGGATCGGATACCGTGACACCGGCGCCGCTACCCGCCATCCGCACGGAAGCCGGAGCGGGTCCCCGGCATTTCACTTTCTCTCCCGACGGGCGACTCCTTTACGTAGCTGAAGAACTCACTTCCAATGTGAGTGTCTATGAAATTGATGCGGATCGGCAGCAGACGCGTTTCCTCCAGCGGATCTCTACCCTACCCGAAGATTTTCGGGAACAGAACACCGTGGCCGATATCCACCTGAGCCCGGACGGTCGTTTTCTCTACGTCTCCAACCGGGGGCACGAAAGCCTGGCCATTTTTGCAGTCGGGCCGGAAGATGATCAGCTGAGCTTTAAAGCCCACCAGGAAGTATTCGGGAAAACGCCCCGCAACTTTATGATCGATCCCCGGGGAACCTTCCTACTGGTCGCCAATGAGGCTACGGATGAGATCGTGCTTTTCGAGCGGGATCAGGAAACCGGACTGTTGCGGGACTCCGGCGTGCGTATTGCAGTACCCAGTCCGGTAACTTTGGCCTGGAAAGCGTTCTAGCCGGGAAGATATTTCTCATTACCGGGTACATTTTCCCGCTTCGCGACACTTATCGGTGAACCTATTTATTCACCAAAAGTGTCCGTCATGAAACAGTACGCATTTTTCCTCTTTGCTTTTCTGCTTACCTCCACCGGTTTTGCCCAAAGACAAGCAGCCCGTGTGCAGGTGCAACAACAGCCGACTTTAATGCAGCACGCTGCCAACCGGCAGGTGATCAAGGCCATTGCGGCGGACCTGCTCCCCCACCCTCCGGCCATTTTGGGTTCCGGCGGCAAACGGTACATCAAGGCCTTTACCGTCAACCAGGGGAAAAGCAAATCCAAGGCCTGTTACCTGAAAGTCACCTACAAGTGGAAATACGATTACGAACTGTTCACCCAGAAAGAACTGGTAAAAACCTATTCCATTCAGGCACTCGATCCCAACGAAGCGACTTCGGTAATCTTTGAAGTACCCGACAATCAGATCAAGAGCAATCCTACTTTCGGATCGAAATACGTATCCATCAAACTGGAGGTAGACGGCACCCATATCGTTTTTGAACAGGATGAGAATAACAATATAAAACAGTTGTCCCTGCCCATTATCCATTGACAAATGCTCCCGAAAGTTTAACTTTATTCCCGGATTGCAGGCACACGGGAAACGAAGAGTGGCATCGACTTGATATTCACTGAAATAACCGTAGTCCTATGCCTAAACTGGGAGATCTGATCAAAAGAAATGCCCTGCTGGCCAATCGATTCCAGCGTAAACACCTGAAACCCAAAACCCAGCAGAAAAGGGTACTCCGCCGGCTGTTGCGCCGGGCTGCGCCGACCTCTTTCGGGCAGTATTATCATTTCAAAAAAATTCTTCATTCCGATAAGTTCATTGCCGAATTTCAGCGGCAGGTCCCGCTTTTTGATTACGACAGCATGTATAACAAGTGGTGGGACCTGACGCTGAACGGCGTGGAAAATGTAAGCTGGCCGGGTAAGATCAAATATTTTGCCTTGAGCTCGGGCACTTCCGGGGCACCCAGTAAGCAGATCCCCGTTTCGGAAGACGCGATCCGCGTGATGAAAAAAGGGGCCATGCGCCTGTTTTTCACCCTGCCCCGCTTTAAAGCGGAGATAGACCTTTTCACCCGTGGCATGCTGATGCTGGGTGGAAGTACCGATCTGGAGATCCAGAATGGCCATTTCCAGGGAGATCTCAGCGGGATCAATGCCGGGAAGCTCCCGCTCTGGCTCCGGCCCTACTACAAACCCGGTACGAAGATCTCGCGGATACGCAACTGGAACGAGCGCATCGAGGAGATCGCCAAAAATGCTCCGCAATGGGATGTCGGTATCATTGTGGGCATTCCCGCCTGGCTGCAACTGGTGATGGAAAAGATCATTGACTACCACCAGGCAGACACCATCCATGATATCTGGCCCAACTTAAAAATGTGTATTCACGGCGGGGTCCATTTTGAACCCTACCGGAAGGGTTTTGCCAAGCTGACCGCGCGACCGCTGATCTATGTCGATACCTATCTGGCCTCGGAGGGTTTCTTTGCTTTCCAGGCCCGCCCGGATCATCCCGCCATGCGGCTGCTGACCAATCACGGCATCTTTTACGAGTTCATCCCATTTACCGAGGAAAATTTCGATCCGGACGGTCAGCTCATCGGGCAGCCCCGGGCCTTACCGCTCAGCAAGGTGAAGGAAGGCGTCAACTACGCGCTGGTGATCAGTAGTTGCAGTGGCGCCTGGCGTTATCTGATCGGAGATACGGTACAGTTTACGGATAAGCAGAACGCGGAGATCATCATCACCGGCCGCACCAAGCACTATCTCAGTATCTGCGGAGAACACCTGACCGTCGATAATATGAACCAGGGCATCCAGACGGTGGAAAAGCAACTCGATATCAGCATTCCGGAATACACCGTAGCCGCCGTTCACCACGGCAACTTTTACGCCCACCAGTGGTATATCGGTTCCGACCGACCAATTGGGGCCGAAAAGATCCGGGCGGTACTGGATGCAAGTCTGCAGACGGTCAATGCGGACTACGCCACCGAACGAACTTCCGTACTTCGGGAAGTTTTCGTGCAGGTGTTGCCGGTAGCATACTTCTACCAATTTCTGGCCAGGCACGGTAAGCTGGGGGGACAGCACAAGTTTCCCCGGGTACTAAAAAAAGATCAGTACCGGGAATGGTGTGATTTCGTGGAAGAACAGAAGACGTCCCGGAATCCCGGCCACCGGCCCCGCATCACTTGAGGTCCGCTTTTAAAGGTTCCAGCGCCAGAGCGGTCACCGGACCGATCACAATGATGCCCGGCGCGGCGAACTGACCGGCTTCGGCTTTTTCACAGATATCCTGCAGTTGCCCGGTGATGATCCGGGAATCGGGCAGGCTTCCCTTTTCCAACAGGGCTACCGACTCGGAAGCCGGACGGTAGCGAAGAAAGACTTCGGTAATGGCCGGCAGCTTGCGAGTGCCCATCAGGATGACGACCGTAGCTGAGGATTGTGCCGCCAGTTCCAGGTCCCGGCTCAATTCGTGTTTCCGGGTAGTACCGGTGATCACCCAGAAGCTTTCCGCTACTCCGCGGTGGGTCAGGGGAATACCGGCCAGGCCCGGCGCAGCGATCGCGCTGCTGATACCGGGGATCACGTCCGTCGTGACGCCGTTGGCACGCGCGTAATCAATTTCTTCCTGCCCCCGGCCAAACACGAATGGATCACCTCCTTTCAGTCGTACCACCGCACCGTACTGCCTGGCGTAGCTGACCAGAAGGTGGTTGATGTCTTCCTGCCGAACGCTATGCCGCCCACAGCGCTTACCGACATAGACCTTCAGCGCGTGCTCCGCCTCTTCGACCAGATCCGGATGTACCAGTGCATCGTAAAATACCACCTGGGCGCGGCGCAGGGCCTTTAGTCCTTTTACACTGATCAGATCGGGATCACCGGGACCGGCTCCGATCAAAGTGATGTGCGGGTTGGAGGATGATGGAAGCATAGCATTTCTTTTGTTGGAATGACCGATTTCGATGAAAACGATCATCCGGTTGGATAATCAAAATTAGTGGATTCACCTGATCTATCTATCAGTTGCCGGATAGTTTATAGCTGATTTAACAGTACGTATTGTCTATAGCCTAATCCTACCACAGTAGCAAAATTAAGTATTTTTTCATTTTTTAAGTAAAAAATTAAGTGTTTTTACTTATTTTTAAATACATTTGCTAGCAGATTACTTAGTCTAAATAATACGCCAATGAAAAAGGTCATCGTTATCGGTAATGGAATGGTAGGTTATAAGTTTTGTGAAAAACTGATCGCCAAGGCTCCGGCCGGCAGTATCCTGCTTACTGTATTCGGTGAGGAAATACGCCCCGCCTACGACCGGGTCCACCTCAGTGAATATTTCTCCGGAAAAACCGCTGAAGAACTGAGCCTCGCTCCCCGGAGCTGGTACCATGAGAAAGGTATCAGACTATTTACCGGAGAACTGGTAACGGAGATCCGTCCGGATAAAAAAACGATCATTACCCATCGCGGGCAGTCCTTTGCCTACGATGCCTTGGTGATCGCAACCGGTTCCCGGCCCTTCGTACCGCCCATTGACGGAGTCAATAAATCCGGTGTTTTCGTCTACCGAACCATTGAAGATCTGGAAGCGATAACGGCCTACGGTCAGAAGATCGCCGGTGGTAAACGCCCGAAAGCGGCCGTGATGGGTGGCGGTTTACTCGGCCTGGAAGCCGCTAAGGCTCTCGTTGATATGGAACTGGAAACCCACGTAATCGAATTTGCGCCACGCCTGATGCCCCGCCAACTGGACGAGGCCGGTGCGGACCTGCTGCGGGAAACCATCGAAAAGATGGGCATCCAGGTACACACCTCCAAACAGACTACCCTCATTGGCGGTAATGGCCGGATCCAGGAGTTACAGTTTGCCGACGGCAGCTCGCTGGATCTGGAGATGCTCGTGATCTCCGCCGGTATCCGGCCCCGCGACGAGTTGGCCAAAAACAGCGGACTGACCACCGGCCCCCGCGGCGGTATTCTGATTGACGGTACCTGCCGAACCTCCCACCGCGATATTTTTGCCATTGGCGAGGTGGCCCTGTATCAGGAGCAGATCTACGGCCTGGTGGCTCCGGGTTACGATATGGCCGAAGTAACGGCGGAACAGATCCTGGGTGGAGATAAAAATATGGTGGATCAGATCGATATGTCCACCAAACTTAAACTCATGGGCGTTGAGGTGGCCAGTTTCGGTGAGCATTTTGCCCCGTCCCCGGCCCGGAGTATCGTATTCGAAGATAAATACGCCGGTATCTACAAGCGCATCAACATTTCGGAAGACGGCAGTAAACTGCTGGGCGGGATCCTGGTGGGCGATGCCGGTGATTACAATATGTTATTGCAGATCGCGCAGAACGGCATGACACTTCCGCCCAATCCGGAAGACCTCATCCTGGGTAGCCGGGGTGGAGACAGCCAGGCTTTCGGCAGTGTACTCGACCTGCCGGACAGCGCCCAGATCTGCGCCTGTGAATCCGTAACGAAGGGAGACATCTGTTCCGCAATTGTGGACCAGAACTGTGAAAGTGTCAAATCCATCACCAAATGTACCAAAGCGACCAGCGGTTGCGGCGGTTGTAAACCGATGGTGGCCGATTTGCTGGACGCGACTTTGAAATCGATGGGTAAAACCGTCAAACAAACGATCTGCGAGCACTTCCCCTACAGTCGCCAGGAACTATTCGACCTCATCTTGGTGAAGGAGATCAAGGATTACGATACGGCGCTGGATGAGATCGGACACGGGCACGGTTGTGAGACCTGCAAGCCGGCTCTGGCGTCCGTTTTTGCCAGTGTTTATAACGAAACGGCAACCGTGCAGGAAGCGATTCAGGATACCAACGACCGCTTCCTGGCCAATATACAGCGCAACGGTTCCTATTCCGTGGTACCGAGGATCCCGGGTGGAGAGATCACCCCCGACAAATTGATCGTGATCGGTCAGGTGGCCAAAAAATACGATCTCTATTCCAAGATCACCGGCGGGCAGCGCATCGACCTCTTCGGAGCCAAACTGCACGAGCTTCCCGAGATCTGGGCCGAGCTGATCGCCGCCGGTTTCGAAAGTGGTCACGCCTACGGCAAGGCCCTGCGTACCGTGAAAAGTTGCGTAGGTTCCACCTGGTGCCGCTTCGGTATGGATGAGAGTGTCAGCTTTGCGATCGATTTGGAAAACCGTTACAAAGGCATTCGGGCTCCGCACAAGATCAAGGGCGGCGTATCCGGTTGTATCCGGGAATGCGCCGAAGCCCGCTGTAAGGATTTCGGCGTGATCGCTACCGAAAACGGATGGAATCTGTACGTCTGCGGCAACGGCGGGGCCAAGCCCGTACACGCACAGTTGCTGGCCGAAAGCATTAATCGCGAGGATTGTATCCGCTATATCGACCGCTTCCTGATATATTACATCAAAACGGCCGCTCCGCTCACCCGTACGGCCGCCTGGCTGGAGAAACTGGAAGGGGGCATCGATTACCTCCGGCAGATCGTGGTGGAAGATCGCCTGGGCATCGCCGGGGAACTGGAAGAACAAATGAATGGCCTGATCGATACCTATAGCTGCGAATGGAAAGAAGTGGTGGATAATCCGGAGTTGAAGCGCCGGTTCGCGCACTTTGTTAATTCGGACAACGAAGACGACAATATGGCCTTCGTAGGTATGCGTGACCAAAAAATGCCCCGACCCTGGTAGGGGTAGCTGTTCAGTTCTAAGTAATTGGCGTGCGTTTTTTCAATGGCAATGTCAATGGGAAATACAATAGCAAGTGGCCGGGAGTGATTGGTGCATTCTTCATCCGTACGTCTTGCCCTGACGGATAGTTGATACCATTGAATTCGCCATTTTCTAAACGCTATAATTCAAGGACTGAAGGCCCCCGCTCCGGTTGGAGCCCCAACTGAAATATCTGTTAATTTCCGAACCGGGAAACGGTCTGCCGAATGCAGGCACTAAGCCTTCCCGGTCCGGTTAAATGCAAAAAAATTAATACGATGGAAGCTATTCTGGAACAATATAAGCAGGTGACCGAAGCGCAGGTTAAGGTCTGGTTCAAAGCGGCGGCGGTAGAGGCTTTTCCCAAAAACGCCGGAGCCTGCATTAAATACCGCGATAAGCAAATTGCCGTATTCAACTTTGCCCGCAAAAATAAGTGGTACGCCTGCCAAAACCTCTGTCCCCACAAAATGGAGATGGTACTGGCCCGGGGACTGACCGGTGCGGAAGGCGATATTCCGAAAGTCGCCTGTCCGTTGCACAAGCGAACCTTCTCCCTCGAAACCGGAGAAAACCTGAATGCGGACCTGCCGCCGATTGCCACTTATCCCGTAAAGATCCAGGACGGGTTTGTGTATGTAGGTTTTGCGGAGTAAATTAGTGCCACAAAATTTTTCGGAATGCGCAATGGGAATGGCCGTTCTCCTTTAGATATTACCACTTTCAACAAGCTCAGCCGCCTGTACATTCTGGCTCTGAGTGCCATTGCGCTTTCCATCATTTTCAGTCAGTTCCTGGTACAGGGACACCTCAATAATCAACTCAGCGACTCCCGCGTCATCAACGTAGCCGGCCGGCAAAGAATGCTGAGCCAGAAGATCAGTAAAGAGCTTTTATTACTTTACGGCGGACCGGTAAACCAGGACTCCCTGACCCGGGAACTGGAAAAGACGCTGGAGCTCTGGACCGCCTCCCACCGGGGGCTGCAGCACGGCAGTGATTCCCTCGAACTTCCCGCTGGTAATAGTGATCGTATTCAACAGATGTTTGGGATCATTAATCCTCACCACGAAGCAATAGTCCGGAGTACCGAACAGATCCTCGACAGTATTCAACAGACCGGGAGAATCTCCACTGACTGGCTAGGATCGCTGCGCGATACCGTGCTGGCCAACGAAGCAAAGTTCCTCCAGGGTATGGATTCCATTGTTTTCCAATACGATGCCGAAGCCCGTACCAAATTACAGACCCTCAAACGCACCGAACTTATTTTGCTGGCGGTCGCCCTGCTGATCCTGCTGCTTGAGATCTTGTTCTTTTTCCGGCCGGCGGCCATTTATGTGCGCAATAACATTCGCCAGCTGATCGGAGCGGAGCAGGAAGCCCGGGATATGACTTCCGAGATCGAGGAATTGTACAAAACCCGGGAGCAATCCATGCAGGAACTGCGCGCCCTCAATTTTGCGATGGATCAGACGGCCCTGTTCGCCAGCGCAAAAACGAGCGGACAGATCGTCTACATGAGCGATAAGTTTCGCAAATTACTGGGACTGAGTGAAAACCAGCTCCGCGGTACGCTGCCCGAACTGATGAGTACCCAGGAAGGCGAACAGCAATACATTCAGGAACTGATCTCCGCCGCACGCTCCGGTATCCGCACCGCCGAAGTAAGGCTGACCAATCGTGAGGGGGAAAAGATCTGGCTCGATATGTCCATCGTGCCGGTCAACCGCAGTGGCGTCAAACAGGATATGCTGATCCTCTGTTCCGATATCACCTCCCGCAAGATCGCCCAGCAAAAACTGGAGCGCATGACCAAAGAGCGCTTCGATCAGGAGATCCAGCAACAAAAACTGCGTTCCGTACAGGTGATCGAGGCCCAGGAGGAAGAACGCAAACGCATCGCCCGGGATATGCACGACGGCATCGGCCAGATGCTGACAGCCCTGAAATTTAACCTGGAAGCGGTAAGCCTGAAAAACCTGGACCGGGCCAAAACCAAACTCGAGGAACTCAAAGGACTGACGACCAAACTAATTAAGGGGGTACGCATCGCTACGTTCAATCTGACGCCACCGGAACTGAGCGATTACGGGATCGCCACCGGACTCGGCAAACTCGCTTCCGAGCTCAGTAAGCTGACCGGACAGAACATTCTGTTCGAGAACCGAACCGATTTTAGCGGTCGCTTTAATTCCATCGTGGAAACGAACCTGTACCGCATTACCCAGGAGGCCGTCAATAATGCCATCAAATATGCCCGCTCCGATTATATCCTCATCACCCTCACGCACAGTCCATCACTGCTGAGTATTGTGATCGATGACAACGGGCAGGGCTTTGATCAGGAGGACCTCCAACAACAAACACCCGATGACGGAAGCGGGATGGGCCTGGCTTTCATGCAGGAACGGATCCGCTACATCAATGGGCGCTTGTTTATCCGGTCCCGGCCGGGAGAAGGCACCCGGATCACAATTAATATTCCGATGAAAAATGGTGAGTTGATCTAAATTACGTACTTTTACGCAAAATAATAGCCCGCATGCCAACAACAGAACAATCCGATAAGATCCGGATCATCCTCGCCGATGATCACGCCCTGGTCCGAGACGGGATCAAATCCCTGCTCGAAGACGAAGAAGACCTCATCGTGATCGATGAAGCCAACGACGGTCAGGAAGCGCTCGAAAAGTCGGCCGAAAAACAACCGGACCTGCTCATTATCGATATTCGCATGCCGGGTATGACGGGCATAGAAGCTGCCGGCAAGCTTAGTCATTACAGTCAACACACCAAGGCGCTGGTACTTTCCATGCACGATTCCGATGAATATGTCCTTCAATCCATCGAAGCCGGTGCCAAAGGTTACCTGCTCAAGGACACTTCCAGAGATGAATTTCTGAAAGCTATCCATACCGTTCACTCCGGAGGTCAGTATTTCAGCGGCGATATTTCTACCATTTTGGTGAGGAAATATATGGAAAACCGCAGTGGTGGCTCCGCATCGGCAGCAGAGAGCGGTCCCGCTTCTACCCTGCCGGGCAACGCTCCGCTCGATCTTTCCCTCACTCGCCGGGAAAGACAGATCTTCGATCTGGTCTTACTCGGAAAAAGCAACAAGGAGATTGCCGACGAGCTCAAAAAGAGTGTGCGTACCATCGAAGCGCACCGCTACAAACTCATGAAAAAACTGGATGTAAAAAACCTGGCGGAGCTTACCCAAAAAGCACGAAGCCTGGGTTTGATCTGATCTGCTGTCCGTTGGCCGGCACCACCAAAGTCCGGCGGCGGTCCCAATGGGGCCAGTTTCCTGATCTCCGTCCCGATCTTCCCCTTTATGAAATCCACACATCCCCCGCCACTCCACATTCCAAAGTGCGTACCCGATGCACTTTACGTAAAGAATACGTACTTTTTCAAAAAATTAAGTATTTTTTACGTATTATTACTTTGTTTATAAGTAATAACCCCTTATCTTGTGCTCAGAAATTAACACTAATTCATTTACCAGTGAAAGTTTACGCTTTCCGGGTAGATCCAGGCAAGTAAAGCATAGCGCCGATTATCGCAGGGATTAGTCCCCCTTACACTATTCAGCGATCGGTCACCGGCTATGCCTTACCTCCTGTTCACTACCTCTAACTAACTACCATCATGAAGCGATCCGTACTCATTCGAGCATTGCTCGGGCTGGCATGCTATGTGCTGCTGGTTCCGGAAACTACAGCCCAATTTACCCTTAGCGCTGAAGTACGTCCACGGTCTGAATACCGCCATGGCTTTAAAAAACTATTTGATACGGACAGCCAGGACGCTGCTTTTTTTGTCGAACAACGTACTCGTTTAGTAACCAGTTACCAGGATAGTAAAACGGAGTTTCTCGTATCCCTGCAGGATGTTCGTATCTGGGGCAGTGAACGCCAGATCTACAAACCCAACACGGGCGTTTCCAGCAATTTCTCCTCCGTTCATCAGGCCTGGGGACGTTATCATCTGTCGAATAGCTTTGCCGTCAAGGCCGGCCGGATGGAACTGGACTACGACAACGCCCGCTTCCTCGGCAATCTGGCCTGGGCCCAGCAGGCGCGCAGTCACGATGCGCTGATATTCGAATACCGCGACTCTACGTCCAGTCTGGATATCGGGGCGGCTTTCAACCAGGATGCCAATACGCCCGAATTTGCCAAACTGACGAATACCTTTTACAACCAGACGGGCAACTACAAGACCATGCAGTACGCCCATTTTCATAAGAATTTCAACAAAGGCGGATTATCCGCCCTCTTCCTGAACAATGGCCTGCAGGGCCCACAGGACAGTCTGGGCAATGCCGAAACCCGCTTCTCCCAAACCCTGGGGCTCATCGGTACTTTAAACGTTTCCAAGATCAAACTGGAACTGGAAGGGTACTACCAATTTGGGAAAGATGGCGCCAACCGCGAGATCAGTGCTTTTCTGCTCGGGGCATCGGCCACGACCAATATCACCGGCAAGACCAGTCTGACGCTGGGTGGCGATTATCTCTCCGGCACCAGCCTGAGCGATACCAAGAACCGGTCCTTCAATCCACTATACGGTACCAACCACAAGTTCTACGGTTTTATGGATTATTTCTACGTGGGTAATGCCAGTGCGCAAATGGGCAAAACGATCGGCCTGATCAATCCCTACGCGAAGTTTAAGTTTGGAATAGGCAAAGGCAAGGCCCTGCTGGCGCACATCCACCACTTCCTGTCTCCGGTGACCATCTACAGCGATCCCGAAGCGCGATCCGGAGATCTGAGTTCTTCTCTCGGTACGGAAGTTGACCTGGTATTCAACGCCAACCTGTCCGAGACCACCAACCTGAAAGTGGGGTACTCTCAGCTTTTCGCCACGGAAAGCATGCAGCAGATCAAAGGTGGGAATCCCGATAATACCCAGAACTGGTTTTGGGTGATGATGACCTTCAAACCGACCTTGTTCAAATCGAAATAATCCATCCAATCCTTACACGCTTATAAATTCAAAAAAATGAAGAGCTATTCTATCATTTCGAGCCTGGTATTAGCCGCTATACTGGTAGCCTGCGGCGGAAGCAACTACAAGAACGTGGTAGACCAGGAACTGGCGGACACCGACCAGGTGAAAGGTACGACCCTGGCGATCGAAAAGCCGCAACTGACCTTTGGTTTCATCAAACTGACCGATATGGCTCCCCTCGCCATCGCTAAAGAACTCGGTTTCTTCGAAGATGAGGGTCTTTACGTCACCATCGAAGCCCAGTCCAACTGGAAAAACGTGCTGGACCGCGTGATCGACGGCCAACTGGATGGCTCCCACATGCTGGCCGGCCAGCCTATCGCCGCCGGTGCCGGTTTTGGTCGCCAGGCAGAGCTCGTTACACCTTTTTCCATGGACCTCAACGGGAACGGTATCACCGTATCCAACGAAGTCTGGGAAAAAATGAAGCCAAACGTCCCCCAGGATGGTTCCGGCAAACCCGTGCACCCGATCAAGGCCGATGCCCTGAAACCAGTAGTGGCGTCTTTCAAAAAAGACGGCCGCCCCTTTAAGATGGGGATGGTATTCCCGGTGTCTACGCACAACTACGAGATCCGCTACTGGCTGGCCGCAGCGGGTATCAATCCCGGCTATTATACCAAGGATAACATTCAGGGGCAGGTAGATGCGGATGTATTGCTGTCCGTTACGCCGCCGCCGCAAATGCCGGCTACCCTGGAAGCGGGTACCATTTACGGCTACTGTGTGGGTGAGCCCTGGAATCAGCAGGCTGTTTTCAAAGGCATCGGCGTACCGGTAACGACCAACTACGATATTTGGAAAAACAACCCGGAGAAAGTATTCGTGATGACGAAATCCTTCGTGGAGCAATACCCGAACACCGCCCTGGCGGTAACCAAGGCGCTGATCCGCGCCGGAAAATGGCTGGATGAGGCCGACAACCGCGCCAAAGCCGTGGGTATCCTGTCCCAGTCAGCCTACGTTGGCGCCGATTCCATCGTGATCGCCAACTCCATGACCGGTACTTTTGAATTCGAAAAAGGCGACAAGCGGGAAATGCCGGATTTCAACGTATTCTTCCGCTACCACGCTACCTATCCTTTCTATTCGGACGGTATCTGGTTCCTGACGCAGATGAGAAGATGGGGACAGATCCCGGATTCCAAACCGGCCGACTGGTACCACGAAACGATCAAAAACATCTACCGTCCGGATATCTGGGAAAAAGCGGCCAATCTGCTGGTGGAAGAGGGGCACCTGTCTACGGAAGATATCCCGACTACGGATGGATATAAAGCGGCTACTGCGGATTTCATCGACGGTACGACCTACGATGGTCGCGATCCGGTCGGTTACATCAACAGTTTCTCCATTGGGAATAAAGATGAAGTTCAATAATAAAGCTTAATGTATGTTACTGGGTCGGCAGTCTTCAGAAAGCAGTTGACTGCCGGCTTAAATTTTCCGGTTGTAACCGAAGCGGAATTATCCCGAGAACAGCCACCGGCAGATCGGGTAAAAAAATAAAATCATGAAAGACAACAGCATGGTTGCCATCAAGCAGCCGATCCATAAAAACGGTACCTCACCGAAAAAAGAAGTGAAACCTGCAGCAACGGTATCTGACAAGGATCCCTGGTGGAAGTCATACGTTCCCCGGATCGACGGAAAATTGTTGCTGAAAAAATCGCTGGTTTCCCTGGCTTCCATCCTGGTGTTCTTGTTAGCCTGGCACCTGGGTGCCGCTAAACTGTACGATATTGAAGCTACCGAAAAGGTACAAAAGGTACTGAACGAACAGGGAGAAGTAGCCGCCCGGGAAATGATCGACTGCATTAGCTCCGGGGAAGTGAGCTGCCAACCCAATACCCTGCCTTCCCCCTACCAGGTATTCATTGCTGCGGAAAATCTATTGAAAGACCACCGGGAGATCAGCTCCAAAAAGGCCGAGTTCCGGCAAAAAGTAGCGGCTACCAACGCCGACCGGAAAGCTCAGGGGCTCTCCCCCATTACCTACACCGGCCGGCCTTCTTTCCTGGATCAGATCTTGACGAGTATCAAAACCGTTCTGGCCGGATTTCTGCTGTCCATGTTCATCGCCATCCCGATCGGTATCATTACCGGTCTGAACCAGAACCTGCGTATGGCTTTCAACTGGCTTATTCAGATCTTCAAACCGGTTTCCCCGGTAGTCTGGCTGTTGCTGGTCTTTATGATCGTCAAAACCGTCATTCGCGATCCCGAAATGGATAAATCCTTCATTATTTCCTTCATCAGCGTCGGTCTTTGTGCCATGTGGGCCACCCTGGTCAATACCAGCGTTGGCGTTTCTTCAGTTCAGAAAGACTACATCAATGTGGCCAAAGTACTGCAGCTGAATGTAGGTAAGAAGATCTTTAAAGTCATCATCCCTTCATCTATCCCTCTGATCTTCACCGGCTTACGGATCACCGTATCCGTTGCCTGGATGGTACTGATCGCGATCGAACTATTGGCACAAAGCCCCGGTCTGGGTTCCTTCGTCTGGGAAGAGTTCCAGAACGGTGCCAACGATTCCAATGCGAAGATCATCGTTGCCATGTTCGTCATCGGGGTGATTGGTTTCCTGCTGGATCGTATCATGGTATTTGTACAACACTCCGTTTCCTTTGACAAAGCAAGAATTGCTTAAAACCCATTTGATCATGACCAATATTATAGCTGAATTCAAAGGGGTCCATAAAGGGTACGGAAGTGGTGCCAACCGCACCGAAGTCCTCCAGGATATCAATCTCAGTATCCGCGAAGGAGAATTTCTGGCCATTGTCGGCTTTACCGGCAGCGGGAAAACCACCCTGATCAATCTGCTCACGGGCCTGTTGCAACCCGACGAGGGAGAGGTACTCTTCAAGGGAGCGCCCATCAAGGGTCCCGGACACGAACGCGGAGTGATCTTCCAGAACTATTCCCTCCTGCCCTGGCTGACGGTCTACCAGAACGTGGCCCTGGCCGTAGACGAAGTATACCCCAACTGGAGCAAAGAGGAGAGGGACCAGCATATCCGCAAGTTTGTAGAAATGGTTAACCTGAGCCCGGCCCTGAACAAACGGCCGGCGGAGCTGTCCGGCGGTATGCGCCAGCGGGTAGCCGTAGCGCGGGCACTATCCATGGACCCGGAACTGCTGTTGATGGATGAACCGCTGGGTGCACTCGATGCGCTTACCCGCGGCAACCTGCAAACGGAGATCCTGAAGATCTGGAGCGCCAACCAACGAACGGCCCTGCTCATCACCAACGATGTCGACGAAGGCATTTTGATGGCCGACCGCATTATTCCTTTACGACCGGGTCCCAATGCCACGCTCGGACCGGAATTCATCATCGATGTGGAGCGCCCCCGGGATAAGACCCAACTCAACGATCATCCGGAATTTAAAAAAGTGCGGAATGAGGTGATGAGTTACCTGATGGACCTGGGCGATGCCTCCAAACTGCAACAGAGTAAGACTTACGAGTTACCGGATCTGCAGCCCATCATGCCCGGTACCCGGAGTTTCCCCTTCATGAAAGCGGGGTAGTTTTCATTCAAGCGGCCGGCAGCGGGCAACCGCAACGGCCATCATACAAAAAACAAGATCCATGACCACCAGCATCCATACCACCGTTGAGCCGGGAGCAACCGCCGTACAACCGACCTCTCTGCGCGACGTTATGCTCAACATCAAAGATCTGACCAAGATCTATCCCACGCCCACGGGCGGCTATACTGTTCTGGAAAATCTGAACCTGCAGATCAAGAAAGAGGAATTCGTATCCATTATCGGCCATTCCGGTTGCGGTAAAACGACCCTGCTGACCATGATCGCCGGCCTGAACAATATCTCCGGCGGCCAGATCCTGCTCAACGAATTGCCCATAACCGGCCCGGGGCCCGACCGGGGAGTGATCTTCCAGTCGCCGAGTCTGTTACCCTGGATGACCGCCCTGGAGAATGTGCTGATTGGTGTCAAACAGGTGTTCCCCCAGGCTACCAAAAATCAGCAGCTCGATATCTGCAAATATTATCTCAGCAAAGTCGGCCTGGAAAGCGCTTTCCACAAAAAGGCGACGGAGTTGTCTCAGGGGATGCAGCAACGGGTGGGGATCGCCCGGGCTTTTGCCCTCAAACCCAAGGTACTGCTCCTGGACGAACCCTTCGGTATGCTGGATTCACTAACCCGTTCCGAATTGCAGGACGTGCTGCTGGAAGTGTGGAACCGCGAGAAGATCACCGCCATCCAGATCACCCACGATGTGGACGAAGCGATCTTCCTGGCCGATCGGGTGATCATGATGACCTCCGGCCCCAAAGCGCAGATCGGCGACATTCTGAAGATCGGTTTCGAGCGTCCGCGCAACCGGAAAGCCCTCCTGGACCATCCGGATTACTACCACTACCGGAAGCACCTGATCGATTTTCTGGAGCATTAAGAATGAGAAGCACCAAAATTTAACATATTCAAAAATGGTGCTTTTATTAAGCCGTCCGGAGTTTCTCAAAAATTTAATTTCCGTGCTTTAACTGCTAAGTACAAGAAATTTCAAGGCCTTACTCCCTGGAGCATTCACCCAATTTTCCGGCTTCAAGGTGTTGACCAAAAAGGTTATTTTTAGTTATGCGATACCAAACTTTTAAGTCAACTTGTTCTTATTGCGGGGTCGGTTGCGGCGTGGTGGTCAAAAAAGACCACAAGGGCAGACTGCAGTTGGAGGGGGATAAGGACCACCCCGTCAACCGGGGAATGTTGTGCTCGAAAGGCAGGAATCTGCACTACGTCGTTCAGGATAAGTCCGACCGGCTGCTGTTCCCCGAAATGCGCGGCGCCCGCCAACATCCCCGGCAACGCGTCAGCTGGGATGCTGCACTAACCCGGGCAGCGGCTGTCTTCCAGTCCATGATCCGGAAATACGGTCCGGATTCTGTTGGGTTCTACGTCTCCGGACAATGTCTGACCGAAGAGTATTATCTCGTCAACAAACTGGCCAAGGGCTTCCTCGGCACCAATAATATCGACACCAATTCCCGGCTCTGTATGAGTTCGGCCGTAGCCGCCTACACCAAAACCCTGGGCGAAGATGCCGTACCGATCAGTTACGAAGACATTGAGCTGGCGGATTGTTTTCTCATCGCCGGCGCCAATCCCGCCTGGTGCCATCCTATCCTTTTTCGCCGACTGGAAAAACACAAGGAAGAAAATCCCAATGTAAAGATCGTTGTCGTAGACCCCCGCAAGACCCAAACCTGCAGTATCGCCGACCTGCACCTGCAGATCCTTCCCGGCACCGATGTAGTATTGTACAACGCCATCGCCCGTCGCCTCCTGGAAACGGGCCAGGTAGACGTGGATTTTATCGCCAAACACACGGAAGGCCTGAAGAACTACCGCATGCTGCTGGCCGGCACTTCGCTGAAAAAAGCCGCAAAGATCTGTGGGATTGAAGTAAATGACATCAAACTAGCTGCCCAGTACATTGGTAATGCCGAAGGTTTTATCAGTATGTGGGCCATGGGCCTGAACCAAAGTGTGATCGGGACAGATAAAAATTTCGCACTGCTCAACCTTTCCCTGCTCACCGGCCAGATCGGCAAACCCGGTTCAGGTCCATTCTCACTTACCGGACAACCCAATGCCATGGGCGGACGGGAAGTGGGTGGCATGGCCAGTCTGCTGGCCGCCCATCGGATCCAGTCCAATCCGGAACACCGCCGGGAAGTTGCCGATTTCTGGGGGGTGGATACCCTACCGGATAAACCGGGACTTACCGCCACTAAAATGTTTGAAGCCCTGGAAAGCGGGAAAATGAAAGCCGTATGGATCATCTGTACCAATCCGCTAACCAGCCTGCCGAATTCCCGACGTATCGAAAAAGCGCTGGAAAAAGCCCGCTTCGTGATCGTGCAGGATATTTCCCGGCGTTCGGATACCGCGGCCTACGCGGACCTGCTGCTACCGGCGGCCGGCTGGCTGGAAAAGGACGGAACTATGACGAATTCGGACCGGCGGATCAGCTATCTCTCCAAAGTGGTAGATCCACCGGGCGAAGCACTCCCGGACGCGGAGATCCTCTGGCGGTTTGCCCAGAAAATGGGTTTTCGCGGATTCGATTATCAGGATGCCAGTGAAGTGTACGACGAACACTGCCGGTTGACCAAAAATACCAATATCGACATATCCGGACTGAGCCACAAGCGGCTGCAGGAGGAAGGTACTTTCCAGTGGCCCGTGCCCTTTGATAACCATCCCGGCACGCCGCGCCTGTTCGTCGATAAACAGTTCTACACCATTAGCGGCAAGGCGCAGTTCAATACGCCGGTCTATACCGAAAACCGCTCCGAACCGACGGATAAGCAACACCCGCTCGTATTGATGACGGGCCGGATCCGGGATCAGTGGCACACCATGACCCGCACCGGAAAAGTGAACCGTTTAAACAGTCACATCCCGGAACCTTACCTGGAGATCAACTACTTCGACGCCATGGAGCGCGACCTGAAGAACGGTGATCTGGCGGTAGTTCGCAATGGCCGGGGACAGGTACGGGTGAAAGTCAAGATCAGTACCGATATCAAAAGCGGGGTGGTCTTTTTGCCCATGCACTGGGGGAAGATCCTCAACCGGGATTTCGCCCGCGCCAACAACCTGACCCAGGGCCTGATCGATCCGGTGTCCAAACAGCCGGATTTCAAATACAGCGCCGTACAGGTAGAGCGCTATCGCAAACCCCGGCAGAAAATATGCGTGATCGGGGCCGGCGCGGCCGCCTACCGCTTCATCCAGACCTACCGCGAAAAAAATACCGAGGACGAGATCCAGGTGTTCTCCAAGGAACCCTATCCGTTCTACAACCGGGTATTGCTCCCCGAATACGTCAGTGAAGAACTGACCTGGGATCAACTCGTAAAGATCAAGACCCGGGAGCTGGAAAACCTACGGGTGCAAATGCACGCCGGGGTCAGTATCACTTCCATCAACCGAAAGGAAAAAACCATTCTGGACAGCGAGGGCTGGGAACACGACTACGACCTGCTTATCATGGCCACCGGTAGCCGGGCTTTCGTACCCCGCGAGGTGCCGACCCACCTGGAAGGCGTATTCACCATGCGTTGCCGCCGGGATGCGGATAAGCTTAAACAGTTCCTGGGAGCTACCGGGCTTCCGACCCCGGAACAACACGTTCTGATCATCGGTGGCGGCCTGCTGGGACTGGAACTGGCGGCTGCCCTGCGCAAAACCGCCATCCAGATCACCATCGTACAGCGGGGGTCCCGCCTGATGGAACGCCAACTCGATCCCATAGCGAGTAAACTCCTGGCCGAAGATGTGATGGAAAGGGATATCAATATCTATTTTGACAATGAGGTAAGCACGATATTCCAGGAAGAGGAGGCCAATAGCCTGCACGTTTCGCTGAAAAGTGGCAAATCCATCCAGTGTCACGCCGTGGTGTACGCTATCGGTACCCGACCGAATATCGAACTGGGCAAGGCTATTGGTCTGGATATCGCCCGCGGCATTATCGTCAACGATTATCTGCAATCCAGCGATCCGGACATTTTTGCTATTGGTGAGATCGCCGAATTTAAACAGGAATTGTACGGTATCACGGCCGCCGCCGAACAACAGGCGGACATTCTGGCCCGCTTCATCGCCGGGGACGGCAGCAGCACCTACCGGGGATCCGTACCGATGAATATTCTCAAATTTGAGGACCTCTCGCTCTGTAGTATCGGCCGCATCAGTGTTCCGGCCAACGATCCGGCCTACGAAGAAGTGATCATGATGGACGTCAGCCGGCGCTATTACAAAAAATGTATCGTCTACCAGGATCGCCTGATCGGCGCGTTGTTGCTGGGCGACAAATCGGAATTTGCCGAATTCAAAGGTCTGATCGAGGATAAGATCGAACTCTCGGAAAAACGCAACGAACTGCTGCGCGGGGGCAACGAGGCCCCGCCGGTGAAGGGCAGGCTGGTCTGTTCCTGCAACAATGTCGGCGTAGGCAACCTGCAGGAAGCGATCCGCGGCGGCTGTACGGACTTTAATGACCTTTGTAAAAATACCGGAGCGGGCCTGGGTTGCGGAAGTTGCAAACCCGAAGTAAAAACTATTCTGCAAGCCACCCGCAAGCACGAATCCGGAGCGATCCATACAACCCTTGCTCAAAGATAAATTGAAATGAAAAAGGACCTGCTCAGAGTAATGGTAAAAGGTGGCATCTGTTCACCGAGTGAGCTCAAACAGATCGTAGAAGCGGCGGAGGCCATGAAACTTTCCTCCATTCTGCTGGGATCCCGGCAGGATATTCTGATCCCATCCAAGCTGTCGGTCAAGGAGATTAATGATCAGTTACCGAATTTTAATATCGAATACGTATCCAACCGGAAATACCAGAATATTGTCAGTTCTTACGTCAGCGCCGACATTCTGCCGGGTACGCCCTGGCTGAACGGTGCTACTTATCTCTATATCCTGGAACAGTTCCGCTACCATCCGAAAATAGAGATCAATATTACCGATCCGCGGCAGCGACTGGTGCCACTTTTTACCGGACAACTCAATTTTATCGCCTCCGAACAGGAGGATTACTGGTATCTCTACCTGCGTCTGCCCGGTAGTGATAAACTGCAACGGTACCCGGTATGGGTGCACTCCTGGGACATTTCCAAACTGGCCCGGCTGATCGAGGATTACTGGGAAGATATCGATGATCTGGAAGAGATGTTCTTCATCGCCAACGAAAAACTGGAACTGAATAACCGGACGATCAGTAAACCGCTACAGATCCCGTTTACGCCCTTCCCCTACTACGAAGGCATGAACAAAATGGGACTCGGTCAGTACTGGCTGGGATTGTACTGGCGCAACAATTGCTACGATCTCAACTTCCTGAAAGCCATCAGTGACCTTTGTCTGGAATGCCGGATCGGGAAGATCTGCCTGACGCCTTGGAAATCCCTGATCATCAAGGGGATCCCCGGGGAACAGAAGCTGCTCTGGGAAAAATTGCTGGGTAATTTCGGGATCAACGTACGGCATTCCTCGCTGGAACTGAACTGGCATTTGCCCGTTGCCAACGAAGAAGCCCTCGAACTGAAACGCTATCTGGTGCGCAACTTTGACCAGAATGACATCAGTACTTACGGTCTTACTTTTGGGATCACCAGCGGCTACGGGCCTTACTTCACTTCCATCGTGATCGAGAAGAACCCACCGCCGAAAGTGGTTCGGGAATTTGAGATCCGTCCGACCTATAATGTCCTTTACTGCGAGGATTTCGATCCCAATAAACTGGAATACCAGAACTACGCGCAGGATGTGGACAAGATAGAACTGCCGGGGCTACTCATGGAACTCAGCCGGCTGTATTTCAGTCAGTTGGGAGAACACCGGGCCAGCACGACCGCACCGGCCAGTCCGGACCCATCCCGCAATCAGGTCAGGATCAATGCTTTCCAGTGCCCGGATTGTCTGACCATTTACGACAGTCGCTACGGGGACGAAGCAGCGGATGTTGCACCGGGCACTCCTTTTGAGCAGGTGCCGGATTCCTACGAATGTCCGGTCTGCGAATGCCCGAAAAGCGCTTTTCGGATCATGGTGATCGAACCTACGGCCTGATCCGCTCTTAGCGGTTTCTGGGATCGGCGGGATCTCGTTGAAAATTGCCGTCGATCTCCCGACCTACAGTCGTGTAATTGCCCTTGAATATGCAATCCTCCACTTTGGCATTACAGACGCCGGTCTTATCCCGGTGATTGTAGATCACGCTTCCTTTGACCAGGGCTTTGTTCTTGTAAAACTCACAGGCCAGTACCTGCACCATGGTAAGTCCGTAGCGGGCCCGGTTCATAATGCCGGCACCGTAAGTGGCAATGTTGTTTTCGAAAATGCAATGCTCTAGTTGCGGACGGCAAATGCCCTCATCGCCATTGTTGTAGAGGCAGCCTCCGTCCAGATCGGCCTGATTGTCAGCAAACCGGCAGTTGGAGATCCGGGGACTGGCGGTCCCGTTTTTTCCGGCAAAATTATACATGGCGCCACCGAGCCGTGCATTATTCGCTTCGAAGCGGCAATTTCGGATCGTGGGAGAGGCATTATGGTTGAACCAGGCGCCACCGCAGGTACTTTTGGTCACCCCGGGAGCGACGCCATCCGCCCGGCCGCCACGGATCACAAAACCGTCTACAACCGTCAGGGCACTAAGTCTTTCGGCCAGTACGACCGTATGGGAATCATCCAGGCTGTCGGCGGTACCGATCTCTCCGCTCAGTACGGTACGGTGTTTTTCCGGATCGCGTTCTTCCTTCCGGGTTTCCGATCCCAGGAAACCACCGAACAGGCTTACCGCTTCCACCAGAACGAAAGAGAGATCCCGGTTGCCGTCGTAAGTAGGTTTGTAGGTACCGGTGGCCACCCAGATCTGATCACCCTTTTTGGCTGATCTCAGGGCGGGCTGCAAATCATCAAAAGCTTTATCCCAGGACTTTCCGGTGCCTCCGGCGGGACTACCGGACTTCACGTAGATGATCTTACCGGATCGGGAAAATAGAGAAAAGAGTTCGGGGCTGTAGCGGGGGGTAAATTTCCAAAACCCGTACAGCACGACCAGCACGGCACCAACTACCAGGAGGGGTACCGGCCGCCGGGGTTCCAGCCACTGGGGAAAACGGCCGGAATTGAGCGGCCAGATCATTCGATCCGGCCGCAACAAGGTTTTAATTTTCATGGCGGGGGTGTAAGGGAGTTAAGTGCTCTTTAGGACCGTGTCTTGGACTTTGACCGAAAAAGGTCTCTAAGCAACTGAACCATAGGTCTATATCTGGAATAATTTCCAGTTGCAATTTGTTCGATCCTCTTACTGATCAATAGTCCAAATGGAGGGATTTCCTTAGAACACGACATCAAATTCAAGTTCTTTATCGCCTCTTTTCACTTTCACTTTAGCCTTATCGCCGGATTTATAATGGCTCAGGCCTTCCATATAACCGTAAATATCTTTCACTTCCATATCGCCGATCCGGATCACTACATCTCCGTCCTGGATCCCTGCTTTCTGGGCGGGTTTATCATCCAGTACGGCATCGATCCGCATACCGGTACCGCTGTGCACGTAATCCGGCATAACGCCGAGCGTCACTTTGAATTTGGAAACCTTCTGATCGTCTTCACTTTCATCCTTGGTTTTGGAAAACGCCAGTTTGGCATCATCATCCAGTTGCTCGAGCAGGGCCATGATGTAATCGGTCACTTCCATCAGGCCGTTGTAGTTGATCAGGCCCGAATCATCGGCCGGCTTGTGGTATTCCCGGTGCTGTCCGGTAAAGAAATGCAGTACCGGCAGATCCTTCAGGTAAAATGAGGTATGATCGGAAGGGCCTACGCCCGAATCCGAAGTGGTGATCTTAATGCCGCCGATGCGAATATTTTCCAGTACGGAACGGAAGGCCGGAGACGTACCGACGCCGTAAACGGCCAGAACCTTTTCCTCATTGAGCCGGCCAACCATATCCATATTGATCATGTAGTTGACCGTTCCCAGATTGATGGTCGGATTGTTGACGAAGTATTTAGAACCGAACAGTCCGAGTTCTTCGCCGGAAAAAGCGATGAAAAGGTAGTTATTACCGGATGCTTTTCCTTCTTTCAGTTCGGTGGCCAGACGCAGCATGGCGGCTATACCGCTGGCGTTGTCATCCGCGCCGTTGTGAATGGCCCGCTCGCCGGCGTGCAGGGAACTGAAATTGCCCTGCCCCAAATGGTCGTAATGAGCGCCGATCACGATGGTATTGGCCGCACCGTTATCCAGAAAGGCCACCACATTGTTTCCCGTACGGGCTTCGCCGGAGGCAGCGTGCGGATTGGTTTTAAAGTCGAAGTCAAAAGACTGGTACCAACCACCATTATCCCCCTTGGGGCTCAAACCGATACCGGAAAAGCGGTGAACGATGTATTCGGCGGCGAGTTTTTCTCCCGCAGTTCCCGTTTCACGGCCTTCCAGATAATCGGAAGCCAGGTAAACGACGTCGATCTTGGCCTGCTGCAATGCAGTATTGGTCATCTGCATCTGGCCAAAAACCGTAGAGGTTCCCATCATCAGGGCGAGTACGAACAGTGAGTGAAGTTTATTCATTATCTAAATGGTTTTATTAGGCAAATCCTTTGTACCCCTAAAATTCTGATTCTATCGCCATTTTAACAAGTAGCTGGACGTATTTTGACGGTATTTCTACGCAAAAACGAGGAATCACCGAAAATGGGCGCCCAACAGGTAGTAATCGAAGATGCGGCCCGGTTTCAATTTGTACCGCCCGAATACCTGCAAACCCCGCGCGGTAAGCAGCTCTTCGTAGCCGGCCAGCGTGTACTGGTGGGGATGCAGAATATCCGCCGGGATTTTCCGGAAGATCCACTGCAGGCCGGGATGCCGGTGGGCATCGATCGATATCCAGAGCGTACCGTCCGCTGACATGCTCTCTACCAGACGATCCATGGCCCGGTCGATATCCGCGACGTGGTTGATGGCGTTGAGGCAAAAGATGTAGTCGTAGGGAGCAGCAGCCCGGTAGTTTTCCAGACTTTCCGTTATAAAATCCACCCGGGGATAATCCGCCGGATTAAAATGGGGTAACTCCTCCGCGTATCGCTCCAACAAGGGATCAACCGCATCGACCTCTTGCCCGTCGAGTACGGTGAAAATGCCCGCCGGACCGCAACCGGCATCCAGTACGCCGGCCCCGGGCGGCAGAACGATCTCCGCTTCCCGCATCACCCGCCGCCAGTAGGCCTTTTTGTCCCGTAAATAGTCCTCCGGTGTTTTCCCGGACAGGTAGGACCGCCACCAGCGGATCTCGGCAGCTTGTGCCAATTTCCATTTCCAGTTCATCGCGGCAAAAATAGCGATTTCATCAGGATAGCCGGGTTTTGTTCCCGGAATTGTAAATTACAGCTTGAAAGCAGCAAAGCCATTTGCATTTCGCCGCCGGGATTTTCATTTCAGAAAACAAAAAACCTTATTTTCACGCCAAAGCCAAGAACGTGTTATTTGCCATTGGTACCAAAGTGCGGCTCAAGCACAGTGGCGACATCGGAGAAGTCACTGAGCAACTGGATGATCAAATGGTCAATGTCTACCTTTTGGAGGACGACATGGTGATCCCCGCTTTCATTGAAGACCTGGAACGCATCGAAGATGACCTGCGCCACACCGCCCTGAAAGCCAGGGTGGTTCCCGGCAAAAAGGAAAAGCAACCGGCGGCACCTCCTCCGCGGGAAGCGCCGATGATCCAGTACAACATTTTAAAAAGTAAAGGTATCCAACTGGCTTTCGATCCGATCTACAATTCCGACGGCAGCCCGCGGGAATACGATATGGTACTGATCAACGATACCCGCAGCGACTGGCATTTTGCCTTCGTCCTTTCGTTCCGGGACCGGGAAGGCCTGACCAAGAATGGTAAATTGCCGGCCTACTCTTTCCAGTCGATCGGTACGCTCTTATTCGATGAACTGAATGACGGCCCCGTGATCGATGTGGACTGTTCGCGGATCACGACCATGGGTTCGGATTCCAAACAGCACAAGATCCTGAAGATCAAGCCGAAGAGCTTTTTCAATAAACAGCTTACCGCTCCCCTGCTCAATCGCAAAGTCCATCTCTACCTGCTGTTTCCCGCCAAAGGAACCGATCAGGGCCAGTCGGGAACCAGAGAAGAAGACATCAAGTCCTATACCCGCCGCAAGGTGCGCCCGGTAGAGAAGCAGGAGCCGGATGAGTACAATCCCTTTCACGAGGTGCAGGCGCTGGCCGAATTCGAGACCGAGATCGATCTCCACATCGAAAAACTTGTGGCCAATCCCAAAAAGATCAAACCCAACGAGATCCTTCGCGTCCAGTTGAGTCATTTTGACGAATATATCGAACAGGCCATTCGGCTGGGAGTACCCCGGGTATTCGTCATCCACGGTGTCGGCACGGGAAAACTGAAAAATGCGATCGCTACCCGTCTTCGACGTCTACCGGAGGTGGTAGAATTCAAAAATGAGTATCACTATCAATATGGTTACGGGGCGACAGAGGTGATCTTTTGATCGCCTGCCGGGCCACCCGTTCCAGCTTACAACAGAATCTCGAGCGGCACGACAGGCAACCGATAGCGGTTATTTCGTTCCTACGGGAAGCGGGTGCAGAATGGTTTCCACCATCGCATCAATATCCTGCAGGTGATACTGCACAATCCCTTCTTTATACTGTCCAGCGGCATTTTTGGCCAGGCGCTGGATGGCTTTCAATTCCGCCCGAACTACGGCGCTGATATCCGAACGCTCCGCCTGATCATCCTTCATCAGTTTTTCCAGACGCGCCACGTGGGAGCGTTGCAGGTTGCGCCGGAAGGCATCGATGGGTTCTTTTTTCGCAACTTCCGACCACAGTCCGGCGCGCAGGTCCTTCATCATCGTGGTCATCGTGTAGGCCTTCGTCCGGTTCAGGGCTTCGTTCTCTACCATCCGCTTGAGGCGATCCTCCCGCAACAGATTGTTGATCTGCCGGGTCTGCAGGCTGCGGATGCGATCGATCGAACCGCTGGCGCTGATGTTGCTGATGATCTCCGGCTGTAACAGCCATTCGGGGGTCGTAAATACATTTTCGAGTAGAAAATCCAGCGCTTCTTCCTGTTCGGCTTTGTCCAGGTGCTGGTAAGTCACGCCCTCTTCATCCGTCGTCTTAAAGCGTTCGTACACGCCCCCGATATTGGCAACTACGTGGCTCGAAAAACGCGACCACACGCCCAGCAGTTCGCCGTAAAGTTCTTCCAGGTCTTCGTAGCCTTCCCCGTCGGTAGTGGTCCAGCGGGCGAGATTCGGCGCTACGATCTTCAGGTTTTTCAGACCGTAGGTGCTGGCCAGTATCGGATCGTCTCCCACACATTCCGTTTGGGAACTCGGATCGTACGGATTGCCGGAACCGAACAGGTACATCGGATCGCCGGCTTTGTCACTGATCCACTGGTTGAGCGTTGTCTTCTCGGCTTCGGGAGAATCCGCTCCGGGAATGTAGCGGTATCCCCAGTTGATCGCATAATTGTCGTAGGGCCCCAACATCCGTACCCAGCGGACGCCCTTATCTTCCGGTTGCGCCACGTAGTTGTAGCGGGTATAATCCATGATGGTGGCCGCCAGTCCCCATTTCTGGGTAAAGCTGGCCGAGCGCAGAGAATCCGTCGGATAGGCGTAACTGGCCTTCATATTGTGCGGCAGTCCCAGCGCATGACCAACTTCGTGGGAGATCACCCGGCGCATCATTTCGCCGATCTCCGCTTCGGGGGTATTCAGGGTGCGCGCCGACGGATTGGCCGCTCCCGTTTCCAGCAGGTAGCGGTTGCGGTAGGAACGCAGGTGGTTGTGGTACCAGATGATATCACTCTCGATAATCTCCCCGGAGCGCGGATCGGAGACACTGGGTCCCACGGCGTTCCGGGTTGTAGAAGCAACGTAACGCACCGTAGAGTAGCGGGCATCTTCCGGGCTCCAGTCCGGATCGTCCGTAGGCGCTTCGCGCGCAATAATTGCATTTTTGAAACCGGCCGCCTCAAAGGCTACCTGCCAGTCTTCGATCCCCTGCTTGAAATAAGGCCGCCATTTTTTCGGCGTGGCGGGGTCCAGGTAGTAGATGATGGGTTTGACGGGCTCTACCAGTTCTCCTCTGGCGTAGGCCGCCGGATCTTTGGGAACGAGTTTCCACCTCCGGATGTAGGTTTTCTGATCGGCTTTCAGGGCTTCCGAACCGTAATCGATCTGCCGCATGGTAAACCAGCCCACCCGTTTATCGAACAATCTGGCCTGCATGGGCTGCTCCGGCAGCAGGTACATCGACTGGCTCATTTCGAGCGAGATCGTTCCCGTCCGGGAATTGGCCGGTGGTTCGGAGGCCGAGAAGGTCATATCGTGCCGGACTTCCACATTTTCCGGATAACTGGACATCCGGCTGATGAAACTCCGCTTTTTATCCAGGCTTTTGACTTTGTATGCTTTGCGCAAACGATCGGACAAGCCGCTGATGGCGGTTACATCCGTCAGGAACAGATCGCTCACCTCAATGAGGGCAGCGCTGGAATCGGGATTAAAGCCTTCGATCTTGAAGGCCATGATGATCGGCTGGTAGTTATTATCCTGCACCGAAATGTAGATCGGCAGACTGTCGTTGGCAACACTATTGTAAGAGACCGCTTTGAGATGAATATTGTTGTTCATCCTTTTCCAGCGGATCAGTTGCTCATTGGTCTTCGATCCGGCGTTTACATAACCTCCGCCCAAACCGGGGGCGATCTTGGAAATGCGGCTCACCAGTAACATATCCTGATCCAACAGGGAGAACGGGATCTCGTAGTAGTATTTCTCATCCACCTGGTGGACCTTGAAGAGACCGTCATCGGTAATCGCGTCCTTGGTGATCAGGTCGGCGTAATCTTTGAAACCTCCCTTCTTTTTTCCTTTTTCCTGTTCGGCCTTTTCGGGCGTTTTTTCCTCATCCTGAGCCGAGGCCGGATGAACGGCCAGTACAAACAGGAGGGCCATTAAAGAGAGGCGAATGAAATGCTGATACATAGTCTTAAAATGATTGGTATTTAAAGCTGCTCAAAATAAGGGAATTTGCGAAAGGATAAAACGCATGCTCCCATTCCGGGCACCAGCATTGAGGACGGCCAGGATTCAAGGAATACCTAAAAGCTTCCAGGCTTCAAAGGAGATCAGACGGGCCGTTCCTCCCAGGCTGGTTAATGCAATGTGCTTCCCTTTAAGATGGTCTTCCTGCACCTGGCGGGAAATGCAGTATTTGCCTCCATTGACAAATACCTCTACGAACTTTTTGTCGACAAAGATCTGCATCTCCAGGGGCTGCCCCGGTTCCCATTCGCGGATCGGCACCGGCACGCCGTCGACATTCAACACATCGCCGTGCCAGATGATGGGCAATCCACCCTGGCCATCCGCGTTGGACAGGACGTTGATGCCGCAAAAACTGGCGTACTGCAGATCCAGACTGATGTGGATCTCCAGTTGGTCTCCCGTAAAGCCGTCTACCACTTCGATGGCCGTTACCGCATTGCTTACCGGTAAGGTTCTCGGTTCCAGTTGAAAATGCTCCGTACGCAACTGCTTCAGCGCTTCTACCGGTCGCTGCACCAGCCGTCCGTCTTCCAGACTCAGCTTGCGGGGAAGTGCGAAACAACCGTTCCAGAGTGGATTGCTGTTTTTTAATGGATGGTTCATGTAGGTAGGCAGCCATTCCCGGTCCCAACCGGGGAGCCAGCCCATCAGGAACAGATCACCGGCCTCATCGGCAATGGTTTCCTGTGCGTAGTAGTGACCACTGTAATCCACCGGAGCTTCGATCTCGGGTTGGAAGCGAAGTTGTTCCAGATCAAATTCCCCGATAAAATAGTTGACCCGGTCCACCGGAGCATCCGTGGAAGCCATAAAGATCCACTGGTCTCCCAGGGGCCTAAATTCCGGCACTTCCAAATTGCGGTAGCGATGTTTGGGAACGGTGAACAGATTGCCCTTGTAGATCCATTCAGTCAGCGCTTCGTTCGTTGCTTCGAAAATGGGCACCGCTACGTAGTTCTCTTCAAACAGATCGGCACAGGCGATGAGAAAGGTCCGCCCCCCGGCGGAAAAAACGAAGGGATCACGCCAAAAGCCGTCAAAAGGAGGCAAACCCGGATGATCCAGGGTGAGTACCGGATTTTTGCCGCGGTGCTCCCATTCGGAGAGTTCTGCGTCGGTAAAGGTGGTCCGCCAGAATTCCAGGGCGCCCCCTCCCCTGCTTTGGGAATGAAATGCCAGTCTTTCGCCCTGCTCGGTCACAATAGTCGAGCCGGAACCTACCGCGTTCAGTCCCAGTTCGAAGCCCGGGGTAAGTCCCGTTGGCATCGGTTCCCAGTGCAGCAGATCCTTACTTCTGGCGTGCGCCCAGTACCAGCCGCCCGGATGGTGCGCGAAGGGATACAGTCCGTAAAAGATGTGGTACCATCCATCGTGATAAATACCGCCGTTCGGATCACCCATACAACCGGCCGGAGGGGTCAGGTGAAAGGCGGGGCGCAGGGTATCCCGTTCCAATTTAGGGGTAGCTACCCTGATCGCGCTATCGATGTTTTCGGATGTCAATTTGCGACTCTGGGCCGCCACCGAAAGGGTACAGCACCAGAGGGCAAAGATGAATGACCAGCGCTTAGGTAAGCATTGCAGGCGGCTATTCTTCATGGTGGATCTTGCTTTTCCGCTAAAGATATACCGTCCCACTGGCCCCGCTATCCTGGGGAGGAGGGCCGGACGATTCCATCAGGGCTGGAACTTTTCAAATTCCTGTCCGGTAAAGCGGAATACACCGTTTTGCGACGAAGCCAACCAGATAACGTCCTGTAGATCAGCATAAATGGAAAAGAGTGGCACCTGCTTCCCACCCACCTGCACCGGATGATGGATGAACTGTGCTCCGTCCGTTTGCCAGACCCCGCCATCGTAGGTGAGCAACCACAGCGTTCCTTGCTGGTCCGCCGTCATGGACATGAAATAGGGGAAGTCGTAGCCGGGGATGTCACCGCCCATTCCCTCCATTCGCCGGTAAGGGACCTGCCCTTCGTTGGTGGCGGACGTATCTTCGGACAGTACCTGGTAGCGATAGCGCGTATTGCAGAACCAGAAATCGCCATCCGGATCTTCCAAAATAGAGCGTATCCCAAATTCACCACCGGCGGGGGTCTCGGTCAGGTGTTTTTCGTACAGCCAGCCGATCGATGTTCCATCGAAGCGGCAAATGCCAAACGAGACCGTCCCAAACCACATGGCTCCCGACCGGTCCTGGTACATGGAGTAGATCCCGTACGGATTGTAGGCGGGGTTGAGATAGCGGGAATAAAATTCATCCGCCAGTTTGCTCGGGGGAAACTTCAGCTGGTATAGATATTTGCCGTCGTAGCGATATGGGCCGCTTTTGTCCCAGCCCATTCGAAACCACAGATCGTTCGGTTCCAGCTTCCACTCCCGGGCGGCAATATCGGTGGTATTGATTTCCAGATCGGTGAATTGCTGCCCGTTGAATTTACAGACGCCTTCGAGAGTATCGAAAAAGATATTCCCCGCTGCGTCTTCCTGGATGCCGATCACCTGGTGACTGCACAGGCCGTCCTGCTTTGTGTAGATGGACAGTTGCTTACCGTTGTAGCGATATACACCCTGCTCGCCGCCGCCGAACCAATAATCGCCCCGACTGTCCTGAAAGATCACCCTGACGCCCCCTTCGATCGAAGTGGCCAGGCGGTTGGCAGTGGAAGTATCGGAGGTAACATCGATTGGTTTGGATTGGTCCGGCGCCTGCTGGCCGGAACAGGAAAAGCAGCAACTAATGATCAGGAGTAATCGAAGACTTTGGGACCAAAAGAAAGAAGTATACATTGGAGCTTTTCTCCCAAATGTAAGCGCCGGTTCTTTTTTCCGGGCGGCTCAATTGTAAATAGTTGTAAACGGAATTAAAAATATGCTGAAGGAACTGCCGGGCTCCCGCTTGGCCCGGTCCCCCGGAAAGCACATTGCAAGCCGGACAGTAGGGCAATCGCATATAATTCCTTTGGTACTTTTTGCGCAAAAAAGTACCCAAAATGCCGGGCAAAATTATCCCTCCCACGAACCTGGCTCCCGAGAGGTACGAACCCGTATGGGCTCCCACCCCCAGTACGGGCCCTTATGGGCATTTTGCCCGCTTCCCAGCCCGCCTACCGACCAATCATTACCCTAAATTGAGCATCTTGGAAAATGCGACGCCTTTCTATCGCCTATTTCAGCCGGTTTTTATATCCTCCCATTTTTAATGCGATTGCCCTACCGGACAGCGTACATTTATATTCTTTTAAACAGATCCCTTATTTTGCGGATAAAGCTTTTCTTCTCCGCTGCTTTCCGACCGGCACGCTGCTCCTGCTTCATCTGGTACCGGATCTCCCCGTAATCGTCCGGACTCAGGAAGATCAGTTGCCGGTCCGATAATTCCAGCAGCAGCGAAGGTTCTACGTACAGCCCACAGCAATCAAAATCGGGGCCCGACAGTGCGAAGAACCTTCGCCGCTCATCCGGTTTAAATTTCGCCAGCACTTCATTACATAGGTCGGCAATTTCCTCACTGTAACCGCTAAAATGGTCAATGGTACATTCCATCTGCTGCTGATTGATCGTCAACCGAAGTTTCAGCCCACGGCCGTGTTGCATTTTTTGCAGTTTGTTCAGGGTCAATTGTCCGTCCGTTAGTGCAAAATACCGGCCAATCAGATCGCCGTAATGCTCGACTTCCGGGCTGCATTCAAAGTATTTACCTTCCGGTACGATCCCTGCGAAATGATTTTCCATTGACCGGTGTGTGTTTTATTTCAGCATTGGCGTATCGTCACATTCCAGATCACCTAAAGCGTACTGCAGGCCATCAAGGTAGAATTTCAGCATCCGCTCGTCCTCGAAGCTCTGGGCGTTATGCGAGGGCGATACGTAGAATACCCGCCCTTTACCGTGTTTTTTAATCCAGGAAACGTAGCGGATATTATCTTCGATGGGACTTTTTTTACCGGTCAGCTCGTCGGTATCGATGTACAGCAGCGGCTTGAAGTTCTTTTGCACATAGGCATTGTTGAAGAGATAGGGTTCATCAACGTGTACAAAAGGTTTTCCGTCAAAAGCCTTGACCAGCGGATGATCCGGCTCTACCAACTGCAGCGTCAGTTTCTGCTGCGGAGGGTGGTAATCAAAACTGCCGCCGACCAGTTCACTGAAAGCCATCGAAGTGTTCTGCATGGTGACGCCACCGTGGGAGACCATCAGGCCACCGCCTTTTTTCACGTATTTGATCAGATTGGCTTCCAGTTTGGCGGCCATTTTCTGCTTTTGCTTTTCGCTGAGACTTTCGTCCTTATCCAAAACATCCAGGAAGATATTGCGCCGCGGATTAACCGAGCAGTTGTTGTTGAGCACCACGGCGTCGTATTGCTTCAGGTTTTTGCTATCCAGGCTAAAAATATCCTTGGTAATCTCCGCTTCGTAGGCACCCGATCTTTCGCCCAGCGTTTTGATCACTGCACTGGTATGCGGGATCACCCAGTGCTTGAATCCGGTGTGCAGATCGAAGATCAGTACCTTTCGTGGCGCATCGGGTCGGGCTTCGGGCTGGGCAGGTGCGGTACTGCTTATCTTCTGGATCCACTCGTCGGTTAGCTCAAACGGTTTTTCCTGGGCTTTTGCGTAAAAGCTGAGGGCTACAATGATTATAACAAATCTTAATCTGATCATGATACTATTTAAGTTTAACGATTATTCTAAAACGATACCGCAATCCGCTTTTCATCCAGGAGCGATTAAAGCGCAATTACTGAATAATAGTAGACATTTCCGCGGAAGCGCGCCATTCCATAACTTGCGGCTTTCGGAAATAAAGACGTTGTCCCAGCCTTCCTCACTGTCCGATGTGTCCGTTTTTTTCTTTCGCAGAGAGGAAACCGGACCAGCAAACCCTGAAAATCACCGATCGGCGGTGCGTTAATTTTTTTATCAAAACTTGAAACGGGTTCAGACCACAAAAGAACATTTAAAATGACCACATCCGGATATTCACTAAAAAGTTTACTGCTCCTATTCCTGCTGACCGCCGGCTACTGGCAACTACAAGGGCAGGAAATTCCCAGCCCGCTTCGCGTCATTTCCTACAATATCTGGAACGGTTTCGACTGGGGCAAGGATAGCCTACGGCACCAAAAATTCCTCGACTGGACTACTTTTCAAAAACCGGATATCCTGGCGCTTCAGGAGTTGTGCGGCTATACCCAGGGCCGACTGGAACAGGACGCCCGCAGTTGGGGCCACGAGCACGCCCTCATCCTGAAGGAAGACGGCTACCCGGTAGGGATCACCTCCCGTTGGCCCATTAAACTGATCGGAAAATACCGGGAAGGCATGTGGCACGGGGTACTGCACGTTCAAACTGCCGGTATGGATATTTTCGTGGTCCATCTGAGTCCGGCCGACTGGCAGTTCCGGAAACGGGAAGCCGGCTCGATTGCCGGTAAGCTCGATTCCCTGTCGACCGATCATTATCTCGTGCTGGGGGATTTTAACGCCCATTCTCCGATGGATGCCGATCTCGACCGGGACCGGAAGGCGCTGCTGGCAAAGTATAAGGCCGGGGATGCCCGGAGCGAAAAGCACCAAAATCTTCGTCACGGTTACTGGGATTACACCACCCTTTCGACTTTTTTAAGACAGGGGCTCACCGACCTCAGCATGCCGTTTATCACCCCGGCCGAACGCTATAGTTTTCCCACACCGGCCTTGACCAATATCTGGCAAACCGCTTCCGAGATCCCGCGCAACCGGGAACGGATCGACTTCATCCTGGCCAGTCCGGAACTCGCCAAACGCTGCGTCTACTCCCGCATCCTGAACGGGCCGGAAACGGCGGAACTCTCCGATCACTATCCGGTGGTGGCGGATTTCATCTAGTTTTCCACCCGCTGCAGCGGACTGATCGTCACTTTGCCCAACAGACCGGAAGGCATTGGATCCCATTTGGTTGCATCGAATGGCTGATAGTCCTTGTTCACCATATTGATCTCGTGGAAGATCTTCCATTCTTCGCCCCTCATTTCCTTGGCCCGAACGCGATTCGCCGCCAGATTGGTCACCTGGATCACCAACTTGTTCTTGTCTAGCAGGGGCCCCGTCTTTAAGGTGAACGGTACGGACCAGGCCGTACCTAGATAGGTATCATTGAGCCAGACTCGCGCGCTTTCCCGCACATCGCCGAGGTCCAGTTGCCAGTTATCGGCTGCTGTGTCCGGGCGGTCAAAGTGTAGCGTGTACTGCGCCGTTCCCGAAAAGTACTCGGCGTCCTGGCTGATCTCGGTCCAGGATCCCAGTTCGGTCACCGTAGTCTTTGCCGGTAAGCTAGGTCCACCCTCCAGGAAGTTCACTTCCCACTCCCCTGCCAACGGCACGGCATCGCCGGTAGTTTCGTAATAAGCCCAATCGGAGCGTTCGGCCGTTTTACCGGTACTCAGGAACAGGGACCGCCCGGAGGGAATGTTGACCTTCACCCAGGTAGTGGAGCCGTCTTTCCGGATGGCCGCGCGGCCCGATCTACCGGTGAGGGGATCGTGGACCGTCACGGCATCGGTCGTCCATGCCAGCGGTATGGAGGTATCCACCGTCCGGGGAGTGTGATTAACCAGATAGTAGATCTTTTCACCGTCGTGGGACCGGCGGATGAATTTCAGACCCGATTCCACCAGAGCTTCCGGATAAATACCGGCAGCATTCAGGGCCGTAAGGGGATCGGCTGCAACCTGGGTCTGATCGCGATTATCCGAGATTAGCTTTGTCAAGGTCTCATTCTGTTCCTGGTACCGGTTAAAACCCGGCACGGATTCCGGCAATCCCGCAAAAATGATATTGGCGCCCGCCCGTTTCAGCGCTACTAATTTTTCGAGTGTGGCCAGCGGCATTTTATCACTATCGGGGATCACCATGCTCTTGTAAGTGCCCCCCGGCAGTACCAGCAGGCCATTTTCCACCTTTGCCTGGCTGATAAAATCATCCGAAATAAAATCGACACTGTAGCCTTTGCCCATCAGCCGGTTGGCGGTTTCGTAGAATTTCGTATGGAGTAACCACTCGTCCAATGAATGGATCTTAAACTGGAAAAATAGACTGCCTTTGAGATAATCGTCCCAGACATCATAAACCGGCCAGTACAGCAGCACCTCATTGTCCGGCGTGCCGAGCTGGAGCAGGGACTGGCAGTTGGCGATATAAGAGAATAGGCCGGGTACATCCGCCCAGATCGTATTATTCGGATGGAAATTGACGGAAGCGTAGAATTTCCAGCCCGGCCAGGCGGCCCGGTCGGGAGAATAGGTGGAACCGTGCAGAAAGATGTGGTTCACCCCGTTCAGGAAAAGGTCTTCCAGTTCCGGTTTGCACTGGGACAAGGCCGTCTTAAAATGATCGCGCAGCCAGGTGAAGGTTTCGGAAGAAGTCAGCGGCTTGCCGGCGATATGAGCGGCGGAAGAGGAAAATTTCAGCATCACGGCATCTGCGTCGCCCGCCCGGATATCCGCCGCTTCCCTCCGCAGGCCCGGAATATCGTAGGGCATGGAACCGAAGGTCTCACATTCGGGGATATCGGCCGAAGCGTACAGATCGATAAGATTGCCCGGCGAGCCGTGGGCCTGGAGTCGGGTTTTGAACTGCCGGTGGTTGGCCCAGTCCGTCCAGGGTCGGTTAAATTCGGTCAGCAGCAGATCCGACAGGGTTTGCCGGTAATCACTGCGGATGCGGTTGCCGATCTCTTCGTCCCCGGTACTGACCAACTCTTTTAAGTGCGGTTTCAGGTCGTATCCTCTCCGTTCCCGGAATGCCTGAAAAAATTCGGGTGTAAAGTCCGTCCCGTACACCTCGTAGCTGTCGTTGAAAATAGCACGCGGCTTGCCCCCCAGGCTCGCAAAAGCCGAGTCGAAACGCTGCACATAGCTATTCAGTGCGGCCGTGGAATAGTGATCCAGGGTAAATCCTTTACCGCCGGGGGCCGCCCGTTTGACCTGCTGCCGCGTTTTGCCGGTAAAGACCGAATAGAGCGTATAATCGGTTTTGCGGGCTTTCCAGCGCAGCACGCCGTCTTTTAGTTTATTAGTGAGGTCCACATACCGGCCGTCGTCCCCGAAAGCCAGTACATGATCGAGTTGGGCGCTGCCGCGATTTTTTTCCTCCTGCGGCACTATTTGCAGTTTTAGCTTCTCGCCCTTGCGCACTTGCTGCTGATCGACGATCAGTTTGGTCGCGGCATATTCCGGACTTACCTGCGGACCACCAAAGGGCCAGCCCGTTCCCAAGTTCATGTCTACCTGCATGCCCAGGCTGTCGGCCGTGGCGATGGTGTAAGCCAGCATGTTCATCCATTGGGGCGACAGATAGTCCAGGAAGTTCGCTTCCTCCCCTTTCACGCCGTAGATCGGTGTGATCTCCACGCCGCCCAGGCCCGCTTTGTCGTAGGCGATCAGGGTATTGCGAATGTTCTTTTGGTCGATCGCGCTGCCCATCCACCACCAGCGGGTCCACGGTTTGGTGGTACTGGTGATCTCCGCGGCGGGCGGAAATGCCGGCTGGGCGATTACTTGACTGAGCGGAAAAAGCAAAAAGATCAGTGCGATTATAAGGGTTACGGGCGAGTCGTTTTTCATGGATAATCAGCTTTAAAGACAGCAATTCCAATTACCGTTAAGTCCCTGCGGTAGGCAACTGAAGGTTTGGAAATATAATTGAATTGATTGATTGCTTTTTAAAGACGCAATTCGATCGGATCCGGCTTACAGGAGGCCCCTCCGAATTTGTCCCTTGCTGTTGGCCTGCAGGTATTCGTTCGTTTCTACATTCAGACAGGTCAGCCACTGCCCTCCGTAGGCATAAGTATCGATACAGATCGTATGGCCAAAATCGGCAATTTTGCCATTTTTTCGGGAAGTATGCCCACAGATCACTTTTTGTTCCGGGCTGTAGGGTTCGGGTATTTCGAACTTTTTCCAGAATAAATGGTGATCATCTTGAGCCTCGAGAGATCTGCCGGGTTCCAATCCGGCGTGCACGAACAGGAATTGATCGTATTCCAGGTAAGGTTTGCAGGAGGCTATGAAATCCCAATGGGAACGGTCGATATGGTCCGCCCAATCCGGGGCGTCGCCGATGCCGTAAGAATCCAGCGTAGCTGTGCCTCCGAAGTACATCCAACTCATGAGGTGTTGGCGGGAATTTCTGGACCGGGCCATCATTATTTCGTGGTTCCCCAGGATGAACTCAAACCGATATTCCCGGCGCTGCTCGATCAACCAGTCGATCACTCCTTTGGAATCGGGCCCGCGATCCACATAATCACCGAGAAAAACCACCAAATCATCCCGACCGATAAAGGATTGGTCAAAAATTGTCCGGAGTGCCGCCAGGCAACCGTGTATGTCACCAATCGCAAAGGTGGCCATTATAAGCGGTCGATCTCCCCCGTAAACACCAGTTCCGCCGGTCCGCAGAGCCAGATCTCGCTGAAACCGTCGGTCCCTGCCTGAAAGCGCACTTCCAGTTCACCGCCTTTGACTTTAATCGGCACCTTATCCACTCCCTTCCCGTACTGCAGGTGGTAAGCGATCGCTGCTGCCGTCACACCCGTACCGCAGGACAGGGTCTCATCCTCCACCCCGCGTTCGTAAGTAGCTACCGTAATGCCGTTCTCCTGCGTTTGCACAAAGTTGACGTTCGTGCCTTCGGCCCGGAAGCGGTCGGAATAACGGATCGCCCGGCCGGCCTGAAAGACATCCAGGTCCGCCAGATCATCCCGGAAGGTGACGTAATGCGGCGACCCGGTATTGAGGTAATAAAAATCGCTGCCTTGCTCGATGTCCTGTACATCGATCATCTTCAGTTCCACCCAGCCATCTTCGCGCACCACGGCATCGTGGGCACCGTCGATCGCCCAAAAACGGCAGGTGTCGCTAAAAACGCCGAGGCGATGGGCAAAGGCGGTAATGCAGCGTCCACCGTTGCCGCACATGCTGCTTTCCCGGCCGTCGGAATTGAAATACACCATTTCAAAATCGTAGCCCTCTTTCTGCTGCAGCAGCATCAATCCATCCGCACCGATGCCAAAGCGGCGATCGCACAGGCGCTCGATGATCTCCTGATCGGTTCGTTGTAAATATTGCCGGTCCCGTTGATCGATGATCACGAAATCATTGCCGGTTCCCTGGTATTTGAAGAAAGGTATTTGCATAAGTTTATCGTCGTAGGTCAGTAGGTGGCAGGTCGCAGGTCCGTCTGAAATCGACAGTGACTTGCGGCCGGTCAACTTACAAATAAATCACTTATTCTATCGTATCCAATGGTACTTCGTTGATCTCAATTTTTTCCTGTACCGGCTGCTCCTGGCCGAATGGTACTCCCAGTTTCCAGTGTCGATACGCCATCAGCGCCAGTAATAACAAGATGAGCGCCAGGCCGATAAAACTAAATTTCCAGCCCCAGATATTTCCGATGTACTCCCCGTCAAACGGGTCTTTTTTGTCTTCCGCCATCGTTTTTTTCGCAAAATTGCATTTTTTTGGGCGTACTTCCTGATTATCGTTAAATTTGTAGTAGCCACCCTATTCCTCCTATCGTTCTGTTAATAACCATTTGTCGAAGAAATTAAATTTCCTACATAGGCGTTAATGTCTTCGGGAAATTGTATTTTAACATTTTGGTTTAAGCCAGACGAATTGATTACAAAAACTATCGAAACACGGGCATCTCGAAATTTCGCCTGCTAGGGAAAGTTATATTCCTGAAATTCACGATACCCGGGTGTAAAAGCTGAAAATCGCCCATGAAGTATTATGGTACTATAATCGGATCTTCGCTGCTGAGCGCGCTGTTGGCCATCTTGGGTTATCATGCTTTTGTCGGCCCGCAGGAAGTCATTATCCGGGAAACGCACCCCAGCCGGTACACGGCCTACGCGGAAGACATCATCGAGGAGATCCAGCCCCGTACTTTCCTGTCCGCTGCTCCGACGGATTTCAGTAAAGCCGCCATGGCGGTTACCCCGGCGGTAGTCAATATCCGGGCGATTCAGACCGGTTTCATCGATCGCTGGCGCGGTTCCCGTACCTACGGATCCGCCTCCTCCGGCTCGGGCGTGGTGATCTCTCCCGACGGTTATATTGTGACCAATCACCACGTGGTGGAAGAAGGCAATTTCATCCTCGTCAACTTCAGCGATAAGCGCGAAATGAAGGCTAAAGTGGTCGGCACCGATCCTTCAACTGACATGGCGCTGATCAAGGTGAATGCCGAAGACCTCTCCTATCTGGCATTCGGTAACAGTGATTCGCTCAATATCGGCGAATGGGTACTGGCCGTAGGTAATCCCTTCGACCTATCCTCCACCGTGACCGCGGGCATCGTCAGCGCCAAAGGCCGCAGTATCGATATCCTGGAAGGCACCGACCGGATCGAATCCTTTATCCAGACGGATGCTGCCGTCAATCCCGGCAACAGTGGCGGAGCGCTGGTGAATACCAACGGAGAACTGATCGGCATCAATACCGCCATCATTACCCAATCCGGCCGCTACGAAGGCTACTCCTTCGCCATTCCCGCCAATCTGGCGCGCAAGGTGGTCAAAGACCTCAAAGAATACGGCGTTGTGCAGCGTGGCGTACTGGGCGTTTTTATTGATAATGTGGATCACGACATTGCCGAAGAACTCGGCCTTCCCACCGTGGAAGGGGTATTCGTTACCCGGGTCACTCCGGGCAGCGGCGCCGATGAGGCCGGCATGCAGAAAGGCGATGTGATCCTGAGTATCAACGATATCAAAACCAAATCCCTGCCCGAGATGCAGGAACAACTGGGGCGTTACCGCCCCGGCAATACGGTCCGGGTGGTATATTTCCGCCGGGGTAAATCGTATACCAAAGATATTTTGCTGAAGAATAAAACGAATAATACGGCCATCATTACCGCCGACGAACAGAACACTTTACTGCGATTAGGGTTTGATATTAGAGAACTCACCAAACAGGAGCGCAAAGTACTGGAAGTAGATGGCGTTAAGGTCGTCAGCATTGTGCGCGGCAGCGTTGTTGCTGATACCAAAATGGATCAGGGCTTCATTATCACCCACGTCAACGAACGGCGGGTTTCCGACGTCAAGCAGTTCATGCGTTTACTGGAACGGGCCCGCGGGCAGGTCATGCTCTCGGGAGTCTATGAAGAATTCGAAGGAGAATATTATTACGTTTTTGAAAAATAACTGATGACGAAAAAGGAATTGGACCATAACCGCAATGAAGACAGTCTTAAATTATTAATCTCGCAATTACGCCGTTACGAAGAACGCATTAGCCTGGGAGGTGGTCCAAAGCGAATAGAAAAACTCCACAAAAAGGGCAAACTCACCGCCCGCGAAAGAATCGATAAATTAATAGATCCCGATCAGCCATTTCTGGAGATCGGCATATTTGCCGGCCAGGATATGTATCCCGAATACGGAGGATGTCCGGCCGGAGGCGTGATCGTCGGCATCGGCTACGTCAGCGGCCGCCAGTGTATGATCGTGGCCAACGACGCTACGGTAAAAGCCGGCGCCTGGTTTCCGATCACCGGCAAGAAAAACCTACGCGCCCAGGAGATCGCTATGGAGAACCGGCTGCCGATCATCTATCTGGTAGACAGCGCCGGCATTTTCCTGCCCATGCAGGACGAGATCTTTGCCGATAAAGAACATTTCGGACGCATCTTCCGCAACAACGCCAAAATGTCCAGTGCGGGTATCCCTCAGATCTCCGCCATTATGGGCAGTTGCGTGGCCGGCGGGGCTTACCTGCCGATCATGTCGGATGAAGCCCTGATCGTAGAAGGTACCGGTTCCATTTTTTTGGCCGGCCCCTACCTCGTAAAAGCGGCCATCGGAGAAGATGTAGACGCTGAAACCCTCGGTGGCGCTACCACCCAGTCGGAGATCTCCGGGGTGACGGACTATAAAGTGCCCGATGATGAGACCTGTCTGGAGACGATCCGCGGACTGGTGGATAAGATGGGCCACTTCGAAAAAGCCGGTTTTGACCGCGCCGAGCCCAAACCACCGGCCAAGGATACGACGGAAATCCTCGGCCTCTTTCCGGATGATCCCGGCAAACCCTACCATACCAAAGATATACTCGAACGTCTGGTGGATGATTCCGAACTCATCTACTACAAGGACGGTTACGGACAAACCATGATCTGTGCCTACGCCCGTATCGACGGCTGGTCCGTGGGCATTGTGGCCAACAATCGCGAAGTGATCCGCAATGCCAAGGGCGAAATGCAGTTCGGCGGTGTGATCTATTCGGATAGCGCCGATAAAGCGACCCGCTTTATTCTTAATTGCAACCAGAAAAAGATACCGCTGCTCTTTATGCACGACGTGACCGGCTTTATGGTCGGCACCCGCTCCGAACACGGTGGGATCATTAAAGACGGCGCGAAGATGGTCAATGCCGTTTCCAACTCTACCGTTCCGAAATTCACAGTGGTAATGGGCAACTCCTACGGGGCCGGCAACTACGCCATGTGTGGCAAAGCCTATGACCCGCGCCTGATCGTGGCCTGGCCGACGGCCCGTATTGCAGTGATGGGTGGCGCCCAGGCCGCCAAAACCCTGCTACAGATCCAGGTATCCGGCCGGAAAGCCAAAGGAGAAGAGATCAGTACGGAGGAGGAAGAAAAGTTGCTCAACGAAATCCAGGACCGCTACGACCGCCAGACTTCGCCGTATTACGCCGCCGCCCGCCTCTGGGTGGATGCCATCATCGATCCGCTGGAAACGCGTAAGTGGATCTCCGAAGGGATCAAAGCGGCGAATAACGCACCGGTGGAGCGCTTTAATCCGGGGGTTATTCAGACCTGATGGCAGAATCAGCCGGAGCTAATGTTCAAAGCTGTCGGTCAACCGGACCTGGCTGTTACCATCCAGTAGCTCCACATCATCAATATAACCCGGTCCGCGGAAGAAATAGGAGATCTCTTTAAGCGCACCGATGTCTTCCCGGTAAGTAGTCTCAAAGATAGCGCTGCCGTTGAGGAAAAGCTGCAGCTGCTTTGCACGCACCCTCACTTCCACCCTTTGCCAGTCGGTCATATTGGTACCAAAAGCCGTAAGATCGTGATTTTTTCCACTGAAGGTCTGCTCACTGCACCGCAGGCCGAGTTCGCTTTCGCAACCCTTCGGCCCAAAAGTGATCCAGAAGTACCGCTGGGTCCCCTTGATCAACAGGCTGAGGTCCGGACACTGCATAGATGGGGTATGGTCCATCCGGAAGCGGGAAGAATAGGTGAAATTATCGCCATCTGCTTCAAAGTTCCGTACGTTGTAAAAGCCCAGTTGAAAGGGCTGTTGCTCATCGATATGCTGTTCCGCGAGTGCATTTGGCCGAAGCCCCAGAAAGGGTCCTTCCGCGTAGTCGGTAGAGTCAAAAGTAACGATATTTTCCAGGGGCTGGCGCGCCGAGACAAACCAATCCGGATAGGTGATATGAACGGGAATTTCCCGGATCACTTGATCATCGGCCAGCAAGCTGGCGGTGAAATAACCGGGAATGTAATAGATATCGGTCTGGGTGGTGTATTTCGGCGACAATTTTACCCGGCGGCTGATGTCCCAACTCTGTTGCAGGAAAAAGCTATCGGCCACTACTCCGCTGACATCGTAAGAGAAAACCACGGTATTCGGGACCTGCTCCTCCACTGAGGTCTGACAGGAAAATTGTACGTTCGTCAGTTCCTCCGGTGATATGCCCCTCTTCTCTTCTCGCTTAAGCGCAATACTGGCGGCCAGCAATCCCCCGGCCAATACTATTGCAAATCCCCACCGGGCAAAGGCGGGTATAGACCGCTTTTCAAGACGTTCCGGAGCTTTTCCTCCCTCCACCACCGGACCGGGTGATCTTTCAAGTCGGGATTTTTTTAATACGTTCCAATCCTGACCGTACGCCAGTTGTGACAACGCATTACGGGTGGCTGCGTGCGGTAAGCGCTGGTACTGATTGCTCCAGATCCGCTTAATGGTCGATAAACTCAAAGTCGTTCCCGTTTTTTCCTCAATGTAAAAAACCAGGAATTCGTAGTCTTTCTGCGTCCACTCCGCCGGGTTTCCCAGTTCGGCGGCGTCTCCGATCCTGATCTTCACTTCTTCCAGAAGCTGCTCATCTACACCCTTTAAATCATTCATTTACAAGTCGGTATAATTTGATCGAAAAATGCGGCTATAATGAACGGGAAATGCTACCCTTTTCCTCTTTCGCTTTTTCCACCTTGTCGCTCATTGCTAACAAAATGAACAGCGACATGAACAAAAAGAAGATCATGCTATCCATTAGTTTTCTTTTCTTAATGAGTATGCTATTCGGTCAGCAAGCCGTTTTCGACCGAACCAAAAGTACCGTTTTATCGGATCAGAACAAAGTTGTGCAATTTCCGGATACCGTTTTTGCGGGGAGATCCTGCCTGAAACTGGACAGCCGGGAACAGGCGATCATCTGGCAAAAAGATCTGGACCTTCGAAATTTTCGATTGGAGATCGACATTGCCGGAGCAGTGATGTCCGGACTTGGATTCCGCGTCAAAGACGAGCAGAACTATCACTTCCTTTACTTCCGCCCCGGATACGGAGGTACCCGGGAGGCGATCCAGTACATTCCGGTTTATAACGGAACCCTTAATTGGGTATTTTTCAACTATCCGGTATACGAAACGGCTACCGATATCCAATCACTGACGTGGTTTCACGCGGCCATCGAAGTGATGGGAGACCGTCTGCGGGTATTTGTCGATCACAAAGAAGAGCCGGATATGGATATCGAACTTCCGGAAACGGGCAACGAGCGGGGAAGCCTTTTGCTACGCAGTATGTTCGGAGTCTCCTACTTCGCCAATGCGGTCCTCTATGAATTACCCGAGGCCCTCCGGCAGTGGGAAATATCGAAACAGTTTCCTCGGGACCGGAAGTATGCGTACGCCGATACGAAGTCAGTTCGGAGCTGGAATGAAATAAGTCCCGGTCCCGGGGAAGTGGTCAACCTAAGTCCTCACTTTACCCATCCCAACGGCGTGGTCTTTGCGCGCCATAACATTGTGTCTGACGAAAATGCCAAGCGGTTACTCCATTTTGACTTTGCCGGAAAGCTCCAGATGTACCTGAATGGGAAGCGACTGTTCGAGTACGAAAAATACCAGGTGAACCGGAATGGAGAGCACGGGTTCACCATTGAATTACCATTACAAAAAGGGAACAATGAACTGGTGCTGATCTCCGAGGGAGATGGCTTTATCTTCGGGGAAGGCTTTAACGCGATGGGACGGCCTCAGCATCAGAACTGGGGCTTCAGCGCTTTTTTAGCAAATTAGAGGCCTGTAGCGGAGAGCCGGATCTTGACCGCTTTACAACATTTGTAAAACAGGCTATCCGGTTCTCCGTTGGTTTCGCTACGTCTTTGTTGGTCTACTGCTTCACGATCTTCTGGATCTGCCGGATCCCATTCCCGGTAAGTTGCAGCAGATAAACACCGCCCGGTAAAGTACCCAGATCGATCGGCAGGCGATGTTTACCCGCTTCGAATCTTTGCTGCACCAGCGTCCGGAGTAGTCTTCCGTCCATGCTTCTCAGTTCAACCGTGAAGATATCATCGAGATTGGTGTCCAGCAGTAACTGCGCCGAGTGACGCACCGGATTCGGGATCAGTTGAAAATGGACCTGTTCCACGAAATATTCAACATGAAGCGGCTGCGGATCGAGCACGGCCCCGATCAGCCCGTTCGGCACAAATCCGGTAGCTTCGCGGATATTCAGTTCCTCGCCGGTGCGGGTGTTGCGCAGGCGATAGCGAATGATCTTTCCGGCATCCTCCGGCTGACCGTACACCAGGAGAAATGCCCGCTGCTCGTTGAGCACATCGATATCGCTAAAATCGGTAAACCCGCGACAAACACCGTCCACAAAGGCGCCCAGTATCCATTCTTCGCCCAATCTTTTGGGCAGTACAGCATCTTCGATCGTGGCCGTCACCACCATATTGTGTTCCCAGGCGTGCGGGTCCAGTTCCCATCCGCCCCGGTAAGTGAGCGTACCCGAGCTGCCGAGCTGGAGTTTGTAGCCTTTGCCCGGATTCATGGTCGCCAGACTTCCCGTCCAGCCGGAGACGGCCTGATAAGTGGCAAACTCAGTTTGCGACTTGATCAGGTCGCCATCCGCTGGGGTGAGGTCCTGGAGGGTGGTTTCGGTAGTGGCCGGATCCTGACCGGCGTAACCGATCCAGTTCCAACCGCCGGCAACATCGAGGTCATAAGGTAGCGGTAAGGCATTACCCACTATCCGGAGGGTATCGGCGTGGTCGGACAGATAAAGCATGTAGCCCATTGCCGGGTCCACATTTTTCAAATTGCCCTGCCAGCCGGTGGTAGCGGTATACTCCGAACTGCTTTTCAGTGATTTCAAAACAAGACGATTGCTGGTGTTCATAATGCTTTTCAAGACCTCGGACCGGTCGGTACTCACCGGATTGACATTGAGGGAGACAAAATTCCATCCCTGACGCAGTGGAATGACCTGGAAGTTCCCGGCCGGATGCAGGATAAAGGGCGCAGCGACGCTGCCCGTTACGGCATCTTCGGAAAAGGATACGGATTCAATGGCACCGTATTCCCGGCCGTCCAGTGCCGTCCAGAAACGGAATTCTATAGCTTCGGACTGATTACCACCCGCTCCGTACACCGTCATAAATGCCCGGTATACCTGAGCCGATTCCACGTATTCGATCGGAGCCACGCCCCGGATCTCTCCGTTGACAAAGGCGGCGATCAGGTCGCGGGTATCGGTGGACAGTTTATTGGAGCCCGGCAACACTTCAAACTGCATCACCAGGTTCATGCTGTTTTCGTAAGCAGCGGTATTGACGGACCAGTTGATGCGTTCCGCCAGGTATTCGATGGTAATGTTCAGAGACATCGGTTTGTTGTCCACCAGGGCCACTACCTCACCCTGGTAAATACCGGGAGGCAAAGACGTATCAAAGGCGAAATCAATCTTCGCTTCGCCGTAAGGCAGGATAACGCCTTCGGTCACCGCCGGACTTAACCATTCGGGTACCTTGATAACCGCCGGATCGAAATTTTCGTCCAGTGAAAAGGTTTTCGGGATATGGCTTAGGTTTTTCAAATTGGCGGTAAAGGAGAAATCACTATTGGCGGGCGCTACCAGGTTAATGATCTCCGGATCCCAGAATACGGGTTTGGCATTTACCGTAAAGGTCCAGTCTACTGCATATTTCTGAACGTTTCCGGACTCTGCACTTTTCAAATAGTGCACACGGGCCGCCAGTTCCACGCCTTCGTAAGCCGCGGAAAAGAGGTCAATATTTTCGTCCAGTTCAAACAAGAATACATTGCCATTGACCTTACCGTTGACCACCAGATCGATGCCGGTATCCAGGCGTTTCAGGCTATATTCCACCCCCGCCAGGTTCTCGCTGATCTCCTGATCGAATACGACCATGATCTGTTCGCCCTGTTCCAGAAAGCCGTCCGCCGGACTGGGATAACCGAAAGGTGCCAGCGAACTGCGATCGATCACCCCGCTGATCTCATTGGAATAACTGATCAGACTGCCACCGTTGCAATTGGCGCTGACTTTGACCGTGTAGTTCCCGTCTGAGTAAGCGCTCAGGTCCAGGTCCAGATCATGGTAAGGGAAGGTCAGCGAGGCTTTGGGCACTTCCTGCAGCAGTGTGAAACCTTCATTGCCCTTTTTGATCCATGCGGATACCGATTCAAAAGCCGCATTATTGGGGTCAAAACCACCAATAGTGATCGGCAGTACATTATTGCTGGCCTGATTGACGATCCAGTTATTGCCCGGAGACACCAGTGATACCTGAGAACACTGGCTTTCAAAATTCGCGCTGATGGAGATCGTATCGGCGTGCACCAGATTACCGCCATCCTGCCAGAGTTCGTATTCACAGGGAGGATACACCATCACCTGGATATCCTGATAAGTATCGGCAACGGGGCCACGTTCTACCGTCAGCACCAGATCCGCGTAATTATTGGGACCGACAAATACAGAGACCGGAGAATTATTGATGATGTTCCCGGCGAGCCGCACGATCGCACCGTCCGGATTGGAAGTACCGATCACCCGGACGTGGTATTCCCGGGATTCCCCGGTTTGGCTGTTGTTCTGGATCCGGCAACTGTACAGTCCCGAACCGTCAAAAGGAATATTGTTGACGACCGTCGGGCTGATACTAAGCGCCGGCAGATCCCGTGCTGCGGTATTGGGTTCATAGGGGCAACTGGTACTGCCGGATAACAATCGGAAGATCGGCGTATCATAATCCGGATCCTGGTATACATTAAAGGTCACCGCATCTCCGATGTCATTATCCTCAATGACGTAGCCGATGGTACGCAGCACTTCTTCACTTTCGCTCTGGAATTCACTGAATTCATAGCTGGAAGTGATCATGGATCCGTTTTGAGTATCCAGATACAAGCCAATGGTGGATACGCTGACATCGACGGACTCTGTCATTTCGTCTTCCAGATAAACATCGTACTGATAACTGGTTTCGATACCCTCCAGCACGGTATAGGATTTCGACAGCGTGGCGCCGGCGCTGATACTTACATTCTCGTCGCTTAGGAACTGCTCGGTAGCATTATCCCGATTGCTGGCGTTGGCTTCCAGGATGACGACCCAGGAATTGTAATCCGCCAGGTAATCATTGTACTGTCTCCTTCCGGCTTCGGTGGTGGTATCACTGAGCGACATCAGGGTTTGGAGCTGCGGTAGCAGGGCATTTTTGATGTGGCTTTCCGTGTAGATGAAAGTAGTGGCGAAGTCGTACAATCCAAAGATCAGGGAAGAGTCTATCTCCACTGCGCAATTGTTGAAGGAAACCTCCGTGGCAATGTCGTAGGTTTGGTTAAGGGCAGCGCCAATGTACACGTCGCCGCCTTCTCCCGTAAAATTTTCCAGGGAGGAGGTAGCAAAGTTCTCGGTAAAAGTGATGGTACTGATCAGGCCCTCTTCTTCGGATTCGTTCGTGCCCTGCGTCAGGCTCATTTCTACGGAAGATCCGGCCTTAGCGCTCGAAGGGCCCAGATCTATCTGCCCTCCTACGCTCAGGTCGGTAAAACTGCCTTCGGAGGTTCCACTCAGAATACTATTTTTGATAAAGGTGGAAATGGTCGTTCCCTTTTCGACAAATGCGTAGCTGTTGTCACCCGGAGGATCGTGCAGGATCAGTTGTGGGATCTCCGGGGTGGTCGTTACAAAATTGGGAGCGACGTTGACAAAACCTTCCAAGATCAGCCAGTGCGTAGTGGGGGCACCGTTGGCGAAGTCGGCTGTCGGTTCTACGGCGAAGTATTTTTGGTAATCCTTACCAGAATTACCCGTTGTAGCGTTGGGCTCCCCGGCTACCATATCGTATCGGGCTATACCATTAACGATTGGGATCTCCTCGACGGAATTTTCGCGATCGCTGACTTCATCCTGGACGAGCAATACGCCCTCCAGTACCGGGCAATCCTGATCTCCCAATTCTTCAAACACTTTAATTTCGAGCGGATACTTTACGTTTTTCTGGACGATAGGCAAGTCAAAGTAAGGCGTTCCTGCACTACAGTCGGCCAGTTCGGCGCCGGCGGCGACAAAATCAATTTCGGTAGTAATAACTCCGCGGTAGATGAATTTCAGCGTGGGAAAATCTTCGGTGATGGTATCCACCGTAGTGCCGGTTCCCGTATTTTCAACATTTAGTTTTTCGTAGGTGCCGGGAGCTTTTACATCAAACGAGATACCGGCGGAAAACTGGTCCAGGATACTCTGCTCACTGAGTACCGGCGCTTCGATCTTAGTCACCAGTAATTTATAACCGTCGCGCGGCGGCAGATCCGTCAGTACCAGTCGTCCGTCACTGCCGACCGTAAGATTGCGGGTGGTAAAACATCCATCGGTATTCGTTAAACTTACTTCCACGGAAGTCCCCAGTGGAGTGGCACACCCACTCTGCACGAGTATTTCTATTTGGCGATTGGTCAGTACGGTGAAATCCAGATCATTTGCATCTTCATCCACAAAGATGCTGATCACCGATTCGGTCTCACCATCCTGGAATTCCAGATCCTCGTAGCGCGGCTCGAAACGGTACTGTCCACTGCCCACTACCACGTAAGACCAGGTACCGTCCGCGGCCGAACGTACGCCTTCATCCTGGCCGTTGACCATCATGGTAACGTTGGACACCCCACAACCGCTGTCCTGGTAAGTGATGGTACCGGATAAGGTGTGGGCGGAAAGATCGATGAAGTCAACATCGGAGGCGGTCCGGTTATCCATGGTGAGTTTCCGGGTAATGGAGGCGGGTTCGTATTGCTGAGAGCCATCCGATATCGGGCTGATCACAAATTCACCAGAGGCGTGGTAATAGATCTCGTCAATCTCAAAATAGCCGGCCCCGTCGGTAGTAGCACAGTAGCTCGATCCCGAGCAGTTGGTGCCCGGTCCGCCTCCGATATTTCCGGCAGCAGGGGTTACCTCAATCTCCACGTTCGGAATGCCAACGCCCTGCAGGGTTTTTACCGTTCCACGGATTACGCCATTCGGCTTGGAATATCCGCTTTCGGTTAGGATATAATTGCTGCCGTCAGGCATGAAATAAGTAAGATAATAAGTGTATTTCAACCCGGGTATACCCGTATAATCGTTATAGCTGGTAGCGTTTACATCTAGCAGAGCAATTTCTTCCAGTGCCCCGGTTCCATCCCAGCGCTCCACTTTTACGTAATCGGCAAACTTACTGGAATTGGCAAATGTCAGTGCTGTTCTTCCGTAATAATCTCCATCAGATGCATTGAAAAAAACGGTGCTTCCAAAGTCGGAGATTAATGGAGACTCTTCGCTCGTATCGTGTTTGTATACGGTACTTACCGAGTATTCGTAATCAGCACCGGGTGACAGAGAATTACCATCTACAAAACGATATTCATTACCTTCCACCGTAGCAATATGTACACCGTCCCGGTAGATGTAATATTCTACATCCGTTTCAGCCAGATCAGTACCTTTATTCCAGGTGATCTCTATACTGTAAGGGCTATAACCCTCTGATGCCAGAACATTTTTGGGCGGGAAGATGGGTTGGGTAACGATCGTTTCGCCGATGGAACTACATTCTTCATAATCTCCACCGCTATTAATGCAGTTGTAGACCTGTTGTCCTTGAATGATAAAATTATGATTGGGGCCGAATGCCAGATTTCTTGTGCCCGTAGAACTTTCATTGATCAACTCCAGTACAACAAATACTGTAGTATTTTCACACCTGTCTTTAAATACGATTTCGTCAATTGGACAATCATCGGCTTCGGAATAATCCCAGGTAATTTCCACAAAATTATCACTATCCAGATTTTTGGTAGTTATTGCCTGAAAGGGATAGACCTGAGCGGATAAGGTCACGGGATGAAGCAGGCAAAATGTGGTCATCAGCAACAACGGGAATAGCCATCTTTTCATAAGGGATTACATTATAGGTTAATGAATAGCATGCATTAATTAGCCGCCCGACGGCGTTAAATCAGGATGCCGAAGCGTCCTGAAAACCTGGTCGGTTTCGGTAAACAGGTTTATAACCGGGTATTGGGTATGAGAACAATGCAGACAGGCTGCTACGGGCATCTTTTCCGGATGCCCAGGCAGCAAAAGAGGGAGACAATAGCGTGGATACGATTTGGGAAGGCATAGGTCCGGTCAGTTCGTCCGAAGCTATACGCATTCGCCTGAAGATTGTGTGTATTGTAATGGTTGTATCTAAATTTGGCTGGTAAAATCAGCCGCAGCAAAAGTAAGGGCTATAACACTCCGGCGGTATAGCATCTTTGGGTGAGGGCGGTCCCCCACCCCATTAGATCTCGCCTTTGAGTTTTTTGCTAATTAGTTCGGCTTTAGAGTGGATGTGCAGCTTTTTGTAGACATTCCGGATATGACTGCGGACGGTATTCATGGAGATCTGCATACGGTCGGCCACCATCTTGTAGGAGAGGCCGTCGGTGAGGAGCTGGACGACCATATTCTCTTTCTCCGTGAGCGGGGCATTCGTCGGAGTGGGACGAAAATAATCGATCACCATTTTGGCAATAGAGGGCGACATGGCGGCCTGACCTTCGTAGATATTCACCACCGCTTTTTGGATCTCATCCAGGCGGGTATTTTTGAGCAAGTAGCCCGAAGCCCCCGCGCAAAAGGCCTTAAAAACCCGGTCGGCATCGTCGTAGATGGAGAACATCAGGATATCCACCTCGGGAAAACGCTGTTTGACCAGACTGATGGCCTCCAGTCCGCTCTTTCCCGGCAGACCGATGTCCTGGATCAGTACGTGCAGGGTCGTTTGGGGCGTAATGATCTCGAAAAAGTGTTCGACGGAATCGCCCAGAACCGAACATTTGATCCGGGGTTGCTGATTGAGGTAATCGGCCACCATCTCCCGAATGTGCGGGTCGTCCTCAATGATCCCTACTTGAATCCAGTCTTTCATCTTACAAATAAACGGGAAGATCTGCATATTTTACATAGCACGTTTGGGTGAGCGACTGTCTTCCCTTTAAAGCAGCTCACAATTTTCCCGGCACCCGTAATGTAACTTTAAATCCGCCCGGATCTCCGAAACCGTGGGTTAAAGTCCCGCCCAGGCGTTCCGCCCGTCGACGCAGGTTATCCAGGCCGTGCCCTTTCTTGACGACTTCTGGCGGATGACCATCGTCCACAATGGACATCGTAAAGTAGTTGCCTTTATTTTCCAGACGGGCCCTTACCCGCATGGCGTCGGAATGTTTGGCAATGTTGTTGATCGCCTCTTTGAAAATAAGGTAGATGTTGCGCTTCTCGTTGGGCCGGAGCAATTTGTCCGGATCGATGGCAGTTGCCTCCAGGTCAAACAGGATCTCCCGGGGCCGCAGGGTATCGTAAGCATAGTGTTCCATGCGGGTCAGTACATCTTTCCAGCGGTCACTGGATCTGTCCACCGCCCAGACTAAGTCACGAAGCTGGGTAATGGACTGATCCATCAGCGCTTCCAGTTTGAACAGCAATGGTTTTTGCTCGGTAGATATTTTCGCTTCCAGCAGCTGCATCAGCATGGACATCCGCGTCATGGAGCTACCGATCTCATCGTGCAGATCCTGGGCGATCCGGATCCGGGTGTCGGCCTCTTTTTGCAGCAGTCGGATCCGGTATTTGTAGAATGCCGTAAAAACCGTCGCCAGGGTAAGAATAGCCAGTAATTTGAACCACCAGTAATTGTAAAAGAAATCGTTCACCCGGACCTCCAACGCCCTGCTGACGGGGCTTTCCACGCCGTTGGCATCGCGGGCTTTCACCAGAAAAGTAAATTTCCCCGCCGGAAGTTTCCGGTAACGGATGGTATGGTTTTTGCCGAGATCCTGCCAGTCTTTATCAAGCCCTTCCAGTTTAACGGAGTAACTATAGTCTCCGGTCTGCACAAAACTGGGTACTGCGAACGCAAACTCCAGGTAGTTATCGTAGGGAGAAAGCACTACCTGCCTGGTCTGATCCAGCAGCCGGTCCTGTACGATCAAACGGTCCTGCTGTCGGTTGTAGCGTTGAATGGAAGTCAGCAATACCGGGGGCAAGGTATCCTGCACCAGCAATCTCGCCGGATCAAATTTCATAAACCCATTGAGGGTACCCAGATACAAAATACCCGCTTCATCTTTGTAAGTGGACAGGTAGTTGAACTCGTTGTTCGGCAAACCGTCCTTTTCAAAGTAGTTGGAGAGCTCACCGGTTTCCCGATCTAGCCGATTCAGCCCGTAATAGGTACCGATCCAGAGATTGCCGAGATCATCCTCGATCAGGGAGGCGACCTGATTGTTGCTCAGCCCTTCCGCAGTCGTATACGACCGTACTTTATCTCGTTTCAGGTCGATAAACAGCAGACCTCCCCCCAACGTGCCGACCCAAAGGCTATCCGGACCGTTCATGAGCAGGCAATTCATAAAATCGCTGGATAGCTGCGGGTAGGTCCGGGTAGAAATATGGTGCAGCAGTTCCCCACTACGGGCATCATGCACGGTGAGCCCGGCCTTGTTCCACCCCTGAATATAACGCCCGTGATCCAACACCAAAAAACGGTCTCCCGAACGGCGAAACAGCTCTTTTTGCGCGAGGTGTACGGTGTGAAAGCTGCTATCCACCAGGTCAAAAACAGAGATATCGTTCTGTTCATCTACATAGTGTAGTTGCTGATCCTGAATACAAAATTGGTTGAAGTAGCTATTGTTGGCCGCTTTGGTTAAGTGCGTCACGCGCGTCCGGCCCGTGATCAGGTTTCTGCCCACCAATTTGTCCGTACCCCGGTCAATGGTCCATATCCAGTCTTCCACCGGCACGTAGCGCCCCCCGGGTTTTACCGCTGATAATGGCTCCGGACTATTCAGCGTGCGCCCGTCCCGCTCGATCACGCCCAAATGGATGTCCGTGACCCTTTCAAAAAAACGGGCACCAATCGATCGGCCATCCGGAAGGGGAAATATTTCCCGGAACTGCCGGTTATTCCCCGGCGCTTCATTTTGCAAGGCCGTCTGAAACGGATTGGTATTTTCGTTCACCTTATAGAGGCCATTGTGGGTGCAATACCAGGTATTTTTTTCGCGGTCCTCAAACGTATAATTGATATCGATGCGCGGGGTACCGGAGAGTAGCGCCTGGTCGATCGTGGTCGTTTCCTTTTTCTCCAGATCGATCAGGAATAACTGCTGCGAACCGGTGACCCGCAGTTTGCCGGAATGCTCCAGGTTGACACCGTGAATCGCTTCCCTTTCCCGCGGACTATCCATCAGCAGTTCCCAACTGCCCGCGTCCTCATCGTAGCGGTGCACCAGGCCGTTGGCCATCAGGACCAGCAAACCGTAAGTCGGATGGTAGATCAGATAACTGTCCACCCACCGGTCAAAACCGCGGTAATCGAACGGGATCGTGTCCCTTTCTGCTTCCGTAAATTTCAGGATGCGGTTATGCAGGGGATCACTCAGCCAGAGGGTTGCGGAAGGGCCGATTCCCAGGCGGGAATTTTTGATCTGAGTTAATTCGGGCAGGTTAACGCTCAGAAGTCGCCGCCAGTCCTTACTGATCAAGTGCAGGGATTGTCCGTTGCGATCCTTCTGCACGATCGCAAAATCAGGTTGATGTCCTTCCTGTAAGAGTAGCCCATTCAGCGTGCCCTCACCATTCATTCCTTCCGGCCAGTCCCAGGGTTCCGATTGGTAGGTATTGGTATTGAAAGCATAAAGTTCCTGGGCGTTCACCAGTAGCAGAATGGAATCTGAATACTGCAGGGCACCATGAATATCCACTAACGGCAGGTAATGTTCCGGGTCCGAACGGGAAAAAAGCGTAAACTTATGGCCATCGTACAACTGCAAATTCGAGCTGACCACCCAAAGCAATCCCTTTGGGTCCCGGGCGGCAAAATGAACCTCCCGGTTGGCCAGGCCTTTGTCGATCCCCCAGTGCTCAACATCGTAGCGCTCCTGGGCAACACCCGGCAATGCACCAATGGTTGTCACCAGCAGGAGGATCTTTAAAAATGTAGCCGGCAGAGGATGAAGCATTTTACAGTTTTAAGGATACAATTCGATACCATATCCAGATCGTTCCCGGGGGGTAAGGGTAGGCGATTTCCGATAATAACGCGTATTGAAAAAAGAAAATACAGACTGGAGAGTAGGAATGGAACAAATATAAAAAATCACAATTAAAAACAGACTATCCGATTCCACCCCACCCTCAGATCAATGAATTGGATCAGATGGAGTGATCAGCAGTACCCGCTTTCTGTCCTTAAAATGTAGAAGCGCTGCCGTTTATTCCTCTTCGGCGGCCGGTCGCCGGAATCCGTAAGGGCAATGCCGGCAGCCACTGCGGCAACAATATCCCCGGTCCCGGAGAAATTTTTCCGTAAAAACGTACAAGCCGTTCTCTATATAAAAATCGACTCCTTCCTGCAGTGGTTGACGGGAAGGAGTCGATCGCTTTTTATCCTGATCCATACCGCAAAAGTAAGGATCTTTATCTAACCCAGGATCAGTTAACTTTTAGTAATTGCTGCGTATGCTGTCCGCGGGCGGTGCGTACCTGCAGGATGTAGCTGCCCGCCGGCCAGTTGTGGGCATTAAAGCGCAGGCTGTGCTGGCCGGACTGAACCTGTCCGTAGTCTCGAACCAGTACCCGGCGCCCCGTCTGATCAAATACGCTGATGGTCACGGGCGTTTCTTTTTCAATCGCGAAATCCAGATTGAAGTAGTCCGCTACCGGATTGGGATAAATTACCGGGTCAATTGAGGCTACCGCCGGAGCAGCTACGTCGATCCCATCTTCGATGGGCCGCACGGAAGAAGATTCCCCCAGCGTAAAGATGGAGATGGTACCGCTTACTTCCGCTGCGGATACCAGCAGCGTTTGCCCGGTTGGGCTATCCGCCGCATCGATCACGATCAGGTCTTCCGGAGCCACATCGCCCGTCGTATCGTCTTCCGGGGCCAGGCTGAAATCCCGATTGTAGAAATAAGTCACATACTCGGCCTTATGCGGGTCCGTTACATTGTACACCATGAAACCGCCGATCCTTTCCAGGCCGATGATCGCGTAGTATACGCCGTCAATTTCCTTTACGGTCACTGACTCGGGTTCGGGTCCTTTATCGTCACTGCGATTTTTCCGATCGTCGTCGCCCTGGCTGTTGAAATAGTCCGGCAGTAATTCAGCCGTAATGCGTTCGAATTCATCACCGCTGTCGAAAATGAGGTTACCGTTCTCATCGAGAATGGAAAAAGAACGAGCGCCGTAGGAATAGATCTGATCCACATCGCCGTCCCCGTCCACATCACCGTTAGCGGCGGTCGTTTTCAGACGTCCCAGATTTTCACTTTCCTGGAGATCAGCGGCATTGGGGTAGCTGTCCGGATCCAGCACCAGGTCATCCACCCGCAGTTCTTCGGAATAACCGTCGTAGTCCCGGGAATCTCCCTCGTTAGCCGTAGCGATATAGGTCTTACCATCAATGGAAAAAGAAGCGATGGCGTCCGGCATGTACATGCCCAGCGTAGGTCTGGGAACGATCTCGATCTCATCGTCGCGATCGCTGGCGTCAAAACCGTAATTCTGCTGAAAGCTGATGATTCCCAGTGAGCTGTTGTCGGATACGCCGGCTCCGGCCAGACCGAAATCATTATCGTTCATCACCGCCAGATCACCATTCGGCAGGATGGCCAGACCTTCCGGCTTGTCGCTGGGCAGATAGCCGATGGAAGGCAGGTTCAGTACCTTGGTTTTAGCGACCGGCTGGATACCGGCAGCCGCCAGTTCGTCGCCCGTCATCATTTCCAGGGTTTTGTCGTTCTCTCCGGAAAAGGCATCTTTCAAAGACAGCGCCGTTCCCAGGATATTGGTTGCGCCTTTGGTGGTGAATTCGAATACGTACTTTTTACCGGTATCCCCGTCATCCGGCGTACTGGAATCTCTTTCCAGTACCAGGAATTTACCGTTGCCGGCGTAAACCGCATCACCGATCTTGTCGACCCGGGAAATGCCTATTCCGGATTCGCGGTTTCTTTCCAGCAGATAAACGTATTCCCGTACCGGTGTGCCATCCGCCGGGTCGATGCCCAGAATGCGGATCACGTCGGAATTATTCCGGACCCGGTTATCGGGGTTCTCGATCGGAGACTGAATAAAAGTGTAGATGATATTTTCGTCCGAGTCATAAGCTATTGCTTCAAATCCCCGGTTGGGTCGACGCTTGCTGTACACTGCGGGCAGCGTTTCTGCACCGTAGTATCCTTCGGGCTGCGCTTCGTCTCCCAGCAGAGAAGTACCTTCGGGCACGTAGCGTTCTACCAGTACCCCACTTTCATCGAAGTGATAAATAGCCGGACGGTACTCATCACACATCCAGAAATGACGATCCGGGGTCCGGAGAATGCCTTCAAAGTCGCCGCCGAAAGCATCGTATTCCAAAGCGTGAAAGGAACGACCGTCTACGACATAATCGGTACTGGTATAGACCTCATCGGAGGTAGGCGTCACCGGTACTTCATCGAAGCCGGGGATGTTACCGCGGCCGGAGATCGGGGTCACGCCATCTTTGCGGGTCAGATAGACCGGGTTGGCATCGATATAGATATTCCCGGTACTCTTGAACAAGATCAGTTTTTCCACGCGTGCCTGGTAGTCCGGCAACTTGAACGGACGCAGGTTCTGGCTGGTACCGGCCGCAGCCCGGCTGACCGTAGCTTCGTTGGGACCCCGATCCGGGATCACAAAGAAAGACAACTGATCATCGGTAGAGGTGTACGGATCGAACCAGAGTCCGGAAAATCCACCCAGCTCAACTGCCGGATTGTCGTACAGGGGCGTACCCAGGGTCGGCCACCAGGAAAGCTCATTGAACAGGTACTCTTCCAGTACCGGCTCTCCGCGCAGGTGATCTTTGTAACCCAGCGGTAGTATATCCAGTACACTGGCACGGGCAATGTCGATCACGGCCAATCCATTGTTCTCCTGCAGAGAAACGTAAGCGATGGTGTTATCTGCGCTTACGGCAATGTATTCGGGCTCCAGGTCCTGAGCTACGGTGGCGTTGGGACCGAAAAGGCGAATACCTTTGTTCAGCAGATACACGCGCTGGTCGTTAAAAGCTTCAAAAGTAATCTGAGTTGCACTGGCCGCCTCAACACCGGCGCTCAGATCAATGATGGTGACCGATCCTTCCGGGTCGATCTGGTAATCATCGTCGGGTTCGCCCTCGTTGGCTACCAGTACCTTGGTGCCGTCGGGAGAGAACGTTACCATGTCGGGCAATACACCGGCAGTTACCTGGTTCAGGAAATTGCCGGCTGCATCAAAAAATACAACAGAGCCTGCCGCCGTAGCAACTTCGTTCTCTACAGCTGCGGCCACCAGACCGTTATTTACGGCTACGGAGTTTACCCCATCTCCGTAAGCAGATATATCGATCTGTTGGATCAGGGTAGGAATGGAGGGGTTGGAGATGTCCAGTACATCGATCGTACCGGCATCGGCATTGGTGAAGAACAGTCGTTGGGTTCCGGGATCGTAAGCAACGATCTCGGCCGCCCCTTCGTCAAAAATACCGGTGGAATAGGTGGAAAGGTAGTTGACCTCTAGATCCTGAGCCCACGCCATCTGGAAGGAAAACAGGCTGAGCAACAGGCAAATACCTGGATAGAATTTCGCCATAGTGTTATGGAATTTTAGGAGTTAAAAAGATGTCCTAAAATTCTTCAACCGTTGGCGCATATAAAAAAAGAACATATTAACCTTTGTTTAATTTCTCCGGCTAATATGTTCTTATTGTTAAAAATAAACGGACTTTGGTCCGACTATGTAAATACTACATTAAATGGCCCGTTGGAGCTGCAAAACGCGCCATTGGGACTTGGCCCATTCGAAGCCGGCGAACAGTACGCCGCAGTAAACCAGATCCCCCAGCATCGTATTGCGGAAGAACGGAATACCCGCACCGAAGGCCGCCAACAGGCCGGTCGTGGTTTTCGGATACATCGGGTCTACCATCCAGGCGCCGAAGTTCGTCACCAGGAAGAACAGCACGGATGCCCCCAGGCTGGCTCCGACTACCCGCGTAATATTGACCTTTTGCAGGAATCTCATCCCGATCAGACCGATCAGAATAAAGGAGGCGTATACCCAAAGATTACCCATCCAGGTAAATCCGTCGTAGTAATCCGGATAAAGACGGGCGTAGATCACGTTGTTCAACACCAGATCACTCAGCCACATGGCGACCAGCGGTACCAGAAAAGCCAGATATTTTCTGGAAAAATACGCGCCTCCGAACAGCGCCATGGCGCCCACCGGAGTCACATTATCCGGGTGCGGCAGCAAACGGCTCAGCGCAGCCATGAGGATCATCAACAGTAATACTATAGTTCTAAATTTGGTCTGCTTCGTCATTTTTCAATTTTTTCCTGGTGTCAAAATTAAGTTAATTAATGGTCACGACCAATTTTCCGTTAAACCGAAATGACAAAAGAAGGGTTATCAATGACAAAACCGCCATTAATCAGCCGGCAATTTTGTGCTGGCAAGAAAATACACTTTCTTTGGCGCATAAGAAAAGCCGTTGAGCAACAGCCTCTAAGTCGCACGTCAATTTTGACCCGGGCTTACGGCTAAATCCCTCACGGCGACTGATTAAAAAAGACTAAGTATGACAAACAACACGAAAAAACTCAGCCTCCTGTTTGCTGGATTTCTATTGTTCACCGGACTGGTTTCCGCCCAGCCGGATCGCTGGCAACAGGCCGCCAAATACGAAATGGATATTGACTTTGACGTCAAGACCCACCAGTTTACCGGCAAACAGACGCTCGAGTATACCAACAACTCTCCCGACCAGCTCGATCGGGTGTTTTATCACCTCTATTTCAACGCCTTCCAGCCGAACAGTATGATGGATATGCGGTCGCGTACCATCGCCGACCCCGATTCCCGGGTGGGCAGCCGAATCTCCAAACTGGGGCCGAAGGAGATCGGATATCACCACATTCTATCCCTTACCCAGGACGGTAAGCCGGTTAAATACGAAGTGGTGGGTACCATTCTGGAGGTAGAACTCGACCACCCGATCGAACCGAACAGTTCGTCCGTTTTTGTAATGGAGTTCGAATCACAGGTACCGGAGCAGATCCGTCGCTCCGGCCGCAACAATGCCGAAGGAGTTGATTATTCCATGGCGCAGTGGTATCCTAAAATGTGTGAATACGACTACCAGGGCTGGCACGCCAATCCTTACATCGGTCGCGAATTCCACGGTATCTGGGGAGATTTCGACGTCACCATTCACATCGATAAAGAATACGTGGTAGCCGCTACTGGCTATCTGCAGGAACCGGAGAAGATCGGTTTTGGATACGCCGGCGGAACTGATGTAAAACACAAAGGCAAAAAAGTAAGCTGGCAGTTCATCGCGCCCAACGTACACGACTTCGTTTGGGCCGCGGATCCGGACTACACCCACGAAACGCTGGAACGGCCCGACGGTCTGACGCTCCATTTCTTCTACATCAAAACGGACAACAACGCCGATGCCTGGAGCCAGTTGCCCAATATTATGACCAATGCGTTCGACTTCATCAACAAACGCTACGGTCAGTACGCTTACCGCCAGTATTCCTTTATTCAGGGCGGTGACGGCGGTATGGAATATCCAATGGCTACTCTGATCACCGGTGAGCGCGGGCTGAACAGTCTGGTGGGTGTTTCCGTGCACGAACTGATGCACAGCTGGTATCAGATGATGCTGGGTACCAACGAGAGTCTGTACGCCTGGATGGACGAAGGTTTCACCTCTTTTGCCAGTAGTGAAGTGACGAACCACCTGCGCGAACAGGGCCTGCTGCCGGGCAACAGCCGGGAGAATCCACACGTAGGTACCGTCCGGGGTTTTGCCCAATTCACGCAAACGGGACTGGAGGAACCACTGAGCACGCATTCCGATCATTTCGTGACCAATACGGCCTACGGCCGGGCGGCTTACACCAAAGGTGCCGTATTCCTGGTGCAGATGAATTACATCCTGGGCGACGAGACCTTCCGCAAAGCCATGCTAGATTACTTCAACACCTGGAAATTCAAACACCCGAACGCCAATGACTTCATCCGGATCATGGAGAAAAACTCCGGTCTGGAACTGGACTGGTTCAAGGAGTATTTCGTGAATACGACCCACACCATCGATTACGGCGTAAAATCCGTCAGTGAAGAAGGACAGAAAACCAAAGTGGAACTGCAAAAGGTCGGCGTGATGCCGATGCCTTTGGATGTCCGGGTCACCTATGCGGACGGAACGGAAGAATATTTCAATATCGCGCTGAGAATGATGCGGGGCAACAAACCCGCGGAAATGGCTGACGCCAAATACTCCAACCTGGTGGACTGGCCGTGGACCCACCCTGAATACAGCTTTGAACTTCCCGTGAGCATCGATAAGATCAGCAAGATCGAGATCGATCCCAGCGGCCGCATGGCCGATGTCGATCTTTCTAACAATGTTTGGGAAGGCAATTAAGGCTCGTCCGACACACAATTTTCTGTTGCCGGTTGTCTCGATAACCGGCAACAGAAAGTTGTAAATTTCACAGTATGTTAAAAAAATCCGTACAAGATACTCCGGCTTTTGTGGCCGGAGACCAAACCCTGATCCGGGAAGTTTTACATCCCAAAAACGAAACAATTAACCTACCTTACAGTCTGGCCTACGCTACTTTAGCTCCCGGCCAATCTTCGGAGGCACATATTTTGCGGACTAGCAGTGAAGTATATGTCTTTGTTCGGGGAAGCGCCCAAGTATTTGTAAATGAGGAAACTACACAAGTAAAGCCCGGGGATGTCATCCACATTCCGGAAGGTGCCCGGCAGCACGTTCGGAATGACGGCAACGAAACCCTGGAGTTCTGGTGCATCGTCGCCCCGGCCTGGTCCGCGGAAGACGAATTAGTCATGTAGCCGCACTTGTGACAAAAATTCCTCCATTAATTGAGCAAAAAAGTTATTTTTGCCCATCAATACTTTACTTCTGCTTCCGGTTTTGGTGTATTCTGATTTATGGGCTCTCGTAGAGTGAGTAATGATCTATCGATCAATTCCCGCTAATAAACAGTCGGGGAACAGCGTTACATCTACTTGACTAGTGCCCGCGTGTGCCATTGTCTCAGCTTACAGGCAATGGGTTCGTCATCACAAACCAAATTGCATGAAGATTCTTCAGCTCTGTAAAAAGTTCCCATATCCGTTAAGAGACGGTGAATCCATCGCGGTAAATAATCTGAGTCGCGCACTAAAAGAGGAAGGTTGTGAGATCAGCCTGCTGGCCATGAATACCAGCAAGCACTTTTACGACAGTAAGGTCCTGCCGGATGCGCTTGCCCACTACCGGGAGGTCATCACCGTAGAGGTAGACAACCGGATCCGGATCTGGGATGCTTTTAAGAACCTTTTTTCCGAAGAATCCTACCACATTGCCCGTTTTGTATCGCCGGCTTTTACCCAGAAACTCTACCAGGTACTCCGCGAAAATGAGTACGATCTGATCCAGTTGGAAACGCCCTATCTGGCGCCTTACATACCGGTGATCAAAAAGCTCAGCAAAGCACCGATTGCCATGCGGGCCCACAATGTAGAACACGAGATTTGGGACCGGATCAGCCGGAATACGCGCTTCCTGCCCAAAAAGTGGTACCTGCAATATCTGACGCGTAAACTCCAGGCCTACGAGATCCAGCAACTGAACAATTACGATGTACTGGTGGCGATCACTGAGCGTGATCTGGCCAAATTCCGTAACCTGGGCTTCCGCAATCTCGGGCTCAGCGTACCCATCGGCATCAACCCCGATGATTACCGGCCCAATTTTTCATCTTACAAAAAGCACCTGTCGATCTCCTTCATCGGTTCGTTGGACTGGATGCCCAATCAGGAAGGACTGATGTGGTTCCTGGATAAGGTCTGGGAGAATGTGCACAGTCATTTCCCCGAGCTTACCCTCCACATTGCCGGGCGCAATACGCCGGAATGGATCCTCTCCCTGAAGCGTAAGAATGTAGTGATCCACGGCGAAGTACCCAGTGCAAAACACTTTATCAATAAACACAGTCTGATGCTGGTGCCCCTGCGTTCGGGAAGCGGCATGCGCGCCAAGATCCTGGAAGGCATGGCGCTGGGCAAAACCGTGATCTCCACCTCTATCGGCCTGGAAGGCATCCACGCCCGGGACCGCGCCGAGGTATTGATCGCCAATACTGCCGAAGATTTCATTCAGAGTATACAGTATTGCTACCAGAGCAACGGTGAGCTGAAAAGAATGGGAGAAAGAGCGCTCGATTTTGTCGGCCAGCACTACGACAGCCGCAGTATTGCCCGCAAACTGGTACAGGCCTACGCCTCCTTTACGGTAGAAGCGATTTGATCATTTGATCATTCAATGATCTGATGATTTGATAATCAGATCATTACATCATCAGACAATCACATCATCAAAAAAGTCCGTGTAACTCCGCCCGTACCATATCGATCACCTGCCCGAGATCCTCGGGATTATTCTTGAAATCCAGATTATCCACGCTGATGACCAGCAGCCGTCCTTCCTGGTAGTTGCCGATCCAGTCTTCATAGCGCTGGTTCAGCCGCTTGAGGTAATCGAGGCTCATATTGCCTTCGTAGTCCCGGCCACGGGATTGGATGTGCGCCACCAGAGTGGGAATACTGGCCCGCAGATAGATCAGCAGATCCGGCGGCTGGATCTGGGAAGACATCGTTTTGAAAAGATCAAAGTAGTTCTGGAAATCCCGGCCGGACATCAGGCCCATGTCGTGCAGGTTGGGCGCAAAGATGTAGGCATCCTCGTAAATGGTCCGGTCCTGGACCACGGTAATATCTCCGTTGAGGATCTTCAGCACCTGCTGGTAGCGGGAATTGAGGAAAAAGATCTGCAGGTTGAACGCCCAGCGCTGCATATCCATGTAAAAGTCGCTGAGGTATGGATTGTTGGCAGTAGTTTCGTAGTGGACATCCCAGCCGAAGTTCTTGGCCAGTTGCTCACACAGTGTAGTCTTCCCGGCTCCGATATTGCCGGCGATTGCGATATGTTTAATTCCCGCAGGTAGAGATTGCTCCTTCATAAATAATTTTCTTGATAGTAGAGGTTGCCGGAGAAAGAGGTAGCTTTTCAGCATTCAGGAATGGCCTCCGCTTCCCGGATCTTAACCTCCACCCTGTGCAATCCGGATACCAGTACCCGAACTGCTCAAACTTCCCGATCGGCACGAAAATAATATTTTTCCCTACATTTGATTTTCTTTGGCTAAAGAATTTGAAACAATTACCTTTTAACCGATAAAATCTCGGTAGTCGTCTAATTTTTTGCTATGCAGATAGATGAAAAACTAATTTCGAGGCTTGAACATCTGGCCCGCCTGGAACTTTCCGGCGAAGAAAGAGCTCATATTCAGGGAGATTTGAATAAAATCCTGGATATGGTAGAAAAACTGAACGAACTGGACACCACAAACGTCCAACCGCTCGTCTATATAAATGAAGAAGGCAATGTGTGGCGGGAAGATGAAGTGAGAAATCAGTTACCCCGGGAAAAAGCCCTCAAAAATGCACCGGACGAAGACGGCACCTTCTTTAAAGTACCGAAGGTGATCGATCTGGACCGGAACGATGCATAAGTCAGGGAACAGGCCGTGCAAACGTTAACACGTTCAAACGTCAACACATTAGCACATTAACACATCAACATATACCAATGGATAGCGTAATCTCCGTCAAAGATCTCATGAAGATCTACATTATGGGTACTACCCAGGTAAAAGCCCTGCAGGGGGTAACCCTCGATATCGCGCGTAACGAATACGTGGCGCTGATGGGTCCCTCCGGTTCGGGAAAATCCACCTTGATGAACCTGTTGGGCTGTCTGGACTCCCCTTCCAGTGGAGAATACTGGCTGAACGGCACCAATGTAAGTACCATGACGGATAGCGATCTGGCCGAGGTCCGCAACAAGGAAATTGGTTTTGTATTTCAGACTTTTAACCTGCTGCCCCGCCTTTCCGCACTGGAAAATGTAGCGCTTCCGCTGGTGTACGCCGGCATGAGCCGCTCCCAGCGCAACGAACGGGCCCAGGAAGTGCTCGATTCCGTTGGTCTCGGAGACCGCGTGGATCACAAACCAAACGAACTTTCCGGTGGTCAGCGCCAGCGCGTAGCTATTGCCAGGGCACTTGTCAACCGGCCGTCCATTATCCTGGCCGATGAGCCTACGGGTAACCTGGATACCAAGACCTCCGTGGAGATCATGGGGATCTTTGAAGAGATCCATAAACAGGGAAATACGGTGATCCTGGTAACGCACGAACCGGATATCGCCGAACACGCCCACCGCATCATCCGCCTGCGGGACGGTCTGGTAGAAGTGGACGAACGCAACGAAAATGTGGTGAGCGCCTACGATCCGTCGCACCGCTACCATAATAAATAGAAGAACGGGTCCGGTAGTTTTCCCTCTCCTACTCTACCACAGCCCGATCCGGTACTAAAAAATGGGGGCCGACAAAAACCGTCGGCCCCCATTTTTTGTTCCCTATGGCAAACAAAGGGAAAGAAGATGGCTTTTAAGATCTACACGAAAACCGGAGATTTAGGGGAAACAGGACTATTCGGGGGCCGCCGGCTCTCCAAAAGCCATTTGCGGATCGACGCCTACGGCACGGTCGATGAACTCAACTCCCATCTGGGCCTGGTCCGGGATCAGCAGCAGGACGAAGCGACCCGGGAAATCCTGCATACCATTCAGTCTAAATTGTTTTCGATCGGCTCCATTCTGGCCAGTGATCCCGATAAGCAGCTACCGGTACCCGAACTGGAAGAAAGCGATGTCGAGGCGCTGGAAACGGCCATGGATGAGATGGATGCCCAACTCCCCGAACTAAAAAATTTCATTCTGCCGGGAGGTCATCCGCAGGTTTCACAGTGTCATATTACCCGCTGCGTTTGCCGACGGGCCGAAAGGCTGGTCGTTGCGCTGGCTGCCATGGAAAGTGTACCAGCCATCGTGATCAAGTACCTCAATCGACTGTCCGACTATCTGTTTCTCCTGGCCCGCTGGACCGCAAAAGAACTGGAAGTACCGGAAGTCATCTGGAAACGTAAGTGATCAGCAGTCCCTCCGCTTTGCCGGCCTACCGAACTATATATACCGCCTCTTAACCACTGATCGATCTACTGCAATGAATAAAAATACCAAACATACCAAGCACGCTAAACTGGAACGCCCGCAACTAGGCACTTTTGCCCGCCGGGAGGTCGCCTTTCTGGGCACGCCCTGCGGGGTCATCCAGCAGCTGAGCCGGCAGCTTATCGATCAACTGGGCCGGGAGCTGAAAGTAGCCTATGTAGATGCCGATCACGGCAGTGGCGATGAAGCGGAAGCCGGCATACTGCCGCACAGCCAGTTAACCTACACGGATAAGATCAGCTTCCAGCGCCTGGACCTGCGGGTGGAAGCGGATAGCTTCCAGTACCGGCAGTGGTTCAACGGACAGGATCTGGTGCTGGTGAACGGGAACCACTTCCGCGCCGAACAGCAGATCGTATTTGTTGATCCCCGAAAATTCGAATCACTGGAACGCAAACTGGACCGCCTCACCGGAGTAGTCGGTTTCATCAAACTGGATGCGGCAACCGAGATCCCGGATTTTCTCAAAACCCATCTGCCCGACTGGCAGGCACTCCCCGTCTGGCAGGCGGATGAAGTGGCGGCAATCGGTCAATTCATCCGGGACCAGTTCCAGCGGCAACTGCCGCCGGTGAAGGGTCTTGTACTCGCCGGAGGTAAAAGTCAGCGCATGGGCAGGGATAAGGGACAACTGAACTACCACGGCCGACCGCAACGGGAATACCTCTACCAACTGATGGAGACCCAACTGGGTATCCAGGCGTATCTCTCCTGTCGGGCTGATCAGGTAGAGGACATGCCCTCGGATCACCGCACGGTGGTGGACAGCTTCCTCGGCCTGGGACCCTACGGTGCCATCCTTTCCGCTTTTCGGGAAGATCCCAATGCCGCCTGGCTGGTCGTAGCCTGCGATCTGCCTTTTGTCGATGAAAGTGGGCTGCAGTACCTCCTCGATCAGCGCGGTGTGTCGGCAGTAGCGACTGCTTTTCACAACCCGGCGACCAACTTTCCGGACCCCTTGCTTACCCTCTGGGAACCCCGCGCCTACCCGGTGCTGCTCCAGTTTCTCTCCCAGGGTTATTCCTGCCCCAGAAAGGTGCTGATCAACACTCCGGTGCATACCGTTAACATTCCGAATGAGCATTTATTGACCAATGTGAATAATCCCGCAGAATTCGAAAAAGCCAAAACAATATTAGCCAAAGCCGAATAGCCGCCCGTTCTAATTTGGAGTTTTCAAAATCTGGCTTTTTTGGCGTCTCTCAAATAATCTGTCATCTTATTGACAAATTCCCAAATATCGACGCCAGAATCCCCTTTTTCCTTTGAAATTTTAAATTTTTTATAATTTTGTCTCCTAATAAATTGAACAATCTAAACTAAAATCCATTCTGCTATGTAAACGTGATCTATTGCGTTTTCACAAATGGGGCAAAACCTCCATCATACCCAGATCTTACTAATCATAAACTGACTACAGCATCAACATTTTAAGAGCCTTACAGCGTAATTCAAAAACTAGACATCGAAATTTTCTAAAGGTAATGGAATAAAGAAATAGGGCCTGATGGCTTTATATTTTCTCTCACTTTAACACTTATTAGTATGAAAAAACTCTTGTTACTCTTAGTGAGTACCTTGCTGGTTAGTGCTGCTTTTGCTCAGCGGACCGTATCGGGTACTATCACCGACGAAAGTGGTGACGCGTTGATCGGGGCCTCGGTGCTGGTCAAGGGTACTACGATCGGAACGGTTTCGGACATCGACGGTAGCTTTACCCTAAATGTTCCGGATGGATCAAATGTCTTAGAGGTTTCTTACACCGGCTTTGCGACACAAGAAGTTACAATCGGTAACCAATCTACCATTTCAATCATCCTGGCTGAATCTTCTCAATTACTGAACGAAGTTGTGGTAACGGGTTACTCGACCGAATTGCGGCGGGATGTAACCTCCTCAATCACCAGTGTGAAGGCTGAAGAGATTGAAGGTTTGCCTGTGCAATCCTTTGACCGGGCTATCCAGGGTAAAGTATCCGGAGTACAGATCAACTCCAATAGTGGTGCTCCCGGTGGTGCGGTAACTATTCGTGTACGCGGTACGGGATCTATCTCTGCCGGTTCTGCGCCTCTGATCATCATTGACGGTGTACAAATGGGTACTACCGGTCAGGGTACGCAGGGTTCTTCCAACCCACTGAACGCGATCAACCCGAACGATATCGAATCTATCGAGATCCTGAAAGACGCAGCTTCTGCTTCTCTCTACGGTGCTCAGGGTGCCAACGGTATCATCGTAGTAACCACCAAGAGCGGTAGCCGTAAAGGTGACGCCCGCTTCAACCTTTCTTACCAGGAAGGTATGGTACAGCCGATGAACCTGTATGACATGATGAACAGCCAGCAGTACGCTGACATTCGTCGGGCTGCTTACCTGAATGCCGGTCTGAGCGAAGAGCGTGCGATCGAGTTGTACGGTGATCCTACGGATCCCAACCTGCCTTACTACGACTGGCAGGAAGCACTGTGGCGTGACGCTACGCTGAGAACACTGGATTTCTCTGCTGCCGGCGGTGGCGAAAAAGCGGACTACTACACCGCTTTCTCTTACAACATGCAGGAAGGTCAGATCATCACCAACGAATGGGAACGTCTGACCGGTCGTTTCAACCTGAACGCCGACCTGTCTGACAAATTCTCCATCAACCTGCGTACGTCTATTGCTTACGTAGAGAACGAAGGTGGTCCTTGTGACGGTGGTTTCTTCGTAAACTGTCCGTTTGCTCCTTCTTTCTGGTCACAGCCGATCTCTCCGGCAGTTGATGAAGACGGTAACTACAACCCGTACCCGCTGAACGGCGACGGTCACAACTTCAGCATTAACGAATTGCAGAACGCTGAAAACGTAACCCGTCTGACCAAGACCCTGCAAAACATCACTAGTCTGGCCGTGAACTACGAGATCCTGCCGAACCTGGTTGGTCGCGTATCTGCCGGTGTTGACTACGTGAACACGCAGGACCTGAACTCTCGTCCGAGCAGTATTCCCATTTTCAGCAGCTACGGCGGTCAGTTGTCTTACACGGACCGGGTTGCTGTAAACTGGAACACTTTCTCTACGCTGTCTTACAACTTCACCCTGGGTGATGCCAATGACTTCACTATTCTGGGTGGTTACGAATACAAGCAGGAAGACTGGAAAACTTTCGGTGCAGTAGGTCGCGGAATCGCGGATCCTTCTTTCCTGAACCTGGGTACTGCTGCTAACCCGTTCTCCATCAACGGTACTTCTTCTACCAACCGCCGTCAGGGTGTGTTCGGTTCTGTTAAGTATGCTTTCAACGACAAGTATATCATCAACGGTACACTGCGTTATGACGGATCTTCCCGCTTCGGTTCTGACAACCGTTGGGGTCTGTTCTACTCCGGTTCTGCTGCATGGCGGATCGGCGCGGAGCCCTTCCTGGCTAATGCCGGTTGGTTAGACGAATTGAAACTGCGTGTATCTTACGGTACAACTGGTAACTCTGACATCGGTGACTTCGCCGCTCTGGCCATCTTCGGTCCCAGAGGTCAGTACCTGGGAGCTTCCGGTCTGGCACCTTCCAAACTGGCTAACAACCTGCTGGGTTGGGAAGAAGCAGAACAGCTTGACCTTGGTCTGGACTTCGCTTTGGCGGAAAGCCGGATCTACGGTTCTATCGACGCATGGGTGAAAAACAACCGTGACCTGTTGCTGGCCACGCAGATCCCCGCTGACGCCGGTATCTCCAACTCTACTATTACTGAAAACGTAGGCCGCGTACAAAACCGCGGTATCGACTTCGAACTGAACACCGTACTGGTGAATAGCGGCGGTTTCCGCTGGACCATCGGTGGAACGTTCTCTCTACAGGACAACGAAGTTAAAGAACTGAACGGCGGTCGCGACACCATCTTCTCCGGTGGTTTCCCGCAACTGATCGTGGGTGAGCCGATCTCTTTCTACAACCTGACCGAATTTGCCGGTGTTAACCCCGCTAACGGTCGTATCATGGCTTATGACAGAAACGGTGTTCCTACTTACTCTCCGACCAATGCTGACGTGAAGATCTTTGACGGTGCTTTCGCTGACTACTTCGGTGGTTTCCGCAGTGAATTTAACTTCAAAGGTTTCACCGTATTCGGCTTCTTCCAGTTCCAGGGCGGTAACAATATCTACAACAACGATCTGTACGCACTGTATAGCGCTGGTTCCGGTTCGGACAACCAATTGGTTTCTCAGGCTGACTACTGGAAACAACCGGGTGATATCACCAACGTACCCAAGCCGGTACAAGGTGGTGTAATCGAAGGTGTGGAGCAGCAGGATTTCGGTCTGTCTCCGGGTTCTACCCGCTTCCTGTCTGACGGTACTTACCTGCGTTTGAAAGAGCTGAAAGTAGCTTACCAGTTCCCGCGTTCTCTCCTGCAGGGAGTAGGCCTGGACGGAGTAACTATCTACGCTCAAGGTTTGAACCTGTTGACCTGGACTAAATTTGACGGTATCGACCCCGAAGCAGTGGGTAACCGCGTGGCTTTCACCGGTTCTTCTTCTTTCGCATTCCCGGTAGGTCGTCAGTATGCCGTTGGTCTAAACGTTTCTTTCTAAGTTGTTGAATAGATCTATTCTATTCACTTTCAATAATAAACTAATGAAGATAAAAAATATATTAACGCTTAGCCTTTTAGTGCTGCTGTTCGCATCTTGTGCGGACAGACTGGAAGTAAGCGATCCGGATTCTCTTTCTCCGGAATCAGTTCTGGACGAAGTAGGTGGTTTTGAATCAGTTTTGCTGTCTGCCTACAACCGTCTGATCAACTTCGGTAACGGCTACGGCCAGAATGCTTTCGTAGCACCTGCGATCATGGCCGATCAATTGGATTTCTTCAACCGTACCGGCCGTTACGAAACCCAGTACGTGAACGCTGTACGCGCTCACATGGGCCGTTGGGGACGTTACATCGGTATCAATGATGCCAACATCATCATCAGCAAGATCGATCGCCTGCGCGAAGATCCTACTGCTGACGCTGACCTGATCGACCTGTACAAGGGTGAAGCCCTTTTCATCCGTGCGCTGCACTACCATGACCTGGCTAAGGTCTACGGTTACGAGCCCGGCCAGGAAGTAAACGGTTTCAATCTGACCGTGCCCCTGCGTCTGACCGCTACCGACGGAGTATCCGATGCATTCAATGTATCTGCCCGTGCAACCAACACGGAACTGTACCAACAGATCGAATCCGACCTGCAGGCTGCGATCGGCCTGTTGCCGGACGTACACCCGAGCGGTCCTTACCGCGCCGGTGCTGCTGCCGCTCACGGCCTGCTGGCTCGTGTATACCTGTACTGGGGACGCTGGGCAGATGCTGCTGCACAAGCAGAAATGGCCCTGACTAAAACTCCGGCTTCTCTGGTAGAGACCAAAGCCGGATACTACGACTCCTGGTCTGCTATTCCTCACCCGGAATCAGTATTCGAGATCGAGATCCGTTCTACCGACTGGTCTACCGTTGACGGTGCCAACAACAGCTTGAACTCTTTGTCTAATAATATCTACTCCGGTGGCCAGTTCATCCTCGTTGCCAGCACGACGCTGGTAGACGTAATGCAAAGCGAGCCGGGCGACTTCCGCGATACGATCTTCCGTCAGGTAGATGGTATTCCCGACGGTACCCGTCTGCTGGACAAGTGGAGAGGTGAAAAAGGTGACTTCCTGGAAAACATTCCTTTTATGCGTGTTTCTGAACTGTATCTGATCGCAGCTGAGGGTTATGCCCGCAGTGGTAACGAAGGTCAGGCTCAGGAAATGCTGAATATCCTGCGTACTGCACGCGGTCTGTCCGAAACCAGCGCTACCGGCGCTGCGCTGACGGATCTGATCCTGAAAGAACGTCAGGTAGAACTGGCTCTGGAAGGACACCGCTGGTACGATCTGAAGCGTCTGGGTATGGGTATTCCCAAAAGCCCGGCTGCTAACGTACCGGATCTGAGCTACAGCGATTTCCGCCTGCTGGCACCATTGTCAGAAAGTGATCTGACGCTGAACGAAATGCTGGTACAGAACCCAGGCTATTAATCCATCTGAGGTAGTATTAATTCAAAAATTCAAGAAATGAAAAAATTGTTATATACGATGGTCCTGTTGGCCGGCCTGTTTTCAGCCTGCGAAGAACCGGGTACATCGATCCTTTATGATAAAACCTTTTTGGAACTGGATGCGGCTACTACCGTAACCGGCTCCAAAACCTACACCTACAAGCGGGTGGATGACGGCTCTGGTGTACCCAGCGGCTTCATCGTGAACCTGGGATCTGCTCAGCTGTCCAATCCGGTAGACTTCACCTTCGAAGTGGACGCTACGGAAAGCACTGCTGTAGAAAACCTGCACTACACGCTTAACGGTAACACCGGTACGATCGCAGCCAACTCCAATACGGTAGAACTGCCGATCACGATTCTGGATGACAACATCAACCCGGGCGAGCAGTTCTCCATCGTGGTGAACCTGACGACGGCCGATGTAGAGATCAACCCGAACTACCAATCCGGTACACACATGATCCAGATCACTTGTGATTCGGATCTGGGTGGTGATTACTCCTACTCAGTGACCGGCCAGTCTACGGACGGTTGCTGCCCGGATGAAACGACCCAAACCGGCACCCTCACACTGACCGACGAAGGAGATGGTGTGTACACGATCTCTGACTGGTCTGCCGGTCTGTACCTTACCTGGTACGAAGTATACGGTATTACCCCGGACTTTGATATGTCCGGACGCGTAACCGATATCTGCGGTAATATCAGCGGTGAGTTCGGTGAACCATTCGGTACGAATACCGTGATCAACGGTACGGTTAATCCGGATACGGGTGTGATCACTTACACCTGGGTTAACGGCTATGACGATATGGCTACCGTTACTCTGACGCCAATGTAATTAAGGATTGAGGGTAAAAGTTGGCCATCAACCGTCGACCATCAACCGTCGACCGTCAACCGTCAACCGTCAACCAACATTGATATTTGATCTTGAAAAGCCGTATCGGGGAAACCTGATACGGCTTTTCAGTTTTTTCGGGAATATTACCCCGTCTGCGCAATAACTACTAATAAAAATTCTTTTGGTATTTTCCCTGACGAAAGAATAATTTTACTTGGTGATACCAATGGATTATCGGGAACTTCGTTCTTCGTAATTAAAGTTGATAAAGGATTAGTATGTCAATAAAAAAAATGCTCACTTGCGGCATGCTGCTGTTGTTTGCCCTAAGTGTCCGCTCCCAATCTTATTATTACCCAAAAAATGAAGCGGCACTCCGCAGTTTACGCCAGGAGTTGCAGGAAGAAAGCCAGGAGCGGGAAACCCGCGTCCAGCGCTATTTGCAAAGCCATCTTACCGAAAGCCGTTCCTTTCAGGTGGAAGATAACCGCTATTTTCTGCACGATGTTGTAGACGGACATCCGCAATATCTAATCACCCACAACGCCGGCTCCGCCCGTTCTATGGGCATGGAAGACCTGCGGCCGGGCGGTAAATTCGGACTGAATATCACCGGTGCCGGTTTACGGGTAGCGGTCTGGGATGCCGGTCTGGCCCGGCGTACGCACCAGGCCTACCAGGGACGCCTCCTGAATAATGACTCCGGGGCCGAAGTGGATGATCACGCCTGCCACGTGGTGGGCACCCTGATCGCTGCGGGTATTAAGCCCAACGCCCAGGGCATGCTCTACGAGGCGCAGGCTTCCGCTTACGACTGGAATCAGGACTACGAAGAAATGATCACCGAATCGCTCAATAATAACCTGCTGGTATCCAACCACTCCTATGGCTACGGTGCCGGTTGGGAAAACGGCGTCTGGCTCGGTGACGCTTCCATCAGCAATGAAGAAGACTACCGCTTCGGCTTCTACGGCAGTCGTTCCCGCACCGTGGATAATATCGCCTTCAATGCGCCATACTATTCTATTTTCAAATCTGCGGGGAACGATCGGGGAGATTCCGGGAACGGTGTGCAACCGGCCGATGGTCCTTTTGATTGCATCAGTGACTGGGGCGTGGCCAAAAATGTCTTTACGATAGGAGCGGTCCGCAAAATTTCCGGTGAATATACCGGCCCCCAGGATATCGTCATGAGCGGCTTCAGTAGCTGGGGCCCGGCTGATGACGGCCGGATCAAACCGGATCTGGTCGCCCCCGGGGTAAGTCTTTACAGCGCTTTATCCGGCTCGGACGAGGCCTACGGAAACCTCAGTGGTACCTCCATGGCTTCACCAAGTGCGGCCGGAGCCGTCATGGCCGTCAACGAAGCGCACCGGCTGTTCCACAACACCTATCTGCGTTCGGCAACCTTGAAAGCCCTGATCATTCAGACCGCTTTTGAAGCGGGTAATTCTCCCGGTCCGGATTATTCTTTCGGCTGGGGTATGGTAAACGCCTCGGGTGCCGTAGACCTGATCAGTAAAAAGGATGAGGTCAACAATTTCATCATCGAATCTTCGCTGCTCAACCAGGATTCTTTTGTACTGGAACTGAACCCCGTAGCCGATAAAAAAATAACCGCTACTATTGCCTGGACCGATCCCGCCGGCTCGCCGGTATCCGCTTCTCTGGATCCCACCGATCTCATGCTGGTAAATGATCTCGATATGCGTATCCGCGATGAAGTAGGCAATGTGGTCCGTCCCTGGTCGCTGGATCCCAGTGCACCGGGTAAGGTAGCTTCCCGCAGCGATAACTTCCGGGATAATGTGGAAAAGATCGAGTTTAACAATCCACAGCCCCGTAAATATTTTCTGGTGATCAAACACAAAGGGGAGTTGCGCAACGGCAAACAGGATTTTGGGCTGGTGCTGCAGTATCAGTCCCAGGACCCCGGCCTGGAAAATCTCTACTGGGTAAATAACGACGGCCAGTGGTCGGATAATGAACAGTGGTCCAATACATCCGGAGGTAATACTTCCAGCCTGACCCCGCAGGCCAACAGTAAGCTGATCTTCGATAACAATTCCTTCGACGAGGTGACCCATACGGTCACGATCGATCAGGACTTCGAAGTAGCCGGCATCGTATCGCTCAACGATAAGCAAGTGACTTTTGACCTGGGCGGCAATACGCTCACCGTTAGCGGATCGGTCATTATCGGATCGCCTAATTTTACGATCACCAACGGAACGATCATTCTCAGCAATGAAAATCCGGATCAGACCTACAATATCGACCTCGACCAAACTAATACCAGTAATCTAAATATTGTGATCGATGATGATAATGCCGCTACCTGGACGATCAACAGTAGTGAAGTAAGTCTGAACGCATTGTCCGTATTATCCGGAACCTGTAGCGTCAGTAATACGACGCTTAAACTCTCCGATCTGATCGTGCACGGCGACGCTACCTTCAATCTGGTGAATAGCGAATTGGTGAATCCCTCTTTCATTCAGTTCACATCGGGCATCTCGTGGAACGATGATTTCAACTCCGTCATTCGGGTAGACGATCCGGCGGTATCGCTTAGTTTGGATGCTCCCGAGATCACCATCAATACCAAGGTCGAGATATCCGGTACTTCGATAATCTTATCCGGAGACGGTATGATCCTGGATCGATTAGAGACTGCCAATGCTACGATCAGTCAACCCGACAATATCACCATCTTCAATCTGACGCTGCTACCCGGCAGCATACTCAACCTCGCGGGAGGGGTCACACTCGAGATCAGTAAAACGCTGGTGATCGATTCATCTCCGGATAACCGGGTAAGACTGGCTTCAGTAGATGTGCTTAATAAACCGACCATCCTGCTTGGGCAGCGCGAAAAGTACTGCTATACCGATCTGGAGATCGAAAACCTGGACCTGGCCGGAGCGGCCTCGGTCAGCGTCGGAGTAAACAGTACGGTGATCAATTCCGACAACTGGTTCGAAGTGGAGTGCGAAGATCTGCTGTTCGCTAATTTTGATGTACAGTACACCTGTGTGGGTTCCTTAGCCCAGTTCACCGATAACAGCGAAGGAGAGATCGCGGCTTACCAGTGGTACGTGAACGGCGAACCGGTCGGTACCGATGCCATTACCGAATACGTGTTTACCCAAACCGGCGACTATCTCATCCAGCTGGAAATTACCGATCCGGAAAGCAACGTAGCCAGTTACGAAGAAACTGTTACGGTGGTCACCTCCGACATTCCGGACAACCGTATCATTCAAAACCCCACCCAACTCGCGAGTCTGAACGTGGCCGACAGCTACCAGTGGTATAAGAACGGCGAACCGATCCCCGGAGCTACCTCGCGCGTGTACGTGTACAACGGCGAACTGGCGATCTACTGGGTGGTCACCTATCAGGGTCTGTGCAATAAAAGGTCCGAAGTGCTCGATCTATTGGGAACGGCCGTTCGCAATCTGGACCGGGAAGGCGAGGACCTGCTCGATATCTACCCGATCCCAACCCGGCAGGAGCTATACCTAAAAGCCCGTAATGCACCCTTCCGGCAGTTTTACCTAAATATTTACAACGCTTACGGCCAGAGTGTCTTCAGTGCGGACCTGGGGCCGGGCACCACACACAAAATCGATCTATCCTCCTACACTTCGGGAATTTATTTCCTGGTCATGGATGTAGGGGATCAAATATTAACCAAAAAAATCATTAAGCATGATTAGGTCAAGTATTCTTAGCTTCTTTCTGGCGCTCATCACTATTTCGGTATCTGCACAGAACAACTTTTATAACCAGAATAATCAGGTCCTGATGCAGGACCGCTACGATAAAATTGACGGCACTCCCTACCTGCTGGAGGATTGGGGTACGGCCGTTCTCTATCCGCTAAAAGGTGAATCGCTCCGCCACGCCAAGATCAACTATAACGGTACGACCGGTACGTTTGAGATCGTGGAAGGCGATGCCTATATCGAACTGAATGCCGCCCTCTACAATAAGGTAGAACTGAATTATAAGGGCAAAACCTATACTTTTGTCAACCGGCTGAAACCGGACGATGTGACGTATTATATGGTCCTGCACGAAGGAAAAGACTACCTTTTCCTCGAACACTTCGAAGCGGACCTGCGCTCGCAGGGCGCAAATTATGGCGTATCGGCGGATCAGGAGAAATTCGTTCCCGTTACCAATAACTACGTCTGGAAGGACGGAACGCTCCACGACATCAACCGCAACACCAAAAAGATCGTCAGCTTTTTTGATTCACCGGCTTTGAAAAAAGAAGTGAAGAACAAAAAACTGAACCTGAAAGACGACGCAGACCTAAGCGCTGCCCTGAGCTATTACGATCAGCGGCAGGAGAAGAAGAATTGAGTTGCAGCAAGTTAATGACAATTCTCAGGATCGTTGCAAACAGGTAGAGAAGTGAAACGTGTATAGGTAGCTAAGTGGAAGGTTATCAGCCCTTTCCACATTGCAACTTATACACGTTTCCACGATTAGGCAGACCGTCCATCATGCGGTGACCGAAAGTTCACGAGTGCGCGCCTGCACACTTTTTTGCATAAAGCGCTTCGCTATTTCCGGCACTTCATTACCTTCGTGCGGATAATCAGGAGTGAGGAATGAAACGTGAGGAATGAGCAGTTCCTTCATTCCTCACGCTTCCCGCTCAAAAACGTACCTATGCAAAAGATCACCGAATCTCCCTCCCATTACCGCCATCTGGAAAAGATGGAAACCCGCGAGCTGCTGGAAAGCATGAACAAAGAGGACCAGAGCGTCCCGCTGGCCGTGGCTAAAACCATTCCTGTTATTACCAATTTAGTAGAGATCATCGCGGCCAAGATGCAGGAAGGCGGCCGGCTGTTCTATCTCGGGGCCGGCACGAGTGGACGTCTCGGGGTACTGGATGCTTCCGAATGCCCGCCCACCTACGGCGTACCTCCAAACTGGGTGATCGGTCTGATAGCCGGGGGCGATCACGCGCTACGCAATTCCGTAGAACACGCCGAAGATGATCCCATGCAGGGATGGAACGACCTGATGGAATATAAGATAGACGAAAATGATGTGGTAGTCGGTATCGCCGCTTCCGGTACTACTCCCTACGTGATCGGTGCGTTGGAGGAAGCCCGCAAGCGCAATATCGTAACCGGCTGCATCACCTGCAATACCGGCTCGCCGCTCGCCGCTGCGGCGGATCACCCCATCGAAGTGGTGGTTGGCCCGGAATTCGTGACCGGCAGTACCCGCATGAAGTCCGGGACCGCCCAAAAGCTGGTACTCAATATGATCAGTACCGCCGTGATGATCCGTCTGGGACGGGTGAAGGACAATCGTATGGTAGATATGAAACTGGCTAACAATAAGCTGGTGGATCGCGGCACTAAAATGGTGATGCAGGAACTGGACATCAGCTACGAAGCGGCCCAGCAGTTGCTGGAAAAACACGGCAGTGTACGAAAAGCCGTCGAAGCAGGACGGGATTGATGCCATGATGTTGTGATTATTTGATACCACGATAAACACTTCATTATGGTGAATAAACTGCTCATCGACAGTGGCGGCACCAAGGCCAACTGGGCCTATCTCGCCGAAGGAAGCCTTCAGCTGGAAGGTACGGTACCGGGTATCCACCCCTTTTTCCTGACGGAAGCAGAACTGGCAGAAAAGCTGCGGGAGATCCGGGAGGTTCTCCCCCACTCCGGTGCGGTGTCAGCCGTCTTCCACTACGGTACCGGCACCAACAACCAGGCCAATCTAAGCCGGCTACAACAAGCCTACGGAACCGTTTTTCCCGAAGCCACCACCGCCGTAGATTCCGATCTGCTGGCCGTGGCCCGGGCGCTTTGCGGGCACCGTCCCGGCATTGCCGCCATTCTCGGTACCGGCTCCAATGTAGGCCTCTACAACGGTGAAACCCTGGCGCGAACCGCCGGAGGACTGGGTTATGTACTGGGCGATGAAGGCGGCGGCGCGTATCTGGGTAAACATTTACTGAACCACTTCCTGAACGGTCTGTTGCCGGATGACCTAAGCGCAAAGTTGCGGGAACGCTATCAGTTGTCACGCGACAATATTCTGGAAGCAGTGTACCGCAAACCTTTTCCCAACCGCTATCTGGCCACCGTTGCTCCCTTCATCGGAGAGCACCTCTCCCACTCCTATATACACGAACTGGTCCGATCCTGTTTCCGCGATTTCTTCCGAATGAATGTTTTGCCCCTGCAACCGGAAGAACGGGTACCGCTGAGTTGCGGCGGGTCTATCGCCTTTCACTTCGCAGATGTTTTACGGGAAATAGCGCTGGAATTCAATATCGAGATCGGACAGATCGCGATGAGCCCGATGGAAGGACTGGTCCGGTATCATTTGGGCCTGGCTTAAGCAGCCGTTCTTACTGCAGAAAACGATCAACTCAGGTCCTGAAACGGAAAGATAAGTGGTAGAAGATCCGCGATGAAGGTATGCATCCAGTACAGCAACAGTCCGAAATTCAGGAGCAGAACGGTGACTTCCCTCACGATCAGTCTTTTCCTGGCCAGACTAAAAACACCGAAGTAAACACCCCGCAGACTGCAGCTGAGCGTGATCAAAAAAGCGAACAACACCAGCAACAGGTAAAATGCCAGCCCGGAAGAAGTTGCGAAATCAACGGGCATCCACCAGATCAATCCGAAGAGGGCAAGAAAACTGACGCCTGTATACAGCAGAAAGCGAACAGACCGCTCCGGGTAGTGCTCCCGGGAGCTTGCCATACGGTCGTTTACCGGTTTGGAATCAGTCATAGTTCTTTGGTTAATCGGTATCGCTCAGGATTAGGGTATCCGGGTTTACCTTAAGGGAAAGCCTCTAGAACGGATCCACATCCACATTTACCCGTACGCCCGAAAAGCCCTCCGCACGCTGCATTTCATCAATGCTGTTCAGTACGGTATCCTTGGCAAAGCGGATCTTTTTAGCATCCCGTTCCAGTTTGATCAGGAAATCCAGCAGATAATATCCCCGTACACGGGAAATGTACGGCACTGCCGGTCCGATCACCCAGCTTCCCAGCGCCGTTTTCAGCAGTTTTGCGTAGAGTTTGGCGGCGTCATTCAGCAATTCCGGTTTCTTATGCTTCAGCGTAATGCGGATCAGACGGACAAAAGGCGGGTAGAGGAAATCATTCCGCTCGCGCAATTCCCGGTTGATGAAAGTAGGAAAGTCGTTCTGGAAAACCTCTTTCAATACCGGACTCGCCGTATTGAACGCCTGGATGATCACCTTACCGCGTTTATGCTTTCTACCCGCCCGGCCACTTACCTGTACCATGAGCTGAAAAGCCCGCTCGCTGGCCCGGAAGTCGGGAAATTGCAGCAACTGATCGGCGCTCAATACCCCTACGATGCCGACATTCTCAAAATCCAGTCCTTTGGTCACCATCTGCGTACCCACCAATATGTCGATGCGTTTCTCTTCGAAATCGTTGATGATCTGCGCGTGCGCGTGTTTGGAGCGCACCGTATCGAAATCCATCCGGGCGATCTTGGCCGTGGGCAGATAGATCTTGAGTTCATCCTCGATCTTCTCCGTACCGAACCCCTTCAGGATCAAACCGGTAGAACCGCAGGCCGGACAGTTTTTCGGCAGGGCCGTCTGGTAGCCACAGTAGTGGCATTTTAACTGCTTAAAATATTTGTGGTAGGTCAGGCTCACATCGCAGTGCACACACTCGGCGTGCCAGCCGCAGGTCGAACAGCGATAGGTCGGAGAAAATCCCCGGCGGTTCTGGAAGAGGATTGCCTGTTCGCCCCTTTCCAGTGCTCCCTTCAGTTCTGCGATCAGCACGGATGAAAAATGCGACTGCAGTTGCCGCTTTTTCTGCTCATTCTTCAGGTCGACCACCAGTATTTCCGGCATCTGTATGCCACCAAAACGCTCCGGCATGGCCACCAGCCCGTATTTTTTCTTGAGTACGTTGTGGTAGGTCTCTACCGAAGGTGTGGCCGTTCCCAGCAGTACTTTGGCCCCGTGCAACTGCGCCAGCACGATCGCTGCATCCCGTCCGTTGTAGCGCGGGCTGGGATCGTGTTGCTTGTAAGAGCGGTCGTGCTCTTCGTCCACGACGATCAGTCCGAGATTGGAAAACGGTAGAAACAGGGCCGAGCGGGCTCCGAGTACGATCGGTTTGTCCTGCAGTACGGCATTCCACATTTCTACCCGTTCGTTATTGTTCAGCCGGGAATGATAGACGGCAATATCGTCTCCGAAGATCTGCTGCAGGCGATCCGTGATCTGAGTGGTCAGTGCGATCTCGGGCAACAGATACAGTACCTGCTCACCCCGTTCGAGCGCTTCCCGGATGAGTTCGACGTACACGCGGGTCTTGCCGCTCCCCGTAACGCCGTGCAGCAATACGACATCCTGTTTTTCGAATAAGGTTTTACTCCGTTCGATAGCGTCGGACTGTTGTTCGGACAGTTCCGCTGCATCTACCGTTTCCTCTTCGTAACTGCCCAGGCGACTGACCTCGCGGTCGTAGAGTTCGAATACCCCCTTTTTCTCCATGGCCTTCAGCACACTGCTGTCCGCATTCACTTTCTTGTAAATGTCCTGACGGCGGATGTAATCCTGCTGCTTTTCCAGCTGGATATAGGCCATCAGCGCTTCGGTCTGCCGTTCGGAGCGGGTGAGCTTATCGAAAGCGGCATTGAGTTGTTTGCGGTCCGAGGCGTAGGGCTCAGCGAGTTTGACGCAGGCTACCGACTTGGGTTTATATTTTTCCTTGATGTCCTCTTTCAGGTAGATGATCCGTTTTTCCAGCATCGCCCGGATGAGCGGATAGACCGTTTTGGTGCCGATAATGTCCCGGACCTCTTCGATGGAAAGTTCATCCTGGATCGTAAGTGCCTCGGCGATCAGATATTCCTTGTCTTCCAGATGGACAAAATCTCCGTCGTACAGCGGACTCAGGCTCAGAATGGTCTCACTGGCCAGTTTGAGGTTGGCCGGCAGCGCCGCGTGCATGATCTCTCCCAGGGTGCAGCCATAGTACCCGGCCAGCCAGTTCCACAGTTTCAGTTGCCGCTCGTTGATCAGCGGCGCATCATCCACGATACCGATAATGGGTTTGGTACGATGTCCTTCCGGCGCATTCTGGTGCACCTCAATGATCAGTCCCGAATAGCGCTTTTGTTTACCGAACTGCACTTCCACCCGCAAACCGAATTTCACTTCCGGGATCAGTTCTTCGGGAACATGGTACGTATAGGGTTTGGGGGTAGCCAGCGGGAGAATGACATTGACAAAGGTTTCCGTTACCGGTATATGATAGGTGGCTTCACTCATGAAAGAACAAAAAATAATTGTTTAAAAGATAAAAATAAAACTTTTTTTATTAATTATGCAGCAGAGAAACATTAATCACAACGGATCTCTCTGATATCGCAATTCGTTTTTTTGGACATTTGTGTTATTTTCACAGGCTAAATAACGCCTTCTCCGGAAGGGCCGGAAAATTACTTAAAACGACAAAATTATGGATTCGCGACGCCAGCGAAATGTAGACATTCTCGCTACGGGGGAATTGCTCATTGATTTCATCAGCGCTGACTTTGCCGAAAATCTGGACGAAGCTACCAATTTCAAACGCATTCCGGGTGGAAGTCCGGCAAATTTATGTATGAATATGGCGCGTTTGGGAAATCGGGCCAGCCTGGCGGCTTCGGTCGGCAACGATGACATGGGACATTATCTGTTCCGGTATGTCCAAAGCCACGGCGTTGATGTGCACCAGTTGTACCGCGTGGATAGTCCGACTTCTCTGATCCTGGTTACCCGTTCGCAGCAGGTGTCGAATTTCGAAGCCTACCGGGGTGCGGATAGCAACATTACCGGCGATCAGTTCCCGGAAAGTCTGCTGGATGATATTTCTATCTTCCATACGACCTGCTTCGGACTAAGCCGCGAACCGGCCAGATCGGCTATCCTCACCGCTGCACAAAAGACCAGTGCACGGGGCGGACAATTGAGTATCGACGCCAATTATGCGGCCAAGATCTGGCCCGACCGGGCGGAAGCCCAGGAGATCCTGAGCAGTTACGTAGCCATGGGCGCGATCGTTAAGATTAGCGAGATCGACTGGGAACGGCTGTTCGATCAACCCCTGAGTGACCCGGCGGTCGCCACCAGATATTTCCTGGAAATGGGGGCACGCGCCGTCTGCGTTACCCTGGGCGCAGAGGGTTCGGTGGTCGCTTCCGCGGAAGAATACCATCTGCTGGAAGCCCAGACCGTAGAAGTGAAAGATACCACCGGTGCCGGCGATGCTTTCTGGTCCGGTTTTCTTACCGCCTGGCTCGACGGTTACGAACTTAAAGCCTGCGGACACGCCGGACGCCGAATGGCAGAACTGAAACTGGGACATTTCGGTCCCCTACCCCAGCGCGTTGAACGAAAATTGATACTGGGATACGAATGAAGGTGTGTTGTAGTGTTGAAGTGTTGAAGTGTTGAAGTAAGATTCGATAAATGGCCACATCCTCCAGACACTCCCAGAAGGAATATAAATCATAACAAACTCACCCCCAACACATTAATACAACCCCAACCTTAACACATCAAAACATCAACACCTTAACACATTACACCCCACTCATCAATAACTACCACCAATACCACTACAAGTAACAGCAGGCCGTTGGCTGTGCTGCGCAGATCTGTAGCTTTTGCTCCGGCAAAGGCCTGACATTTGTGTCCGTATAGCCACGAACATTGATCGGAGTACGATAGAGGTCGGACTGCGGCGGGGTGACTTATGCTCAGTGGACTCCTCCGGCCGGCTTTGCCGATCTCTCATCGTGCTTCGACATCTCACTCCCCTTCCGCCTGAAGTGCTGATCCGTTCAGCCCTTACTGCCTTTGGTCCGCCGGAGGCCCGGAATTGTATTGCATAACCATAAACACCTGATAAACATGAGAAAACCTAAAGACCGGAAGAACAGATGAGTCGCCATACCGGAAACGGAGCCGGGAGGGATCCGCCCCGGACAAACCCTTATGCTCCGGAGCGCCGCTCTGCTGTTTCACCAACTACTACTAACACACTGACTACTCAACACCCATGTATATCAATTGCCACAGCTACTACAGCCTCAATTACGGGCTGGCTTCTCCCGAAGAACTGGTGGAAGCCGCTAAAGACAAAGGACTTAAAACCATCGCACTCACCGATATCAACAATGTGTCCGGTGCGTTCCCTTTCGTGCGGGCCTGCCGGAAACAGGGGATCCACCCGATCATCGGTATCGAGTTCAGGGATGAGGAACAACGACTCTGTTACATCGGTTTGGCCCGAAATCAGGCGGGCTTTGCCGTACTTAACAAACACCTGACTGATATTTACGAGCAGGGCATCCGGCCGACGGCTCCCCGGCTGGAGCAGGTGATCATCATCTATCCCCGGTTGGTGAAACCGCTGGAGCATTTCCGGGATTACGAATACGTCGGTATCCGTCCGCAGGATATCAACCGGCTGTTCAATTCCCCACTCCGGCGGCGGCAGGACCGGCTATTGGCCTGGTGCCCCGTCACGCTGCTGGAAGAAAGTGATCATGACCTGCACCGGGTGCTGCGGGCCGTCGGTAAGAACGAACTCATCACCCGTCTGGAACCGGAGGACTACGCCTCGCCCACGGAGCGCTTTTTTCCCATCCGGCAGCTACTGCCGGTTTACGGTCTTTATCCACAGATCATTCAGAACACCGCGGCCGTCGTGCGGGACTGTAATATCGATTTTGAAACGCAGCGTTCCTACAACCGGCAGACCTTCACCAGCAGTGCCGACGAAGATCGCGAACTGCTGCGCAAACTGGCGCTCGAAGGCTGTGACCGGCGCTACGGCCGTCGGGATAGCGCCGCCCGTAAGCGGGTGGAAAAAGAACTGCAGGCCATTGATAAACTGCGGTTCGTTTCCTATTTTCTCATCATCTGGGACCTTATCCAGTACGCGCGGCACAGCGATATCGTGCACGTAGGACGCGGAAGCGGTGCCAACAGCATCGTCGCGTACTGCATCGGGATCACCGATGTGGATCCGCTGGAACTGAACCTTTACTTTGAGCGCTTCATCAACGAAGAGCGCAGCTCGATGCCCGATTTTGACGTCGATTTTCCTTCCGACCAGCGGCACCGCATCCTCGACTATGTCTTCAAACGCTACGGGCGCCGGCATACGGCTTTTGTCTGTACTTATAATACGTTTCAGTTCCGTTCGATCATGCGGGAGGTCGGCAAGGTCTACGGTCTGCCCAAAGCGGAGATCGATCGCATTGTCGCCAGTCCGCAATCCTCCGGTGAACACCACGAACTGGCCGGGGAGATCTGGACCTACGCGCATCGGCTGGCGGATATCCCCAACGAACTTTCCGTGCACGCTTCGGGCGTGATCATTTCCGAACATCCGCTATTTGAATTTTCCGCCCTGCGCCCCATGCCCTTCGGCTTCCCGATCGTCCATTTTGACATGTATACCGCCGAGGACTGGGGATTCAACAAATACGATATCCTGGGGCAATGCGGCCTGTCCCATATCCGGGACTGTGTACGCTACGTGAAACAGAATCACGGGAAAGCCGTCGATATCGATCCGAAAAACGTCTTCCACGATCCGGACGCCAAAGCGCTGCTCCGGCAGGGCGATACGGTCGGAGTGTTCTATGCGGAATCGCCCAATATGCGCGAACTGCTGCCTAAACTGCAGTGCGACAATTATCCGGACCTGGTGGTGGCCTCCAGCATCATTCGACCCGGGGTGGCCAGTTCGGGTATGATGCGCGAGTACATCCGCCGGCACCACGAGCCGTATACGATCGAATATCTGCACCATACCTTTGCCGAACATCTGGCGGAAACCTACGGGGTAATGGTCTTCCAGGAGGACGTGATGAAGATCTGTCACGCCTTCGCGGGCCTTTCGCTGGCTGAAAGCGATGTACTGCGCAAGATCATGAGCGGCAAGAATCGTTTTTCGGAGACTTTTCAGCAATTAAAGCACAAGTTTTTCACCAACAGCAAAAAACAGGGGCACGCGGAAACCCTTACCGAAGAGGTCTGGCGCCAGATCTCCAGCTTTGCCGGCTATTCCTTCTGCAAAGCCCATTCGGCCGCCTTTGCCGTACTCTCTTTTCAGGACCTCTACCTCAAAGCGCATTATCCCCTCGAATTTTTGCTGGCCGTGATCAACAACTTCGGCGGCTTTTACCGGACCGAGATCTACGTGCACGAAGCCCGCCGTATGGGCGCGGTCATTCACGCGCCCTGTGTGAACCACAGCGACTACCTCAGTTGCCTGCACGGAGAACAGCTGTACCTGGGGCTGGGGCTGATCCTGGGCCTGGAAAAAGCGCTCGGGGAAGAGATCGTCTACAACCGGCAACAGTATGGCCCCTACCGGAGCCTGGCCGATTTTGTCAGCCGTATCGACTGCGCGCCCACCCAGCTCGAACTGCTCTTCAAGATCAATTCCTTTCGCTTTACCGGGCTGAACAAATACCAGTTGATGTGGGAAAAATACCAGGGGGCGTCCGTCCAGAACCAGCAGGCCACTCCCAGCCTGTTCGCGACGCCGGGCGAAAAGACCGAACTGCCCGAGCTGAAAGAGGGCACATTCGATCAGGCATTCGATGAGATCGAGTTGCTGAAATTCCCCCTCTGTTCTCCTTTCGAACTGCTGGACCGCGATCAGGCGCAGTGCATAGCTGCCCAGACCGTTGCCGCCCGCGATCTGCCGCGACTTACGGATCAATCCGTTTGTATCCTGGGCTATTTTGTGTGCCGCAAGACGACCTCTACCAAACAACACGAATTGATGGCTTTCGACGCCTGGTACGACGAAGCCGGAGATTATTTCAATACCGTCATTTTTCCCAAAGCAATGCGCGCCTATCCGCTCAAGGGGATCGGCATCTACCGGCTGGAAGGTACCGTACAGGTAGAATTCGGGGTTTACAGCATTACGCTGACTTCCCTCGAAAAACTGCCGTATATTGGGGACGAACGTTTTGATGAATGAGGGAAGTTAGAACATCCTGCGTTCTCATAATCCAACACCTATACAACCTAAAACCTGTCCCCAATGAAAAAATGGCTTTTCCGCATTTTGGGTTTTCTTCTATTGCTGGTCGTCGTAGTTGCCGCGCTGGTGTATTTCCGCTTACGGGACCGGCACGCCGGCTACTGGCTCGAACTGGAACATACGACCGCCGAACCGGCCCCGATCCGGGCGGGTTTTGCCGCCGTATCCATCACGCCGGAAGTGCCGGACCGCTGGACGGATGCCAATGACGATGCCCGCTACCGGGAAGAAGACGGGGACACCTACGAGGACGATAACGGCAACGGGCAGTTCGATCCGGTCTGGATCGCAGGTTTTCACAACCGCCGGCCCGCCCAGGGCGTACACGACGAACTGTGGGCCCGGACGATGGTCCTCGACGACGGACAATTCCGTCTGGCTTACGTCGTACTGGATGCCATCGGCTACTTCAACGACGATATCATCGCGATCCGGAAAAAAGTATCCGAGGAAGCCGGTGTGGACTACATCATCGTTTCGAGTACCCACACGCACGAGGGGCCCGACCTGTTGGGACTCTGGGGTCCCAGTGAGTTCAAGACCGGCGTCGATCCGGCTTACCGCCAAATGGTGATCGACCGGGCAGTCCGATCGGTAGAAGAAGCCGCCGGCAAACTCCGCCCGGCCCGGCTTACCTTTGCCCAGGATCTGGACGGTGCCGCCCATCTGGTGATGGATTCCCGGGAGCCCAAGGTAACCGATCCCGGTATCCGCATCCTGCACGCCACCGACCTGGAAAACGGAGCCACCTTGGGAACGCTCGTCTGCTGGGCCAACCACCCGGAAACCCTCTGGAGTAAAAACCTGTTGCTCAGTTCCGATTTCCCGCACTATGTCCGCGAGGGTGTGGAAAAGGGTGTTACGGTGGGCGACTCGACCCTGATACCGGGGGTGGGCGGCATCACGATCTATACCAACGGTGCGATCGGTGGGCTGATGACGACCCGGCCGGACTTCGAGATCCCCTCGCTGCTCGGTGACACCGTCTATCAGGGAGCAACCTACGAAAAGACCGAAGCCCAGGGACTGGCCATCGCCCAACTGACGCTGGCCGCCCTGCAGGATTCGGCCCGGACCGACGTGATCAGCAGCGGTGCGCTGGCCGTGACCGCCAAAAGCATCAGTCTACCCATGGAAAATCCACTTTACCGACTGGGCGCCGCCATGGGCGTTTTTGATCGCGGCATGCCCGGCTGGTGGAAGGTCCGTTCGGAACTGGCCTACTGGCAGATCGGCCCGGCGACTTTTCTGCACCATCCCTCCGAGATCTACCCCGAGATCGTCAACGGCGGCGTGGAAGCACCGGAGGGCGGCGACTTTGCGATCGAACCGTTCGAAACCCCACCCCTGCGCAGCTTCATGACGAGTAAATACCAGTTCGTCGTGGGATTGTCCAACGATATGATCGGTTACGCGGTGCCGAAAAGCCAGTGGGATGAAGAACCGCCCTACACTTACGGTCGGGATAGCGCTCCCTACGGCGAGATCAACTCGATGGGCCCGGAAACGGCCCCCATTTTGTACCGGGAGATGCGGGCGATACTGGAGGCCAGAACGGGACGAGCGGTGAAGGATTGATACTCCGCTCCGGCGGATCGGACTGTAAACTTTAGTAAAAGTACCAAGTTTCTTAAATTCGCACTATTTCCGTTCAAGCGTGACCGGAGACAGCTTACTGATGATCACTAAGTCTATTTGATGGCTTCTACCAAGCAGAAAATACTCGCCGCTGCCCTGCAACTGTTCAACCGCGACGGACTGGTCAATGTCCGTCTTCAGCACATTGCCGACGAAGCCTTCGTCAGTGTGGGGAATCTTGCGTACCACTACGCCAATAAAGAAGCGATCGTTCTGGCCATCTACGAAACCTTGGCCCAACGGCAGGAGGCCCTGCTGACCGAATACCGCATCGTCCCTCTGTTTGATAATATTGACCGCTTGATCCGGCTTTCCTTTCACCTGCAGCAGGATTACATATTCTTTTATCTGGATACGCTGGAAATAAGCCGGGCCTATCCGGCGGTCGCTGCGGCCCACCGCCAACACATTGTACCCCAGATCGGGCAACTGCGGGCCATGCTGGATTTCAACGCAGCGCGCGGTGCGCTCGTTTCCGAACCGGTGTCCGGTGCATTTGACCAACTATCGGAGCAGCTGTGGATGACCATGGATTTCTGGCGGTACCAACGGGCCGTCCGGGCGGAAGACTACAACAACGAACCGGCCTACCGGCAGGCCGTCTGGGCCCTGCTCCTGCCCTATTTCACGGCCATGGGAAAACTCGAATACCAGCAAATGTTAGAGCACCCGTATGATTTTTACTTTTAAGCCTGCCCGATTTTAATTAGCTTTGTAGGAATATAATGCGCCAATATGAAAAACTTCCAGCTTGGTGATGAAGCCTATAACGAACTACTGAATCTGCTGAACAACCAGCATTTTACAGAAAAGCCGGGGATGCAATCCGATATGGAGTTTCTGTCCGATGACTGGTGGCTGCGGGATACGGCGGTGATCGAAAATATCGTTCGGCGGGAAGGAATGTGGGAAATACAACTCGTCTTTGCCCACTTTCAGGAGCCTTATAAATTAATCAAACGGGTTATCTCCCGGCATCCCAGTAAGGACCGAGCCATACTCAACGCCGTGTATATGCGCCGGCTGGCTGCCAAGGATCAGAGGGGAACGCTGAAAGTCAATATCGATGACTTTGGCCTTTGCTCCAGTTGACGCTTAACAATTCCGAAAAAAAATGGCTGAACTCAGTACCAAACAAAAGATCATAAACGCAGCTACCCGGCTATTCAATGAGAACGGGATGGCCAATGTGCGCCTCCAGCAGATTGCCAATGACGTGGGCATCAGCGCCGGTAATCTGGCGTATCACTTCCGGAATAAAGAAGCGATCATCGATGCGATCAAGGAAGAACTGTACGAAGAAGCCGCCGGCATTCTTTCCACTTACCGGATCTTTCCGAACCTGATGGATTTCGACAATCAGCTCAATAAGTATTTCGCTTTTCTGCAGAAGTATCCGTTCTATTTTATGGACTTGCTGGAGATCGAACGCAACTATCCGGATATCCACTCGAAACACCAGGTGCACATTTCCAAAATGATCAGTCAGATCCGCAAACGTTTCGACTATAACCGGCAAAGGGGGTTGATCATCGAAGAACCCCGGCCCGGTATTTACGACAGCACCGCCAATTCCATCTGGATCCTGATCACTTTCTGGGTACCCCAGAACCTGCTGCGCCGGAAAAACGCAGCACCGATGATCATCCACTTCAAAGAAATGGTCTGGAATCAGCTCTATCCTTTCTTTACCGAAAAGGGGATCGCTGAATTCGAGCAACTGATACTGCCGGTCTTGCAGCAACACTCTTCCGACAACTGATGTTCCGAAACCTTTCACTACAAGTACTGCAGGAATGACGAATCTGATCTGGCTTAAAGGGGGCGCGTGCAGCGGTAACACCATGTCTTTTCTCAACGCCGAGCAACCCTCCGTCATTGAGCTGGTCACCGATTTCGGTATTCACATGCTTTACCATCCATCCATTGGGCTCGAGATCGGAGAACAGGTCAACGAGGTGCTCAACGACGCCCTTTCCGGGCGGGTAAAGGTCGATATCTTTGTTTTTGAAGGCACCGTGATCCAGGGCCCCGGCGGGACGGGAAAAATGAACATCTTCGCCGGCCGACCCGCTATGGAATGGGTTAAAGCCATGGCACAGGTGGCGGATTATGTGGTCGCTATTGGCGATTGCGCCGCCTGGGGAGGCATTATTGCCGTGCCGCCCAACCCGACGGAATCCACGGGCCTGCAATTCCACAAATCGGAAAAAGGTGGTTTTCTCGGACCGGATTTCATCAGCAAAGGCGGTCTGCCGGTGATCAATATCCCGGGCTGCCCCGCCCATCCGGACTGGATGACCCAGATCCTCGTGGCGCTGGCCACCGGCCGCGCCAAGGATATCCTCTACGATGACTACCATCGCCCCCGGACTTTCTTTACGGACTTTGTGCAAACGGGCTGCCCCAATACCAACAGCTTCAACCAAAAAGTTCGCGGCGGTTTCGGCAAACGCGGCGGCTGCCTGTTCTACGAGGTCGGCTGCCGAGGTTCCATGACCCATTCCAGCTGCAACCGCATCCTGTGGAACCGCACGTCCAGTAAAACCCGCGCCAACCATCCCTGCCTGGGTTGTACCGAACCGGGTTTCCCCCACCACAATCTCAAAAAGGGCAGCGTTTTCAAAACGCTGAAGTACCTCGGTTTCCTGCCGCAGGAAGTGCCCGCCGGAGAGTCCAAACTGATGTACTACTTCAAGTCTGCCGTAAACATCGCCTTACCCAAACCGGACCTGGACGCCTCAAAGTGACCTTTAACTGCCCGCACACCTTCAAATGAGCATAAAGCTAGTACAATCCGGAAGCGGTGGAAAAGTGTATAAGTTTAAAAGTGTGAACGCAAAGCATCCGGATACCTAACGTTGCCATTCACACTCTAGCACATTAAAACATTAACACTTTCACACATTCACACATTCACACATTCACACCTTAGCACATTAAACCTATTTAGATTAATTCTCAATTAGTATTCATTTTCTAGAAATTAGGTGTTTTTTTCTAAAAAAATTAGAAAACATTTTCTAATCCTCCATTTATGACTATATTTGGCAAGCAATAATTTTACTGGAATAGAATTTTGTATATCCCGTATCTACAAAACATATTTCAGCCTAATGAAAAAACTCCTAATACTATGGCAAACGTTTTATGGCTACAGGGAGGTGCATGCAGCGGCAACACCATGTCTTTCCTCGATGCCCAGGAACCGACGGTAGTAGAATTGATCGTTGATTTCGGTATCAATATTCTATGGCATCCGACCGTTGGTCTGGAGATCGGCCATCAGGTCAGCGATCTGCTTAACGACTGCATTTCCGGTAAAACCCAATTAGACATTTTCGTTTTTGAAGGATCGGTGGTGGAAGGTCCGAACGGTACCGGCCAGATGAACTATTTTGCAGACCGCCCCATGAAAGACTGGGTGAAGGAGCTTTCCGATGCCGCCCAGTATGTGGTAGCCATTGGCGACTGCGCCACCTGGGGAGGTATACCCGCCGTGCCGCCCAATCCGAGTGAGTCCACGGGTATGCAGTTCCACAAAAAGCAAAAAGGCGGTTTCCTCGGTGGTGACTTCGTATCGAAAGGCGGCCTGCCGGTGATCAACATTCCCGGTTGCCCCGCGCACCCGGACTGGATCACCCAGATCCTGGTGGCGATCTCTACCGGCCGGATCGGCGACGTACTGATCGATGATTATCACCGTCCGCGTACCTTTTTCACGGATTTCGTGCAAACCGGTTGCCCCAATGCCCGCAGCTTCGCCGAAAAGATCGAGGGCGGCTTCGGTAAAAGAGGCCACGGTTGTCTGTTTTACGAAGTCGGTTGCCGCGGACCGATGACGCGGGCCAGTTGTAACCGGATCCTCTGGAACCGCCAATCCAGTAAAACCCGGGCCAATCACCCTTGTCTGGGCTGTACGGAACCGGGCTTCCCCCACCACGACCTCAAAAAAGGCAGTGTATTCAAGACAATGAAGTATCTTGGCTTCCTACCGCAAGAAGTTCCGGAAGGAGAAAGCAAGCTCATGTACTGGTTCAAGGCCGGGGTGGGCAAATTCTCGCCATCACCTTCCGAGTTGAAGGAACACTCCAAGTAGAACGGGTGACCAACATTAGACAACCAATTTAAACAACACATAAAATGGCTTTAAAAGAACTTAATATATCGCCTGTAGGCCGTGTAGAAGGAGATCTCGATGTAAAGGTGTATATGGAAAACGGCGTGGTTACCCGCGCCCACACCCAGGCGGCTATGTTTCGGGGATTTGAAAAGATCCTGGCCGGGAAAGACCCCCAATCGGGCCTGATCGTAACGCCGCGTGCCTGTGGTATCTGCGGTGGATCCCACCTGTACTGTGCGTCTTCCGCACTGGATGTAGCGTGGAAAACCACCCTGCCGCCCAACGCCCTGCTGATGCGGGCTATCGGTCAGGCAGCCGAAACGACCCAAAGTATACCACGCTGGTTTTACGCCATCTTCGCCACGGATATGGCCAACAAAAAATTCGCCAACAAACCGCTGTACCAGGAAGTGGTTAAGCGCTTCGCCGCTTACGTAGGTACGTCTTTCCAGAGCGGGGTGACGGCCAGTGGCCGACCGGTGGAAGTGTACGCGCTTTTCGGCGGGCAGTGGCCGCACTCCAGCTATATGATCCCCGGCGGGGTGATGTGCGCGCCGACCCTGAAGGACATCACCCGGGCCCACGCGATCATGAACCAGTTCCGGAACGACTGGCTGGAAACGATCTGGCTGGGCTGCTCCATCGAACGCTATATGGAGATCCAGTCCTGGGATGACCTCATGGAATGGCTCGAAGAGAACGAATCCCACCGCAACAGCGACCTGGGCCTCTTCCTGCGGGCCGGCCTGGAATTCGGCCTGGATAAATTCGGACAGGGCGTCGGTAAATATCTTGCCTGGGGTACTTATCTGCACAAGGATATGTACAACAAACCGACCATCGAAGGCCGGAACCCGGCCACGATCAGTCCATCCGGATTCTTCGACGGCGAAAAATACTACGACGCGGACCAGAAGCAGGTAGCGGAACACATCAAGCACGCCTGGTATACCCACCAGGAGGAAGGGCTGCACCCCTTCGATGAACCCATTCCGACTACCTCCATGGATATCCACAATCTCGAAAATTCCGACTTCGGCGGAAAATACAGCTGGTCCAAAGCACCGCGCTTTATGGGCCATGCGGCGGAAACCGGTCCCCTGGCCCGGGTGATCATGGCCGCTAATCCTGCTAACAAAGAACACCAATTCCGGGATCCGCTATTCGGCGATATTATGAAGCGAATGGGTCCTTCCGTCTTTACCCGGGTACTGGCCCGTATGCACGAAGCACCGCGCCTTTACCTCAAGATCAACGAATGGCTGAGCCAGGTACGCCTGGACGATGAGTTCTACATCAAACCCACCGAACAGGACGGTATCGGCTGGGGTGCGACCGAAGCCGCCCGCGGTGCCCTCGCCCACTGGATCAAGATCAAGAACGGCGTGATCGAAAACTATCAGATCATTGCGCCCACTACCTTCAATGTCGGTCCGAACGATAAGGACGGCAATCCCGGTCCGATCGAATCGGCCCTGGAAGGAACGGAGATCGAAGATCCGCACGATCCGGTGGAAGTAGGCATGGTTGCCCGCTCTTTCGACAGTTGTCTGGTGTGCACCGTTCACGCCCACGACAATAAGACCGGCAAGCAACTGGCTAAATTTAAATTGTAATAACCACTCTTCTCCTATCAGGTATGCGGGGTGCGGAATGCGGGCAATTTCTGCCGTTATTGCGCATCCCGCTGCTTATTGAGGATACGGAGAGCCTGGAAATTTGGAATCAGGACGGTGCGCTGCACCTGGAAATATCGGTCCTGTCCTATTCTGTAGCTATGACGGTGCGCTGCACCTATTATCACTAATGGTTTGTTGGCATAAACACTTATAACTCCCCCGGTTCATTTTTCTTCCGTAAATTGAGCGATCATAAACTATGGATATCAGCATCGATAAAATGGTAAAAAAAACGGCGGTACTCGGTTTCGGCAATCCCGTCCGGGCCGACGACGGCGTAGGCATCTACGTGATCGAACAGCTACAGGCGGCCATGCCGCCGGACGAGTCCGTCAGTGTATTCGATATGGGGACTTCGGCCTTTGAAGTGCTTTTTCAGTTGCGGGGTCACGACCGGATCATTCTGGTGGACGCCGTGATCAATTCCGAAGAAGCAGTCGGCAGTGTATTCAAACTGCCGGCCTCGGAAGTAGAAGGCAAGATCGAAGACGACCCGCTCGTCTTTTTGCACGGCCTGAAATGGCACCAGGCGCTTTCCTACGCCCGGAAAATGCTCGGCGCAGATTACCCCGAAGAGATCGATGTTTATCTCATTGCCATTGAAAATACCAGCTTCAACGTCGGTATGGGTGAGGCCGCAAAACAGGGTGGTGACCGGGTAGTTCAGCTTCTGCTGGACGAATTCAGCGGCTAGCCGGACTCTCTGGCTACGATCAGTACTAACGTGAAACTGGTTTCGGATACTCTCCAACCACTTACGTCGGTTAAAAAACGAATGCGATATGTTTATACCACCGAAGAAATACATCGATGAGCTCCAGGCACAGCCGCAAGCCGCCAGTCAGGTACGCCTGCGGGCGGCTCATCTACTGATCGACCGGGAGACGGCCGCCGTCGTATTCGGTGAGGCCGGCAATGCCTACCTCGTCTATTATCCCGACCGGCATACGCTTTTGCTGGCTGCGGGCGATGACGAAATGTTTAAGGACCTGCACAAAGCCAAAAAACACCTGCTGAAATCCCGGAGTGCCGCCGGGGACCGTTCGGTGGCCCTGCACGAGATCCTGATCGACCATCAGATCGACGACCGGGATCGCGACCTGGTTTACGAATTCCAGGCCGGACTGGGTATACTCCGGGTACAACTTTAAACCTTCGCCCTATTCTATTTCGGAAATAAATCCACCCCGCTCAAAGCAAGCACAGCATGTTAGATATTTTCGCTTCTGATAACACGATAGAACTGGTCCGGGAGATCATCGCTTCCGAAGAGCGCCTGGATGAACTGGTTAGTGTACACCACTCGCTAGAAAGCGCACCAACCGACCGTGCGGATAGTCTGGTCGTAGATGCCCGTGGGATCAGTCAGCCGATCGACTGGGCCAATCTGGCTCCCCCCTATCTGTTGCCGCAGGGCATTCCCCTCTCCCCGGCTACCCTGTTGGGACTTATTTTCAGCAAGCTGGATAATGGGGAAAAGGCATGGCATTACCTGAAAACGCACCCTTCACTGATCTTCGAGACCGGGCTGGCCAGCCGCCTGCAGTACGGCTATGAGATCGATCTCTCCGAGCTCACCGATCTGAAGGATACAGCCGATCCGGTCACACCATTTGAACAATACCGGAGAATCCATAACATAGCCATCGTCGGGCACTACGGTTACCTGCAATCCGGCATTCAGATAGAAACGCTAAAAGCATACTACCAACAGGCGCTCGCCGACGCTCCCAATGCCGCATACCGGGCCTATTCGCTCCAGCACTACGCCGGTTTCTTGCTGGACGGGGAAGATGCCAGATCCGCAGAAGCGCTCCTGCTCGAACAACTGGAGCAGGACCTTCCAGAGGCCGCCCGGATCAGTCTGAAAAGGATGCTGACGGATGCCTGGATGAAACAACTCACCGTACCTTACGATCAGGATCTGCTGCACCGGCTCAAACAAACCCTCTGGGAAGTCCTCCAATACAATGAACAACACGACCGCCGGGCGGAAACCGGCCTGCTGCTGATCGACGCCGCTCATATTGCCAATATTTCCGAAAGTTTCTCCGAAGCGCTGGGCTATATCAGCCGGGCCATCGGCATTTTTGAATCCGAAGAGCTGGAAGAACTGGCCGGACAGGCCCATCTCCGAAAAGGCACCCTGCTTTATACCTGGGCGCAACAGGGTAATCCGCAGTTTTACAAGCCGGCCATCGAGAGTTACCAGCAGGCTTTGAAGGTGTTCCGGCAGGAGGAAACGCCCGACGTATTCGCCGATATTCACCACAATCTGGCCGTACTCTATTCGGAAATGCCGGCCGACAGTAAGAAGAAAGGGATCTGGGCCGGAGTTGCTTCCGCTTCTTTTCAGGAAGCGCTACAGTATTACACCAAAGATTTCTTCCCTTACGAATACGGAATGATCTGTAACAACTACGGCAATGCACTCACCAAATTTCCACAGGCTATCCATTCCGACAATTACGAAAAAGCCCTTTTTTACTACCAGGAAGCGCTACAGGTGCGCACGGCGGCTTATCCTTACGAAAGAGCGATCACTCTGCTCAACTACCTGGAAGCCAGCTGGAAAGTAAGTAACGATACCGACGATTTCAACGAAAAGCGTTTTCGGGATATGGTGGCCAAGGCGCAGGAAGTAAAACAACTGGTCGGAGAAGCCGATATGATCCGGGAAGCCGACAAACACCTCGAACTTCTGGAACAATTGAAAACCGCAGCGGTAAAATAAGGCAGCATGCACGAAATATCTCTCGTCCGATCTATTTTCAATACCCTGGAGGCGGAGTTCTCGGCGGAAGAACTCGGTAGGCTCAATACCATTGAACTGCAGGTCGGCCTGCTATCCAACGTAGAACCGGTGCTGATGCAAAACGCCTTTGAGGCCGTGACCACCGCCGAAAATAAATTCCGGGAAGTATCGCTCCGGGTGAATACCGTCCCCATTGAGATCCACTGTGCGGATTGTGGGGTCAATTCTACGATCAGCGACTACAAATTCGTCTGTGCCTCCTGCGGTCGTCCCAACAACAATGTGGTAAAAGGCATGGAATTACTTATTCACCGGGTTCATTTTGACGAAGAGGCGGGCGCTCCGCTGACCTGAGCGGGGTTCTCCAGTTCCAGGCTTTTTATCCAGTCACTGATCAATGCTACTCCTTCCTCGTGCACCATTCTGCGGCCCAGTTCGGGCATCATTGCTCCCGGATCTGTTGAGCGCATCCGGTACACCATGATGGATGCTTCGGGATCTCCCGGTACAATAGAATAGGTATTGCCTCCCGTTCCGGCTCCGGCCGATACCGTCGGCTTGAAGATGCCCAGGGAACGATCCAGTTTGGCCCCGGCCGTCAGAGTGAGGCCAGAGGTATTGGCGGCACCTTCCGGGTGGTGGCAGTGGCCGCAGTTCACATCCAGATAAGCCAGAGCTCTTTCCTGCAGATCGCCGCCTCCCGGCTGATCCCAGGCCGCCAGCACGGGGTGTTCCGCTTCCGGGACATAGCCGCTGAGATACCCCACTTCGGTCCATTTGACCAACTGGTTTTTCGCACCGTCCGCATAAGCGAAATCCCGGTTCAGGTTCGCTACCTTGGGGCCGATGGGCACCAGTTCCTCCGCTCTGGCGTGGCAGTTCTTGCACTGGTTCTTATTTGGAATGATGTAGTTGACTTGTTGGGCCTTTCCCTGTTTGTTCACCCACGCTACTTCTTTAATATCGCCGGTCACTTTCAGGTAAGCCTCCGTCTGGGCGTCATCCCAGATGTAGCCGAGGGCTTCCCAATTCTCGCCGCGATGGATTAGCAGTCGGGTTTCCAGGATCCGTCGCCCCTTTGCCGCTGCGGTCTCATCGTTCTCGTAGTAAAAATTCTTGATCAGCACGGTGCCTTCCGGAAAGTCCAACACGCCCGCCCCGGTGTAGCGGGCACTTTTTCCCGGAGGCATCCAGACGAAACGGGCCTTATGGGCGTAATCCGAGAACAGTGGGGTGTTCAGATCGTAGGGCAGTACGCCGGCACTGGGCTGCAGATCCGCTGGGTTTCCCGCGAAGAATCCGTACGCAGACAGCTTTTCGGGAGGCGTTTGCGGGACGTTTACCGATTGACTGCCGCAGCCGGCACCCAGCATTCCCAGGATGATCAGGATCAAGGATGTCTTGTTCTTTTTCATTTTTTCTATCATTACACCATGTACAGCTTTTCCCAAATTACTCCTGCGCCAGCCACTCATCGTGGGCACTCGTATCGAAATCTTCCAGTTCGCAATCGAAAAGGCTCATATCGTTATTCATATTTCCGGCGATCGCTTCGGGTTCGGCACCAAGCCCGGCATTGAGATTGACGAAGCGGACCTCGCCGTTATTACGAATGCAATAGCCGGCCGGCCGACCGGTCTCATCCGTTTCCGTGGGTTTAAAGATACCGTCCGTAACGATGTCCACCGACTGGCCGCCCAGTACCGCCGTGAGCAGTTTACCGTAATCCGTGGTATTGTCCGGCGGTCCGGCGTTGCCCGAGATCTCATTATCGTGAATATGAATATTGCTGCAGAAGGGATCGTAGGCTTCCGATTCGTAGGGCAGGCCGGTGAATAACCAGCTGTTTACCGCAATACCCAGGGTTTTGTGGTTCCTGATGACGTTGTCGTGCATTTCAATATTGGAGTGCGCCATGATGATCATCCCGGAACCGGGAGGAATGGAGCTGACCACCATGCCCTCGGGAGCAAAATTCTCCCCGTTGTTGTCCTCCATGGTGTTGTTGTAAAACTTGATCTTATCGCCGTTAGCCTGGGGCAGGTCGGGCATATCGAAGATGAGCATTCCGCCGGCATTGTTTTTGGCCAGGTTGTTGTAGACCTCACCGGTGATGGTATTTTCGATCTCCAGTCCGGCTACGTTGTTGTGTACGTAGTTGTCGCGCACCACCACATTCCGGGACTGCCCCACGTAGATACCGGCATCCATGGCGTAGGAAACTTCACATTTTTCCATCAACACATTGGTGCTGCTCACCGGATAGAGACCGTAGGCCCCGTTGGACGCGCTTTTACCGCCGGTCCAGCTGGCTTCCAGGTCGCGCATGATCACATTTTCGCATCCCTGCACCTTGATGGCGTCCCCTTTCGAATCGTGGACGCTAAAGCCCTCCAAGGTCACCTCTTTTACATTTTTGATCAACATACCCTGGGCTCCTTCGATCTGCCCCTTAAAGGACAAGACCGTTTTCCCTTTTCCGGCACCTTTGATCGTAATCCCGGACAGATCGGCCAGGGAAAGCTCTCGCTGAAAATCAAATTTGCCCTCCGGGAGCAGGATCTCTTCGCCGTCCTGGGCGTTGATGAGCCGTTCCTGCAGATCGGTAACCAGGGTTGCTGCGTCCATTACTGCTGTACCCTGCGGTTCATCACCACAGGCGGTCCAGCTTACCGCTGTAACGAGAAGGAAAAATAGATGCCGTTTCATAATTTTTTAGTTTTAGGTGGTCCGACGAATATACTGCTAATCTGGGCTTGTGTGGGTAAGAGACCGTTTTAAAATCATTCCACAATGGCCATTTATAGAATTAGAAATTATTTTCTAATTATTAGAATTATTTTTCTAATTCAATCAGGGGACTTAACTTACGCACCACCGGAAGCAAGACACACAATAAGGCCGGGCTTTTTCTAAAAAAGAGTAAATTTAGTGGAATCCTTAATCAACAAGTTCTCTAACCATATGGATCAAGTACAGAAGTCCAGCAAAGCCGCCAGAGGCACCGTCACCTGTGACAATTCTACCATGCACCTGCTCAAGGCCAATGATTTCGTTGCGGAAAGCATTCGCAAACAGATGGCCTCCCAGAATACCCTGATGATCAATATAACCTCTTCGGCCGGAAGCGGTAAAACCACACTCCTACAGGAGACCGCCCGCCGTATCGGGGATAAAATAAACATGAAAATACTGGTTGGCGACCTGGAAACCGAACGCGATGCCGATCGCCTACGGGATGTGGGTGTAGACGCCCTGCAAATCGTTACGGGCGGCATCTGTCACCTGGAAGCCCAGATGGTCTGGCAGGCTATGGAAAACCTCGACCTGGATGGTGTGGACCTCCTGATCGTGGAAAATGTCGGCAATCTGGTCTGCCCCGCTTCTTTTGACCTCGGCGAGGACTACCGGGTAACTTTGATAGCCACGACGGAGGGAGATGATAAACCCAAAAAGTATCCCCGTATGTTCCTCACCAGCGAACTGATGCTGGTCTCCAAAGTGGATCTCCTACCCTATCTGCCCTTCTCCGTAGACGCAGTAGTCGCGGATGCCCGCGACGTCAATCCGAACATCGATGTACTGGAGATCTCCAGCACGGCAAATGTCGGCATCGACGAGTGGTGCGACTGGTTGCTGGAAAGAGTGGAGGAGAAAAAGGGCGTTGCTACCGCAGCAAAGGTCTAGTCTTGAAAAGCTGGCATCTCCATATCAAAGGCCAGGTACAGGGTGTGGGTTTTCGGCCCTTCGTGTACCAACTGGCCCTGCAACAGCAACTGCACGGTTGGGTGAACAATACCGTGGACGGCGTCCATGTCGTATTCCATGCGGACGCAGAGACGGCCCATACCTTTACCGGAGCCATCCTGGACCGGGCGCCCCGGCTGGCCCGCATCACCTCCCACCGGCTCCGGCCGACGGAGGATCAGACCTTTACTGATTTTCAGATCATTCACAGTCATACAGAGGGGGAAGTGCAACTGATGCTTACGCCGGATTTTGCCCTCTGCGATACCTGCCGGACCGAACTCCATGAGACCGGCAATCGCCGCAAGGACTATCCCTTCATCACCTGCACCCATTGCGGCCCCCGTTTCTCGATCAGCCGGCAACTGCCCTACGACCGGGAAACCACCACGATGGCTGCTTTTACGATGTGCCCGGAATGCCAGGAAGAATACCACGATCCGACAGATCGCAGATACTACTCACAAACCAATTCCTGTCCGGCCTGCGCCGTGACTTTATACCTCAGCGACCACCAACTAAAAACCGTCAGTGAGGATGTTTCGGTTATCATCGAACGGGTGTGCCAATACTGGCATGCCGGTAAGATCGTCGCCATCAAAGGGATCGGCGGCTACCTGCTCACCTGTGATGCCCGGAACCGGGAAAGCATTGCAGTATTGCGCGCCCGAAAGCATCGGCCGGATAAACCTTTCGCCCTGATGTACCCGTCCGAGCATGCGGTATTAGAGGACCTGGATGCCCGGGAAGAAGAACTGACGGAATTATCCGGAAGTTGCGCACCGATCGTATTGCTGCCCCTGAAAGAACAGCATACGTTGGAAAACAGTCGGGCGGAGATCGCACCGGGCCTGTCCCGGATCGGGGTAATGCTGCCCTATACACCAATTTTTGAATTACTGCTACAGGCTTTCGGTGGACCGATCGTCGCCACAAGCGGCAATATCAGCAACGCGCCGATTGTTTTTGAGGATAAAAAAGCGCAGACCGATCTGACGGCAATCGCCGATTACCTGCTGACCAACAATCGGGAGATTGTCTTTCCCCAGGACGACAGTGTGGTACAATTCAGTCCTTTCGGGCAACAACGGATCATTTTGCGGCGCTCCCGGGGTATGGCTCCCAGCTTTTTCGATGCTCCCGCTATTCATGCCGATGGCAGCCTACTGGCGATGGGGGCGATGCTCAAGCATACCTTCAGTCTGTACCACCGGGGCAATACCTTCGTCAGTCAGTATCTGGGCGATCTGCAGCATTTTGCGACCGAGGAAAGTTGCCGGCATACGCTGGAACATTTCTTCCGGCTTTTCGATACCCAGCCCGAAATGATACTGGTCGATCAGCATCCGGACTATCCCTCTACCCTGCTGGGTAATACACTGGCGGAAAAATTCGAGGTACCGGTCAGCCGCATCCAGCACCATATCGCTCATTTTGGTGCAGTGCTGGGTGAAAACGACCTGATCGACTGTGATCATCCGGTACTGGGCGTCATCTGGGACGGCACCGGACTGGGTGACGACGGACAGATCTGGGGCGGTGAGTTTTTTCTTTATCAGCATTACGATTTTACACGCTGGGGACAGTTGGACTATTTCCCACTTCTCCTGAACGATAAAATGGCTAAAGAACCCCGGCTGGCGGCCTTATCGCTGGCCAAGGATCGGGATGCCGCTCTCCCCCTACTCCGTGATAAGTTTACTGATACTGAATGGAAAATTTATCAGAAAATTCTAACTGAGGAAGAGCAAATACAGACATCAAGTATCGGCCGTCTCTTTGACGGCATTGCGTCTCTTTTGGGTCTATCCGACCGACAGACTTACGAGGGCGAAGCGGCCATAAAACTGGAAGAGCTGGCAACTGGCTATTTCCGCCGCAACGGTTTATCCTTTGCGGATAGCTACGGACAGGATGCCCCGGTAAACCACAATCTTCCGACCCGGAGCCTGGTCGCCGGTGTCGTTCATGACCTGCAGGCCGGGAAAGCCACGGATTACATTGCCGCGAAATTCCATTATTCTCTGATCGACCGGATCAGGAGGATAGCAGATGCTTACTACTTCCGGCATATCGCCTGCAGCGGGGGCGTTTTTCAGAACGGCCTGCTGGTCGATCTGCTCCGGCATCATTTGCCGGCGAATTACCAGCTCTATCTCCATCGCGACCTGTCGCCCAATGATGAGAATATATCCTTCGGTCAGTTGATGTGTCACCAGATCGAAATCCTGAAAAAATCCAACGTAAATCTGGATCATAAATACCAAAACGTATGTGTTTAGCAATACCTGGAAAAATAAAATCGATCGAAAGCCAGTACGACGGACTGGTCCGCATTGCGAAAGTGTCTTTTGGCGGCATTATCAAAGAAGCCAGCCTGGAGATGGTCCCGCACGCGAAAGTTGAGGACTACGTGCTGGTCCACGTCGGTGTAGCCATCAGCGTGGTGGATGAGGACGAGGCCCGGAAAACCTTCCAGTACCTCAAGGAGATGGGGGAAGTGGAAGAAGAACTGAATATCTCGGAGATGCTCCCGGATGATATCTGACGATGGCCGGTTACGACTTTCGTCCGTGTAGGTTCCTCATCCATTATCCAAGCTGATCAACAAAAAATAAAGTATGAAATTTCTAACCGAATACCGGAGTCCGGAGCTGGCCGAACGCTACCTCGAAGAGATCAAAAAGACCGTTACCCGCCCGTGGACGATTATGGAAGTTTGCGGCGGTCAAACGCACAGCCTGGTGAAGAACGGCATCCTGAATATGTTGCCGCCGGAGATCAATATGGTGCACGGCCCCGGTTGCCCGGTCTGCGTAACGCCTATCAATCTCATTGACAAAGCCCTGTACCTGGCCGAAGAAAAAGGGGTGATCCTCTGCTCTTTCGGCGATATGCTGCGCGTACCCGGTTCGGAGAAAAGCCTGCTGCAGGCCAAGGCGGGTGGTGCGGATGTACGCATCCTTTATTCGCCCCTGGAGGCGGTCAAACTGGCCAAAGAAAACCCGGATAAAGAAGTCGTTTTCTTTGCGGTTGGTTTTGAGACTACCGCTCCTGCCAATGCCCTTTCGGTGATCCACGCGCACCGGCTCGGTCTGCATAACTATTCCATCCTGGCCTCGCACGTACTGGTCCCGCCGGCCATCGAGGCGGTGATGAATGACGAAGAAAGCAATATCGAAGCTTTCCTGGCCGCCGGGCACGTTTGTACCATCATGGGAATTGACGAATATTACCCGCTGGTGGATAAGTTCCGCATACCGATGGTAGTCACCGGATTCGAACCGGTTGATCTACTGCAGGGCATCCTGATGACGGTAAAGCAACTGGAAGCGGGAGAGGCCAAAGTAGAAAACCAATACAGCCGTGTGGTGCGTTCGGAAGGGAATCCCGAAGCTATCAAGGTGATCGAAAAGGTATTCCAGATCAACGACCGGGAATGGCGGGGGATCGGCACCATTCCCATGAGTGGATACGAGGTGAGAAAGGAATTTGCGGCCTTTGATGCCAATCTGAAATTTGACGTACAGATCGAAAAAACGCCCGAAAGCGAAGAGTGTATCGCGGGACTGGTCCTGAAAGGGATTAAAAAACCCAATGAATGCCCGCAGTTTGGGAAAAAATGTAAGCCGGAAATGCCACTGGGGGCTCCCATGGTGAGCTCGGAGGGCGCCTGCGCCGCTTACTATCATTTTCATCAGGCTATACAGGATCTGGAAATGGTAAATGTTTGAATGTTGAGACGTTGGAATGTTTGAACGTGGAAACGTTGGAATGTTTGAACGTTGGGAGGGGATGGATGAGCACAATAAGTTTTTTGTACGATAACATAATTATACGCCGGAATGACGGAAACGAAACTGAAAATGCAACTACAATGTCCGATGCCGAAGCTGGATTTCGACGTGATCACGCTTGGGCACGGCAGCGGTGGGCTGCTTACCAATAAACTGCTGGACAGCGGCGTGTTTGACCTGTTGCAAAATGATCTGCTGGATAAACGGCACGACGGCGCTACGCTCAGTCTGCAGGGAGCAACCGCCTTTACGACCGATAGCTTTGTGATCTCACCGATCTTTTTCCCCGGTGGGAATATCGGCGAACTGGCCGTAAACGGCACCGTGAACGACCTGGCGATGTGCGGAGCCATTCCACAGTATCTGTCGCTGAGCTTTATCATTGAAGAAGGCCTGCGGATGGAGGATTTCTGGAAAATACTGGTCTCCATCAAGTTTGCCTGCGAAGCGGCCGGGGTGCAGGTAGTTACCGGTGACACCAAAGTGGTAGAACGTGGAAAAGGCGATCAGATCTTCATCAATACCACGGGGGTCGGCCGGCTCCACGAACGGGCCCGGATCGGTACCGACCGGATCCGGCCCGGCGACCAGATCATTGTCAGCGATCAGCTGGCTACGCACGGTATTGCGATCATGTCCGTCCGAAAAGGGCTGGAATTTGAAACCAGCATCGAAAGTGATACCCGGCCGCTGCACCGTCCGGTCCGGATGCTGCTGGATAACTTTGGGCCCGAAATCCACCTGCTGCGCGATCCTACCCGTGGCGGAGTGGCTACCGTACTCAGTGAGATCGCCCGGGATACCCGGCTGGGGATTGACATTCGGCAAAAAGATATTCCGGTGGCGGAACAGGTATCCGGCGCCTGTGAGATCCTCGGACTGGACCCGCTTTACGTAGCGAACGAAGGGATCTTTCTCACGGTAGCCGATGCCAGCGTAGCCGACCGGGTAGTCGATCAACTGCGACAGGACCCAGCTTGCCGCCACGCCGCCGTGATCGGTGAAGTGGTCGAAGCTCATCCGCGGCAGGTGGTGCTGACGAGTGGCATCGGAGGAAAACGGGTGGTCAATATGCTGACCGGAGAACAACTCCCCCGGATCTGTTAATGAGCGTAACCGGGCACTGCCAGGAATGCCCTAAACAATCGCCATGATAACGAAAAAAGATATCCAAAACCGGGACGATATCATCCGGCTGATCAACGCCTTTTACGATAAGCTGCTGGATGACGAGCTGATGGCCCCACTTTTTACGGAAGTGGCCGGGGTCCGTTTGCAGGAACACCTGCCCATCCTTTACGACTTCTGGCAAAGTGTACTGTTTCAGGCCGGTAAGTACAGCCGTGACGCCATGCAACCCCATCTCGATCTGCACTTTGCCCATCCGCTCCACGATCGGCATTTCGAACGCTGGCTGGAACTCTTTAATGGCAGTGTGGACGAGCAGTTTGCCGGCGAGAAGGCCCACCAGGCCAAAGTACGGGCCTTATCCATCGCCACGGTGATCCGCATAAAGATTCATAATCTGGAAAAACAACGCCTTGAACTCAACAACTGAACAATTGGATAAAATGGTCCGCAAGACCACCCTCTTTAAGGGAGCAGCCGACAGCCCGCTGCTGGCGCCCCGGGGTGTTTTTCTCGCAGGCGGCAAGCTATTGGTAGCCGATACGGCCCAGAACCGGGTCTTTATCTGGGATCAACTCCCACAGGATACTTTCCAGACGGCCAGGGTCGTACTCGGCCAGGACGCCAAAGCCGATACCGGTCGCAATGCCAGCGGACAGGTCAATGCCTCTACCCTTTTCTACCCTTCCGGACTGTGGTCGGACGGGCAGCAACTCATCGTAGCCGACGCCTGGAACCACCGGGTGCTCATCTGGCAAACGATGCCTACCCGGGACGGGCAGCCGGCGGACGTAGTGATCGGACAGCCGGATTTTCATAGCAATGAACCGAACGTGCAGGGGATTGGCGCCACTCCCAGCAGCCGTTCACTCAACTGGCCCTACGGTGTATTCTCGGACGGGCAGCAACTCTGGATCGCCGATACCGGCAACCGGAGGATCCTGCACTTCCGCGAGATCCCCCAGGAGAATTTCACCCCGGCGGATGCCGTCATCGGGAAAGCCAGCTTTGCAGAGCGTGATTACGATCACCGGGATCCTATCTGGCCCTATTCGGTAAAGATCGGTCCCGATGGTACCATGGCCGTCACCGATACCCAATATTACCGGGTATTGCTCTGGAAAGACTGGCGCACCGCATCCCAACAACCGGCCGACGTGATCATCGGGCAGGCTTCCTTTGAAGGCAACGGGCAGAATCAGTTCGGCTGGTTCCCCCAGGCCAATACGTTGAACTGGTGCTACGATTCCTGTTTTTACGGAGACGGACTCTGGGTAGCCGATACCGGCAACAGCCGGGTACTCTGGTTTGACCGCATTCCCGATGATCACAACTCCACCGCCGATAATCTGCTCGGGCAGGATGATTTCAATACCGGCAGTGAGAACAAAAATACCATACGCAGTACCGAGGGCAGCCTGTACTGGCCCTTTCAGATCTGCATCGAGGATCAGACCATGGTGATCGCCGATACCGGCAACCACCGCATTGTAATTAACGAGCTGAACTTTTAATATCTGAGTTATGGAAGCTTCCTTCCCCTTATTGTTTGCCGCGTTCGTCGGTTTTAGTCATGCCTTTGAGGCCGACCATCTGGTGGCAGTCAGCAGTATCGTCACCCGGCGGGAACGGCTGTTGCTGGCCGTAAAGGATGGGATCTACTGGGGCCTGGGGCACACGTCCACCATCGTCCTGATCGGTCTGATCATGATCATCGGCCGGGCTACTTTCCTGGACGGGCTATTCGGCTATTTTGAAGCCACTGTGGGGCTAATGCTGGTCATTCTCGGTTTTTACCGTTTGTATCAGTACCGGCAAAATGACGGGCAGAGTGAACAGCACGATCACCCACACGAACACCAGCATCACCTGGCCTACGGCATCGGTCTGGTGCACGGCCTGGCCGGTAGCGGAGCCATGATCCTGCTGGTGATGACCGAAGTGCAGGGCAACGTAAACAGTCTGTTGTACCTGCTCATTTTCGGCATAGGGTCCATCATCGGTATGCTCGTGGCAGCCGGTATTTTCAGTCTGCCCTTTTCCCGGAAGATCACCAGCAATGAATTTCTCAAAATGGGGCTGGTACTTTTATCCTCTTTTCTCTGTATCGGCTACGGCCTCTACGTCATTATCGAAAACCTTTAGACCTATGGAAGATTACGATCCCAAAGCATTTTTGCTTTTCGGTTTACAACATTTTGGATTGCCGGTGAACACACACGAAGGGAACATGGTATATTTGGCGGGCGGTTACCAGATCGAGATCGAAGGAAAAAGCCTGTTTAAGCTCATGCAAAACGGTCAGGTGATCGGTCCTTTCGGAGGCGTAGAAGCACTTTGCAGCTTCCTCAAACAAGATATGGCATTGAATCAAAATGAATAAAATAGAACTCAACATCATTGCGCTGGCCAGCAGTGAATCCCATCCCGGCAACTTCTCACTGATCCTGGAAGAACAGAACGGATTCCGCCGCTTACCGATCATCATCGGCCCCTTTGAAGCCCAGGCGATTGCCGTTTCGCTGGAAAAAATGCAGCCCAAACGGCCCCTCACCCACGATCTTTTCAAAAATACCCTGGACGCTGCGGGCATTTCCATTACCGAGGTGATCATTTCTGATTTTAAGGAGGAGGCCTTCCACGCCCGGCTGATCGGGAAAAAGGAAGACGGAAGCGCCCTGCAGATCGATGCCCGTTCGTCCGACGCAATTGCCATGGCCATTCGCTTTGAATGTCCGATCTATACCACCGACGACATACTGCAGACCACGGGTGTGGTACTCGACAGCCCGAGTAAGGCCTTCACCAACAAGCGGGGAAAACTATCGGATTATTCGCTGGAAGAACTCGAGCGCCTGCTGGAGCAGGTACTTGCCAAAGAAGATTACGAAAGCGCCTCCCGGATACGGGATGCCATTGATAAAAAGAAAAACTAGTCTAATTGCTTTTGTTTGCTATCTGACAAACCTATCTTTAAATTCCTTATATTATTCCCCAATTCTTACGATTACAGAATTAAAATCTATTTTTAGGAGCACTTACCAACTTCTTGTAAGGATCACCGAGCACCTGCCCCCAAACCAATCATTTGGAATGACCTTTGCCCGGACCATCTAAATTTTCAAAACCAACACCAAAACCCTGAGGCTGATCACCCTTCGGAATATTATTTAATCATTGACAATTTTAGCAAACTTAATCTTATTTCAACGGGCCAGCCTCAGGCTCTTTTCCCGTCGCTCTGATCTCGCTTACCTTTCTGACATCCACGCTGACTTTCATTTGCTGTCCGCCTCCGCTGTAGACGATACCTTTCAGGGGGACAATATCCGAAAAGTCCCGGCCGATGGCCGCACGGATATGCTGATCCGCCACCAGTAGATTGTTGGTCGGATCGAACTCTACCCAGCCCAGTTCCGGGATGCAGAGGGCCACCCAGGCGTGGGAAGCATCCGCACCGACAAGTTTGGGTTTTCCCGGAGGGGGCAGCGTTTCGATGTAACCGCTTACGTAATAAGCCGCCAGGCCCAGGGATCGCAGACAGGCCAGGGCGAAGTGGGACAGATCCTGACAAACGCCTTTTTTGTGCTTAAAAACGGATTCGAGTGGAGTACTGATATCGGTAAAACCCGGGGTAAAGGTGAAGTCCCGGTTGATGCGCTGGTTGAGGTCCAACATAGCGGCCATGATCGGCCTGCCCGCCTGGAAAGACTCCAGGGCATATTCTTTCACTCCCGGTACAAAGCGGACGATCTCCGATTCCAGGTAGAACTGCCGCGTATCATTCTTAGCGTCCGTGCTCCGCAGCCAGTCGGCAACCTGCTCCCAGGGCGGCGTGGACATCGGATCTACCGCCAGCCAGCTTGGCTTCTGCAGATCGACAATACTGGTCATCCGAACGCTCAGTTCCTGATGCGGGCGCTGAATGGAGAAATAGATCCAGTGGTTTTCAAAGAAATCCTCCCGGGTGGCCTGGTAATGCGGTTCGGGAGAAATGCGACAGTCAAAGGAGATGTTTTCCTGAAATTCATTCTTCCCGGGCCCCTGACAGATCAGGTTATGGCAGAGGGATGCCGGGGACTGGTATTCATAGAGGGTTTGATGGATGACTCGGTACTTCATATTTCCGGTAAACTCGGACTTTTTACAAAGCCATACTGGTTTTGGGTTAAACTAAAGAACTGATCGATCACTAAATTGGAGGCTTCGGTTAGCAACCCCGTTACCTGATTCAAAAACTGAAATAACTTTTCACGCGCCTGGCTTTCCTCATTGACTTCCGTCAGTTCCTCCAGATCGCAAAGACGGACCATTGTGAGCGCTTCCAGTAGCTTTTTCTCGGCCGGGCTCAGATTCTGATTAACCTTATTGAGCGGCAGTTCGCGGAGATTCCGGGCGATCTGGTCGATCTGGAATACTACCGAACGCGGATTATCTTCTTCGGTGAGCAATAACTCCAGCACACCGTCGATCTTCAGGGTGGAACGGTACCGGTAGCGGTAGGTCAGCAGACTTTCGTTGCACATCAGCAACATTTCCAGCAAATTCTTCTCCTCTTCTTCTTCGTTCTTTTCAACGAGGATCGACTGCAGGATCGAACAGGTGCGAATGGCCGATTCGATAAACCGACCGATATTCAGCAGATGCCAGCTGGACTCCCGCGTCATGTTGTCAATATTCAGACCATTAAAGGCCATCAGGCGGACGATCAGACTATCGAGATGATCGAATATCTGCTGAATACTGGGATTTCCCCGACTCAGCGCGCCCCAGGCTTCCGATATGCTTTCCATGATCCGCCAGGTATCCAGGCTCAGACGGTCCCGCACGGCGTAACCGTTATCCAGGAAAGACTGCAGAGAATGTGCAATGGTACCTACCCGCCGGGGATCCGTTGCCAGCGAAATGAGTTCCTGTTCCGGATACTGCAATTTACTGGTGCCCTCTTCGGTAAAGCCCGGATCGGTGCCCGTCACGACGGTGATGGATTTGAGCAGCGTGACCAGGGTTCGGTCCTTATGGAACTGTAGTTCTTCTTCCGTTTCGTTCAGGCGCCGGAGTACGATCCGCATCAGGCGCACGTTGATCACTACCCGCTCCAGGTATCTTCCCAGCCAAAACAGGCGTTCGCCGGTCCGACTGGGCAGTACGTTGGTCAGCCGGTTGAAATTTGCCGTTTTTCTCGCCCGGTTTTCCGGACCGGGCCCCTTCTGTTTCCCAACTACCCAGGTATCCTTGCTGATCCCTCCTTTTCGGTTGGAAAGCAGAAAAACGCCCTTAGTCGTTATACTTCGGGAAAGTCCCCCCGGCATCACCTGGTAAGATTCGGTGTCCATATTGGATACCACAAAGCTCCGGAATACCGTGTTCCTGGCTTCCAGTGCACCGTTCACCAGTGCCGGCGAAGTGGAAAAATCAACTACCTCCTGGCCAACGTACAAATGGGGATGGGCCTTGATGCGAGCCCGCCATTCAGCGATCTGGCCTGCGGTCAGGTTTCCACCGTATACCGCCTGGTGCTCCTGTGAGCGGTAGATGTGTTTAACGATCAGATTCGGCAGGTTCTCCAGCACGTATTCCAACTCGGGAGACTGCCCGCACCACCAGGTTGCCACGGAGGGCAGCTTCAGTTCCTGATCGAGCAACTCCCGGGAAAGAGCCGGTAAGAAGGCCATCAATCCCGGGTTTTCCAGGATCCGGCATCCGATCGGGTTCACCACGATCACTTTTTTCTGCCGAACGGCTTCCATCAGACCGACTACCCCAAAGGTAGAATCGCCCCGAAAGGTGAGCGGGTCACTATCGATATCTACCACTTTTCGCAGAATGACGTCTACCTTCTCCAGGCCGTTGAGGGTTTTCATCCATACGTAGCCGTCACTAACCGTCAGGTCTTCGCCGAAGGCCATGGTGAATCCTAAAACGGAAGACAGGTAGGCGTGCTCAAAATAAGAGTTGCTGCTGGCTCCCGGAGACAGCAGGACGATCCGCGGATTATCCTTATTGTGCAATGGCAAATTAGCCAGTGTATTCTTTAAGGTCTGGTAGTAGGAAAACAGCTTTCGCACGTGGTTTTCCCGTAGGAGATGGGGAAAGACCCGGGTCATGGCCGCCCGGTTTTCCAGGACGTAGCCCGCACCGGAGGGCGCATCCGTCAGGTCGCGCAATACCCACATCTTCCCGTTGGGACCCCGCGCGAGATCCGCAGAATACTGGATAAGCTGATGTTTGCCCGGCATCCGGATCTTATCCGCCTGCCGCAAAAAACCTTTATGGTTATAGATAAGTTCGAAGGGAATACTACCGCTCCGGATCAGTTTACGGGGACCGTAGAGGTCCTCCAGGATCAGATTCAGCAGCTCGGCCCGCTGGCTCAATCCGGCTTCGATATTCTCCCAATCCCTTTTGGAGAACACCATCGGCACGGCATCCAGCGACCAGGGGCGGTTGCCCTCCGGATCGGCGTAGATATTATAGGTTACTCCATTCTCCCGCAATTGACGCTCTACTTCCCGTTGTTTCTGGATGATCTCTTCCAGACTCATCTTTTCGTAAGCCCGTACAAGTTTGCGCCAATGAGATCCAACCTGGCCGTCTGAAGTGATCAGTTCGTCAAAGTAGGTAGCGTGCTTTTGGTAATATTCGGATAAGGTCGTTATCATATATTTGTTGGCATAAATCCGCCTTATAAACCAGCAAGATACTGCTATTCCTGGTTTTTCATAACACCGAATCTGAGATTCTGGGTTCGCACACGGCCCGTTTTTTTACACTTAACTTTTTCTATATCTACGTAAATCCATGGTAAACGGGTACTCGGGATTCACCAGCTCTCCCGTAGCCTCATAAACCGGCAGGATGGTCATTTGGGTGACAAACCTACCGATCTGGTTGGTGCCCACCACCGTTGGCGTGATCTCATTCACCGAATGGCCGAAGTCAAAGAATCGGGATATCCGGCGCGATTCCGCCTCGTAACTGTTGACGGGGAAGGTATCGTAATTCCGTCCTCCCGGATGCGCAACGTGGTACTTACAGGCCGCAACCGACTTGCCGGTCCAGGTATCAAAAACATCAAATACCAGCGGGGTATCGATGCCGATGGTCGGGTGCAGCGCCGAAGGAGGCTGCCAGGCCCGGTAGCGGATACCGGCAACGTATTCACCGTGGGTTCCGGTATTCTTCAGTGGAATGCGAAAGCCGTTGCACAGCAGATGGTAACGGGAATCCGTAAGGCCGCTGATCTTGACCTGTACCCGCTCCAGGGACGAATCCACAAAACGGGCCGTACCCGAACTGGACATCTCCTCTCCCAGTACATGCCAGGGCTCGATCGCCGTGTGTAGTTCCAGGTGAATATTCCCTTCCCGCAGTTCCCCGAGGAAAGGGAAACGGAAACTGAAGAATGGATCAAACCAGCTGATATCGAATTCGTAACCGCCTTCGCGCAGATCGCGAACGACTTCCTTAAGATCCTGGTAGCAATAGTGAGGCAGTAGGAAGCGATCGTGCAGGGCGGTCCCCCAGCGCACCAGCTTGTGCTTATACGGTTTCTTCCAGAACAGCATGACCAGAGAGCGGATCAGCAGAAACTGCACCATACTCATCCGGTAATGCGGCGGCATGTCGAAACCGCGGAATTCCAGAATACCCAGGCGTCCGCTGCTGGAATCCGGAGAATAGAGCTTATCAATACAAAATTCCGCGCGGTGGGTATTACCGGTAATATCCACCAGCAGATTGCGGAAGATACGATCCACCAGCCAGTAGGGCACTTTATCTTCTTCCAGGTCTTCCGGTATCTGCTGGAAAGCCAGTTCCAGTTCGTACAACATCTCATCCCGGCCTTCGTCTACCCTCGGGGCCTGACTGGTCGGTCCGATGAACTGCGTTGAGAACAGATAAGACAGTACCGGATGGTGCTGCCAGTAAGTGATCAGGCTGCGCAGCAGATCGGGCCGGCGCAGCATGGGGCTGTCCGCCGGGGTCCGTCCTCCGAGCGTGATGTGGTTACCGCCACCGGTGCCGGTATGCCGACCATCCAGGTTGAATTTTTCGGACGACAGGCGCGATTCCCGGGCCTTATCGAATAGGATCTCGAAATTCCGGGTAAGGTCCGCCCAGTTCTCCGCCGGATGGATATTAACTTCGATCACTCCGGGGTCCGGTGTGACCATCATTTTTTCAATGCGTGAATCGGAAGGAGGATCGTAGCCCTCGATCAATACCGGAATGTCCAGTACTTTCGCCGTATTTTCTACGGCTTCCGTGAGCGCCAGATAGTGTTCGATGCGGCTCAGCGGCGGAAAGAATACGAACATTTTGCCTTCCCGGACTTCCACCACGATAGCCGTTTTGAAGGTCAGTTCGGTATCGGGTACGGATACGTCAGCCCGCGCCGTTTCCACCAGTTGACCCGTATTAGGCAGGGCCTCCACTTCCGCGAACAGGCTCCTTTCGGGCAGATTATCCAGCACTTCCGGATCCGATTCTTTGATCGCATCCAGTGGGAGTCGCAGTCCGACCGGGGAATTTCCCGGTACCAGAAACATCTGCTTCCGGCGGAAACCCCAATTGCAGGATTGCCAGCTCTCGGTCCCGGCCTCCCAGCGCAGGGGCAGCACCTGCCCTACGGGCTGATCCAGTCCCTGGGACAGGAGTTCGGCCAGTTTCTGGCGCTCCAGCGGGGATTTCAGATCCAGTTCGTGCGGATCCACCTGTACCGGCACTTTGCTTTCTTCCCAGATAAAGTAAAAGGGATCTTCGAAAGCCGGCCGGATAAAGCGATGGGGCAGGCCCAGTTCGTTAGACAACTGCTGAATAAACCGTCCGGCATCCTCATTGGTCAGGCCGTAATCCTTGGAGAGGTCCGCCAGCAAATGGTCTTCCCGCCAGATGGGTTGCCCGTCCTTACGCCAGTAGCAGGCCAGTTTCCAGCGGGGCAGCGGTTCTCCCGGATACCATTTCCCCTGACCGTACTGCATCAGGGAACCGGTACCAAATTCTTCTTTTAATTTATGGAACAGCACATTGGCCAGTGCTCTTTTGTGCTGACCGTCGGCGGCCGAATTCCATTCCGGAGCTTCGGTATTATCGACCGCAACGAAGGTGGGTTCGCCCCCCATCGTAAGTCGGAGATCCGACTCCTGCATTTCGCGGTCCACCTGCTCCCCAACGGCCATGATCTGCTGCCATTGGTCCTCGGTATAGGGTTTGGTCACCCGCGGCCGCTCTTCGATGCGGGTCACCTTATTTTCAAACTTGAACTCCGTTTTACAGGATTCGGCAAATCCGCTGATCGGCGCTGCACTCTGCGGATCCGGCGTACAGGCCAGCGGGATGTGCCCTTCACCGGCGAAGAGGCCGGAGGTGGGATCCAGTCCGACCCAGCCCGCACCGGGCAGATATACTTCCGTCCAGGCGTGCAGGTCCGTAAAGTCCTCTTCCGGACCGGAAGGACCATCGAGGGATTTCTGGTCTGCAGTCAGCTGCACCAGATAACCGGAAGCAAAACGGGAGGCCAGTCCCAGATGGCGGAATATCTGCGCCAGCAACCAGGCCGAATCCCGGCAGGAGCCCGAAGACAGATTCAGGGTCTCTTCGCAGGATTGCACGCCCGGCTCCATCCGGATCCGGTAGTTGATGTCCTGGTTAAGCATCTGGTTCATGGCGACCATCAGGTCCACGGTGGTCATGTCCGGTTTGATGCGTTCCCGGGCCCTGGTGAGCCAATCCTGCAGGAGCGGGCCCGCTTCCTTGATCTCGAGATAAGGCGCGAGCTGCTTCAGCACGAGATCTTCGTATTTAAAGGGAAAGTGTTCCGCGTAGTCTTCAATGAAAAAATCGAACGGATTGATCACTACCATATCGGCGATCACTTCCACGTCAACCACAAAGCGGTCTACCTTTTCCGGAAAGACCACCCGGGCCAGATAATTCCCGAAGGGATCCTGTTGCCAGTTGAGAAAGTGGTTCTTGGGTTCGATATTCAGGGAATAAGCTTTGATCGGTGTTCGCGAGTGCGGGGCCGGTCGCAGGCGGATAACCTGCGGTGACAGTTCGATCGGACGCTCGTAATGATAACTTGTAAAATGGCGAATGGCTACCTTTATGGACATAAATTCTTTTAGTTGCTAAATGGTTAAAAGCGATGGTCTCTGCACCGGTCAACACGGTAGGATATGGTACTATTATGTTCCGGAATTTTCTGAAACTTCACCAAAGCGCAAATGCGGCGTGCCGACCTACAGCCGGTTATGCACCGCAAAGCGAAATAGATCGCTACGCAGCTCTGTCTATTTTCTTTCCTTCGGTCCGAAAATAGAACGGTGCGCGGTGCCTGACTACCGGTGCTTATACCGTAAGTTGTTAAAAGTAAGAAAAAACCCTTATTAGACCTATACTTCCCGCTATTGGAAAAAAGACAGCCGATCCGGAGAAAAAAGTGCGGGCTGGGTACTTGGTCGTTTTTTTAACAAATCAGGTTTTAATCAAAATAAAATTCCTGTATTAAAAGATCACCCCATTTTTTATAAGGTATCCCAAACTGATAAAAAAATGACCAAAATATTATTGCGCACAAAATTTGAAAAAGCTTGTTATAATAATTATATTCAAAACTTGTCTTTTTAAAAACACACGCTGCGCTGTCGGGCAGAGCGGATTCAAGGTGAAGTGACTAAGACCCTTAGTGATAAACCAGGTCGTTTTTGTCAGCGAAGATCACCGGTAATGCGCCCTTTTTCCATAATTTGCCCTTTTCATGGCGATTTGCGTGAGGGATACGCGTTTTCCGAAAACCCGTTAAACTATAGCTGTGCAGTACTAGAGCAAAATAATAAACATTCTGCACTATATGGATCTAAATTCTTTTAGCAACTATGAAGTAGGAGCTTTTTACGACGAAATGTTCAGCTCTGACCGCAGGGTCCGTGACTGGTATAAAGACTTTTGCCAGGAGATCGAGAACATGTCCCGCGATGAACTCCAGTCCAAACAACACGCCGCCGAACGCTCCCTGCACTCCATGGGCATTACCTTTAACGTCTATTCCGAAGGAGAGGGCGTAGAGCGGATCATGCCGATCGACATCATTCCCCGCATCATCATGCGCCAGGAATGGGATGAAGTGGCCCGCGGCCTGGTTCAGCGCGTGGAGGCCCTCAATCTATTTATTGACGATATTTACCACGATCAAAAAATACTGAAGGACGGTATCATTCCCGAATCCGTCATCACTTCCAGCAAAGGTTTCCTCAAACAATGTATGGGCGTCAATCCGCCGAAGGGCATCTGGTGTCATATCACCGGTACGGACCTGATCCGGGATGACAACGGTGATTTTCTGGTACTGGAGGACAACCTGCGTTGCCCTTCCGGCGTATCCTACGTGTTGGAAAACCGGGAGATCCTGAAAAAGGCCTTCCCCAACATCTTCGAAAAGATCGGCGTGCAACACGTGTCCGATTATCCGACCCGTCTGCTGGAAATGCTCCAGTTTATCTGTGACAAACCCGATCCGCAGGTGGTCGTTCTGACCCCCGGGATCTACAACTCGGCTTACTTCGAGCACTCCTATCTGGCCCAGCAAATGGGGGTCAGCCTGGTGGAAAGCTCCGATCTGGTAGTTCGCGACGGGACCGTTCAGATGCGAACGACCAAAGGCTACGAACTGGTGGATGTGATCTACCGCCGGATTGACGATACCTTCATGGATCCCAAAGCTTTCAATCCCGAGTCACTGATCGGTGTGCCCGGCATTTTTGATGTATTCAAAAATAATAAGGTCGCCATTGCCAATGCTCCCGGTACCGGAGTAGCCGACGACAAAGTGGTGTACGCTTACGTGCCGCGGATCATCAAATACTATCTGGATCAGGATCCGGCCATTCCCAATGTGCGCACCTATCTCTGCGGGGAAGATGCCGATCGCAAGTATGTGCTGGAAAACATCGAAGAGCTGGTTGTAAAGGAAGCCAACGAAGCCGGTGGATACGGCATGCTGATCGGTCCGAAATCCACGAAAGAGGAGTGCGAAGAATTCCGTAAACGCATCAAGAACAACCCGCGCAACTACATCGCCCAACCGACCATTTCCCTTTCCCGGGTACCGACCCTGGTGGGAGAAGGTTTTGAAGGCCGGCACGTGGATCTGCGCCCCTACATCCTGTACGGAGACGGCGTCAAGGTGATCCCTGGTGGTCTCACCCGCGTTGCCCTCCGGAAAGGCTCCCTTGTGGTCAATTCGTCCCAGGGAGGCGGTAGTAAAGATACGTGGGTACTTTATTGATGCCGGGAAAAAGGGGTACCGTATAGAGCTACCGCTTATCCCAATTTCACTGCACTGTAAGATCGCAAGGTCACAACATTCTAACAACACAACATCACAACATGCTAAGTAGAGTCGCCAATTCCATCTACTGGATGAACAGATATATCGAACGTGCCGAAAATCACGCCCGTTTCATCGGAGTAACCTTTAACCTGATCCTGGATATGCCCAAGCACGAAAAGGCCCAGTGGGAGCCGATGCTTTACGCTTCCGGTGATTACGACACTTTCAAAAGTTTTTATCCCCAATCCAACCGCAGCAATATCCTGCGGTTCATGAGTTTCGACGAACGCAATCCCAACGCAATTCTTTCCTGTGTGCACAAAGCCCGGGAGAACGCCCGGAGTATCCGGGAGATCATTTCCAAAGAGATGTGGGAACACATCAATCAGTTTTACCACAGCTGTAAAGAGGCTTCGCGCCGGGAAAAATGGAAGATCGACGACTGGCAGGATTTTTTCAATCAGGTGAAAATGGACAGTCAGTTGTACTACGGGATCGTCGATTCCACCTTTACGCGTAACGAAGGATACCAGTTCAGCCGCCTGGGAAGATACCTGGAGCGGGCGGATAAAACCTCCCGTTTTGTAGACGTCAAATACTTCATCCTGCTTCCGGACGTACACGAAGTAGGGAGTAACCTGGACGTACTGCAGTGGTCGGCCGTACTCAAATCGGTCAGTGCATTCAATATGTACCGCCAGGCCTATCTGACCATCAACCCGGCCCAGATCGTTGAGTACCTCATGTTGGATCGCTATTTCCCCCGCTCGCTATTCTATTGCCTCAAGGAAGTGGAAGAAGCCATCATCCAGATCACCGGCCACCAGAACAAACAACATCCGGCCGTGCGCATCATCGGCAAGCTCCGTTCGGAAATGGAATACAACGATATCAATGATATCTTCAAGATCGGATTGCACGAATCACTCGACATTTTCCAGCAAAAGCTCAATAAGGTCGGCAACGTGATCCACGAGAGCTATTTTGCGCTCAAACCGGAACCAGAAACGGAGGAGCAGGAAATGGAACAATGAATTATTCCCGGTAAACGGTGATAATGAGGGGGTTACTAGGATGATTGAAGGAAAAAACTTATATTTAAAGGGTCTTTCAAGCTACGTCATTCTCAAAACCCATAGATATGAAGCATTTTCTTTACATCAGTCTTTTTCTACTGGCTTTTGGATTTACAGCCTGTGAAAAAGAAACCTACGACTACGCATCCGCTCCGTCGCTCACTCCCGAGGAACGATTTGACCGGATGGAAAAACCGCTGATCCTCTATCAGTTTGCGCAACGCCAGCTCGAAAGCGGCCAGGAAAGCGGCTGGTTGATCGATCGGGAAGGTTGGGTAAGAACTTACCATAAAGCCTATACTCCCGGCAGCGTACCCTCCTCCGATCAGGCTGTTCTCGCTCAGTTGGAACTGGAATACCTCTACGGCGAGGCATCGGAAGGCATTTTTCAGATCGAAAAGGCGGAACTGGCAGAGTATCTCCTACAATCCGTAGGACTCAACCAAAATCAGCTTAGCGACCGGACTACCCAGGAAGGCGCTCCTTTATCTCAGGCATTTTTTGCCTACGCTCAGAAAACCACCCACGTTTCCGCCGGACAAAGCGGCGGCGGTGGTTGCAACAACGGAGGCAATGATTATATACAGGTCACTCAGATCTACCGCTCGGTAGTCGACCTGCAAGGACCGGAAAGTCGTTATAATACTTCGGCCAAAGGTCAGGCCATTCATACATGGCTATTAGCTATCCAGGAAGAATTAAACAGCAAATTGGATCAGTAATTAATGATCCTCACTTCACATGCCAGAAAGCCGCTGCGTATCCCTACCGGCGGCTTTCTGTTTTTTGCCCGTCTTTTCCCTTATTGAATTTCCCTGACCAGTAAAGATTGGTTGTTGCGGGCGATCACCAATAATCTTCGATCGCCTAGCTGCAGACTCCGGATATCCCGTACTTCCCCATCAATACGCCATCCGTCGTTCACAAAACCGTCGTTGCGGAAGCTACCCTGGCGGTTGCCGGTAAGCAACATGCCGGAGGCCGCATCGTAAAGCCCGAGGTCCGTTCTGGAACCATAAAAATTCCCGGCCAGGAATAGATCCGGTATGCCGTCTTGGTCAAAGTCGTCCACCCGGATCGCAAATACCGGGCTGAGCTGGGCCATTTTGGGTAAGGGCTCCAGTTTAAAATTGCCCTTCCCGTCTCCCAGAGCTACCGAGCTGGCCAGCTGTTCTATCTGCTTTACGGTGGCCCCTTTTAAAGTGCCTGCATCAAAGATCTCCGAAAAGCTCAATCGGGCAAACTCCGCATAAGTGCCCATAGACTGCCGCAGATCCGGCATTTGCTTCATGAGCTCGTCGATGGAAGCCAGGGTATACTCTTTCCTCTGCCGGTAATGCGTGATCAGGGGATCGGTTTTGAAATTGCCGTCAAAATCCTTGATGTACAGGCGAACCGGTTCTTCCGGACTGGCTTCGAAAAAATTATTCAGTCCCCAGTTGCCCAGCACCATATCCAGATTCCCGTCGCCGTTGGCATCCGCAAGTTGGATACAGTTCCACCAACCGCCTGATTCCGGTAATGCTTCCGCTTTCCAGGCGCCCCGACGGATGTGCAGTAACTGTACCGGCATCCACTCTCCCACCACCACCAGGGTGCGTTCGCCGTTTGCTTCCAGGTAGGCTGCATCGGTGACCATGCCGAGTTTTCCTCCCGCGGGCAGGTGATCTTTGGCCACATTGCGGAACCGGCCTTTTCCATCGTTCAGTAAAAGGTAGCTTTCCGGATCATGTCCGTAATTACCCGGAATGGAACGGCTGCCGACGAAAAGGTCTATGGCACCATCCTCGTTAAAATCCAGGGGTACCACACAGGCACCATTGCCCGATACCGGCTCGAGGGCATCTGGCTTCGGGGTAAAATTCCCCATTCCGTCGTTGATGTAAAGGCGGTCCAAAAACACCTGCGCGGAAACATCCACCTCTCCCCCACCGTTGACGAGATAAAGATCGGCATCACCGTCCTGATCCGCATCGAAGAACGCGGCGTCCACTTCTTCTCCTTCCCGGTTATCGGCAAAAAAGTTGGGCGCGGGCCGGAAACCCACTCCGGCAATCTGGTAGAAAAGCTCCCCGCTTTGTCCTTTAGCTCCGCATACATACAGATCCTCCAGGCCGTCACCGTTCACATCCCCTACCGCCAGCCGCGGTCCCTGGGTAGATAAAAGGTGCGGAATGAGGGGTTCTTCATTGAAATCTATAAAAGTATTTTCTACGTGCTGGAAATCCAGACCGTACGAGTCTCCCGGTACGAAGGATGGTGATTGAGCGTTTCCAGCCGATATATCGCCGGGGCGGGCTTCTTCCTGCCTGACGATAAGTGTCTGATCCGCCGGGATATCGACCAGCGTACTGGTACTGCCACCCGGCCAGCGGACTTCCACCCGGTCAACCGATCCGGCCTTACCCAGGCCAAATAAAAGCTGGGGTTCGACGGAGGAAAGATACCCCTTGCTGGTGTAGAGTTCCTGACATTGTTCCAGATCGCCTGTGCGGACCGTCACCTTGGCCCCGATCCCAAATTTATTGAGGCCGGTACCCCCGAGTTGTATTTTCAGATAGTGATTGCCTGCCAGATCATTACGGTAGACCGATGCCCGTTCATTCAGATTGTTCACCACCAGATCGAAATCGCCGTCATTGTCCAGATCGGCGAATGTAGCTCCGTTGGAAACCCCGAAGTGATCCAGTCCCCAGTCGCCGGAGACATTTTTGAAGGTGAGATCTGCCTGGTTCCGGAAGGCGTAATTATTCGTTTTACCGGATGGCATTTTTTCGATCAGCACCCGGTCCGGCGCTACCGCCTGGATCTGCTTGTTGGAAATATACCGCAGGTAATCCAGATCGTTGGGGCGACGCCAGATACCGTTGGTAATGAAGATATCCTTCCAGCCATCATTGTCCAGATCGGAAACCAGAGGCGTCCAACTCCAGTCCGTAGCTTCGATCCCGGTGATCTGGGCTACTTCCGAGAATACGGGGATATTGCCTTCCTTGTTCCCCCGGTTGAGTTGCAGCATATTCCGGGAAAACTGAGCATAGTATCCGAAGCTGCGCTTCAACAGGTAAATATTGTAAGAATCCGAACCGACGGTATTTTTCACCAGTTCCTCTACCTCGGGTTTCATATCCAGACTGATGATGTCCGGCAGATTATCATTGTTCCAGTCGGCGATCGTATTCCCCATCGAAAAATGACTCGTATAGCTCATCGCCTCTTCGATATCTTCGGAAAAGGTGCCGTCGCCATTGTTGAGGTACAGGTAATCGTTCTCGTGAAAGTCATTCGAGACAAAGACATCCGGCCAGCCGTCCCGGTTGAGATCACCGATGGCCAGCCCCAGTCCGTAGCCGATGCGGCTGCTGAAAATACCGGCCCGGTCCGTTACGTCCACAAACTTGCCCACCGGCTGCCCCGGCGGAGGGATCTGGTCGTTGCGCAGGAGTCGATCTCCGGCCAGACTGTCCCGCTGCGGCCGCAGGCTGGCGGCCTTGCCGTAATTGCCGATCGAATGCACGGAATGGTTCAGCAGGTATACATCCAGATCACCGTCGAGATCATAATCAAAAAAAGCGGCCTGGGTAGCGAATCCACTGAAATCCAGCCCGTACGCGGCAGCCTGTTCTTCAAAAACAACACCGTTGGAAGTTTCGCCCTGGTTGATGTATAAGCGGTTGATCCCTTTTTTCCCCTTGTAGTCTCCCAACTGGCAGACATAGATATCCAGCCAGCCGTCACCGTTGATATCGACCATGGTCACCCCGGTGGACCAGGAAGTGGTGGTGCCCACTCCGGCCGATTCGGTGATATCCTCAAACTGGAGATCGCCCCGGTTGAGGTAGAGGCGATTAGAACTTTCATTAGCGGTAAAGAAAAGATCGGGCAGGCCATCGTTGTTGACATCTCCGGCCGCCACTCCGCCACCATTGTAGTAGTACAGATACTGGATGATATTGAAGGAGTCCGACTCCAGCAGATCGTTGCTGAACGCAATCCCGGTATCCACCTGTAAACTAAAAGGCTTCTCCTTCTCCTGCCGGCATCCCACCAGGCTCAGACCCACAATCACAACTCCTATGGCGATACAGATACGCTTCACAACAAAAATTACCACTTGCTTAACAAATAAGGTCAAAAATAATCCGGCTTTTGGTAACTCGATCCCGGTACCGAGAGACAATTGAGGCAACGCGGCGGATAATCCCGTTTCGCCGGACTATACTCACATTGGTAGTAAGGTAAAAAAGGAGTATTCTCCGGCAATAAGAATGCCCTGATTGTATCGCTGGACATGGCACTGAAATACCCCAACACCTCTTCTCCGGGGTCATTCACATTGTAGATGTTTCCCCGAACGGGTGCCGGTGGCGTATCGAATATGGTGCCAACTGCCGACAGCGTTTGACCAACCTGACTCCAAAAGGTATAAGCACCTTCGGTCAGACTCCGCAAATAAACATTAAAATAATGTCTTTCGTCGAAACGATTATCCAATCGGGCGGAAGCGACCTGCAGACGGGAGACCGTTCTGGGCTGATTGGCATCAACATTCAGGAGGGTGAACGAACTCAGATCCGGACGGGTATAAACGAAACAGGGAGGCGGAATAACGCCAAAGGGATCCGGAAAATCCGTGGGTGAAAGCCGATACACCTCATCTACGTCAAAGCGATAAAAAACGTCTGGAGTAGTCTGTTCCAGGCTCAGATCTACATAAGCGTTTACCGTTGGTACAATGATACTGTTGCCGTATTCATTAACTTCCCGTATCTCGCCAAAATCGAAATTCAGACTATCGAGACGGGCGTAAATACCGGGAGTAACTTCCCGTTCCGATTCGTATTCTTCGCCGTTATCCAACTCGATATGCAGGTAATAAGTGCGGCCGATCTCCACGCTGAACGTCTGCTCCGGGATCCGGTATTGGCCTTCGCTCATATCCACGTAGGTAGCAGAATTTCCTTCGTTGTCAAAAATGCGGACGGTCGCCCCTTCCAGCGGTATCGTTTTCCGCTGGGAATTTGCGGTCCGGCCCAGATAAAGCTGAAAAGGTCCCGGGCCGTTCACGACACTTCCGTCCACGACCAACTGGCCACCCGATCTTTCCGTGTCGAAATCGATCACCTCGATACAGCCGGTCAGCATAACCGCCAAATACAGGAACATCATTATCGGTAAGTGCAGGCGCTGCTTCATGTTCTTAATAACTAAAGGTGTAGGAAATAGCCGGGATCAGGGTGCCCAGCACGGATAATTTAGTTGGACTGGGAAAGAATTTGTTCCCGAATTGCTGGTAATAAACGGAGAAGGCATTTTTCCGGGCCAGCAAATTGTAGACGGAGATCGTAAAGCTTTCGCGGTAACGACGGCTGACCAACCTTTTCCCGTTGATGGTTAGCGACATATCCAGTCGGTAATAATCCGGGATCCGGTAGGCATTGCGTTCCGAATAATGGGGGATAATGACGTTGTTTTGTTCGTAACTCGAAATGATCGCGGTAATGGGGCGGCCGGTACTGTAAGTAAAGTTGACACCCCAGAAAAAATCGTAGGACAGTTCGTACTTGGCAGAAAGCGTAAAGTCGTGGGGTTTGTCAAAGCTGGAGGGATACCACGCTCCGTTGTTGATGGTCGATTCCTTGGTTGGTCCTTTAGCCTGTAACAGAGAGCGCGAATGGGTATAGGATACCCAGCCGGTGAGCCGCCCCTCATTGCGTTTCGCCAGGACCTCAAAACCGTAGGCCTTGCCGGTACCCGAGATCAGATCAGTTTCCAGGTGTTCGTTCAGGAGTAAACGGGCAAAATCCTTGTAGTCGACCAGGTTTTGGATGTCCCGGTAAAAAACTTCCATAGAAGTCTCAATGGTGTTGTCTTTGAAATTACGGAAAAACCCAAGTGAATAATTATCGGAGATCTGAGGGGGAATATAGTCCGTACTCAACTGCCAGACATCCACCGGGGTGCTGGCGGTAGTATTGGAAATGAGGTGAATATACTGTCGCATCCGGTTGTAGCTCAATTTGAGGGAGGAATTTTCTCCCAGGCGGTAACGGAGCGAAAAGCGGGGTTCCCAACCGGAATAGCGGCGGATCACCTCTCCCCGTTGGTAGGAAACAGTATCCACGATGTTCAGCTCGGTAAGAGGGGCTCCCTCCCGGTAGCGGAAAACCCGATCGGGACCGAGCGACTGGAACATGGAAAATCGCAATCCGGCCGAAAGCGCCAGTTTGGGAGAGATCTCGAAATCATCATTGATGTAGAATGCCAGTTCCTGACCGATCTCCCGGCTAATGGTTTCGCTGAGTACGTTCGAACGCTCCCCCCTCGGATCGAGTCGATCGGGCAGGTTTTTGTAACGAACCCCTTCCGCCCCAAAGTTGAACAAGTGCTTTTCCCCGGCATTCCAGATGAAGTTCTGTTTGAGTTGCAGGTATTGCTGGCCGTTCTGGTACTCGAAAGCCGTTACGCCGAAGGGTTCAAAGAGCAGACTTTTATAATCGCCCAGCGTTGCCGTCGAACGGGAAGAAAAATGCTCATTCAAGATGGCGCTCCATTCCAGGGTAGTAGCCATTGTCCGCCACTGGTAGCCAAATTGCCGGGAGTACTGAAAGAAATCGTAACTGCTGTAATAGGAAAAGCTCAGCGTATTATTCGGACTGAAGCGATGACTGATCTTTCCGGTGAGATCGTAAAAGTTAGCTTTACTATTCCGGATGTCCGGTTGTTTGAGGGATTTCAGGATCCAGCCGGCGTAAGAAGCCCGGCCGCCGATGAGGTAGGAGGTTTTTCCTTTCGCGATCGGTCCTTCCACCAATGCACGGCTGGTAACGGCACCAATGCCCATCTTGATCTTAAATTGGTCAAAATCACCGCGTTTGATATCCACATCGAGCACGGAGGACGTCCGGCCGCCGTACTGCGCGGGTACACTGCCTTTGTACAGGGTAAAGTTCTCGATAACATCGGGATTGAAGACCGAGAACAGGCCCAGCGCATGCGAAGTATTGAAAAGCTGGGCGTTGCCAAACAGCACCAGGTTCTGATCGACCTTTCCGCCCCGCACGTTGATACCTCCGGCGCCTTCCCCGATCGTGCTGACACCGGGTAAACTTACGAGGTTTTTCAGTACATCCAGTTCGCCCAACAGGGTCGGTAGTTCGCGGACATCTTCGGCGGTGAGCGACACGACGCCCGATCTTACGTCCACTACATTCTGATTGCTGGGTTGGGCTTTGATTACGATCTCTTCCAGACTGAAAGAGCGGTCTTCCAGGCCAATATCCAGAACTCCGTCCGTATACAGGTAGATGACTTTGACCTTTTCCTCCATCCCGACACTCCGGAAAACCACTTCGTGCAGCCCCACCGGCAGGATCAGCGCATAACGTCCGCTGTCGTTGGTGACGGTGCCCAGTTCCAGGGTACGGGAATAAACGGTGGCGCCCAACAGCTTTTCGCCGCTGCCCGGATTGGTTATCCGGCCTCGCAACACTGCGGTTTTGCTACCGTTCGCCATTTCTTCCGTTCCGATGGTCAGCGTGTCCGGCACTACTTGTCCGGCGAGGGGGAGTAGACCGCAAAACCAGAGGAGCAGACCTAGGAGTAAGCGCCGGCCGGATTGGTCGCATCGGGAAATTACCGCAGTATTTGGTAGCATTTCAGCTGCTTTTAAGGGTGATCTTTGTATAACGCGAACCGATCACGCCAATCAGAGATGGAAACAAAATAACAATTTTCGGTCTGCCGACTGTCGATTTCTCCGGCTAGCAGGCCGGTAGTGCCGCTTTGGTAAAAATCCCGACAATCGATCGCCGTTAAAATCAGTCTGCCGTAGCAACGACCCTGAACCGCTACTCCGTCAGTTTATAGCACTGGATAGCTCCGTCATTCGGAGCGAAGGTAAAGACCGTATTGCCCCCGACCTCCAGCTTCGCCGCTTTGCGGATCATACCCTTCAGGTCCAGTCCGGCCCGGGCGGGATGGACCGCCTCAAAGCTCCGATCCGCTTTCTGTAGTAATACCATTCCGATAGAGGCATCCTTTTTACCGAGCCGGGTATTGAGATGCAGTTCGTTACCGGCCAGGATCAGGTCTTTCCGACCATCCCCATTGACGTCTTCCACCAGAATGGTATTGGTACTGGAGATCTGAGCGGAACGGGGAAGCGACTGCCGGACAAAAGTTCCACTGCCATTGTTAAAGTAAACTGCGGTTTCAAAGGTGGTCACTTTCCGGGTCTCAAAGCGGGTATCGCCGAAGATATCATCCGCGTTCAGTTGCGCGTAATCCTCGTAAGTAGAAAAATCCTTTTTAAATTCCGGGATCTGTTTCACCAACTCGTTCGCGCTCGGTACCGCATTACCGTTACCGTAGGTCATATAGACCTTTCGGTATTGCTCGCCGACCCGTAGTTGCAGGGGTGCCTGGGCAGTGGGATGGATATCTGTATTGGTCCCGAAATTACCGGCAATGAGATCGAGATGCCCGTCCCGGTCGAGATCGGAGAGTTTTACCGTGCGCCACCAGCCCTCGCTGTCGGGCAGTTCTTCCCGGGCGAAGCCATCGCCGTTGTTGATGAGCAGGGTCACCGGCATCCAGTCTCCCACGACGACCAGATCGTCGTCACCGTCACCGTCTATATCACCCCAGGCGGCATCGGTCACCATACCCAGTGGGGTCGATCGCTGGCTGAAGTTGCCATTACCGTTATTTTCCAGAATATAGGACGGCGGAATGGCCGCATAGCTGATCTTATCGACCCGGCTCCCTACAAACAGGTCCGGATCGCCGTCCTGATCGTAATCCGAAACCCGCACACAGGAAGTGTTCTCAAAACGAATATTCAGTCCACTGACGGCTTTTTTCGTAAAATGGCCGGAACCGTCGTTCAGATAAATGCGGTCGATCAGGGCCGCGTGTTCGCTGGCGTGTTCATTACCGCCGCTGCCGACATAAAGGTCCTGATCGCCATCCTGATCCACATCAAAAAATACGGCATCGGTGTCTTCGTAGGCACTTTCCTGTTCCCAGAATCCGGGCTGCATTTCCCGGAAAGTTCCGTTCTCCTGCCGATACAGCCGCGGCGATTGTCCCCTTGCTCCACCGATATACAGATCGGGCTGTCCGTCGGAATCGATATCGCCCACGGCCAGCGCCGGGCCTTCGCGTGAATAAAGTTGCGGCTGGAGTTTCTCCCGCTCAATATCGTTGAAGGTGTTTTCCTTATGCACCGCATCCACGATAGCGTTAAGGGGAGAAAAAATAGGTTTTGTTGCCGCCTGTCCTCCGGCCTGGCCAGCTTCCGCTTCCGCTTCCCGGATCTCCAGGGTTTGTCCTGCCGGCACCTGGCGCAGGGTTTGCGTTTTTCCAGAAGGCCAGCGTACGGTCAGGGACTCGATCACCGATTCCCCGCCGAGCCCTGTCTGCAGCAGTGGTTCTACGCTGGACATAAATCCTCTCTGGGGAAAATTTTCCAGGCTGATCGTCCGGTCAGCAGTCCGGATCAATACGCTGGCGCCAATACCAAAAGGGTTGCCCCCCTCTCCTACCAGTTTCAGCCGGATATAGTGATTATTGGGCTGCCGGTTCGCCTGGTTCTCGTATACGAACACTTGTTCGTTTATATTACTGACGACGATATCCAGATCTCCGTCCAGGTCCAGATCAGCGTAGGTGGCGCCGCTGGAAATACTGGGTGGGCTCAAGCCTTCCACTTTGGAGAACTGCAGCTCTGAATCATTGAGGAAAAAATAGTTGGGTACCTTCCCGGAAGGCATCCTGGCGGCCAGGTCCAGATCCGACGCTCCTTCCTGTACCAGGGGGTTGGCGATGTAGTTCAAATAATCCAGATCATTCGGGCGACGAACGATGCCGTTGCTTACAAACAGGTCTTTGTCGCCGTCATTATCGTAATCCTGCCAGAGACAGGACCAGCTCCAGTCGGTGGACTCAATTCCGGCAAAAGCCGCCAGTTCGGAAAACGTCGGCCGGCCCTGTGCATTATTGATCTGCAAGTGATTGTGCGGGAACTGATCGTGATAACCGTAGCTCTTCTTGAACAGGAAAATGTTGTAAGGATCGTAACCCACCGATCGTTTCCGGATATTTTCCTCTTCGGGCATCATGTCCAGCGTGAAGATATCCGTGTAGCCATCATTATTGACGTCGGCAATATCCACGCCCATGGAGAACTGACTGGTCTGACTAACGGCATCGGTGATCCCTTCCGTAAACCGCCCACCTTCGTTCCAGTACAGGTAATCATTTTCGTGAAAATCATTCCCGATGTAGATATCGGGATAACCATTATTATCCAGGTCGGAAACGGCAATGCCCAGCCCGTAACCGATGCGACTGGCGTAGATCCCGGCGGCACGGGTAACATTGGTAAAACCGGTCTTAAGCGTTTCTCCACTGCGATCAAGGTCATTCCGGTACAGGCGGTCGCCGTTGATGGAATCCACCTCCAGGCGCAGGTTAGAGCGGCCGTAGTTACTGGTCCGGTGACTCGAATGGTTCAGCAGATACATATCCAGGTCTCCGTCCAGATCGTAGTCAAAAAAGGAGGCCTGGGTAGACAGACCGCTGAACGCCAGACCGTAAGCTTCCGTCTCCTCCCGAAATACCGGTCGGCCGTTTTCCACCCCCTGGTGAACCAGCAGGCGATTGTGCCCCCGGAAGTTCTTATAGTTGCCGACCTGGGTGAGGTAGATGTCCAGCAATCCGTCGCCATTGACGTCCGCCAACGCCACACCGGTACCCCAGCCCTGGATCGTATCGAGTCCGAGTTCGGTAGAAATATCTTCAAAGTGGAGGGAGGTTTCGGAAGTGTTCAGGTAGATGCGCGGATGCGACTGGTTGGCGTTAAATACCAGATCGGGCAACCCATCCTGGTTGAGATCACCGGCGCCCACCCCGGCACCGTTGTAGAAATACAGATAACGGATGATGTTAAAGCTGTCCGTCTCTACCAACTCATTGACGAAATCGAGCCCGGTAGCCGAAGCATCGGGCATGGTAAAGAGCGGTTCGGAGCTTGTCGGACGGCAGGATGCGCAGGTGAGGATGAGTAGGGAAATGACCGGCAAATGGTTCAATAATTGCCCTACTGTGAAGCGTCCTATATTGAATGACTGGCCGCAGCGTTGAAAAGCGGACACGGTCCGGGTACCTGGGCTTTTTGGCAAGGGAGCGGGAGCAGATCGAGCCCCCTTAACCGAGCAGTTCGTATAAATATTATCGTTTTTAAAAGTGCTCAAAGATCTTGGATTATTCGACGTTTGGAGCGGTACCCTCCGGCGTACCGATCTTTCGGTCGGTTCAGTAGGTATACACCAGCACCGAAGCATTATTTCGGGCAATGACCAGATCCTTCCGGTCGCCATTCGGTATGATCGCAAACTGCCGGACCTGCTCCTTGATCTTCAGATTGATGTCCTGATTGCGAACGTAGCGGAAATCTCCTTTCCCATCCCCCAGCAAAAGGGTGCCGAAACTGGCGTCGTAGATCCCCACCTCCGGTTTGGAATAAAAGAAGTTACCGCCCAGCAGAATGTCTACATGGCCATCCTCATTGAAATCCTGTACCGCAATGGCGTACATCGGCGACAATTGCGCCTGTACGGGTAAGGACTTTATCGCAAAACCCTCACTTCCGTTATTGATCAACACGGAGCTTTCGAGTCGATAGACTTCCGATACCATTGATTGCTCCAGCAATTCGGGAGCGAAAATATCCTCCATGGTAGCTTCCTTGTAGGATTCGTATTTGACGTACAGCTTTTTCAGAGCCGGTAGTTGTTCGATCAGGTCGTGCCGCAGGGCCAGCGGATACGATTTATCACCCAGATAAACACAGATGATCGGATCCACCGCACCGTTGCGGTCGAAATCGTTCAGGTACATGGTCACCGGTTTTTCCCGGGATGCACTGAAGCGGGAATTGTGTCCGTGGTTGGTCACGACGAAATCCATATCTCCGTCTTCATCCAGGTCGGCCGCTTCGATACTGTTCCACCAACCATTGGTGCTATCCAACTGCATGGCCGAGGAGGCATCTGTCAGATTACCGCCATCGTTCCGAAAGACCTTGATGCCCATCCATTCGCCGATCACGAGCAGATCCTGGTCATCGTCGCCGTCGATATCCGACCAGACCGCATCGGTGATCATACCGAGTTTTTTCAGGGCGGGAGCTCTGCTTTTTGCCACATCCTTGAAGTTACCGGTCCCGTCATTTTCCAGGAGATAACCGTCCACCGGGACGCCCACCAGATTGGGTTTGGCCCGCGTACCTACGAACAGATCCTGATCGCCGTCGCCATCGAAATCGGCGGGAACGACACAGGAGGAATTCTCGAAATTAAAGGAAGGCAGCACCTGATTGGATTTTATGAAAGTACCGTTCCCCTGGTTGAGGTAGAGGCGGTCGATCAGTTCCGAGGAGTTATTGGGAAATTCCGAACTGCCGCTGGCAATGTAAATATCCAGGTCCTGATCACCGTCGGCATCGAAGCAGCTGCATTCAATGTCCTCTTTTTGTTTGTCCTCCTCGAAGGCAGCCGGAGTGATCGCCCGGTAACGACCGTCAGTTCCCTGCAGGTAGATCCGTCCCGTCTGACCGCTTGCACCGCCGATAAAGAAATCGGCCCTGCCGTCACCGTTCAAATCACCGGAACACATGGCCGGCCCTTCGGCGGACAACATGTGGTATAACAGGCGATCCCGGTCGAAATCGATGTACCGACTTTCCCGGTGCAGATAATCTACGCCGGAGGATACGCTGATGTCTCTGAACTGGATTGGCGCCGATGCGCCGGCAATCCGCTGCTGGGCCACAGTAGCGCTTTCCGAGCTGACCGTCAGGATCTGATCAGCGGCTACATTGGTCAGTTTTGTGATCCGTTCCTGAGCATCATCGCCCGTAGCGAAAGGCCAGTGGATCAGGATACTGTCGACAATGGTTGCATCACCCAGACCGAAATTTGGCCGGGGATCAACGGACGACTGGAACCCACGTACCGGAACGTGCTCGTAGTAGAGTTTTTCGCCACCGGCAAATAATTCGATCCGGGTGCCGACCGCCTGTTGGTTCTGGCCGCTGCCCGTTAAAACGAGTTTTAAATAGTGATTATCCTGCTGTTTTTGATCGTTCTGATTGATGTAGATCCAGGACTGCTCGTTGACGTTGTTGATCACCAGGTCCATATCGCCGTCGTTATCCAGATCCGCATAAGCGGAACCGTTGGAATGCGAAGGCGTATCCAGTCCCCAATCGGTAGTGACATTATCGAATTCCAGTCCCCCTTTGTTCTTATACATGTAGTTGGGGATCTTATTGGACGGAATGATCTCCGTGAGGGATTTGTAATCTACCCCACCCTCGGTAATGATCGATTTCAACACTTCTTCGTTGGAAATGTAGTTGATGTAATCCTGATCGGTCAGGTCACCGTAGATACCGTTCGCGATAAACAGGTCCCGCAAGCCGTCGTTATCAAAATCACAGATCAGGGCACCCCAGCTCCAGTCCGTGGCTTCCACGCCGGCCAGGCGGCCGATCTCACTGAAACTACTGTCGCCATTATTGAGTTGGAGCATATTCCGGGTAAACTGGTGGTAGTAGCCATTCTCCAGATTGTATTGGTATTTATTCCAGTCTTCGAAGGTCGTTTTGGTTTTGAGCCGGTTGTTGGGTTCCGGCAACATCTCCGTCACGAAGATATCCGGGTAGCCGTCATTGTTGATATCGGCCATATCGGCCCCCATGGAAGCGGCACTGATGGATTTCATCTGGTTCTCCAGATCCTCCCGGAAAGTACCGTCCCCGTTGTTCATATAGATGTAATCTCGCTCAAAAAAGTCATTGGAGATATACAGGTCCGGCCAGCCATCCAGGTTGATGTCGCCGACGGTAACCCCTAAACCAAAGCCGATAACGCTGCCGTAGATACCGGCGGCTTCGCTGATGTCGGTAAACTGGCCGTTGTCATTGCGGTAGAGCTTATCACCGCCCTCCTTGTGCCGGTTGGGCCGTTCGTTCTTGCGCAGGTTGAAAGTACCGATCGGCTGAAAGGAGTTGTTCAGCAAATAGACATCCAGATCGCCGTCCTTATCAAAATCAAAGAAGGCCGCATGGGTAGAATATCCCCGATCGGCCAGGCCGTATTTTTCCGCTTCTTCCCGAAAGGAGCCATCCTTTTGGTTGATGAAGAGCTCATTCTGTTTATTATCTCCGCCGACGTCACCGGAATTGCAAACGTAAATATCCAGCCAGCCGTCGCCGTTGATGTCTACCATGCTTACCCCGGTGGACCAGCTGCGGCTTCCCGCCACCCCGGCCTGCTCCGTTACATCCTCGAAAGTGAGGTCCCCCTTGTTGAGGTAGAGGTGATTGGGTTCCATGTTGGCGGTCATATACACATCGACAAAACCGTCATTATTGACATCGCCGATGCCGACCCCGCCGCCGTTGTAAAAATTGCGGTAGGTATAGACGTTGAAATCGTTGCGGAAGGTCAGGCGGTTCTCGAAAGTAAAACCACTCTCTTCCGGTGACAGTCTTGTAAACTGGCTGACCGGAGTATCTTCCGATTGCCCACAGCTCCCTATCAGCATACTTATTCCAACGATCATAAAGGCAAGCATCTGCCTCATATTGCCATCACTCATTTCAATCTGCTTTTAAAGTCAGCACATTATCCAGGTCGGTCAGATCGGAGATCAGGACCTCCACTTTGCTGTCTTCTGTATAGTACAAAACGATCCTCCGGTTGCCATCCACTTTCACGTAGGCCTTTCCCCGGCCCGGAGATCTGATTGGAAAAAACTCATTGCCAGGATAGGAGGATTCAAAAAGCCGGCGGGTATCTTCGATGAGTTTATCGGCCCACATTTCCTTGTTCCAGGGAGCCCAGCCGGTATACATCGTAAACCCGGTAAACGACTGGATCTTACCATTTTTAAAAATGGGGAAAAAGTCCAGAAACCCGTGGTGTTGCAGTCCCGGAAGCTCGTAGTAAATCGTCCGGTTGGAATATCCTTCCTTGATGACTCCCTGTTGATTGAGTTTCCAGCAGGTATTGTAAAAATCCCGCTCGGGCATTCCGAAATACAATCCGAGCAATACGGTATCGTGTCGAACGCCGCTATCCAGTTCATCTTCTACGGCCCGGGCGTACTCGGACTGCTGCGAGCAACTTATTAAAAAAGGCAACAAAGCCAGTAACATCAGGTATTTAACCTTATTCATTAGTCGTTAGATTTGGCATCAAAATTTCCGGTTGATCGTGATTTTTCGCAAAGAGGATCTGCCGCTTCCCTCCGGATCGCAAACCTACTATTTTTCTGATCTCCCCATCCATATAAAGGCCGGATTCCTGGTGGGTCAAGGCGCGAAAATCACGCTTGCCATCCCCCAGCATAACGAGACCGACACTTCCCGCATTAATCCCGATCTCCGGTTTCATGCGATGTTGGTTGCCCCCGGCCAGTACATCCAGGTTGCCGTCACCGTTCAGGTCGGTCACATAATAGGCGTAGATCGGTGATAATTGCGCTTCCAGCGGTAAGGCGGCAAAATCAAACCGGCCACCACCTTCGTTCCAGAGTATTCCGGACCGCATTTCCACCGCTTTATAGGTCAGGCCGCCGGAAAGCTGTTCCGGGCTGAAAATATCCTGGATCCGTTGCCGTGCGTAGCTTTCAAAATTGGGATACTGCTTGCCGAGATAAGGCAACTGTTTCAGAAGATCATTGCGCAGCGCGAAAGGGTATTCACCAGATTCCCGGGTGTAGGCGATCACCTGCTCCGGCTTCCCGTTCTGATCAAAGTCATTGACGTACATCAGCAAGGGATGTTCGGGATCTCCGGTCAGCCGGGAATTCCGGCCGTGGTTGCCCAGCAGCAGGTCCGTGCGTCCGTCCTGATCCAGATCGGCCGCCGTTACGGTATTCCACAAACCGCTCAGCGCCGTCAGTTCATTGCTTTCGTGGGGCGTGAAGGTGCCGTTCTGGTTGACAAACAGACGAACGCCCATCCACTCCCCTACGGCCACGATATCGGTGTCACCATCCCCGTCGAAATCAAGTACTTCCACATCACTGATCATGCCCAAACGGGCAAAATCCGGGGCTTTGCTTTTGCTGACATTTTTGAACTGCCCGGAGCCGTCATTTTCCAGCAGGTACATATCGGAGGGTACGCCGTAGACAAACGGCTGAATGAAAATGCTGACCACCAGATCCTGATCACCATCCTGGTCAAAATCCAGAGCTTTGACCGCCGAGGAATTCTCGAACCGGAAACTGGGCAGGATCTGATTGGAGAATTCCAGTTCGCCGTTACCGGCGTTGAAGTACAGCCGGTCGGCCAGATTGGCGTTATTGGGTCCGAATTCGCTGCTGCCGCTGGCTACATAAAGATCATCGGCGCCGTCTCCGTTGGCATCGAAAAACAGGCAATCCGTATCTTCCGAACTGAGGTGGTTCATAAAGGCGGGCACATCCACCGTGCGAAAGGTGCCGTCCGGATTCTGCACAAAGAGCTGACCGGCCTGATCTTTGGCACCTCCGACGTAAAAATCGGATAATCCGTCGCGATTGATGTCTCCGACACAACAGGCCGGACCCTCACCGCTGTGCATCTGCACCAATAGAGCCTCTCGATCAAAATCGGAGTAATCCTGTTCCCGGTGTCTAAATTCCGGATTAAAACTCACGTCCGGCACCAATAAGGGTCCGGCGACTGAGGGCAAGCCGTAAGCAAGCGCAACCGCTTCGGCGGTAGTACTGCCTTTAGCCAGCTGGATCAGCGTATCGGCAGGCAGGGCGAAAAGCTTATCCACGGTTCGGTCCGGCCAGGTCACCTGGACAGAATCTACCTGCCGGGCGGTTCCCAGACCGAAATGGGCTTTCAGGTCCACGGAAGACATAAATCCACGGGCCGGGAATACTTCCAGATATTGCACCTGATCACCGGTAAAGACCTGGATCTTGGCACCGATGCCATGCCGGTTAGCGGAACTGTCATCCGATAGGGCCAGTTGCAGAAAATGGCCTTCGGAATTGTTCCGGTAAACTACCGGCGGCATATTGATATTGTTGACTACCAAGTCGAGATCGCCGTCATTATCCAGGTCACCGTAAGCGGATCCGTTGCTGAAGGATTTCTGTCCCAATCCCCACTCTTCCGCCTTATTGGTGAAAGACATATTGCCATCATTGTGAAATGCGAAATTGGACAGCGGTTCGGACGGGATCTGATCTACCAGTTTGACGATCCCGCCTTCCGGATCGTTGAGCACCCGGCGCACCTCGGCAGGATCGGAAAAGAAATTGATAAAATCCTGATCCAGCAGGTCCTTAAAGATGCCGTTCGCCACAAAAATATCCTTCCAGCCATCGTTGTCCATATCGAAGATCAGTGCGCCCCAACTCCAGTCGGTCGCTTCCACGCCGGCGTAGCGACCCACTTCCAGGAATTTCCCGCCCCCCGCATTCATTTGCAGCACATTACGGGCAAACTGCTGGTGGTACCCGTTCTTGATATTGGCGCGATATTTATTCCAGTTCTCGAACTGAGCTTTGGATTTGAGCCGGCCTTCTTCCCGGGGCAACATTTCCGTAACGAAGATCTCCGGCATTCCGTCGTTGTTGACATCGGCCAGGTCCGCGCCCATGGAACCCATGCTGATCTCGCTCAGCATCTGGTCTACGCTTTCCCGGAAAGTTCCATCCTGTTGGTTTAGATAGAGGTAATCCTTTTCAAAGAAGTCATTGCTTACGTAAATGTCCGGCCAGCCATCCTGGTTTACGTCTCCGATCGTTACTCCCAGTCCGAAACCGATAGCGCTGCCGTAAATTCCAGCTTCTTCGCTGACGTCCGTGAAGCGGCCGCCGATCACCTCGCCGGCATCATTTTTCTCCAGGTCATTCCGGAGCAGTTTATTCCCTCCGCTCTCATCCCGGACCTTGCGCTGGTCCGGGATCAGATCGTAATTTCCAATACTGCGAAAAGAATTATTCAACAGATAGCAATCCAGGTCACCGTCCAGATCATAGTCAAAGAAAGCGGCGTGGGTAGACAGGCCGAGATCATCCAGTCCGTAGGCTTTCGATACCTCTTCGAAACGTACGGTTTTCATTCCGTCCTGTTCGCCGGAGATCCCCCGATTCAGGAAGAGTTCGTTGTGACGGTTCTCGCCTTTGATATCGCCACTTTTGCAGATGTAAATGTCCAGCCAGCCGTCTCCGTTGATATCGGCAATGCTGACGCCGGTGGTCCAGACATTCTGGGAAGCAACTCCGGCCTGCTCCGTGATGTCCAGAAAGGAAAATTCCCCCTGGTTCAGGTACAATTTATTATCCACCTGATTACCACTGAAAAAGAGGTCCGCCAGTCCATCGCGATTAAAATCGCCGATACCCACACCGGCACCATTGTAAAAATTGCGGAAGGTATATACATTGACCTCGTTGGTGTATTCCAGGTCATTTTGAAAATGGATATGGGTTACTTCCGGTGGCATGGGCTGAAAACGCGTATCGTCCGGAAGCGGAGGTGCTTCGTCCCGGCAGGCGATCAGCAACAATAAAAGGAGCAGTGGTCGGTACGTTCTAAAATTCAAAACTATTCGTTTTTGCCAGGCAAAACCTACAAAAAACCAAGCTGTAAGCCAAAAGCCCGGCCTTCGCAAGAGGGCCAAGATAGTTCAAATGGCAACATTCCCCGTGCAGGCAGTCGATCATCGAACTATTGATTTCTTATTTTGAAACCGTCATAAAAACAACGCTCATCCGGCAAGACTGCATTTTGCGACTGATCCGGCGTGAAAAAGGTAAGATATCCCAGCTAAATAACCTTTCCCATAAAGAGAAACAGACGTAAAATGCACACTTGGCAGGTCAGCGTTTTTAACAGTTTCAAGATACAGCTACCAGACTACATGAAATATGGCTGAGGGTTTAAAGTGAAGGTAGAGAGATCATTTTATTTGACCATATATTTACCAGTATATCTCTCTTTCAGGATGCTTTAGTACAACTATCCAGGACGCGAAGTGATTGGGTACTGACGCGCTGGTCACCGTCAGGATTCCCAAAGCGCTTCGGGCAGTATAGATCTATTGGGAAAACTAGATAAAACCCGCACCCTATCTGGGGGTGCGGGTCTGCTTATAACTTAGCTAAATTTTAATAGCAATCGTTTTGTACTAATCTTGGGTTACTCTGGATCTGAACCGCAGGAATCGGGAACAATTCGTAGCATTCATCCTTGGCTTCCTTGGCCCACCAGGCATCTCCCCATACACCGAAACGGATCTGGTCCGTACGACGGTGCAATTCGAAGAACATTTCACGGCCACGCTCTGCCAGCAGATTCTCTGCCGTCAGTTCATTGAAAGGATCAATACCGGCACGATCCCGTACCTGATTGACCAGCGCCAAAGCTTCGGCACTACCGTTATCCTGTCTCCACTGCGCTTCTGCTTTCATCAGCAGAACGTCCGCATAGCGGAAAACCGGAAAGTCATTATTCATATCCGGACGGGTTCCCAGCGGGAACTCATATTTGGCTACCCGTGCACCGGCTTCGCGCCAGGCATTGGGTTTCAATTCATTGATCTCGGTACGCAGTGTGATCGGAGGACCATCCGGGTCTATTCCACTCAGAGCCGTGTTGTCATCCATTTGACGTACCGTACCGGAAGCATCCCATTGGGCACCCCACAGGAAATTACCCCGTACGCGGGAAGGACCGTCTTCGGTTCCCGGCTGTCCTTTACGCAGGTCATCCGCATCGTAGGAATTTACAAATTCCTCCACAGCGCACCAGCCATTCCAGGGCTGAGCGGTAAGCTGGTAAGTAGCCTGACCACTTACGATGTGGTTGGTCTGCATGGCCAGGTTGAAACCGGTAGCGAATACTTCGTCGTAAGGAATGGCGAAGATATTTTCCTGAGAACCTTCATTATCCGCAGCGAAGTTGGTGAAGTAGTCCGGTTCCAGAGAGAAGTTGCCGGAGTTGATGATGATATCACACTGTTCGGCTGCTTTGGCCCACTGGGGAGATCCACTGTATACTTCTGCATTCAGATACAGTTTGGCCAGTGCCGTACGCAGGGTCATTTCGTTCACCCGACCGTAAGCGGCACCACCTACGTCCTTAGTTACCAAAGGAATAGCTTCCAGCAATTCCTGCTCTACGAAAGCGTATACTTCGGCACGAGAACTGGGAGCCGGCGGTTCGGTAGCGGTAAAATCAGTAGCGATGGGGATATTACCGAAAGTATCCAGTCCCCAAAGGTAGTACAGCGCACGAAGCCCCTGCAGCTCTCCAATGAAAGGATCGGTCAGCGGGTTGCCCAGTTCCGTAAACTGAAAGATCAGACGGTTACAGGTATTCACGCCGTTGAAGACGAAGTTCCAGGAACCGATCACTTTATCGTTTTCCGGATCCCAGGTATGTTCGTGGAGCTGGGTCCATACACCACCGTCACCCCAGTCGGGCCCGCGGGTAGGGACTACCATCTCATCGGAGGCTACTTCCTGAATACAGACGAAGCCACCGTTACTCATAATACCGTAAAGTGAAGTGTAAGCTGCACCCAGAGCGGAGATCAGTTCTTCCTCCGTTCTAAAGAAGTTATCCTCCGTCACTGCGTCAAATAACTCCTCCTCCAGGTCAGAGCAAGCCGGCGCGAATACGATCATAGCGAACGCAAAGGCAAGCGACTTGGTATAAAAATTGAATCTTTTCATGATTTAATCCTTTTTAAATCAAATTAGAAGTTTAGGTTAACGCCAAAAGAGAATGTTCTGGAAGAGAAATAAGTATTCCGGCGATCGATACCAGGAGCCAGCGGACCAAAGGCGCTATCGTCAACGAAGCGTGGTTCCGGGTTAACTCCCTGATAACCGGTCAGGGTGAACAGGTTCTGTGCATTGGCGTAAATTCTGATCTGGCTGAAACCGTCGGGCAAAGCGCCGAGCGTATAACCGATCGTCATGTTATCCAGGCGGAGGAAATCCGCTTTTTCCACGTGGCGGCTGGAGAACTGAGGTTGGTCGGTCAGCGTTGGAATGTCAGCCGAAGATCTCAGAACATTGTAACCGGAAATAGCACCGGGTGCTTCGTAGAAGGCCCGGAAGGTATTTAGCAGATCATGTCCGAATACCCCGCGGAAGAAGATATTGAAATCCCAGTTGTTCAGGTTGAAAGAAGTATTCAGACCCAACTGATATTTGGGGAAACCGTTACCGATCACCGCCCGGTCGGCGATGTCGTCCTGAGTTCCGTCTCCGTCTACATCCACGAAGTTCCACTCACCGTTCTCTTTTACCGGATTGTTCGGATCAACGACCAGTCCCCAGAACTGTCCGAGCGGTCCGCCTTCTTCCAGACGCACCAGCGGCGTGTTGTTCTGACCCGGTGATCCCAGGTTGGCACCCGTACGGAAACCACCGATACCTACACCGGTTTCGGGATCAGACAGGGTCACCAGTGTCGGCGTAAACCAGCGGCTACCCGTCAGCGTAATATTGTAAGATTTGCCGGCACCCAGGGAGCCGTTATAGGCCAGGGTCAGTTCCAGACCACTGTTCTCGATCTCACCCACGTTCAGCTTCGTTTCCGGGAACAGGTTCGGAGGAACCGGTACCGGGAACAGGAAGATACCGTCCGAAGTATTGGTGCGGTAGTATTCCAGAGAACCCGTCCATTTGTAATCACCGAATGCGAAATCCAGACCAACGTTCACGTCCGTTTTGGTTTCCCATTTCAGGTTCGGGTTTGCGTTGGATACAGGACCGTAACTCGGTACGTAAGACCCGTTGAAGTAGAACTTGGAACCAGGTCCGAAACGCTGCAGAGAAAGCAGTGACTCATCTACGTTCTGGCCCGTCACACCGTAACCGGCTCTCAGTTTCAACTGATCGAAAGAAGACATGTTACCGATTCTCGCCAGGTCAGCCCCTAAGCTCACTGCGGGGAAAAGCCCCCACTTTTCGTCGGCACCGAAACGGGAAGAACCGTCCCGACGCAAACTGGCCGTAGCGAAGAAACGATCGTCAAAGTTCAGGTTGATCCGACCGAAGTAAGAGATCAGGCGGTTGGTATTCTTGTAAGAGCTAACGTTACCCAGACCATTGTCGAAATCCAGAGATGCACCCAGGTTGTTGTAGGTGAAAGCATCCGTCAGGAAGTCACCACCCTGAGCCCGGAAGCCCTGGAAGGCAAAGTCCTGGAATTCGTAACCAAGCTGCATTTTGAAATCCAGGTTGTTGGCAAACGACTTGTTATATCTGGCTTCCAGACGGAACAGCTGATCCTGGTTCTCATTGTTTTCCCGGATCGCATTACCGTTAGAACCCAGGCCACCACCCCAGAAGCTGTACTTGCTGATGTACTGACCGAAATCGCGGTTACTTCTTTGATAAGAGTAGAACATACCTACTACCAGATCATTGGTGATGTTGTAATCACCGCGGATATTGGAAGAGATATTCTTTACCTTTTGTTCCCGGGTATTCTGCTCGATGATCGCTACCGGGTTGAAGTAATCGAATGCGTCTACCTGGAAGTAACCACCCCACTGATCGTAAGAAGAATTGTTTACGTCCCGGATCACCGGAGCCGTAGGCGTGAAGATCGTGGCGTAGCGGAAAGCTTCGTCGAATCCGAGATTCTGATCGGATGAGGTAGAAGCGAGGTTCATGCTGATGGTCAGCCGGTTGTTCAGCGCCTTTTGCGTCAGGTTACCACGAACGTTGATCCGGTTGAAACCGGTATTCACGGCTACCCCTTCTACATCGCGATAGTTAGCGGAAACGCGGTAGCTGGTGGTGGGAGTACCACCGCTCAGCGACAGGTTGTGCGTTTGGGTCGTACCCGTCTGCAGCAGCTCGTCAAACCAGTTGACATTACCACCGAGGTCGGTACCACCGGCATCGATATACTCCTGTCCCTGATAAACGTCGGGCAAGCGGTCGGCACTTTCCAGACTCAACTGGCCGGAGTAGTTCACTTTGGAGCTACCCGCTTCACCGCGCTTGGTGGTGATCAGGATTACCCCGGAAGCACCCCGTGTTCCGTAGATAGCCGCCGCAGAACCGTCCTTCAGAACGTCAATGGAAGCAATATCGTTCGGGTCTACACTATTCAGGTCACCACCGAGTACACCGTCAATTACCACCAGCGGCTGCTGGCTGGCACCTACCGTGGAAAGACCCCGCAACCGAATATTGAATCCGCCGTTGGGGTTGGCACCGGGTCGGGCAATGGCCAAACCGGCCACTTTACCCTGCAATAACTGAGTAGGATCGTTGACATTACCCTTGTTGAAATCTTCTTCTTTAACGGATACAATGGAACCCGTTACCTCCCTCGATTTGGAAGTACCGTAACCGGTAACGACCACCTCGTCCAGTAGCTCACCTGCAGAAAGGGCAATATCGATAGTCGACTGACTACCGATTTCTATAGTTTGAGAAGAATAACCAGTATAGGAAACGTCAAGTGTAGTAGCACCGTCAGGCACACTTAAATTGTAAGTACCATCAAAATCAGTGATGGTACCCGAGGACGTGCCGGCAACCAGAATGTTTGCACCAATGAGAGGCTCGCCGGTCTCGGCATCCGTCACTGTCCCCGTAATGGTACGCTGCGCGATGGCGAAGTTGCAGAAAGTTATCGCCAAAACTAACAGCAACCATTTCGAAAAATAGTCGACTTTAAGTTTCATACATTTCTTGAGTTTGGTTAAAAAAACAGTTGTTAATCCAGATATTTCCTTTTGTAAGCTTGAGATCGGTGGAGTGGAATAGGGTTATACGTTGGTCTGATTCTCCAGAGACCTCACTTTTAATCTTGATTGGCGTACTTAGTTGGCGAATATTATTTGGTCGGAAAAATCTAAACGTTAAAACTGTGTTAACACAAACGCGTGGTCAAATGTCCTAAATATGTTTGATAATTCCAAAAACAGCTATAAAGATTTTTTTTCGCAACCGTTTGCAGAATAATATTGGGGAAACTGGCCTGGCAAAATTTTCTCAAACATTCTATATTTACAATAATTGAATCACCTAAGAAGAACGGATCTGGCCCGATAACCAAATTTATTTTTACTTGTTGCAACAGGTAGAGAGATGATTTTCTGCATCCATGTGTAGGCTGTGCGGAATATTTTCGTAATTTTTAATCCTGAAATTGATCGACAGCTAAACCATACGGCGACCAGAAATCGATTCCGCAGACACTACCAATAAGACCGCACCCGACCATGAGGAAATTTTTTTTCATTTTATTATGTTTTCTGCTTTCCGGACCGGCCGTTAACGCCCAGGTCCAGGATCTGATATTGCGTAAAAACGCCCAGAGAGCGGAAGTACCCTTCGAGTACGAGAACGGCTTCATCATTGTCCGGGTCGTATTCAATAATATCTTTCCGCTCAAGTTCATCATCGATACCGGTGCCGAACATACCATTCTTACCAAAAGGGAAATAACAGACCTTTTGCAGATCGATTACCAGCGTCGCTTTGTGATCATGGGTGCGGACCTCAAAACCGAGCTGGGAGCTTACCTCGTACGCGGGATCGTGCTCACCATGGGCAATATGTACATGAACAACCGCAGTATACTGGTACTGGAAGACGACTATTTTAATTTTGACGAATTTGCCGGGCTGGATATCCACGGCATCATCGGAGCGGATCTGCTGCGGCGATTTGTGATGGAGATCGATTATCGCAAAAAGAATATTACTTTTTACGACCCTTCCAAGTTTAAACTACCCAAAGGCAAGTTCGACGAGCTGGATGTGGAATTTCACCGGAACAAGCCCTACATCTTCACCGAAACGGAACTGCCCCGGGATACCAGCGCCCGCCTGAAATACCTGATGGATACCGGCGCCAGTGTCGCTCTGATGATGTATACCATTACGGATAGCCTGCTCCATTTGCCCGATCAGTTCATCCGCAGCAATATCGGCATGGGATTGGGCGGATTTATCGAGGGATTCGTCGGGCGAACTCCCGCCATAGATATAGGAGATACCCGCCTGCAGGAGGTTATAACCAACTACCAGGACTTTCTACCCACTATGGATTCGAGTTATTTCAATGACCGCAACGGCCTGCTGGGCAATCAGGTACTCAGTCGCTATAAAGTGATCGTCGATTACATCCGGGGAAAGGTATACATGGAGCCGACCTCCAGGGTCAATAAACGTTTTCGGTACGATCGAAGCGGTTTGTCGCTGATCGCATCCGGTGCCCAACTGGAGGATATCACCATCTTTGCCGTCACGCCCAATACACCTGCATCCGAAGCCGGTCTGCAAAAGGGAGATATTATCAAAACCATGAACGGGGTACCATCCGGTTTCCTAACGCTCCAGGGAGCGATCAACCGGTTGAAGCGAAGAGAAGGCAAACGGATCAAGCTCCGCATAGAACGCGAAGGCGAGGTCCATAGGGTGAGGTTCCGACTGCGTGATCTGATTTAGGTGAGTGGGCTCGTCAACCCACCAACCCGTAATTTACTGAGGTTTAATTTCCTAACTGAAATACGTAAGATCTATACTTATAGACCTTTTTTATGGTCACCGCAAAGGCACTGAGCCGCCAGGATTGGCATGGCGCTCCTGGAGGCGGAGCATCCTTGCGTTGATCTATTAATGATTTGCCTACAAGCTTTTACTGAAGACCGCTTCGGTCGGCCGGTTCTGCCAGAATCGGGCATCAAAACACTGCGCAATATTGCGGATGAACGGCAGGCCATTCGGCAATACGCGAATGCTGTTGCCATTCAGGCTCACCAGGTGGTCGTGCTCCATGGCCCGCAACCGGCCCAAAGCGGTAGACAATTGCGGATGGTGATCCCATTCGGTTTTATCCCAACTGGTACCGAAGCGACACATCAGATTGAGGATATGGTGCCGCAGATAAATATCGTCATCGGTCAGCATATGCCCCCGGTAGATGGGAATGATCCCCTGGCTCACGGCATTCTGATAGTCTTCTACTTTCGGTGCATTTTGCACAAAGGTATTCCAACCGTCGCTGATGGCCGAAGCTCCCAGTCCGATCAGAACATTGGTGGAATAAGGCGTATAGCCCATGAAATTCCGGTGCAGGGTGCCCGATTCCGCCGATTTCCAGAGGGAATCGCTCGGCAGTGCGAAGTGATCGATGCCGATCCCGCGGTATCCCAGCTCAGCCAGTCCTTCGCTGGCTACTTCGTATAAAGCTCTTTTATCCACGCCCTGCGGAATATCGGCCTCGGTAAACCGCCGCTGGCAGGCCTGTTTCCAGGGCACATGGGCGTAGCTGTAGTAGGCTACGCGGTCCGGCATCAGTTCTTCGAGCTTCTGCAGATTATAATGGATATGCTGCAGGCGCTGAAAGGGCAGTCCGTAAACAAAGTCATAATTGATCGATTCATAACCTATCTCCCGGGCCCGGCGGGTCAGGTTATAGATATCCGCCTCGTCCTGACGGCGGTTGATGGCCGTCATGATCACCGGAGAAAAATCCTGCACCCCGATACTGATCCGGTTGAATCCGTTTTGCCGCAGTACCCGCAGGTGACCTTCCGTGGTATTATTCGGGTGGGCCTCAAAGCCGAAGGCATGATCTTCCGGAATCTCAACTTCCCGGCAGATCCCCCGCAACAGGCGATCCAGATTTTCGGGACTGAAAAAGGTAGGTGTTCCTCCGCCCAGATGCAGTTCCTTTAATATAGGTCTCTCCGGGAATTGCTCCACGTAGATCTCCCATTCCCGCAGGAGGCTTTCAATGTAGGGGATCTCGACACCGTGATTTACCGTAATTCGTTTGTTGCAACCGCAATAGGTACACAACTGCTCACAGAACGGCAGGTGGATGTATAAACTGATCTCCCGGTTTTGGCTGATCCTCCGGCTTACCTCGCCCAGCCAAGTTTCCTGCGTCGGTGCAATATCCCAGTAAGGGACGGTGGGGTAACTGGTGTAGCGCGGTGTGGGTTTGTCGTACTTCTCTAACAACGAAAGTTTCATAGTTTATCGGTTATGAAGCCACAAATTTAGAACACAGCCTGCCTACGTCGTAGTGACAAAAATCATCATTCCGGCTGATCGTACTCACCCGGCCGGCCGCCGGCCACCCCTAGTTTTGCCTCTATAATAGACAATTCGAATTAAGAGGAACTCGATGGACACCTTAGTTGAGACGAAATTGATGCTTGAAACCGATCTGCAGTGTTATCACTGCGGAGAGCCCTGTACGGATCACGATCATACCGTAGAGGATAAACATTTTTGCTGCCAGGGTTGCCAGATGGTGTACGAACTGCTCAGTGAGAACAATCTGGAAAGCTTTTACGCGCAAAGAGAACGCTCCAGCGCCCGCCAGGAAGGCTGGACCGCGGATCGCTACGCCGCTCTGGAACAAATGGAGATTGCCGAGCAATTGCTGGATTTCCGGGAAGGTTCTCTGTGCAAGATCACCCTCAATTTACCGCAGATACACTGTACGGCCTGTATCTGGCTTCTGGAAAAACTGTACAAGCTGCATCCGGGCATCCACAATTCCCAGGTAAATTTCCTGCGAAAAGAAGCTTATATCACATTCGATATAGAACTGATCAGCCTGCGCAAGCTGGCCGAACTGCTCGCCAGTATCGGCTATGCCCCCGATTTCAACCTGAGTGATCTCGGGCGCAGGGATCAACCCAAAAAGGACTGGACCCTGATCTACCAACTCGGGGTAGCCGGCTTTGCTTTCGGCAACAGCATGCTGCTGAGTTTTCCGGAATACCTGGGGTTGGACCACCTGTCGGAATCCTACTTCCGTTCCTCCTTCGGCTATATCAATCTGGGACTGGCATTGCCCGTTGTGCTTTACAGTGCCCGGGATTATCTCCGGGCGGCCAGAGCCAACCTGCGCTCCGGGACCCTCACCATCGATATCCCCATCACACTCGGTATTCTGACCCTGTTTATCCGCAGCGCCTGGGAGATCTTCCAGCAATCCGGAGCCGGGTACCTCGACAGCCTTACCGGCCTGGTCTTCTTCCTGCTCATCGGGAAATGGTTTCAGCAGAAAACCTACCACCAGCTTTCGTTTGAACGGGATTATCAGGCCTATTTCCCCATTGCCGTTCGCCTGCTGCAGGGCGGCACTAAAGCGGTGAAAGAACTGGAAGTCGGCGATCATATCCTGATCAGCAACGGTGAACTGCTGCCGGCCGACGGCCGCCTGATCCGTGGTTCTGCCAATATGGACTACAGCTTTGTCAGTGGGGAGGCCATTCCGGTGCGCAAACAGATCGGAGACCAGCTTTACGCCGGCGGCCGCCAAACGGGCGAACAGATCGAGATACAGATCAACCGGCCCATCGCCCAGAGTTATCTCACCCGGCTGTGGGACCAGGAAACCTTCCGCAAGGATAAAGAAAAACAACACGTACTGACCACCAATAAAATGGGCCGGTATTTTACTCTGACCATTCTTAGTATAGCCCTGTTGAGCCTCCTCTACTGGCTGCCGCAGGATGCCGGAATGGCGATCAATGTGTTTACGGCCGTGCTGATCATTGCCTGCCCCTGCGCTATTGCCCTCTCGGTACCCTTCACACTGGGCAGTGCGCTGCGTATCCTGGGCAGCAGCGGCCTCTTCCTGAAGAATACAAATGTCATTGAGCGGCTGCAGGAGATCAGTTGCATCGTATTCGATAAGACGGGCACGCTGACCGAAAGCCAGCAAAATCTAGGTGTGGAATACCGGGGAGCACCGCTGGACGCATCCCAAAGAAAACAACTGGCGCTACTTTGCCAACAATCCACGCACCCCCTTTCCCGGGCCATTGCGGCCTGGGCCGGACCGGTACGGGAAACAGCTCCGATCGAAAACTTTGAAGAGATCACCGGAAAGGGAATTTCCGGATGCATAAAACAGCATCAATTTCAATTGGGTTCGGCGGACTTTTTGGCCGTCGAGCCCCTTTTGGCCCGCACCGGCCAGGTCTTTCTGCGCATCGACAAAGCGTATGTGGGTGCCTTTACAATACACAACCTTTACCGGGCGAGTTTTCCCGATCTCATCGACCGGCTGGCTTCCCGCTACGAACTCCATTTGCTTTCCGGTGATAATGACCGGGAAAGTCGCTTTCTCAGCACCTATTTCCCGAAGGATCACCTGCATTTCAAGCAAAGTCCGGAGGACAAACTTGCCTTTATCCAGTCTCTGCAACAACAGGGTAAGAAAGTGATGATGATCGGAGACGGACTGAATGATGCCGGTGCACTCCAGCAAAGTGAGGTTGGCCTTGTCATCGCCGAGAACACCAACAACTTCACACCGGCCAGTGACGCGATCCTCGATGCGGAGCGCTTTGCGGACATTCCGGATTTTCTGGAATACAGCCGCGGCAGCAACCGGCTGGTGATCTACGCCTATGTACTGGCCATCATATATAATATCATCGGTTTGAGTTTTGCGGTGCAGGGACTGCTGTCACCGGTCATCGCGGCCATTCTGATGCCCATGAGTTCGATCACCATTGTCACCTTCGGGGTGGTCTCCAGCCGCCTGCTCGCTCAGCGCCGGGGCCTTAAAATAAAGACACAAACCTGAGCTGCCGACGGGTGCGGCGGCAACTGACAGCCGACCTCCCCTACTGATGATTTATATCATCATTTTGGGTGACAGGCCTCAGTAGAGGGGGGTGATCCCACCCCTAATTTTACACCATCAAATAACAAAAATCAATTGTCGTGAAAATCATTTTTGTCCTGATCGCTTTGAGCTTATTGATCGCCCTGGGTTTCCTGATCAGCTTTCTCTGGGCTGTCCGGACCGGCCAGTACGAAGATGATTATACGCCTTCGGTCCGGATCCTGTTCGAAGACCGGCCGGAGTCAGAAAGTAAGCAGGAATGACCGTAGTGGGCAGGTGCCAGCCATCTGATCTTCTTCGCTCCCTTGCGAATTCCTAAAACACGCGAACCTTTTTCCGTAAAAAAATACTTGAAAAGATGTCGAAAGTAGAGACCTTTTATTACGATAATGAGATCGTAAAAAAGTTTGCTTATGCTACTGCCTTTTGGGGCCTGATAGGCATGACGGTGGGCCTGCTTGCAGCCCTACAGCTAATCTTCCCCTCCCTGAACTTCGCCACTGCTGAGACCACCTTCGGTCGCATTCGTCCCCTGCATACGAATGCGGCTATTTTTGCGTTTGTCGGCAACGGGATCTACATGGGGGTTTATTACTCGCTCCAACGCCTGCTGAAAGCGCGGATGTTCAGTGATGTACTGAGTAACATCCACTTCTGGGGTTGGCAGGCGATCATTTTATCCGCAGCGTTGACCCTTCCGCTGGGAATCACCAGTGCCAGTGAATACGCGGAGCTGGAATGGCCCATTGACCTGGCGATCGCGGCGATCTGGGTAGTATTCGGCATCAATATGATCGGTACGATCCTCAAACGGAGAGAGAGTCACCTGTACGTAGCCATCTGGTTCTATATCGGTACCTGGATCACTGTGGCAGTGCTCCATATCGTAAAAAACCTGGAACTACCGGTGAGTCTCTGGAAAAGTTATCCGATCTACGCCGGCGTTCAGGACGCGCTGGTACAGTGGTGGTACGGTCACAACGCGGTGGCCTTCTTCCTCACTACGCCTTATCTGGGGCTGATGTATTACTTCCTGCCCAAGGCGGCCAACCGTCCGGTATTCTCCTACAAACTGTCCATCATTCACTTCTGGGCCCTGATCTTTATCTACATCTGGGCCGGTCCGCACCACCTGCTTTATACCTCGCTGCCCGACTGGGCGCAGTCATTGGGTATGGTCTTCTCACTGATGCTGATCGCTCCTTCCTGGGGTGGTATGCTGAACGGTCTGCTGACCCTGCGCGGTGCCTGGGATAAGGTAAGACAGGACCCGGTACTGAAAATGATGGTGGTTGCGGTGACGGCTTACGGTATGGCTACTTTCGAAGGCCCCATGCTGTCCATCAAAAGTGTAAACGCCATCAGTCACTATACCGACTGGACCGTAGGCCACGTACACATCGGTACCCTGGGCTGGAACGGTATGCTTACATTCGGTATCCTGTACTGGCTCTTCCCGCGGATCTTCAATACCAAGCTGTATTCCACCAAACTGGCCAACACCCACTTCTGGGTAGCAACGCTGGGTATGTTGTTCTACGCTGTTCCGCTGTATTGGGCCGGCTGGACCCAGAGTCTGATGTGGAAGGAATTCACCCCCGACGGTTTCCTGCGTTATACGAACTTCCTGGAAACCGTTACCCAGATCCTGCCGATGTACGCGCTGCGCGCCGTTGGTGGTACGATCTACGTAGGTGGTGTAGTCCTGATGATCTACAACCTGATCAAAACCGTTAAGCAGGGTACGCTGGTCGCCAACGAAAAGGCGGAAGCTCCGGCCCGTCCGGTAGCAGCAGCCCACGGTAAAGAAAGCCTGCACCGCCGCATCGAGCGGAAGCCGATCACGCTGCTGGTACTGTCTACCATCGCGATCCTGATCGGTGGTCTGGTGGAATTCTTCCCGATGGCCCTGGTAGACGAAAATGTACCGAAGATCGAAGCGGTAAAACCATATACTCCCCTCGAACTGGAAGGACGTGACCTCTACATCCGGGAAGGCTGTCTGAGCTGTCACTCCCAGATGGTACGGCCGTTCCGTTCGGAAACCGTTCGCTACGGTGAATACTCCAAATCCGGAGAGTTCATCTACGACCGGCCTTTCCTCTGGGGTTCGAAACGTACGGGTCCGGACCTGCACCGCGTCGGTGGAAAATATCCTGACAGCTGGCACTACAACCACATGTTGCTGCCGGAAAGTATGTCACCGGGTTCCATCATGCCGACTTATCCCTGGCTGATCACCGACGACCTGGATACCGATATGACGGCGGATAAGATCAAGGCCCTGCGCAAACTCGGCACTCCTTATCCGGAAGGCTTTGAAGCCGAAGCGGTGGCCGACCTGCAACGTCAGGCCGCCCAAGTAGCCGAAAGCCTGAGAGCCGACGGCATTGAACAGGAAAATCTCGAACAAAAAGAGATCATTGCCCTGATCGCATACCTGCAAAGACTCGGTACGGATATTCAACCGCAGCCGCAGGCCGGCCAATAAGCCGGATGGGTATTCGAACTTAAAGCGTTTCACTGGTTTTCGGTTCCCGGTACGGCAAAGCAGCCGGGCACCGAAAACCCCAAACTAAAAAAATCATGTTCAAATATATCATAGAAAAAGCTGGTGACCTGGACTGGTTGGCCCTCGGCCCGTTCCTCTTGTTCTTCGTTTTCTTTATCCTGGTAACGATCTACGCGATCAAGAAACGTCCAACTTACATCGATAAGATGTCCAATTTGCCATTAGAGGATTAATCGTGACCCGCGTCGACCGTCGACCCTAGACCGTCAACCATCAACCGTCGACCGTCAACCATCAACCGTCAAAAAAAATCCTCAACCGTCAACCATAAAATCACGACTCATGATATCCCGTATTTCCTATATCCTAATCCTATTTAGCCTGCCCGCTCTGGCGACGGCCCAAAGCAGCGCCGCCGGGGGCACCGTGCTGGATCTGATCTATCAGAACTTTGGACTCTTTTTTATCTTTTCCATTATCGTGCTGGCCGTTGTGGGTATGTTCTCCATGTTCCGCACGCTGGCCAGTGCACAATTGAGCCGCATCTACCAGGAGAAAGGCCTGGAAGAATTCAAAGCTGCCGCCAAACGGCCGACGCAGAGCTTCTGGACCAGAATGTACAAGAAGTGGACTGCGTACGTACCGGTTGAAAAAGAAAAAGACATTCAACTGGATCACGATTACGACGGCATTAAAGAGCTCGACAATCAGCTGCCGCCCTGGTGGGTAGCCATGTTCTACATCACCATCGCTTTCGGGGTGATCTACATGACCTACTACCACGTCATGGACCAGGGTAAATTACAGATCGCACAGTACGAAGCCGAAATGGAAGAAGCCGAAGAAGCCGTTGCGGCCTTCGTATCCCGGCAGGCCGATCAGGTTAACGAAAATAACGTCACCCTGCTGGCGGAAGAAGCTCCGCTGGCGGCCGGTAAAGACGTCTTTATCGGTAAATGTGCTGCCTGTCACGGACAGGCCGGGGAAGGTGGGGTCGGTCCCAACCTGACGGACCAGTACTGGCTGCACGGAGGTAGCATTAACGACGTATTCAAAACGATCAAGTACGGTGTGATCGAAAAGGGGATGATCCCCTGGAAAGATCAATTGCGGGCCCGCGAGATCCAGGAAGTAGCCAGCTATATCCTGACCCTGCAGGGCACCAATCCACCAAATGGCAAAGAACCACAGGGTGAACTGTACGACGGTCCGGTAGAATCCGGCGCCGCCCGTGATACCATCATAGGCATGAAATAAAGATCGAACAAGGTGTTGGGGTGCCAAAACTGATCTCTGCACCCCAACACCACAACACCCCAACACATTCAAACTTTCACACATTCACACGTTAGCACGTTAGCACATTTCCACCCAAGAAAACCCGGAACCTGAACATCCACACCAAATTTCAGTAGAAAAATGAATCAATCAGAGGTAGATAAGTATTTGGCGGACATAGAGGCAGACAGCTTCCGGGATCACATTGCGACTGTAGACCAATCCGGTAAACGGATCTGGATGTACCCCAAAAAGCCCAAGGGCCCATATACCAACGCCCGGACCTATCTGAGCTGGTTTTTCCTGGCCTTTCTGTTCGGCATGCCGTGGATAAAGGTCGGCGGAGAACCGTTGCTGCTCTTCAATGTTCTGGAAAGACGTTTCATCCTGTTTGGCCTGCACTTTGCACCACAGGATTTTTACCTTTTTGTACTGGCGATGTTGATCATGATCATCTTTATCGCCTTGTTCACGGTCGTTTTCGGCCGCTTGTTTTGCGGCTGGATCTGTCCGCAAACTGTCTTCATGGAAATGGTTTTCCGCAAGATCGAATACTGGATCGAGGGCGACGCCAATGCACAACGCCGATTGGACAAAGCCCCCTGGACGCGGGAGAAGATCATCAAAAAAGTCGGAAAGCAGATCATCTTCTTTGCCATCGCCGTACTGGTAGCCAATACTTTCCTGGCTTACATTATCGGGATCGATGAAGTGATCAAGATCGCCACTGAGCCGGTGGAAGAGCACCTGGGAGGCTTCATTGCCATGTTGCTCTTTTCGGGTGCCTTTTATGGGGTATTCTCGGTCCTGCGGGAACAGGTATGTGTAACGATCTGCCCCTACGGCCGGCTGCAGGGGGTACTGCTCGATCAGGATTCCCTCGTGGTTGCCTACGATTTTCAGCGTGGCGAACCCCGGGGGAAATACCGCCGTCCGAAAGCCGGACAGGAACCGGATCCCACCCAACTGGCCCTGGGTGATTGCATTGATTGCAAACTTTGCGTTCAGGTCTGCCCCACCGGTATCGATATCCGGAACGGCACTCAGCTGGAATGTGTCAACTGTACCGCCTGCATGGATGCCTGCGATGAAGTGATGGAGAAGATCGATCGCCCGAAGGAGCTGATCCGATACGATTCCTACAACGGTATCGTTAGCGGCGAACGCAAGATATTTACGCCCCGGGCTATTGCCTACTCGGTGGTTTTATTCTTGCTCGTCGGTCTGGAAGTATTCCTGTTTACCAATCGTTCAGATGTAGATACGCTGCTGCTGCGCACACCGGGAATGCTGTTCCAGGAAGTGGACGAAAAGACCATCAGCAACCTGTATAATTACCATTTGACCAATAAAACCGGCGAAGCGCTCCCGGTAAACTTTTCGCTGGTCGGAGAGTACGGAGGGATCCGGCTGGTCGGTAATGAATCTCCCGAGGTGCCGCCCAACGGCGAAGTGGAAGGAGCACTATTCATCGACATGCCAAAAAGTGAACTGGACGGCAACAAAACGACCATTCGGGTACAGGTGATCTCGGGGGAGACCGTGGTCGATGAGGTGAAAACGAACTTTTTTGGACCGGTTAAATAATGACTGGGTATCAGATGCCTTCTTCCGGCTACCGCAGGAAAAGGCTGATACCGCAAAAACCACAATTATGAAATTCAACTGGGGACATGGCCTTGCACTTTTCTACGGTCTCTTTGCCTGTTCATTGGTGGCCGTAGTAGTGCAGAGTACCAAATACGATCACAGCCTGGTTACGGAAAAATATTACGAAAAAGATCTCCAGTACCAGGAGCATTACGAGAAACTGGCCAATAGTCAGCAACTGGCTCAGCCGCTAAAGGTATGGAAAGACCGGGAGGCTAAAGCCCTCTCGATCCTGTTTCCCGAAGGATTTGAGCAGATCGAAGGGGAAGTTACCTTCTACCGTCCGGTAAATCAGGACGAGGACTTTACCGTACCCTTTCAGCTCTCCGGAAAAAATCTGCTGGAATACGATACCAAAGACCTCCATCCGGGACTTTGGACCATCAAGATCGATTGGCAATCCGGGAGCACCCCTTACTATCAGGAAGTGAATATTAGTATTTAGGTAATGGGTATCGGGTACCGGAATTTCGGTATCCGATCCCTTTAATCCGCTGCGATATGTTTTACTGGGCCGCTTTCAGCATGGGTTTATTGGGAAGTCTGCACTGCGCGGGCATGTGTGCCCCTATTGCCCTGTCCCTGCCCTACCCGGAAGATACGCGTTGGGGGCGGCTTAAGAGTATCCTGCTTTACAACCTCGGCCGGCTGATCACCTATAGCCTGATCGGCCTCATTTTCGGTCTGCTGGGCAAAGGCCTCTTCCTGGCCGGCTGGCAGCGGGTCGTATCGATCGGAATGGGCATTTTCTTATTGCTGGTCAGCTTCTCCCTTATCAATCCGGAGCGTACCCTTTTATCCAACAGTTTTCTGTCCGGTGCCTATTTGCGACTACGGCAGCAACTGGGTAAACGGCTGCAGCAACACGGCAACCGGTCCATCTTCTGGGTCGGTCTGCTCAACGGTATCCTGCCCTGCGGCCTCGTCTATCTCGCCATCATCGGAGCCCTCACCGCCGAGCACGTCTGGCAGGGCATGTTCTATATGGCCTCATTCGGGCTGGGCACCTTCCCGTTAATGATCGCGGTGGTGTGGTCGGGTCTCTGGCTGAAACCCGGCATTCGCTCCGTTTTCACCCGTTTTTATCCTATCGTGCTGTTTGCACTGGCCATTCTGCTCATCTGGCGCGGACTATTACTGCAAATCCCGCGCAGCCTGGAATTGTGGGAAGCACTGGGGCAGCCGGTATTTTGTCATTAATTCCGAAAGGGTTCTCCGCCCCACATCCCCGCAATGTATTGCTGCATCTTAACGGGGAGTTTACTTAGTACCAAATCGCATTATTCCATTAATAGTTTTTTCCCTAACTTTGGCGACCAATTTTATTTTATCGTTGCAGCTATATGGGATTCAAATCTTTGCTAATTAAGCCAATTGCCAAAAAAGTGGCCAGGGACATCAAGCGCTCTTCCAAAAAAGCAGTAGAAGCGCAACAGGCCATTTTTAAGGAATTAATCCAAACTGGAAAAAAGACGGCTTTTGGTAAAGAACACGAATTTGAATACATCGATAGTTACGATGATTTCAAGCAGCACGTGCCCATCCGGGATTACGAAGGCCTGAAACCGTATATCGAACGGATCAAGAACGGAGAAGCCGACGTCCTCTGGAAGGGATTTCCGGCCTATTTCGCCAAAACTTCCGGCACCACCTCGGGAGTTAAATACATTCCGCTGACTAACGATAGCTTACCCAATCACTTCGGGAGCGCCCGCAATGCGCTGTTCAATTATTTTGCGCGAACCGGCCACGGAGACTGGCTCGACGGAAAGATGATATTTCTCTCGGGTAGCCCCGAAATGGAAAAGGTTGCCGGTATCCCCACCGGTCGTTTATCCGGGATCGTCAATCACCAGGTACCGTCCTGGTTGCGCACCAATCAGTTGCCCAGCTACGCGACCAACTGCATTGAAGCCTGGGAAGAAAAGCTGGAAAAGATCGTTACCGAAACGGTCAATCAGGATATGCGCCTGATCAGCGGGATCCCGCCCTGGGTTCAGATGTACTACGAGCGATTGCTGGAACATACCGGAAAATCGACCATTAAAGAGATCTTTCCGAATTACTCCATGTTCGTTTACGGGGGCGTCAACTTCGAACCTTACCGGGATAAGTTGGAAGAACTGGTAGGCGAACGCATCCCGAGTCTGGAGACTTATCCGGCTTCCGAAGGATTCATCGCCTTTCAGGATGATCCGGAAATACCGGACCTGCTGCTGAACGCCGATTCCGGAATATTTTTTGAATTTATCCCCGCCGAAGAGATCTTCAACGAGAACCCCACCCGCCTGAAGCTCGACGAAGTAAAGACCGATGTAAACTACGCCATCATTATCAATAACAATGCCGGTCTCTGGGGTTACAACATCGGCGACACGGTGGCTTTCACCAGTACCCAACCCTACCGGCTCCGGGTAACCGGACGGATCAAACACTACATTTCCGCTTTCGGGGAGCACGTGATCGGTAAGGAAGTGGAAGAAGCGCTCCTCGCCGTAACCCGCCGCCATAATATCAAAGTAGTCGAATTCACCGTAGCGCCGCAGGTCAATCCCGCGGACGGTTCCCTACCCTACCACGAATGGTTTATCGAATTTGATCAGACGCCCAATAAGCTGGATGATTTCTCCCGGGAGCTGGATCAGGAAATGGTAAAGCAAAACATCTACTACGAGGATCTGATCGCAGGTAATATCCTGCGTCCGCTGGTGATCCGTCCACTCCAAAGGGACGCTTTCCGAGAATACATGAAAACTCAGGGAAAGCTGGGTGGCCAGAATAAGGTGCCCCGCCTGAGTAATGACCGGAAGATTGCGGATGCGTTAGCGAAATTTGTGATGAAACCTTAGGGGATAGGATGGCGATTTTCTTTCCTTTTTAATAAGTTGAGTTCAGGTGCATTTCTTTGGAAAATGACCATAATGACCGGTATTGGCCCAAGATTGGTTGGTATATTTCTATGCCCGGTCATCAGTGGCCTGACCAATAATGACGGGCATTGAGCAGGCCGGCTCGCCGATTTGAGGACTTGAGTGATCTTTACGGGTAATATTCAGGAAAAAATCGTTCAGGAGATCTGTTGATCCAGGATCAATAGACAAGACGTCACACCATTATCTCCACTTTAGCATTTCATGTTGCGTCCGGTAAATAGAATAGGAAAACGGACATTTCAGATCAATACATGGCCAGGATTACGCCCTTCAATACAAAACCCGTTGCTGATCTACATATAATTCGCAGCTACGCCACTGAGGTGGATAAGGGCATATCCCCGAAATATTTGTAGCCGCATGATGGAGATCAGATCGGGGAAGGGCATAGCTCTGGAGATATACATGACGCGAAATCCACTTTAAAATCAGGTTACTGCTTTGCAAGGGCACTAAATCCTATCCTTGAAAATGCTTAAGTCGAGATTATAACCCGTTTCTTTATCGCCATTCACTTTCAATGGATTCCAGCCAAACCCGTATAAAAGCAGAAAGGGCCGCTCGGCGCAATGCCGGCGGCCCTTTCTGCACACGATCAACAGGCAATGTTGAATTGCCTGTTGATCCGTGCAGATGGCTTACTCTACAATCATTGATTTGGTTGCAGTGAAGTCATCAGTAGTCAGCGTGTAGAACAACACACCTGCAGGCAGGTCCTTACGCTCAAGCGTCAGAACGTTTTTGCCTTGTACGCCAGAAGTACGCAGTACTTGCAGCAGTTTACCAGCAGCGTCAGTGATCGTGAAGGTCACGTCAGCAGATTCTGGCAGGTTGTAGTTGATCGTCGTCTGAGAACGGAATGGGTTAGGAGCGTTCTGACCCAGCTCGAAGCCGGCAGATACTACCTCACCGTTACCGAAGTTGATCGCCAGATCCATCAGCTCGTCGTTGCTTCCGTATGCCTCAGCAACCGTTACGCGGCTGTTGAT
>NZ_PDUD01000003.1 GCF_002646595.1 Flavilitoribacter nigricans DSM 23189 = NBRC 102662
TCAATCGTATCATCGCCCGGAGCCGTTACCACCGGATCCGTCGTATCACCAATGGTGATCGTTTGGGTATCCGTGCCTTGATTCAAGCACTCATCGATGGCGGTGAAGGTCCGCGTAATGACGATCGGGCAGGTGCCAGTCTGCGTATCTACATAAGTAAGGGTATAGTTGCAATCTTCGGTAACCGTCACTCCGTAAGCGGCTTCCTGACCCGTAATATCTACCGGCGTCTCAGAATAATCCGCAAGGCCCGTAGCTACATCGCAAGCTTCAATCGTATCATCTCCTGGGGCCGTTACCACCGGATCGGTCGTATCACCAATCGTGATCGTTTGCGTATCCGTTCCTTGGTTGAGACACTCATCAATGGCGGTGAAGGTCCGTGTGATCACTACCGGGCAAGTTCCCGTTTGAGAGTCAACGTAAGTGAGTGTATAGTTACAATCTTCCGTAACCGTTACCCCGTAAGCTGCTTCCTGATCCGTAATATCTACCGGCGTCTCAGAGTAATCCGCAAGACCCGTAGCTACATCACACGCCTCAATCGTATCATCTCCCGGGGCCGTTACCACCGGATCAGTCGTATCTCCAATCGTGATGGTTTGCGTATCGGTGCCTTCATTCAAACACTCATCAATCGCGGTAAAGGTCCGCGTAATGACGATCGGGCAGGTGCCAGTCTGCGTATCTACATAAGTAAGGGTATAGTTGCAATCTTCGGTAACCGTAACTCCGTAAGCCGCTTCCTGACCCGTAATATCTACCGGGGTCTCAGAATAATCCGCCAAGCCCGTAGCGACATCACAAGCCTCAATCGTATCATCGCCCGGAGCCGTTACCACCGGATCGGTGGTATCACCAATGGTGATTGTTTGGGTATCAGTGCCTTCATTCAAACATTCATCGATGGCGGTGAACGTCCGAGTGATCACGACCGGACAGGTGCCGGTTTGCGTATCTACATAAGTGAGTGTATAGGTGCAATCTTCCGTAACCGTTACTCCGTAGGCTGCTTCCTGACCCGTAATATCTACTGGAGTTTCTGAGTAATCAGCCAGCCCCGTAGCTACATCACAAGCTTCAATGGTATCATCGCCCGGGGCGGTTACTACCGGATCGGTCGTATCGCCAATCGTGATCGTTTGGGTATCGGTACCCTGGTTGAGGCATTCATCAATCGCGGTAAAGGTCCGGGTTATGACTACCGGGCAAGTACCGGTTTGCGTATCCACATAAGTGAGTGTATAGGTGCAATCTTCGGTAACCGTCACTCCGTAAGCGACTTCCTGTCCGGTGATATCAACCGGCGTTTCTGAATAATCAGTAAGACCTGTAGCTACATCGCACGCCTCGATCGTATCATCGCCCGGGGCCGTTACTACCGGATCCGTCGTATCACCAATCGTGATGGTTTGCGTATCCGTGCCTTGGTTAAGACACTCATCAATGGCGGTGAAGGTCCGCGTAATTACTACCGGGCAGGTGCCGGTTTGAGAGTCAACATAAGTGAGGGTATAATTACAATCTTCGATAACCGTCACCCCGTAAGCGGCTTCCTGACCCGTAATATCCACTGGCGTCTCAGAATAATCTGCTAATCCCGTAGCTACATCGCAAGCCTCAATCGTATCATCGCCCGGGGCCGTTACTACCGGATCGGTCGTATCTCCAATGGTGATCGTTTGCGTATCCGTGCCTTCATTTAAACATTCATCGATTGCGGTAAAGGTACGCGTGATCACTACCGGGCAAGTTCCCGTTTGAGAGTCAACATAAGTAAGGGTATAGTTGCAGTCTTCGGTGACCATTACACCGTAGGCCGCTTCCTGCCCCGTAATATCTACTGGGGTTTCAGAATAATCGGCCAGACCCGTGGCTACATCGCACGCTTCAATCGTATCATCGCCCGGAGCCGTTACCACCGGATCGGTCGTATCACCAATCGTGATCGTTTGCGTATCCGTGCCTTCATTTAAACATTCATCGATTGCGGTAAAGGTACGCGTGATCACTACCGGGCAAGTTCCCGTTTGAGAGTCAACATAAGTAAGGGTATAGTTGCAGTCTTCGGTGACCGTTACTCCGTAGGCCGCTTCCTGACCCGTGATGTCTACCGGGGTCTCAGAATAATCCGCTAATCCCGTAGCGACATCGCAGGCTTCAATCGTATCATCTCCCGGAGCGGTAACTACCGGATCCGTCGTATCGCCAATCGTGATCGTTTGCGTATCCGTGCCTTGGTTAAGACACTCATCAATCGCGGTGAAGGTCCGCGTAATCACTACCGGGCAAGTGCCGGTTTGCGTATCTACATAAGTGAGTGTATAGTTGCAATCTTCGGTAACCGTAACTCCGTAAGCCGCTTCCTGACCCGTAATATCTACCGGGGTTTCAGAGTAATCCGCTAATCCCGTGGCTACATCGCAGGCTTCAATCGTATCATCGCCCGGAGCCGTTACAATCGGGTTAGTCGTGTCGTCGATGGTGATGGTTTGTACATCCACGCCCTGGTTGAGACACTCGTCCGTAACGGTGAAGGTTCGCGTGATTACGATGGGGCAGGTGCCGGCCTGGGTATCTACATAAGTTGTCGTGTAGTTACACGCCTCAGTCACCGTCAACCCGTAAGCAGCTTCCTGGCCGCTAATATCTACCGGAGTTTCAGAATAATCAGTCAAGCCACCGGCAATATCGCACGCTTCAATGGTGCCATCATCCGGGGCGGTTACTACCGGATTAGTCGTATCATCAATCGTGATCGTCTGCACATCCGTACCGACATTCAAACACTCATCGGTAACCGTGAAGGTCCGCGTGATGACGATTGGACAGGTGCCGGCTTGGGTGTCCACGTAGGTCGTTGTGTAGTTACACGCCTCCGTCACCGTCAATCCATAAGCAGCTTCCTGGCCGCTAATGTCTACCGGCGTCTCGGAATAATCCGCCAGGCCACCGGCAATATCACAAGCTTCAATGGTGTCATCATCCGGTGCGGTTACTACCGGATTAGTCGTATCATCGATGGTAATGGTTTGCGTATCCGTGCCTTGATTGAGACACTCATCCGTTACGGTAAAAGTCCGGGTAATAACGATCGGACAGGTACCCGTCTGGGTATCAACATAAGTCGTGGTATAGTTACAAGCTTCCGTAACCGTTAATCCATAAGCAGCTTCCTGGCCGCTAATGTCTACTGGATTCTCAGAGTAATCCGTCAGGCCGCCGGCAATATCACAGGCTTCAATGGTGTCATCATCTGGTGCGGTTACCACCGGATTAGTCGTATCATCGATGGTTATGGTCTGCGTATCCGTCCCTTGATTGAGACATTCATCCGTTACGGTAAAAGTCCGCGTGATCACAATTGGGCAGGTGCCGGCCTGGGTATCCACGTAAGTCGTAGTGTAGTTACAAGCTTCCGTGATAGTAAGACCATAGGCCGCTTCTTGCCCCGTAATGTCTACCGGCGTCTCGGAGTAATCCGTCAGACCACCAGCAATATCGCACGCTTCAATCGTATCATCATCCGGGGCCGTTACTACTGGATCGGTAGTATCGCCAATCGTGATGGTCTGCGTATCCGTTCCTTCGTTCAAACACTCGTCGATCACCGTAAAAGTACGGGTAATCACTACCGGACAGGTGCCCGTCTGCGTATCCACATAAGTGGTCGTATAGTTACAGGCTTCCGTGATCGTGAGGCCATAAGCACCTTCCTGGCCGCTAATATCTACCGGCGTCTCGGAGTAATCCGCCAAGCCCGTAGTCACCTCGCAAGCCTCGATCGTATCATCGTCCGGGGCCGTTACAATCGGGTTAGTCGTGTCGTCGATGGTGATGGTTTGCACATCCACGCCCTGGTTGAGACACTCGTCGGTAACCGTGAAGGTCCGCGTGATTACGATTGGGCAGGTGCCCGCCTGGGTATCCACGTAAGTTGTGGTGTAGTTACACGCCTCGGTAACCGTCAGCCCGTAAGCAGCTTCCTGCCCGCTGATGTCCACCGGAGTTTCAGAGTAATCCGTCAGGCCACCAGCAATATCACAGGCTTCAATGGTGTCATCATCCGGAGCAGTTACTACCGGGTTAGTGGTATCATCGATGGTGATGGTTTGCACATCCACGCCCTGGTTGAGACATTCATCCGTAACCGTGAAAGTCCGGGTAATAACGATCGGACAGGTACCCGTCTGGGTATCAACATAAGTCGTGGTATAGTTACAAGCTTCCGTAACCGTTAATCCATAAGCAGCTTCCTGGCCGCTAATGTCTACTGGATTCTCAGAGTAATCCGTCAGGCCGCCGGCAATATCACACGCTTCAATGGTGTCATCATCCGGGGCGGTTACTACCGGATTAGTCGTATCATCAATTGTAATGGTCTGCGTATCCGTGCCTTGATTGAGGCACTCATCCGTTACGGTAAAAGTCCGCGTGATTACGATCGGGCAGGTACCGGCCTGCGTGTCCACGTAAGTCGTGGTATAATTACACGCTTCTGTAACCGTTAGTCCATAAGCGGCTTCCTGACCGCTAATGTCTACTGGCGTCTCAGAATAATCCGTCAGGCCACCGGCAATATCGCACGCTTCAATGGTGTCATCATCCGGGGCCGTTATTACCGGATTAGTCGTATCATCGATGGTGATGGTTTGCGTATCCGTGCCTTGATTGAGACACTCATCCGTTACGGTAAAAGTCCGCGTGATTACGATCGGACAGGTACCGGCCTGCGTGTCCACGTAAGTGGTCGTATAGTTACAGGCTTCCGTAATGGAAAGACCATAGGCCGCTTCCTGGCCCGTAATATCCACCGGAGTCTCGGAGTAATCAGCCAGACCACCGGCAATATCACAAGCTTCAATCGTGTCATCATCCGGAGCAGTTACTACCGGGTTAGTGGTATCATCGATGGTGATGGTCTGCGTATCCGTCCCTTGATTGAGACATTCATCCGTTACGGTAAAAGTCCGCGTGATTACAATCGGACAGGTACCGGCTTGGGTATCTACGTAAGTGGTGGTATAGTTACAAGCTTCCGTGATAGTAAGGCCATAGGCTGCTTCTTGCCCCGTAATATCCACCGGAGTCTCAGAATAATCCGCCAGGCCACCGGCAATATCGCACGCTTCAATGGTATCATCATCCGGAGCGGTTACTACCGGATCAGTGGTATCACCAATAGTGATGGTCTGCGTATCCGTGCCTTCGTTCAAACACTCGTCGGTCACCGTAAAAGTCCGGGTAATTACTACCGGACAGGTGCCCGTTTGCGTATCCACATAAGTGGTCGTATAGTTACAAGCTTCCGTGATCGTGAGGCCGTAAGCACCTTCCTGACCGGTAATATCTACCGGCGTCTCGGAGTAATCCGCCAGACCAGTATTTACCTCGCAAGCCTCGATCGTATCATCATCCGGAGCCGTTACAATCGGGTTAGTCGTGTCGTCGATGGTGATGGTTTGTACATCCACGCCCTGGTTGAGACACTCGTCCGTAACGGTGAAAGTCCGCGTGATTACGATCGGGCAGGTGCCGGCTTGGGTATCCACGTAAGTTGTGCTGTAGTTACACGCCTCGGTCACCGTCAGCCCGTAAGCAGCTTCCTGGCCGCTGATGTCTACCGGAGTTTCAGAGTAATCCGTCAGGCCACCGGCAATATCACAAGCTTCAATAGTGTCATCATCCGGTGCCGTTACCACCGGATTAGTCGTATCGTCAATAGTGATGGTTTGCACGTCCACGCCCTGGTTGAGGCACTCATCGATAACCGTGAAAGTCCGGGTAATAACGATCGGACAGGTCCCCGTCTGGGTATCCACGTAAGTTGTGGTATAGTTACAAGCTTCCGTAACCGTTAATCCATAAGCAGCTTCCTGGCCGCTGATGTCTACCGGAGTCTCAGAGTAATCCGTCAGGCCGCCGGCAATATCACACGCTTCAATGGTGTCGTCATCCGGAGCCGTTACTACCGGGTTAGTCGTATCATCGATGGTGATGGTTTGTACGTCCACGCCCTGGTTGAGGCACTCATCGATAACCGTGAAAGTCCGGGTGATCACGATCGGGCAGGTACCCGTCTGGGTATCCACATAGGTGAGTGTATAGTTACACGATTCCGTCACTGTAACGCCGTAAGCGGCTTCCTGGCCCGTGATGTCTACCGGGGTTTCGGAATAATCAGTTAAACCGTTTGACACATCACAATTTTCAATGGTATCATCATCCGGAGCGGTGACTACCGGATTGGTGGTATCATCGATGGTGATCGTTTGGGTATCGGAGCCTTCATTCAAGCACTCATCCGTGACTGTAAAGGTCCGCGTAATCACGATTGGGCACGTACCCGTTTGGGTATCCACATAAGTCGTGGTATAGTTACACGCTTCCGTCACCGTTAATCCATAAGCAGCTTCCTGTCCTGTAATATCGACCGGCGTCCCGGAGTAATCCGGCAGACCAGTAGTTACATCGCAAGCCTCGATCGTATCATCATCCGGAGCCGTTACTACCGGATCGGTCGTATCACCAATAGTAATGGTCTGTGTATCCGTACCAACATTCAGGCATTCATCCGTAACCGTGAAAGTCCGGGTGATCACGACCGGACAGGTGCCGGTCTGCGTATCCACATAGGTGAGCGTGTAGTTACAGGCTTCCGTAACCGTAACTCCGTAAGCAGCCTCCTGACCGGTAATATCTACCGGAGTTTCGGAATAATCAGTCAGGCCAATCGTTACTTCACAGGCCTCGATCGTATCATCATCCGGTGCCGTCACTACCGGATTGATGGTATCATCGATGGTGATCGTTTGCAAAACGGTACCAACATTCAGGCATTCATCGGTCACCGTGAAGGTCCGCGTGATCACGATCGGGCAGGTACCCGCCTGGGTATCTACATAAGTGGTGGTATACGTACAAGCTTCCGTGATCGTCAGACCGTAGGTCGCTTCCTGACCGGAAATGTCTACCGGCGTCTCGGAATAATCCGCCAGACCGCCGGTAATATCACAAGCTTCGACCGTAAGATCATCCGGTCCCGTTACTACCGGGTTGGTCGTGTCGTCAAGCGTGATCAGTTGGGTACAGTCGGTAAAATTGCCGCAATCATCCGTTGCCCGGTAGGTACGGGTAAAGGTCTCCGGGCAGCTCGCGTTATCCGACACATCACTCACAAAAGTTACCGTTACGTTAGTGCAATTGTCCGTCGCCGTCACCAGGGTGATATCCGCAAGTGGGAAGTCGGCATTACACTCTACCGATTCGGCTACCGGACAGGTGATTACCGGCGCCGTGATATCATTAATCGTGATCAATTGCGTACAATCCGTAAAATTACCGCAATCATCCGTGCCGCGATAGGTCCGCGTAATGATCTCCGGACAGCTTCCACCGTCCGATACATCGCTCACGAAAGTGATCGTTACCGTATTACAATTGTCCGTTGCGGTGACCAGACTGATGTCTGCAGCGGGTACGCCGGTAGTACATTCTACCGTTTCCGCATCCGGGCAGGTCAATACCGGCGGGATAATATCATTGATCTCAATAGTCTGCGTACACTGGACGGTTTGTGCGCAAAAATCGGCTACCTGGTAAGTACGGGTAATCGTTTCCGGGCAAACCCCGTTGTCCGTAGTTTCACCAACGAGAATGAAAGAGGCTTCATCTATTCCACAATTATCCGCTGCCGAGCCACCGGCCGCAATGAACTCCGCATAGGTGGCATAGCTCAGATCGGGCCCGTCTTCACAGTACCGATCCAGGCCGGTCGGACAGGTCATCGTCGGCAAAACATCATCACTCAGCGTAATGATCTGATCACAGGATTCATCATTGCCACACTCATCCGTAATGGTATAGGTTCGGGTAATGATCTCCGGGCAGGTATTGCCATCACTTAAGTCCGCGTAAGCAATACCATTTTCGGGGACCGTACAGGGATAATTAATGTATCCTCCCGCATTCAGGAAGTCGGTTACGGTGGGATAGGCCGGAAGATCTTCTATGAAACAGGCCGTCAGAGGACCCGGACAAGCCAAACATTCCAGCACGGTAAATTCTACCGTAGCCACCGTTTCGCAACCATTCGGCGAAGTAGCGGTCACCGTATACACGGTGGTACCTGCTCCCGGAGTCACCGTCCAGATCGAAGGATCGGCTCCCTGAACGACGCCTGTCGCTGGAGACCAAACGTAAGTATTTCCATCTTCAAAATCATAAGTCACGGATTCCCCCAAACAAATTGAGGGGTTATCTCCAAGGTCCACTACCGGATAAGGATCTACCAGGATATCGACATTGAAGGTTTCCATCGCACAATCGGGGCGGTTCTCATCAATCACTACCAGAGAATAGGTGCCCGACTGGGTAGGAACAAAACTTAACTCCGTGGCACTGGAAGCACTCGCGAGCGAGGAACCAGTGCCGTCCGGCCCGCTGAACCATTCCATGGAATAGGTCGATCGAAAGGGACCGACCAGGGTCCCTGTCACTTCTTCGGCGTCTTCCAGACAAAAGACCAAAGGATTGGGTTCGATAATTACCTCAGGGAAAAAAACCACTTCTACCGTTACCTGATCACAAACTTCGAAAGCAGTCGTACAGGTAAATACAGAAGGGTCCGGCGATCCACAAACCTCATATTCGATGAACTGGGGAGCATTTTCATCCGGAGTGACCGCCACTATGTCACAGGCGCCACCGGTACCGATACACTCGAGATAATCGAGGTAAATACCACCTCCGGTCAGATCCGTCCAGTAGATCGAACTGGGATCCGGGCCCGTTACTTCAATCGGCTGATCACAGTCCTGCCGCGTCACTACGTCATCGGCCACAATGATCCCCGGAATGGAAGTGATCGAATATTCATTCGGGTTGTTACCCGGTTTGCAGAAAGTCACAAAATAGGTTTCTCCACCGGGCAGACAGATATCTTCTCCCACCGGTGTAGGCTCATTACATTCTATCTGGTAGAACATAGCCCCGGAAGGCTCCGCCCCCGAATAGAAATCGAAGATAATCCCCACCGCCAACTCGTCTAATATGACGGTAAAGGAAATACAGCGATCCGGCCAGACCGCACCGCAGCAATAGCCCTCCCGGGAATCCTGTGGGGAGATCCAAACCCCATCGGGATCTCCACTCAGATCCGCCACGTAGTGTGGCACATCGGGATCACAAAGCGGACATTCAAAAGTGGGATCACAGGAATCATCGATCCGGATAGCCTGCTCGCAGGTAACTACATTGCCACAGTCATCGGTCGCGCTATAGACCCGAAAAAGTGTATCCGGACAGGAGGTCTCGGTCTCATAGGTAAAACCCCGGCGATTATCACTAACAAAGTCCACATCCACACTCCCTACGCTACAATCGTCGTAAGCAGTCACCGAGGAGAGATCCGGATTGGGAATATTGGCCGGGCAACTCACCGAGGTATTGGGTGGACAAACAATGACCGGAGGCGTGTTGGATTCCGAAATACTGATCTTCTGGCTGGTCGATACGGAATTACCGCAGGCATCCGTGGCCGTCCAGTTTCTGGTGATCTCGTAGTATTTAAAGCCGGAACAGTTACCGATCGGGTTAATCGATTCCGTGTAGGTCAGCGTTGGTGCCGGGCTACAGTTATCCGTGGCGGTGACGCTGGAGGGCAGGGGAATATTATCACAGGTAGCATTGGTTTTCCCGGCGTTCAGGATTACCGGATCTGTATTATCAAAAACGTTAATCGTCTGGGTAGCCGTAGTGGTATTACCACAATCATCCGTGGCCGTCCAGGTACGGGTTACCGTATATTCATTGACACAGGAACCGGGGATCTGGTTAGAATCGGTATACGTAATGTCTACGTTGTTATCGCAGTTATCCGTAGCCGTAACGGTAGTGGGGATCTCATCGCACTCTACGGTTATAGTGGCGGCCACCCCGCTGATCACCGGAGGCGTGGTATCTTCTACATTGAAAGTACGGCTGACGTTGGTTACATTTCCACAATCGTCCGTAGCGATCCAGGTACGCGTCAGGGTATACGTGCCCGAGCAAGACCCGGGAGTAATGGCATCCACGAAAGTGACGGTCGGGGAAGGATCGCAGTTATCCGTTACGGTGACATTGGTCGGTATATTATCACATTCCACGGTAGCGTTGACCGGCACACTGGTGAATACCGGGTCCGTATTGTCGCTCACCGTAATATCCTGACTCTCCGATACACTATTGCCGCAATCATCCGTGGCCGTCCAGGTACGCGTCAGTACATATTCTCCATCGCAAGCGCCGGGGGTAGTCGTTTCCAAAAGGGTGACGTTAGGTGAACCGTCACAATTATCCGTAGCCGTCGGACTGGCCGCCGCCGGAATGTTATCGCAGGAAGCCGTCGTATTCGCCGGCACGCCCGCCAGGACCGGAGCCGTATTATCGGTAACCGTGATCACCTGCGTGGCCGTCCCCACATTTCCACAGTCATCCGTGGCCGTCCAGGTGCGGGTCAGGGTATAATCTCCAGTACAAAGTCCGGCGGTAGTAGTTTCCGAAAGGCTGATCACGGGGGTAGCGGTACAATTATCCGTGGCCGTCGGACTGGCCGCGGCGGGAATATTATCACAGGAAGCCGTCGTATTGGCGGGTACGCCCGCCAGGACCGGAGCCGTATTGTCGGTAACCGTGATCACCTGCGTGGCCGTACCGATGTTGCCACAATCATCCGTGGCCGTCCAGGTACGGGTCAGGGTATACTCACCGGTACAACTGCCGGCAGCAGTGGTTTCCGAAAAGCTCGTTACCGGTGTCGCGGTACAGTTGTCCGATGCAGTCGGACTGGCCGCCACGGGAACATTATCGCAGGAAACAGTTGTATTGGCCGGCACCCCGCTCCATACGGGCAAGGTGGTATCGTCAACGGTAATGAGCTGGGTACACTGAGCAGTCTCGCTACAGCTGTCGGTTATCTGGTAGATGCGGGTTATGGTCTCCGGACAACTGGCATTATCGGATGTTTGACTGAACACGGTCAGTGAATTAACATCGATGCCGCATGTTGACAGGGTATCTCCTCCGGCCGCGATCAATGCCGCCAGATTGGCGTAAGCCGGCTGCTCGGCGATACTACAGGAAGCCGTCAGTGCAGGAGGGCAGTCGAAAGTAGTAATAGCAGCTTTGATCCCAGCCTCAGATTTTTCCTTTTCTTCCCGTTCTAAAACGGAAAGTGGCTCCAGCAGGAAAAGCAAAAAGTTGCTCATCCCGCCGGCCGTTTTGAAAACATTAGCTCGGTTGATTACAGTATTGTCCGCCGTTACCGACGCCTCGTTGCGAAATCGAGGATGTATAATATAAGGTGATAGTGCTGTGTTTAGCGACAGTGATCCATTTTGCAAGGAAGGATTTGCTTCATCGTCATTTCCGGCCGATTCCAGTCCATCGGGACCGTCGGTTTCAGCTTGTGACAGCTGCTCGATCCCTGGATCATTCCAGGTAGCAATAGCAAAGATGTGTTCTGGCGCCCACCAGCTCTCAGGTGGGCTGAAACGAGTAGCTTCATAAAGCATCTGCCCCTGCCCTATTTCAACGGATAGCAATCCGAGGATAACCAAAACTGGAATTCTGTATCTAATCATTTGCTTTATGAGGTACATTAAGGGTAACCGAAAAACCGCAATAGTGATAAGCATACTCACGCCGAATGCCCTGTATATCGGTTTATCCAGTCAAGTACGTTATCACGAATGTTATAAGAAATCGTAAATTTATTCTAGGACTCTGTTCAGAATTGTAAGGGTATCTCGCAGAATATTTAATCGATCAGTAAGTTGGTTTGCTAGAGGACAAAAAGTGATAATCGGGTAAATTATCTGTGGTAGGGAGACTGTTAAAAAACATCAAATAAAAATAGATAAATTTTTAATAAATAAGCTGTTATCGTTTAACAATCCGTATTTATTGTCCTGCAATATATATACATGCCCCTTTTTTTAAAAAAATTTAGCAGACTAATTCAAAAAAAGACTAATAGTTTGTGACATTAGATTTCACTTTCCATAAGTTTGTATACGTTAATTCGAAAGCACTATTCCTTCAAAACCTTTCAATAGATCTTCAATGGGTATTTCCAGACGGCTGCTGTATTTCGTTATTTTGTGTATTGTTGGAATAATTGCGCTGTACGTTTTAATGCCCTCTTCTTCCGGCGTAGATTATAGTTCTGAGGTAAAACCGCTGCTGAACAAAAAATGTATTGCCTGCCACGGAGGGGTTAAAAAGAGCGGAGGTATCAGTTTTTTGTTTCGCGATGAAATGATCACCGAAGGGGAATCAGGCCACATAGCCGTCGTGCCGGGAAAGCCCGGAAAAAGTGAAGTGATCCGTCGCATTACCCATCAGGATCCGGAAGTACGCATGCCGCCGGACGGCGATCCGCTCACACCGGAAGAGATCGACATCCTCACCCGGTGGATCGAAGGAGGCGCCCAATGGGGAGAACACTGGGCCTACGAATCAATCGAAAAGCCCGAACTGCCGCCCTACCCCGTCAGCGCTGGAAATACCGAAAGTAATACGGACCAATGGGGCCATAATGGCATCGATCAATTCGTGATCAGTCGCCTCGTACAGGAAGGACTCTATCCGAACGAATCGGCAGACTGTGCCAGTCTGATCCGTCGGCTAAGCCTGGACCTTATCGGGCTTCCCCCGGCACCGGACCTGGTGGACCAATACTGTGCAAACCCCGGTGAAGAGCAATACCAGGCCGTTATCGACACTCTCCTGAATGACCCGGCTTTCGGTGAGCACTGGGCCTCCCACTGGCTGGATCTGGCCCGCTACGCCGATACCAAAGGCTTCGAACGGGACGCCCACCGGGAGATCTGGCACTACCGCGACTGGCTCATCCGCGCTTTTAATCAGGATATGCATTATGATCAGTTCACCGTAGAACAACTGGCCGGCGACCTGCTCCCCAATCCCACCGCCGATCAATACACGGCCACGGCCTTTCACCGCAACTCCATGAGTAACGATGAAGGTGGTACCGATAATGAAGAATACCGGGTGCAGGCCATCATCGACCGGGTCAATACTACCTGGGGCGTTTGGCTGGGTACGACCATGAACTGTGTCCAGTGCCACAGCCATCCTTACGATCCGATCCGGCACGAAGATTTCTATACGTCTTATGCCTTTTTTAATAACAGCCGGGATGAAGATACCCACCATGACTCACCGCGGTTTCGCTATTACCAAGGTCCGGATTCCCTGCAGCTAGATAGTATCCGCAATTTTATCCGGGAATTGCCGGGAATTGACGAAGCACAACGCGAGCGGACCGAAGCCAGCATCGTTCAGCTTTTGCATACTACCGAACCCAAAGTGCATCCGCACTATTTCGAATTTTTGGAAAACAGCGCCCACGGAGATACCAAAACGCTGGTCATGTATCCCGAGGGATTGGTTAAGCTGCCTAACTTCCTGATCGGGCAGGATAGCCTGCTGCTGATCAGCTTCGGTGGCGTACCCGACGGTGGCACCCTGACCATACGCAGAGACAAACGCGACGGCCCGCTGGTAAGTGAAATTGCCCTCTCTAAAGAATATCGCGGCCGGCAGGTATTTTTTCCGGTTAAGCCGCAACCCCATGCGGCCGACCTCTATTTTTCTTACACTCCGGCCCCGGATCAGGGCGGCAATTTGAGTATCGGCTGGATGGTTTTCTACCAACCTCCCTACGATAATTTCAGCGACCTGCAACCGTCCCTTACGGATATCCTGAATACGCGCGGAGTGAAATCCGTGCCGGTCATGATGGAAGGTGAAGGCAAATACCAGCGGACTACCCGCGTCTTTGAGCGGGGCAACTGGCTGGTGCACGGCGATACCGTCCAACCGGACGTACCCGGCGTTTTTGCCGAGTCGGCCGATGAACCCATGCAGGACCGTCTGGATCTGGCACAATGGATCGTAAGTCCCCAAAATCCGCTGACCGCCCGGGTAACCGTCAACCGTTTCTGGGAGCAGTTATTCGGCCGGGGCATTGTGGAAACTTCCGAGGATTTCGGTAGTCAGGGTTCCGTGCCCTCCCACCCGAAACTGCTGGATTATCTGGCTTACGAATTTATGCATACCCAGCAGTGGAGTGTAAAAGCCCTGCTTCGTCAGATCGCCAGTTCGGCTACCTACCGGCAGGCCTCGGACGTCAGCTCGTCTAAACTGGAAAAGGACCCGTATAACATTTTGCTGTCCCGCGGCCCCAGGGTCCGTTTGAGTGCCGAGCAGGTCCGGGATCAGACCCTCGCGGTGAGTGGCCTGTTGAGTAAAAAAATGTACGGGCCTCCGGTAATGCCACCGCAACCGGACGGAATCTGGTCGGTCGTCTACAACGGCGCCCAGTGGGTACCGAGTACCGGCGAAGATCGTTATCGCCGGGCGGTGTATACCTACTGGCGGCGTACCAGTCCCTATCCGTCGATGGTTTCATTCGATGCGCCCTCCCGGGAGTTCTGCGTGGTGCGCCGCATCCGGACCAATACGCCTCTACAGGCGTTGGTAGCGCTGAATGATCCGGTATTTCTGGAAGCCGCCCAGGCCATGGCCCGATCCGGTAGCCAAACTTCGGACAGTGTTGATGAAAATATTCAAACGATCTTTCAAAAAGCTATTTTCCGCGTTCCCACCGGATCGGAATTGCAACAACTGGAACAAGTATACGAAGACGCTCTGGCCGATTACCAAGATGATCAGCAGGCCGCCAGGGATCTGCTGACGCCCCAGGATCAGTTACTTTTCAACAGCGTACCCCAGGAGACACCGCCACCGGATTGTGCGGAAAAAGATTGCGCCGAACTGGCCGCGATGACCGTGGTCGCTAATGTGATCCTCAATCTCGACGCCTTTATCACTAAGGAATAAACAACTACCATGAAATTATTTGATGAGCTTCAACATACCTACCACCGGCACCATACCCGTCGGCATTTTCTGCAGCAGTGTGCTACCGGACTGGGTGCTTTCGCCATGGGAGCACTGACGGGTTGTGGTAGTTCGGATGGTCAGGATAGCCAGATCATGAATGCTTTGGCCGGCAAGAACATCCTGGGCATCCCCCATTTTGCCCCGCGGGCCAAGAGGGTCATCTTCCTGCATATGGCCGGAGCACCCTCCCAACTGGAGCTATTTGATTACAAGCCGGAACTGGAGAAACTGGACGGACTGGATTGCCCTCCCTCTCTTCTGGAAGGCAAACGCTTCGCTTTTATTCGGGGCGTACCCAAAATGCTCGGTCCCCAGGCAACCTTCCGCCAGCACGGAGAATCCGGCGCCTGGATCTCGGATAACCTGCCGCATCTGGCCAAATCCGCCGATGATATTGCATTCCTGAAAGCCTGCCATACGGACCAGTTCAATCACGCGCCGGCGCAATTGCTGCTGTATACCGGCTTTGCCAATCTGGGACGCCCCAGCATGGGGTCCTGGGTGACCTATGGCCTCGGATCGGAAAACAATAACTTACCGTCTTTTGTGGTACTTGTTTCGGGAGGCAAAACGCCCAGTGCCGGAAAAAGTATCTGGGGTAGCGGCTTTTTACCGACCATTTACCAGGGCGTCCAATGTCGCAGTAAAGGGGATCCGGTGCTGTACGTATCCGATCCGGTGGGCATGCCGCGGAACCTGCGCAAGCGCACCATCGAAGCCATCAATCGCCTCAACGAAGAGCACTATCAGGATGTCGGTGATCCCGAGATCCTTACCCGCATCGGTCAGTACGAAATGGCCTACCGCATGCAAATGTCCGTACCGGAAGTCATGGACATCAGCAAAGAGCCGGAGCATATTCTCAATCTGTACGGGGCCGAACCCGGTGCCGCCTCTTTCGCCAATAACTGTCTGCTGGCCCGTAAGCTGGTGGAAAATGACGTCCGTTTCGTCCAGTTGTTCGATTGGGGCTGGGATGCCCACGGCACCGGAGCCGATACCGGCCTGAGAGGCGGCCTGCAGGAAAAATGCCGGCAGATCGACCAGGCTACCGCCGCCTTGCTGACTGACCTAAAACAGCGAGGCCTCCTGGAAGAGACCCTCGTAGTGTGGGGCGGTGAATTTGGCCGGACCCCCATGCAGGAAAACCGCAACGGAAAGATCAATCCGTTTAAAGGCCGCGATCACCACACCGAAGCATTCACGACCTGGATGGCCGGCGGAGGAATTAAGGGCGGTATTTCTCACGGCGAAACGGATGAGATCGGCTATTACGGCATTAAGGACCGGGTACATGTCCACGATATCCAGGCGACCGTTCTCCACCAGTTGGGGCTGGATCACGAAAAACTCACATTCCAGTTTCAGGGACGGGATTACCGGCTGACGGATGTGCACGGACATGTGGTGAAAAACATTCTGGCCTGATAAATGTTTTGAGGTGTTAAAGTGTTGACGTTGGAAAGTGCTAATGTTTGAGGCAACCTGAGCAGTCCGATAACCCCGTACACAAACACATTAACACCTCAAAACATCAACACCTCAACACGTTTATCACCCCGCTCCAAAGCAGATCAAATGCCCATCGGGATCTTCCACATCAAAATCCCGCATTTTATAATCCCGATCGCCGATTGGTGTTTTTATCTTTACCTTTCTTTCCTGGTACGTTTGATACAGGCCGTCAATGTCATGAACAAAGACGTAGATCATGACCCGGGAATTTTTACGGTCATCACCCGTCGCGGGTTGATCCCGGAGAGATAGGTGGATCTGAACGTTCTCCCCTCCCCGGACAATGGCGTAGGAAACCGGTTCCTGCCAGGTAAAAGAAAGCTCGAAGCCAAGTTGGTCCCGGTAAAAGTGTAAGGAACGTTCCATGTCAGCTACCGGCATCACGGACGCGGCATGGGAGAAATGATGTTGTAGGTCGGGCATGGTTTTTTCTCGAATTTAACAAATTATTTCAAAATAGAAATATTTTGTTTCAATGATTTCAGTATGCTGCTTCGCACCCGTTTGGCTCCAACCCCCAGTGGTTACCTTCACCTCGGCAATGCACTGTCGTTTGTGGTGACCTGGGCGATAGCGCGGGCACGGGAAGGACAAATCTTACTTCGTATTGATGACCTGGACGCCGGCCGGCGCCGCCCCGAATATCTGGAAGATATTTTTCGCACGATCGAATGGCTGGATATCGACTTTGATGAGGGCCCCGAAGGACCGGACGATTTTTTGGCTCAGTACTCCCAACAACTCCGGCTGCCCCAATACCACGAAGCCCTCCGGCAACTGAAAGAACAGGGACACCTGTACGCCTGCACCTGCTCCCGCAAAGAGATCCGCCAACTCAGTACGAACGGGAATTATCCGGGAACCTGTCTGAAGCAGGGCAAAGACTTCGATGCACCGCGAACCGCCTGGCGCGTTAAAGTCGGTCCAACAAGGGAAGTGACTATCCCCGGGTGGAAGCGGGGGATTGAAAGCATTGACCTGGGTCGGGAAATGGGCGATTTTGTAGTCCGGCAGAAAAATCGCGCGCCCGCTTACCAGATCGCTTCGCTGGTAGACGACGAACACTGGAAGATCAATTTTATCGTGCGGGGGCTGGACCTCCTGCCTTCTACGGGAGCGCAACTGTACCTGGCCGATTTGCTGGGCTACGAGCAATTTACGCAAGCGACGTTTTGGCACCACGATCTCATCACCGGCGAGGATGGGCAGAAGTTATCTAAATCAGCGGGTGCGGATGCCCTTAAGACCTGGCGGGAAGCAGGAAAAACTCCTGGCGACATTTTTCAGATTGCGGCCGACTGGCTGGGAGTTACCGAAGGGTCCATCCGGACTTCTGCGGAACTGTTGGCGGCGGTAAAAGACCAAAATTTGTAATCACCGTATGGCATAAAAAATGGCGCCATTGATCCGCTGAAAACACAGGATCAATGGCGCCACCTTTTAAAATTTTCTTTACCGCAGAAACGGTTTTAACGTACCAGGCCACCCGTCAGGCGGATCAGTTCCGTTTCCGTCAGTTTCACATTGTAGATAGCGTTGAGCAAGGCCTGATTGGCGTTGATGTATCCCAACTGGATCGTCCGGTAATCAAACGAGTTGATGAGACCGCCCCGAAAACGCTCTTCGGCAATCTCCAGGTTCCGGCGGGCATTGTCCGCCAGCTGCTGGGTCACCCGTACGAGTTCTTTCTGGCTCTCAAAAGTCGCCAGACCGTTTTGCAACTGCAAATTCAGATTGCGTTTGGCCTCTTCAATATTGAGTTGGGCAATGAGTTCTCCGGTTTTGGCATTTTCCACCTGCTTTCTGCGCACTCCACCGTCAAAAATATTGTAGGTAGCGCTCAGGTTGATGAAGGCCGAGTAGTTAGAGCTACCGATCCCACCCAGGTCACGTTCGTTGCCGTCGGAGAAAGTACCCGTACCGAATACGGTTTTGTTCAGGTTGTAATTTGCGCCTCCCCGCACACTTACGGTCGGTGATTTAGTCGCTTCCTGTAAAAGGGTATTGGTATGAGCGAGCTCCCGGGCCATCTGCAGATTCAGAATAGACTGGTTATTCGCCAACAGGCGGGTTTGCATGGCTTCAAATTCATAAGCGGGCAATTCGCGGGTCAGCGTATCGGTCAGCGTATAATTGGTGCCGAAAACGTCTATTCCCATGGCCAGGTTCAGGGAGCGCAGGGCATTCTCATAGGTATTGAGCTGCACGATATAGCTGGTAGAGTCATTCAGGTAGGCATCCTGGGTTTGCAGTACATCGAAAGTACCGGCCTGCCCGTATTCCCGCCGTACTTCCTGGTAAGCCACCCGGTCGCGTGAAAGATCGAGTACTTCCATGCGCACATCCAGTTGCTCTTTCTGCACCAGCGCCGCGTAGTAGGCCTGAATGATGGACTGGATGGTATTTTCCACCGCCAGCTTGGTAGAGATCTCACTCATTCTTTCCTGCTGCTCGAGCTGGTCTTTGGTGAACCGCACCCGGTAGCCGTCAAACAGCACCCAGTTGGCTTCAATGCCCGGGCCCAGCCCCGTACCGAACTGCGACAGTTCCCGCAGGAAAGACGCGGGGTTTTTCGATCCGCTGTAGGTGTTGTTGTTATTCAGCGTCAGGTTGATGGTGGGGTATTTACCCGCTACACCCCAGTCGTTCAGGTTGGCCGCCTGCTCTTTTTCCAACTGCCGGATCTGGATCTGATAATTATTTTTCAACCCGATCTCGATCGCTTCCGACAAGCTGAGGCTCGTCTCCTGCGCCCGAAGCGTGCCCGCCGCCAGCACACTGCCGAAGATCATCAGTGCGGCTAGTTGGTGAATAGGTCGAACCGTGGTGACCCTATTTCGTAGATAGCTAATCATGTCTGTTGGTTATTTCGAATGTTTTTACACAAATTTTTTCTCGAAGGAAAAACGCTTCAGATAAAAATTATAAAAGAAGATCATCCCCGAGGTCATCACCTTCGCCAGATAGTGGTTGTGTTCCAGAAAAGGAATTTTAACCAAAGTGGAAAAGATGAGCGAACTCAGCAGCAAGCCACCCAGAGAAAAACCCATCGCCATAGCGAATACTTTCATCACGGGCCGCTTCAGCTTGAATACGAAAAAGCGCTGGAGGAGAAAATTGGCGATCATGGCAATGCCGAAACTCATAATGTGTGACGTCGTCTTTTCAAACGCGAAGGCATATATGAACAGCGAATAAAGTCCATATTCAAATAGCGTTGCCACGAGACTTGCAGTAGCATACTTGCCCTTGAGCAGGAACAATTTGCTCACTTTGCTCTCTCTCCAGTTTATCATTTCTTACTTGGCTTTTTGGGTTTTAAAATATTCCCGCACCTGTTGCCAGTTGTCTACTCGCGTAAAGCGGTCTTCATGGATGTTGTGCGAAGCCGTGAACAGCAAGCCGGTCCCCTGGAAACTTTCCAGATTCCTCACATGGTCATCGATCATGTAATCGGCGCGAATAATACTCTTATCACCACAAAAAACGAAATTCTTCCAGTGCAGGAAAGGAAAATGTTCCTGCAACCAGTCGTACTTGTCTTCGAAAGAAGAACGGAACTCCATCGCCGCGGTGGTAATGAAGATTTCGTGATCTTCCATCAGTTCGCGGATCACTTCCTGACTGTCGGGCATCACTTCCAGATCCCGGAAGAATCCTTTGTCGTGCAGAAAGTCCCGGATGTAGCGTGTCTCATCACGGGTCTCGTAGATCTTTTGCCCCCAGTAATCGTCGCGAGTGATCTTTTCTCCAAATTCACGTTCGTAGATCTTCTGAAACTTCGGTTCAATGTCGGCCATCACTTCGTCCATGTCAATGGCTATACGTGGTTTCATCATTTAGGTTCTATAATTTGCTTGTTCGTGTAAAGATGGCGCAAGGCCGAAAAAATAGTTTTGCAAATACATTCTTTTGCAGTGCGGCGGCCAACATTTACCATTCCCAACCAACAGTATCAGGAAAACCACATCTTTTCATTTATGTAGGCCATCGGCCCTTCCGGACCGCCGGCCTACATAAGGTAATAACACATCATCTATTCGTGTGCGTTCACTCGACCTCCTGCAATTCTTTGGCAGCCGGTTCCACTTCGGTGTAGGTCGGCTTTTTCGCATTCCAGGCGTAAGCAGTATATACCTTGATCCGGTTGTTGATGATCAGCATAGCCGGCAGTACCAATAAAATGATGAACGTAATGGCCAGTAGTCCGAAAGAAACGGAAATAGCCATCGGGATCAGGAACTGAGCCTGCAGACTTTTCTCCAGCAAGAGCGGAGCCAGTCCGGCAAAAGTAGTCAGCGATGTCAGAATGATCGGCCGGAAACGACTGAGACCGGCATCGTATAGTGCATCCATCTGTTTTTGCCCGTCGCGGATGTTGTCATTATAGGTAGATACGAACACCAGGGCGTCGTTCACCAGAATACCGACCAGGGCAATAAATCCGAGAATGGAGAAGAAGCTGATCGGTTTGTCGAGCAGCCAGTGTCCCCAACCCACTCCGATCAAACCGAAGGGGATCAGCAGAAAAACGGCAATGGTCTGGTTGATGGAACGGAACGTCAAGGCGATCACGAAGAACATCAGCGCCAGCACTACGGTGCCGACCGTTTGCAGTGACTTGGCCGATTTTTCCTGCTCCCGGTTCTGGCCCTCAAATTTAGCCTGTACTCCGGGATAGTCGACCAGGATCGACGGCAGGATCACTTCCTTCAGGTTGGTGGTGAGATCGCTCACGGATACATTATCGTTCGCGACATCAGCCTCTACTTTCACTTCCCGTTTGCCGTCCAGGTGATTGATGTTGATCACGCCCCGGTCGATCTCCAGGTTCGCAATCTCACTAAGCGGGTATTCCCGGCCGTCCAGAAAGCGCACGCGCATATCCTGCAATTGGGTAATATCCTTCCGGTCTTCCTCATCGTAACGCACCCATACGCGTACTTCGTCGCGGCCGCGCTGCAAACGCTGTACCTCGCTCCCGAAGAAACCGCTCCGCACCTGCCCCAGCACTTCCTGCAGGTTCAGCCCCAGATAGCGGGCTTTGTCCTTCAGGCTGATATTGATCTCGCGCAGGCCTTCCTGGTTGTTGTCCACTACATCCGTGAGTTCGGCCAGTTGCTGCATCTCGAGCTTCACGGCTTCAATGGCCTTCTGGAGTTGCGGATAGTCTTCACCGACCAGCGAAATGGAAACGGGTTTACCGAAAGCGGACTGCGAACCGTAGGTTACTACTTCCGCCTGTGGGATCGTTCCGGCTTCTTCCCGGATCGCATTGATCACGTCGCGCACCTTCATCGGATCGCGATTCTCACCGTCCAGGATCGCCAGGTCAATTGATCCGCGGAAAGTAGAAGGACCGATGGTCATTTGTATGCGTTCGATCGCTTCTTTTTCACCGTTGAAAAATTGCTGACTCAGCTTTTCATTTGCCCGCTTGGCGGCATCTTCTATGTGGGTCAGCCACTTCTCGGTGACCTGCTCGCGGGTACCCGCCGGCATCTGCAGCGTAATATTGATATTATCCCGTTCGATGACCGGGAAGAAAGTCGTACGGATGATACCGCCACCAATGGACCCGATGGTCAGGATCAGGGCCGCTACCGCAATACAGATGGTCAGGAACTTATTCTGCATGGAGAATCGCAGCGCGGGCGCATACAGCGTATCGCGCATGAAATTCATCAATTTATCCAGGTTCCGCTGTACGGCATTGGGCTTGCGGTCTTTACTCAGGGCCTTGGAATGGGCCACGTGGGTAGGCAATATGATGGCGCCTTCCACCAGCGAAAAGACGAGCGAAAAGATCACCACAATGGACATTTCCGCGAAGAAATCCCCCAGGTTACCGTCGATAAACAGGAAGGTAGAGAACGCAATGATGGTGGTAATGATCGCCGCAAATACTGCGGGCAATACCTGCATAGTACCGTTCAGAGCCGCCTGAAAACGCGGCACCCCTTTTTCGTACTGCTGGTAGATATTTTCCCCGATCACAATACCGTCATCCACCAGGATACCGATCACGATGATCATACCAAAGAGCGAGATCACGTTGAAGGTAATGTCCAGCAGATTCGCCACCACGAACATACCGGCGAAGGAAATGGGGATGGCCAGCGCCACCCAGAAGGCCAGTCGCCAGTGAAGAAACATCGCCAGTAGTATCATTACAATGATGAAACCCTGCACCCCGTTTTTGGTGAGCAGGCTCATCCGTTGCTGCAGGATCTCCGAACCGTCCCGGATGATCGTCGCCTGTACAATATCGTTGCGCTCGTTGAAGCCTTCAAGGTAGTTGCGTACATTTTCCGCAACGGTAAGCAGGTCCTCTTCGAGCGTATTTTGAACGGTCACGATCACCGAAGCATCATCGTTCAGGAAACTGCGGTCCGGATTGTCGGCCCATTTATCCCGGATATCGGCGATCTGATAAAGACGGACCACACTGCCGTCCGCCGTGGTTTTTACGATAATATCACGCAGGCCGTCGGCGTAGTACTCCTTATTGCGGGCCCGGATCAGCAGTTCTTCTTTTTCGCTTTTCAGCGTACCGCCGGTGATGTCCAGGTTCGCGGCGCGTATCGCCTGTGTAGCCTGTTGGAAAGTCATATTATAGGAGCGCAGGTCCCTTTCGCGGAAAGCGATCTCGATCTCTTCATCCGGAAAACCGCTCAGCTCCACCTTGGAGATACCATCGATGGCGCGCAGATCATCCTCCACTTCCCGGCCGTAGCGTTTGAGGGTACGCAGGTCCACATCGCCACTGAGTGCGAAATTGATCGCGAAGCCCAGGAATTCCTGTTTATACACTACCGCCGGCTCCATGCCCACCGGGAAGGAATTGATGCGATCCACCGCGTTTTTCACATCCTGCAGGATCACGTCGGTATCGTATCCTTTGAATACTTCTACCATAACGGTCCCGCTATTTTCACTACTCACCGAAGTGTAACGCTCCACACCGGTAAGCCCTTTAAGATTCTCTTCGATCTTGCTGATCACCCCTTCCTCGATCTCTTCGGGTGAAGCTCCCGGATAGACGATCTGAATGGAAATAATGCGGCTTTCCACTTCCGGAAAGAAAGTAGATTTGATGCTGAACATACTGACTACGCCCAGTATCAGCAGGCCAACCATCAGCAGGTTGGCCGCCACACCGTACTTAATAAAGTAATTGATAAAACCTCTCATAGGTTAGTTTTGATAAGCGTCATTAGTCAAGAATTACAGCGAACCCACGGCGTTAACCGAAGTCTGTCCGCTGCTCTGATCCCCTTGTGGTCTCACTTTCATCCCGTCAAAAGCATTGGGGAAAAGCTCCCGCAGCAACTGTGCCCCTTCCGGTATACCCCGAACGATAGCGGCATCGGATGTGATCTTCACCACCTGTACCGGTTCCAATTCCAGAGTGCTGTCGCGCACTACGTACACCGCCCGCTGATCGATGAGCAGATCGCGCGGGATGCGCACGGCATCGGCGATGCTGGTAGCGGCGATATCTCCGCGGAGGTACATGCCTTCCCGGAGGTTTTGTCCGCTTACGCTAATGAATACCTTCACCGTCTGGGTACCCGCATCCACCTGGTTGTTGATCCGTTTTACGCGGCCACTCCATTCGCCGTCGAGGTCGTCGGACAGCAGCGTGACCGTATTCCCGGTCTTGATGTATTTCAGATCGCTGAGCGGAACGGTTACCTGTAGTTCGTAGTTGCCCGTATTCATCAGCTCTCCCAGTTTCTGTCCGGCGCGAACTACTGCTCCCGGGTTGATACTGGTCTGGGTGATCACCCCGCCGAAAGGAGCCTGGATCTCGTATTTGTCCAGCCGTTCTTCCTGGCTTTTAATATTGTAGTATTGGGTATAGAGATTGCGGGAAGCAATGAAGTATTTTTCCTGATCGTTGAGTGGATCGGGCATCGGCTTGATGGCTGATTCCGGCTCGAAGTTGTCCAGGTATTGCTGCCAGTGGGCGAAACTTTCCGGATAGTCCACTTTCAGGTCCGGCATCAACTGCGTAATGGCGTTAAGCAGGCTGCTTTTCTGGGCCAGGAGGGCCAGGTGAGCTTCCGAGTTGTCGATCTTGATTAGGATTGCTCCCTGCGGGAAATAGGTTCCTACCTTAAAGGGACGGGAAGTTGAGACCAGCGCACCGGTGACTTCGGAGAAAATATCGATCTTGTCAAACGCCACCAGTTCTCCCTGTACGCTGAGCGTAGTAGCCACTTCTTCGACCGTTGCGGGAAAGGTACTGACGGCCGGCATGGCCCGCACTTCTTCTTTACGCGGAGGCTCGGGTTTTTCTGCGGTCAGTTTTTTAGCCATCACTACGGCGATCACCAACAGTATAACTCCCAGAATGATCCCCAGTCGGCGAAATAATAGTTGTTTATCCATAAATGGGTGATTTCAAAATCTTAAAATAAAATTTCGACAAAGTTGCATGTGCAACTATTTTATTAAATTTTTATACAGCCTAGCCAGCACATCTTTGCATACCCGGAGTTCTTCCGGGCTAATGCCGTCGGTAGCTCCGACCGTGGCGTGCTCTGCGTAGGGCAGTAAACGATGTTCCATTTCTTTACCTTTATGGGTAAGATAGATCCGCTTGTTTCGCTTATCCGAACGGTCCGTTACCCGCACTACCAGATTTTCCTGTTCTAAGAAGTTCAAAGTGCGGGTAATAGTTCCCTTATCCTTGATCGTTGAGACGGCCAGATCCTGCTGGCGAACCCCGTCCTGAACCCAGAGATCCACCAGAACACCGATATGCGTGGTCTGTAGTATCTGCGGGCCTCCTTCCTCTTCCAGCTTTTTCCGCACCTCATTGCTCAGTAAGCGGCCTACCCGATTGGTGAGGAATACCAAAGAATCGTATGGATCTGACTTTATCGTCATGTATTTCTGAAATTGTCTTCCGGGGTAAAGAAAGTTTTACCGACCGCTAAGTTGTGGCGAGTTACTCAATAGCCACGATCCAGGGTGGTGCAAACGATCCGCTTTACCCGATTTACCTGCCTAATTATTAGTTGCACTTGCAACCAAAAACACACGCTCTCCCGAATAGTTTAACCACAGGCATTAATTTTTTAAAAACTTTTTGCCTCCCGCCGGGAACTACAAATCAGTTGGCAACCTTCAATGCTATAGGTTTACTATCTTTGCGCCAAAATTGACATTGTGATACGGTGATGCACCAGATTACCTTTTACCGTATCAACGCATATACAAATCAAGGTAAGACATGAAAGTATCGCTCAATTGGTTGAAGGACTATATAGACGTACAACTGGACCCGGAAACAATTTCTGAGACACTGACCGGCACCGGACTCGAAGTGGAAGGCATGGAGGAAGTGGAGAGCATCCCCGGTGGACTGAACGGCGTGGTAGTTGGAAAAGTGGTAGAATGCGGCCAACACCCCAATGCGGACCGCTTGTCGCTGACCAAAGTCGATATCGGCAACGGTGAACCGCTGTCCATCGTGTGCGGAGCGCCCAATGTAGCCGCCGGCCAGAAAGTAATGGTGGCCACGGTGGGAACCACCCTGCATCCGATCGAAGGAGATCCGCTTACCCTGAAAAAAGGAAAGATCCGCGGCGAAGTATCGGAAGGTATGATCTGTGCCGAAGATGAACTCGGTCTGGGAGTGGACCACAGCGGCATCATGGTGCTGCCCGAAGAGACACCCGTAGGCCAGACTGCGCGCGATTACTTCAATATCCAGACCGATTACATTTATGAGATCGGCCTGACGCCCAACCGCTCGGATGCGACTAACCATATTGGGGTTGCCCGCGACCTGGCAGCGGCCCTGAAGATCAATCACGATCACGACGGCAATCTGAGCTGGCCTTCGGTGGAGGAATTCAAGATCGATAATAATGAACTGCCGGTAGAAGTGGTGGTGGAAAATACCGAAGCCTGCCCACGTTACACCGGCGTCAGCATTGAGGGCGTTACGATCCAGGAAAGTCCGGACTGGCTGAAGCAGCGCCTGCTGGCCATCGACGTACGCCCGATCAACAACATCGTAGATATCACCAACTTCGTACTGCACGAACTGGGGCAGCCGCTCCACGCCTTCGATCTGGATGCCATCAACGGACAAAAGATCATTGTCAAGACCCTGCCGGCCGGTTCGACTTTTGTTTCCCTGGATGAGGTAGAGCGCAAACTGGACGCGGAAGACCTGATGATCTGCGACGGCGACTCAAACGGTATGTGTATCGGCGGGGTGTTCGGCGGGATCAACTCGGGTGTAAAGGATACGACCCGCAATATCTTCCTGGAATCCGCTCATTTCGATCCGCAGTACATCCGCCGCTCCAGCATGCGGCACAACCTGCGCACCGACGCCGCCAAGGTCTTCGAAAAAGGCAGCGATCCCAATATTACGCTTTATGCGCTGAAGCGGGCGGCCCTGCTGATCAAAGAACTCGGCGGCGGTACCATCGCATCGGAGATCGTGGATATTTATCCCAACCCTATCAGCGAAAAAGAGATTGAGGTAGCCTACAGCTACGTCAATGACCTGATCGGAGTGGAGATCTCCCCCGAGAAAGTGCGGGCCATCCTGGAAGCCATGGAAATGACCGTGGTCAAGGAAGACGAGGATCGCTTCACCGTTTCCATCCCCACCAACAAAGCGGATGTACTGCGGCCCGCCGACGTGGTGGAAGAGATCCTGCGCATCTTTGGGTTCAACAATGTGCCCATCGCCAATCAGATCCGCAGCGCGATGGTGATCTCGCCGAAACCGGATCCCGGTGTGGTGAAAAACGCGATCGGCGACCTGCTGTCGGCTAATGGCTTTTTTGAGATGATGGGACTGTCCTTGTCCGAATCCCGCTATTACCGGGACCTGCTGCCGTCCATTCCGGCGGAAAAGCTGGTCTACATCAACAATACGTCCAATGTGCAGTTGGACATCATGCGTCCGTCGATGGTTTTCAGCGGACTGGAAGCTATTCTGCACAACCAGAACCGCCAGCGCTCCGATGTCAAGCTTTATGAATTCGGCCGGTCTTACCAGGCTGATGGCGAAGGGTTCGAAGAGATCAACCACCTGACCCTCTTCCTGAGCGGCCAGCGCTATCCCGAAAGCTGGCTGAATACGGATAAGTCCGAGATGAGCTACTATACCCTCAAAGCCTACGTCCGGCAGGTGCTGGAACGCGTGGGCCTCGACCGCTACCAGGAAACCGATCTCCAGGATGAGACCTTCCAGTACGGACTGCGTTACCATCGCGGTCCGCAGGTGATCGTCGAATTTGGACGCCTCAGTGGCCGGCTGGTGAAAGGCATGGGGATCAAACAGGCCGTTTATTACGCCGATTTCAACTGGGATACCATCCTGAAAAGTCTGCGCAAGCAGGATGTATCCATGCAGGAACTGAATAAGTATCCCCGGGTACGGCGCGATCTGGCCCTGGTCGTTGGTAATTCGGTGAAATTTAATGATATTGCATCCATCGCTAAGCAATTGAGTAAAAAGATCTTGCGGGAGGTTAACCTGTTCGACGTTTACGTCAATGAGGAACAGTTGGGCGCCGATAAGAAATCCTACGCGGTGAGCTTCGTTTTCGAGGATTATACCAAGACGCTAAAGGACAAGGAAATTGATAAGGTGATGGAACGTCTGATTAAGACCTACGAAACACAACTAGGTGCACTGATCCGGCGTTAATTGAAGAAGATCTTGAACGATCCATCCCAGAACTTAACTATAAGACATGAATTTGTCTGAAAAAATTGATAATATTGAGCTAAAAATCCGCCAACTCGCCTTAAAAGTAGAGCGATTGCGGAAAGAAAATATTGATTTAACCGATAAAAATGAGCAACTCAAAGCCGAATTGGACAAACAACAAGGGGCGGTGAGTGCGCTAAAAGATAAACTAACTAAAACGCAGGGGGTGCTGGAAAGACGGGAAGTGAATGAGACAGAGCACACCCAACAGCTGAGAGGACAGCTCGATCAATACATTAAAGAGATTGATAAATGTATTGAGTGGTTACAGAACAGCTAGGCATGGAAGGGAAGCATAACAAACAGATAACCGTACTGATCGCAGGCCGACCTTATCCTTTGAAGATCAAAGAAAATGACGAGCCTACGATCCGAAAAATCGTCAAGGAAATTAATGATAAGATCAATCAATTTCAGTTGACCTATTCGAACAAGGACAAGCAGGACTGCCTGTCCATGGCTATTCTTACGTATGCGGTAGATCTACATAAACTTATGCAAACCAGCCAGCCTAACGTTCCGGACCCGGAATTGGATAATAAGCTTAACCAAATTGACGAGCTCTTAGATAAGTTGTTGGTATAATTTTGCGGTACCAGGTTTTCGGTGTTCCATGTTGCCGGATCGACTATCCGGAATGGACCGACATAACCGGTTTTCGGATTTTTCCGAAAGAGTTCCGCATTACATTATAGATCTCTTCCTACTTCCTTCCTTTATTATTTCCACTCTGTTTTCCAAAAACAATGCGGATTCCCCTGGAAAACCCGCATTTATTCAATCATTAGTACTAGATAAATGTATTACCAATGGATACTATAACGCTCTTCATCATCGGCCTGCTCGTTGGGGCGGTGGTGGCTTATATTATTCTTCAGTTGACCGTCAAGAAGGCCAACACGAAGAAGATCGACGAGATGAACGCCCAGGCGGACCAGGTGATCAAAGAAGCCCGGCTTACCGCCAAACGGATCGAGGACGAAGCGGAAATGAAAGCCGAAAAGGCCATGTCTCAGGCGGAGATCCGCAATGAAAAGACCAAGCAGCGCAAGATCCAGGAGGCGAAAGATCGTTTTGCCAAGATGAAGTCGGATTTCGAAAGCAAGAAGTCCGAACACATGCTGGAGATGAAGGACCGGGAGATGGAGGTGAAAGCCCAGGAAGTAGAGCTGAAGCAGAAGGTCGATAAGTTTGACGAACGGGATAAAAAGATCGAAAAACGTCGCCAGGAAGTAGAGCAGAAGGAAGCTGAAATAAAAGCGATCCGGGAAAATCTGGAAACCCAGCTCAAAGTGATCGCCAAGAAGAAAGAGGAACTCGATACGGCCAACGAACGCCGGATCAAAGAACTGGAGATCGTTTCCAAACTTTCGGAAGCCGAGGCCAAAGAACAACTGCTTGAAGCCGTTAAAGCCAAAGCAGAAACCGACGCCATGGCCATCGTAAAAGATACGGTGGAGCAGGCCAAGATCACCGCCAACAAAGAAGCCAAGAAGATCGTTATCCAATCCATTCAGCGAATGTGTGCGGAGTATACCATTGAAAATACCGTTTCGGTTTTCAACCTGGATTCCGACGACCTCAAAGGTCAGATCATCGGACGGGAAGGCCGGAACATCCGGGCGCTGGAAGCCGCTACCGGAGCGGAGATCGTTGTAGACGACACGCCGGAAGCTATCGTGATCTCCAGCTTTGACCCGATCCGCCGCGAAGTATGCCGCCTGGCGCTGAAACGCCTGGTTGCCGACGGCCGTATCCACCCCGCCCGCATCGAGGAAGTGGTGGCTAAAACCAAAAAACAACTGAACGAACAGATCATCGAGATCGGGGAACGCACCGTGATCGAACTGGATATCCACGGGCTGGATCCCTACCTGGTGAAGATGGTGGGCCGGATGCGCTACCGTTCTTCCTACGGACAGAACCTGCTGAAGCACTCGATCGAGACCGCCAACCTTTGCGCCATTATGGCCGCCGAACTGAAGTTGAGTCCGAAACAGATCAAACTGGCCAAACGCGCCGGTCTGCTCCACGATATCGGGAAGGTTTCCGAAGAGGAAAGCGAACTGTCCCACGCACTGATCGGTCTGAAGCTTTGCGAGAAGCACAAGGAACACCCCGCCGTTTCCAACGCAGTGGGTGCTCACCACGATGAGATCGAGATGAACAACATCATTTCTCCGATCATTCAGGCTTGTGATGCCATCTCCGGTGCCCGTCCGGGTGCCCGCCGGGAGATCCTGGAAAGCTATCTCAAGCGTATCGGTGAACTGGAAGAACTGGCCCTGGCGCACGATGGCGTACAGAAAGCCTACGCCATGCAGGCCGGTCGCGAACTACGGGTGATCGTAGAATCCGAAAAAGTAAGTGATCAATACGCCGACGATCTGTCCTTCATGATCTCTCAGAAGATCCAGGATGAAATGCAGTATCCCGGCCAGATCAAGGTAACCGTTATCCGCGAGAAGCGGGCGGTCGCTTATGCGAGATAAAAAGTAAGAGACCGTTTTTAAAACAGTTTCTAAAAATTGTAAGGGTGTATAGGTGGAAATGTCGACCCACTTATACACCTTTTCATTTCACCCTTTTACATGCTAGATCAATGAATAACCAATCCAACCGTCGTTCTTTCCTCAGGGAACTCAGTCTTACCGCTCTCGGCGCTACCGTCATTCCCCAACTGGTAAGCGCCCACAATCCACACCCCAAAAAATTAACATTCGATAAGGACGAAGCCGTGGTCGTCTTCCAGGGAGACTCCATCACCGATGCCGGCCGCAGTAAAGATCAGTACTACGCCAATCAGGCCGGTGGTATGGGGCGCGGCTACGTCATGCAGATCGTGGGGCAGCTGCTGGGTACTCATCCCGAGCAGAACTACCAGTGCTACAATCGCGGTATCAGCGGCCACAAGGTTTTCCAACTGGCCGATCGCTGGGATATTGACTGTCTGAGCCTCAAACCCGATATTCTCAGTATCCTCATCGGTGTGAACGATTACTGGCACACCCTGAACGGCAACTACGACGGTACGGTTGATATCTACGAAAGAGACTACCGGGCGCTGCTTGATCGCACGAAAAAGGCACTGCCCGATGTGAAGCTGATCATCGGAGAGCCGTTTGCCGTAGAAGGCGGCCGCGCGATCGACGAAAAGTGGGAAGCGTTTCACGGATACCGCAAGGTAGCCAAGGCGATCGCCAGTGACTACGGTGCGGTCTTCCTGCCCTACCACAGCGTTTTCGCCGAGGCCCTGAAATCGGCCCCCGTCGGCTACTGGTGCCCGGATGGTGTACACCCGTCTATTGCCGGTGCGCACCTGATGGCCGCAACCTGGATGGAGGGTTACAATAAGCTAAAGCGATAAAAGTGAGATCGTGCCGCAGTGCGGCCGGAATGCTATGAATAAAGGGAACGTGTTATCCGGCACGTTCCCTTTATTTTTTTGTTCTTCCGGGTACATGGTGCCACCGGAAGCAAATCATCGTGGCAATGCCCTTTCGGCCCTCGCACCGTCACGAAAACAAAACGATCAAAAAAGTCAGCACCGTTGTCACGAAACCGATCATGAAGATCGTATAGGATACGCTGAGGTAACGGTATTTTTGATCCAGTACTTTACCGAGGTAATAGAGGTCGCGGGTGAGGTTGCCGTACATCAGCTCGTCACTGCGAAAAATAGCGTCCATAGCCGACTCGTACTGATCGAGGTCCAGGTGCACGAAATTACCGAAGAAGACGATGTTCTTTTGTGTGTCCTGAGCGGGTTGGCCCTTATGGTTGAGAGTGGTTACTTTCGGGCGGGCGGAAAGCACGGCAAAAATCAGCGAAGCCGCCCCCGAAACGATGAAGATCACCACCGGAAGCAGTATAGCCGGATTGTTCTCTCCGATATTCCGGTAGGACAAAAAAGTGATCAACACACTGATCAGGATGGAGTTGACGCTGATCATAATGTTGGCCTTATTATCCGCAATGGCGCTCAGGTTGATATGATTGCGGTAATTGGCCCGAAAGAACGTCTGAATGGCCCGGGCCGTATCGCCGCCTTCCAATCCCTGAAAGGGGACAGCGGTGCCCTCGTTAGCGATCAGTTCCAGGCTTTCCCGGCGGCTCAGCTTTTCGATCCGTTGCTTGCGGCCCAGAATGTGTTCGGCCAGTTGCCCCTCGTAGTGCATCCGTGCGTAGGGCGTGTATAACCGCACGCCCAGGAGTTCCTGCAATTCCAGTTGGGACCACTCCAGGCGATTGTGCCGGCGTTGCAGCATCAATTCCTGCTCCAGCCGTATCAGGCCGTGCCGGCTTTCGTACTGGTCAATAAAGGTTACGATCTGGTAGGCATCCGAAAGCAGCTGTTCGGCCAGCGTTTGCGGCTTTTGTTTCCGCATGACCCGGCCGATGAGTTCCGCCAGGGGTGCTTCGGGATAATGCTCAACGTTCTGCTGGCGCAGGAAAGTCCGGGCTTGTTGCTCGCTGGCATGGATCGGATCCTGGTAGTTGATCAGATATCCGGTGGGCAGCAACCAGGCCGCTACCTGGGCCAGTTCCCGTTCCGCTTCCGGCGCTGCCGATTTCTCACTCAGCAGGGTAACGGTATCCACCAGATCACTGGTAAAGTGAAATGAATGAAAAACCAGTCTGGGCACACGGTGTTGCTCGAACATTTCCCAGGCGTACTGTCGGGCCTGCTCAACAAGGGGGGATACCGGTAAAGACTTTGAAGTATTCGCTTCCGATATTTCCATAAATCAGCTTGATCTTTGGCGAAAAGATACTACTTTTTAGTGAATGAGCGATAAATGATGCAAGTGGGGAGCAGCTCAAAAAATCTAACGAAAAAACCAGCTCTGTCATATATCACTCATCATTTATCGCCATTTAGATACATTTTTCCGGCACGATTGCGTTATATAGCGTAATTTTGTAGCTCACACTGAGAGTAATAGCCCGCTACCTACACCCATTCTTCTTGCTATTCTGACAAAACATCCTACAAAGCCGGATCATTGATCCGGAGCCAACTTATACCAGGTATTTTAGTTTATACCATCGAAACATTTATGCTATGGATCGTCATTTACTCTATTTGTTTGCAGGCTGTCTTTTCCTTTTTATCAGTTGTAATCAATTCAACGAACTGGAAGAAATTACCAAGGTAGATTATCAGGCCGAGTACGCTATTCCCATCGTAAATACCAACATTGCACTGGAAGATCTGCTCGAAAAGCTGGACGACCGGACGACCCTGGTAGTGGATCCCGATGGCCTGATCCGCCTTCAGTACAGCGGAGATGTACTGCGCCAGACCAGTGCGGATGTTTTTGCCAATATCAATCAAACCATCGCCAGCGTCCCGCTGATCCCCATTACCGAAAAACACCAGGCCTTGCCTTTCAGCTCGCCGGACGGTCTGCAGATGGACCGGCTCGACCTGAAAGCAGGGGAATTTTACTACACCGCACAGAATGATCACCCCTTTCCGGTGAAGTTTTCTATTTCTTCCCAGCAGGTGACCAAAAATGGGGTACCCATGGAATTTAGTGGTACCATCCAGGCCTACAGCGGCAGTGGGGACAAGCCCTTTTTCACCAACTTGTTTACACCCGCTTCGCTTAAGGATTACAAGATCATCCCGACGGATGATGTAGTTTATATTGATTACGAAGCGCTGGATCCGGACGGTAATCCGGTAGACCTCTCTACCGTTTTTATCCGCATTCAGGATCTCGATTTTTATTACGTGGAAGGTTACCTCGGCAATCAGATCTACGAAGGTGGCCGCGATACCATCATCATCGATTTCTTCGACTCCTGGACGCAGGGAGACGTATACTTTGAAGAGCCGAAGATCACGGTCAATGTAGAAAACTCTTTCGGTATCCCTACCCGTTCGGTATTTGAGGTATTCAATGTGTTTACCGTTCGCAATGAGATCCTGCCCATCCAAAGTACCCTGATCGATGAAGGGATCGACTTCCCGTACCCTACCCTGTCGGAAAAAGGCCAGGTCAAGGAAGGAAACTTTGTGTTCACCAAGGAAAACTCCAATATCGATCTGGTATTGGGCTCCGGCCCGATCGCCGTCGATTACGAGGTGAATGCACTCACCAACCCGGATCAGCTGACGGAGATCCGCGGTTTCATTACCGATAGCAGTTATTATAATGTCCGGCTCGATGTGGATCTGCCCCTTTACGGTCAGGCGTCCAGTTTCATCGCCCGCGATACTTTTGAGTTGGATTTTTCCACCTTCGGAAAGGTGAGCGCCGCCGAATTTAAAATGGTGACGGACAACGGTCTTCCGCTTTCCGTGGACATCCAGGGTTATTTTATGAATGAAAAGGGCATCATCATCGATTCCCTGTTGCAGACCCAGGAAAGAGTGATCGCCGCCGCTCCGGTCAATGCCGAAGGAGAGGTGACGAGTCCGTCGCAGGAGGTCAAATACATCGACATCCCGGAGGATCGGTTCAAGAATCTGCAATCTGCCAAAAGATTACTGCTGATCGCCGCTTTCTCCACCGTGAATGACGGTAGCGTTTCCGTAAAAGTACTCAAGGACCAGTCTACCGACATCCGTATGGGTGCCATCCTGAAAGTTAAGAACGAGTAATTGAACTGGGGCAGTTTAGCCAATTCGAGTAGACTGAACGGCCAGGCTACCGCCCACCCGTTTTTCTTAACTTTTGCATCCCTCAAAATCCAAAACCTATGCGTAAATCGCTTTTTACTATATTTCTATTTGTCGTTAGTTTTTCGACCATTTTTGCCCAGCAACAGGAATTGAGCACGCTGCTCATTCCTAATACCTGGCAGGCCAACCGCCTGAATCCGGCCGTGGTGCCGGACGCTAAATTCGTGATCGGCGGGCCGGGCCTCTACAATAACCTCCGCGTAAACAACATCGTTTACAACGACCTTTTCGGAACCAACGAACTGGGCGAAACGGCCCTGCAGATCGATAACGCAATCGCCAAACTGGGCGTCCAGAACCGGATCCTGGAAAATCTCGACATCGAGACCCTGAGTTTCGGGGCCAAACTGGGTGAGATCTGGCTGACCCTCGGTCACAGCCTGCGGTCCAATGCCATTCTGAACTACCCGAAAACCTTACCCCAGCTGATCTGGCAGGGCAACGCTCAATTCATCGGTCAAACGGTGAGTTTCGGGCCGCAGATCAACATGAATACCTACCATGAACTCAGCCTGGGCTTTGTATTCGAAGTCACGCAGACCTTTACACTGGGCGGCCGGGTTAAATACCTCAGTGGCCTCAACAGTATTTCCAGCCAACGCAATCTGCTGCAACTGACCACCGATGACGATGTATACCAGCTCACTCTGGACGCCGATTATCTCGTCAATTCCGCCGGCTCACTTCGCTACGACGGTTGGAATGAACTGGATGTCGCTTTCAATTTCGGTGCTCTGACCGGCGAGAATCTGTTTGGCAAGAACAGTGGTACGGCTTTCGACCTGGGAGCCAGTGTACAGCTCGGCAAACTGACCCTGTCCGCCAGCGCACTGGATCTCGGTGCGGGCATCAAGTGGAAACAGGATGTGCATAATTACAGCCTGAACGGGACTTACGAATACGTAGGGCTCGATCTGGCCCAGAATATTCTGGAGGATGATCAGGCACTGGGTTCGGTACTGGACACCCTGCGCGAGATCTATAATCCGGTGGAGACCAACGATCCCTACACCACCATTCTTCCCCAGCGATATTATCTCAATGCCGGCTACCAGCTTACCGACAGCTGGCATCTGGGCGCGCTGGTCTACTACGAGAACGGTGAATTCGGACTTTCCGAGCCGGCTTTCGCCTTCGCGGCCAATACTCAGATCATCCCGCAATTGAATATCGGCGGTACGTTCGCTTATCGCCACGAACAGTTCAGCAATCTGGGGCTCAACCTTAGTTTACAACTGGGGCCGGCCAGGATACTGGTGGCAACGGATAATATCTTTACGGCTATTCGGCCCAAGGAAAGCCATTCGGCCAACGTACGTCTGGGCACCAGCCTGTTGTTCGGTAAGACCAGACCGGCGGGCCGGGGTGAGGCGATCTACTAGAAAATTGATCTAATACCTATTTAGACGACAACAGCCATTGCAGCGCTAGTAACTGCAATGGCTGTTGTCGTTTAAGTTTTGGGACAGAAAAGATAGAAAATTCGCAGGCTATGGCTTTACCGCAAAATACTATCGATCTGTACTTTGAGTTCCTCTCCGATCCCCGGTTCCAGTTCTACCGTCCAACCGGCGGATTCCGCCATAAAACGGATCACATCGATCATGCGGTTGCCCTGATCGCGGGCCCGATCCAGTAGCTGACTTTCGATCACTTTCTTGCGCAATACTTCTTTGGCATTTGCGCTCAGCGACGTGTAATCTTCGGCGGTGAAAGAATTGAACCAGCTTTCTTCCAGGTTGCGAAATGCGACCTGGTGGTCGATGGAAAGGATCTCCGGTTCCGGAAGATTGCTCAGGCGTAGCACGCGATCAGTACTGTCGGCGGTGATCTTCACCGCTTCCAAGTCGTAGCCGACCAGGACTTTCCCTCTTACTTCCAGAATAGCTTTTTTATCAAAATTGAAGGTACTCGGCAGGGGCAGGTACAAAGTGACGGGCCGGGTACGGGTTTCGTTATACAGTTCATTGAAATTGGCCTCTACCGTGACCAATTTCATCACATCTCTGACCTTATCCAAAAGAATGGTGCTTTGGCTCTCAATGATCTCCTTCTGCTCGGCTCGGTAGAACCAGCGGGTAATGATCACCCCCAGCACAAAAACCGCCACCAGGGCTACAATAGTGAATATTCTTTTAGACATCAGTGTGGTTATTCATCCAGTGCGTCTGCATCAAATTCGTACTTCAGGCCTTTATAGCTCTTCAGTACGGCTTTCACCGAACCGACGGATACCGGCGATTCGATCAGCATTGGCACCTTGTTCTGATCAGCGGACACCCAAACTTTCATTTGATCGTCTTCTTTAAAAACGTCTCCGGCGATCAGTTGCGGACTGAATACGTGTGTTTGGAAGCGGCCCTGACCTTTTACTTTTTTCCGGTCTTCGGTCCCGAAATACTTTACTTTCAGCGGATAAGTCTCCTTATCCAGGAAGATCTTGATCGGGAATTCTGCACCGGAATTTAATTTATCAAAGTCAATATTGCGGGAATAATAGACGATCGACAGCATATCGTGGATACAGTTGTCGATCTTATACTCCGTCACCTTGGCTTCCGCCCGGGTTTTACCCCGTAGTCCCACGGCTACGTTCCGGTCGCGATCAAAAGTCACTTTGTCGTACAGGCGGTATCCACCTTCGTGGATGTTGCGGATCGAAATGGAAGGCAATAGCGTTTCCTTATCGACGTAGGTGTCGTAGTAGTCCCGTACTTTATAGAACCACTCGTAGGACTTATACGTGCGGCCTACTGCCGAAATATGGTACTGATCGCCCAGATCCCGCACGCGAAAGGTGACTTCTCCGGCGGACAGCCAGACGAAATTCCAGTTATAATAAAGCTTGTAAGTAATTTCTTCGCCCCCCTTGAAGGTATTGTTCTCCATGGTACACGCCTCCAGGCGCAGATCCACCGGAGCGGTAAATTCGGTATTCGAATTGGGAGCTTTTATGCTGGTCGATGGCGCGAATGCCATAAACAGAGGTAGGCACATCGTCATGACCAGGGTTTTGTTCAATGTTTTCATCTCGGTATGTTTTATCACTTTGTTTTGACGATAGCTGCCCCACCAAGTAACGCGGGGACAATCAGGTTTATTATGAATAATGAAAAGGTCGAAGCCAGTATAACTAATTCATTTGCACCGTATTCGGACCACAGCAGCAGCGCCAGCTCACCGCGGGCCACCAGGGCCAAAAACGGCGGTAACGGCACACTGGACTGCACCAGAAAAATCATGGCGATACCCGCCAGTCCCAGTATCGGATCCATTTCAAAGCCAAAACCGTACAGCAAAAGCAGGTATTGACTACTGTAGATCGCATAGCGGGCAAAGGCCATGGCCAATACCCACATCAGCTTGTCCTTCTTATAACTTTGCAGCCCGGAATGAAGTTGTACCCGCTGCTGTTCTTTAAGTTTATTTAACCACTGCAGGCGTTTTAGCCAGTCCGACAGGCGTCCGATGTGTATATACAGGATGGGTAACACCAGCGCGATCCCCCATAACAACCAGCCAAAACTTTGGTAATAGATAGCCATTTTGGGCCACAGATCCAAACCTACCGTCGCGATCCCCCAGCAACCGGCCAGCAGCAGCACCACCCACTGGGCTACGCTGCCGATAAATGTGGCCGACAGGCCAAGCCAGCTTTTCGATGCCGGTATCAATAATAAACGACCACCGTATTCCCCGATGCGGTTGGGTGTAAATAAAGAAACGGAAATACCCGCCAGGATGCTGCGCAAAGCGGTAAAGAATGGTAAATGGAGTTCCGGCTGCAGCAGGTAGCGCCATTTGTAGGTTTCCAGTCCCCAGTTCAGCGGCATCAGTAGAATGGCCAGGAAGATCCAACCGGAACGCTCCCAGCGGAAGTGCTCGCGAAAGCCGGATAAAACCGCCCCCAGGTCCTTCCGCTGGAATACCTGGTGGTAGATCGCCCAGGTCAGTAAGACCAGTATAAGCACCTTTAATATCGTGAATATCCACTTTCGATGCGTGGGTTTCGCTAAAAAAGAGCGTATTTTGGCTTGGGTGATCAAGTCGAAAAATTTTAGAGCGTGTCTAAATCCAAAATGTCAGATACAACTGCACCATATCGTTTATTAGGAGTGGATCCGGGTACAAATATACTGGGATTTGCCATTATCGAAGTGAATGGTAAAAAACTGCAGTTGCTGGAACTGGGCGTAGTACACCTCAAACAATTCAAGGAACAGGAACTGAAACTCAAGCGCATCTTCGAACGCATTCAGGTGATCATCGATGTGTACGGACCGACCGAAATGGCCATCGAAGCGCCCTTCTACGGCAAAAACCCCCAGTCTATGCTCAAACTCGGGCGCGCCCAGGGAGTAGCCATGGCCGCCGCGATCACCAAAGGACTGGAAATTACGGAATACTCGCCCAAAAAGATCAAACAGTCCGTTACCGGCAACGGTAATGCGGCCAAAGAGCAGGTCGCGGCTATGCTCACACAAACTTTCCGCATCGACCTCAGCGACCACTATCTGGACGCTACGGATGCTTTGGCGGCCGCCGTTTGTCATTATTACCAATCAAAAGCCTTTCCGGGAGGGGGGAAACGGTATAGCGGGTGGGACGCTTTTATCAAGAATAACCCGAAGCGGGTAAAGAAATGAGCGGGCATAACGTATGGAGCGGGAACTTCTGTTCTTGGTTCCCGCTCTATACGCCACACCTCACGTCCGGCTACACATTCAGGTAAGAGATCAGGGCATCGTATCGATCTTTCAGCGCATCCATGTATTCCGATTCGTTGAAAGAAGCCTTGATATTGTAGTCGTAGCGCTCGAAGGTACTGATAATGGAAAGGATATCCTGCCGGTTGATCTTCAGGGTAACGTCGATCGCGGCCGAATCCGAATAGCTGTGCACAAAGGCATTCAGGATCACGGCGCTTTCGGATTCCACGATCCGGGCGATCTCTGAGAGGGAATAATCCATCCGCGTCATTTCGAGCACCAGGATACTTCCCGGATCCTTGAAGGATGCCGTCTCCGCAAAAAAGCGCATTAGGTCTTCCAGCGTGATCAAGCCGGCATAATTGGCGCTTTCATCCACCACCGGGATAACGGTGAGGTGATATTCCGCCAGCATGCGCATGACCTCGTAGATATGATCATCCAGCCGTACGCAGGGCGTAGGCGCCGATAAACCGTACGAGCCGATCGGCTCTTCCACATCGTAGTTCAGGATATCGTCTTCCGACATGAGGCCCAGTAGTTGTTCATTATTGACTACCGGTAGGTGCCGGACGTAAAAGTCGTTCATCATTCCCAGTGCTTCCTCTCCGGTGTCCGAAGTACGCAAAGGAATGATCGTATTCGATAAGAGTGTTTCTGCAATCATTGTCGTTCCGCAAGAATTAGGTACAGACTAAATTTACACTAAATAATGATTGCTAGGGAATAGAGCTTGATTTTCAAAATGTTAAATTCTGTTTAGCACCCTCTGCTGAATGCTTTTTCCTGGCAAGAACAGTTCTCTGGAAAGTGCTTAATCCAGGAGCTTTTTCTTCTGGGCGACAAATTCTTCTTCCGTTAGCAATCCTTTTTCTCTGAGATCTCCCAAGCGCTTCAACTGCTCCAATAGATCTCCTCTTGGAGAGCTCAACAGATCTTCTTTCGGTGCATCCAGTTGGGGGGTCAGCCGAAATCCGTTGGCTTCGAACTGATCGAATTGATCCTGTATGCGCAAAAATGCCAGGGCATCGTGTTCTTTGATCCGCTTGAAATCATCGAAACCATTGGCAACAGCCTTATCCAGATGGAAAAAGGCTTTATCTGCATTTTCGGTTAGAGAATGGGCACAGGCTAGATTGAAGTGTATAGCAATATCTTTAGGTGCGATCTCCAGGGCTTTATTGAAATCCCGGATAGAGCCATCGTAGTCAAAATCCTTGAACTTCTGAATGCCGCTCGCCTTGAACGGGTTTTCGCGGCGGGGTTTGGGCCGGCGCTGGTATTCCCGGGTCTGGGTTTGCGTGCGGCTCGTCGACCGGTTGCTTCTCCGGGGTCGTTCTTCCGTCCGGCGCTGCGTTCTTTCCTCACGGCGATATTCACGCTCCCGGCGACGGTCGTAGCGGCTATACCCGGCTTCCTGCTGACGAAAATAGGCCCGGTTGTATTTCCGGTTGAATTCATCTTCGTCCATCGCAAAGAGGGCGATCGCATCAATCAGGGCAATGATCCAGGAGATCCAGAAAAAAAACAGGTATACGATCCCCAAGCCGATCTGTCCGAGATAGAAACGGTGAATGCCCAACCATCCGAAAAACAGGGCTAAAATACCGGCTACGTTCTTGTCCTTCATGCTTTACGCTCTTTTACAGCTGTGTCGCTATTTAGTAAACGGTCAAATACCGCCTTCCGTTCAAAATAACATAGATACCCCGGGAATTTAGTTTTTTTAAATACATTAGATAAGACGCTGTAATTAAAAGATAAACGACAGAGATATGGAATTTTTGGTATTCGTACTTTATAATTTCAGCTCCGCTGGTGCTTACTTTTTAACAGGTCACCGGAGGTAAAAAGATCTTACAGGTCAGTACTGTGAAGTCATCCGGATAGTCCTGATCTCCGGTAAAAACGCCCAGCCGTTCCACCAGTTTATCGTTGAAAGCCGAAGCGGACAACTGGTAGTGTTTTCTTACGAAATTGTACAGCATTTGTTCGTTGAGAAAATCTCCGGCGGCGTTCCTCAGGTCCGTCAATCCGTCGGTGAAGGCCAGAATAATGGCTTCATTTTCCAGATAGAGGCTGCCTACTTCCACTTCCGGGAGTTCACCAAAAGACCCCAGTATAGTACAGCCTTTATTGAGCAGGATCACCTCATCGTTCGTAACCAGTACCGGCGGATTGTGGCCGGCGTTGATGTACCGGAGCTCCCGCGTATGGATATCGTACTGGGCAATGAAAAAAGTAATAAAACGCTCCCCCATCGTGATCCGGTTGACGGACAGGTTCAGGTCGTGAATGAACTCGATCAGGTTGGTGCGCTTATTCACCAGGGTATAAAAGTTAGCCTGGAAATTGGCCATCAGCAGGGCTGCCGCCATGCCCTTACCCGAAATATCTCCTACACAAAAAACGATCTTACCGTCTTCAAATTCCAGGAAATCGAAATAGTCCCCACCTACTCCCAGCTGTGGTTTGTAGATACTGCTGAGTTCATAACAGTCCTTACTCGGCAGGCTCTGCGGGATCAGCATGCGCTGCATTTCACTGGCCAGTTCCATTTCGCGTTTGAGGCGTTCCTGCTCCAACTGGCGCCGGAAAAGGCGTTTATTTTCGATCGCTACCGCAATGATGTTCGTGATGGTGGTGATGAACTGGATCTTATTGTACATATCATCCTCTTCCCCGAAGCCACCGATAAATACGTAAGCAATAGCGGTATCCTTGTGCATGACCGGAATAACGACATCGAACTCCCGAAAAAAAGGATGATCCGTTTCGTCGATGTTGTTAATGCTGGCGAATTTGTGAAAATGCCGGGGAATATCATCGGTAAACAGCGCTTCATCGATGCCGATAGAAGTGGCACTCAGCCACTGGTTGCCCTTTTTGATAAACAGCACCATCTTCTTGATCCCCACTTCCCAGCTCAGAAAAGAACGGTACATATTGAATAGACCCTCCGCCGAAACATTGTTGTTAATCGCCTGAGTGATATTCAGCAAACGGTTGATCTGCAGTTGCTTGAGGTTAAGCTCCCGTTCCAGTGCTTCTATCTTGGACAATCCGGTTTTTATTTTTGTTAAATCAGGCATAATTTACGCTTGTGGGTAAATATAGTAAAAGAAGTTGCCTCAGTACGTTAGGAAAAGCGTCATTTATGCGCTTTTTTTGCCAAAACGCTAAACTCGCATGCAAATTCTGTTGATCGAGCCATTTTTTACCGGAAGCCACCGGCAATGGGCGGAAGGATTCCGGAAATTCAGTCGCCATCAGGTGCAGATCATAAGCCTGCCTGGCCGGTACTGGAAGTGGCGTATGTACGGTGGGGCGGTGAGTCTGGCGAGACAATTCCTGGAATCTAACGCACAACCGGACCTTATCCTTGCCTCCGACATGCTCGATCTGCCAACCTTTCTGAGTTTGAGCCGTAAAAAGTCCGCCGGGATACCCGTTGCCCTCTATTTTCACGAAAACCAGATCACCTATCCGTGGTCGCCGGCGGATGAAGATCCCAAGCTCCAGCGCAACAATCAATACGGATTCATCAACTACACCAGTGCGCTGGCCGCCGACCGGGTCTTTTTCAATTCGGAATACCACCGGCGCAGCTTTCTGGAGGCCCTACCGGAATTTCTCGGGCAATTCCCCGATCACCGGGAAAGCGATCTCATTGATTCGATCCGCACCAAAAGCGAAGTACTGCCTCTGGGCCTGGATCTCCAGTCGCTCGATCAACCGTCGCTACCGGACCGGCCGGCTGAACCGGTCATCCTCTGGAACCACCGTTGGGAATACGATAAAAATCCGGAATTGTTTTTCGATACGCTCCTGCGCCTCAAAACCACCGGCCAGGACTTTCGCCTGGTAGTGCTGGGTGAAGCTTTCCGGCACAGTCCGAAGATCTTTAAAACTGCGAAACAGGAACTGGCGGACCACGTCTTGCACTTCGGTTATGCCGACAACCGCTCAGGCTATGCCGCCTGGCTCCAACTCGCCGACCTGCTACCCGTCACCAGCAATCAGGACTTTTTTGGCGGCAGCGCCGTGGAAGCCATCTATGCCGGCTGTTATCCGCTGCTGCCGGACCGGCTGGCTTTCCCCGAGCATATCCCCGCGGAAGAGAGGCCCCGGCATCTGTACGCAAAGGATGATGATCTGCTGCCCCGACTGCTGGAAGTGCTTCCAAAAATCAGGGCCCGGTCCGACAATACTTCCTACTCTGATTTTGTAGCCCACTATGATTGGCGTATTTTAGCCACCGATTACGACCGGCGAATGGAGCAGTTAGCGTCGGCACATCAGTAAACAAGCTACATGAAACACACCACCTATCAGGGGCATCGCATCAGTTACAATGCCAAAGGGAAAGGCCCCGCAGTCGTTTTTCTGCACGGGTTTTGTGAAGACAGCCGGATCTGGGATGACTTCAAACAGGACCTTTTGGAAGAAAAATACCGGGTTATTGTCATTGACCTTCCCGGCTTCGGCAGTTCGGACGTCATTGAAGACATTTCCATTGCCGGAATGGCCGATGCCGTCCTGACCGTACTGGATGCCCTCAAACTGAATGAGGTGGTGATGATCGGGCATTCCATGGGAGGTTACGTCAGTCTGGCCTTCGCGGAGAAATATCCGGAACGGCTGCTGGGATTGGGCATGTTCCACTCCCAGGCGATGGCCGACAGCGAAGAGAAAAAAGCCAACCGTCAGAAAAGTATAGACTTCATCAACCGGCAGGGTTCGGCGCTCTACGTCAAACAGACCATCCCGGGCTTGTTTGCACCCAACTTTATCAACAGTAATACCTTTCTGATCGAGAAATTGTCCTTTCGGGCTTCCCAGTACGCCCCCCAGGGGATCACTGCCGCTCTGGCCGCTATGAAAAACCGGCCGGATCGTTCACCAGTGCTGAGCGGGCTTCAATGTCCGGTACTCTTTATCATCGGCAAACTGGATGGCGCCATAAGCTGGGAAAACAGCATGGCCCAAACCCATCTGCCCGCCCGGGCCGACATCCACATTCTGGAAAAAGTAGGCCATATGGGGATGTTCGAGGCCACCAAGCAAACGCAAAGTATCGTTCGTCAGTTCGTCCAATTCTGCCAAAATGGATAAGCAACGCTATCCCGCTCTTTACGAGATCAATACCCGGGTCTGGTTACACAAATTCGATCAGCCCGGCCTGCCGGCACGTCTCCCGCAGATCCCGGATACTTACTGGGATTATCTGCAGGAAAAAGGCATCGAATACGTCTGGATGATGGGCATCTGGAAAACCGTTGGCCACGATCAGATCCTGAAATACGCCCTGGAAGACGGTTTGCAGGACGCTTACCGTTATGCCCTGCCCGACTGGAGTAAAAAAGATGTCATCGGCTCCCCCTACGCCATCGATCAGTACGAACCGGCGGCCGGTATCGGCAGCTGGGAAGACCTGGCCGGTCTGCGCGATAAGCTGCACGCGCGGGGAATGCGGCTCATTCTCGATTTTGTTCCCAATCATTTCCACGCTGAAAGCAGCCTGATAGCGGATCACCCCGGGGTATTTCTGCCCGGTGAGGAAACCCATCTGGAATCCGATCCGGCCACTTTCTACCGTCACGATGGAAAGATCTGGGCACACGGGCGCGATCCCTACTTTCCGGCCTGGAAAGACACCATTCAGGTGAATTATTTCGACAACCGCGCCCGGGACTTCATGAGCGATCAACTGATGAAACTCGGAGCGGTCTGCGACGGTGTCCGTTGCGATATGGCCATGCTGATGCTCAATACGGTTTTTGAAAGTACCTGGCGTCATACGACCGGTTTTGCCGATCGCAATACCGAATTCTGGGACCGGACTATTTCCCGTGTCAAAGCTAAATTTCCCGACTTTCACTTCATCGCCGAAGCTTACTGGGACCTGGAGTGGCAACTGCAGCAGTTGGGTTTTGATTACACCTACGATAAACGCTTACTGGACCGCCTCCACGAGGGCAATGTCGGTTCCGTTCGCGGCCATTTGTTTGCCGATCCGGATTTTCGGGACCGATCCGTTCGATTTCTGGAAAATCACGATGAAGACCGGATCCTCAGCCGGGTCAATACCCGGGAGGCCGAAGCGGCAGCGGTGATCACTTACACCCTGCCCGGCATGCGTTTTTTCCACGACGGACAGTGGGAAGGGAAAAGGGTGCGTCTGCCCGTACAGCTCGGTCGCGAACCACTGGAGGCGGCCTGCACCTGCGTACAATCCGAATATCTCTACCAGCAACAACTCACGGAGTGGATCCGTCCGGTGTGCAAGTGTACCTACGCATTTTACGAAAAGCTGCTGCAGTACCTGCAAAAGCCTATTTTTCAGAAAGGTACCTGGGAGCAGATAGAAGTAGAGGAAGGGCAGGAACAAATACTAGCGTGGAAATGGCAAATGAAAAAGGAACACCTGATCGTTGTGGTCAATTATTCCAATCAAACCGTTCCGGGGCGTTTATCCGCCTTTCCGGATGCCGACAAATTGAAGCTGTCCGAACCCTGGCGTGCCCTGAGTTATCCGCACAGTTCGCTCACGCTGGAGGTTAAGTTGTACCCCTACGAATACCGGTTTATCGAGTATACTGCGGGCTGACCTACTACCCTTTATTTTCCGAACTGACGTAATTCAATCTTTCAGACGATTGGGGTCGTAGCGTGCCATCAATTCCTTGAACCGTGGCTTTTCCCAATACACATTATAAGGTTCGTCTTCCTTTCGGAGACTCTGAGGAGACATTCCCTTTTGTAAAGCCAGTTCCAGCGTCTGGTAGAAGGCGTCCTGCTGCCCGAGATAGTGGTAAGTTTCGGCCAGTGTGGAATAAGGATAGCCGGTAGCTGTATCCCTCTCGATAGATTGCCGGATATAATAGAGACCAGAATCGGGTTGGCCAATAAAATTATAGGACATGGCCATCAGGTTCAAAATGCGTTGGCTCTGTTCGGCATTCTCGTCCAGAGCGATGGCCATTTTTCCGGTCCGGATCATCCGGCGGTAACTTTTGGCCCGGAAATAAGCCGTAGAGATCAGGTTCAAATTGTAAATATTGCCCGGATCGATGGCCAGCTTGATGTCTGCATAATTATTCATTTGCACCGTATCCATCTGCAATACGGCCTTAAACAACCGGGCGTCGATCTCCTCAACCAGTTTGTTATTTTGCTCCGCTTTTAGAATGGCCCGGTCGACGATCTCTATGGCCTCCTGGATTTGGCCCTGCCCGGCTTTTTTATCGGCCCAGTTGAACAACCAGGCCGTATTATCGCCGGCGAACTCTTCCGCCTTTTGAAAAGCGAGATCGGCCTCATCGTATCGCTTGGCAAAATAAAGTGCAATTCCGTACGCATTCCAGTAGCTGCTCTCCTCCGGCTTCAGATCCGTTGCTTTGCCGAGAAACTCAATGGCTTCTTCGTTTCGCCCCAGACGCCGCAGGGTATATCCCTTTCGCAGCCAGGGGAGCGGGAAGTCAGGTCGGGCGTCGATTGCCCGTTCGTATTTTCCCAGAGCTTCCTGGTGACGGCCCCGGCTTTCCAGATTAACGCCCCAGGCCAGGTAGGCCCAGTGTTCTTCGGACGGGCGATGCATCAGCATTTCCTGGGCCACCTTGATGCCCTGTTTGTAATTTCCGGTATGGTCGTAGTAAATGGCCAGGCGATAGGGATCCGTATTTTTCAGGATGGACTCAGCGGCTCGCTCCAGTAAACGCCTGACGGCTTCTCTCCGCCCCTGGTCCAGAGGTTCGATCATCGTTTCCGGATCCGTGCCGGACATCCGCAGGGTCAGCGCCAGATTCTCTTCCGTTTGGGTGATCTCGCCGCGAATAAAATTATTCTCCCGGCCAAACAGGTCGCGTAAATGGAAACCGATACTGCGCAGGGAAAGTCCTACGCCCAGGACATCCACATTCAGTTCCGGCTGCTGCTCATCGCCCACGGCCTGCACCGAATCTTCCTTAATAGAGACCGCAATACTTTTCAGGTGCAGATACTGGTCCTCCAGTTGACGGGCGATCACCGTACCGCTAAAGCCGTTTTCTTCCAGTTGCTTGGGTACGCTGAACTGTTGGATGTTATATCCTTCGTAGTTCAGCATCCTCCAGAGGAAAAGCACCAGCCCGACTACCAGCAGGATGGCTCCGATACGGAGTAACAAGGAGGATAGAACCGTCAGCCAGGCTTCCGGCTTTCGAAGGTTGGTATACTTTTCAACGTAGTACCAGCTTCTGCCCAGGGTACGGGCAGAAGCCGAGCGCCATTGGTGGAGGCGGCGCTTCTCCGGTTTGATGTGTTCATTATTTTCCACACATCAAAATAACGAAATTCCGGTCTTTTTTGCGAAATCTAGATCTCGTAAGTCAGCTCTACGGTATCGGAAGTCGGATGCGACTGGCAGGTCAGGATATAACCTTCTGCGATCTCATCGTCATCCAGGGCGTAGCAGGCATCCATTTTCACACTACCGCTGATGATCTTGGCCATACAGGTAGAACAGGCTCCGGAATGGCAGGAATAGGGTGGATCGTAGCGCAGGTCCAGGAGCACATCCAGGATGGTTTTCCCTTCCGGCACTTCCGTTTCGATCTTATCGCCGTTCAGGTGCACAATGATCTTGGCTCCGGCGGTGCCTTTGGCGCGGTCTTTTTCATCGATATCGGTCGTAAAACGCTCCGTATGGATGCGGTCTTTATTGACGGACAGGTCTTTCAATGCTTTCTCCACGGCTTCGATCATACTCCCGGGGCCGCAGATGAAATATTCCACCTGTTCCGTACGGGCCGGATGCTGGTCTAAAAACTCTTTCACGATCCCGGAGTTGATCCGTCCTACTTTGCCCTGCCACAGTACGGTACCTTTCGACAGGAAACTCAGTAATCCGCCCGATTTCTCCCGCTTCGGCTGGCTCAGGATGTGTTCAACTACCAGTTGATCCCGGTAGCGCTTTTCCAGCGCTTCCAGACTATCCTGAAAGATGATGGACTCTTCATTGCGATTACCGTACAGCAGGCAAACCTTGCTCAGCGGTTCTTTTTCCAGGATGGTCTTCAGGATCGACATCAGTGGAGTAATGCCACTTCCTGCGCCAAATATATAGTAGGTCTTTTTATTCTCTTCCTTGAGCGGCGTGAAGAAGCGACCTTCGGGAGGCATAACTTCTACGGTATCACCGGCTTTGAGCTTATCGTGGATGTAGTTGGATACCAAGCCGCCTTTCAGACGTTTCACCGTTACGGCCAGATCATCGTCCAGCGGGCTGCTGCACATCGAATAGGCCCGCCGCTCTTCTTTTCCGTTGAATTGGAAGCGAAGGGTCAGATATTGTCCCTGAGTATATTGGAACGTATCGGATAAGCTCTCGGGTACTTCCAGTACTACGGTTACCGCATCTTCCGTTTCGGGCCGGATCGCCTTTACTTTCAATTCGTAAAAAGAGTGGTCCATTTATTATTGATGATTTAAAAAGCTTGTTGGATGAATAAGTGATACTGTGTCAACAACAAAGAAAATATCTGTGGGTTTTCTCTGCCTGCACTTAAAGTCGGCAAATATAGAGAAGCCTATCCTAGTTTCCGCCATGAGAAAGTAAAAACCTGCGCGCGGAATTCGGGAGAGAAGGTCTAAAAATCCAATAATTATGCTTAAGCTTGCAGACAGAGCCCGGAAGCAGGGGCCTTTCGTATCGTGTATCGACAGGATCTCATAGCTTCCGAATAAGAAAGATAATATGCCATTTCCACATCAAAATGACCCGGACGAATTCCAGTGGTGGGAGATGATCTCGGAATATCCGGAACTAGGCGACGGCCTCGAAGAACTCAGCGCTGATCCCGAAGCGGGTATCGTTGCGGCGGTAGGGATCTTCACCATGCTGAAGCTGCGTTTCTGGCACCGTATGCCGGAAGCCGTATCCGAAACGCCCGTAGAGGAGCACCAATCGGATGAAACGCCGCCTCCGGGAGCCGGCCAGTCGACCTGACGATCGGTCCTATTAACCTACCGGTCTGCTGGTATCCGTGATCCAGTCGCTCCACGAACCGGGATACAGCACCGCATCTCCCAGTCCGGCGTGGGCATAAGCCAGAATATTGTGGCAGGCCGTTACGCCCGAGCCGCAATAGAATACCACCTGCTCCCCTTTTGTATTTCCCAAAGCAGCTGCAAATCTCGCCTTCAGTTCCTCCGGAGACAGGAATTTTCCATCCGCAAGATTGGCCGGAAAAGGTAAGTTGATCGCCCCGGGAATATGACCGGCAACGGGATCGATGGGCTCCACCTCACCCCGGTAGCGTTCGGGGGTACGGGAATCCACTACTACGTAATCTGCACGCTCACGCACTTCATCTACCCCGGCGGCATCGATGCTACTGGCGAGGGTCGATTGGGGTTTGAACTGCCGGGGCCGGACTGTAGCCAGCTTGTCGCTGATTGCCAAGTCCGCAGCCTGCCAGGCCGGCCAGCCGCCGTCCAGCACCGCCACGGCTTCGTGCCCGAGCCAGCGCAACATCCACCACAGGCGGGACGCAACTCCGCCTCCTTTGTCATCATAAGCAATGACCTGCACCGAATCATCGATTCCCCACAGCGAAAACAACGCAATGGCTTCCTCGACCGTCGGCAGCGGATGCCGACCGGTGGTTCCGGGAATGATCTCCCCGGAAAGGTCATCATCCAGATGAGCGTAGATCGCCCCCGGAATATGGGCGGATTCGTAGGCTCGCCGCCCGGCCTGGGTATCCGCGAGATCGAAGCGACAGTCGACAATTACCCAGTTGCCCGCCTGGTAGTTTTGCTGAAGTTCTGCGGGAGAGATCAGAGTTTTATACATAAGAAGGCTATATTTTGAAGCGTGATTTTGCTGACGCCAGGCGATTTGCCAAACACAGTCCGGATCAAATCACTTCGCACTACGTACAGGCGGGTAAGTTAAAACAAGTTTGAGAGTTCTCAAAAAAGAAAGACAACCCGCGCATCGGTACTTTTTCCTATTATTGTAGATTCGACTTTTGGTCAGAAAGACCTCTGATCATCTATTTTACATTCTCTAGCACCAATTTAATCTAGTATGCAAAAAAATATCCTCGGGCTTTTATTCTTCGCTTTATTGTTGCCGCTGGCGGGCAGTGCCCAACTCCAGTCACCGGACGACTTTTTACCGCACCGTTTGGGAGAAACCTTCACACCTCATCATCTGCTGGTGGATTATTTCCAACACGTTGCGGCGAACTCCGATCGTATTCAGCTTACCCAATACGGTATGACCAATGAAAAGCGGCCTTTGCTCCACGCTTTCGTATCTACTCCGGAAAATCTCGCCCGACTGGACGCCATTCGGGAAAACAACCTGCGCCGGGCGGGTGTCCTGGAAGGTACTCCCGATCCGGATCTGGATATTGCCATTGTCTGGCTGAGCTTCAGTGTACACGGTAACGAAGCGGCCGGTTCGGAAGCATCCATGGGCGTAGTGTATGATCTGGCCAATCCCGCCAATAGCGAAACCGGCAACTGGCTGGAAAATACGGTAGTTATCCTGGACCCTTCCTTGAATCCGGATGGATACTCGCGTTATACGCACTGGCAGCGCGGCGTGGCCAACCTGATCCCCAATCCCAATCCGAGTGTCCGTGAGCACCTGGAGCCCTGGCCCGGCGGACGGGTAAATCACTACCTGTTTGACCTCAACCGGGACTGGGCCTGGCAGACCCAGGTAGAATCCCAGCAGCGCCTGAAGGTATACCAGCAGTGGCTGCCGCAGATCCATGCGGACCTGCACGAGCAGTATTACGACAGCCCTTATTACTTCGCACCGGCAGCCCGCCCTTATCACAAATACATTACCGACTGGCAGGCGGATTTTCAGGTAGAGATCGGAAAGAACCACGCAAAATATTTCGATAAGAATGGCTGGTTGTATTTCACCAAGGAAGTATTTGACCTCTTCTATCCGAGCTACGGGGATACCTATCCCACCTTTACCGGAGCGATCGGTATGACCTACGAACAGGGAGGGCACAGCCGCGGAGGCCGGGCCATCATCGCCCCCAACCGCGATACGCTTACTCTGCTGGACCGGGTAACCCACCACCGGACTACCGCGCTTTCAACCGTTGAAGTGGCTTCGGTGAATTCCGAGCGCCTGCTCAATAATTACACCTCCTACTATCAGGAAAGCCAGCGGAACCCGAAAGGCAAATACCGGACCTACATCATAAAAGGAGATAATCCGCAGGGCAAGCTGAAGGCCTTTACCGAATTGCTGGATAAGAATGGCATCCGCTACGGGCGGGCCAGCGGCACCAGCGTTTCGGCCTACAATTATCAAAATGGCTCCAATGGAAATATTTCTGTTGCCGATGGCGATCTGATCATCAGTGCCTACCAGCCTTTATCTACACTTACCCAGGTACTGATGGACCCGACTGCGGAGCTGGAAGATTCCCTGACTTACGATATTACCTCCTGGTCCTTACCCTATGCCTACGGACTGGAAGCTTACGCCACCACGCAACGCCTTTCCGTCAGCGGCGATTTCACCTTCCCCGACACGGAAAATGCCCGGTCTACCGTAGAGGATGGTGCCTACGCTTATCTGGCCAGCTGGGCATCCATGAAAGATGCCAGTTTCCTGGCGGACCTGCTGCGTAGGGACCTACTCGTTCGCTACGCCAGTTCGCCATTCGCCATTGAAGGAGAGAGCTATCCGGCCGGCACCCTCGTCATCACCCGCTCCGACAATCGCAAGAAACAGGATTTTGTCGCTATCGTTCGGAAGATCGCCGGGGAGCACGGCATATCGCTAACGAGTATCCAGACCGGCTTCTCGGATCAGGGACAGGATCTCGGTTCCGACGCCATGCGGATCGTGGAACCGCCTAAGATCGCCGTACTTTCCGGTGAGGGTACTTCCGCAAACGGCTTCGGTCAGGTGTGGTATTACTTCGAACAGCGCCTGGGTTACCCGATCGGGATCTACGATGCCGACAATATCGGCCGGATCGATCTGAATGATTATAATACCCTGGTGATGCCCGAAGGGCGTTACCGGCTGAGTGAATCCAACTTAAAAGAGATCCAGGACTGGGTATCCGGCGGTGGGCGACTCATCGCACTAGGTTATGCTAATAGCGCACTGGCCGGAAAATCCGGTTTCAATCTCAGTGAATTTGCCACGGATAAGGACGAAAAAGACGCCGACCAGGCTGACGAAAAAGCGACACTGGACAGTCGGTACGACGATTATGCCGGTGCAGCCCGCAGACGCATCAGCCGTTCCCTGCCCGGTGCAATCTTCAAATTGAAAATGGACGAAACGCACCCCCTCGCTTTCGGACTTTCCGACGAGTACTTTTCGCTGAAGACCAGTACACTGCATTACGCTCCGATGAAAAACAGCTGGAATGTGGGTGTGATCGGTGAAAACCCGATGGTATCGGGCTTTGTGGGCGCCCAGGCCCTCGAGCAGATGAAAAATACGGTGGTTTACGGCGTGCAGGAGCGCGGCGGCGGCAGTATTGTCTATCTGGTGGACAATCCGCTGTTCCGGGGTTTCTGGGAGAATGGACTGTTCCTCTTCAGTAATGCGCTGTTCCTGCGTTAGGATAAGTTCTTAGCGTGTGTTTGGGATTTTTCTTTCCGATTAGTAATTCCCAAACGCACTTAAAAAGGAAATAGGTGGTCGATCAATTGTCGACCACCTATTCATCTGGATTTTTGAGTGGGAGGATTACGTAGTAGTAGTTCGGTTACAATGTTTGGGAAAATTAAGGACGAACGATACGGTTCGTCTTGGGTAGATAAATCCTCAGATGTTGATTGGCCACGATATCCTGATGGAAAAGGCCATTCCACTCCAGTAGTTCTTCTGTATTACTTTCAAACAGGGAAGCCAGCGTTTCAATGCGGTCCCCCGGAGTTACTGTGTAAAAAGTCTCAAAATACCCTTCCGGAGTATCGAGTGCAATGTTCTGCAGCTCGTCCAGATAGGCTCTCACTGCCGCTGCGTAAACGGCCGGCACACTCAGAAAATGTCCTTTGCGGTTGTAGGGGATATATCTTCCTACAAAACCGGGATTCAGGCTCTTCAGAATGTCCAGTGGCAAATTTACAGCTTTTGACAACTTATAGAAAGACAAATTGGAATAAACCCGGAAAACACGGGTATCCTGCAGATCCATATCCGGATAGCGGGGGGTCAAACCGTGGTCCTGGTAGTAGTTGCCCAGATAAGCGGCGGCGATAAAAGCGGGTACATAACGGCGGGTATCCTGCGGCAGATATTGCTGGATATCCCAGTAGTTGTTGCAGCGTGCGCGGCGGATAGCCTGCTGTACGCGTCCGAGGCCACAGTTATAAGCAGCCAGTACGAGGGGCCAGTCGCCCAGTTCTTTATACAGGAAGTCCAGCATTTTCACTGCGGCTTCGGTAGAACGGTAAGGGTCTAGTCGTTCGTCAACCACGCTGTTCACTTCCAGTTTGAAGTGACGCGCAGAGATCGGTACAAATTGCCAGAGTCCGGCAGCGCCGGCGTGGGAACGCACATCTGCTCTCAGGGCAGATTCTACGATCGGCAAATACTTCAGGGATTTCGGTAACTGGTAAACGTTCAGGTAGTGCTCGAAGATCGGGAAGTACATCGTGGTCCGGCCGAGGATCAACTCGGAATCTTTGTAACCATTGATCGTGTACTGCTTGATGTAATCTCGAACAGATTTGTTGATCGGAGCCTTGAAAGGTAGGTCAATTCGCTCCAGGCGCTCTCGGATTTCCTCATTTGACAAAGACGTGATCTTCACCGGGGAGGGGTCGGTAGCGTTACTTGTTGGGGCTGCACTCGCAGCAGTTGTTGTTGCCAACAGACAAAGGCCTGCCAGAACATTGATTGTCCATGGGAATTTCATCTCAATCTTTTTAAGTTCTTAATGGCCGAACTACTAGTTCAATGTGTTTCTGACGAGCTTAATGTGACCAGGTCACCTGGTATTAAGCTTTTCAGCTTGTAGTCGACGTAATCTCGCACCTCCTTGGCTTTCCTAATAAAAGCCCTGTGGAGTGATAGTGTTTCACAGGAAGAACGAGCTGATCCCTCGTTAAAATTAATTTGGTTTGATATGTTCGTGTTGTCTAATACGTTAAGGATCAGATTCTTAATTGAGTAGCTTCATGTAACCGAAGGGCAAAACTATAGCGTTTCGTCGATATAGTCAACGAATTTGCGGGTTAAAACGTTGTATCCATGTTCTGTGGGGTAAAATGGCGTTTGTATAGGGTATTACCCACACGTAAAAGCGGAAGATAAATGGTAATATGGAAGGCTCTTAAAAAATTTTTTCTACCCTAAATGGGGTATACGGCCAAATTAAATGTTGGATACCTTTGAAAGCCAGAAAAATGTTAAAAATATGTTAAATTTTTTCCCGCAACTGCGTTTTTGGCCCATTTTGACTCCTAAACCGCTCATTTTCTACCCAATTTGGGGTATAAAAAAGTTCGTTTCATGCAATTAACCATCTTCGGCTTCGGAATTGCCAAAGATATCATCGGTGGCAACACAATAAATATAGACCTCCCGGAAACCACTTCGGTCGCCCAACTGAAAGACGTGCTGTTCGAGCAGTATCCGGATTTCAAAAAATTGCGATCTCTCGCCATTGCGGTCAACAATGAGTACGCCGGCGATGAACTCCTGCTGCGGGGGCAGGATGACGTCGTGCTGATCCCACCGGTAAGCGGAGGGTAACCTACCAACTATCATTTCCAACGGATCAGGTTTGGGCTGCTGCCCGAATTTCCGCGACCGGAAACGGGTTATCCGAAAAGACTCCGTTAGCGGTATACCTTATTATAAGGTGTCGCTCCGAAAGACTTACTTTGCTTTATCATCTAATAGCGGGTCCTACGCGTTCTTCTGCCCGCCGGAGGTCGGCTTCGCAGCCCGGTTTCAAGTAAGCCGATATCACTACCGCCATCTTTTTACGCCCTCCGGTTACCGGAGATTTGGCCTCCAAACCACCGCCATTCCTCATTTTTTTAATATCTAATAGCGGCAATTGCCCGCTAACTCACTCATCAATAGGCAATTTTATTGGACAAAACACAAATTTGCTTTAGTTTTGCGCACCTTTTATAAATTGCAAATTACAGATATAGTAAAAAATTAAACTATGGGTCAGACAATTACTTTTGCGCTTCCCATTTTCGGCTTGATTGCCCTTGCCTATACCTTCTGGCGTTCAGCCTGGGTATCCAAGCAGGAGGTAGGTACGGACCGTATGGCGAGAATTGCAAAGAACATTTCGGACGGTGCAATGGCTTTTTTGAAAGCAGAATACCGGGTACTTGCCATCTTCGTAGTGGTGGTGGCCATTCTTCTTGCCTGGAGTGGTAGCCGTTCGGAAGCCTCTTCCGCACTGGTTGCGCTTTCCTTTGTATTGGGTGCTATTTGTTCCGCACTTGCCGGCTTCATCGGTATGCGGATCGCTACCAAGGCCAACGTGCGTACGACCAACGCGGCACGGACCAGCCTGGGTAAAGCCCTGGAAGTAGCATTTGCAGGAGGTTCCGTAATGGGACTTGGTGTTGTAGGTTTGGGGGTTTTAGGACTGAGTATTCTGTTCCTGCTTTACGGCAATATGTTTGGCCTGGATTCGGCACAAAACGTAAACCGGGTAATTACCGTAGTAACGGGTTTCTCATTCGGTGCTTCTTCTATCGCACTTTTCGCCCGTGTTGGCGGTGGTATCTACACCAAAGCTGCTGACGTTGGAGCCGACCTGGTAGGTAAAGTAGAAGCCGGTATCCCCGAAGATCACCCGCTGAACCCCGCTACTATTGCGGATAACGTAGGTGACAACGTAGGTGACGTAGCCGGTATGGGTGCCGACCTTTTCGAATCTTATGTAGGTTCCATCATCGGTACGATGGTACTGGGTGCTGCCTTCATCAACCTGCCTGCTTTCCAGAACCACACGGGTGGTTTCGATGCGCTGAACGCAGTATTGCTTCCGCTCCTGCTGGCCGGTGTGGGTATCATTACTTCCGTGATCGGTACATTCTTCGTACGGGTTAAAGAAGGAGGTGATCCGCAAAAGGCACTGAACCAGGGTGAACTGATCTCCGCGGTGATCATGTTGATCGCTACCTACCTGATCGTAGTGTGGATGATGCCTGCTACCTGGACTTATGGTGACGTAACCTATAATGCAAGCGGTGTATTCTTCGCCGTACTTTTCGGTCTGGTAGCTGGTCTGGGTATCGGTTACATCACCGAATACTATACCGGTACCGGTACCAAGCCGGTACAAGGGATCGTAGACCAGTCACTGACCGGTTCTGCCACCAACATCATTGCCGGTCTGGGAGTGGGTATGCAGTCTACTGCAATTCCTATTCTGATCCTGGCGGTTGCTATTATCGGTGCGCACCACTTTGCCGGTCTGTATGGTATTGCGATCGCTGCCGTTGGTATGCTTTCCAACACGGGTATTCAGCTGGCGGTGGATGCTTACGGTCCGATCTCCGATAACGCCGGTGGTATCGCCGAAATGGGTGATCTGCCGAAAGAAGTACGCCAGCGTACCGATAAACTGGACGCTGTAGGTAACACGACTGCCGCTATCGGTAAAGGTTTTGCGATCGGTTCTGCGGCGCTGACCGCACTGGCACTGTTCGCAGCCTTCATGACCACTGCCGGTATCAACAGTATCAATATTGCCGACCCGGTTGTTATGGCGGGTCTGCTGATCGGTGGTATGCTGCCGTTCCTGTTCTCCGCCCTCTCTATGGGTGCAGTTGGCCGTGCGGCGATGGATATGATCCAGGAAGTACGCCGCCAGTTCAAAACGATCCCGGAACTTTCGGCTGCCCTGAACGTCATGCGTAAAAACGACGGTAAGGAATACAGTGAGTGGAGCGAAGCGGACCAGAAAACGTTCGACGCTGCTGACGGTAAAGCCGAATACAGCAAATGTGTAGAGATCTCTACCGCCGCTTCTATTCGCGAAATGGTGATCCCCGGTCTGATCGCTGTACTGACGCCCGTAGTGATCGGTTTCGGTCCTCGTCTTTTCGGTAGCGATATGGGTGCCGAAATGCTGGGTGGTCTACTGGCCGGTGTAACCGTTGCCGGTGTCCTGATGGCGATCTTCCAATCTAACGCCGGTGGTGCCTGGGATAATGCCAAGAAGATGTTTGAAGAAGGTGTGAATATCCAGGGCAATACCTATCTGAAAGGTTCCGATCCGCACAAAGCGGCGGTGGTAGGTGATACCGTGGGTGACCCCTTCAAAGATACTTCCGGTCCTTCTCTGAACATCCTGCTGAAGTTGATGTCAGTAGTAGCGCTGGTAATCGCACCGATGCTTTAAACGATAGCTGACGAGCGTACGCTCAAAACGGAAAAATGCCGATCTTCTAACCGGAGATCGGCTTTTTTTTTGGACTTTTGCCGAAACAACCAGCTCTGCATAGCCCCCGGGATCTTTGCAGAACTTACTTCCCACCAAAAAACTAAAAGATATGAACAAGAAGATCAGTTTACTCGCCGGATTGTTGCTCCTGGGGCTGCTGGCCTGCTCCAATACGCCGGAGCCGCAAAACGGGACCGCCGAAACCGGTGAGGATAAACTCATGAACGCACTATCGGAAGAAACACCGGCTTTTAGTGCCGATACTTTCCGCTATGACCTGCAGTACGTAATGGGCCAGTTTGATCCCGCTCAGCACGAGGATTTTGTGGTAGTGGAAGATCAGTATTCCAACAGTGCCGGTCGCTATCTGCATCAGGATACTTACGCTGCATTCAAACGAATGTATGCCGCCGCTCTGGAGGAAGGGGTAAAGCTGACGATCGTTTCCGCCGCCCGTAATTTTGAAGTACAAAAAAGCATCTGGGAAGCCAAATGGAACGGCAGTCGGAAGATCGAGAACGGGAAAGATGCCTCTCAGGCGTATCCCGATCCCAAGACCCGGGCCCTGAAGATCCTGGAATACAGCTCTATGCCCGGCTCTTCCCGCCACCACTGGGGTACGGATATCGATCTGATCAATCTGAATAATGAATATTTCGATAGTGGAGACGGGAAAAAGGCCTACGAATGGCTCCTGGCGAATGCCGCCACTTACGGATTTTGCCAGCCCTACACCGCCGGACGCCCCCACGGCTACCACGAAGAACGCTGGCACTGGTCTTTTCTGCCGCTGGCTCAACCCTTGACGGCCCTCGCCCGTTTGCAATTAAAGGACAACATGATCCAGGGGTTTGCCGGCGCGGAAGTTGCCGAGCAGATCGGGATCGTAGAAAAATACGTACTGGGCATCAACCTGGAATGTTTACCGGAGTGATCTGTCCCCGGGAGTGACCCCGGTGCAAAGATCAGGTCCTAATACCGAAGACCAAATACACTTTAACGTATTATCTTCAAACCGTTTATTTTCGTAATTTCACGCTGCCCAACCAAGTATACCGTGATACAGAAACCTTAAGTATGATTAATTTAATTCTTTTCGGTCCTCCGGGCTCAGGAAAAGGCACGCAAGCTGCCAAATTGGTTGACAAGTACCAATTGCTTCACATTTCAACCGGTGATCTTTTTCGCTACGAAATGGGGAATAACACCCCACTCGGTCTCGAAGCGAAAAGCTACATCGCGAAAGGTGAACTGGTACCGGATGAAGTGACCGTAGGCATGTTGCGCAACAAGGTGGAAGCGAATCCGGATGTAGAAGGGTATATTTTTGATGGTTTCCCCCGCACCATTCCGCAGTGTGACGCCCTCGACGAACTCCTGCTGGAAAAAGGGGCTACCATTTCCAAACTCATCATGCTGGATGTACCCGATGAAGAGATCGTTACCCGGATCAAAAAACGTGGTGAGACCTCCGGCCGGCCGGATGATCTGGATGAAGCTATCATTCGCAACCGGATCGAAGTCTATAAGAATGAGACCACTCCGGTATTCGATTATTACGCAGAAAAAGACAAGTCCGTTAAGATCAACGGAGTAGGCGGTATCGATGATATCTTTACCCGCCTAAGTGAAGAGATCGACGTACTCGTCACCAGCTAAACATACCGGTTTGTACCGCCCGGATTCCTGTTCAGGCATATCTTTCCTGCTTCCGCTCAGGGCCTGAATTCCCCGATCTACATTTTAATTTTAAATTTAATGTAAAAACCGGGCGGTACAACCAACCTTATCCCCACACCACTGTTAAACCCTTACACCAACTTACCCAAAAAACAATCAAATGCCAACCAGCTATCCATTACTCCGCGGAGGCAAGGCCATCCCCATCGAACGAGAACCAGACTTTTTCACCACTATCATTCCGGACAAGAAGCTTTTACCCGACCTTGAGCGTATGCCCGACGTGCAACAGGTAAAACACGTTTTGGATAATGTTTACAAAGTACGCTCCATCAGTGGAGAACGGGACGAGCTCATGAACAAAATGCGGCGGCAACTGCCAAAAGGCGCCGTCGTTCATCACGCTTACAACCCAACGGGAGATCCCATCACCCGCTACTATATTACCGACCGGATCATCGTTTGTTTTAAATCCGGTATCGCAGCGGAAGCCGCGGAGAAGCTGTTCGCCAAACACAAACTGGAGATCCTCAAATTCTATCCTTCCGCTGCGAAGCCGACCTATATGGTGCTGGTGACCGATTCCACCGGAAAAAATCCGCTTAAATGCGCCCTGGAATTGCAGGAGGATCCCAATGTCGACTTTGCAGAACCCAACCTGATCAATCGCTTTGAGGAAGCTTATCTGCCTACGGACAATTTGTTTGAGCGACAGTGGCACCTCAAAAGCTGGGCCGGACTGGATGTGGTTGCCGGCGCGGACGTAGATGCGCCCAGCGCCTGGGAGATCAGCCGGGGCTCCCGCTCGGTGACGGTAGCTGTCATCGACGATGGTTTCGAACTCACCCATCCGGATCTGAACGGACCGGGAAAGATCCCCTTCCAGATCGACTTTGTAGATAATGACAATAATCCTTTGCCCACCCAGACGGCCGGAGATTACCACGGCACTCCCTGCGCGGGCGTGGCCATCGGCGAGGAGAACGGACAGGGGATCGTGGGCGTTGCGCCGGGCTGTAGTTTTTTGCCGGTTCGTTTTCCGCTGGCAGCGGATGATAATTTGCTCTGGGAAATATTTGAATACGCCGGTCAGCGGGCCGACGTACTTTCCTGTAGCTGGGGACCGGTGCCGGTATACGCTCCGCTCAACCAATTCAACTACGATCAGTTTACCAAACTTACCCGTAGCGGAAGTCCGACCGGAAAAGGCTGTGTGATCCTCTTTGCGGCGGGTAACTACAATGCCCCCATCAAAGACCTCGATAATACCTTTTTCCGCTGGCGGGACCCCAGTCGCGGCATCGTGATCCAGCGGGGAGCCATTTTGAACGGTCATGCCGCCCATCCGGATATCATTACGGTAGCGGCCTCGACCAGTCTCAATAAAAAAGCGTGGTACAGCAACTGGGGGAAAGAGATCAGCATCTGTACGCCGAGTAATAATTTTCACCCCATAGATCCGCTCACCAAGGCCCCCGGCCGGGGCATCTGGACGACGGATAACGAAGACTACGGTTATGATTTTGCCCGTGGTAGTCGCTACACGGGTGATTTTGGCGGTACTTCTTCCGCTACTCCCCTGGCGGCCGGCGTAGCTGCCCTGATCCGTTCGGTCAATCCCGAACTCACCGCACTGGAAGTAAAAGAGATCCTGGAAAAAACGACCGATAAGATCGTCGACAATGAATCCGATCCGATCCTCGGTACCCAAAAGGGGAGTTATGACTCCGGCGGGCATTCGGAATGGTTTGGTTTCGGTAAGGTCAATGCGGCCAAAGCGCTGGCTATGGCCAGCCCCCAACAGCCCCCTGCACCTCCCGAAGAACCGGAAGAGCCCGAAGAACCCGTCGAGCCGGAACCACCGGCAGAACCGGGCATCACGGGTAATAGTCCCGTACTGATCATCGCCGGCCTGGTTAATCCGGCCGGACCCGAAGCAGGAAACGAGAAGATCGTTCTCTTCAATAGATCGGACACCGAGATCAGCCTGAACGGCTGGACAGCTACCGACGATCGCAATCGAACGGAATCCCTGGACGGACTGACGCTGGCCAGTGGATCGGGCATCATCCTCACCCTACGCAATGCGCGGCTGATCAATACCGGCAGTACCGTCAGCCTGCGGAATGCTCAGGATAATCTATTGCAGGAATGGAGCTATACGGGCGAAGAAGCGAGCGAGGAAGGCTGGTGGGTGATGAAGGTGTAGCTTTGAAAACCAAAAAATATTAAGGCAAGTCAATTTTAGCAAGCAAATCCAGAAGCTCGTCGGCCGATATGGTTTTCACTTGCGGAAAGTCAATCTTTTTCAATTGCTTGAAATGACGGTCATTGGTAACGATAAAATCGGCACTACCGGCAATGGCACAATCAACAAACTTATTATCGTCCGGATCTTTAGTGATTAGATTCCAGAAAAAGTATTTATGAATGGTCTCGACATTTTCGGCTTCCCGAATACCCATAACTACATTATGGGCGATGGTCGTGCTCATCTCTTTTCCAATAATCTCTTCGTATTCCAGGAGGATATCCGTTGTAACCAGCAGATTGTATCTTTTTTCTTCGAAGGCTTGAAATATAGGATGATGCCGGGATCGACGGGAAATAGAAACTAACAGAATGTTAGTATCGAGTACAATCTTCATGATTGGTTTTTACGATAAGGCGTTCGGCGGTGTTCTTTTAGCAACTCATCAGAATCCATATTTTTTTCATCCCAGATCCTATCGGCCTCATCTTTTGCCTTATCCAGGAAATACTTGGATATCAACGCTTTAATTGCCACCAGATCTTCCTCCGAGACATCGTCAGCAAACAATTTCAAAAGCTCCAGTTGAGCATTGTTCAACGGTTGGGATATGGTTTCTTGTCCGGTCATCGTCGTGAAATATGTATTTAACAAAGCTACAAAAATAACCAATTGTAAGGAGCAATAGTTTCGTCTGGAGGTTTTATGCCCCTTTATAAGAATCCCTTGATGGCTAGATTACTGCTTCTTTTTAAATTTATAGCTATCCTCCATCCCGTTCCGATCATCAACGAGCCATAACTCCTGCTGGCTAAGCTTACTGATCTTGTAGGTAAGATCGTAATCATCTGATTGAAACTGCAATTGACTATCTTCAATTGAAAGTTCCCAGGTATGTACAATTTGGTAGGATGGATAGTCTTTCGGCAGGAGCCTGGATTGCGAACCATCCAGGAATTCAATTCCCGAAACGTAGCCACCGACAAATGGATAGCAGGCACAACTGCCCTGAGATACATCCCCATTTATAGTTGCCTCGTAAATTTCCCAGGTACCCAGTAAATTTTCAACCGTGATCTCGAGCTTAGGTTCTTCCGTCTCTTCTTTTTTGCAAGCTCCGACAATCAACAGCAATACACAGAAAATTCCATATTTCATAGCATTAGCATTTATTGATCAAAAAACGTCTGATTGGGAAAGTCTGCATAGCAACGTATCGACAACCGGTAAGATTCGGGAAAGGAATTTGTTTTGATTTCATCAGAGATATAATTAGAGAGCAGTAGAACAGTTTGCGCGCTTATTTTTTCTGTAGTAAAATACCTTAGTAATAATGGCAAAAAATATTCCTGGTTTATCCGGAAAAGTGTTTTTAACACCTTTAGGTGAATAGTGCCCAAAGTGCCCCTAAATGGTTTATCCATTCAGGAATGGATACCGAATATCCCGCAAATACAATCCTTCCGGCGGTGCGCTGGTGCTGCGCTCCAGGCGGGACTGCTCGTCCATTGCCCGGCGCACGGTATCCAGCTCCAGTTTTCCTGTGCCCACGTTAATGCACATGCCTACGATCAGGCGGACCATGCCGCGCAGAAAGCGATTGGCGGCGATATGATAGCTCAGACTCAGCCCATCCGCATCGGCGACCCATTCGGAGCGATTGAGATCGCATTTGTACGTCTGCGCGTCGTGGTGGGTTTTGCAAAAAGGGAAAAAGTCTTCGTAATCCAGCAGTAACTTAGCCGCCGCCTGCATCTTATCGATATCCGGTCGTTTGGGAAACGGATAAAAGTAGCTGATCTCCTTTTTGAAGGGATCTTTCTGGAAATGCATCCGGTATTCGTAAGCCCGGTGGAAAGCATCAAAACGGGCGTGGGCCTCCTCCGCTACCGGAAAGATCCGGAAAATCGCGATCGAAGGCGGCAGAAATTTGTTGACCCGACTCAAAAAATGTTGCGGGAACTCCCCGTCAAAATCAAAATGCAGATAGTACTGACTGGCGTGCACCCCCGTATCCGTACGGCCACATCCCACCACTTCGATCGGCGTTCGCAGAATAGTCGAAAAAGTACTTTGTATCGTTTCCTGCACACTGATCTGCTCCGGTTGGATCTGCCAGCCGAAGAAGTCGGTTCCTTTATATGCCAGTTCTGCGAAGTAGCGCATGCGTATTAGTTAGTTTGTGTCAAAATGCATTGAGGTTTTAATGTGTTAATGTTGAAACGTGTTAATGTTGGTGATCGGCTACGCCGGGGGAAACGATTGCAGGGACGTCCTCTATGATGCTGATCGATCGATAATTTCGTTTGTCCGACTCCCAACATTCACACATCAGGACATTTACACATTTAAACATTCATACATTCACACCTTCAAACTTTAGCACATCAAAACATTTCGCCCAAAGATAAAAGCTATATTCCGAACGGGAGACCTCCCGTTTTAAACAGATTCCGTATTTTTATTTATTGCAAGTTACAATTAGGCTCAAAGGGTCCGTCAGTAAGGGATGAGTGCTTCAATCAGTTTGGATCCCCTGTATATCGGATAAGCGGGCCAGTCCATAACCAACCATCATTCGCCATGTGGAAAGATACCAAATACCTCCTTGCCTATATTGCCCCCCTGGCCGGATATCTGGGCATTTATTTCGGCGACTACTGGTCGCTGGGTAGCATTTATGTAGGATTTCTACTGATCCCCTTGCTGGAATTGCTGCTTCCCGGCACCACCCAAAATTTATCCGAACCGGAGGAGGCCCAACAGCTGAACAAACGCTTTTTTGATTACCTCCTCTATCTCAATATTCCTATTCTGTGGGGCCTGATCGCTTACTATTTCTACACGTTGGAACACCGGGTGCTTAGTACCGGCGAGATCGTCGGCATGACGTTCAATGTAGGTCTGGTGGTCGGCACCATCGGGATTAATGTGGCGCACGAGCTTGGCCATCGCGTCAGCAAAATTGAACAATGGATGGCGCAATCCCTCCTACTTTCGGCACTGTACATGCACTTTTTTATTGAACACAATCGCGGCCACCACAAAAATGTGGGTACTGATCTCGATCCGGCTTCTGCCCGGGCCGGAGAATCCATTTATGCTTTTTGGTGGCGTTCGGCGACAGGTAGCTACCGCAATGCGTGGAAACTAGAGCGCGAAAGACTGGAACGCGATGGACACGCGGTCTGGAGCTGGAGCAATCAGATGCTGCGCTTTCAGATCCTGCAGCTGGGCTATCTGCTGTCCGTTTGGTGGCTCCATTCCTTAGCAATGGTCGGATTTGCCGTCGCTATCGCGGTAGTGGGTTTTCTATTGCTGGAAAGCGTCAATTATATCGAACACTACGGTCTGCGTCGCCAAATGCTGCCCAGTGGGCGGTACGAGCCGGTGGAACCACGGCATTCCTGGAACTCTAATCACGAGCTGGGTCGCATTTTCCTCTACGAACTCACCCGGCACAGCGACCATCATTATAAAGCGACCCGCAAATACCAGACCCTGCGGTACTTTGCCGAAAGTCCGCAATTGCCGACGGGGTATCCGGGCTCCATTCTGACGGCCTTGGTACCGCCGCTATGGTTCCGGATGATGCGTCCGTACATTCAGCGGTACTAAGCTGAACGAAGGCCGCCCGAACTCTGGTGCCGTTCGCTGTCCGGCGCTAGCGACTTTCCTATTTATAAGTCCCGACTAATGAATAAATTCCTTTACTTTGCGGCTGTTAATCCGGAAAAATCAGGTACATGAAAATCAAGATCGCGGTATTTTTTGGCGGACGTTCGGTTGAGCACGAAGTTTCGGTTATTTCTGCCCTCCAGGCCATTGATGCACTCGATAAACAGAAGTACGAGATACTGCCCGTTTATATCAGTAAGACCGGTCGTTGGCTTACCGGTGATCATCTGCTCAAGGTAGACAATTATAAAAATCTGAAGCAACTGATCGCCGATTGTGACGAGGTGCGCATCGTGCCCCACGCGGACGGCGGAAGCCTGGTCCAGGAAAGAGAGGGATTGTTCAAAAAGCCGCTGATCCATAAAGTAGATCTGGCCTTCCCCATACTGCACGGCACCTTCGGTGAAGACGGCGCCATTCAGGGCGTCTTTGAACTGATGGGCATTGCCTACGTGGGCTGTAATGTACTCTCCTCCGCCGTGGGTATGGATAAGATCACCACCAAAATGGTGCTGCGTCAGAATGAATTGCCGGTATTGGATTATGTGAATTTTTATCTGAAAGACTGGCTCAGTGACGAAGTGGCTATCACGCAGGAGATTGCGGAAAAACTCAGCTATCCGCTGATCGTGAAACCCGCAAATACCGGTTCCAGTGTGGGCATCAGTAAAGTTAATGAAGTAGATGATCTGCGGGACGCGGTGGAAAAAGCGGCTTCGTTTTCCCGGCGCATCTTGGTAGAACCAATGGTAACGAACCTGAAAGAGATCAACTGCTCTGTACTGGGTGATTACGAAAAGGCAGAAGCTTCTCCCTGCGAAGAACCGCTGCGCACGGGCGAGATCCTCAGCTACCAGGACAAATACGTAGCGGATAGCACCAAGGGCATGAGCGGGGCCAAACGCAAGCTTCCGGCCGACCTTCCCGAAGCCATGTCCAAACACATCCAGGAACTTGCCATCGCTACCTTCAAGGCACTGGATTGCGCCGGTGTCGCCCGTATTGATTTTCTGATCGATGAGACGGACAATTCGGTTTACGTGAACGAGATCAATGCCATTCCGGGTTCTTTGTCTTTTTACCTCTGGAAAGCGGGTGGGAAGTCCTATCCTCAGCTACTGGACCAGATGATCAGTGTTGCCCTGAAAGCCCAGCGCGAAAAGAACAGTGTAACCTACACTTACGAAGAAGTGAATCTGTTTGCGGGAAGTTTGCAATCACTGAAGTTGGGGAAAGCAAAGTAAGGAGAAAAGCGAATCAACGTTCGGGGTAAAACCTCAACACCTCAACACCTCAACACCTCAACACCTAAGAAAAAAAGGAGGGGCCATCCTCAAAACAACATATCATAGTTATAACCAAAATTTCTTACGTCTTAATCTACTTGCAGGGACGGCCCCATGTTTATGGTCTAAAAACCTGATGATTGTACATAAAGCACATTGCAGTACAAAAGTACACAATTTAGTGCAGGACCTGATTATCGAAATGCCAGCCGATCCCGGAGCCGGAGATGTATCGCTATAGTTCTGCGGGGATAAGGCCCCGACCGGTCCAATTAAGGGCCGGATTATTTCTTTTCGCAAACCAGCACAAAAGCCGGAGGTACATTGAACGGAACAAAGTTGATGTCCACATTTCCAAAGATACTTTGATACAGTTTTTTGGACAGCAGAGAATAGTGTACCTGCACGTAACGTCCTCCCTGTTTCATGAATCGGTAGCACTTCCCAACGATATCCAGCCCCAGTTCTTTTGGCAGCGCAACGAAGGGTAGGGCGGAGATCACATAGTCTACTTTGGTAGCGTTCAGTTGCTGCAGATAGTGGTCCAGTTCTTCGGCCGAATCCTCGGCTACGATCAGCCTTTCATCGCCGATACTTCTCAGGATATCACAGAATTTCGAGTTAACTTCAAAGACCAGCAATTTGGCATCCGGCTTCATTTTTTCGAGAATGAAACGGGTGATCACGCCGTCGCCGGCGCCCAATTCCACGATCAGGTCCGCCTCCTTAAAATTCACGTGTTTGATCATGTTTCGGCAGAGGCTTCGGGAACTACGGGTCACGGTACCGACCGTCTTCAGGTCTTTCAATCCTTCCACCAGAAAGTCTAATCTTTTCATAACCATTTCTTATGCTCCTATCAATAAAAGGGTATTCAAAGACTTAAAGATACACGGAATTTCCCAAATGATCGTCCGAAATCCTAGCGGGCCATCCGCCATCCGAGTTTGTAGGTAGCTAAATACGCACTGCCTCGTCCATTAGCCTTCATCTTTTGTCTAAAACTCTCCGCAGCCGATCGATCGGTGAAAGCGCCCAGCGTGTAGCGGTAGTATTCAAAATCCGGAGTTTTCTCGATCATGGGAGCGGAGAAACCTTCCAGATAATCCGAATCGATCGCTCTTTTGGCGGAAGCTACCTGTACTTTGTAGTGCAGTGGAGCATTGATGGTAAGCGGCTGGTGGAGTTCCGGCTGACCGCCCAGTGCCGGCAGATCGTCTCCCGGGCTAGCCCCGTCAACAGTAGTAAAAGCAACCTCTACACGTTTTTGCAGCTGTTCATCGCCTTCCAGCAGTGCTCCGCGCATGAAGAGCTGTTCCTTCGCAACGCCCTTCCGCAAAAGGTACTGTCCGACCGCTTCGGCTTTTTCGATCGCCTCAAACAAGGCGATCCCCGTGGGTCCTCCCGCGGGATGATAAGCCGTAATGACCAGCCGCAGATCACGCCGACCGATCAGCTTGTCACCCAGTTGATCCAGACGATCGTATTCAGTGGGCAGAATGGATTTTCCATCCACCTCAATCGGAGCGTAGGGCGATACCGGAACGGGTTCCGGCTCGGCTTTCGGAGTTGCACCGATCGATGTATTTACCGGCGCCGGCTGGGTATTCAGCGGAGGATTTACCGGTGGGGATACCGGCCGGTCAAAATCATTTTCCGCCAGCGGATTGGACTCGGCGGGTTTAGCGGGTTCTACCGGAGGAGGAAAATCGGGAATGTATTCGGGTTCGACTTGCGGGGGTTGAACACGATTATTGGCGGCCTGATCCTGGTGGTAATTCGGCGGGTACTCCATTTCTATGAGAAAGTCCTGAAAGAAGGCGATGTAGATATCCCGCTCGCCGTACCCTTCCTTGCGGGAAGAAGCAAAATAGGCGGTAAAACCATCCTGAGCGATCTTAAAAAAAGCATCATCACTCGCCGAATTAATCGGCATACCGACGCTTTTGGGAGGTGACCAGATATTTTTCTGCGGAACGAAAGTCGATTTGAAGACATCCAGCCCACCGATACTTTTTTTACTATCGTTGGAACTGAAGTACAACGTCTGGCCATCATTGGCCAGGAAAGGGGTAGTTTCGTCGTAAGCGGTATTGATGGTCGGGCCGAGGTTTTCGGGCAATAACCATCTGCCGTCGCGCTTACTCACTTTATACAGATCCCAGCCACCGTAACCGCCCCGGCGGTTGCTGGCGAAGATCATCAGCGTATCCCGGTAAAAGACCGGATAATTATCTCCTTCGTGCGTTCGCAGGGGAGCCGGTAGCGGCGTAGAGCTCAGCGTCCGGTTTTCCATGCGCTGGAAAGTGTCCACGATCACATCGCCCCGCTGCAGGTCCCAGCCCTGGAAGTAGTACAGTGCCTGGCCCGATTCGTCAATGCCCAACAGTATTTCGTGTTTCGGACTGTTGAGCAGATAGTGCATCGGCTTTACATCCGACCACAAACCGCGGATCACCCGGGTACTGAACATATCACTGTAGAAATGTCCCCAGCGCGGATCCGGATTGCCGTAAGCGTCCCGGGCACCACCGGTATTCTGGGACCGGATGGCGGAAAAGTACAGCCGATCGGCGTAGTTCGGACTGGAAATAGGTGCAAATTCGTCTCCGGCGGTATTGACCTCGCTGCCCAGGTTTTCCGCGAATACATTGGTAGACTGGAACTGCAACTCGATACCGTTCGCACAGCGACGGATCTCCTCGATCACCATTCGTCGTTTGGGATCATTGGGAAATATGGTGCGCAGATAGGTTTTGTAATGATCACTGGCTTCCTTGAAGCGATGCTGGGCGTGACGCACCTTGCCCATATAGAGCCAGCATTCCGGATAGGAGGGTTTGTTGCCCTGAGTCAGTCCGGCCAGCGTTTGATAAGCCTCATCCAGCTTGTTCGTCTGGTACTGACAAACCCCGATCAGGAAACGCCCTTCTTCGTCCACCCGGCTCAACTGCCGGGATGTGGAAAGAATAGAAAGTGCCTCGGCGTAGCGCTCGTGGCCGAAAAAGACTTTGGCTTCGCGCAATTTATCCTGGTCCGAATTCTGGGCCCAGAGTATATTGCCGACAAACAAACAAAATAAAAGGAGTTTAAGTCTTGCCATATTCCGTCACTGTTTTATAGAAGCTGTTTCAATTGGCCGGTGCAGTTTCTTAGGGTCATTCAAGCCAGATCGGGTGGTGATCCGGCGGATCGACCGCCATTGAAAATGCAGGTTGTGTGGAAGAGGATAGGGGGTCTCTGGTAGAAAAAAGTATCGGAACACGGGGTCCGACGGTTCAGTTATCAACAGGTACAGATCATCCTGTTAACAATTGTCAACCTCTATACCTTTTACTATTTTTCCTCTACAATGTTGCATTGCAACCTGAATTCAACGGATCACCGGGCCAAAACACCGACATCTGCATCGGTTTTTTAGGGTATCAGGTAGTAAAAGGGTTGTAAGCGAACCAAAGCAAAATGTGCAAAAGCTTTGGAATACCGGGCTCCGGAAACCGGAAACCCGGTACTGTTTAAATCGTCTGCTTGTGATCGAACTGTTCCAGGTAATCACCTACCCGGCGCAGGAACGAACCGCCGAGGAAGCCGTCCACTACCCGATGATCATAAGACATGGAAAGGAACATCATTTGCCGCACGGCGATCAGATCGCCGTATTCGGTTTCCACTACCGCCGGTTTCTTCCGGATGGCCCCCACCGCCAGAATAGCCACCTGGGGTTGGTTGATAATGGGCGTTCCCATTACGTTACCGAAAGTACCTACGTTAGTAAGCGTGAAAGTGCCTCCCTGTATTTCATCGGGTTGCAGTTTATTCTCCCGGGCCCGCCCGGCGAGGTCATTCACCGCTGTAGTGAGTCCCCGCAGATTGAGCTGATCGGCATTTTTGATAACCGGCACGATCAGATTGCCCGTCGGAAGGGCCGTTGCCATCCCGATATTGATGTTTTTCTTCACGATGATCTTCGAATCTTCCACCGATACGTTGATCATTGGAAAATCCCGGATCGCTTTCGCCACCGCTTCCATGAAAATGGGGGTAAAGGTGATCTTTTCCCCATATTTCTTAGCGAATTCCGCTTTAACTTTATTGCGCCAGTTGACAATATTGGTTACATCAACTTCTACAAAAGAGGTTACGTGGGGAGAAGTATGCTTGGAGCGTACCATGTGATCCGCAATGAGACGGCGCATACGGTCCATTTCGACGATCTCATCCTGACCGCTCTGGGAACGCACCTGCGGTGCCGGAGCTTCCGGTTTTTTCGCCATGGGCGCGGGCTGGCCGTTGCCGTTAGCCGTCGCGGGCTGACTGGTTTTGCGGGTTTCGATATAATTCAGGATATCCCGTTTGGTCACCCTTCCGGCCTGGCCGGTACCCGGCACCTGCTCCAGTTCCGACATGGAGATATCTTCGGCCTGGGCGATGTTGCGCACCAGGGGCGAATAAAAGCGGCCGTCACTTCCCGTGCGGGAAACTTCGACGTCACCTCCCTGGTTGCCTTCGGCAATGGCCGTACTAACGGCTGGGCTCGGCTTGGCGGGACTCGGTGCAGCGGCGCTCTTTTCCTCCGGTTCAACTTCCTGCGGCTGGGCTTTCTTTTCGGCTACGCTGGGCGATGGCAGCGGCTCGTCGGCCCCCGCTTCCGTTCCGATGATGGCGATTACCTTACCGATGGGTACGGTCTCATCCTCTTGAAAAAGGATCTCCAGGATCTTACCGCTCACCGGTGAGGGAACCTCCGAATTAACTTTATCCGTTGCTATTTCCAGTACCGTTTCTTCTTCTTCTACCGTATCACCCACTTGCTTCACCCAGTTCAGGATGGTCGCTTCCATGATACTTTCGCCCATTTTAGGCATGATCAATTCCACACGAGACATAGTTGTAAACTGTTTTTATTTGGTTGACTTGATTAGGCGTAATTTTTTGCAAAAATACAGGAAAAAAGGGAATCAGCCGTTTTGCGGGCTCTAATAGTGTTTAAGCACAAACTTGCGCACCATATTCAGCGCAATATTGCCGGCATATTGGATGTTTTTCAGCCGGTCCTTCCCTGATTGCAACTTAAAAACTTCGGTAGTTGTTGCGTTGCCGACCGCCATCCAGATCGTACCAACGGGTTTTTCCGGGCTTCCTCCGCCCGGGCCGGCAATGCCCGAAATGGCAACGGCCAGATCGGTCTTCATGACCTTCAGGGCACCGCTTACCATTTCCCGCACCGTCGCTTCGCTCACCGCGCCGTGGGTTTCCAGAGTGGCGGGATCTACCCCGAGCAAATCCTGTTTTATTGCGTTGGCGTAAGCCACAATACTTCCCATAAAGTAGTCGGAAGATCCGGCAACCGAGGTGATCAGATGGGCGACGTAGCCCCCGGTACAGCTCTCCGCAGTAGTGAGCGTCAGCTTGCGGTTCCGCAATAGATGCCCCAGGTTTTCCTCCAGGGATTCGTCGTTCTGACCGTAGATCAGATCTCCCAGTCGCTCCCGGATCCGGCCGGCTTCCTTTTCGACGTCCATTTGCAGTGCCGCCGCATCCATCGCCGTACCCGACAGACGTACCCGCACGTAACCCAGATTCGGCAGGTAGGCCAACTTAATATGGGCCGGCAGCTGGTCTTCAATTTCTTCCAGTTTTTCCGCGATCCGGGATTCGCCCTCTCCGGCGGTCATGAGGGTATGGTGATAGATGGCCTGTACGGGAAACTTTTCCTGCAAACGCGGAATGACCTCGTTGGTCATCAGGTATTTCATTTCGTAGGGCACGCCCGGCATGGAAACGATCACACTGCCATTGTATTCAAACCACATCCCCGGTGCCGTTCCCATTTTATTGGTAAGTACCTCCGCGTTGGTGGGCAGCATACACTGGGTCCGGTGCGCCGCCGTCGGGGTGCGCCCCAATTGCCGGAAAAAGCCTTCCAGCCGCTGGTAAGTAGGTTCGTGGAACTGCAGCTCTACCCCGAAAAAGTCGGCAATGACTTTTTTGGTAATGTCATCTTTGGTCGGGCCCAGTCCTCCGGTCATCAGCACCACATCCGCCTGCGCACTTGCCCGTTCCAGGGCTCCGCGGATGTCCTCCGCACCGTCCCCGACCGTGGAGATCCCGGTAACGGCGGCACCGATGAGATTAAGCTGGGTTCCCATCCAGGCCGAGTTGGTGTCCACGATCTGGCCGATGAGAATTTCGTCACCTATAGTGATTATGTGTACGGTCATGTATTGAAAGCTTATGTTGAAAGAGGTTGGGATTATGGGAGATTTGGAACTTGATACGTTTGCATCCGGGGCTTTATATGTTGCGCTTCTTTAAGTCAACAAACCTGCCGGCGACTTGTCGTTCCGAATAAACCGCCGAGCCGGTTATCAACATCTAATAGACATAAACAACATCCTTAATCGCAAACAATTCCACCTGCCCTCCGGTTTCGATCTTCAGCTTTCCATTTTTGTCCACTCCGGTAATGGTGCCGTAAAATTGGCGGCCGTCCGGGTAGGCAAACTGGCGGCGTTCGTTTCTCCGGTAGAGGTGCTGGAGGTAGTCGGTGCGGATATTATCGATCCCCCCTTGCCGGAGTTGTAGATAGCGCGTTTCCAAGTGTGCGAATAAGGTCAGCATGAGATCGTTCAGATCGATCTTTTGCCCCGTTTCCAGGTAAAGGGAACTGGCCCGGGAAAGCCCCGGAGCGAATGCTTCCTGATTGACGTTTATCCCCATACCGACGATGCTCGACTGAATATTCGGGCCACTGAGCGAATTTTGAATAAGAATACCACAGATTTTGCGTTCTCCTATTAGAATGTCGTTAGGCCATTTTACGATAACCGGCTTTTCGGTAAAATTCGCAACGGCGTCTCTTACCGCAAGGGCGAGGGCCTGATTGAGTTCGAATTGATCGCGGGCAAGTAGAAAAGTGGGATAAAAAATTACACTTACCGTCAGGTTCTGACCGGATTCAGTGTCCCAGGTATTTCCCATCTGTCCCCGGCCCGCAGTTTGGTGGTCGGCAAGGATGGCAGCACCCTCTGCCGGTCGCTCCCGAAGCAGCCAGTTTGCGGCGTAGTCATTGGTGGACGGAAGGGCTGAAAACCGCCGTGAAACCTTTCCTACAAAAAGGGTGTTTTTATTAGGCAAGCGGAATTTTTTTTCTACTTTTATTATTTATACCTACACGATAAGATAACTTTGCGAAGTTTTTCGTGTTTAAGAAGCAATAAATAAAATAGGAAGAGCTTCCGTAGGTAATTTTTTACAAAACTAAAATTTAAGATTGAATTTGCAAGTTAAGCTCAAACAGCCAAGTGTAGATACGAGGGAGTTGAACGAGTTGGTCATTGACAGCATTCATGACATTAAAGGAAAAAATGTAGTCAAGCTTGATCTTCGCCATCTGGAAGAAGCTCCGACCGATTATTTCATTATTTGCGAAGGCGATTCTAATACCCAGGTTAAAGCAATAGCCGATAATATTTATCGTCGTATAAAAGATGAAATGGGTATACTACCCAATCACACCGAGGGCCAACGGGAATCCCTTTGGATCTGCATCGATTATTTCACAACCGTCGTCCATATCTTCTACCGCGAGAAGCGCGGCTTTTATGACCTGGAGAACCTGTGGAGCGACGCAAAATTCGTTGAATACGAAACCTTATAGCAAGCGTTGGTAAAAGTGATTTTGAATGGAAAATGAAAATGACAAGAAGAATGCGGGGCCGAAGTTCAGTTCCTACTGGATTTACGGAGTGATCGCTTTACTATTGCTGGCCGTCAATATTTTCGGCTTTAGTGACAGCAAAAACGAGCAGATCTCCCACCAGCGGCTGGAGGAGATGATCAAAGATAAAGCTATTGAAAAGCTGGTGATCGTCAACGAAAAGGTAGCCCGCATATATATCAAACCGGATAAACTGGACGATCCTGCCTACAGCGATGCCAATCAGGGAAGCTGGAGCAGTAATCGCTTTCACTACTGGATGGAGATCGGTTCTCCGGAAGCCTTCAATACCTTCCTGAACGAAGCGCAGGATGCCGCAAGTATCGATCGTGCGGATCGCATCTATCCCAAATACGATACCCAACCGAACTATATCTCGCATATACTGGGCTGGGTATTGCCTATTGTGATCGTGATCGCCATCTGGATCTTCATCATGCGCCGCGTTGGCGGTGGTGGTGGCGGCCCGGGTGCCCAGATCTTCAACATCGGCAAATCCAAGGCTACCCTGTTCGATCAGAACAGCAAAGTAAGCGTTACCTTTCAGGATGTAGCTGGTCTGGATGAGGCGAAGGAAGAGGTGATGGAGATCGTCGACTTTTTGAAAAATCCAAAGAAATATACCTCACTGGGCGGTAAGATCCCCAAAGGCGTTTTACTGGTTGGCCCTCCGGGTACCGGTAAGACCCTGCTGGCCAAAGCCGTTGCGGGTGAGGCAGGTGTACCTTTCTTTTCCATTTCCGGCTCGGACTTCGTAGAGATGTTCGTCGGGGTGGGTGCATCCCGGGTGAGAGACCTTTTCCGTCAGGCCCGCGAAAAAGCGCCCTGTATCGTCTTTATCGATGAGATCGATGCAATCGGTCGTGCCCGGGGCAAATCCGGTTTCCAGGGCGGTAACGACGAACGGGAGAATACCCTCAACCAGTTGCTGGTGGAGATGGATGGTTTCAGTACGGACAAAGGGGTGATCCTGATGGCCGCTACCAACCGCCCCGATGTACTGGATACAGCGCTGATGCGCCCCGGACGTTTCGACCGCCAGATCGGTATCGACCGCCCGGATATCCAGGGACGTACGGCTATTTTCAAAGTACACCTGAAGAATATCAAAACTGCTCCGGACGTAGATCCTAAGGTCCTTTCCGAAATGACCCCGGGTTTTGCCGGTGCTGAGATCGCCAACGTCTGTAATGAGGCTGCCCTGGTGGCCGCCCGCCGCAATAAAAAAGCGGTGGACATGGACGACTTCAACCACGCCCTTGACCGCGTGATCGGTGGTCTGGAGAAGAAAAATAAGCTCATCTCTCCGAGTGAGAAGGAGATCATCGCCTACCACGAGGCGGGCCACGCCGTCTGCGGCTGGTTCCTGGAGCACGCCTCCCCGCTGGTGAAGGTGACGATTGTTCCGCGTGGTATCGGTACGCTGGGCTACGCTCAGTACCTGCCCAAGGAAGAGTACATCACCCGGACCGAGGCACTGCTCGACCGGATGTGTATGACCTTCGGCGGACGAGCCGCAGAGGATCTGATCTTTACCAAGATCTCTACCGGTGCCCAGAGTGATCTCGATCAGGTCACCAAGATGGCTTACAGCATGATCACCGTATTTGGTATGAACGGTAAGGTTGGCCAGGTTTCTTTCTACGGCATGTCCCAGGAAGGCTACCAGCGCCCCTACTCCGATGATACCGCGACGCTGATCGACGATGAGGTTCGTAAGTTGCTGGATTCTCAGTACGCTCGTGCCAAAGCACTGCTGACCGAGCGCCGTAAGGAACTCGAGATCGTAGCGAAAGCATTGCTGGAAAAAGAGGTGATCCTGAAATCGGATCTGGTGCGACTGATCGGTCCCCGTCCGTACGAGGCCGAACCAAATCCGAATCCACTTTCTCCCGTTGCGGATGCACCGATCGTTCAGAACGGTACTTCCAAGATTGACCGGAAAGAAGAATCCGATGAGGATGATCAGGCATAAATGATAGTTGCCGGCTGGCCGGCAACTCCTATATATCACTAAAAAAGCCGCTGACGGAATTCCGTCAGCGGCTTTTTTACTTTTGGCTGTATCCGGTGCTTATTTCACCAGATAATCGTACACCTGCACCCGTTCCCACAGGTGACTGTGTGCTTCGATGAATTTATCGTGATCGGGATTAACCTGATAGGAGTCCTGATCGGCCCGGTTTTTGAAAAGCAACGTCAGACCGTAGCCGTAAGAATTGTCCACCACATCGCGCGGCGTTTGGGCCGGTGGGCCGAAAAAGATCGTTTGTACGGTATCAATTTCCCCGAGGCCCGCCAGGCCTTTTTCAAATTCGGCCTTGTCGGCTTCGGTAGTTCCTTCTTTAAGCCAGAAGTACACGGTGTGTACAAATCCTGCTGAGATCATGCTGAATAGATTAGTTTGTTTAAAGTGATTATTTCTCTTTGATCCGGAGTGCGAATATTCAGCACCCTATATCTTTTTGTCGTTGATCTTTTTGTCAAGGGTCTTGGTTTGCCGCCCGAGCTTTCTGGCTTTTTGCCAGTATTCCAGCGCTTCGTCCATTTCGCCCAGTTGGAAAAGCACATCGCCGTAATCTTCCAGCAGATGCGGAGACCGTTCTTTCGTGATCTCGAGCGCTTTCTCCAGCACAGTTTTGGCTTTGGCGTAATTCTGAGCGCTGTAAAAAGCCATTCCCTGAGCCTGCAGAGCCAGCGGATAGCTGGACCCCTTCTTCAGGGCTTTTTCCGCCATTTCCAGGGCTCTTTTCTGAGCGCCTTCCCGTGCGGAAAGTGACAGGCTGTAACGGGCCAGGATCTCGGGAGCATCTTCATCCATTTCCAGGGCTTCCGTAAAAGTACGGTCGGCGCTGTCAAATTCTTCCATCGCGCTGTAAGCCTCGCCCAGGGCTCCGAGTACCTGTTGCTTTAGACTGAGGTCACTTCCGCTCATCAGCACCGCCTGATCCAGCATATCCTGGGCGTCGCGAAACTGACCAAGCTCCAGTTCCGCCAGGCCGTTAAGGTAATACAATTGCGCTTTATTCGGAAAAAGATCAATCGCGTCGTTTGTCACATCGGACAGTTCGGAGAAATTTCCTTCCAGCAGATAGGTCGTGGCCAGTTGTTCCCAGACAGAATAGACCGACTCGTCCAGTTCCAGCGTGCGCTTGTATTTGGCGCGGGCCTCTTCCAGCCGTCCCGTATAAAAGAACAGATCACCGGCGGCAGCCGAAGCTTTGGCTTCACTCGGATGCACCAGCTCCAGGATATTGGTAAGCCGCAAACCGGCGTCAGCCAGGGTCTGATCCCCGGTATCCGCAACTTTCTGAATGAAAGGGAGCAGTTTAGCGATCTTCAGATCGATATCCACACCTTCCTGCTCAAAAGCCGGCTGGAGGGAATTGATGTACTGTAGTTCGTTGTTGCTGCTGGCCGAGCGACCAGCCAGAGCCATTTGGGCTTCGGCATTATTGGGATCGAGTTTCAGGATCTGCTGGTACACTTCCCGGGCGTCCTTCGGCTCGTTTATCTGTTCGTAAAAAGTTGCCAGCAGGTGGTGGTAATCCACCGATCCCGGGAAAGCATCCACGAGTTTTTTCAATTCCTTTTCTGCTTTCCGGGTATCTCCCTGTCCCAGGTACAGCGCCTGTTTGCGGCGAATGATCTCCTCGTTGATCCCAACCAGCTTTTCGAGATCATCGTACACCTTTATCGCATCGTCGATCTCATTGGCCCGGACGAGGTAATAGGCCCAGCGGTAGTAGTAATAATCATTCCCGCCTTTTTTGGCCAGCTTTTCGTACACTTCGGCAGCTTCCGCAAAACGACCGGCCGACTGCAACAGTTCCGCCAAGAACTCCTGATAGTATTCATTACCGGGATCACCGTCCTGCGCCAGTTTCATCCACCGAATGGCGTCGTTGGAATTGCGCTGCTGGTCGTAGATACGCGCCAGTTCAAACGCCGCGGCGTGGTTATCGGAAGATTCTTCGTATACCTTCTCGTAGAGCGCGATCGCTTCGTCGTATTTGCCGATCAGTTTTTTCTCATAAGCTTCCAGGAACATGCGCTCCTGTGTGATCTCCGCTTCCGTATATGTCTTCTGGGCCTGTGCAGCTACGAGCGTCAGTGAACACCATAACCACAACATTCCTATTTTCTTAGCATGCTTCATGTCAATTGCTCATTGTTTAACCAGGATCTACCGGTTTCCCGGTGCCCGGGTGCCAGTGTCGGCCGGATAGTACTTGGTTAGATTGGTCAAAATGCGTAAACCCTGATATTGCTGGTATAATCCCGAAAATTACAACTATCCGGGCAGATATAAAAAACTCTGTAATAGACCGAACGATCTTTCTACCCGTATTAGCCTGAAAATGACTAATTTTTTTTACTTAGTGGATCAGGCGGTAAACAATCACAATAAAAAAGTTGTATCATAATTGACTTTAAATAGGTTTCCGGTATCGGACACCCGGTATTCGGTTTGTCGTCGACTAATAAACTTACTTAAAGACCCGTTATTACAATGCTGATCGCTTCTGCCGGGTACAACCGGAGTGGTCAAGGATCCATCTTACTGATCACCACCGACTGAATTCCCGCCAGAGTAAAAGGCATCATTACATCATTATCTAGTTTTCCAAACTTAACAACATGAAAAATTTATTAGCCGTATTTCTGTTGGGTCTGCTGACCTTAAGCTTTTCCTGTCAATCTGGTAAGGAAACCGAAAGCCAGGACACTACCGAAATGGAAGGTGGTGATATGGAAGAAAAGTCTTCTTCTGACATGGCTTCCAGCGAAGCGTACACCATTACGGTTTTGAAATCCGATATCCCCAGCCCTCGTAAAGAGATGAAAGCTTCGATCGGAGACGCAACCATCACCGTTAACTACGGTAGCCCATCCGTAAAAGGACGTAATCTGTGGGGCGGTCTGGTACCTTACGATCAGGTATGGCGTGCTGGTGCCAACGAAGCAACCACTTTCGAAGTTTCTAAGGACGTAACCATCGGTGGTCAGACACTGGCCGCGGGTAAATACGGTTTCTTCCTGTATCCGAAAGAAGACGGCGAATGGGAAGTAATCTTCAACGAAGTATCCGATCAATGGGGTGCTTATGATTACGACAAATCCAAGGACGTGATCCGGGTAATGGCCAGCCCTGCGATGGTTAACGATTCTTCCGAAACCATGGATTTCATGGTCGAAGGCAACAACCTGGTACTGCGTTGGGGTAAACTGAAGCTGCCGGTAGCGATCACAGCCTGATCTATTCCCTAAATATCGGCTTATTTTTAGTGCGCTCCGCTGAGCGGAGTGATTAAGACAAAAAGAACGGTGGAAGTTCCCGGTCGATGACCCAACTTCCACCGTATTTTTTTAAATTTGAGGATCTTAAACTGTTTGCAAGATTCTAGTACCAAGTACACCGGCTACCGGGTACCCGTTACCAGAAACCAAAAAGAAAAAAATCATCTATGTCTTTTGAAGTAGAAGGAACACTGCACAAAAAATTTGATACGGAAAATAAGACCGGTACTTTTCAGGCGCGCGAATTTGTAATTGAAGTAGCCGACGGGAATTACCCGCAATTGGTTAAATTCCAACTTGTGCAGGACCGCTGTGCTTTACTGGATCCATTCCAGGAAAACGAAAAAATAAAAGTTCATTTCGACCTGCGCGGTCGCGAATGGAACGGTAAATACTTTACCAACCTGAATGCATGGAGACTGGAAAAAGTGGAAATGACGGCTTCAACCGCCAGTGCGCCGCCCGATTTTTCCGATGACTCTTTCCCTTCCGCCGGCGATGAACCGCAAGCGGGTGGTGATTTTGACGATGATCTGCCGTTCTAGGGATCATTGCCTATCGGTGGTTGTTTGCCATTGATGCATCGCGTCGAAGCCAGGGCTTCGCAGATAAAAAGCGTTCTATACCGGATCGGTAAAGAACGCTTTTTTCGTACCGGCCTCTACCTAAGCTGGTCCGCATATTCCAGGCTGCAGCGTACACCAAAAAGGGCGTTTTCTGCGTTTTTCAAGAAACGACTACTATGAGAAAACATATATTCTTACCTGCTATATTCCTGCTACCGTTATGCCTGTCGGCCCAGATACTGACGGGGATCGCCACCGAGTGGAGCGATTCTTTTCGGCAGTGGAACCTGTACACCCTGAACGAAGAAACGGAGGGTGAACTGCGCCTGCGCTGGGCCACCGGCGAAGACTGGACGGAATGGAACTATTCTCTGGATGAGCATTTCGGCAGTGCCAAGATCAAATGGCGCAACAATCCGAACGAATGGGAGATCCGCGGAGATAATGTGATCGTAACGGCCCGGACCCTGTGGAATGATGATCCGCGGGAATGGCGGATCAGCGGTCCCGGCGGCCGGCAATTCACCCTGAAATGCAAATATGGTAACCAGATCGACGAGTGGTACATCACCGACGAACGCTACGGCTACTTTGGTATGTATACCAGTTGGGAAGGGGATCCCCGGGATTGGGTGATCGTGGATGAATTGAAGGAAGAGGTAAGTCTGCCCGAAAAAATGGCCCTTGCCTTTATCGTGCTGTACCACAGTACGCCCAAAGAATAAGTGCCATCTGCTTTTTCTGAAAATTAAAAAATCCGGTCACATCTACACTTTTGGCGATTTGACCGGATTTTTCGTGCTTTATCCCCATTCTTACTTAACTTCTCCTCCAAAAAAAATGAGATATCAATTTGCCAACTTACTGCTGGTTGCGCTGCTGGTCTACGGTTGCGGCACCGGAAAACCGCAATTGTCCGCAGAAGACCTGACCGGTACCACCACGATCATTCTGGTCCGTCATGCGGAAAAGGCCGATGACGGCACTTCCAATCCCGGTCTGACGCCACTGGGCCAGGCGCGGGCGCAGCGTTTAGCGGCCATGCTGGCTCCCACCGGGGTCAATGCGGTTTACAGCACGCCCTACCAAAGAACCCGGCTGACGGGGCTGCCACTGGCGGAACTGGAAACTCTGCAAGTCACCGAGTATGATCCCCGGGATCAGAATTTCCCCCAGCAGTTACTGGCCGAGCACGTGGGAGAAACTGTACTGGTAGTCGGGCATTCCAATACCATTCCCATGCTGGTGAACGCGCTGACGGGCACTACCCGCTACGAGCAACTTGATGAAATGGAGTACGATAAGTTGTTTGTGGTAAACGTGATCGGCGGCGCCGGACGCGCCATGGTTTTCTCTTACTAGTAACGGATCGATGAGCAATGCAAATCGATTTCATTGCTCATCATTCTATCAGGCCGGCGTACTGGAGGACAGGGTCTGCTGGATCTGTTGGATCATGTTTGCCTGTAGTGGCGCCGGACAAATGAGATATCCGGTTTCCCGGGGTACGGGCACCTGACCGAAGTGCATTTCCCGGCCATCGAGATAGGTATAGCGGAACCCTAATTCTTCTACGATCACTTTTTCACCCGCCCAGTCCCAAACCGGCATTCCTCCCTTGAGCAGGATGGATACATCCAGCTCACCTTTCACGAATTGCAACGTTTTATAAGCTGATGTAAGCAGGATCTGTTTAGAGCCTACGCCCATTTTAGCGTAGAAATCCCGGTATTTGGTGCCGCGGTAACGCGCGGGATGCGCGTAGTGCAGGTGTTTAAAATCCTTGATCGGAGGTGCTTCCAGTTGCCGGATCCGGCCCTTCTCTTCGATAAAAGCGCCCTGCCCTCTGATGGCGAAAAGCAGAATATTATCTAACGGCAGGTAGACCAGCCCGATCATCAATCCATATTCACTGGAGTAGTAAGCCGCCTGGTGGGAAAAGCCTTTGGTATTCTCGATAAAGAAGCTGGTACCGTCCAATTCATCTATGATAAAAAAGTCCTTGTTCGGGACGAACTGGCGATCGGAAGATTCTTCAGTATACAAACCGATATTTGGAAAGACCCGGGGCGACTGCTCGTGTATCATGGCCGATATTTCCAGATCTACATCCGTTACCCTGGAATTGTCGGGCTTATAATACACTTTGAAATTCCCACCGTAATGGGCACGCATGATCTCTCCGGCAGACCTTGCCTGTTGCTTTAAGAAGTCCAGTATTTTTTCAAGGCGGTCCTGATCCATGATAGTTGTTATTCTTTTGGCAATGTTGGGTTCAAATACCCGCTTATAAGTAGTTCTTTTCTTAAACAGCTCTTTCTTACCTACCGAAAGCGGCAAAAAGGTGCAGAGCCGAACGCAAAAAACGCTGTTGCGGACCGTTAAGTCCGATGGCTGTATACATTTTGCGTTTCTTATTTTCTTCGGGTCTTCTTCATCCGATCCAGGGGTTAAAAACAGCCCCCAAGATATACATATTTGTGCAAACTCCTTGGCTGACGCGCCACCGGACTGCCGGAATATTGGCCGCATAAGCCACAAATACCTACAACTGATCACCCACGGCGCCCCCTTTTCTGACTAACAGTAACCCCTTGCCTCCGCATTTGGTTCTCATTTTCCACTGGTTTCCTACTTCCATTCATCGACACCAGGTATTCTTTCGTCGAGAATACTATATCTTTTATAATACCTTGTGTTGCATAGTATTCCTATTTCACCTACATTTGTGCTTATGAAAAGAGATCGTCTTGAAAAATCGAGTACCCAGATGAGACGAGGGGTGTTAGAGCTCTGCATTCTTTCCATCATTGCGGAGGGAGAAATTTATCCTTCCGACATCATTGATCGGCTCAAAGAATCGGAACTCATTGTGGTGGAGGGCACCCTCTACCCCTTGCTCAGCCGGCTGAAGAATGCAGGATTACTGGCCTATACCTGGCGGGAGGCCGGTCAGGGACCACCCCGTAAGTATTATACACTTACGGAAGAGGGCCGGAATTTCCTAAAGGGCTTGCTTGGTGCCTGGAATGAATTGGTGCAAGCCGTTTCACACACTACTAAAAATATTGTTTCGCAATGAATAAAGTATTGCAGATCAATCTTGGGGGGTATCCCTTCACCATTGATGAGGACGCCTATAAACAGCTAGACGCCTACATAAAAAATATCCGCCAGCATTTTGCCGGTAAGGATGCCTACGAAGAAATCACCACCGACATTGAAGCCAGGCTGGCTGAACTGTTTCAGCAACGTCTGGAAAATCGCCCGATTGTTAGTGTTAAAGATGTGGAAGATGTCATTGCCCGGATGGGTAGGCCCGAAGAATTCGGTGCCGACTCCATCGGGGATGACGATTCCACGGAAGAAAGCACCGGCGGTAGCAAAAGTGAATATAAAACCGGGAAACGCTTGTTCCGCAATCCGGATGAGACGGTAATTGCCGGGGTTTGCTCGGGTATTGCCGCCTATTTCGGTATTTCCGATCCCATCTGGGTGCGCCTGGCCTTTGTGCTGATAGCCCTATCCGGAGGTTTTGGAGTACCCATTTACCTGATCTTGTGGGCCATCGTGCCCAAAGCCGTAACCGCCAGCGATCGCCTGGCGATGCGCGGAGAACCCATCAACGTGTCCAATATCGGCAAGATCATTCAGGAAGAATTCGAGAACATCTCCAAAAAGGTATCCGAGTTCAGCGAGGAAATGACCAATAAAGATAAGAAGGAGAAATTTTCAGCCGACCTGGATTACAAACTCGACTTCCGCATCAACCAGGCAGTTGACGGAATCGGAGACTTCCTTCGGAAAGCGTTTAACAGCCTGGGCGCGATCTGGAAACCGATCCTGTTCATCATTGCCATTGTCCTGATCATCATGCTGTTGGCAGCATGGGTATCCGCCATATTTGCCGCATTTGTCAGCCCGCCGCTGGTCCAGCATTTTTTCCCGGAACATACCGGTATGGCCTCCATGGGTTTCATCAGTATGATGTTTGTTGTCGGTATTCCACTGCTGCTTACCGCCCTTGGTATCTTTCGGCTGGTATTCGGTACCCGCGTCAGTTCAGCCTGGCGGGTAAGTCTGGCGGTATTCTGGGCCATGAACCTGGGTTTCATTTTCTTTCTGGGCAGCGCCGGCGTAGCTCAGTTTGCCGAAAAGGCCTCTACCGAGCACCGGCTTACGATGGATGAGTTTAACAGTGATACTATTAATCTGGAGATCATTGACAATACCGATAACCGCCGCGCCGTGTTTAGCTGGCTGGACGATGATGATATCATCCTGCCTCCGGTTGAAACTACCGTGAAGATCAGAAAATCCGAAGACGAGAAATTCTACATCGACCAGGAAGTCAGTTCGCTGGGTAGTAATTATCAGGAAGCCAGCGAATTGCTTGACGGCATCGAGCTGCCTTTTGAGCTGGAAGGCAATACCCTGAAGCTGAAAAACTGGATCTCGGTAAAAGAAGGTAGCAAATGGCGCAACCAAAAGGTCGATCTGACGATCTACGTCCCGGAGGGTAAATACCTGCACGCACTGCCCTGGCCACATACCAACAGTCTGCGCATCAGCGGGTACTACGAAGATCGCAATACCACCCTCTACAGCTTTATCCGGGAGAGTAAAGTATGGCAGATGAAAGCCGACGGACTCGCCTGCACCGATTGCTTCCAGGAACAGGAAAAGGAAGAGGAAAAAGAACTAGAAGAAAAAATCCTGAAAGAAGAGGAAGAGAAACTATCGATGATCGAAGAATAAAGGACCGCCGGTCCACTGAGCGCTTGTCATGAAAACCTTATGTGATGATCAATTATTTACTGATACTCATTAAGTTGCTGTATTACCTGGGCTTCTGGCTCGTTTAAACACAGCATTCAACAAGAACTTCTTAAGCATCCTCACCTCATTTCTATCCGATTGCTCCATCGGCCGGACTAATTCTGATCCCGGTCGATAGAGCAACGGATAGAAGCATTTTAGCCCCTGCCCCTATTTTATCATTATCTAAATTCTAAAGATGAAATTTACCAAGTATTTGATACTGGTTGCCGTTCTGGCAACCCTGGGGCTGAGTACGCCCCTTTCTGCCCAGGATGCGTCCGAATCCGGGCAAACCAAGCTCGAGCAGGAAATACTCCGCATGGACAGCCTCCTTTTTACGGCTTTCAATAACCGGGACCAGGAAACTCTGGGCGTTCTGTTTTCCAAGGATCTGGAGTTCTATCACGATCAGGGCGGCCTGGCGAACTACGAACAAAATATGCAGGCGACCGAACAACTTTTTAATCGTGATTATATCCTGCATCGCGAGCTGCTTCCCGGCACCACGGAGATCCATCCGATCCGGGATTATGGCGCCGTTCAGATCGGCAGGCACGAATTCTGCCACGAAGAGAACGGCAAAATGGATTGCGGCACGTTCAAATTCATCCATATCTGGAAACGCCTGGAAGATGGGAAATGGGAATTGACGCGGGTGATCAGTTACGATCATTAGCCACCTCTGACGAAACTACCCCGCTACATCCTTTTCAACAACTATTATACGAAGCAAAACATGAAGACACCCACGCTCTTACGATTCACCGGGCTCCTGATTTTTATTGGAATAGTCATTGGTACTGAACTGCCGGCCCAATCCTCTGCGGACACCGCCGCTCCTGATGACTTGTCGCAGCAGGTACTGCTGGCCGATAGCCTTTTCTGGGATTCCTACAACCACTGTGATCTCACGAAAATGATTACGTTTTTTACCGAGGATCTGGAATTCTACCACGATAAAGGAGGCCTCACCAGATCCCGGTCCGACTTTATCAAATCTATGGAAACTGGTCTGTGCGCCAACGAGCATTATCGGATGCGAAGAGAAGCAGTTGCCGGTAGTGTGCAGGTCTATCCACTCAATAATTACGGAGCGATCATCACCGGCGAGCATCTGTTTTACGTACAGGAGAAGGACCAGGCGGAAAGGCTGGACGGTTCGGCCAAATTCACGCATGTATGGGAATACAAGGACGATACCTGGAGGATGTCCCGCGTATTGAGCTATGACCATCAGCCGGCGGGATACGTCAGTACCCGACAGGAGATCTCCCTTTCCGAGGCGGTACTGGATCAGTATACGGGCACTTACCAGTCCGCGCAGATCGGTCCTGTGGTTATCGGCCGTGATGACAGCACTTTACTCCTGCAGGCCGGCAAGATGAAGATCGCTCTTTACCCCGAAACGCAAAATTCATTTTTTGCCAAAGAGCGTGACCTGCGCTTCGAATTCATCAAAATTGATGATAAAGTACTGAAAATGAATATTTCCGAAAACGGATCGGTGGTTGACGAAGCTAAAAGATCCGAATAAATCCGACGCTCTCACCCAATCACACCTTCCCTAAAACAGGTATCCCGAATTTCAACCTAAGCCGAAATTCGGGATACCTCCTGTTTATCTTCGCGGAGCCATCGTCAACACGGTGGCTCCGTTTGTTTTATCATTCTATCCGTTCATAGAAGTGAGGAACTCCTCATTACTACTCGTATTGATCATGTGCTTCCGCAGGAACTCCATTGCTTCGTCCGGCTTCATATCGGCCAAGTGGTTGCGTAGGATGAACATGCGCTGCAGCGTATCTTTATCAAGCAGCAGGTCTTCGCGACGGGTGCTGGATTTGGTAAGGTCCACAGAAGGATAGAGACGCTTGTTGGCGAGGCTCCGATCCAATTGCAGCTCCATGTTACCGGTACCTTTGAATTCTTCGAAGATCACACCGTCCATCTTAGATCCGGTATCGATCAGGGCCGTAGCCAGGATCGTCAGTGAGCCGCCGTCCTCAATGTTACGGGCGGCACCGAAGAATTTCTTAGGCTTATGCAGTGCGTTGGCTTCTACACCACCGGAGAGTACCTTACCGCTGGCCGGCGCAACTGTGTTATATGCACGCGCGAGACGGGTAATGGAATCCAGCAGGATCACTACATCGTGTCCGCTCTCTACCAGGCGTTTCGCCTTTTCGAGTACGATACCCGCTACCCGAACGTGATTGTCGGCGGGTTCGTCGAAAGTAGAAGCGATCACCTCCGCGTGCACACTGCGTTTCATATCCGTCACCTCTTCCGGGCGCTCATCGATCAACAGAACGATCAGGTAGGCCTCCGGGTGGTTTTTGGCGATGGCGTTGGCCACATCCTTCAACAACCAGGTCTTACCGGTTTTCGGCTGGGCAACGATCAAACCACGCTGACCTTTACCGATCGGTGTGAACAGGTCAATGATCCGGGCGCTGAAATCACGGCCGGTCGGAGAACTGCTCAGGTTGAATTTTTCCTGTGGGAACAGCGGTGTCAGGTAATCGAACGGTACGCGATCCCGCAATTGCTGGGGTTCCAGACCGTTGATCCGGGAAACGCGCAACAGTGCGAAGTATTTCTCTCCTTCTTTCGGAGGGCGGATCGCACCGCGCACCGTATCACCGGTACGCAGGCCAAACAACTTGATCTGTGAAGGTGAAACGTAGATATCATCCGGAGACGTGAGGTAGTTGTAATCGGCAGAACGCAGGAAACCGTAACCGTCGGGCATCATTTCGAGAATTCCTTCTCCTTCGATGATACCGTCCAGTTCAATGTCGAACTTATCGCCCTGATTTTCTTCGCGGGAGCGGCGGCGGGTTTCTTTCCCACTGTCTGCCTGCTCATCAGAACCTTCTGAAGAAGTCTGGCGCCCGGTGTTTTCGGGCTCATCTTCCGGCCGGCGGCGACGGCGACGGCTATCGTCCCGGTCTCCGCGGTCGCTTCTGTCTCCGCGATCACTGCGGCCTCCGCGTTCGGAGTGTCCATTTTCTTTGGCTTCATCACGGGAAGATCGGGAGCGGCGCCGGCGAACCGGTCGTTCGCGCTCTTTATTTTTTTCTTCACTGGAGTCGTCGTCAGAGTCATCATCGGACTCTTCTTCACTGGTATTTTTGGGAGATGGCGATGCTTTATCGTTATCTTTATCTGCTTTAGCATTTTCCTTGGCTTTGTTGTCGCCGCTGGACTCTACTACAGCCTGCTGATCCAAAATCTTGTGAATTAGTTCTTGTTTGTTCAATCGCTTGTAACCAGTCAGGCCTAAATTTTCGGCTAGGTCACGCAGCTCTGGTACAAGCATATCGTTCAACTGCAATATATCGAACATATAGCGTAAGTGTTACTTAAGGATTTTTTATAGAAATGTTGGGTATTAGTAAAGTAATGTGAGAATTTATCTTAATGAATGAGTAAAAGTGGAAACAATGGTCTCGGTTTGTGGAAAAAAGCTCGTGGAGGTTCCGCAAATACCACACATCGAATTGATATGCTCCGCAAAATCAGCCAACTCTTATCACTTCTGATTCGGAAAATACAGGAGTTGAGGGATCAACAACTTTGCCAAACTTAATAGTGATTGCGTAAGAAGTGGGGTGCTGTTGGTGCATCTGTCAACGCAAATTTACATTTAATTTTTGTATTTCAAATACTATCTTTGCAAAAATTTAAATAACGAACCTTTATGTTGGAACTTAACGCGATCCGAGCGGAACCCGAAAGACTGATCGAAGGATTAAAAAAACGCAATTTTCAGGAAGAGGAACTGAGCATTGTAAATCAAATCATTGCGCTTGATGACCAGCGGAAATCCACCCAAACGGATCTGGATCAGACACTGGCCGAACGCAATCGGCTATCCAAGGAGATCGGTGATCTGTTCAAACAAAACAAGCGAGAGGAAGCCGAGAGCATGCGGGCGCAAGTCGGCGAGCTGAAGGAGCAGGCATCCGAGATGGAGGACCAACTGAAAAATATTCAATCCGAACTTACCGAACTTTTATATACCGTTCCCAACATCCCTCATCCATCTGTTCCATCCGGTAATACCGATGATGACAATGAGGTCTTTAAGGCCTGGAGCGGCGAACTTCCCGAATTGGGCGATGACGCCAAACCCCACTGGGAACTGGCAAAAGACTACGGGATCTTTGACCTGGAACTGGGGGTAAAGATCACCGGTGCCGGATTTCCCGTGTACCGGGGTAAAGGGGCGAAGCTGCAAAGAGCGCTGATCTCCTTCTTCCTGGACGAAGCCACGGAAGCCGGTTATGACGAAGTCATTCCGCCCCTGCTGGTGAACGAAAATACCGCCCGTGCCACCGGTCAGTTGCCGGACAAGGAAGGGCAGATGTACTACGTAAATGAGGACAATCTCTACCTCATTCCCACGGCTGAAGTACCCGTTACCAATATCTATCGTGATGTAATTTTGGAAGAAGATGATTTCCCCATCAAACTCACAGGCTATACCCCTTGTTTTAGACGAGAAGCAGGTTCTTACGGCGCACACGTGCGCGGCCTGAACCGGGTGCACCAGTTCGATAAGGTAGAGATCGTGCGCATTGAACATCCGGACCGTTCCTACGACAGCCTCATGGAAATGTTGGGCCACGTGGAACGAATACTGGAAAAGCTCGAACTGCCTTACCGGATCCTGCGCCTTTGCGGAGGTGATCTTGGTTTTACATCAGCGCTTACGTTTGACTTTGAAGTCTATTCCGCCGCTCAGAAGCGGTGGCTGGAAGTAAGCTCCGTGTCTAACTTTGAGACCTACCAGGCCAACCGGCTCAAATTGCGTTACCGTTCTGAAAACGGCAACCGACTGGCTCATACCCTCAATGGTAGTGCGTTGGCGCTGGCCCGGATCGTAGCGGCCCTGATCGAGAACAACCAAACTCCGGAGGGAATTGTTATACCGGAAAAGCTGCGTTCTTATACCGGCTTTTCTGTACTGAGCTAAAGGACGGACAGTTACCGTAGCGCGATTTTTTCGTCATAAACCAAAACACTTAATCAATATGTTTAGTGGTCCCTATATGATCTATATCGTGCTCACCGGTATCTTTTCGTTGATCGGTGCGGCTGTAAGCAATCGCCTACGCAGTAAATTTGCCCATTACAGCAAGATCCCGCTCAGTAACGGGATGAGTGGTCGGGATGTGGCCCAGGCTATGTTGGATGCCTACGGTATCGGCGACGTCCAGATCACCCAGGGGCAGGGCTTTTTAACGGATCATTACAATCCATTGAAAAAGACCGTCACCTTGAGCCCGGAAGTGTACAACGGCCGGAACATCTCGGCAGCAGCCGTAGCGGCACACGAATGCGGTCACGCCGTTCAGCACGCCAAGTCCTATGCCTGGCTGAAATTGCGTTCGGCTATTGTGCCCGTCGTGCAATTTGCGGCCCGTGCCCAGCAGGTATTGTTGCTATTTGCTATCGGTTCTATTTCAATGGGCGGAGGCCAGACCCTGCTGCTGATCACTATTGCCGCATTTGCCATTACCACGGCCTTTAGTTTGATCACCTTACCCGTAGAATTCGACGCCAGTAAACGCGCGCTGGCCTGGCTGGAAAGTTCCAATATAACCCGTGGGGCCGAACAGGAAGGTGCCAAGGATGCACTATGGTGGGCCGCTATGACCTATGTGGTAGCTGCTTTATCCTCACTGGTGATCCTGATCTGGCTGATCCTTAGGTATATGGGAAGCCGTGATTAATGATAGATTTGCATAATCTGTAGAAATTGCGAATCTTTATGATAAGAATAGATTTAAAATTCAGATAAAATGGAAGAAGACGTTAGTTTAATTGTCGGCATGACCGAAGAGAACATGAAGGAATCTCTTGAGCACCTGCAAAAAGAGTTAGTGAGAGTGCGTACCGGCCGGGCATCAACCGCCATGCTCGATGGTGTTTTGGTGAATTACTACGGTAATCCTACTCCGCTGAAACAGGTAGCCAATGTCAATACTTCGGATGCCAGAACTATCGAGATCAAGCCCTGGGAAAAGTCAATGGTCGGTCCTATCGAAAGGGCGATCTTCGAAGCAAATTTTGGGATTACACCCCAGAACGACGGTGAACTGATACGTTTGATCATCCCACCCCTAACCGAGGAACGCCGTCGCGACCTCGTCAAGCAGGTAAAAGGCCTCGGGGAAGATGCCAAAATTAGTATCCGCAACGCTCGCCGGGATGCGATGAACGACATCCGGAAAGAAGTGAAAAACGGATATCCGGAAGATGCCGGAAAGCGAAAAGAAGATGAGATCCAGGATCTGACCAATACCTACACCAACAAGGTGGATAAGATGCTGGAGGTAAAAGAACAGGACATCATGACGATATAAACTCTTTTGTAAAAGAGGAAGAGCCATTGCATAATTACCATTTGCAATGGCTTTTTTATTTCCCCTTCCTGGCTCAGTGCCAAGCTTTTAGCCGATAATAACTGCTCCGCTGGTGTTGAAGAATTCGAGCAGCATTTCTCTCTTTATTCAACACTCGATCGATGGGCCTGCAATACCTTTTTGCTGTCCCCGTCCTGATGCACCAGGGCAACGATCTCACAATTTTCCGCCCGCCAGGCTTCCGGGAGCACGATCGTGAATCGCCGGTTCAGCATCGTACCCGCCCGGATGGTTTCGGTTAGGCGGTCTCCCCGTACATCGGTGAGCACTTCGCGCAGTACGTGCAGGTGCTCGTAATTACCGACCTTACCTTCCGGCGTGAGCTGGAAATCCTCGATCCCGTTCTCGGTAATATAGACACTCAGTCGTACATCTTCTGCAGCAATATCCGCTTCAAAATATAGGTCTACGTTTACAAGAAGTAATCGATCCGTGACTGCAAAATCCTTGCGGATATCGATCTTCACCGTCGGCGCTTCCAGCAATTCCTCAGCGATGCGGCCGGCCCAGGATCTCTGGGTAAGCTGGAGGTTATCCTCACCGGGAAACTGCTTGCGATTGATCACCGCGGTAGGAAAACCCAGCGGCTGCCCCAGGTACTCCAGAATGCCGTAGCCCGCCTGCGTCTGCAGATCGTACCGGCTTTCCGGGTAGGGCTCGGCAAAAAAACCGGCGTGGATATTCACCGGCACCAGTTGCGGCCCGTAGATATCCAGCAACACCTGGATTGCATCACTTCCCGCCGGACAGTTGACGCAACGTACCCCGGAAAATTCCTCGATCAGTACCTGCCGTTTTTGCTCGCTTACCGGCGTTTCTATGGGCGTTTCGCCGTCCTTGGCGGGCCGGATCTCCGGAGGTATTTCCTCACAGGCGATCAGTATCAATAAGATCACGATCAGAAGAAAGGGATGATGTTTCATCTCGATTTTTTTTGGTCATTTGGCTTTTCCTAGAAATTGGTCGTCACCGAGAAACGAAGACCGCTGAAGGCCGGTTCCAGGCGGCAAATACCACCGGTACAGACCACGCCTTCCACCTGCTTAATGTAACTCAGGGAAAAGCGATTGGCGCGCAGGGTGTAATACACATCCAGCCGGGGATAGTGCAGCCCTTTTTTCTTCCCGTCCAGTTCCGGTGAATTGCGTCCCGGCGCCAGATTATACATATCCGACACGGCAAATACCCAACGCGGAGCGAGGCTCAGCTCTACCAGTCCGAACAGCCAGTTGCCGTAGTCCTGGCGACTGTTTACTGCGGCATCATCCCCCACCAGCATGGCCTGCAGCTCCAACCGGATGGATTTCCGCCGGGTAAATTTGTACAGGAAATCAAGGTAGGGGGTTTTGGTCTGTAGCAAAGGTACCCCGGGTTTCACTTCGTATCGTTCCTGGTTGTAGGTCTGAAACTGCAGGCCGGCCGTCAGGGTCCATAGCTTTTTATGCTTGTAGATCACTTCCGAATACCATTCCCGGTAGAGTTTTCCTCCCTGCAGATCATCAATATGGGAGCGGTTCAGGTAAAAACTCCAGTTGCGGTCGGGAGTTGTATACCGGGCATCCAGTTGCCAGGCCCATTCGCCCAACTCCTGGGTAGCCGCATTGTAGCGGGAGGTTAGTCGATAGGTATTCACCCGCGTCATTGGCGGCAGGAATCCCACCAGCCCCCGGTTGAGCTGTGCCTGGGGCCGGATACGAAAACTGAAGTTCTCCGTCCTTTTCGCTTCGATACTGATCCCCAGTCCGGAAGCGGCGTAACTCAGGCTGCTATACAGCACCGAGCCGGGCGCCAGGAAATATTTATCCCCGATCACCACGGTCGAATCCCGCTCGAACCGCCCGAAGGGATCGTTCAGATTATCTTTGGTCTTGTAGGCCGCTTCTGCGTACCAGGTGATGGGGCCGGCGCTCAGCGTATTGTACAGGCTGAAGGCATAGGTATTGTACTTCGGAGTGAAGGTGTCCCTTTCCGTATACGTATTCAGGGTAGCGACGAGGCTATTCATACTGGCATCATCCAGGGTGCGGTTGACGATCCCCAGTCCGGGAGCGATGCTCCAGCGGGAGGTGCTGTCTCCCAGGAGTAAAAATCCTTCGATATTCAGGCCTTTCAAGATGGAATCATAGCGGTCGAACTGTTGCTTTTGCTGACCGGTAAAAGCTTTTACCTGCCAGTTTTCGCTGAGATCATAGGTTAGTCGCCCGCCTACCAGCGCATTGTCGATCAGGAGCGGTCGCTCTTCGAAGGCCCGGAAAATGATACCGCTACCGATTTGATCATAAATGTATCCGACCTGCAGTCCCAGTTTGTCGATCTGTTTGCGAATATACCACGCGCCAATGCCCTGGGCGGTGTAGGAATCGGTCGGATTGAGCAGATTGGAATTATTGAACAGATCGTAGCGCAGGCCGAAATCAAAGCCCCAATTCTGATAATTCAGGTTGAGCCAGGCCTCAGCTCCGTACTTCTGCCGGTCGTACTGCGGGGTATTGGCCGCACCGATCAGCGAATCCCGGATAAAAAAATTGGCATTCGCCTGAAAGCTGCCGGTGAGCTGTCCTCCCCCACCTTTCTGGGCAGACACAGAAATTGCACATACCCAAAAAATTAGGCCATACAGGATTTTCCGGACTACTGAATTTAGTGTAATTTTGTACATCTCTCCAAGTGTAACTTAATCCATGGTATATACGTAAAAGAGAAGACCGGAGTTGCGATCCATATTCGCAGAAAAAATCCAGGTATAACCTCCAATCACCATCTTCTTTCCCAAGCGCCTAAACTACTTAAAATTGACCCCATAACAGACTAAAGCATACGCTATTAGTCGTTAATAAATGCGCGCACCAAAATCCTTATTCTAAATTTTCATTCATTAACAATCAAAATCCAATTAAAACACAATTACTATGAAAGTCCTCAATGTATTGGCGGTCTTCTTTTTCGTACTGTTGAGTGCGCCTGGTTTCAGTCAGAATACGCTCCCTTCCACCAATCTAAAAACGCTGGATGGCAAGAATGTAGACCTGATCAGTTTTGCGGATAACGGCAAAACGACCATTATCAGCATGTGGGCCACCTGGTGTGCTCCCTGCAAAAAAGAACTCGATGCAATTGCCGAAGTCTACGAAGAATGGCAAAGCAAATATAATGTCGAATTGGTGGCCATTACCATCGATACCCAGCGCCAGCTGGCCAAAGTAAAACCAATGGTGGAAAGCAAAGGCTGGAAATTCACGATTCTTTCCGATGCCAACAATCAGTTGCGCAATTCCATGGGCGTAGTCAGTATTCCGCAAACATTTGTCGTCAGTAGCAGTGGAGAAATTGTTTTCTCGCATACCGGCTACTCTCCGGGAGATGAGTTCGAACTGGAGGAACAACTGAAGCTCCTGGTTAACGAATAAACTCCGTACCGGAACGCGAAAAACCAACTACAACAACGATACATGAATTTTAGAGCTGCACTGAAGAAGGTAATGATCATTCTTTGCCTCTTTGCCACTTACACCGTTTTGCCGGCCCAGAACGACTATTTCCAGGTGATGACCTTTAATATCCGTTACCCGAACCCGGGTGATGGATTCAATTACTGGCCCAACCGCAAAGATATAGCGGCCAGTATGATCCGCTACCACGAAGCCGATCTGATCGGTGTACAGGAAGCCTTTCGGTCTCAACTGAACGACCTCATGGAACTGCTTCCCGGCTACCAATGGTACGGGGTTTGCCGAACGGACGGTTCGACTGATCCCGATCCGGACGGTGAATTTTCGGCGATCATCTACCGTACGGACCGCTTCGAGCTGCTGGAGGGAAATACCTTCTGGTTGTCCGAAACGCCGGATAAAGTAGGCGTAGCCGGATGGGACGCCGCCCTGCCGCGAATTGTAAGCTGGGCAAAACTGCGGGACAAAAACACGGAAAAAACGTTCTACTATTTCAATACCCACTTCGACCACCGCGGACAGCAGGCCCGGCGGCAAAGTGCCGCGCTTATTCGCAAAAAGATCAAAGAGATTGCCGGGTCGGCACCGGTAGTGCTTACCGGCGATTTCAATACCACCCCAACGGATCCGCCTTACGGCGAACTGACCGGTGACCATCATCCGGATCACCTGCTGGACGCGCTTTACCAGTCCGTTCAACCGCACCATGGCCCCATCAGTACGTGGACCAATGCATTCCAGTTCCCCGGTGTGCCGGACCGGCGCATCGATTACATTTTCATTAAGAACAACGTAAGGGTCCTGAAACACGCCACCCTTTCGGATTCATGGAGTGGCCGTCTCCCTTCGGATCACCTGCCGGTGATCGCCCGCCTGGAAATTGAATAATCTGGCGCGGCCTGTATCCAACCATAGCCGGGAGTGTGAAAAACCGGCCAATTGTCGGATTCGACGATCGGGGTTTTCCACACTCCCGTTGCTATTGGTGCTTCAGGATCAGGCTATTTCCTGTTTTGGTAATTTAAAATATCGGTGTATCCGCTCAATGCTGGTGCGGTGTTTGGTCAGAATGCGCGGCAACAGCCGGGCCAAGGTTTGCAGCATCGCTTCGATGTCACTTTCGCTGTGCCGAAGGGTGATCGTAGCCCGGAGACCGGTATTGTTCATAGACACGGCCGGATACAGTGCCAGTCCCAGGTAATGGCCCTTGCTCATCATCGCTTTACAGAGATCAAATCCGACTTCCGGTTTTCCAACCCCGATATAAAAAATAGGGGTATCGTTTTCGGCGATCAATGGCAATTTAAGTCCGTTGGCCACTTCGTTAAAGAACCGGATCCGGGCCTGTAATCCGGCCTGTAACTGGTAGATCTCGTCGCTGAGGTGAATATCCGCCGCAGCGAGGATACTGCCCAGAGCAGGAGGTGCAATGGGCCCCGTAAAGATGACGGTGTTACCTCCGTAAATGATCCTTTGCCGAATCGCTTCATCCGGACAGACGAGCACACCTCCGTCCGCTCCGAATCCCTTATTCAGCGAAGTGAGCAGGAAAAGCCGGGGATGATAGTTCATTCGGGAAAGTAACCTCCCACGACCGTTTTTTCCGGCCCAGCTCATGCCGTGGGCATCGTCCGCGTAGAGATGCAATTGCTCGTAGCGGTCCAGGAGTTTCATCAGGCCTTCCAGGGGGGCATCGTCCCCGAACATGGAAAACACTCCATCGATCATGTACCAGATGTGCTTTTTGCGTTTACTAAGTTCATTGATCTTGTCCTCCAGCTGGTCCAGCCGGCTGTGCCGTATCGTGATGGTCTCGATGCCTTGGGCGCGCATGGATTCGGCCGCCATTCGGATGGTTGCGTGCACCTGCTGGTCCAGCAGGATCGCATCGTCCGGGCCCATCAGAAGCGGCATGACGGCAAAGTGACCAAGCGTGGTTTTGGGCACGATGACTACGGGTTGTTCAAAGATAGCGCTGACTTTTTGTTCAGCTTTTTCCAGTAGATCTAAATGAAGAAAAGTTCGGGAGGAGGAGCAAAAGGTGCCGTTCCGCAGTAATTGTTCAATGGCAGCTTGTTTTAATCTCACATCATGATTGAGCCCTAAATAATTACAAAATGCGAAAGAGGTCAGAGATTTTCCGTCGATCACCATTTTGGGGTCTTCGACGTGCGCATTACTCAGAGAAAGATTGATCAGACCACTCATAGTGGCCTTCTTCACCACGCGGTCTATTGCGTGGTCCGTGTTGTTGGTCATACTATTTGTACTTAAATCGGTTAAAAAAACTCTTTGTTCCCGATTTGTCGGAACTCCTTACTTTACAAACTGCCTGTCCGTACATCAGATCAAACGAGCGCCCTTCCAACGGACAGGTATGTGGCTAATTTACTGGTAAAATGCAGGTCGGTTTCCTACACCCCAGGGATCACCTCTACTATAGTTGGCCGGGGCATTTTCAACGCATCTGCCAACGGAACCTAAGGTAAAGGTGGATCAATGGCATTTATGATCCAATTAATAATTCCAGAAACGGTCATTAACAAATTTCACAACAGCGACGGGAGTGAGGTCAGCCCCCTCAATCGCACAGCAGAGCCTTTCGCTCCACGAACGGTCAGGGTCCTCACCGGGAAAGGACGGATATGATCAATAAATCTTTAAACTAATGTGTGGAAATGGTAAAATTGCAAGCGAAAAAACCTACCGCAAAATTCTTTATTTCATTCCTATAATGGTTAGCTTTGGCCTTTCTTTGCGGGACAAAGAGAACCTGTAGATATTGTGCCTTGTTTCTTCAACAAATAAGCACAGCAATAGTTGATCATCTATGGATCTCACAGGGTAGGAAAAATCTTCTTCGGGCGAATGCCCGTTTGCGATCCTTTCCATAGTCCTACAGGGCGTAGAGTAAAACTATCATCACGAATACATTTTCTATTTTTTTGGTAACTTTGTACTTGCTACAATAGAAGAATTCCAATAATTACCACCCGCGCACAAAACTTTTTTTTGCAGGGTCGATATTTAAAACAATTTTATGGCGGTTGCGATTCAGATTCGTCCAAACCAAAGGCTATATCTACGCGATCCTCAAGATACTAAATTGGGTCGTAACATCATCAAGCACGGGATCCTGCTGGTTGATGAAATTGGATTCGAGCAGTTTACCTTCAAAAAACTTGCGGAGAGAATTCAATCTACCGAAGCTTCTGTATACCGCTATTTCGAAAATAAACACAATCTGCTTACCTATCTGGTAGCCTGGTACTGGGAATGGGTCAGTTTCCAGATCGACTTCCATATCATGAATATTTCCGATCCCGAGCAAAAGTTGCGGATCGCTATTCAATCCCTGGTAGAAGCCTCTATGGAAAATCCTGCCGTTGATTTCGTCAACGAGAGTGTGCTGCACCGCGTAGTGATCGACGAGGGAACCAAGGTATACCGGACCAAACAGGTGGACGAAGAAAATAAGGATGGCTTCTTCATAAAATACAAAGCGCTGGTTAAGAAGGTAGCGGATCTGATCCTGGAAGTCAATCCCAAATTCCCTTATCCTTTCGCGCTGGCCAGCACGCTTTTTGAAATGGCCAATGACCACGTCTACTTCGCCCAGCATTTGCCGCAATTGACGGACATCAAGATCAACGGTGAGAATTTATCCGAAGTGCGGGAAATGATCGATTTTATGGTATTCAAGCTGGTTAAATAATTCCCCTGCTCACTTTTCGCTCTTCAGGTCCTGCAGTAATTTTTTAAAGGTTCTATTCCCCCGCAGGCTCTCGAAATGCTTATCCTGATCCAGTTTCTCGGCATCGTCAAATCCCTGCTTTACGGCGAGTTCCAGCTCTTTAAGTGCTGCTTCCTTCCGCCCCATTCTGGCCAGTGTTGCCGCCAGCATGTAGTGGCCCACATCGCGATCCGGTCTTTTTTCCACGTAGGTTCCGTAGGCCTCCTCAGCTTCCGCCAGGCGGTTGTTATTCAGGTAAAACTCTCCCAGATTCAAATAGGTAAGTTCGTAATCAGGGTTTACCGTGAGGGCTTTCTTGAAGTATTGCTCCGCATTATCCCATTTCTCCTGCACGCTGGCAATGTACCCCAGATCGCTCCAGATCGAAGCATCCGTATCGGCAAGTTTTTCCGCGTATTCCAGGAAGTATTTTTCCGTTTCTGCAAGCTCATCCCGGTGGTAATAGGCCAGGCCGATATTGTAATAAGAAGGCGCATATTCCGGATTGAAGCTGACGCCTTTTTTGTAATATTCGATAGCCTTTTCCCAATTCTCCTCGATTTCGTAAGTGTACGCCAGGTTGTGATAAATGAGGGTAAAAGAGGAATCTAGAGCCAGCGCTTCTTTAGCCATTTCGCGCGCTTCCTCCAATTTGCCCAATTCGGCGTAATTGCCTACCAGGTTAGCCATAGGAAGCACCCAGGTCGGTGAATTTTCGTGCGCTTCGTCCAAGTAAGCCGTTGCCATCTTTTCTTCCCCAAGCCGGCGGTACAACAGGCCAAGCTCATTGAAGGCATAGGCCGCCGAGGAATCCTGTCCGATCACGGCCTGTTGTTTGGCAAGGGCCTCCTGAAACAACGTTTTTTTCTTTTCCTGCTCCCCTTTCAGTCTCAACTCGAGTCCCTCGAAATACAACTGCCGGGTACGCAGATCTTCGTACATAAAGTGGTCCTTCCCCAAAAGGTCCGCCGCCACCCCCAGGTATTGGGGATAATAAGTATAGCGATCATCGTGGGACCAACGCTTCAACAGTTCTTCCTGGGGAGTGCTCAGATAAGCATTGATCGCCTGTTGGGCTTCATCGTGTAAAGCCACGGCAAGCTTACGCTTCATTTCATCCCGGTAGGGACGGAGTATCGTTTCGCCGGCAATTTTTTGGTAAATGGTGTAAGCCGCACCTCCTTCCGGGTACAGCAGATGTTTATCTTTTACTGCCTCGTTGAAAGCCAGATATTGCTGCCAGATGAGGGTGTCCGGGTCCGGCCGGCTACCCCCACGATTTTTCATGGCTACGGCTTCTTTCATGACGAGTTCACTTTTTTCTTCCTTCAGTCGGGCCAGGCTCTCGTTGTTTACCTTGGCCAGGGCGTGGCCCAGATCTCCCACGACCAGCGGGAACTGATTGCCCGCCGTTTCCTGTCCGACCTGGCTTTCCAGGTAATTGCGGATCTCCCGCAGATCAACTTCCGAGTCGCCACTGGCATCCGCCAAACCGATCAGTCCTTCGATCAGGTGGTAAGAGAACACACCGCGACCGCCGCCCCAGCGTTCCCCTTCCTGCGACAGCTCATCCTGCTGACAGGACAGGATCTTGATCTCATTAGCGTAGGATTCTGCCAGTTTTTCGGCCGTGACGTGGTTTCCGCCAATCGAATTACCGGCCAGTTTTCCCGCCCGACAGGCATCGGCCATCAGGATGACTTCCACGTCTTTTTCCGACGAAAGCACCCCGATGATATCCTGCAAAAACAGGATAGGGAATGCCCCTCCGGCCATGTAGGTGGTATTCGGTGCGTCGTAGGTAAGGAGGAAGCCACGCTGACGCGCCGTCTTTTTTTCGACATCACCGTGACCGGAAAAGTAGATATAGGCACGGTCTCCGGGCTGGCTTTCTTCCTGTAGCCAGTCCAGCGCCATGGCCAACTGCATTTGCGTAGCCTCTTCATTCAGCAACAGACGTATATTGGAATCGGGCACTTCACCACCGGCCGACGAACGCAGATAAGCGGCCAGCGCCTCCGCATCCCGGTCCGCATAATCCAGATCGGAAATGTTCTGGTAATCCGAGATCCCCACGATCACCGCACGGACCGCACTGGTGCGAAACATAGGATTTCCCTGGGCCGGCAATTGCCCGGCATTACTCCAGCAAATTGCCAAAAACAAGAATAGGAAAAGTGAATATTTTTTTATCCGCGTACTCAACATCTTGCTCGCTTCTAAGAGTTTTAAGGGGGGTAGTATTCTCAAAGTATTCATCGATTAAGCTTTAGCTTCCCAGTGCTAGACATCCGGCAACCAAATTAACCATATTCCTTTATTTGATCAATACTTGGAAAGATACCCGAATAATGATAATTTCCCTGAACTCAAATCTAAACGTCAATGGCGGACCATAACGATACTGATCCTCAATCTTCCAGCAACGATCCCGGCTATTTCCGTTATACCGATCGCCCGGGAGAACACGAGGCGGTCGTTCCCATCATGGATAGCGAAAAATACCGGCAGGCAAAAGCCGTTTACGATCGCCTGGTACAGGCCAAGGGTGATTTCCGATACCCCATTCCGGAATTTGTCATGAGCCGGGACGAACGAATGGTTGCCTGGATGGATTACGACGGGCTGCAGATTGGGCTAGAAGAAAAAGCGTACGACGTCTGCCAGAATTTCGGTGGTCTCGGAGATGCGGCCATGGCCACCCTCCTCGGACACGAGCTTACCCACTACTACGAAAAGCACGCCTGGAGACGCGGTTTTGCCGCCAATTTCCAGGATCTGGATATTGGTGTCAAACTCGACAAGATCCGGGATAATGTGCTCAACGAAACGCAGGCCGACTATCTGGGGGGCTTTCTGGCTTATTCCGCCGGTTACCCGGTTTTTGATCAGACCCCGGATTTCATGACGGAAATCTATAAAGCTTACGGCTTCCCCGAGGAACTGGGCGACAACTACCCCAGCCTTTCGGACCGGCAGGTCCTCGCCCGCCGCTCCGGTGAACGCATGAAGCAGCTGATCACCATTTTCGATATGGCAAACTGGCTAAACGCCATCGGGTCGTTCGCCGAAGCGAAATTGTACTACCGCTATATTCTACGGGAGTATCAGAGTCGCGAACTGTACAATAATCTCGGCATTCTCTACGTCCGGGAAGCACTGGAAAAATTCACGACGGAAGAGGTCAGGTTCTTGTTCCCGCTGGAACTGGACCTCGCCACCATGCGCGGCAGCAGCCGGGAAGTGGACCCCGCCCGCCTCGATCTGCTGCGGGAAGCCATCCTGCAATTTGACTATGCGATCAGCATGGACCCGGATTATGCACCGGCTTATCTTAATAAAGCCTGCGCCTATACTTTACTCGGCGACATTGTACGGGCCAAGTTCTACGCGGAAACCGAAGCCCTGCACCGCGCCGTCGGATCCGGTAATAATAAAGTCGTCAGCGACAGTGAAGTCCTGTTGGGCATCATCGCCTCCCTGCAGCAGGACGATGCCTCCGCCCAGGATTATTTCAACAAGGCAATGGCGAAAAATAATACCCTGGCGGGCGTCAACAAGGATATCCTGCTGGGCAAGCCGGTGCAATCGCCCGAACAGGACAGGTTCCCGGAAGAACGGATCGATGGGATCGATCTGCTGGATTTTTCCGAAGGTCCCAGCTACGACGAAGATCTTTCTCTGGCCATTACGGACACCATGAGCCTCCTGCAAAATCCCCATCCGGGCGGGGAAGACAGCCGTTCCCGGATCTTTATTCACTACAATGCGGCCCAGTCACTGATCATTTGCATTCAGATGACCGATCCGGAATACACCGGTGAGACGGCCAAAGGGATCAGTCGGGGTGCCACTACCGGCCAGATCGTAGAGCAATACGGAGAGCCGATAGGTCGCCTGGGCAGTCCCCGGGGAGATATCCTCGTTTATTCCAATTTACTGTTCCTGGTCGATGAGCAAAAAGGATTGGAAAGTTGGGCAACTTACCTTAGTCAGAATTTGTGATCTTTATTTTGTCGCGATTAGGATCCGGTTTATTCATAATGTGAATGAGCTTATCCGGATTCGCCAGTGCATACAGGGCAGTAATCTGCGCTCCATCGTGCGCAATGGAGAGTACCAGGAAAGGTTGATTATCTATCAGACCAACTAAGGCCGGAGCATCGTTGTATTCCTTATAAATGAAAACTGCGCCGTCCGGATTTAATTTATGGGCGGCTCCCAGAACAAATTTACCGGCATTTTCCGCGCCGTATAGAATATGGCGCAGCGCTCCGCGGGCTTTACCGCCTCCGTCGGCCACTACCGTAGCTTCTTTTACAAATAGCCGGGTCAGGGCCTCGTATTCGCCTTTTTCTGCGTAGTCGATAAGCTGATTAATCAATTCCACCGCCTTTTCATTATCGGGCTGACTCCTGATCTTCCGGCAATTTTTCAAGTGCTTTCTGGAGCGACTATAGATCTGCCGACAGTTATCCACACTTTTATTCAGGATGAAGGCAATGTCTTCGTAAGGATGGTCAAAAGCTTCCCGCAGTAAAAAAACCGCTCTCTCTACTGGGCCCAATTCTTCCAATAGTAAAAGATAAGCTGTAGACAGTGATTCCCGATGGTGTACCTGTTGCTCCTTATCCAACTCCAGAGGTTCCGGTAGCCAGGGGCCGGGATAATCCTGCCTGGCCCGCTTCAATGCCTTGAGCCGATCCAGACACAAGTGAGTCACTACCCGGGTTAGATAAGATTTGGGGTTTCGGATCGACTCCGGCTGTAAATGCCGCACTTTCAGATAGGCATCCTGCACCGCATCCTCAGCCTCCTCCACGGCACCCAGCATCCGGTAGGCCACCGTAAAGAGGTAAGGTCGGTAACTGGAAAATAATTCCGCAATGGCCATGATCAAAAATGGTTTGAGACGCCGGAGCTTACAAAATGCCGATCCATCCAGGTTTCAATTTGGCGGGCCATAAGTTCTGCCTGGCCTTCGTGGGGGAAATGTTCTTCTCCCGGGATCAGCAGAGTCGTGGCATTGGTCAATAATTTTTTAATGCGATCGTAAACTCCACCGCTGACCAATTTATCTTTTTCCCCACACATTAACAAGCTGGGTACTGCCGGCCACTGCTCTTTAAATGCCTGATAGATCTGTTGCATTAAACCTTCGTCGTGCTTAAGGTCCAGTAAAATTTTCCGAATGGCCTCTCTTTTTTCGGGAGTCCCGAAACTTTGCCGGTAAACCCTGCTTTCCGTGGCGCTCAATCGTATGGTCTTGAAGGCAAAACGGGAGGTGATCTGCATCATTAGATTGAAACGCCGGTTGACCCAGCCAAAGAGCCGGTATTCCATCGTGTTCAGAAAATTGATAATGAATGGGTATTCGCTAACCGGAAAGATCACGGTATCGGTCAGGATCATTCCCATTGCAATTTCGGGACGGCGCAGCGCCAGTGCGAAGGCCGAAGCGCCACCGGTATCGTGCCCGAGCAGGATCACCCTTTCCAACTCCAGATGATCAAATAATGCCTCCAGGGCTTCACTCTGCCCCCGGAGGGAATAGGTATAATCAACCGGTTTTTCCGACAGCCCGAAACCGGGGTAATCCACAGCAATGCACCGATACCTTTCGCTCAGTATACGGATCAGGGCGCGATACATAAATGACCAGCCTACTGCCGGATGAGAAAAAACGATCGGTAGGCCCTGGCCTTCGTCCAGGTAGTGGATCTTAGCACCTCGATAATTAAAAAAATGACTTCGGAAAGGGTATAATTCGGAGGGCAGCCAATTGGGTCTGGCCGCCGCATTCACTTTGGGATCAAAAGTTTTCATGATAATTTTTTTGATTTTACCTGAAGACCTCGCTTTATTCCCGTTTGTGACAAATCCGCAAAAAAAATTGATCTTTGCAGCCTGCTGTTAAATAATTCAAGTTGCGCTACTTGAATTGTAGAGAGTAAAGCGTAGAGAGACTGCAACCGTTAAAATGAGCGATTTTGCTCCATTTTAACGATAAGTAATCCCTCTACTCTATTCCCTCTACCTAAGTTGCATCGACTTCGATTAAATAGGTAATAACAGTTTGGCCCACAAATAGAACAAATGATCCGATACGCTGCAACGGCTCTATCGAGCTTCATGCTCGTCCTTTTTTTGGGAGTTTCCGCTCTGGCACAACCGGCTTCCGAAGAAACGGCATCCAACTTCGTCAATTTCAATCTGAACGGCGTCAACCGGGTACGCGCTTACCTGCCCGAATACAACGGAGAGGGAAGAACCGTTTCCATAAAGGAATTCCAATACGACACGCTGGATATCGATTTCAATGGCCGGCAAATCCCCCATCCAAGATCCTCGGGGGTTGTATCGCCCCACTCCACGCTGATGGCTACGATCATTGCCGGAGGAGGGAACTCTTTTCACACCGGTCTGGGTACCGCTTGGGGAGCCCACCTGACGTCCTCCAGCTTTTTCGATATTTATCCGGATCCCAACAGCTATTTCCAGGATCTCGATATCAGCGTACAGAACCACTCCTACGGCATCGATAGCATCGAAAATTTCTACGGGCCCGTTGCTGCGGCATACGATCTCCAGATCAGTCAGTTGCCCCAGCTGCTCCAGGTGTTTTCGATCGGTAATCTCGGAGCGGAAACCCCGGTTAGCGGTCCGTATACCGGCATTCCCGCTTACGCCAATATGACGGGAGAATTCAAAACGGCCAAAAATGTGCTGACCATGGGAGTGGTCGATTCATTCCGGATCATTGATCCCTTCAGTTCCCGCGGTCCTACTTTTGACGGTCGCATCAAACCCGAACTGGTAGCTTTCGGGATAAACGGCTCTTCGGCGGCGGCGGCGCTCGCTTCCGGCGCTGCGCTTATTCTGCAACAGGCCTATTGGGAAGAAAAGCAGGAACTGCCGGCCGCTGCGCTCGTCAAAGCTTTACTGATCAACGGAGCTGCCGATCTGGGCGCTGACGGTCCGGACTATACTTACGGCTTCGGAAATACCGATGTTTATCAGTCCCTGCAGACACTGCTGACTGGACATTATATCAGCGATACGGTCGAATTTGAGCAGACCCGGCAACATAATCTACAAATACCCGAAGGCGTAAAACAACTGAAGATCACCCTGGTCTGGAACGATCCTCCGGCGGCAATCAATACCGATAAAGCACTGGTAAATGACCTGGATATGAGCCTTACACGGATAGCGGATGGCCGGCAGTGGTCTCCCCTGGTGTTGAGCACCTTCCCGCATGCGGATTCACTGGCGCTTCCCGCCAGATCCGGCGAAGATCATGTCAATAACGTAGAGCAGATCGTTTTGGAACAACCGGAAGCCGGCAACTACGAGATCCGGATCGATGCTTTTGATTTCCAGGTAGCGGAACAGGCCTACCACATCGTTTACGAGTGGGATACCGGTAGTGATTTCCGGTGGCTCTTCCCGAGTCGCGACAACCAGGTGGTGCCCAATGGTAGCTTTCTCGAACAGGTGTACTGGGAATTTCCGAATGACGGATCCCAAAATGGAGCATTGTCGCTCAGCTTTGACGGGGTCAACTGGCAATCGCTGGCTTCCAATGTGGACCTGTCCGCAGGCACCTGGTCATGGACACCACCGGATACGGTCAGCCGGGCGCTGCTGAAGATGGAGATCGGCAATGCATCCTACATCAGTGACACTTTTACTATCTCCTCCCAGTCCTTCCTTCAGTTTGCACTGAACTGCGTGGACTCTACCGGGGTAAGCTGGACCCGGCATCCGGGCATTGACCAATACCGATTCTACCAATTGGGTGCGAACTATATGGAGCCCTTTCTGCTTACCTCCGATACTTTTGTGATCCTCTCCAAAAATGAATTGATCAGTCCCGTGATCGCTTTCGCTCCGGTGATGCCCGGCGGTAAAGAAGGGATTCGCAGTTTTGCCTATGACCTCAACCAGCAACCGGAAAATTGTTATATCCGGGAATTTACGGGCACGATCGTCGGAGAGTCGGCCGTGCTGTCCCTTTCTGTCGGCAGTACGTACAACCTGCAAACCCTTACGCTGGAACGATCCGAATCCGGACAATTTATCGCGAAATCAAGCATTAATAACCCGGTTGGTTCCCGCTTCGAATTTACCGATCCCAATCCTGATTCCGGAATCAATTCGTACCGGGTGAAGCTCACGCTCAGCGACGGTACCGTTCTTTATACCTCCATAGTCAGCCTGAACTTTATTCTTCCCGATCAGTTTATAATTTACCCTAATCCGATCTCCCGTCAGAGTGATTTTCAGGTTCTGTACAATGTGCCGGATCCGGATCGGGTCCGGTTTCAGGTCTATACGGCCCAGGGAGCGCAAGTGTTCTCGCTGAGTCTGACCGAATTGCAAAGCGCACTTTTTGCCGATGACTTTCAGTCGGGCATGTATTTTTACCGATTTATCCGGGATGGACAGCTGTTGCAAAGCGGGAAACTGGTGGTGCGCTGATCCGGGTCTGGAAAAATGGCGATAGGGTTCGGGCTACCGGACAGGCATGCTTAGCAGACCCGGCGCGGGTGGTAATTATCCAATTCCAGCCCGGTTTTGCTTAGTGCTACCTGCCAAAAGATGCGTATCTTTGCATTCCCTAACCAAAACTACATATGGAAAGAATTCCGCCTTACCAACCGAAAAATAAGATCCGGCTGGTGACGGCTGCGTCCCTCTTCGACGGGCACGACGCCGCCATCAATATCATGCGCCGGATCATGCAGAGCACGGGCGCTGAGATCATCCACCTCGGGCACAACCGTTCCGTGCAGGAAATCGTCGATACCGCTATTCAGGAAGATGTCCAGGGCATCGCAATTACTTCTTACCAGGGTGGCCACCTGGAGTTTTTCAAATACATGTACGACCTGCTCCGGGAAAAAGGAGCTCAGCACATCAAGATCTTCGGTGGTGGCGGTGGCACCATTCTGCCCGCGGAGATCGAAGAACTCCACAATTACGGCATTACCCGCATCTATTCTCCCGACGACGGCCGACAGATGGGCTTGCAGGGCATGATCAACGATGTACTGAAAACCTGTGATTTTCCACTCGGGCTGAATTTGAACGGAGAGGTTAAAAGCTTTCGGGAAAAGGATCCCCGGGCCATTGCGAAGCTGATCTCGGCGGTAGAGAATTTCCCGGACGAAAACCGGGATTGGCTGCTCCAGATCCGGAGCGAAGTGGAAGATAAAGATATTCCCGTGGTCGGGATCACCGGCACGGGCGGTGCGGGCAAATCCAGTTTGGTGGATGAACTCGTCCGTCGGTTCCTGCACGATTTTCCGGATAAATACATTGCCATCATTTCGGTGGATCCGTCCAAAAGGAAAACCGGAGGTGCCTTGCTGGGCGACCGTATCCGCATGAATTCGATCCACCATTCGCATGTCTACATGCGCTCCCTGGCAACCCGTCAGAGCAATCTGGCGCTTTCCAAACACGTTCAGAGCGCACTGGATATCGTCAAAGCTGCCGGATACGACCTCATCATTCTGGAAACATCCGGTATCGGCCAGTCCGATACGGAGATCGTCGATCATTCGGACCTCTCTCTGTACGTCATGACGCCGGAATACGGGGCCGCCACCCAACTGGAAAAGATCGACATGCTCGATTTTGCGGACCTGATCGCGATCAATAAATTTGACAAACGGGGCGCTCAGGACGCGCTACGCGATGTGCGCAAACAATACCAGCGCAATCATCAGCTTTGGGACACTCCGGCCGAGGAGATCCCCGTTTTCGGCACTATCGCTTCCCAGTTCAACGATCCGGGTATGAACCGGCTCTACGTCGAACTGATGAACCGCCTGTCGGCGGAAACCGGCGCACCTTTTGCTACCGAGTTGCCGAAGGACCGGCGCCAGAGCGAAAAGATCTACATCATTCCCCCCAGCCGCACGCGTTACCTGTCGGAGATCGCGGAAAATAACCGGCAATACGATCGTTGGGTCGAAAAGCAGAGCGATATCGCCAGGAAGCGGTCTGCACTCCTGCAAAGCCGGTCCATCCTGCATGCACAGGACCCGGAAAGCAGCAAAGATCTGGTGGAACAGCTTAATAAAACGGTCGAAGAGATCTCGCTTGATCTCGACGGGCATTGCAAACGCATTCTCGAAGAATGGGAGGATCGGAAAGCGGCCTATGCCGCCGACGAATTTGTCTATCAGGTACGGGGCCGGGACATCAAAGTGCCTACCTATACCACCAGCCTTTCCCACACGCGTATTCCGCGAGTTGTGTTGCCGCAATTCAACGATCAGGGAGATATCCTCCGCTGGGTATTGCAGGAGAATGTACCGGGAGAATTTCCCTATACCGCCGGCGTATTTCCCTTCAAACGAAAAGGGGAGGACCCTACCCGCATGTTTGCCGGGGAAGGTAGTCCGGAACGCACCAACCGGCGTTTTCATTACCTCTCACTGGGTATGCCCGCCAACCGGCTGTCAACGGCATTTGACTCGGTGACCCTCTACGGGGAAGATCCCGATCATCGCCCGGATATCTACGGGAAAGTCGGGAATTCCGGTGTCAACGTTTGCAGCCTGGACGATGCCAAAAAATTGTATTCGGGCTTTGATCTCTGCGATCCGAAAACGTCCGTTTCCATGACGATCAACGGACCGGCCGCTACCATCTGTGCTTTTTTCATGAACGCAGCGATCGATCAGACCTGCGAGAAGTATATTCGGGAACACGGATTGGAAGATCAGGTCGAAGCCAAACTCAAAGCACTATACGATGATCGGGAGCTGGACCGGCCGTCCTACAAAGGCGATATTCCCGAAGGCAATGACGGTCTGGGACTTCTGTTGCTGGGTATTACCGGTGATCAGATCCTGGAGCCGGAGGTTTACGAAGAACTGAAAGCCAAAGCACTACGGGCCGTTCGCGGCACCGTTCAGGCCGATATTCTCAAGGAGGATCAGGCCCAGAATACCTGTATTTTCTCTACCGAGTTTTCCCTTAAACTGATGGGGGACGTCCAGGAATATTTTGTCGAAAACCAGGTGCGCAATTTCTATTCCGTTTCCATTTCCGGTTACCACATTGCGGAAGCCGGCGCCAATCCGATCTCCCAGCTGGCTTTTACGCTGGCCAACGGCTTTACGTTTGTGGAATATTATCTGTCGCGGGGAATGGATATCGACGATTTTGCTCCCAACTTATCCTTCTTCTTTTCCAATGGCATGGACCCCGAATACGCCGTTATGGGCCGGGTAGCCCGCCGGATCTGGGCCAAAGCGATGAAGGAGAAGTACGGCGCCAACGAGCGGAGTCAGAAACTGAAGTATCACATTCAAACCTCGGGCCGTTCGCTGCACGCTCAGGAGATCGCTTTCAACGATATCCGGACCACTCTCCAGGCGCTGTACGCCATTTACGATAACTGCAACAGCCTCCACACCAACGCCTACGACGAAGCCATTACCACGCCGACGGAGGAAAGTGTGCGCCGGGCGGTCGCCATCCAGATGATCATCAATCACGAACTGGGACTGGCCAAAAACGAGAACCCGCTGCAGGGGTCATTCATTATCGAAGAACTGACCGAATTGGTAGAGGAAGCCGTACTGGCCGAATTTGACCGCATTACCGAGCGTGGAGGGGTACTGGGCGCAATGGAAACCATGTACCAGCGCAGTAAGATCCAGGAGGAAAGCCTGCACTACGAAACCCTGAAGCATACGGGTGAGCTACCCATCATCGGGGTGAATACCTTTCTGAGCGATGCTGGTTCTCCAACCGTTATCCCGAACGAGGTGATCCGCTCTACGGAAGCGGAAAAAGAGGCGCAGATCGAATCCCTGAGGCTGCTACACCAGGCCCGGGAAGAACGGGCGGAAAAGGCCCTGCAGGCGCTGCAGCAGGTCGCCCGCCGGAACGGCAATATCTTTGCCGAAATGATCGAAGCCACCAAGTATTGTTCCCTGGGTCAGATCACGCGTGCCCTCTACGAAGTGGGCGGGCAATACCGAAGGAACATGTAGATCCATTTTCCTGTTTCATAAATGTACGGGAACCGTCTGACCGTGCCATTTGGCTCCAAATGAGCGAGGCACGGTCAGGCAACTTCCCCGTACCAGTTCTCAATCCAGAATAGATTTTATTTTTCTTTCGATTTGCCGGGGACATCTCCGGGATTCGGCACACTTTGAAGTGGCGGGATAAGGAATTGGGACCATCCCAGGTTTTCGGAAAAACCATCCGATCCGGGACCAATAAAAACTGTTACCTTTTCCAATTTCGCCGTCATAGATAAGGTTTTTGGTAGCATGACTCACATTTTTGCAACCATTTCCGTATTTTTCGTAAAATAATATGCCGGAGGAATCAGTTTGGATAATTAAACAGCCAGAACCCTCCCCCATATTGTAGCTTTTTAAACAGGTAGGATTCATGAAATTAGCGGTCATTATTTGCTTATTGGTTCTAGGAGTAGCCTGGCATAAGTGTAATGCCCAAGCTGTTGGCGGCGGTAACAAGGGCGGGAAGTCAAGAACCTGCTCTCCCATCACCATATTTGTGAAGTCCAAAACGCTCTTCGATCTGGGCAACTGGTCCGTTTGTGCCGATGTTGCCGTCAATAAGAATAGCTTGCCTTATTCCCGTCTGGGTGGCAATCTTTTGAAACAATACCACGGCAGTGCGCCCATCTACGGCAGTCTGCCCCTGAGTCCGCTGGTTGATTTTGAGGCCGGCGCGTACCTCGGTATGGTGGCCAACCGGGCGGAAGCACTGGGAGAACGTCCACTACCCGCAGATATCGATACCCGTTATGATCTTGGCTTCGATTCCGGTCTGGTTTCTGGACTAAGTTTTAATCTGGAAAAATTTGGCAGGCTAAGATTGCGTTATAATTACGGTCTGTCCGAAATTCTCAACGCGGATGACCGAATCATAAAAACCCGAAGATTAGATCTGGGTGTCAACTTCAAGTTTTAAAACGCTTTCACTGAAAAGAAATCACACGAATTATTTTTCGTTTCATGGGATTCTTTATTAAGTGCCTTCTATTTTGGAGGCACTTGTAAGAATCAAAATTCGAAATTTCGCGCAAACTCAAAACGAAACATTCACTTATTTTAGCTTTTAATAGTACTCAATTTTATACCTTTTCCCAGCCAATTTAAGCTTATTGATCATCG
>NZ_PDUD01000030.1 GCF_002646595.1 Flavilitoribacter nigricans DSM 23189 = NBRC 102662
AACAAATTCCGCTATGTCAAAGACCGGTGGAGTTATTTAAAAAAATAACCTAATTTTTATTTATCAAGCGAGTGGAATGTACACTCGTTTTGTGTCAACCTATGTTAGGCGCGCACAGTCGATGGTGGGGACTCACAGGGTAGCCTGAGCTAATAAAAAATGGGGAGTACCTCGGTACGAGGCCCTCCCCATTTGAATGGTTGATATAAAACTTTGATTAAGTGTCTTAAAAGAACTTAGCCATTTTCCAGAGCAGCTGCACCACCTACGATCTCGAGGATCTCGTTGGTGATCGCTTCCTGGCGGGCTTTGTTGTAACTCAGTTTCAGGTCTCCGAGCAGTTCTTCGGCGTTCTCGGTCGCCTTATCCATTGCGGTCATCCGGGCTCCGTGTTCGGAAGCGTGGGTATCCAGCAGGAACTTTTGGAACTGAGTCTGTAGAATACTTGGCACTAGATAGTTCAGCAGGCCTTTTTTGGTAGGTTCGAATATGTAATCGGCCTTCAGTTTACTATCGTCTTCGGTTGCTTCGATCTTGGCAACGGGCAGCCACTGGGCTACCTCGGGAAATTGCATGGCCGCATTTTTGAAACGTCCGTAAGCTACATCGATCGCATCGTATCCACCGTCTTCGAAAGCCTGCATCAGATGCTGAGATACGTAAGCCACGTTGTCAAAACTCAGGTCACTGAACAGATCCACGTAGTCACTGATCAGGTGGATATTTTTGTAATTCTTACGGAAAAAGTCGTTCCCTTTTTTACCAATACACAAAACGCTCAGATTGCCTTTTGCCAGCACGTCCGCGTATTTGGTGTTGATCACCTGTACGGCGGCTTTGATCACATTGGTATTGAAGGCACCGGCCAAGCCACGATTGGAGGTAACCACCACCACACAGGCGTGCTCGATGGGACGCTCCTGTCCGAAAACCGTTTCGGCGTCTCCTTCCAGATTGGAAAGGATATTGCGCAGCATGGCATCCAGTTTATCAGAATAAGGACGCATTTGCTGGATGGCCTGTTGGGCTCTCCGCAACTTTGCAGCTGCCACCATCTTCATCGCTTTGGTGATCTGCTGCGTGTTATTTACCGTCTTAATCCGGTCCCGAACTTCCTTTAAATTAGCCATAGATAGATATATCTAACTTCCGACCTCCCGTCGGATCATTTATACCGGCCCGAAGCCCGGCATAAATCAAAAAAATTAATTGATCGACAAGCAAGTTTAAAGTGTGTGAGCGGAGGAGCACGCCGAAACGTCTCCCCACTCAACGCTTTTTCTCATCTATTCTCTTTTCCCTTACGGGTACCGAGGCAGAGAATGGCCTCATCTCCTCGTGCGTTATTCACGCTCCTCTTCTCTTGCTTATTTATACTGACCGGAGATTTCCGCGGCGAGTGTTTTCACCGTCTCCAGATCGTCTTTTTCCAGTTTACCGGCTTTGAAGTTCGACAGAACTTCGGGGTGACGTTGTTCCAGAGAAACCAGGAAGGTCTCTTCGAATTCTTTCACCTTGCTGACCGGTACGTTACGCAGCAGACCCTGCGTACCCAGGTAAATAATCGCTACCTGCTTCTCCACTGACATCGGAGAGTATTGCGGTTGCTTCAGGATCTCCACGTTGCGCTGTCCTTTATCCAGTACGGATTTGGTAGCCGCATCCAGGTCAGAACCGAATTTAGCGAAAGCTTCCAGCTCACGGTACTGAGCCTGGTCCAGCTTCAGCGTACCGGCAACTTTCTTCATGGATTTGATCTGAGCCGAACCACCTACCCGTGATACAGAGATACCTACGTTGATCGCCGGACGCACACCTGCGTTGAACAGGTTGGATTCCAGGAAGATCTGACCGTCCGTAATGGAGATCACGTTAGTAGGAATATAGGCAGAAACGTCACCAGCCTGCGTTTCGATGATCGGCAGTGCCGTCAAAGATCCACCACCTTTTACCAGGGGTTCGCCATTGGCGTCCTTGGCGTTGGCCAGGGTCTCGGGCAGGTCGTTCATCTGGCGGGCAATCTCATCGTTGTTGATGATCTTAGCCGCGCGCTCCAGCAAACGAGAGTGCAGATAGAATACGTCACCCGGATAGGCTTCGCGGCCCGGAGGACGACGCAGCAGCAGCGATACCTCACGGTAAGCAACCGCCTGCTTGGACAGATCATCATAAATGATCAGTGCCGGACGACCGGTATCCCGGAAGTACTCGCCGATGGCAGCACCTGCGAAAGGAGCGTAGAACTGCAGCGGAGCGGGATCGGAAGCAGAAGCGGAAACGATTACGGTGTAATCGAGGGCGCCGTTGTCTTCCAGCGTTTTAGCTACCTGCGCTACCGTAGAAGATTTCTGTCCGGATGCTACGTAGATACAGAAAACGGGCTCACCGCGCTCGTAGAACTCGCGCTGGTTGATAATGGTGTCAATTGCAATTGCCGTTTTACCGGTCTGGCGGTCACCAATGATCAGTTCCCGCTGGCCACGGCCGATGGGGATCATCGCATCGATTGCCTTGATACCGGTCTGCAGCGGTTCGTTTACCGGCTGACGGTAGATAACACCGGGAGCTTTCCGCTCCAGCGGCATTTCGTACAGTTCGCCTCCGATCTCACCTTTACCGTCGATCGGCTGACCCAGTGGGTTTACTACCCGGCCAACGAATTCTTCGCCGACTCTGATAGATGCGATCCGGCCGGTGCGGTGTACGCGGCTACCTTCGCGAATGCCATCGCCAGGGCCCATCAGTACCACACCTACGTTGTCTTCCTCGAGGTTCAATACGATCGCTTCCACGCCAGTCTCGAATTCTACCAATTCACCGGCCTGGGCATTGTTCAAACCATAAACACGGGCGATACCGTCACCTACCTGCAGTACGGTACCGTACTCCTCCAGCTCAGTGGCACTGGAAAAGCCGGATAATTGCTGCTTTAGTATCGCTGATATTTCATCAGGTTTTACATCAACCATAATTAAGTATTATTTAGTCGTAAGTCAATTAGTCGAAAATAAAGAGTTCCGGCACCTTGCGGCAACCGGTGCGATCCGGCGCTTAGGCCACGATCTTGGAAATATAGAGGTTGTCACCGAATTCACGGTGCATCTTATCCAGTTTGTGGGCGATACTGGCATCGTAGATCTGGTCGTCAAATTCCAGTACGATACCACCGATCAGGCTGGGGTCGATAACTGCGATCAGCTCGATCTCATCGTCCGTGGCTTTGCTTGCTTTCAGCTTGGCCAGGATCTGCTCCAGTGTAGCTTCGCTCAAAGGCGTGGCGGTCCGAACGGTTACCGTGGAGATGTGTTTCAGTTTCTTATACTGATCGATGAACTCGTCGGCGATCTCCGGCAGATACATCTCCCGTCCCTTATTCACCAGGATGCGGAGAAAAGCCATGGTCAGTTCATCGTATTTACCTTGAAAAATAGCGTCCAGGATGGACAGCTTTTTGGAGGTAGATACAACCGGACTTTTCAACAGCAGATAAAAGTCGCGGTTCTCGGTAGCCTTTTTAAAAGATCTTACATCTTCCAGCGTCTGCTCCAGTTTGCCCTGCTCCTGCGATAGTTCGATCAGGGACTTTGCATAACGCGATGCGATTCTTTGTACGGACATTTGTATAAATATTTAGTCGTAAGTCAGCAGTCGTAAAGTCAACTGTCACGCTACTGCCAAACGGCATTTTTGCTTTTGATAGGATCTACCACCTTGATCCGTGCGGTAGACCGGCAACGCTCGGGGATCCGGATAGCCGGCGCCCAAGGCTTAATTCAACTCTACGTCGTCAACCAGTTTCTTGACGTAAGCCTCCTGCTCGGTATCTCCCTTCAGCTCTTTGCGGATCACCTGCTCGGCGATTTCCAGGGCCATGATACCTAACTGGTTCTTCAGGTCGGTAACTACTGCCATACGCTGGTTCTCGATATCCTGACGGGCTGCAGCAACGATCTTTTGCGCTTCTTCTTTGGCTTTGCCTTTGGCCTCATTGATAATAGAGTCCTTATGGGCTTTGGCTTCTTTCAGAATGATAGCGCGTTCTTCGCGAGCTTCTGCCAGCAAACGGTCGTTTTCCGCCTGCATGTTAGAGATCTCTTCGCGGGCTTTTTTCGCTTCATCCAATGCGCTCTGGATATCGTATTCACGTTTTTTCAGCGCTTCCTGGATCGGACGGAAAGCAAATTTGGCCAGCAAACCCCAAACGATCAAAAAGATAAGGGAAGTCCAAAGGATTAAGCCCGGATCGGGTTTGATGACGGAAAAGTCAGCTAAGAAAAGCGTTTCGGCCATGATCACGTAAAATTTAAATTTCAAGAACAACGACGATGAAATTGCTCAGCGCAGGATCTTCGCGATCGTTGTTATTTATATTTGAATTGTTTTTTTCCTGATTAGGCCGGTCCCGTAGCCAACCGCTACGATCACCGGCCTGATTCTTGTGTGTGCGTGGTAGGCACAGAGTGATTAGTTAGCCAACAGACCAACAACGATCGCAAACAGTGCTGCACCCTCTACAAGGGCAGCAGTCAGGATCATGTTGTTACGAATGTCGCCTACAGCTTCCGGCTGACGAGCAATAGCGTCCATCGCTTTGCTACCGATCAAACCTACTCCGATACCTGCACCTAGTGCTGCAATACCAGCTCCAATAGCACCCATGTCTCAAAAATTTATGTTAGATAAAATAATTACAAACTTGATTAATGCGCGTGCGCCTCGTCGTGGTGTTCGTGTCCCTCATCCACGGCCGCTCCGATGTAGGAAGCGGACAGGATGGCGAAGATGAACGCCTGCAGGAAGGCAACCAGCAACTCGATCAGGTTCATGAAAGCCGTGAACAGACCGCCGATAATACCACCCGTAGCGGCACCACCGACACTTTCGCCGTTGTTGCCAAACAGGAAGATCAGACCGATCAAACTCAGGATGATAATGTGTCCGGCCGAAATGTTGGCGAACAAACGAATCATCAGAGAGAAAGGCTTGATGAACAACCCAAGTACTTCCACCGGGGTCAGGATCACTTTTACCCAGGCCGGGATACCCGGCATCCAGAAGATGTGCTCCCAGTAGTGACCGTTACCGTTGATGTTGGTAACGATGAAAGTGAGAACCGCCAGTACCAGCGTTACCGCCAGGTTACCGGTGACGTTCGCACCGAAGGGGAAGAATGGGATCAGGCCGAACAAGTTGCAGATAAGCACAAAGAAAAACAGCGTCATGATAAACGGCTGAAAGCGCTCATAGTGTTTCTCACCGATCATCGGGACGGTTACTTCGTCGCGAATGAAGGTGAAGAAGGGCTCCATAAAGGATTGGATGCCCGAAGGTGCTTTGCCTTCGTTTCTTTTATAGCCACGGGCCACCGCCATGAACAGCAGGATCAGGACGATAGCGCCCAGGATCATGGTGAAAACGTTCTTGGTGATCGAGAAATCATAAAAGGAAGTGATACCTCCGCCCAGAACGCCACCGTCCAGGGTGCTGGGAGGATCCAGTTTATAGGCAGTGCCTTCGTAGCAAACGTAGTATACGTCTTTTTCTTTTTCGTCTACCATCTCCGTCTGGTGCGATACACACTCGATGTGCACTTCGCCCTGCGGGAAAGACGGATCGGCTACCCGGTTTACGCGGCCGTGGTTCAATACGTAGCCGTCAACTGCCTGGGTGCCGTGGTGGAATTTACTGGAAAGGAAAGTGGACCAGCCATGCTCGGGAGCGTACAGGATCAGCGGCAGGGGAATATGTACATTGTACCAGACGTGGAATTCGTTCTGGTCGGCAATGTGTTCCATCACCGTACCCACCGGATCGTATCCGTGATCTTCATCTTCAACTATACAGCAGGCAGAATCGCCGTGACCGGCAGCGCCGTGGGCCTCTTCGGTAGCGTGATCTTCCTGTCCGTGTTCATCCTGGGCAGCCAGTGGTTGAAAGCCGGCAAATACCAGCATCAATACCAATAACGAAGCGTATCTGAATGTTCCTTTCACAAGTCCTTGCTTTAGCGTTTCTGTAAAACCGGTGCAAAGGTAAAGCGTTTGCTTCGTTAAAAAAAACGGAAATTATCTTTTTTTACATAGGAATGATCATTTTTGATCGGTTGAAAGACAAGCAGTTATGAGGCAAAAGTGGGCTATCCTTCGCCTTGGGTTGGCCAATTTAGCAGATCGGAGAATGATTGTTCGCTGGCAGGCAGTATTAACAGAATATTAATTGGTATTCACTCGCTTTTCGGTAATATTTACAGAAAGATAATTTGTAGGCTGGGCATTTGCACCCCACCGGTAGATCTACCGGGAAATTGAAAGTATTGAAACTGAGCAGGCTATCCTTGGGGCTGTCAGTTTTCCAACTTACCGGACTATCTGATCTGTCGGGCCGGCATCTGATTTACCCGAGGCCACTCTGACTAACCACTTTCGCCCCAACCGGGCGCATCTACCATTCAACCCCGCATTCTGACGATTCAGCCGGATCCGCTGGACTGGCGTAGCTGCAGACGCCACCTTTGTATCATCATAAAGCTAAAAACATCCAAGATGATACACCGAATCACCCAACTGACTGTTGCCTTACTCCTGATCAGTTGGACCGCTATGGCCCAGGAAACCGTTCTGGATCAATACGTCCGGCAGGCGCTGGATAACAACCTGGCGCTGCAGCAAAAAGGATACTCCTACGAAAAGAGCCTTGCCGCCCTGAAAGAAGCCAAGCAACTGTTCCTGCCCCGGCTTTCCCTGGAGGCCCGCTACTCCCTGGCCCGCGGCGGCCGGACGATTGACCTGCCGGTGGGCGACCTGGTCAATCCGGCTTACGAAAACCTCAACCTGCTGAACAGCGCCGCCCATTCGGCCAGTCCGGACTATCCCGTGATCCCCGCCTATCCGACCATCGCGAACGAATCGATCAATTTCCTGCGCCAGAGTGAGCAGGAAACCAAAGTGAGGGTGGCCATGCCGGTATTCAATACGTCCATTCTGGCCAATCACCGCATTAAACAGCATTTGACGGAAGTGGAAAAAAGTTCCGTTGATATCTATCGCCGGGAACTATCCAAAGAGGTGAAAACCGCATATTACAATTTTGCCAAAGCGGAGGTAGCCGTCTCCATTTACGAAAATGCCTTAGCCCTTACCCAGGAAAACCTGCGCACAACCGAAAGTCTGCAGCGCAATCATAAAGCTACGGTAGATGTGGTCTATCAGGCCCAGGCTGAAGTGGAAAAAGTCAATCAACAACTCGCCGAGGCCGTCAAGTATAAAAAAGTCGCTCAGGCTTATTTCAATTTCCTGCTCAACCGCGACTACGAAGCTGAGATCGAGATCGATCCGATCCATACCCTGCCGGTCGCTACCCTCAGGCTGGACGAAGCGCAACAGCAGGCCCGTCAGAACCGGGAAGAGATCCAACAACTTAATCATTACCTGTCCGTAGCGGACGATCAGGTGAGCCTGAATAGAGGGAACCGCCTGCCCCAGATCAATCTGGTGGTCGATTACGGCATCCAGGGTACTACCTATGAGATCGATCGCGATGCCGATTTTGTCATGGGTTCCGCCGTCATGAGCTGGAATTTGTTCGATGCTCCCACCTCCGCGAAAGTCCAGCAATCAAAAATTGCTAAACTGGAACTGGAAAAGCAAAAAGAAGAAGTGCAACGGCAGATCGGTCTGCAGGTGGTGCAATCTTACTACGCCATCGAAGCGGCACGCGCCCAGATTGATCAGGCGAAAGCGGAAAAGGAGGCGGCCGAAAAGGCTTACCAACTGGTGGACAAAAAATTCCGGCAGGGACAGGCCAATCTGGTAGAACTGACCAATGCGCGCACCCAGTGGACCAACGCTCAGGAAAGTGAGGTCATCGCCCGCTACGATTATCACATCCGGCAGGCCGAACTGGCCAGGGCGGTGGCTCAATAACAGTCCCGAAAAGTACACCTCCTGCAATCATTAACATCATCGAATCATCACATAATCAAAACGATCATGACGCTCAATATTCGCACCCTACTGTTATCAACTCTGGCTCTGAGTATTTTTATCGCCAGTTGCGGAGAACCAACCCAGACGGAGGAAACACCGCGCGCCTCTGTAGCCAAGGCCATCAATACCGTAAAAGCAGAACCGGTAAAATACCGCCACACCGTTTTTGCCACCGGCCGGCTCTCTTCCAGTGAAGAGGCTAAACTGAGTTTCAAAACCGGCGGTATCGTCAAAAAGATCTACGTGCGGGAAGGACAACAGGTGAAGAAAGGACAACTGTTGGCCGAACTGGAACTAGATGAGATCCGCGCCCAGACCCAGCAGGCACAGATCGGCCAGGAACAGGCCGCCATCACGATCGAAAACGCCAAATTGGCCCTACGTCTGGCCGAACGCGACTACAAGAATGCTCAGGGTCTGTACCAGGACAGCGTGGCTACGCTCGAACAACTGCAGAACGCCGAAATTCAACTCGACAATGCCCGCAATCAACTGGAGGCCGCCCAAAAAGGACTGGGCTTCAGTCAGCAAAATGTAGACATTGCCCAGTTCAATTTACGCCATTCCAAAATTATCGCCCCGGCCAACGGTGTGATCCTGAAAAAAGTAACCGAAGTAAACGAACTGGTCGGTCCCGGCACGCCAGTATTCCTGTTCGGCTCCAGGGACAAAGCGCAGATCATCCGGGTAAATGTGACGGACAAGGATGTCATTTTTGTCCAGCTCGGCGATGAGGCCAAGATCACCTTCGACGCATATCCCAATACGGAATTTGGGGGAGAAGTACGGGAACTGGCCAGCATGGCTGATCCCTACACGGGCACATTCGAAGTAGAAATTGAAGTGCGGCCCGACGGAAAACGACTGCTCACCGGCTTTATCGGCACGGTATTGATCCAGACGCAAATGAAGGAAGATCTGGTTGCCGTACCGATTGATGCGCTGGTCGGCGCACACGAGCAGGAAGGCCAGGTATTTACCGTCCGGAACGGAAAAGCCACCTCCCAAACCGTCAACATTTTTAAGATCGATGCGGATCAGATCCTGCTGAGCGACGGGCTGCAGCCGGGTACCGAAGTTGTCGTCAGTGGCAACGGCTATCTGGAAGAGAATGATCTGGTATCCATCAATCAATAGACTCCTGACCCCTAATATCTGCAAACATGAATATTCCCAAGTTTTCCATCGACAATTACCAGCTTACCCTGACGATCTTCGTTTTCCTGGCGTTTATGGGCCTGGCCTCTTTTTTGAATATGCCCCAGCGGGAGGATCCCGCACTGGACGTTCCCAACAATATTGTGATCGCGGTCTATCCGGGCGCAAGCCCCGAAGATATCGAAAGTCAGGTAGTGGATCCCATAGAAGATGCGATCAATGAACTGGATGATATCAAAGAAGTACAGACCAACATTCGGGATGGGGTAGCGGTAACGGAAGTGGAATTCAACTTCGGGGTGGATTCCGATGAGAAATACGACGAGCTGCAACGGCAACTCAACCAGGTGCGGGCCGAACTGCCCCAGGACCTCTATTCGCTCGAAGCCCGTCAGATCACGACGAACACCGTCAACATTCTGCAGATCGCACTGGTATCCCAAGAAGCGCCCTACAGCATGCTCAAAGCGGAAGCGGAACGGGTGAAAGACCTGATCGAGGACGTCAGTGGCGTGAAAAAGGTAGAGCTGGAAGCCTATCCCGAACAACAGGTGCGCATTGCCCTGAATCCGGTGAAGATGACCGAAATGAATATCTCACTGGATAATATCGAACAGTCCATTCAGAGTAATAATGCCAATATTCCGGGTGGAGCGATCAAGGTTTCCAATAAGCTATTCAACCTGAAAACGTCCGGTGCCTACGATGAACTGGACCAGATCGCCAATACCGTTGTCGGCGTTTACGAAGGCAAAGTGGTCTATCTGAAAAATGTTGCTTCCGTTTATTTCGACTACGAAGACGAACGCTGGCTGGCCCGCTATCGGGGAGAAAAAGCGGTATTTGTGAGCGTACAGCAAAAGGACGGCTACAATATCTTTGATGTAAGCGATCCGATCAAGGCGGGTATTGCCGATCTGGATTTTCCGGAACAGATCCGGGCCGAATATGTCTTTGATCAGTCGGAAGGAGTCCACGAGCGGGTTAGCGGCTTCCTGAACAACCTGCTGCAGGGTATCGTCCTGGTGGGCGTGATCATCTTCATGCTGCTGGGCTGGCGCTCCGCGTCCCTGGTGATGATGGCCATCCCGTTATCGATACTGATGGGTTTGTGGGTAGTAGACCAAAGTGGTTTTGCCCTCCAGCAAATGTCCATCGCCGGACTGGTGGTAGCCCTGGGGCTACTCGTGGATAACTCCATTGCCATCATTGAAAACATCGAGCGTTTTCTGAAAGAGGGCTATTCCCGCAAGGAAGCCGCCATAAAAGGTACCCAGCAACTACTGGCTCCGATGGCCAGTGCCACCCTGACAACCATTCTGGCTTTTGTACCCATCGTCATGATGCCGGAAACTACCGGTGCGTTCATCAAAGCGCTGCCCGTAACGGTGATCGCTACGCTGGCCGCATCGCTGATCGTTGCCATCACGCTGACGCCCTTTGTGGCCAGTAAATTACTGCGGGAGAAAAGTACCAATAGCGGTCCGACCTTTGCATTCCGCACCCTGAACCGGTTCATTGAAGGACCATACCGTAATACCCTCAACTGGGTCAGCAACAATCCCAAACTGACCGTGAGTCTGGCCGTACTGAGCCTGGTTGGTGCGCTATCCTTATTCCCCCTGGTAGGCGTCAGCTTTTTTCCGAAAGCGGAAAAACCGCAGTTCCGGGTGACCATTTCCTTACCCAAAGGCAGCAATCTGGAAGCTACCGATGAAGTGGTGCACTATGTAGAGGAAGTACTGGCCGCCCGTCCCGAGGTAAAGCACTACACGGCAAATATCGGTCACGGTAACCCCCGGATCTATTACAATATCATGCCCAAGAGCTACTCCAATACCTTCGGTGAGGTATTCGTGGTGCTTAAGGAATACGATATCGAAAGTTTCTACCAGACACTGGATGAACTACGGGGCGAATTTTCGACCTATACCAACGCGCGGATCGATGTGCGGGAATTCGTCCAGGGCCCACCCTCGGAGGCTCCGGTAGCGATCAAGATCTTTGGAGACGACCTGGACCAGCTCCAGTCTTACGCCCAAAAGGTGGAAAATATCGTGAGCACTACACCCGGTGCCATCAATGTGGAGAATCCGATCCGGAACAAAGCGGTGGACCTCCAGTTCAAGATCAATCGCGATAAAGCCATGATGCTGGGCGTCCCGGTATTCGCTATCGATAAAACGATCCGCAGTTTTGTGAACGGTACCACCATCGGCACCTTCCGGGACAAGCAGGCGGAAGATTACGATATCGTACTCCGGTATACCGCCGGTGATGAATTTCAACTGTCGGATTTTGACGAACTGAGCGTGCAGTCGCTCAGCGGTAGATTTGTTCCGCTGAACCAGGTGGCCACCATCCAGTTTCGGGAAACGCCCAGCCTGATCACCCACCTCGACAACGACCGGACGGCCACCATTCTGGCCGACCTCGAACAGGGCTATAATCTGGACGAAGTAATTGCCGGTATTCAGACCGGCATGAATGAACTGGAATGGAATGACGGATACTTCTACACCTTCAAGGGAGATCTGGAAAGTCGGAACGAATCTTTCGGAGGAATGGGAACGGCTTCGGTCATGGCGCTGCTGCTCATCATGGGCGTACTGATCGTTCAGTTTCGTTCGTTCACCCAGCCGCTGATCATCTTTTCGGCCCTGCCGCTGGCAATTATCGGTTCGATCCTGGCGCTGCTATTTACGGGGATCTCTTTCTCCTTCACGGCATTCATCGGACTGACCAGTTTGATCGGTATCGCCATCAATAACTCGATTGTGCTGGTGGATTATGCCAATACCCTCATGGAAGAAGGCGCTACGGTAACGGAAGCGGCCAAAAAAGCGGCGGAAGTGCGTTTCACGCCCATACTGGCAACTACCCTGACCACCATTCTCGGCCTATTGCCACTTACCCTGAGCGGAGGTTCCCTCTGGGCTCCGATGGGCTGGACGATTATTGGTGGATTGCTGACCTCTACCACTTTCGTGCTAGTACTGGTACCAGTGTTGTATCAGTTGTTCACGCGGGAAAGCAGGGCACTGAGTATGGAAACGGCGTAATTCAAAGTTTAGATAAAAATGGCCTTGCCGGGTTTAGAGTTATCGCTTATGAACCCGGCAAGGCCAATCTTTTCAAGCTTAAATTTGTAGGCTGTCAATCGCAGTTTTTACCCGGTCCAGGATCTCTTCCAGCGGGACAATGGAACGCTCTTCTTCCCGCCGCAATTTCAACTCTACTCCTCCTTCCTTCAGGGATCGCTTCGACACCGTAACCCGGATCGGAATGCCGATCAGGTCCGCATCCGAAAATTTCACGCCCGGACTGGCGGTTTTTTTGTGCCGGTCATCAAAAATGACTTCAATGCCGGCGGCCTGGAGGTCCCGGTATAGCTGTTCGGCGGCCAGTTCCGTCGCTTCCCCTTCCAGCAGGCCGACCAGATGTACCTGATAGGGCGCTACGCTGATCGGCAAAATCAGCCCGTTTTCATCGTGGTGTTCCTCACAAAGGCAGGCCAGCAGCCGTCCGACGCCAATACCGTAGGAGCCCATGACGATCGGCTGGGGACGACCACTCACATCCATGAACATAGCCCCAAGAGCTTCGGTATATTTGGTACCCAGCTGAAAGATGTTTCCAATCTCAATACCGCGCACTGAGTGCAGGGTATGCCCGGAGTCCGGTTCGGAGATCGGACACAAAGCGCCGTCGAATGCGGCAACGATATCGCCGACCATATCCGCTGTAAAATCGCGGCCGTGGCAGGCATTGATCAGGTGATAATCGGTTTCATTAGCCCCTACCACCAGATTGTTGGTTTTGGCTACGAGTTCATCGGCGATGACCAGTACCCGGGAGCGGTCGATCCCGATGGGAGAGGCGTAGCCCGGAACCGATTGGATAGCGACAATATCTGCTTCCGTGGCCGGCTCCATTTTCATGATCTTTCCGAGTTTTTGTACTTTGATGGGATTCACTTCCATATCTCCGCGCACAAGCGCCATGATGACTTTTTCGTCTTCTCCGACCTGCCCTTTATAGAAGACGACTTTCCCGGTTTCCCGGGCTTCCTTGCCCAGAAAATCGGCCAGATCGGCGATGGTTTTCTTTTGCGGGGTAAAAACCTTTTCCAGCGGCAGCGGCGCTTTATCTTCGTATACTTTCCGGATGGTTGCTACTTCCTTATTGGCCATATAGCCGCTTTCTTCACAGATAAAGATTGTATCCTCACCGATGGGCGTCACGTACATGTATTCGTGGGCCACCTGACCGCCCATCATACCCGTGTCGCTGAGAATAGCGATTGCCGGCAGGCCGATCCGCTCGAAAATTTTAAAATAAGCGTGGTAATGCGCATCGTACTGTTTCTGCAATCCCCCCATATCCGTGTCCAGGGAATAACTGTCCTTCATGGTGAACTCCCGCACGCGGATCAATCCACCCCGGGCCCGGGCTTCATCGCGGAACTTAGTCTGGATCTGGTAGACCAGTTTGGGTAGGTGCTTGTAGGAATCGATCTCCCGGCTGGCCAGGGTGGCGACGACTTCTTCGTGGGTCATGGCCAGTACCATATCCCGATCGCCGCGATCCTTAAAGCGCACCAGTGATTCGTCGATATCGTACCAGCGGTTGGTCTTTTGCCATAATTCCGCCGGATGCACCACCGGCATACTGATCTCATCGCCGCCGATCCGATCCATTTCCTCGCGAAGGATCTGCTCGATCTTCCGCATGGTCCGGAGTCCAAAATGCAGGTAGGAAAAAATACCGGCCGCCAGCTGGCGTACATATCCGGCCCGCAGCAGCAGGTTGTGAGAAACCGCGTCGGCATCTTTTTGTTCTTCCCGAAGGGTTTTGCTGAATAGATGGGTAAAGCGCATGGTTACATCAGGTATTTGAAAATGATTTGCCCTCATCCTGGCTAAAGTCGGGCATTATCCGTTGCATAAAGCTACGACAACCATGCCAGCCGGCTGAAAGTTTCGCTGTGAAATTATATTTCCCCGGTTTCCAAAAATTATTTACTATCTTTTATTTTCAAAAAGACCTTGGACCCTATCCTAATTGTTCTGGCCGGTATCGCCGTGGTGCTTTTTGCCATCATCGTACTGCGCCTCCATGCTTTCGTAGCGCTGTTGCTGGCCGCTCTGGTCACCGGTTTGCTCACTTCCGAATTGCACATTTTTGAATTTGCCGTACAAAAAGGCCTGAGTGAAGGCGAAGCCCGGGCCATGGCCGGTCAGGCGATCGGCAAAAGACTGGCGTTAGCTTTCGGCAACACCGCCGGAAAAATTGGTATTCTGATCGCGCTGGCTTCCATCATCGGCGTTTCGCTAATGAGAAGCGGCGGCGCGGAACGCATCATCCGTGGCCTGTTGAAGCTTTCCGGCAAAAAGAATACTTCCTTCGCCTTTCTATCGGGTAGTTTCACCCTGGCCATACCGGTATTTTTCGATACCGTTTTTTATTTGATGATCCCACTCGTCAAGTCGATCAGTATTCGCCAGCCCAAGAAGTTTAGTCTCTACCTGATGACCATTATTGCCGGTGGCGTCATGGCGCATTCGCTGATCCCACCCACGCCCGGGCCACTCTTTGTCGCTGAGGAACTGGGTATCGACCTGGGTATCATGATCGTGGGCGGCCTTGTAATCGGGGCAATTACCGTGCTCTCCGGCTACGCTTATGCGTTGTGGGCCAATAAAAAATGGGAGCTGCCCATGTGTGACACTCCGGACATCAGTACTGAAGAACTGCGATCCCTTTCCGAACAGGAACCGGCAGTGCTACCAAGCATCTGGATATCCCTGCTGCCGATTGTACTGCCCATTCTGCTGATCACGGGAAATACCTTTCTGAACATGACGCTGGGCAAGCAGGGTGACACACTCGAACCGTTCCAGCAATCACTGCTTTCCGTTTTTTCCGTACTGGGTGAAAGCAATATGGCGCTCCTGATCGCGGCCCTGATCGCCATGTATTTACTTTGGACCCGGATCCGGGATGTCGCTTTATTCAAAAAGTATCTCTCCGATTCGATCATGAGTGCCGGGCTGATCATTCTGATTACTTCCGCCGGCGGTGCATTCGGTCAGATGTTGCAGCAAACCAATATCGGTGCCCGGGTAGGCGTACTCGCCGATACTTACCAAATGGCAATTCTCCCACTGGCATTTTTCATAACGGCGGTGGTCAGAACTGCCCAGGGTTCGGCCACGGTAGCCATGGTTACCGCCATCGGGGTGATGAGCGCCTTTAGCGAAGCCTCGGGCTTAGCTTTTCATCCGGTTTACCTCGCGCTGGTGATCGGTTGTGGATCCAAAGTATTCGCCTGGATGAACGACAGCGCCTTTTGGATCATTACCCAAATGAGCGGCATGAAGGAAAAAGAAACGATTCGCTTCTTCTCTTTTCTGTTGCTCGTCATGGCTTTTGCGGGATTGATCAGTATCATGATCCTGGCCTGGCTCTTCCCTTTTGTTTAAGCCGTATGGAATAAGCAAAATATTCGTCCCGAATTACTCCCGGGAACGAAGGGCTTATTACCTTCGGATCAGACTTATCATCAGATGGAAACACAACGAATCATCCATACCACCGAGTGGGATAATGTGGGCATCGTTCCACAAAGGCAGGGATTACCCAAGGGAACGACCGTGCAGGACGGTACGGTGCTGACCGAGGATATCCCGATGGGCCACAAAGTTGCTCTGGCCGATATTCCACAGGGTGAAGCGATCATCCGCTACGGAGAAACGATCGGATACGCCCGGGAAAATATTGCCCGCGGAGAATGGGTGGACACCTTAAAACTGGAATTGCCCGCTCCACCCGATCTCAGAGAGATCCGCCCCACGGTAAAGCAACAGCATTCCCTCCCGCCCCTGGAGGGCTATACCTTTGAAGGTTACCGGAATGCCGACGGTAGCGTGGGCACGAAAAACATACTGGGTATAGCCACCAGCGTTCAGTGCGTGGCCGGTATCACCCAATTTATTGAACAAAAGATCCGGCGGGAACTGCTACCCCGCTATCCCAATGTGGATGAGGTAGTGGCCCTCAATCATTCCTATGGCTGCGGCGTAGCTATCGATGCGCCCGCTGCGATCGTTCCGATCCGAACCATTCAACACCTGGGGCAGCACCCAAATTTCGGCGATGAGCTGATGGTCATCGGTCTGGGCTGCGAAAAATTGCGACCGGAAAGACTGGTCAGCGATCATCCAGAGCAGGATAAAAGCGAACAGATACTTTATCTGCAGGACGAAAGATTTCGCGGTTTTTCGGAAATGGTTGACGGCATTATGCAAATGGCCGACCGGCGCTTACAACAACTGAACCGGAGAAAACGGGAAACCTGTGCCGCCGCCGACCTGGTGGTGGGCATGCAATGCGGCGGCAGCGATGCATTTTCGGGACTGACCGGGAACCCGGCGGCCGGCTTCGCGGCGGACCTGATCGTGCGGGCCGGCGGGACGGTGTTTTTCTCGGAGGTTACCGAAGTGCGGGACGCCGCCCACCTGCTCGTTCCGCGGGCTGCCGATCCGGATGTGGGCCACAAACTCATTGCCGAACTGGATTGGTACGATGATTATCTGGCCCGGGGAAAAGCCGACCGCAGCGCCAACCCTTCACCGGGCAATAAGCGGGGCGGCCTGAGCACCGTGGTCGAAAAAGCGCTCGGCTCTATTGCCAAGTCCGGCACCAGCCCGATCGTAGATGTCTTAGGGCCGGGTGAAAAAGTGCGCCGCAAAGGTCTGAATTTCGTAGCGACCCCAGCCAGTGATTTCGTCTGCGGCACCCTCCAACTGGCCGCCGGTATGAACCTGCATGTATTCATTACCGGCCGGGGCACGCCCTACGGCCTATCAATGGTGCCGGTCATTAAGGTTAGTTCCAATTCCAAATTGAGTGATCGCTGGTTTGACCTGATCGACCTCGATGCCGGGCCGATCGCGTACGGGACTAAAACGATCGAAGAAATGGGATGGGAGTTATTCCATATGATGCTGGAAGTAGCCAGTGGCCGCATGCAGGTGGCCAGTGACAAGCTGGGACTGTACAATGATCTGACTTTATTCAATCCCGGGCCGCTGACCTGAGATGCGCTCTATCCATATTGATCAGACCAGATCCGTTACTGCTCCCGCCAGCTCCAGACCGGCATTTTTCCCCGTGCCCTCAAAGAGCAGTTCCTTGCCCTCGTACAATTTGACTGCCACCGTAGCCTGCATACTTTCATTAACCTTGCCGGTCATTTTTCCCGATATGGGTGATACCAGGCTACCAGTATGCCCCTGCTCCGCACTGATCTCCAAACGGTATTTGCGATCGCTGAAGACCAGATCTACGCCATGCTCCCGGATATCCACTTTCATTTTTGCTCCGGTATAGGTAGCAAACCGATACAGGCGGTCATCTAGTAAAAACCCGACAATACAGCCGATGAAATGACTTTTCAGCCAGGGGATGTTCGCCACGGATGCCATGAGGGAGATCCGCCGGTCTGTGCCGAAATGGTTGGTCTGCATCCAGATCCAGGAACTGGGGAAAGATCGCCCCCAGTCTTTCTCAATGTAACCTCGCCCGCCGGTGAAATCCACCTTCCGGCCGTATACTTCCAGTTCGCCCCTGATGGCATGGTCTACACTGACTACCCCGTGGTAACATTCCATAAACGGCACAAAGGAATACCAGCCCATAATACCCGGTGCGCCCAGCATTTTGGGCCAGGGATAAAGGTTATCGAAATGAAGAGTACCCTGTAATTCCGGCAGATCGAGCTGCATTTTCCCGGCGGAGAAAAAATTCGTTCCGATGCGCACGGCAAAACGATCAAACTCGGGTTGGAATACCGCCGCTTTGAACTCATGGAAAGCCGAAGTGCCCGCTTTGCCATCCAGACGCTGGATGAAAGCCTGTTGTTTACCGGCCTGATCCATAGCTATTCCCGGGATCAGGGCAAAAGCGTACTGTTCCGTCGGGTCGACGATCTTAAAATACCAGCCTTCAAAATAATTGGATTGTCTCCCCCAGCCGTGATACCGATCGGGATACCAGACGGAGCGAATTCGACGTAATGTATTTTGCATATTCTTCTCGTTGGCCATAGCAGAGGAGCATCGCTTAGGCACTTTTCGGAGCTCATTGATCGAACAACAATATACAAAGCTTAATCAGCTTTACCATTTTCCAGGTCCTGATTCACCAGAATAGCCATCGCCAGGAAGAAAAATGCCCCTACTTTATCCGTTTCCACCAGGTCGTTGATGATCAGGAACGCATCGATCACTACCGTACTGAGCAGCACCATGAGTACGATGCGGCGACGCCCCGCGTCGCGAGCCCGGTGATAGATCTCTTCCCCCCGGATCAGCACGTAAAAACTAAGGGTTAAAAAGAGGATCAGCCCCAATACGCCCTGCTCTACCAGAACGAGCAGATAATAGCTGTGGATCCCGGACTGTTCCTTATTATCACTTACATAGGTCGTAAAACTGGTGACGGTATAGGGCCGATAGAAGTTCACAAAATTACCAGGCCCGTAACCAAAGGCCGGTTTATCCCGAAACATATGAAAACCGGCCACCCAGCGGTACACCCGCTCCATGGTGGATATATCTTCCCCCTTAGCGGTAGCTTCCAGGAGGTTATCAAATTGGTAGTGACTTACGGTGCGGTCGTAATTCGGTGCGTAATCCAGGTAGGTATTGTCCTGCACCATATAGCCCACGCCGATCACCGCCACCAGCAGACCTCCCGCCAGCACGACCTTCATCAGTCGCAGGCGAATGATCAGATAGGCCCCAAATGCCATCATCACTGCGATGTAGGCCGCGCGGGTATACGAGAGATAGATCGCCAGCACTAAAACCGCGATCGAACCAACCAGTATCCACCAGCGCAGCGACCAGCGCCGGTACCAGGCTACCGCCAGCCATACGACGGGAAAGAAGAGGGCCATCGTAGCGGCATAATTGACGTGATTGCGCTGAAAGGGGTGCAATACGCGATGAACATCCCGGAAGGAAAAGTTGTAGGTACTGTGCCGCACCAGCGTAACCAGCACCGTAAACATCAGCGGAATGAAGATTACCCAGAAATAGGTGCGCACGTCGCGTTGCTTGCGCAATATGCCTCCGGCCAGAAAGTAAAAGACCGTGACGTACCAGATCTTCGCCAACGAAAACTTTACGGACACCAGAAGCAGTTCGGAAGTAATGGTAGTGATGAGCACCCAGGCTACATGCAGGATCAGTAACAAACTGATCGGATGCCGGACAAACCGGCTGTCCATCTGCCGGCCGTGCTGGATCACGTACAATCCGTATACGAGCATGAGCCCGATCATGAGGGGCTCGGTGGGCAGGTCGGTACCAAACCCGTTGGGGAGCTGGATCTCCGTCGAGAGCGGCAAACAGGCCAGCAGGAGAAAAAATACCGCCCGGAAATCCACAAAGGTCAGGTAGATCAACAGAAAAAACGCCGGCAGGCCCGCCAAAAAATACCATCCGGTAGCAATGCCGACTCCCAGACATACCAATACCAGGATACCCAGGCCGAGAAAGAGATTCCCCGACGCCTCATCCGGAACCTGAAGATATGTCAGCAGTTTTTTCAAAATATTGGTTTATACCGGTCGGGTTTAGCGGCCGTGGTATACCTCCCGCCAGTTGACATCGCGGTAGTTGTCGAAAAGCAGTACGCCGATCACTCCGAAGAAAAAGGCAATGGCCACGCACGCCAGGACGATCAGCGTCCGGCGGGGTCTGGATTTGATGATCGGCAACTCCGCTTCCTCCACCAGGATCAGAGCGGGAATATTGGCGTTGAAGGTAGCCCGGTATTGTTTGAGCTTTTCCTGTTCTTCGCTAAGGGCCTGCGTGGCCTCCTTATATTGGGAAGTGTAAATATCCACTTCAGCTACCCCGGTATTGAATAACTCCAGTTTGGAAGAAAGGCTTTCCACCTGTTTTTCGAGGCCGGCCACCTGGGATTGCAGCTTGGACAAGGTATCCCGCTGGGTGTTGGAAAACCCTTTCAGCTCATTGAGCCGGGCCCGGGTAAAGGCCAGTTTTCCTTCCGCGCTGGTCAGTTCGGAAGTCAGGATCTCCGATTGAGCCAGAGTATTGAAAATGCCGTACTCAGTCCGCAGGTTGATCAGACTGTCGCCGATAGAGCGCAACAACTCTTCCTTGCTGCGAATACTGGCTTCGTAAGTCCGGATCTTTTTTTCCTGCGATGCCTTAACCAGTTGCTGGGCGATGACATTGATCTTTTCCCGGGCCGCCCGGGTGATCTCGCGCGCCAGTTTGCGATCCTTATCCTCTACGGAAAGCTGAATGGCATCCCGCTTGGTCTTCTGCACCTCGTACAGGTCGAAGAATTTCAGTTTGATATAATAAGGGGCTTTTACATTCGCCGTATCGATATCGTAGTGCTGATAAAGCTGGAAGGTATCGATGAGGTATTCCACCAGCTCATTACCTTCGGCAATCGTCAGCAGCCGGTCGATATCCGATTCGTTACCGTATATTTCCGGTTCCAGTTGTGTATTGCCGAAGATCAGTTCCGGTTTGGACTGATCGGGGCTAGCCACAAAAAACACCGTCGTCGCCTGGTAGTAAACCGGCACCAACATCACCACCACGGCGGCGATCAGGCCCGCAGCCAGACACAGATAAATAATGGGCTTTTTCCACCTGAATATCGTGCGCAATACATCAAGCAGATTATCCTTATTTTGACTCATTGGAACTTTTGTCTAAAACGGAGTGAATACCACTCCATTCAAAAATCTTCGCAAAAGTAGAAAAATGCCCCTTATGGTAGGTAGCAGTTGTCGGGCTCATACCCGATTTTTGCGTACAGGTGACACTCCCTGGTACCAGAGCGCCCGGACCCAACAAATGTAATACGCAGAAAATAGCCTTCCATTCCGACGGCACGGCACAGGTGAAAGAGAAAAAGTAAGTTGAAGAAATTGAGCAAGGTAAAAATTGAAGAAAACCAAAAATAACTTACCTTTAAGCGGCAAGACATACCCGCATCATTATCAACCGGTTCTAAATGTTCAACGGTCAGGTGCAACCGGCTGTACGCGACCGTCACCAGCCGTTTCAATTTTTGTTTTCCCCAAAACCATAGATTGATCTAATTTTAAAACTCAGACTCAGGTCCGGGATTTGGAGATGAGTTCGCAGCCAACTTCAATCGTCCTTTATGAAGGTACTGGTACACCATTTTGCAGAACATACCGAAGCTTACCGCTATAATTTCCAGTTGTACACGGATGGCGTGATCGTGGAAAGTCGTCATTTCCCGGATAGGACGGTTTGTGTGGAAAATGCCTACGGTCTGCTGATGTTCCTGCGCAACAGCCAGGCACCGGCAAAGGAAGTGTATCTCTCCAGGTACAAACAGGACTGGGTGCTGAATATCTCCGACCAGTACCAACTGCGGCTCGTACAACCGGGCAATTGCCAGGATTCCGAAGAAGCCGAGCGTATCGTAGCCCGCCTTCTGGAGTCCATCGAAGATCAGATTGAACTGATTGACGTAGCTCCCGAAGAGCGCTCGCAGTATAAGACCACCGCTCCGCTCACGGATGCCAACACCTTGTCTGCGGCTCCGGAACCCCTCGTTCCGGAAACGGACATTCAGCCCATACAGAGCATTTCGGAAGAGCTTCCCGTTTCCGAAGATCAAACCGGTTTCGTCTCTTTTTCGGAAGAGGTCGATGCCAACGAACGCTTTTTCTTTCATTTCCTGGATCGTTCCGGTGATCCGCTTTTGCTCAGTAAAGCTTTTGACGCAGCGGCCGAACGCGATCAGACCATCGAGCAGATCTATCTGCACGGTATCCATAAGGAGCAGTATGAGGTCGAAAATGAAGAAGAGCAATACCGTTTTCGACTCAAAAATGATCAGCAGGTCGAGCTGGCCCACAGCCGGTCATTCGATGAGGAAAAGGAGATTATGCGCGCAATATTCTGGCTGCGTATTTACTTCAAAAGCAAACTACCCGAAAAACAGAACGGCGGCGGCGGTCTGATGATCAATCCGGCGAGCATCCTGAATCCTAAATTTTCTTCCGGTATTATCCCGCAGGATGGTCCGTGCGGTAAGGTATTCAAACCGATGGAGCCGCTTACCGCTGGGGACTTTTCCCTGTTTTGGGGCAGAGACCGGGAGCTGAAGGATATTTATCAGTTGGTGCTGAACAGCAATCTGCTGCTGTTGTACGGAGCGGCCCGGAGCGGTAAAAGTAGTCTGGTTCGCTGCGGATTACCCAACTACCACCGGCAGTCGGAATGGCACGGTATTGTGGTGGAACGACGCGATAACATCAATCGAAGTTTTGACCAACAGCTCAATCGCGAACGGAAAAGGCTTTCCCTTTCTCCCGAGGAGCACACCGTGCATACCGCACTCGGAAGCCTTCAGGAAATTCAGGACGAAAGCGACAAACCCATTTTTCTGATCTTCGACGATATTGAGGAGCTCTTTTCCGATAAGCCCGATCCCGAAGAGCAGCAGCAATTCTTCGCACTGCTCCAGGAGATCATGCAGACAAAAGGAACGATCAAAGCTATTCTCATCATCGACGAGACCTATCTGGCGCACCTGACGAATTACGAAACCGTCGTTCCCAATCTCTTTGAGCATCGCTACCGACTGGAAAAAATGTCGGTGCGCGGTATCAGTTCCGGCCTGGTGGATTGCCTCGATATGCTCAATAATATCAACTCGCTCAAGGTACCCGATCCGAAGGTGGCCACGGAAGCCATTATGGAGCGTATGAGTAACGGGAAGGATCAGATCGAGGTAGCCTGTATGCAGATCTACCTGAACGAACTGCAACAGGAGGCCTGCCGGAAAAAAGAGAACGGCCAGGTACTGATCGACAAAAAACTGATCGATAGCTGCGATCCCCCGGAAACGATGATCGCCGGCTACCTGGATGCCCGGCGGATGGAGATCAGCCAGCAAAAATCCGAAACGCCGGAAGACCAGGCGCAGGTCCGGCAGCAGTTGCAGGAACTGGAAGATGTGCAAAACCGCTGTAACTGCAGCCCACCACCTACGCCGGCGGCCTACCCGGCCTGGGTTTCCTGGGCGGGTTGGGGGCTTTTGCTGCTCCTGTTATTGTTGCTCTTCTGGCCCTGGCCGGCTGTACCGAATGCATCGCTCAACGAACAGCCCACCAGTTGCGCCCAGTGTGAGCAGTATATCACCGAATTCGGATTATCGGCGCCTTTCGGCGACTATTCCCGGCAACAGCTGGCCTCTTACCGTTGTCAGGAATGGGCAGATTGTCAGATCGCTCAGGAAGAGGGATCCTGCGAAACCTACATCAAATACCTCGAAAAATATAAGGCAAACGGTAGTTGCTCCGATGAATTTCTGAACGCCATCATAAAGGGCTGTCTGCTGCCGGCCAATACCTCCGTGGTCAGCAACTGCAAGTTACTCACGGAGGTGCTCCCCAAAAGCAAACTGCCAGCGGATATGCTGTGTCTCATTTACGAAGAATACATTGCTGCCTTCGGAGCCGATAATAGCTGCGCTCAGGTACTGGCTGACCTACAGACCGAGATCCCCTGTGCACAACCCACAGAAATGTCCAATACGACTTTGTCCTGCACCGAACTGCGGGCCAAAGCCGGCAACAACGGCTCACTCAACGCGGCCGAAAAAACCGCCCTGGAGCAGTGCGCCTGCAACGAAGCTTTTGCCAAGGGAGACTGCAATACGTACGAAGCCTATTTGAAAACTTACGGCCGGGATGGCCGTTGCGCGGGTGACGTTCGTACTGCCTTACAGGAACTGCAGCAGTTGAACTGCCCGCTACCCATGGGGGACATCTGCTTCCTTACCGCTACCCTGGAACCGGTTCCCTGGTCGAATGCCCATACCCAATGCCCGCAGGGATACAAATTGATCTGTGAAAGTCAGGTGCGCTATCTGTTGGAGAAATTCTACAAGAACGACTTGCGCAAATCCTATTCTTATATGGTTCAGAAGATCGAAGCCACCAATCTGGATTTCAACGCCAACGGCTACTGGACCGCCACCGAATTTTCGGACAGCGAGGCTTACGCCATTGAAAAAGACAAAGCCAACAAGAGCATAAAAATGCCGCAGGGCGTCAGTAAATCCGCGGTCAGGCCGTGCCTGTGTATCGCTCCGGGGCCCAAATTTCAGGAAAGCGCCATCAGCGACCTGCAGTGCCTTTCCAAAAGTTTATCGAATTAAAAGTGGCGAATAATGGTCAAACCATTTTTTCACCGTCAAGGGTTTAACGCAAGTTGCGTTATAGCGTGGAGACGGTGGAGCGCAGCGTGACCGGAATAGCAAATGACCGGCCCTGCCCGTACTTATCCGCATTACGTCCTGCGTTTTACCAGTTATCCGCTTCCATCGCAACTGCAGTATACTTAAAATCATGTAATTTCATGGGCCTGTGCTTCTCATGCACAAATTTTGACCATTAAAATCAAAGCTATATGCCACAAGGATCTAAGTCAAGACGGAAATTTATCAAAAAAGCGGCGATAGGCACTGCGGGGCTCGCGCTGGGTATGAACGCTAAAAGTTACGCCCGGATCATTGGCGCCAATGACCGCCTGAATGTAGCCATCCTCGGCTGCTACCGGCGCTTCGGAGCCTTAGCCCCATCCCTGAGTGATTGCGAAAATATAACCATCTCCTACGTGTGCGATGTAGACTCCCGGCGCCAGGAAAAGGGCATGGGTCGCATTAAAGACCTCATGGGCGAAGCGCCCAAAGGGGAGAAGGATATGCGGAAGATCATTGCCGATCCGTCCGTAGACGTGATCGTAAACGCTACGCCGGACCACTGGCACGCTCCCGGCACCTGGCTGGCCCTGGATGCCGGTAAGCACGTTTATGTAGAAAAACCAGCCAGTCATAACCCGAAAGAAGGAGAACTGCTGATCGCCCTCCAGAAATACTACGGCAAGGTGGTACAAATGGGCAACCAGCAACGATCTGCTCCCGAATCCAGAGAGATCGTCGAAGAGATACACAACGGAGGTATCGGCGATGTGTACCACGCAGTGGCCTTCTATTCCAATAGTCGTGACCGGGTGCCCGAAGCCAAAAAAGTACCGGTTCCGGATTATCTGGATTGGGAACTCTGGCAGGGACCGGCGCCACGCACCGAGTTCGTCGATATCCTCGGTGATTATATGTGGCACTGGTTCTGGAACTGGGGAACCGCCGAAACCGGCAATAACGCTACCCACGAACTGGACGTTGCCCGCTGGGCCCTACAGGTGAAATATCCGGAAATGGTACACGCCAACGGTAAAAAAGCCCATTTCAAGGATGACCCCTGGACGATGTACGACACCATGATGGTCACCTACAATTTCCCCGGCGGAAAATCTATTTCCTGGGACGGTAAGAGCCGCAACGGCTACAGCACCTACGGAAGTGACCGGGGTACGATCATCTACGGTTCGGAAGGAAGTGTTTTTGTCAACCGGGGCGGATATCGTCTGTACGACCGGGCCGGTAAAATGGTACGCGAACGCAAATCAGGCGGAAATGAAGCCGGAACCGCACTCGGCGGAGGTGGCGATATGACTACCCTGCACGTACGCAACTTCCTGGACGCCGTTCGCGGAAAAGTAAAACAGAATTCCAACATCGAGGACGGTGCCATCAGTACGCACCTCTGCCACTACGCCAACATCTCCTACCGCATGGGTAATGCTGCTCTGGAGATCGACGCAAACAACGGGCATCTGAAGAATAAGAAGGCGATGAAGAAATTCTGGTCCCGCGACTACGAGAAAGGCTGGGAGCCACCCAAAGTGTAAACAGTAATTGAATTTATAATTGGTTATTCCTCACCGCGAGGTCGCCATTTTTGCGGAGTTTTCTTTGCAACCGGCGTCTTTGCGGTGATTTTTTTTGTACCTATCTCCCGAAGTATTTTTGGATCTTCGTTCTTTCCATCCGGAAAATAAACAGCAGATAGCCTAGGAGGAATACGATGTTACCCAGATTCCGCAACCACAGTTGATCGGGCAGGAAGCTGCGCCAGATCTGCGCCAGTCCCCAAACGCCTACCGCCGTGATCAGGTAAAGTACAATAATGGGAACCCGGTAGGGAATCGGATAGAACCGGCGACCGAACCACCAGGTGGCGGCGGCCATGCTGCCGTAACAGATCAGTGTCGCCCAGGCCGAACCGAGATAACCGTAGATCGGGATCCACCAGACGTTCAGGACGATCGTGATCAACGCTCCGCCGACGGAAATGTATGCGCCCCATTTGGTGAGATCGGCCAGTTTGTACCAGGTGGCAAAGTTGTAGTATAACCCGAGAAAGATATTGGCCATCGCCAGGATGGGCACTACCTGCAAACCCGCCCAGTAATCTTCATTGGAAATGAAATACTTCGTAAAATCGATGAATAGCGTAATGGCCAGAAATGCGATACCTCCGATGGCGGCAAAAAAACCGGCCAGGTCCGCATAAAGTTGTTTCGCGTTGGCCGAATTTTTCTGTTTAAAAAAGAAAGGTTCCGCACCGTAGCGATAGGCCTGGATGAACAATGCGATCAGGGCGGCCAATTTGTAGTTTGCGGCGTATATACCCAATTGGGAGCGGGCTTCCTCGCCGGGATACAGCCGATTGAACAAGGCCCGGTCCAGTACTTCGTTGATCACGTAGGAAAACCCGACAATGACCAGGGGAGCCGCGTAGTACACCATTTTCCGCCACTGCTCCCAGTCGAACTTCAACTTGATCTTCCAGACGAAAGGAGACAACAGAAGGAAAACCAGCAGGCTGGAGGCCAGGTTGGCCAGGAAGATGTAACCGATACCGAGATCGGGATTGTAAACAGATTCCAGGAAAGGGTGCAGCCAACTCCATTGAGCCCGGGCCAGGGCGTAGGGGCAGAATACGAGAAAGAACAAATTGAGCCCGATATTGGTAATAATACCGGTCAGCCGTACAACCGCAAATCGGATCGGCCTCCCTTCCAGACGCAGACGTGACAGCGGGATTTCGCTCAAAGCGTCAAAAGCCAGGATCAGTACGGCGATCCTAAACAAATAGACCTGATCTGGATATTCCAGGAAAGCGGCCAATTGGGGAGCCAGCAACCAGAAAACCGTACCGAGCACCAGCGTACTCACTACGATCGAGATCATGGCGGTATCAAAATAAGGTTGTGCCTTTTCTCCCTTGTCCGATTCGAAACGAAAATACGCCGTTTCCATCCGATAGGTGAACAGCACCATCACGATGGCGGTAAACGCAAAGATCACGCTGACCACACCGTATTCCTCCGTAGCGAATATCTGGGTATACAGCGGCGTGAGTAAAAAATAAAGGGCCCGACCGAGTATGGAACTCAGCCCGTAAATAGCGGTATCCTTAGCTAGACGCTTAATGGACATTTAACTGATGGTGTGGTGATCTGATACGGCGTAATTGTACGGTGACCATACCGGCGGCATGGAAAACTTCGCAATTTTACGATAAAAATTTTTCATATAGCCGACCGGCTGATCCTTTCGGAGTGAATGTGGTTCAATAAATTTCAAAGGATCAACATTTTATGCTATTTTCGCGCAACTTTTTATAATGCCTAATATTTCACGGCGATGATCAATGTATCCTTACTCAAAACCATTTGTGAAACACCCGGTGCGCCGGGCTTCGAGCAACGCGTACGCGAACTGGTAATCAAAGAGGTGACGCCTCTGGTTGATGAAGTTTCCGTCGATAATATGGGCAACGTGATTGCGGTCAAAAAAGGGAAGACCGACAAAAAGGTCATGGTAGCCGCCCATATGGATGAGATCGGATTTATCGTAACGCACATTGATGACGATGGTTTTTTGCGTTTTCATCCCCTTGGCGGGTTTGATCCCAAGACCTTGTCTTCCCAGCGGGTGATCGTGCACGGTATTAAGGATGTGATCGGTGTCATGGGTTGCAAACCCATCCACCTGATGAAGCCGGAGGAACGGACCAAGCAGGTACCCATCAATGAGTATTTTATCGATCTGGGTATGAGTAAGGATGAAGTTAGTCAGATCGTCTCCGTCGGTGATCCCGTAACCCGGGACCGGGAGCTTATCGAAATGGGCGATTGCGTCAACAGCAAATCATTGGATAACCGCGTATCAGTATTCATTCTGCTGGAAGCCCTCCGGGAGCTGAAAGATCAGGAAGTACCCTACGATATCTACGGCGTGTTTACGGTTCAGGAGGAAGTAGGCCTGCGGGGAGCCATCTCTGCCGCTCACTTGATCGATCCGGATTTTGGATTTGGCCTGGATGTTACCATCGCCTTCGATGTACCGGGCGCCAACGGCCACGATTCCGTTACCAAGCTGGGAAAAGGAGCAGCCATCAAGATCATGGACGGTTCCGTGATCAGCGATTATCGAATGGTAAATTACCTGAAACAGGTGGCCAACCAGGAAGGTATTAAATGGCAGCCGGAAATTCTGCCGGCCGGTGGCACGGATACCGCCGGAGTACAGCGCTACGGTAAAAAAGGCGCGATCAGCGGGGCGATCTCCATTCCGCTTCGCCATATCCACCAGACCATCGAACTGGCCCATAAGGCCGATATTAAAGACTGTATTGGTCTGCTCCGAACGGGCATGACCCAACTGGACCGCTTCGACTGGGACTTCGCCCGGGTGCGTCCGCAACAATCCGGTCCGAAAAAGACTTCGGATGATAAGCCGGACTGGATGTAGGAATAGGCGGTAATTATTTCTTCTTCAAACGATAGATCCCCCATCCCTGTACACCATCTTCGGCGTGGAGTTGGAAGAACATGCTGCGCTCCGGATAAACCACAAATACCCCTTCCGGTGTTTGTACCCGCTGATCGGATACCCCGTATTTCTCCTCTAAAGACTGTAAATCCTCACCAATTTCGATGCCCTCCATGGTGCTACCGGTAAAATCGGGCCCCACTACCTGTACGATCAGGTATTCCTTACCACCATCCACCAAATGGGAAAAGATCCGGGAATGTTCCCTTAGATGAAATCCACAGGCTTTGTGTACATTGATCTCTATGACCTGATCGGGAGCCGTATCCACCAGGTATTGTTCTATTTCCAGATCCTCGATCTGTTCTGTTTTAGTTACAAATCCCATCACCGCATTCGACTGTTCTTGCAGAGGGCCATCTTTCAGTACCTGTAAGTTAATTCCGGCCAGGTCGCTATTTTTTTCGGCAGCCTGTTCCCACCACTCGCGGGCTCCTTCCGGATCTTCCTGCCGAGCGGCGATAATGCCTTTGAGGACCAACAGATCAGCGGACATTTTTTCGTTCAATTCTTCTTTACTCGCCTTGCGGATCCAGTAATTTGCCTCTTCCCAATCTTCCTGCAGCACATATGCCGCGGCCTTATTCAGAAAAGCGGGCGCATAATGCTGATCCAGCAGCAGAGCCCGGTCAAAATAGTCGAGTGCCCGTTGAATACGCTCCTTTCTTTCCTGGTCCGTTACGCGGGTATTGTTAGTTTCCAGGCGGGATTTCGGATCCAGCTCGATGGGTAGTCCGTAGGGCATCTCCTTTTTGGTAAAATGCGGTAAAGCGGTCAGCAGAGCAGTTACTCCCGCATTATTGTAAATGTCCCTACTTTGAAAATCTCCGAGAATATACTGGTAGTAAAGATCCGCATCTTCGTAGTACCCTAACAGATTCAGATAAGTGGCCATTTCAAAAACGACCTGTAATTCCGCCAGACGGCTCATGGCCTGTTCGGACATGGCAATGCGGTCCTTCAGGCTGGGGTATCCTTCTATTTCTTCGGGCAGATCGTAGCCCGTTTCGGCGTACACTTTTTTCAGCAATTCCGGCATGACGCCGTGCACCTGGAAGCCGACGGAATAAGCCATAAACCCTCCCAGGTAATCGGCCTGAGCTTCGAGCTTAAGTCCCTCTTCCAGTTTTTCCAGTTTTTGGGCCGTAGGCAGATCCTCGTTCTGTTTGACAAAGTGGCGGCTCCAGTCGTGCTTTTCGTAGTAGTGGACCAGCTCGTGGGTCAGCAATGCCGCCAGGGCATTCAGAGAGTCGGCACCGAAAGAGGCACAGATATCATAGGCCAGTTCCTCCAATCCGATCTCGGCTTTCCCGGGCATCGCCCAGGCCACGTAGCGTTCGCTGTTTTTCATAACCAGTTCGGGCCGTCGTTGGCGAAAATCGCCCTGTCCGTCCACCAGCGCGTCAAAGACTTTTTTAGCCGTTGTATACTTATAATCAGTAGCCTTGCCTTTTTCCGCCTGCCCGGATGCCTTACTGGCAAAAGCAAAAGTTCCGGACTGCGACCAGACCGCTCCCCCGCACAAACAGATCATCAACAACAAAAGGAAACTTCTCATAGGAATGGTTTTTTGAATGCCTCGGCAAAATTCGCGCACCATCAGGAATAATTTGTTCAGCGCCCAAAAGGTTACCTTCTCTCCCCTGACACCTCTCACCTGTCCCCTGACACCTCTTACCTGACACCTCCCACCTGAAATCCAACACCCTACCACACAAGCAGACATTTTTTTCAAAATAAGCAGGAGGGGGAGACCAGAAGACTTCGGAGAAAGGGAGAAGCAACGCCCTTTCCCCTTCTCCCAAACTCCTAGTCCCCCTGTCTTCCTGACACCTGACGCCTCGCACCTGCCCTCTGACACCTCGCATCTGACACCTCGCACCTCCCTCCTCCCACCTCAATAATTCCGCGTATCCACCCCCCAGGCCAGTTTATTCCGGATCGTTTCCAGGAAACCGATATCATACAGTTGTACGAGCTTCAGTTTAAAATCATTTTTCCGCACCGCCAGTTGATGAGCCGCCGTCACCATTTCAAAACGGGAATCCAGCGTACAGAGGAAATTCTCCGCGCGCCCTTCGATCTCAAAAGAAACGATAGAGTCGTCCGAGATCACGATGGGGCGTACATTCAGGTTGTGGGGCGCTACCGGTGTAATAACAAAGTTACCGGAATCCGGGAAAATAACCGGGCCACCGCAACTCAGCGAATAGCCGGTCGATCCCGTAGGCGTTGCCACAATGATCCCGTCCGCCCAATAGGAGTTGAGATAGGCACCGTTGATATAAGTATGCACCGTGATCATGGAGGAGGTATCGCGCTTGAGCAGGGTACAGTCATTGAGCGCAAAGGGCGTTTCGTCGAACAGGGGGAAATTCGATTCCAGATAGATCGACCCGCGCTCTTCCACGGTATACATCCCCCTTTTCAGCAGAATGATGGCTTCGCGGATGCGTTTTTTCTCAATGCTGGCGAGAAAGCCCAGTCGTCCCAGATTGATGCCCACGACGGGCACTTCGCTGTTCCGTACGTAGGTAAAGGCTTCCAGAATGGTACCATCTCCGCCCAGCGTAATAAAGAAATCAAATTTTTTAACGGTCAGATCCAGGTATCCTTCGAAAACGCCGACATCACGCCGGAGTTGGATATTATCGCGCAGTTGGTGCAGAAAGGGAGCATGTACGTAGCTGGTTATATTCTCGTCGTGCAGTACGTCAAATAATTCCTGGATATGAGGAAGGTCTTCCTCTTTTGCGAGTTTACTGAATACGACTACTTGCATTGGGTCTTAAATATTGGCGCTGAAATGTAAAAATACTCCCTTTTCCCAAAGGTGGTTATAACTGTACTGAATTTGCAACACTTTATCGTAATACAGGACGATATCCAGTCCGAGTCCGCCGCCCCACAAGAAGCGATTGGCAAACGGGTTCAGGTCTTTCGTGTAGGGATCGTTGACATAACCGGCCCCCTGATTAAGGCTAAGGTAGACCTTTATCGGCATTTTCCGAAAAGCCTTTATCGGTACGATCTTGCCGAACTCCCAGTTCTTTTGCAGAATTCGGTACCGCAGGAAAGCCCTTCCGATCCCCATATCCATCCCATTGACGATGTAGTATTCGTAGCCGTAGAGGTTGTTTTGGTTATAACCCAATGCCTTGTAATCATTAAAAGGCTGGCGCTTGCGGATAAAAGAAAGTTTGCTGCCCAGACGTAGCCCACTGCTCCATTTTTCTGAGAACGGATGGTAGAGATTGTAATACGCATTCAGCGTCAGGGCATCCTGATCACCGTAAAAACCCAGACCGGTCTTTTGCAATTCGGCAGTAAAATGCGAGCCTTTCAACGGATAGGCGCGGACGTCGCGCCGGTCGTAGGCAAAACGGTAGGTCAGGGTCAGCGCCCGTTGTAGTTTTCGCCCGTTGAGAAAAAAGTCAGGATTGAGCTCTTCGGCCACAATGGGATCGATCCAGTTTTGCCGGAACCCAAATTCCAGGTCGTGGAACAGGTGAAAGCCCGGTCGGTAGGTCAGCGCCGTTTGCGCCTGGAATCGCTGGTAGAGGAACTTGCTTTCTTCATCCTTGTAGAAGGACTGCTTATTATCGATAGAAGCGTAATTGATCTCCCGGTTGCGCGCAAAAGAGACATTGGCATCAATCCCGATCGTCTGACTTTTATTGATAAAAGGCAGCGTATAATTCATCGAATAGGAGCGGGTATATCCGTATTTGGCCGTTAGCTTCAGGCGATCCTTTTGTCCCGAAAAGTTGAGGTGAGTGAATTCGATGCCAAAATTGATCCGCTGCAGGGAATGGTTTTGCTCCACCCACCAGACGTTGAAGTTGCGGTCCGCCAGTTCGAAGATCGGTACCGGGTAGATGTACCAGGTTTCCGCCAGTACCAGATGAAAGTGTACGTGATTATCCGCTCCGCGCCAGTTCTTGATGGTGATGTTGGCGGAATTGAACAGCCCAGTATTCATCACCAGTTGCTCGCTTTCTTCCAACAATCTATCAAGTTGGCCAATGGAAACGGTATCGCCCTCCTGAAACTTCAACTCCCGCAGGATTATCTCATCCCGCGTCCGCTGGTTACCTTCCATGGTGATGCGCTCGATGAATACCAGATCGCCCTGGGCCCAAACGCCAACGATGTTAAGCCAACAAATACACAAACAGATCCACCTCATCGTAAAATTTTATTAGCGCAGTTGTGTTTGGATATTGAGCAAACGAGCGGTCCGGTTCCACGCTTACTCTTCATTCCTCACTTCCAACACCGCATCGTAAAGGTCCCGCCAATTTGCTCTGGAACGCACAACGGTATCCAGATATTCTCTCCACACTTTTTCATCCGCTACCGGGTCCTTGACGATGGCTCCGCTGAGTGCGGTTGCCAGATCGCGGGCGGAGATCACCCCATTGCCGAAATGGGTAGCCAGTGCCTGTCCGCTATTCACCACCGAAATGGCTTCCGCGGTACTTAGGGTACTCGACGGAGATTTCACCCGCGTACGACCGTCCTCCGTTTTACCGTTACGTAATTCGCGGAAAATCGTTACCAGCCGCTGAATTTCGGCGATGGGAGCAGCCTCTTCCGGCAGGGCCAGCGTTTGCCCGAGCTGAGATACCCGGTTCCGAACAATGTTGACTTCCTCTTCCAGGGTTTCCGGCAGCGGCATCACCACCGTATTGAATCGCCGGCGCAGGGCGCTCGACAACTCATTGATGCCCCGGTCCCGATCATTTGCCGTCGCGATCAGATTGAAGCCCGTTCGGGCCTGCACATCGGTGTTGAGTTCCGGTATCGGCAGTACTTTTTCGGAAAGGATGGTGATCAGTGCATCCTGTACATCGGACGGTATCCGGGTCAGCTCTTCTACCCGTACGATCTTTCCTTCCTGCATGGCGGTCATTACCGGACTGGCCACTACCGCCGCCGCCGAAGGGCCCTCGGCCAGCAAGCTGGCGTAATTCCATCCATACCGCAGCGCTTCTTCCGTCATACCGGCCGTACCCTGCACCAGCAGCCGGGAATTGCCCGAGATGGCCGCCGCCAGGTGCTCGGACACCCAGGTCTTGGCCGTACCGGGAATTCCGGTCAGCAATAAGGCCCGGTCCGTAGCGAGGGTTGCAACGGCTATTTCTATGATGCGGCGCTTGCCGTAGTATTTGGGTTGGATCTCCGTTCCGTTCTCGAGTTTCCCCCCCAGGATATAGGTTACCACCCCCCGGGGAGACAGCTGCCAGTTCTCCGGTTTCGGCCGATCGTCCGTTTCGGCGATCATCCGCAACTCATCCGCAAAAGCCTCTTCGGCCGGCAGCCGTAAAAGCTGATCGGCCTTTAGAGGCTGTTCCGCCTTGGTACTCTTTTTTTGCTTTGCCACTTAACGTTCTTCAATTGATTAGTAAAAGCATGTTTACGATATCCGCCGTGTATTTGCGGTTCACTGATCCGGGCATCTAGGCGAAATAACCGATCAGTAGCGATTCCCGTTCTAGCGGAGTTCTCCCAGAGGAGTACGCATTTCTTTTCTAAACCGCATGATCCGCAGCATGCGTTCGACGTCCGGCGCCCATTGATTCCAGACCGGCGATTGCATCGGCCAGTCGGCGGCCAGTTCGTCCAGGAGCGCTACCGGGCTGCAGTATCCGGCCGTTTCCAGGAGTCGCTTATAATGCCACAGATTCCAGAGGAAAGTCTTGGATTCCGCCATCCATTGTTTCAGCCCGTGGATGATCTGCCGACTCATACTTTCGGTCCAGGGCTGCTTGCCCAGTTCGAGCATGCGTGTGATGAGGTGCTTTTCTTCAAGTAATCCGGGTTGCTGTCGCAGGAAAGTTTCCACCATATCCTGAAAATCGCCCACCGGAATACGTCTCGTCAGCGCCTGCCAGTCCAGATCTTCGGGCACCACGCCGTTTTTGAACGCCAGGTAGCGGATCAGATCGGTTATCAGCTCCTCATCCCGAAATCGTAGACCGGCACTTCCCAAAGCCGCCAGCAACAGGTCGCCCCGACCGGTCGTATCAAAATAGCGGATCAATTCTTCCTTCGTCCAGCCGAACCGTTCCATCCAGTGCCGGGCCGGGATCCGGCTGACGCACTGGAATAACCAGTCTGCTTTCAGACCGCCCCGCTTACCTTTCCTCACTCCCGGCTGAATACCGTCGGCAGCCGTTGCTTCCGACACCTCTTTGGGCATGGCTATATCCAGTCGATTTCTGGCCTTATCTAAGGTGAAAACCGGCTCCAGCTCGTTGAATATCCGCCGGATCAACTGACTATCCGGGATCATTGCCAGCAGATCGGCCGCCTTCATCCGTACCTCCTTCCGGCTATCCGTTCGAGCCTGTTCCAGAAAGACTTCGTCTTCCGATCCCAGTCCGGTGGTCAGGATCTCCAGGTAGTCCAGTTTCTTTCGATAGGGTGTTTGTTCCCAGTCCGCCACCAATAGGTCTAGCGCCCCTTTCGGCTCCCGCTCCCGGAGGTAACCCAGGATCAGGCGGCGCTCTTCGTGTCCGGCTTCCGGCCAGCGTTCGGGCAGTCCCCGGGGCTTCAGGATCCGCCATTGCGGATGCTGTTCGATCAACCAGTCGGCACGATCCCCCAGTAAAGGCTGAACATCCTGCCACAAGGCCGCGTCCGTCAGACAATCACTCAGTAGTTCCGGTAGGAACTCCGCCGGCAACAACAGGCGGTGGTCCACCAAAAGCCGGACGAACTCAGGCAGCGCCGGCCGGAAACGGCCGGACAGGATCTGGTTTAGGTGTTGAAGGGAAAGAGACGGCAATTCCTCGTAGGCCGTTTCGTCAGCAGAAGGTTCGGGCAGTGGATCCGTATAGGCCGAAGTTGGCATGCGCAAACGGCGCACCTGGTGTAAAGCAGCCGCACCGGATAATATGACCTGTGGCAGCGGATCTTCCGGGTCTACCCGGTACTGACGCAGGTTTTCTTCCACCACGGGTTCCAAGTGCGAACGCTCACTACCGAGCAATGCCAGTTGTAGTATTTTCTCCCATAGCTGCATCGTATAAGCGAAGTTACTGTTTTAGCACCAAATCAGCGGAGAGATTTTGTAGTTTTGGGTGTTTTTAGCCGGGATTGAGCGGAGGTGTCGGGATTTAGACCATAATCAAAAAATAGAACTATAAATATTAATTCATGAACTGGTTATACATCATCATTGTGGGAGCCATTGCCGGATGGTTGGGTGGTCTGATCACCCAGGGGCGTGGCTTTGGGATCTTAGGTAATATCATTGTAGGTATTTTCGGGGGTCTGATCGGGGGCTGGCTATTCAAGTTATTCAACGTACAGGCCGGAGGTTTTTACGGGGCTATTTTCACTGCTTTTGTTGGGGCGCTGGTTTTGATCTGGTTGAGTAAAAAATTGAAATTGTAGGTCCTCTACTTTCATAAAAGATACTGACTTAAAGACTGATACGTAAAGTCTGTAATAAGTAGAAAAAGTGACATCTCTCAGATTTCCGGATTTGCTGAATTGGAAAAAGTCGAATCTAAGCTGTTAGGCATAGTCTAACCTACAGGTTGTATTATTCCTTCATCTGATAAAACCTGGTTTCTATTGAAAAAGGTACGCCGGACAGCGAAAGGCAAAGATGTAGGAGAGAGCTAAAATCAAGATCCTCATCGAAAAACAAGTACGCATATTGCGTACAACAGGAATTATCCCTAATTTTAGGCATGAAAGTAAAGATCTTCAAATGGGCCAACGTGATTGAGCACTGTGGTCAGGATGTGATCATGCTTAAGGCATTTCAGGATTTTTACCATCAACTCGAATATTGTGATTGGGAAATTCCCAGCGATATCATGAAAAGCTTTAGAACCGCTGATCTCATTAACTGTGAGGGCCGATCATTTAATCGCCTGGTATTCAATATCGGAGGCAACAAATATCGGATGATATGCGGGTACAAATTCGGGACCAGTAAAGTAGTTCTTTATGTGCGCTTTGCCGGAACCCACAAAGAATATGATAAAGTTGATATTTGTCAGGTAAATATATTTTGAATGGAAAAAGAATTAAAATATACCATCATTAAAAGTTTGCCTCAATACACCGAGTACTGCAATATCCATGAGTCCTTGATGACGAAAGACGACACGAAATTCAAAGATGAAATTGAGCTATTGGAATTATTGATTGAGGACTATGATCAGCGGATAATGCATACAAAAGCGGAAGAACTAAATCCGGTTGAGTTGCTGCGTTCTCTGATTCGAGATGGTAGTATAACTCAGAGCGAACTGGCTAAATCAATCCAGGTCTCAAAGCAATTGATCAGTGATGTGCTCGGATACAGAAGAAATATAAGCAAAGATCTAATGATCAAGTTATCCAGCTATTTTTCAATGAGCCTTGCGGCATTCAGTCGTGAATATGACCTGATCTCCAACCGGGAAGATCTAGAGGCAAAAAATAAGCTCCTGGGTCATACAAGCTAAAATCACACAGGAGAAAAAGCTTTTCCTTAATCCGCATCAAAGCATTATCCAAAATATTTTGAGCAAAGACAAATCCACAGAAGAACATCTTCAACGCTGGCGGCTCATCCTTGGTCAATCTGCCGATCCGGCGGAAGAAACCAGTCTGAGCGAGGAGCAAGTCGGTATGGACCGCGTCCTGACCGCGCTCTACGACAGCGATCGTCGGGGTGGTCTGGGCAGTTCCTCGCCCAATGTCAATCGCTGGCTGGGCGATATCCGCAAGTATTTCCCGCGGCCGGTCGTCCAGCTCATCCAGAAAGATGCGCTGGACCGATTGGGACTGGAAAAACTGCTGCTGGAACCAGAATTGCTCGGCACCCTGGAAGTGGATGTGCACCTGGCGGCTACCTTACTTTCACTCAATAAGGTGCTGCCCGACGAATCGCGGGAAACGGCCCGGGAAGTTGTGCGGCGCGTCTGCGAGCAACTCGAAAAACGGCTGCGTCCCGCCCTGCAAACCGCCATCAACGGCGTCATCAACCGGGCCGTACGCAACCGGCGCCCCCGGCACAATGAGATTAACTGGCCCCGGACCATTCGGCGCAATCTCAAGCACTACCAACCCAAATGGAAAACCATCATCCCTGAACAACTGATCGGATACGGCCGCAAAGGGCCGCACCTCAAACACATCATTCTGCTGATGGATCAGAGTGGATCGATGGCCTCATCGGTGGTGCATACCGGGGTGATCGCCTGTATTCTGGCTTCGTTACGATCGGTCAAAACGCGGGTGGTCGCTTTTGACACCTCTGTCGTGGATCTGAGTGAACAATTACACGATCCGGTGGATCTGCTGTTCGGCGTTCAGTTGGGAGGCGGTACGGACATCAACCAGGCGATGGCCTATGCCCAGGACCTGGTCACCAATCCCCAGGATACGATCGTTGTACTGATCAGTGACCTGTTTGAAGGCGGCCCCAGCGAGCAGATGATGCAGCGGATAGCCCATCTCAACCGGATCGGTTGTCAGTTTATCGCCTTGCTGGCACTGAACGATGAGGGAGCGCCGGTATTCAATAAGGATGTCGCCCAGGATCTGGCCGTCCTCGGTATACCGGCTTTTGCCTGTACGCCCGATCTTTTTCCCGACCTGATGGCGGCGGCTATCCAAAAGCAGGATATCCGCCAATGGCTGGGTACTCAGCGGGTAGAGGTGAAAAATTAATACGAATTGCGGGAAGTGGGAAGTAGTCCGAAGCCAGGCATTCTTGAGGACGCCCGGCTCCGGAGAAAGGATTCATTACCAGGCTGCGTAGTAGGTCTTTTCTGCATAACCTACCCGGCCCTGCTTATCTTTGACCATCACGCGTACCTGAAAATTACCGGTAGCATCCGACTGGAAAAAAGTGGCTTCAGCCCGTCCGGCCGTATTCGTCTTCAACTCGGGATTCCAGTACAACTGCGGCCGGAAAAACGGCCGGTGGCGGTCCGACTGAAATTGCTCCGGAGAGAAAGCCGGAAAATCGACCGGCGCCTGCAGTCCCCGAATGGATTTGATATCATCCGCATCCGTTTCCGGCACGGTAATATCCGAGGAAGAAGTTTCGATGATCACTACGCCACTGCGCCCCATTACGTTGAACTGCTTACGGAGTTCTCCACGGTCGGTGAAAATAGCTACGGTCTCGATCATATCCATTTTCATGTGGGCGACGTAGTTACCGTCACGGGTGGCCTGCCCATCGATGATGAACAGCGGTGATCCGGACAACATTTCGTAAACCCGGTTCCCCTTATCGGTAAATACTTTAGCCTCAAAGATCTCACCGGTGACCTGGCGGAATACCAGTGGGGTAAGGATTTCCTTGAAGAAGAGATAGACATTATCAAAAGCTTCGTAGTCTTTTACCTGGACCGTACGCTCCGGTTTGAGCATCTGCGGTGCGATCTGTGGAATTTCCGGTTGGAAATTGAACTCCAGATCGGTATACAGCTGGAAGATTTTCTTACGCTTCCGGCTTAGTTCTAGGTATTCCAGTATTTCAGGTGTGTAGGAGAGCGTACCTTCTGCCGCCAGTTGTTCATCAGCCTGTAGTTCCACCCGGATGCTGTCCTCTTCGTCCGGAAAACCCAGAAACTGGATCGGTTGCTGCGCGTAAAAATCGGGCAGTCGCAGGTTCACCACTCCCGGCGAAAGGGTACGGGTATACTGGATGCGGTTCTGGTCCGGGATCAATACCCCCAGTACATTGGCCGTAAGGGGTTTACCGGAATAATCACTCAATCGGGCCTTGACCGTTATACTCGTATCCAGTTTTTCGGTGATCGGGACCGGCAATCCGGGAACGATGGTTGCCGAACGGCTACCTCCCATTTCCGTTAATGCCTGATCACTGACCGCCACGGAAACTTCCGCTTCCACCGGCCGGCCGTTAGCATCGGTCACCATGATCGTGGTTTCCATTTCACTCCGGCTCCGCAAAGTATCCTTACTAAAGCTGATCTCTACGTTCAGATCATCCAGTCCGGTCGGAGCCGAACCCATGTTACCACTGCCGGCTGGTGGAGCGGTGATCTTTTCACTGTCGTTGTAGATCGGAAGATCAGCATGGGCCAGTTTGATACGCTGACCGGTATTAGCATCCGTACCCAGAAAGCTGATCCGGTATTTGCCGCCCGGCAGATCAAACGGGATCTTGTAATAACCGGCTACAGATGCTCCTTCCCGATTTTTCAGAAAGGTATAGAACAGGGTCTGGCCGTTGCGATCCGTCAATACCATCTTGATAGCGGCAGACTGGTGCTGCGGATCGGCGGGCATGGTGAATTTGTACCAGATCACTTCACCGTTGACGTAAAAGGATTTATCCAGGTGAATGTAGTAGGCCGCTTCAGCCGTACCGTTCACCGGAGCCCAGGTAGTGGCGAAAGCTGTCAGATTCACCAAAAGGGCAACCACTAAAATGAGACCGTTTTTATACACTGGTTTGATTTTTGTCATTTTAATAAAACACAAAGCACTGATCGTACCGCTTTCCTTATTCTACCCAGAAAGGCGGTAAACTGGTGGTGCTATTGGCTACGCTCAGGCAGTCACAGCAGATCAGATCCGCACAGTTTCCACTCTGGGTTACGATCCCCTGGGGCGGCGGACAGTAGCGGGGCGGTGATCCTACCGACTGCGGGCTGACATACGTCCGAATGGTATCCTGCTGGGTAACGTAAAAGAATCCAAAGGCTTCGTCCTTTTCGTCCTCGACATTTCGGATGTTGGAAATAATTGATCCCGGCGGCTCGTCGAACATACTGCCGCTGCGATCGGTATTCTGACCGATCTGCCGGTAATATTCGTAGGCTGTTTCGGTCAGGGACTCCTGAATAACCGTGAAATAAGCCCCCTCGGAATAATTCCGTAGTACCAGATTTTCAAAAATGATCTGATCTTCCAGATAGTCCTTGGCCAGGGCATTGGGATCCAGCGAATTGAAAGACGTCACCCCCAATTGCTCGGTGATGTAACATACCTTTTGTTCAATATGCGCCTGGTAGGGAGAATCATTCACTTTGAAAGTCCATTCCGTCAGCCAGTTCAGGTAGGCTCTGGGGTTATTTTCGCCCGTCGTCAGCGGAGTACTGATCCGGTATTGCACATGTTCCGTCGGCACTACCCGTCCCAGCGGATCGAAAGCCGGCAGGTCAACCAGTTGGTAGCTCAGCTCGTCGGCACGGGGTACAGCAATACCCTCTTCGAGATCCGATCGGTACGTCCGGTTATCAAAGGTGGCTAGTTCGATGTAATAGCCGCGTCCGAGACGGATCGGAAAATCCGGATCGTCCGGATCGAGCTCCAGCCGGTAGTTCCCCTGGCTGGCGTCCTCCATTTCCAGGTAATTGCCGTCCTCGTCGTACAATCGCACCCAGCGGGCTTTGATCGGACTACGGGTATTAGCCGTAAAGTCAAATAATTTGCTGAGTCGTACGTGTACCTGGGTCGGTTGGCCGATCACGACCTTTCCCTGAATAACGTATTGTTCCGGGCCACTGGAGGGTACGTTGACCTCAATTTTATCCAGGCAGGCTACCACAAAAAAGGAGCTCAGCATGAAGACCGAAGCCAGTTTGAGTACCCGCAAGAGCACTTTTGATCTTTTAAAAAAGGGCATATCAAGTTTTTTTAGATCTCCCGGGGTATTAGTTCAAATTATTCCGTCCAGTAAGCCGGCTTCTGCACCGTACTATTGGGTACGCTCAGGCAATCACAGCACAGCGCATCCGCGCAGCTGCCATTTTCACGGGTCAGTCCCTGCGGAGGCGGGCAATAAGCGGGCGGCGCACCCACCAGTTCCGGATTGATGTATTGCCGGATCGTGTCCTGCTGCGTGACGTAAAAGAAACCGAAAGCCTCGTCCGATTCATCGTTCACGTTCCTGATATTGGTAACCACCTTTCCCGGAGGAGATTCAAACATATTACCGGTACGTCCGGTATTCTCCGCCACCTGGCTGAAATATTCATAAGCGGTTTCGCTCAACGATTCCTGAATGAGCGTAAAATAAAGCCCCTCGCCGTACACCCGGCTGGTCATCGTTTCGTACAGGGCATAATCACTGAGCCGATCGGCAGAAAGGGCCGCAGCATCGATCACCGATATGTCCGTTACATTCAGGTTCTCGGTCACGTAGCAAACCTTCTGATCGACATTCTGGCTGATGGGCGTATCGTTCACTTTGAAAGTATGCATGTATTCCCAGCCCAGCCGAACGTTGCCCGAAGCTTCGGAAGTACGCAGGGGAGTGGTCACGGAATACTGCAGAAAGTCTACTTTATTGGTGGTTCCGGCGGCGTTGATCAGTTCCCGCTCAACGATGCGAAAATTTAAACCCTCTATCTCGGGCACGGCGCTACCTTTTTCCATAGCCGACTCAAAGGTGCGGTTGTCAAAGGTGCGGATCCGGATACCGTACGAGCGGTCTACATCTACCGGGAAACCGGGGTCATTCGCCGGAAGGGTCCGTTGGTATGCCCCCAGGCCGTTATCCTCCAGATCAATACTGTTGCCGTCTTCATCAAAAAGCGTAACCGACTGGGCGTTTACCGGCCGTTTACCTTCCGCTGTAAAATTGAAAAGCCGGCTGATCTTCACCTCCACCGTAGCGGGGTTGCTCAATACCAGCTTACCCTGGATCACCAGACTTTCCGCATTACTGGCGGGCGTTTCGATATCAATAGTATCCAGACATCCGGAAGTTAACAGGATAATGGATACCGCCAGGATTCCGGAAATACCGGAGATCCCAAATATTTTGCTTTTTCGCGAATACATAGCATTCATTTTTATAAGCGGTCGCGGATGGGAACGGGTCCTTTTCCGTCGTTAGCCCGAAAATCCTACAACAATTCGATATTAAGCGTAACCGATGGGAACGCACTCCCCAGAATCGACAATTTGTTGGCCTGTACGCCCTGGAATGGTCCCTGCGTGAAGAAAACCGAGAATGCATTTTTGCGGCCGTAAACGTTATACACCGAGATCGTCCAACTGGTCTTGATCTTTTTCGTTTTGTTGTAACCCTTACCCAGGGTATAGGCTACATCCAGCCGGTGGTAATCCGGGATACGGATCTGGTTCCTTTCGGAATAGATCGGAATGACCGAACCGCGCAGGGTTTCGTAATTACCCAGCGGGAAGGTTGCCGGACGCCCTTTGCTGAAATTGAAATTGAAGGTCAGGGTATTTCGCTGGTTGGGCTGATAATTGACCACCAGGGACAGATCGTGTGGGATGTCAAAGTTGCTCGGATACCAGTCGCCCTTGTTGATGCCTTCGATCTGCCGCTCGGAGCGCGAATAGGTATAGCTGATCCAACCGTTGACCGTTCCCTCTTTTTTCTTGACACTCAGTTCCAGACCGTAGGCGCGACCGACTCCGTTGCGCAGTTCCGTTTCCAGATGCTCATTGACCGTCAGCTGGGCAAAATCCTTATAATCATACAGTTGATCGATCGCCCGGTAGAATACCTCGGCGGAGGTTTCCCAGATATTGTCGTTGAAGTTTTTGAAAACGCCGAATGACATGTTGTGCGACCGGTTCGGCTGGATATAATTCGTACTCAGCTGCCACTGGCTCGTTGGCGTCGGGGAAGCGGAGTTAAAGATCTGATTGATGAACTGGGAAGTACGGCTGTAGCCCGCTTTTACCGACAGGCTGGAGTTGATCCGGTAACGCATGGACACCCTCGGTTCCAGACTGGAATAGCTGGCGATCGTACCGCCGTCGTAGCGGGTACTGTCAATGATCGCCGCGGCGTTTGTCGGTATGCCGTTCTGGTATTCGAATACTGTTTGGGGTCCCAGGAACTGGTAAAGACTGAAGCGCAGACCGGCAGATACCAGCAAAGCCGGACTTACCTCCCATTCTGCATTGGCGAAAGCCGCTGATTCGAGGCCCTTTTCATCCTCCAGGCTACTCGCTACCAATTGCGATTCCGCTCCATAAGGCGAACGGCTGCCGGGATCTACCTGATAGAGCACGGAGGAGATCCCCGCATCCAGTTTCAGGCCTTCTCTCGGCGTCAGGGTCAGCTGTTCCTTAAATTTAAAGTAGCTCAGGTCATTATCCAGACGGGAAGCGTTCAGCCCGCCGAAGTCGAACTGGCTACTGGTATATTTGCTGGCCGTAAAGGAAAAGCGGGAATAAAAATTATCGTTGAAGATGGAACGCAGGATGAATTGCCCCATCTGGGTGCCGTATTCAAACCCGAAATCTTCATTATAAGTGAATTCATCCTGCGCGGAGTAAGCGGCCAGGGTCAGCGTATTTTTATCGTTCAGGCGGTGCGAGTAACGGAAGTTGGCATCGTAGAAGAAAGCCGAACTCTTTTGTACTTCCGGCACATCGATCCGTTTCAGGATCCAGTCGGTATAGGAAGAGCGGAAACCACCGATAAATGAACTGGTCCCTTTGATGACCGGTCCTTCCAGACTGATCTTACTGGAAATGGCCCCGATACTTCCTTTCAGGTGAAAATCTTCGTAATCACCGTCGCGCATCTCAACGTCCAGTACGGAAGAAAGCCGACCACCGAACTGGGCCGGGATGTTTCCTTTATACAGTTCCACACTACTGATGAGGTCCGCGTTGAAGGTGCTGAAAAAGCCGAGGGCGTGGGAGACGTTGAAGATAAAACCGTCATCCTGCAGAATGAGGTTCTGATCCACTTCACCACCGCGCACGTTGAAACCGGATGCACCTTCACCGACCGTGCTTACTCCCGGATACAGCAGCAGAGAATTGACCACATCCACCTCACCGAGCAGAGCCGGCAGCTTTTTGATCTCCTGCACATCCAGACGGGCAACCCCGATCTGAGCGCTTTCCACATTATCATCCGGAGCGTCGGCTCGCACCAGTATCTCCTGTAGATTGACGGCTTCGGTATTGAGTTTGATGTTCAGTTCACCGTCACTCAGCACGGTAACCTGCCGGACCATTTCCTGGTAGCCGACGTACTGGACCTTCATTTCCAGTTTGCCGGTGGGCAATTCAGCCGAGAAGGAACCGTCGGCATCCGTTGCGGTACCGGAGCCAAGCTCCGTCCACAGGATCGTGGCGCCGATAATGGGTTCACCGCTTTCGGCATCCACCACCGTTCCCTGGACGGTCGCTTTTCCGGACGGTCGCAACTGGGCGATATCACCGATGGTAATTTCTTTTTGTTCGGCTTCCTGCGTTTCCGGGCCACTGATGGATTCCTCCAACGCTTTGTAGTAATTGGCGGAAAAGACCTCATTGATCATCCATTCCGGAGCGATGATCACTGCTCCGTCCCGATAAAGAAAAAAGCTGACCGGGGTACCGCTCAGCATTTCTTTCAGGGCGTCTTCCAGCCGCGTATCCGTAAAGGTGGTATTGATTTTGCGCGCCGGGAGTTCATCCGCTTTAAAGAAAAAACGGACCGGGTGGCGGCCTTCAATAGCTTCCAGAACACTGGCGATGGGTTGGTCTTTGATGGTTGCGTTGATCCTCAGGTCAAGTGCAGCTTGTGCAGAAAGGGAAATAGAGAGTAGGAGTGAGCAGCCAAAGGCCACCCAGCGGAACAAGTCAGATGCTTTCACTAGTTGAGTTTTTATACTAATCCTAATAACGAAGGTAATACATAGGAGGAAAAGGAGGAAATTGCTCCTGTAATTTGTTGTCTTTCAGACAAAAAAATGTAAAAAGATGGAGAAAATACGCTCGCGCAGGCTATTTCGCAAAATGCTATATATCAATCACTTACAAAACAAACTAAAAAGGGCGTTCGCAATCAGACCGCGGTTATTTACAATTTATTGATCCAAAATATCCCAATGATCTTTTCCCGGTGGGTGTCCTTTGCGCAGATCTTGCTGAAAATAGGCGCTTTCTAAAAATAATACTCCAAAAATCACCACCATCACTCCGGCGGCGGCCATTCCGGTTATCACCGCCCAGGCCCGGGGGCTGTCCGCCGCTAAAAAAACCATAAAAGTAAGCCAGACAATCCCTCCGAGGATGAGTAAAACCTGAAAAGCAATGCGTGCCCAGTCCAGACGCAGGATAAGCGCAATGGAGAAGATCAGACAAACGATCCCACCGATGCAAAAGGCCGTGCCGGCAAGGAGGTCGCCATCGTCGTTATAGGTATCATATCGCTGGATCTCAATGATAAACTGTGCACCTACTCCGAGCAGTAACAGACTGATACCTAGCCCTAAAAAAGCAAAAAGAATATGCAGTCCGATCGGGTTCTTATTCATGGTGTTCTGGCTGTCGGATAAGTAAAAAAACGAACATGAACCCTCCATTCAGGGTTTCAATAATAAAAAACAAAGTTATGTTTTTCCTCAATTTAATATTCGCAATCCTTCCCCTGGTGGGGTTTAACGGCACTTTCGCCACACCCGTAGAGCAGGAGGAATACTGTAATGAACGATTTGAATTCTGTGTTACTTATCCAAGTGGCTACTTTTCCGAAAAAGTCTACTCGGATAACGGAGACGGAGTCACCATGTACGCCCAGGAAGGCGTCATTGAAGCCGATATTATCGGTGCCTACAACGTGATGGACTGGTCCGTAGAGGGTATTCTCGATAACTACTTCAAAACGATCAAAGAAAAACCCATGGAAGTGGAATTGGTAGAGCTATATACCGATGAAGCCTACGGATGGGCCAAAATGAAATATAATTACGAAATACAGCTGGTACAAATCAATCTGTTGAACGATTCCTATATCACAACGATCCTGACCGTACCTGCTTCTTCACCGGATCTCCTGGACGAACTGTCTAAGTCCATCCAGGTTACCTTCCCGGTATAATATAACCACGAAACGAAAAACAGAGAATTAGGTTTAGGTATTTTTATAGTTCAAGTTCAGCAACTTGTCCGGATAATAAGAGGAGGAGATAGCACGCAAAAAGACTGCTTCAAATATTCATTCGGTTATTGGAGTCTGCCCTTCAGAAAATTGACGGGCTCAGCGCCGCTTGGTTCTACTTTCTCCGACGGGTTGCAAAAAATTTAGACCATATAGGAATTTAATTGTTAGAGCAATTAATTAACAAAAATCCTTCATCAGAGGCCCTTTCTCGGTGCGCACTTTTGTCACCGAGAGGGCCTTTGTTGTTTTATGAAAACTCACCGACAAAGTATCTCATCAAATAGGAAGTGAGCCGTCGACAAAATGCGATTAGAAGGTAAATTCTGCCAGGGAGGCGGCTTTTGTCAATCTGGCGAATCGCTTATCGGTTCCGTTGATCACCTGTACGATATTGGACTGATCGGAAAAGATCTCCATAAAGAAAGAAGCCCTGACGGAAATAGTTTCCCATTGCTCCGGAGCCTGCAATTCAAATTGCAACCAAAAAACATCGTTCTTCTGACTTCCTTCCAAAAACTTAAGCTCCTTTAGCACACCGTTGATTTGACACTGTAAGTTTTCCCGAAAATAAGCTTCGATCGGATCGCGGTTGCGATCGCAAAAAGTTTCCGTGCTTCCGCGTTCGAAAGTTTCCGGATGGGCCGCCCGGATTACGTCCTCCAGGTCATTGGTAAATACCTTCACCATGATCCGGGCATTGGTTCCGGCATCGCTATGATCAATTTGCACCACACCGAGGTACAAACCGTGGGACGGTACTGGTTCCCCGGAAAAAGGAAAGATCATTACCAAAAGCGATATCCATACGGAAAAATTCATACAGTCTGATTTTGCCGGCCGAACGCGATCATATTGATCGAAGTGGTTTAGGATTTTCCCTAAACTACTCCGCGTCGGGCTTATCTCACCAACCAAAATTATCCCTTCCGGAGAGTAATTCCAAAATTTGCCGCCGCGTCACCAGACCAAATACAAAGGCCAGCGCTCCGGTAAGCGGAAAACAGAGTAGAAAATACCACAGCCACTTGCCCTGCAAGCCGGCCAGCCACTGGAAAGACAGCAGGCAGGCGACTGCGAACAATACAAATTGGCCCAGCAGACGCCACTGTAAGGGTTTGCCGAATATCCGACGTACCAATTCGACCTGGGCCAGCCAAACCACAAATTGGGTAATACAGGTGGCCAGCGCCGCCCCCAGTGCCTGCATTTCGGGGATCAGCCAACAGTTGAGCAATACGTTCAATATGACTCCTATCACAAAAATGAGGTTCATTTTCAACATGCTGCCATTGGCTGTAAGCAGGGTACCGTGGATATAGGTACCACTAGCTGCGATAAAGCTCAGGATCAGATACCCCAGCACATCTCCACTGTAGGCATCGCCTTCTACGTACAGGCCCGTCATAATGCGTTCGCGAAAAAAGAACACAGCAAAAGCCAGCCCGATGCTTACCACCCAGACGATGCGAAAACTCAGATTCAGCAGTGGAAAAACGGACTGACGGTCCCGCAGCATCCGGGCGAACATCGGCAACAACAGGCCCGCGATCAGGAAGCCGAACATATTGGCGGCATCCAGCAACCGGTAGGCCATGGCGTAGATCCCCGCCTCCCGGGTACCATCGGCGAGCAAACGCTCGATCATCACGCCATCGATGCGGGTGTAGACCGTCATCAGGAAGATGACCAAAGCGTAGGGATAGCTTTTCTTCAGAATGAGGAGCAGGTATACCGGACGCAGGCGGAATACCCAGTTTTTTAGTTCCCGGAAGATCACTGCGAAGGCGACCAGGGCGGTTAATACCAGCGTAAAAGTCTGGGCGTACACAAACCATTCAATTCGAAAATCGCCTTTCCAGGCGGGGTTCCACAGCAAAATACCACACACCACGATCATCAGGCTTCGGTTGAGAACAGAGAGCAGACTGTCCGTCCGGTACCAACCCAGGCCCGAAACATTGGAACGCAGATAAAGCACCAGGCTCAGCAAAATGCAATTGACGCCGATTAGCCACAGCATGTGGAAATATTCGTCCGGATAATCGGCTAGATTGGCGGCTACGTACAGCACCAATAGATACAAAATGGCCAGCAAAAATTTCAGCATAAGAAAAGAGGGAAAATACTTCGCCAGCAACTGCCGATGCTGGGATAAGTGCCGGTTGTTGAAATTCTGCAGTCCGAAATCGTTAATGATCTGAAAGAGAAAAGTAAAATTGAACAGCGTAAAATACAGGCCGTATTCCCGCGCCTCCACGGTATTTTGCACCGTTCGGTCAATACCGAAGATATAGAAGGGTTTGATCAGCAGGTTCACTACGATCAGGAAACCGATATTTAACAGAAATTCTCGCTTCATACACCTTCGGTATCCTAACGGGTGAGTACGATATAATCCCGGATCAGTATCTTCAGAAATTCCGGTTTATCGGCCGGGATCTGCGGCAGGGCCAGTTGCTGTTGTATCCGGGCTACCAGTTCATTGATCACCTGACGGTGGGCGGCATTGGGGTGCTTGCGATAGCGGGAAAGCACATTTTTGATAAAAAGCATATCCTGCTCGCTGTACTGGCGTACCCCCGGGTACTGCGGCTCGTAATTATCGAGGGTATTGATCCGTAAAATATCTTCCAGCCCGAAACGCAGATTAGGCTTCAATTTGATGACGGTCGTGTTGGCCGTCATATCTCCCAGCCGTTGTTTTTTTGCCGTGGAAGCGATGAGGATAGAGCCCAGGATACCGATCGTCAACAAGCCGTCAACGATATAGAAAACGGCTCGCAGCAGGCTGTCACTCAGTCCGGCCTCTTTTCCATCGAGCCGGATCACCTTTACCCCCATGGCCTTTTTGCCCCAGGTTTGTCCGTTGTTCAGGATCTCCGAAAGGAAGTTGTAAAGCATAAAGCCGGCCACCGGCATCAATCCCAGAAACATATGCCATCCCTCATCGGCTTCGATCAGATTGCTGTCACCCGCACTGATCACAAGCAGGCTCAGCAGCAGATACATGGCCAGGACGATAATGCCATCGATCAAACTGGCGATCAGCCGCTCCCAAAGCGTTGCTGCGTCGTATTCGATCGTCACATTCTGGGTAGTACGTATTTCAATACTCGCCATCGATAGCAGAATTATCGTACAAAAAAGTCAAAGGAATTGAATTTATTCAAATATTTCCCTAAAATAACGCAACTTATACTTTTTTATCATTTCCCCATCATGCGCGAAACCAAATTCATTGAGCAAAACCAGGAAAAGTGGCAGGAATTCGAAGGGTTCCTCGACGGCCAGCACAAGCGCGCCGATAAGCTCAATGACCTGTTCGTGCAGATCACCGATGACCTCTCCTACTCCCGCACATTTTATCCCAATCGATCGGTACGGGTGTATCTCAACGGTCTCGCACAGCGGATCTTCATCAGCATCTATAAACACCGGCGCTCCCGCTGGGGGCGTTTTCTGAAGTTCTGGATGGATGAACTTCCCCTGCTGATGTACGAAGCCCGGAAGGACCTGCTGGTCTCCTTTCTGGTATTTGCGCTGACTTTTAGTATCGGTGCCCTTTCATCGGCATTGGACGCCGGCTTTGCCGAAGTTGTGCTCGGAGAGTCCTACATAGATATGACGCTTTCCAACATTGAATCCGGGGATCCGATGGCTGTTTACAAACAGCTCGCGCCTTTCGGCATGTCAATGGGTATTACGGTCAACAATATATTCGTCGCCCTGCTCACTTTTGTGCTGGGCGTGTTCTTTTCCATCGGATCACTGGTCATTATTGCCCGCAACGGCTTTATGATCGGCGCTTTCCAGTATTTTTTCATCGAACGGGGCTTATTCTGGGATTCCTTTCTGACGATATGGACCCACGGCACCCTGGAGATCTCCGCCATCATCATTGCCGGAGCGGCGGGAGCGACCATGGGCCGCGGCCTGGTATTCCCCGGCACCTATACCCGCACCCAGGCTTTCCAGCGATCCGCCCGGCGGGGGGTGAAAATGATGGTCGGCACCGTACCGCTCTTTATCATTGCCGGTTTCATTGAAGGTTTTTTGACGAGAAATACCGAAACGCCGGATTTTATCCGGGCTGTTTTCATTTTGATCTGTTTGATCTTTGTGGTTCTTTACTTTGTCTGGTTCCCGGCTTTACGGGCCCAGCTGCTGCCGAAAGACCGGAACCGGGATACGGAATTACCTCCGGAAGGCGCCATGCGGATCGATTTTCGGGCCATCAAAAGCAGCGGCACCATTTTCGCGGATTCATTTTTGATCTTCCGCACGGCCTTTGGCAAACTCACGGTACTGCTAGCGGGGCTCAGTCTGGCCTACTGTCTGCTCGCATTTTCACTGAGTAATGATCCTCCCCAGGAACTCATGTATTATACCGCTCAGGCATTCGCCATCGTCGGAGCACTCGACCCTCTGATCACCGGAAGTCAGCCGGCGTGGATGTGGATCTACAACGGCCTGGCCTTTGCGGCGATCGCCTATTTTATCTACTGGCAACTCGATCGCATGCAACCCGATAAAACAGCCCGGAAGATCCGGGTGCCCGGCATGATCGCCTGCCTCGCGGGTGGCCTGTTGATGGCGGGGGCGTTGCATCTATCCAGCGGACTGAGTTTAATGCTGTTCGCTTTTGTTTTTAGTATCGTCCTGTTCTGGATGTATACCTGCTATCAGGAAGATCGGAACTTATTCTCCGGTCTGGGTCGCAGCTTTTCTCTACTCGGGGCCGGATACTGGCAATCGCTGGGACTCCTGCTGCTTACTTTCGGAACGGGAATGATCTTTGTATCACTGGCGGATACGGCCCTGGCCCAGATTTTCTTTGAGCTTATTGGCTGGATCATTAACTTTGATCAGGATACGATGAATAACATCAGCGTGATCATTCTTACTTTCCTCTACCTATTTCTGTTGTACGGGGTAATGGGCATGATCACGGCCTCCATAGCCCTGTTTTACCATAGCCGCCTGGAAGTGCAGGAAGCCAGAGACCTGCGCGAACGTCTGGAACACTTCGGTGAGAACAATCAGATCCGGGGAATGGCCAGAGAATAGCGCCCAAAGTGGAAAATCCATTTGAAAAATACACGTTTAAATCAACTCAACTGCTCAATAAAAAGCCGTTCAATTTGATAAAGAAAATTGCTTCCATCCTGTTACTTAGTCTGCTCGTCCAATGGACCGGGCAGGCCCAGGAGAGCAATACGCCGGAAGAACGGTATCTGGATTCGGAAATTGAGCAAAGGCAGATCGATCGCAGCAAATGGTCCGAGCTGACGGAAGGTATCGACTATACCGAGCGGCAACGCCGGCAGCGGCAACAACCCGACCGCAATAACGCTCCGAATCGTCAGCGTAATAACCCCATGTTCGGCGAAGGTGTCGGCACCGCAATTGCCCGTTTTCTCCTGATCGCCATCGGAGCGATCGCCATCGCCCTGTTGGTGCGATCCATGCTGGGATACGGGCGGGCCAAGAATAAAAAGATCAAACGGACGACGGAAGAAAATATCGACATTCAAAAGATAGAAGAAAATATTCACGAGGCGGATCTGGACGATTTCATCGGCCGGGCCAAATCCGACGGAAATTACAACCTGGCGATCCGGCTGTATTATCTGGCCATTCTGAAGGAACTCTCCCTAAGGCGGGATATCAAATGGAAAACCGACAAAACCAACAACGAATACCTCCGGGAAATGCGCAGCAACGAATACTTTCCGCAATTTCGGGAGGTTACCCGCATTTTTGAGCGTTGCTGGTACGGCGACCGGACACTTTCGGCCGCCGCATTCGAGCAGTTGGAGCCCGATTTCCAACAGTTCATCGAGCGGCTTTCCGTCACCAAAACCGCCCTTAGCTCATGAAGGGGAACCGCACCATATGGCTCATTGTGATCGGTTTGCTACTGCTTTTGGTACTGGCCTATTTCCTCAGTTCTGACCTGCACGACTGGAGCGTCAGTTACCGGGGCAATTCCAAAGATCCCTATGGTACCTTTCTGATGTCCGAATTGTTGTCGGACTATTATCCCGACGAAGAATACGAGGTGCTCACCGACAGTTTCACGATGAGCCTTCCTCTTTCGGGTGGCGATAGCGCACGGGCGAATTACGTATTCGTCGGCGGCGGGATGTACCTGCGCCCCTCGGATACCCAGCGGCTACTGGATTTTGTAGCTAACGGTAATCAGGCCGTCATTGCAACCAATGTGCTGCCTTTCGACCTGATGTTCGAGCTGTATTTTGAAGAGTGTGATAGCATATGGTGGGACGGTTTTTCGAGTAAATACGATACGCTGATCCGCGCCAATTTTGAACATCCAGGGCTGCACGCCTCCCGGGATTATCCCTACCGATTTTACGATAAGGGAACGCCCGTACCCTACGAGTGGAAATACTTTGAGGATTATTACTTCTGCGGACTGGAAGAAGGGCTGGTCCCGATCGGTACTTTTAACGACGGACTGATCAATTTCGCCCAGCGGCCCTACGGCCGGGGTAATTTCTACCTGCACAGCACGCCACTGGTATTTACCAACTATCATCTGCTGGATGAAAACAACCTGGAATATGTGGATAAGGTCTTTTCCCATTTACAGGAAGGCCCTATTTACTGGGACGAATACAGTCGGGTTTCCGAAAGAATGGGCCAGGCCATCAACGACCGCAACCCCAGCGGTTCGCGCAACCGGCTGCTGAGTGCGGAAAGCCCATTACAGTTCATCCTGTCCAAACCGGCGCTGACCTGGGCCTGGTACCTGTTGCTGGCCGGCATTCTGCTGTATATGCTGTTCCTCTCCCGGCGACGCCAGCGGATCATTCCCGTGTTGCGCAAGAATACCAATACGTCCCTGGAGTTTCTGACCACGATCGGACATCTTTATTTTCTGCAGAATAATCACAAACAACTGGCGATTCAAAAGATGCAGTACTTCCGCAATTTTGTGAGAGAAAAATACAACGTTCAGGGTCTGGAACTCGACGAAGAATTTAAGCAGAAACTCAAACAACGATCGGAAGTGAAAGCTACCATTATCGATAAGATCGTTTTGATGTACAACAATATTAAAAATGCCAGTATAGTTACCGAGAATACCCTGATCGACTTTCATAAGGCGATGGAACAATTTTACCGGCATTGCAAATGATCGCCCTGCGTTGCGATCCATGGAAAACAATAATGAATGATGAACGAAAATAACGATCCAGAACAAACATCTCCGGAAATGGATCCTTCCCAGTTATCTGAACAAAATGAAATGGTGCCCTCTTCCCACGAGGAATGGAGTCGCCCGCGCCTGGATCTGACCAAAGTACAAATGGCCAGTGACCGCATTCGCGAGCAACTGCACAAAGTGATCATCGGACAGGATGCCTTCATCGATGAATTGCTCATTGCTCTTTACGCCGGTGGGCACGTACTGGTGGAAGGGGTCCCGGGAATCGCGAAAACGCTGACGGCCAAACTACTCGCACACACCATCGATGTGGGTTTTTCCCGGATACAGTTCACTCCGGACCTGATGCCCAGTGATGTAGTCGGTACGACGGTCTTCAATATGCAGAGTTCCGAGTTTACCTTTAATCCCGGTCCGATCTTTTCCCAGATCGTGCTGATCGACGAGATCAACCGGGCTCCGGCAAAAACCCAGGCTGCCCTTTTTGAGGTCATGGAAGAGCTGCAGGTTACGGTGGATGGTAACACCTACCACATGGAGTTCCCTTTCTTCGTGATGGCTACCCAGAACCCGATCGAGCAGGAGGGAACCTACAAACTTCCCGAAGCCCAACTGGACCGTTTCCTACTTAAGATCAATCTGGAATACCCTACGCTGGACGAGGAACAGGCCATTCTGCGTCGCTTCCGCAATGATTTCAAACCGGGCCAGACCGAAACCCTGCAAAAGGTCTTCCATCCGGAGGAATTAAAGCAATGCCGGAGACTGGTGGAACAGGTCTACATCAAAGATGAACTGCTCGATTACATTGCCGCCATGGTCCACCATACCCGTAATAGTGGTGATCTTTATCTGGGCGCTTCGCCGAGAGCTTCTCTGGCGATCCTCCGCTCAGCTAAAGCTTACGCTGCCATCCAGGGACGGGATTTTGTAACACCCGATGACATCCAGTACGTCGCTTATCCGGCCCTCAACCACCGGATCATCCTGACCCCCGAGCGGGAAATGGAAGGTTATCTGGCCAAAGATGTCATTAAAGATATTGTTCAGAAAATTGAGGTGCCGAGGTAAGTCATCCGGCCCCATGATCCTACCGCAGCAAACTGATCTTTTTGCCCACGGTATGGTATTCGCCCAGCCGGATCACAAAAAGTCCCAGACTGATCCACACACCTTTTCCGGGTTGCAGGATCCGCTGCCCGGTTTTCAGTATTTTTTGATCCAGCTCCAGGATCTTGTCGTCCCATTCGGCGGCTGGATGAGCGGCAAATGCCTGGGCGATCTTCCAGGCCTGCCTGCGGGCGATATCGATACCCGCACCGGCCAGTATCTCATCGAACCGTCCGATCAGATCGATGCGTTTGAGCAGGGGAAAGATCAGGGATAACTGATCCTGTACCTCATCGATCATATCCAGCAGGATATCGTTGATCTTATAAAAATCATCCTTTATATTCTCGATGGGTTTTCCCTGCATGGTTGCTGCCGCCGCCACGCCCAAGTCCAGATTAATATGGGCATTCATACCCAGCATCAGATGTTGTAGCACCAGCGGCCTCCACACCCGGGCCTGCTGAAAAGCCAGGAGCCAGGCTCCCGTGCAGTTTTCCAGATTCTGGTGTTGCCGGAAAGCTTCCAGAAAGCGATTGGCGAAAAGCACATCCAGACGTTCCATACGCGGACCGTCTTCAAAAGTGCCGTTTTGGATGCCCGCCTGTACCGCTACCGTGACTTTGCGGTACAGACAGGCAAAATACCCGATGCGGTTAGATTCCCGGATCGACCAGTCAATGATGCGATCCAGCTGATCGATGACTTCCGAAATTGTGGAAGCAGTTTGAATTTGCAGAGCCATGTTCCAAATATAGTGGTTCTGCCACTATAGTCGGGGGTCTACCGGCTCACTTTCCAGGGCAAGAACGCCAAAAACGCACTCATGCACCTTTCTCAGCGCATCTTTCCGCACAAATCGCTCCATTGCTTCAACCCCCAGCGCAAACTCCCGGATGGCCAAACCGCGTTTGCGGGACAGTCCCCGCTTCTTCAGTTTCTTCAACTGTTCCGGCAAGGTATAATCCGGACCGTAAATGATACGCAAGTATTCCCGGCCCCGGCACTTCAGCGCTGGCTGGATCGGACGGCCTTTGTGGTAAGCCACAAAATCCATGGGTTTAACCACCATTCCTTCCCCTCCGTTGCCGGTGAGCTGCAACCACCAGTCCGTTGCCGCCTGCACCGCTTCCGGTTCGTTCAGATTCACCACGCGGTAATTCGTGGCGTGCAAAACGGGATCTTTAGCGGACCACCGGGCGATCTGCTCCATATGCCAGCGGTGGGGCCGGTCCGTATGTACTTTGCCCTCCGTGGCCAGCAAATGAAAGGGCGCCAGCCGGTATTGATCCAGGGTATCTACTTCCCAACAGTACTGCCGGTAACTCTGGCGGAATTTGGCCAGTCTTTCCTGAGCACCGGTCGCCTTATCCAGCAGGCTGCCCGTATCGATCCCCCGGGCCTGCGCCCGGGCCAGGGCGTTCCGGCTATCCGCCAGGGCCAGTTCTCCGGAAGCGCCGACCGCGGCGTACTGATCTTTGAGCAATACCTGCGCTTTGGCCGACCAGGGCATCAATTCCGCGTCCAACAGTACCCAGTCGGTAGCAAATTCTTCCCAGAATCCCGTCTGATCCAGTGACTGCCGAAGCCGGGCCAGCAGCGCCTGCTCCGTCTCCTTTTCGGAAAAGAACGGCCGGCCGGTACGGGTATAGATGGTACCAAAGCCCTCACCGGTGATGCCGAATCTTCGCTCGATCACGGATTCGTCACGGCCCAGTACCACGACGGCCCGCGAGCCCATGTGTTTTTCCTGGCAAATGACTTCATCGATCCCCTGCCGCTGGAAATAGGCAAAGGTTTCCGCCGGGTGTTCCAGAAAATCTTTCCGGGAAGCGGTCTCTACCGGAGACATCGTGGGCGGCAGATAGATCAGCCAGTTGGGGTTGACCGCGAAGCGGCTCATTACCTCCAGGGCCGCAATGGCATTCTCTTCCCGGATGGAGATCAGTTTATTCAAACGGGTCTGAATGGCCCGGCGACCGATCACATCTTCAATATTGGGCAGATCGTCGGCGGCATCCACGGCCATTTGCTCTACTTTGATAGGCCGTTTGGTTTCGGCATAGACCTCACTGGCAGGTACGCTGACCAGTTCCCGTTCCGGATACTGCAAAGCCGTTAAATGCCCTCCGAAAACACAGCCGGTATCGATATCGATCGTATTGTTGAACCAGTCCGCTGCGGGTACGGGCGTATGACCGTAGACCACAGTGGCACTGCCCCGGTAGTCCTTGGCCCAGTTGTAGCGCTCCGGCAAACCGAATTCGTCTACTTCACCCGTCGTCTCCCCGTACAGGCAAAATGAGCGAACGGCTCCGGAGGTACGGCCCTGCATATCGGCACCAAGGCCGGCGTGCGCCACCACCAGGCGGCCACCGTCCAGCACATAATGACTGATCAGCCCCTTCAGGAACACCGGAAGCGCTTCCAGAAATTCGGGGCTTTCCTGCTCCAGTTGCGCCAGCGTTGCTCCCAGGCCGTGTTTGATCTGTACGTTCCGTCCCTGTAGTTTACGCAGAAGTTTGTCATCGTGGTTGCCGCATACGACGAGCGCATTCCCGGCCTCCTGCATGGACATCACCAGCCGGAGTACTTCGTTGGAGGCCGGTCCGCGGTCTACCAGGTCGCCCACGAAAATGGCCTTGCGATTAGCCGGCGGTTTTACCGTATAGCCGAAGTTCTTTTGGCGATCCCGGTGTTTGGTGATGCGGTAGCCCAATGTCCGAAGCAGCTCCTGCAATTCGGCAAAACAGCCGTGTACATCCCCGATGATATCGAAGGGGCCCTGTAATTCGGTTTTGTCCGACCAAACTTTTCGCCGTTCCACGCTTACCGCATCGATCTCCGCCAGGCTCCTCAGCTCATAAAAGCGACGAAAGCCCTCTTTCTTCAGTGTACGAAAAGAGGATTTCAGCAGGCGACGGTGTTGCCGGATGACGTGTTTTCCCAATTGCCGGTTGGGCCGTTGGGCATTTCTTTCCAGTAGGACATTTTCCGGCAGGTTCAGGGCGATGCCAATGGTGAATACGTGGTATTGTCGCGCCAGAGCGATCAGTTTTTTTCGGGATTCCGCCTGCACGTTGGTCGCATCCACCACCGTCAGCAGGCCTCGTTTCAGGCGTTTGGCTACGATATAGTGCAATAGATCAAACGTATCCGCATTTGCGTCCATGGCATTTTCGTCATCAGCGACAATACCCCGGCAGAAGTCCGAACTGATCACTTCTGTGCTTTTAAAATGCTTTTTCGCAAAGCTGGTCTTCCCGGAGGAAGTAGCCCCCATCAAAACGACCAGGCAAAGGTTTGGGATCTCAATTTTATTCATGTTCTTTTTTCTTTAAAGTCTACAGGGATCTAGCGTTGGAAAATAGCCATTTGGGAAGGACAACCGTACCGGGCATCTTCGGGACCGATGCCCGCCACGGTTACCCGATAGCTGTAGGTAGTCGCCACCTTTTGCGTCCAGTCCGCAAATTCGGCTCGCGTCCACTCAAAACGGTGGTCACTGTGACGCAGGCTGCCGGGTTTCATATTTTCAAATAAGCGGTTGTATTCAATATTCGGGGTCGTGATCACTACCATTCCCGGTTGAGCGTACAGAAACACGGACTGCTCGAAAGCCCGGAGGCGGTTCGGATCCAGGTGCTCGATCACTTCGATCGCCACCGCGGCATCATAGCCCTGCAAACGGTCGTCCCGGTAGGTCAGTGCGCCGTGCAGTAACTCAATACGGGCTCTGGTCATCGGCGGCATAACATCCCAGTGCAACCGTTTTTTCGCAATTTCCAGGTAGCGGTAACTCACGTCCACACCGGTGACTTTGGGAATAGCCGTTTGACTGAGCAGGAGCTTTAAGAACTTACCCCCTCCGCAGCCCAGGTCCAGAATACTGTTGAGGCCGGCATCCTGCAAAACGGCGAGTACGGCCTGGTGCCGGATCTGGTGCAGGCTCATGTTTTGTTCGAGCCTGGCTTCCGGTTCCGTAGCGCCGAAGCTGTGGGGCGCGCTGTCCTCGTCCTGCAGCTTTTCCAAAGCCATTGTTGTCAGGCTTTTCTGGTGGCGCAGGTATCGCCGGGCGATCTGCGGTAGTTCGGGATGCGTTTCCAGCCAGGAGCCGGCTTTATCCAGCAATTTGTTTACCTCAGGACTTCCCACGAAATAATGTTTGTTGTTATCCAGAGCCGGGATCAGCACGTAGAGTTGCATCAGGAGTTCCTGAAGGCTGATGTGATGCCGCAACTGTAGCCGGAAGTAAGGACTATCTCCCCAATTGGGAAACTCCGGGTCGAGCAACTGCGTACTCAGCGCCAGCTCGTAACCCAGCGGCTCGAAGAACCGGCGGATCAGCGTCTCCCCGCCCCGGCTGGACAAGGCACTGATCGTCACCTCCAGCGGGAGCGGTTGCTCAACGAGTTCGGGACGTTCTTTGCAATTGCCGTTCAGGGCACTGCCGAATACTTTGGAAATAGCCGTCGTCATAAAGGACGAAGCGGTATAGGGCCGATCGTTTACGTAGTGTCCGAGTTGGAAGGAATCTGCGTAGGTTTTGGTCATATTCCGGCTCAGGGCGATAGCGTCGATCTCCAGCAATAAGACCACACTGCATCGTTCGGCAGTTGCCTCCGGGTAGAAAATATGGGCTTTGCCAAAAGACAGGTCTCGGGACTGCAGGCGATCCGGGTGTTTGCCCAGTAAAAAGCCTAGATCTGTTGCCGGTTGGTGAGTTGTTGAAATTTCTAAAAACATGTTACATCCACTTTGTTCAAGACCGGAGATCCGGTGAAGGTTTCAATTCCGCTGCGTCGTCAATAGTTCCGAAACGGCGAAATAAGGAAGATGCAACAAAGATGGAGGACAACTACGCAACTATTTTGCGTAATTGTGCATAGAGTACTAAAGTTTACTTTTTCGAGCTGACGAAAGCCGGATCAATCTCTGCCGCCCCAATGCCGCGGCAGCACGCCGGGATAATAATCCGGCATTTTAGAAGGGGGCGAAAAGGACATTTTCTCGAAACATACTTCGTGGATATTATTGTAGCGCCCGGTACCGGCGGAAACACCCCAGTATACGGTTTCATTCCCCCCGAAGACGCTGCCGATCAGATCGAAGCGGGCCCGCATGACTCTTTTGCGGTCAATTTCGATGGTGATCGTTTGGGAGCCCGGATCCCAGCGAACGGCAAAGCGATGCCGCTGGCAGTCTTCCAGATTCGGGATGATGGTAGGTTTGATCTCACTCCTGTAGTGCCCGACATGTCCGTTGAACAAAAGCGCCAGATGGTCATCGACCGGATCCATCAGGTGATCGTTTTCCCAGGTATCGATCTCTATTCCAAACGATGGGCGCAGCCCGCCGAAACCGATACCTTCCCCCGCTCCGCCGACCCGGTTGGGACGCGAAGTAAAGATAAACACCATCCCGTCGGCTCCTTCGTCGTCCTTACAGCCCATCATGATCTTCAACTCGATATCGAACGGATTGGAAAGACTCACCGGATATTTGTACCAGATAGATCCCGAAGAGTAATTGTATTCATCGGTTAGCCGGTAGCATTCGTCGCCGACCACATAAGTATCCCCACTCATGGTAAAATCATCCAGGATCAGATCTTGTGCCGGTAAAGCGAACCAGCTGACAACCAGCATCACAGTAAAGAAAGGGTAGATCAGTCGAGTCATAGTCAGTACTGTTTTATGAATTAGGAGCTCTACTTTTCAGAATGGATATCCCAGGGCCTTTACGGCGAATGTACAGCCAGTGGCCGCCTGATCCACTCCGGGAGGATACTTCAATTGGTGATGTTGGCACTTATCCAAATTTAACACAATATTCTGAAAAGTGTTGAGAAAATTAGCGGGCTTAACGCAATTGATTATTAGTGACTTGCGTCCGTGGGAGCTAAGCTATTCCGGGACGGAGTTGAGCGTTATTTTTGACTGCCTGACAAATGAGCACCCATACGGCAATCCGTAAACACATTGTTGTAATTCATCTTTATCTTAAGCTCGCGGGCAATTTACCGGCATCGCCCCTTCGCTAAGCGGAATGATCAGCTTGCCTTATTCAATATTTATTGCACCGAAAGGGCTTCCGGGCACAGGTGACCTACAATTTACCGTTCGATTCGTTGTACACGACCGCCAACACCACCTGACCGGCAGCCTGCAGACTGGTCGGATCAATAACGTCCAGATTGTCCTGATGAGTGTGGTGATAAAAGCCGAACATATTCTCTACCGGATGATTGATAATATCCACCATGGGAATACCGGCTTCCCGAATGATGAAGTAGTGATCGTCAACCACGGACCCCGTATTGACGTCCACAAAATATTGTTGTTTGTTCATCCTCGCGGCCAGTTCCCAGATCTTATCCACAACGGGACCGGCCGAAGCGCGCGAATTTCCCTCCTTGGTAAAGCGTGCATTCCGGGCACCGACCATATCCAGCAAAATACCGTATTTCACCTGATAGTCGGACTCGTGCAAATTATTGGCCCAGTACTGCGATCCCAGGCCCCAGCTTTCCGTCTGTCCTCCGGTATCTGCGCCGTAATCTTCCGCATCGAAAAAAACCAGGTCGACCCCCATGGGAATGGGATTGGTCTGGAGTTGCCGGGCAATCTCCAGCAACACGGCCACCCCACTCGCTCCATCATCCGCCCCCAGGATGGGTTGATCCTGATCTACGGTATCCTTATCGGCAATGTGCCGGGTATCATAATGCGCACAGAGGAGTATCCGCTCGGCGATCTCCGGTTTGTAGCGGGCAATGATATTGGTGCCGTTGAGTGTTTCTCCGTTGTAGGCCTGTGCGGTGAAATCCTGCCGGATCACTTCGTCCGCGTAGGTATTGGCCTGCTCCAGCAGCCAGTCGCGGATCTGCGCGTGACCGGCAGAGTTGGTATAACGCGGTCCGAATTCGAGCTGTTTTTTTACCAGTTCGTAGGCCGCATCGGCATCAAATACCGGTACCTTGACCTGGATCTGTTCCTGTGGGATCTTTTGGCTCTCCGGTTTGCAGGCGGTATGAAAGCACAATAGACAGAAAAGAGCGGCACCGAGGAAGAGCTTTGAAATGGACATATCCGTAAATTATTATCTGATTAAAGTCGATGGCAGAGCGGGCACAAAACCGGAAGGCAAGCTGAAACAACCGCCTGTATCCGAAATGCGAAACATCCCGGCTCCTTGGTTTTGCCCAAATTTGGGGTTCAAAATTATCAACTTTTCTCACTAATCGCTCCCAGCTCTCGGATTTTAGGAAACTTTTAAATAAAGAACTGGTTTAAACTTATTCATCTGGACTGTGGCCTAAAGTCTTGAACCTCCTGGACTTCAGCTTTTTCTCGTTCCGTACTTTCCCAGTACGAAACTCAAAAAGCGCTTCGCCAGTAAATCCAATACTTTGGCCTCATCGGCAGACAATAAGTTTAAACCAGTTCAAAACCTAAATTTCTATCTTTATTCGATATTAAGAAAAAACTCAAAATTCATTCACTAGTATGCGAAACTCACTACTACTCCTCGCAGCCATTTTGCTGAGTATCAGCCTGCCGGGGCAATCGACGGTTGACCTCGAGCATTTTAAGGACATCAAGATGCGCAATATAGGTCCTGCGGGCATGAGCGGCCGGGTCACATCCATTGATGTGGACCTGAGCGACCCGGAAATAATTTACGCCGGTACGGCTTCCGGCGGCGTCTGGAAATCTACCGACGGGGGCATCCAGTGGGCGCCGATCTTCGACGATCAGCCGACGCTTTCGATCGGGGCCGTTGCCGTTAACCAGAAAAGCCCGAGTGTGATCTGGGTCGGCACCGGCGAAGGTAACCCACGGAATTCTCACAATAGCGGTGGGGGCATTTACAAAAGTCTCGACGGTGGAAAGACCTGGAAGCTGATGGGATTGGAAAATACCAAAACTATTCACCGCATCATCATCCACCGGGACAATCCGGATATCGTCTATGCCGGTGCTATGGGTTCGATCTGGGGGCCGAACGAAGAGCGCGGACTGTACCGGACGACCGACGGAGGAAAAAGCTGGGAAAAGGTCCTGTATGCCAACGAAGAGACCGGCGTAGCTGATATGGTCGTTGATCCGACCAATCCGGATAAACTCATTGTTGCGATGTGGGAATACGGTCGCAAACCCTGGACTTTCAATTCCGGAGGTCCCGGTTCCGGCCTCCACATCACTTACGACGGTGGAGACAGCTGGAAAAAAGTCAGTGCCGATGACGGTCTGCCGAAAGGCGAACTGGGCCGGATCGGATTGGCCATTGCTCCCTCCAAACCCAACATCGTTTACGCTCTGGTCGAAGCCAAAGAGAACGGCCTCTACAAAACCACCGACGGTGGAAGTACCTGGTCACTCGTCAGTAAAGAAAATATCGGCAACCGGCCTTTTTACTACGCGGATATTTTTGTGGATTCCAAGAATGAGAACCGCATTTACAACCTCTATTCCTACGTATCCCGCAGTGAAGACGGCGGTAAGACCTTTAAGGTGTTACTGGATTACGGAGCGGCGGTCCACCCGGATCACCATGCCTTCTGGATCCATCCGGACGATCCCGATTATATGATCGACGGCAACGACGGTGGATTGAACATCTCCCGCGACGGTGGCAACAGTTGGCGCTTTATCAATAACCTGCCCCTGGCGCAGTTGTACCACGTAAATGTGGATATGGATTATCCTTATAACGTTGGTGGTGGTATGCAGGATAACGGTTCCTGGGTAGGCCCCAGCAATGTGTGGCGTTCCGGCGGGATCACGAATTACGACTGGCAGGAAGTATTCTTTGGCGACGGCTTTGACGTCTTGTTCCAGCCCGACAATAACCGCTACGTCTACGCTATGTCCCAGGGCGGGAATGTAGGCAAAGTAGATCGCGAAACGGGAGATACCAAATTCATTCGCCCGGTACACCCCGACGGCACCTGGCTTCGCTTCAACTGGAACGCAGCCATGGCGCAGGATCCGTTTGCGGATTGCGGCATCTATTACGGTAGTCAGTACGTACACTACAGCGACGACTGCGGCCAAAACTGGGAGATCCTTTCCCCGGACCTGACCACGAACGATCCCGAAAAACAAAAGCAGGCCACCAGCGGCGGGCTTACCATCGATAATACCCAGGCGGAGAACCACACTACAATTCTGGCGATTGCCCCCAGCCCACACGATAAAAATGTGATCTGGGTAGGAACGGACGACGGGAAACTGCATGTAACCCGGGATCGGGGCCAAAACTGGACCGAACTATCGGGTAAACTCCCGGGGGTAAAGGCCGGGAGCTGGTTCCCCTACATAGAAGTTTCTCCCCACCGGGCCGGTGAAGCCTTTGTGGTGGTGAATGATTACCGTCGTAACGATTTCACCCCGATGGTCTATCGCACTTCCAATTACGGTCAGAGCTGGACCCGGATCGTTGACGACCGCCAGGTCGGCGGTTTTGCCCTATCTATTGTTCAGGACATCGAGGAACCTAACCTATTCTGGCTGGGCACCGATACAGGCCTGTACTTCAGCATTGACGGCGGTAAGAACTGGACTAAATACGACAATGGTTTCCCTTCCGTTCAGGTGACCGATATGAAGATCCATCCGCGGGAGCACGACCTGGTACTATCCACTTTCGGACGTTCGTTCTGGGTACTGGATGACATTCGTCCCTTTAGGGCCATGGCCAGCTCACAGGGCAAAGTACTGGCCGCTGATTTCAAATTCTTCGAAGCGCCGGATGCCTACCTGGCCAGTTACCGTTCGTATCAGGGTATCCGGTTCATTGCCAATGCCGAATTCCAGGGAGCCACCCGCCCCGGCGGTGCCCTGCTCACGATGTGGGTAAAACCGGAACCGAAAAAAGAAGAAAGCACCGATTCGGAAGACACCGATGAAAAGAAGAAAAAGCGACCGACGAAAGCAAAGATCCAGGTTATCGACAGCCAGGGGGACACCATCCGGACTTTCACTGAGACGCTGAAAGACGGAATGAACCGCTTTACCTGGTCTATGGAGCGGGACGGCGTAAGCTTCCCATCCCGCAGAGAACGCCGACCGGGTTCAGACACTCCGGGTGGGCGCAGTGTACTACCCGGCAAATACAAGCTGGTAGCCACCTTCGGCGAGCATAAGGATTCAAGCATGGTCAAAGTATTAGCTGATCCAAGACTGGAGACTAATATGGACGATATGATAGCGGCCGATGCCCTGATGAAGGATTTCGAAGCGGTCATCGGTGCCGCCACGGATGGGTTCAAAAGCCTTCAGGATGCGAGCAAAACCATCAAACTTGTCGATGATGCCTTGGTCAACGCACCGGAAGACACGAAAAAGGAACTTGCCAAAACCGGCAAAGCGCTGCAGGACAGCATCGCCGAACTCGAAAAGCTGTATATGGATCCCGAGGGCCTGAAGGGGATTCAGCGCACCGCCCAAAACCTCAGCAATACCCTGCGCAGCGCCCGGCGGTATTTGTCCGAAGTATCCGGTACGCCCAGCCAGATGGCCAATGTAACGATGGCTGCGGCCCGAAAGGAAACCCAGGAGGTACTGGAGAAGATCAATGCCTTTATGACCGGAGATTTTGCGGATTACCGCAAGAAGGTAGAGGCCGTGCAGTATTCCCTCTTTAAGAAATTTGAGCCGATCGATCTGGAATGATTGGCGTATTGATAGCCGGCTCCGGTTTTAAGCTTCCAACCGCTTAAGCTATATCCGGCAAGTCAGAGGGCATCCGTGCTGCAGGTAGCACGGATGCCCTCTTTTTTGGCGACTGCTGATCGTTTGGATCATCCGGATCGGTTTTTAATCTGCCGGATCGCTCCGGAAATAGGAATATTCTCATCTAGTTTACCCGCTCTTAACAATCACTCCTTACCTTGTTGGGCAGACAAACCAACTAATTATGCGATCAATTACTCTTATCATCTTGCTTCTAGCCGGAAGCCTGAACCTTATTGCTCAAACCGAAAATGCCCACGGGCATCCACACCGCCATATTGAATTTCCGGACGTTCCCGATTATCTCACCGTCGTCTGCGACCTCCACCAGCATACGGTATTTTCCGACGGTAACGTCTGGCCTACCATCCGGGTGGAAGAAGCCCTCCGGGACGGCATCGATGCCATTTCCCTGACCGAACACCTCGAATACCAGCCCCATGGGAAAGATATTCCCCATCCGGACCGAAACCGGTCTTTTGAGATTGTCAAAAAGTTCGCGAACGCAAATGACATCCTGATCATCCACGGGGCGGAGATCACCCGGCGTATGCCGCCGGGCCACTGCAATGCCATCTTCATCGAAGACGCCAATAAGCTGCTGGTCGACGACAGCCTTGAGGTTTTCCGGGCCGCTAAAGCGCAGAATGCTTTCGTATTCTGGAATCACCCAAACTGGACCTCCCAACGGCCCGACGGGATATCCCGCCTCACTCCATTCCACAAAAAACTGATCTCGGACAATCTGCTCCACGGCATTGAAGTGGTCAACGAACATACCTATTCCGCCGAGGCGCTGCAGATCGCACTGGAAAACGATCTGACCATCATGGGCACTTCGGATATTCACGGGCTCATCGACTGGGATTACCAGGTGCAGGACGGCACCGGGCACCGGCCCGTAACCCTGGTATTTGCAACCGATCGCAGCGAAAGTGCGGTCAAGGAAGCGCTCCTGGCCCGACGGACCGCCGTTTGGTTTAATAATACCCTTATCGGAAAAGAAGAAAATCTATTACCTTTGTTACACAGCTGCCTGAAACTGCAAGAAGCGACTTACCAAACCGATAAAACGGTTGCCGATGTAACCATCGAGAATCGTTCGGATGCAGATCTGATTTTGGAAAATCTCAGTCCGTATACGCTGCATCGCCACGCCAACCTGGTTACTTTAAAAGCACACGAAAAGACTACTTTAGAAGTAAAAACCGTTGACCTGAAGGATACCTTCAATCTGAAATTCCGGGTGCTCAACGCAATAATTGCCCCTAATGAACATCCGGTGGTAACGTTTCCGGTTGAAATGGAATAAAAGAAGTGATGGCCACAAGCAAACGAACCGGCAATTGATCAAAGTAAATTATGCCCGACACAAAGCGGTACACTCCTGGCGGTATTGAACACGCCGGGGTGCAGTCTCTTTTGCGACGGCATAGTACGCATTCGGATCAACCGGAAAAACACGGCAAACACCTCCAAGGTCCCCCGGACCAGCAGTCGAACAATAGAAACCGAATAAACCTCATGAATTCTAAACTAAAACTCCTCCAGGGAGATATTACTAAGATCCAGGTAGATGCCATAGTCAACGCAGCCAATAGCTCTCTCCTGGGAGGAGGTGGCGTTGATGGAGCCATTCATCGTGCCGGTGGCCCGGAGATCCTGGCCGAATGTTACAAGATCCGACAGCGACAAGGGGGGTGCCCCACCGGCGAAGCGGTGATCACTACGGCCGGCAATCTACCCGCCACTTATGTCATCCATACCGTCGGTCCGGTATGGCAGGGAGGCGACAAAAATGAAGCCGAACTTCTGGGCGACTGCTACCGCAATTCCCTGCAACTGGCCGTGGATAAGGACATCAGGACGATTGCCTTCCCCAATATCAGCACCGGCATTTATGGGTACCCAAAGGCCGAAGCCTGCCGGATTGCCATAACGACCACCGTCGATTTTTTGAGCGCCCATCAGACTATAGAAGCAGTTACTTTCGTTTGTTTTGATGAAGAGAATTTCAACTTATACAAAAAAGCCTTAGCCGATCTCTGACCAGGGAACACCAAGCCGGTAAACGTGCTTTTTTCGGAGCGATACAGACTGCCTTCCGAAAACAGTTTTATCCGGCCGCCCCTTGTATTTCCTGGCTAACATCTCCATCCCCTCCTTCCCCCGCAGCGCAGAAGCATTCTTGCGTAATTAACTCATAATTCCTTAACTTAAACCACAAATCTAAAACCGAGCACATGTTTACAGCTAAAAAAATTGTCCCTATGCTCCTCCTGGGCCTTATCGCCCTGTCCTCTGCCGATTGCGAGAAAAAACCGCAAACCGAAGCGGAGTTTGTCGAAGAAGAGATCCTGACTACCGGAATGGAAACCCGGGTTAACGGTCTGCAGGACCTGCTATACTTTGCGGCCCAGCAGGACCTCAATGCCTGTCAGGAAAATTGCGGCGAGCTGGAGGAAGCCGTCTCCGCAGCGGAGAAAGAAGTAAAAGCCATGGAAGACCTACTCCTCGGAGTGATCGGCGGTATAAAACCTCCACCACCGCCCTGCCCCTGCCAGACCGGTAGTTGCCTCTGGGAGCGCCTGGCCGTATTTAATTACTTTGTAGATGTAAAAAAATACAAGCGCTTACCGGATATCAGCATTCAGACCGTGAACGGTGAGATCATCAGTTCCAGCGCGGACGCAGAGATCATTTACTCCCCGGAAGGCGGCCAGTTTGCCGTTGTTAATCTGCCCCAGAAAGAGATCAATGACGACGCCGTTAATGTAGTTATTTCCCTGGGTGACGGATCAACCGAAGTATTGGTATACCTGCAATAATCAATCACTAAAACTTCCACCGTAAAACCGACCGGGTCAACCTGTAGCTACGCAAAACCGGCATTTTGCGGTGGAAGCCCTGCTTACGCTTCTTTCCATTCAGATCACAATGGCTGCAATACCTGGCCTCCAGGATAGGGAGCCGCTGTCCATTTCGTCCCATAATGAAAAACCCAAAACCGTACTGGTATATACTGCTGGCTATGCTCGTGACCGGATCGTTATCCGCCCAACAAACTGATCCCGATTCCGTTCGTATCGAGGGCTACTACCAACAACTCGGGCAGCACTGCTATACCAATCTCGACAGCACACTCCACTACCTGGACCTGCTGCTGGAAGAGACCCACGAGTTGGGCTGGACGGAAGAGGAATCCTACGCCTACCTATGGGGCATCCTCTGTACCGGCTACCACGATCAGATCGATCTGAAATACGAATTCCTGTCGAACGCAGAACAACTGCTTACGGAAAAAGGCGCTGAACTCACACCCGAGACCCAGGCAGCGATCGCCCTGGACCTGCGCATGCACTGGGGAGACTATTATATGGAAACGGGTGGTTACAACGGTGCCCTGGACATCTACGAGAGCCTGGCTATGGCGCTGGAAGACAAAGCAGCGCTCAGTGACGAGGAATTCCAGCGCCTCGTGATTTCCTACCAGTATCTTGCGACCATCCACCGGCTTCGGGGAAGCTACAAAGAAGCGATCGACTATTCCTTCCGAGCGCTCAATTATGAGCGGCAATACTACGCATCCCGCGGCGAAGCGGAAGGAGACGAAAGTCTGGCCTACAGTCGGATCGCCAACGCCTACTGGCTGATGGGGGAACGGGCCCGCGCTTTGAGTTTTTATCGACCGGCTTTCCGCCGGGCCCGGGAGGCTTACCTTGCCGACCCCGCCGGGAAAAGCCGGGTACGCAAGCGCCTGATCAATATGGGCCAGGAACTGGGCCGCTATTACCGGGAATTGTCCCGGGCCGACAGTGCACTGTATTTTTTGGATGCCGTCGCCCCCTATGCGCTGCCGGACGAACCGGTTTCCCAGGAAATAAGATTGGAAAAAGCCAAGGTCTGGCGTCAGATGGGACAGTTTGCCAAAGCCCGAGATACGCTCCAGTTAGCCATTGCCAAACTGGAAGAAGGTACCCAAAACCGGGGCAATGATTTCCTGCTCGGTCAACTCTACAACGAAAAGGGAGATATCTATTCGGCCCGGCAGTCCTACGCCGAAGCCCTTAGGGCTTACCAACGGGCCCTGACTTTCCTAAGCGATGATTTCACCGCCGAAGATCCCGCACAGAATCCCCTGGTCACCGCCGGAACTGCTCCCCAGCAATTACTCTATACCCTGACGCAAAAGACCCGGATCCTACTTCATCACCCCCCGGAAAATACAGCAGACTGGCTGGCGGCAGCCTGGGTCACCGCCCAAACCGGTATGCAACTGGTGGACAGTATCAAGTTGAGTTACACCTCAGATTACGACAAGCAGTATCTGCTCGAAGACAGTTATCAATTGTACGAACTGGCGCTGGAGATTATCCACCGGCAGGGGAGCGATCGGGCCGAAGCGGCATTCAAGGTCATGGAAAGCAGTAAGGCCGTAGCCCTCTACGCCGCCGTACGCGATCTGCACGCCCGCAACTACGCGAAAGTACCGGAACGGGAGTTGGAAAAGGTGCGCCGGCTCCAGTACCAGTTGGCGAGGATCGACGCGCAACTGGATCAGGCCACTACGGAAGAACAACAGATCACCCGGCGGGAAAAGAAGCTGGCGATCAAGCAGGAATACGACGCCCTGATCCGTTCTTTTGAGCAGAAATATCCGGATTATTACCGCCTCAAATACGATCAAAGTATCGTTGATCTGCAGGATATCGACCTGTCCGACGATCAGCTTTTGGTCGAGTATTTTGTTGGCGACCAGCATCTGTATGCATTCGTTTATGCAAGCGGCAGCGTTCTCCGGCTTTTACAACTGCCCTGGAATGCCGACCTGCAACAATGGGCGGCAGAATTGAAAAACGATATTTACCGTCAGAACGATCAGGCTTTTGCCGAAAAGTCATTCGCCCTGTACGAAGCGCTACTGGCACCGATATTGGCCGATGCGGATGATCTCCGCCGGATCCTTATTATTCCCGATGGCGTACTCGGTTACCTGCCTTTTGATATTCTTCTCACCGAAGCGGTAGCGCCTTCCTCATCTACTAATTTCCGGGATTATCCGTTCCTGGTTCGTCAACTGGCCGTCAGTCAGAATTTTTCCCTCAGCATGCTCCGAGAGATGCAGATCAAACCGAAAAACGACACCGATGAAGTACTGGCCTTTGCCCCGAGTTTTTCCGGCAGCAACGCCATTGCCGAACGCAGCGACCGGGCGGTACTGGGCGAATTGCTGTTCAATGAGGAAGAAGCAGCAGCGGTGCTGCAATCTTTTGAAGGTCGTCTGGTCGCCGACCGACAGGCCACCAAAGATGAGTTCCTGGCGCTGGCCTCCCGCTACCGGATCTACCACATTGCTTCGCACGCCGTTGTAGACGATGCGGCTCCGAATAACTCGTACATCGCCTTTGCATCGCCACCGGATAGCAGTGCCGGCTTTTCCCGGCTGTACAGCTACGAGATCCTGGCCCAGTCCTTTCCGGCCGATCTGGTGGTACTGAGCGCCTGTGAAACCGGTGTGGGTAAAGTGGTGAGAGGAGAAGGGATCATGAGTCTGGCCCGCGCCTTCAGCTACGCGGGAGCCCGTAGCCTGGTCACCTCCCTCTGGAATATCAATGACCAGTCCGGCCAGCAGTTGATGGCGGAATTCTACCGGCAACTAAGTGCCGGGTTGCCGAAGGACGAAGCGCTTCGTCAGGCCAAGCTGAGTTATCTGGAAAATGCCCCGGACAATGCCCGTACCCACCCCAAATACTGGGCGGCCTTTATCCCTACCGGCAATATGGAATCGCTCAGTGCGGAATGGCGCTGGCAGTGGGTAATGCTCGGGCTGGTAGTGGCCGGTTTCTTCTATTTCTTCTTACTGAAAAAAAGAAATTGACCGTCCGTACCTCTTATCATCTAATAAACTGACTCTACGATTTGCCGGATCGTATCCGAATCCCCCATGGTGTAATAATGCAGGCAGGGCACCCCGGCTTCCTTCAGTTCTTTTGATTGCTGGATGGACCATTCAATACCGACCTGACGACGGGCTTCCGCATTTTTGGCCTGCTCGAGTGCCTTTACCAGATCAGTCGGCAGATCGATGTGGAACAGACGGGGTAGGGAGTTGAGCTGATACAGCTTGGTGATCGGCTTCAGCCCGGGCACGATAGGTACGTCGATACCGATATCGCGGCAGGCCTTGACGTATTCAAAATACTTCTTGTTGTCGAAGAACATCTGGGTAACGATGTAATTCGCCCCCGCATCGATCTTGGCTTTGGTGAATTCCAGATCCGTACCCATATTCGGAGCTTCGAAATGCTTCTCCGGATAACCGGCGATCCCGATGCAGAAATCGGTCGGCTCTCCATTTTCAATGTTCGTGTCAAGATATTTCCCCCCATTGATCTCCTTGATCTGCCGGATCAGATCAATGGCGTAGGAATGTCCGCCCTCCTCTGGGATGAAGCGCCCCTCAAATTTGCGGGCATCACCCCGCAGGGCCAACACATTCTTTATATTGAGGAAGTTGAGATCGATCAGCGCGTTTTCCGTATCTTCCAGAGTAAAACCGCCGCAGATCAGATGCGGGACGGCATCTACTCCGTAGCGGTGCATGATCGCCGCACAGATCCCGACCGTTCCCGGCCGTTTGCGAATGGCCGTTTTTTCGTAATAACCGCTGGATCGCTTTTTATAGATGAACTCTTCCCGGTGGTACGTGACATCAATAAAAGGCGGTTTGAACTCCATCAGGGGATCAAGGGTATTGAAAATGGCTTGCATGCTACCTCCTTTAAGCGGGGGTAACACCTCAAATGAGATCAATGTCTGACCGTTAGCCTTTTCAAAATATTCAGTGACTTTCATGTACGGATTTTTGCTAGCTTTGGCGGCAAAGGTAGAGATTTAGGTATATCGATTTTTAATCCGAAGGTAAAATTATCATGTTTCCAATAAAAACTCCCCGGCTCCGACTCATCCCTCTAAACGCCGCCATGCTGAAGGCGCTCGGCAACGGGCGGGATCAACTGGAAGAAATTTTGGGGCTACAACCGTCAGGTCTGCAGATAAGTTCCGGCATGGAAGAAGAAATAGCGGAGGCGCTGGAATTCTGGCAGAATTTTACCCGGGAGCACCCCGAAGATTTTTATTGGGGAACCAACTGGGAGATCGTGCTGGATGAGGAAAATCGAACGATCGGAGGGATCGGAATGGGCGGACCGCCCAATAGCCACGGGCAGGTGACCGTCGGCTACCATATTGATGTAAGGGAGCACCGGCAGGGTTTTGGGACGGAAGCGCTGGCGGGATTACGCGACTGGGCCCTGCAACAAGATGGATGTACCAGTATGGTCGCTTTTACCCCCGTTGATAATCTCCCGTCCCAAAAAGTACTGACCAATTGCGGGTTCGAGCTGGTCGAACAGGTTGAGGAAGCCGGTATGGATTGTTATTTCTGGCGTTACGAAGCCTCCGCTACCGGCTGAATATCGAAACCGGCATCTTCAACGGCATCGATGACTTCCTTAGGGGTCACCTGACCTTTCACCGTCAGTATCTTATCCGGATTTGCCGTATCAACTTCCCAGTGATCAATCCCTTTTACGTCCTCGATAAAACCGGTTACCGAGCGAATACAACTGCCACAATTTATATTAGTCTTAAACTTCAGCGTTTCCATTTCAATTTAATTTACTGTAGAACACCGTACAACAAATATTGGTTGTCGGGAAACAACTTACGATCCTAAAATTATGATGAAGATCATCTACCCGCTGGCATTCTTACTGTCTTTTACCCACTTTTCCCTGGCCCAGCAAGCGGATCAGGTTTACGGAAAGATACTAACCGAAGAAGGCGCCCCCCTCATCGGCGCTACGGTGGTGAATATCCGCACGGCTGCGGGTTCGGTATCCGACCCGGAAGGTAGTTTTTCCGTAGATGCGACCCGGGGAGATACGCTTCGATTTTCCTTCCTCGGCTACTCCGGCTACGATCTGGTCTGGCAGCCGGAAATGGACCTTCCTTTGCGCATCCGGCTCAGTGCCACGCCGACGCTGCTGGATGTTGATTTCGAGGTACAGGGAGCGCGCATCCCGGTAGAAGCCAATACGCCGGCGCCCATCATGACGCTTCACCCGGAAGACCTTTTGCGGGATGACCGCACCTCCATCCGACCGGCGCTCAACCGAGTACCGGGAGTACTCATGCACAGCGGAGCGCTCAATACCAATCGCATCACCATTCGCGGCATCGGTAACCGTTCGCCGTTCTCCACCGCCAAGATCCGGGCCTATTTCAACGATATTCCCCTCACGAACGGAGTGGGTGAGACGACTCTGGAAGATATTGACCTGAGCCTGGTGGACGAAGTGAGCATCTGGAAAGGCCCGACGGCCAGTACCTACGGCGCGGGCCTGGGCGGCATGATCCACCTGAAATCCAGCCCGGATTATGCGGCTACCGGCATTCGGGGACAGGTGGAAGGCACCTACGGATCGTTCGGTACCCGAAGGCTGGCCGCAGGTCTACAGTTTACCCCCGACAATCCCCAAAGCGAAACCAAGTGGAACGCTAAGTTACACTACCACAACATGCACAGCGACGGTTACCGGGCAAACGGCCAGTACGACCGGCAGGGCCTCGCCTTTCTCGCCAATCACCAGACCCGGCGGGAGAACACCACCACATTGCTGGTTAATTACATCGACCTGAAAGCCTTTATTCCCAGTTCGCTCAACCGGGACGATTACCTGAACGAACCGACCAAAGCGGCATTCACCTGGGCGCAGGTGATGGGTTTTGAAGATTCCCAAAAACTCATCGTCGGTGTGTCGCACAAACACCATCTGGTACGCAACGGCAATGAGGAGTCCGTGCTGGAAAATACCAGCAGCGTATTCGGTACCTGGTACGAAAATTACGAAAGCCGACCCTTCAACATTCTTTCGGAAAAAAATGAAGCCGTAGGTGGAAGAACGCGTTTCGTTTTTCACCCATCGGCCAATCCGGCTTTTTCGCTCCAGGCCGGTGCCGAACTCTTTGTCGAAAATTACGACTGGCAGACCTATCGAACCGACGGTGGCCGCCAGGATACCCTGCTGAGCGACAATACCGAACTGCGTACTTACTACAATCTTTTTCTGGAATCACACCTGCAACTGGGCAGTCGTTTTCGGATTGCCGCCGGCGTCAATGTGAATCAGACGCGTTATGAACTCACCGACCGTTTTTTGGTGGATAACATTGACATCAGCGGAGATTATCGCTTTGCGAACATCATTTCTCCGCGGCTGGGATTGCTTTACCGCCTCCCCCGGGAACTCAATCTGTTCGGAAATATCAGCCATGGATTCGCCCAACCGACGCTGGAAGAGACCCTCACACCGGAAGGAAGCATCAATCCCGAGATCCAACCGGAAAAAGGCTGGAACTTTGAACTGGGCCTGCGCCGGAACAGTCCGGCTTACCGACTGAACTTCGAAATAACTGCCTACAGCATGCCGGTCCGGGACCTGTTGGTGGCCCGTCGTACGGCCCTCGATCAGTACGTGGGCATCAATGCTGGAAAAACCCTGCACCAGGGAGTGGAGGCTTACGTTCAGTACAAGTTATCCGATCCTTTCTCCGTGTTCGCTAATTACACTTATGCCCATTACCGGTTCCAGACTTTTGTGGATGGAGAGAACGACTATTCCGGCAACGAGCTGACCGGTACGCCGCCGCACCTGTTTAACATCGGACTGGATTACAATCCTTCCGGTGAAGGTTTTTACAGCCACCTCAACTACGGTTTTGTGGACGCCATGCCGATCCGGGACGATAATACCGCCTATTCCGAAGCCTACGGCACGATGAACCTTAAACTAGGTTACAAAAAAACTGTTGGTATGAAGGCACAACACCCGGTACAGCTCAATCTATTTGGTGGGATCAATAACCTGCTGGATGAAAAATACGCCGCAATGATCCAGGTAAATGCAGGATCTTTCGGCGGTGCTGCTCCGCGTTACTACTATCCCGGATTGCCACGGAATTTTTATATCGGCCTGCGGCTTTCGCTGGGCGATAAGAAACCGTAATACCGGCAGCACACGCTTAAAATTTGAAGAAGATTATATGGATATTCGATTCGTCCCCAGAGCAGAAATTGACAAGGTTAAATTCAATAGTTGTATTCACTACGCCACCAACGGTAATATATTCGGATACATCTGGTTTCTGGATTATGTCGCCAAGGACTGGGATGCCCTGGTGGAGGGCGATTACGAATCGGTATTTCCGCTGGTGTGGCGTGAAGATGTCTTCGGCCGGAAGGAATTATATCAGCCCGATCTGATGCGGGAACTGGGGATCTATTCCATCCACGTGCTGTCCACCAAAAGGCTGCGGGCCTTCCTGGAAGCCATCCCTTCTGAATACCGCCGGATGGACATTCACCTCAACGAGCAAAATAAACTTCCGGCAGATTCGCCTTTCAAGGTTGAAGAAATTCCCAATTATCAGATGTTGCTGACCGACAGCTACGAGAAAATGAGCGCCGGTTTTGCTCCCGAAATGCAGGAAAAACTAAAACAGGCGGAGGAAGAAGATCTCTTACCCACCACCAGCCTGAAACCGGAGCAGGTCGCCGAGATGTACCGGAAACACACCACCGATCGCCACCGGGTGGATCAGAATTTTCACGCACTGCAGCGTATCATGTACAATGCACTGCATCGGGGTTGGGGATTTGCCTCCGGCGTGCAGACGCGGGAAGGCGAATTGCTGGCCAGCAACTTCTACCTCTACAGCCACAAAAAGGTGATCAGTCTGGTGCCCATGCAATCCCCGGAAGGCAGCTCCCGGGCCGCGCTGCCCTATCTGTTTGACATCTTACTGCGCTCCCACGCCGGGCGACCACTCATACTGGATTTTAACGCCCAGGGAACGGGTGATCTGGCCCGGCAATTCGGTGCCACAGAAACCGCTTATTACCGGGTGCAGAGTGGAAATTCTGCCTGGTGGAAATTCTGGTAGGCTATCCCATATAACTCCTCTAATCCGCAGAAAATGACTCTTGCCGTCCTCCTTCAGGTAATTTTCATTTCAGGGAACTAACTCCGTCCGCACAGAGTTTTGTATCTCTGTACTGCAAACTTTTCAACCGTTTCCAACTATGAATTTAAGCGAAAAACTGGCCAAACACGTCCGCGGGGTCCACTTCGGAGGGAACTGGTCCGATTCCAATCTCAAGGATCAGTTGTCCGACGTTAGCTGGCAGCAGGCTAATCAAAAAATTGGTGATCTGAATACCATACTGGCGCTGACTTACCACATCAACTACTACGTAGGCGGGGTTTTGCAGGTACTGCGCGGTAGCCCGTTGGATATTCGCGATAAATTCAGTTTCGACCACTCCGCGATCACCTCGGCGGAAGACTGGCAAAACCTGCTGGAAAAGATGCTGCAGGAAGGGGAAGAGTTTGCCGCCGCGATCGAGCAATTGCCCGACGCCAAACTCGAAGAAGCCTTTGTGGACGAAAAATATGGTACCTACCACAGCAATCTCATCGGTATCATTGAACACACCCATTATCACCTGGGGCAGATCGCATTGATCAAAAAGATGGTACAGGCCGATGAAAAGTAACAAACATATCGAAAGGGACGGGAAGGAAACTTCCCGCATTTTCAACAACCGCACCCTGGATTCCGATTATCGGCACCTGAAGTCTATACTCCAACCCGGCATGCGGATCCTCGATGTCGGCTGCGGAACGGGAGCGCTTTCCAGCGAAATGGCCCTGATGGTAGGCGATAGGGGACGGGTGACCGGCATTGACAATACGGAAAAATTCATCGAAAGCGGCAGAGACACTTACGGTTCTGTCACTAATCTGGAGTTGGTGCATGCGGACCTTTTTGAATACACCACCGATACCCGTTTCGACCTCATTACTTCGGCCCGCACGCTCCAGTGGTTATCCGACCCAAAGCGGGCCCTGCTGAAGATGAAACACCTGCTCAGGCCCAATGGCCGGCTTTCGATCCTGGATTACAACCACGAAGCGATAGAATGGGTGCCCGAACCGCCGCAATCGATGCGGCAGTTTTATACGTCCTTTCTGCGCTGGCGGGCCGATGCGGGTATGAATAACCGTATCGCCGATGACCTTCCGGACTTACTGCGGGCAGCGGGTTTCTCCTCCGTTGAATTGCACAATTCAGATGAACATTACCACCGGGAACGACCGGATTTTTCCGCCAAAGTCGGTATTTGGTCGAAAGTAGCCGGTTCCACCCAAATGGTGGAGGAAGCTTATATCGATGACGCTACCCGGCTACAGGCTATTTCCGATTACGACCAGTGGGTGGCCGATCGAGCCGTATCCATGACGATGAAGCTAAACGAAGTCCGGGGTATAAAAACAACGGACTCCATTGCGATAGATGCGGATACGCCCTTCAGTAGTTTAGCCCGCAGCCGGGGAATTGCCAGCTGGGACGAACTGGTGCACTGCGTCCGTAATCTTTCCTACGGTAGGAATGAAACACGGGGCGACCTTTCGCTGGTACTCCGGGAAGGCCGGGGCACCTGTAGTTCCAAACACGCCTTACTCAAAAAGATTGCCGACGAAAATCAGCTGGAAGACGTGCAACTGATCCTCGGCATGTATCGGATGAATGCCGTTAATACGCCGGGTATCGGCACCGCTCTTGATGACTATCCGCTTGATTTCATTCCCGAAGCTCACTGCTACCTGCAGGTGCGGGGGGAAAGACTGGATGCTACCGGACCAAATTCGGAATTTGCCCGCATAGGTGCGGATGTGATCAGCGAGCGGGAAATTCAGCCGGAAGAGGTGTCGGACTTCAAGGTCCGTTTTCATCAGGATTTCATCAAAGCATGGTTACAGGAAGGAGACACCGGAATGTCGTTCGATGAAGTCTGGTCCGTCCGGGAACAGTGTATCCAGAATCTGGCCCAAAAACGCCGGTGATTGCTGTCCCCAAGACGTTCTATCCAGGGCGTCTTCTTAGTACTGAACCCGGCAGGTGCCGATGCACCTGCTGCCAAAAATTCCTAACTGATGCTCCAAGAGCTCATCTCCAGAACTAACCACCCGGACTTCTATCACGATTTCGACCTCAAACTAAGCGCGATCCAGGGCACTATGGAATGGGCAAAAAATCAATTGAGCCTGCAACTGGATATCGTTGAGACTAATCCGCTTCCCGGGTCTACCCATAAAGAACAATGGACGCTGACGGCCTACGATGTGCTCGAACAGCGCAACCTGTTCCAACCGATCTATCTGCCCTATGTGAAATTTGCGCTCCTGGATGATCACCCTTTACTCTGGAAGTACCACTTTGATCAGGTCGAGGTACGGATCAGTGGTCACTGCCAATCGGTTACCGCACTGATCGGGGCGATCCACCTTACCTTCAAAAAGTGGACCGGCGGCTGGATTGACTGGCAATGGGAGGTCTCCGGAATTCACCACATCAACGATCGCCCGAAGATCGAGAGTTCTATGAGCCTGCGATCTTACCAGATCTTCCGGGAACTTTTGGGGAAATTCGGACTGACTATAGAAGTTACTAATGTCATTTCCGGCGAAAGTAAGGGAATCTATAACCGTCCGAAAGCCCGGCTGATGCTGTTAGGTAATACCGATGTGTCTCCCCACGATCACGATACGAAGCAACCCTATCTTATCGCCGACCAGTTTACTGCTGAGAAAGAAGTACCATCCGGCACCTAAAAGAGGGGGCAACCAATAATGATCGCCCCCCTTGCCTACCTAACTTGATTTAAACTGTGGCTCAAAAGATCAATTGTTACTTTGCCGGGCCCGGTCCAGCTCATTTTCTATACCCGTACGCCGACGCGATTGTGATTTCACCGTCTGTTTACCGAACGAGTAGGAGAAGGAAAAGGTCACATAGCGCGTATCCCGCTTGCTGATGAATTTATCGTCAATATTGCCGTGTACGGTTCTACCCGCCGGATAACCGTTGTAAAAGATGTCATTAAAATTCAGGCGCAGCCAGCCCCGGTTTTGCAGTATCCTTTTCTGCAATCCTAAGGTGATCTGCGAGATATCTTCAATCTTGCTGATGCTGCCGTAATGGCTCGGCAGATAAAATCCGCTAAGTTGCAATTGGTAGCCCTTGCCGAGCTGCAGGACATGGTTCGTGTTGAATACGACCACCGGGTTGAGCTGATTGAACCGGAAGCCACCGATCTCGCCGTCAAAGTCATTTAAAGAGCCGTTGATATTCCACTGGCTGTTCCACCAGGGCGCAATATTTACGGGCAGACTGGCCGTGAATCCGAGGCTATTGAGGGTACGCACATTCAGCGGTTTTACCACTACGTAATCCTCGTTCTCTTCCTGGAAGATCGCCCGCGTCAGATGGCTCTGCGTGTGCCCGACATTGAGGGCAAAATAATAGCGCTGCTTGTGCGTATAGTTCACCTCCGCGGACCAGGTAAACTCCGGGGTCAGAAAAGGATTCCCTACCCGAAAGGTATAGTTGTTCACAAAAAACCGGAAAGGGTTCAGATCGTTGTAACCGGGCCGGTTGAGCCGCCGGCTCACATTGAAACCCAGGGTATGCTTCGGATTGAACACATAGTTGAAAGAAAGCGAAGGGAATAAATTGAAATAGTCATTATCAAATGACTCCTCACTCGTTTTCTGATCACCCTGGATGAAAGTTTGTTCGGCGCGCAGTCCCAGCGCACCGTTCCACTTCCCGAAGGACATATTGAGATTGGTGTAAGCCGCATAGATAGCCTCCCGGTAAATAAAGCGATTACTCAGCCCGGTATTCAGGGTAGTGTTGCCGTCGTATTCATCGTAGTAGGTCAGGTCATTATCCGTTTTCACCAGGGTATTTTTCCAACCGGTTTCCAGGGTATATTGCTTGGAGAGGGGCAGACTGTAATCGATGCTCAGTCCCGCCAGGTTAAGAGTGCCCAGAACATCGCCTAGTAGGGCATTTTCCAGGGTGGACGTTCCATTTTCATTAAAAAATTCGGAGGCGAATCGTTCGTCCGAATTGTTATCATAGCGGGCATAATCCACATCTACATCCAGGGAGGAGCTATTGGCAAACTCGTGTCGCAGATTGACATTGCCGGTGTATTGAAACCAATTGGTACGGGTGTACATATCCGTGTTCTGCGCCTGGACGAAACTGCCCTCTCCGTCGCGCGTCAGGATCTCATTATCCGCATCCTGTCCGGTAATATTCGCAAAGCCGGAGACGAGTACGCCGAGGGTCGTTTTTTCACCGAGGGTATAATCCAGTCCCAGGCGGGGTGAATGGGTTTCGATCGGCAGGCGGAACAAGGTTTGCATATCGATTACCGCCTCCGGTTGCCCGTTTTCCAGAAAGATACGGTCGATGATGATCTCCATATACTGATTGCGCTTGGCAAAAGCATACTGACCATAGAGGTTCATTTTTTCCGTCCGGTGATTGAAACTGACATTGTTATCCCAGCGAAAATATCTTCCGTAGCCCGGGCTCAGATTGATCTGCCCGTTGGTGCCGAACAGCTTCCCCTTTTTAGTGATCACATCGATGATGCCCGCATTCCCCTGGGCCTCGTACTTGGCCGAAGGATTGGTAATGATGTCGATGCGTTCAATAGCATTGGCCGGCATTCCTTCCAGGATGGCGGCCAACTGATCCCCGCCCAGGCGGGTATCTTTGCCGTCGATGTATACGCGTACCCCGGTACGACCGTTCAGGGAGATCCCCCCGTCCTGATCGACGATCACCCCGGGAGACTTTTGTAAAATTTCCAGGGTATTGTTCCCGCTGCTGAGAATACTTCCCTCTACGTTCACCACTAGTCGGTCCTGCAGGCGCTGCACCATCGGCTTACTTGCCGTAACGGTCACCTTTTCCAATTCCGCGGCTACCGGCTGTAATTGTACCGGCTCTATTTCCATGGATTGGGAAACGGTGAGTTCGTGTTCCTGCATGCCGAGGCAACTGATGGTCAGCCGGTACGTGCCGTCCGGCAGCGCCACATCGAATCGCCCGGCTTCATCGGTTAAAAAGCCTTTGACAAAACTGGAATCGGCGGCGGTGTAAGCCAGGATATTCACAAAAGGCAGGCCATTACCGGTCTCATCCTGCACGGCGCCCTTTACGCTGAGCTGAGCGAGCAGTCCGCTGGCCGATAAGAGCAAAAACCCACAGATTATAGATCTGATCATCGTATTTTTTGCTCAAAACTCGAAAGCTCCGGACGGATAGGATAGTAATTTTTGGACATCCGGCGAAAAAGTGCAGTATTTCAGGTACTATTTCCCACGTCGTTTTTGTTCCCATGCGTAAATAGCCCGTCCCAACTCGCCAAAAAACGGCAGCCCGACCTCCTCGTACTCATACTGCCCGTCGTTGTAGATCTGATTATCGTTGACGTGGATACTTCCCGCCAGCATAAATTCAATTCCGTTCTTTTGATCGCGGATATAGGCCACATCCGTCAGGAAGCCATACGCCCAGCCCACCTTGTTGCAGATGCGGATGTGTTTCGGGATGTCCGTATCCTCCTTCTGATCGCCGTACATCCAGAATTTGACGTAATTGTCCGCCTTGTCGGAATAATCGGGATAGCGGCTGGCGCGCGGCAATTCGCACATCGCCTGTTGCAGAAAAGCATGATCGGAAGTAGTGAGGTTGAACCGTCGGGCCGGCGGCACGGCATTCGGAAAGATCACCGCCTGCAGAATATCGTGCAGATCCTGCAGTGAGCAGTAATTTTTCTGCGTAAAATCAAAAGGTTCCATGATGATCTCCCCGGCACCGTTTTTAAAACCCTTGCCGCGGAGTTCATTTTGCAGAGATAGTTCGTGGGCCGCCCGGCTGTACACCGGTCCCTGGTAATAGAGGGTCGTATCGTAACGGTAAAAGGTTACCGGATTGGTGTGGCGGTTCTCTTCTACATCAAATCCCGGCGCCGACAGGCGATGAATGAGTCGGGTATCCACGTAGGTTTTCTGCTGTAATTTGCGATTGATGTACCCCTGACCTAAAAATTCATAGAGTCGATTGTAAGCATCATTATCACTCACCAAAAAGATCTTCCGGATATAATGGGCGATGGATGGTAATGATTGCTCCGCCGTGGTATCGGTCACTACCGGCGTTTGGGGTGAGCGGGCAGCGCCCGTTTTCAGGGGAGTCCATTTGTCCAGACCGACAATCCCCAGTTCGTTGAGCTTTTCCAGCGCCAGGATGGCCACCGGCATTTTCACCGTACTGGCCGGATAAAAATACCGGTCCGCCTCTATGCCAAAAGTATAGCTGGTGAATGTAGGCTTCCCTTCCGCATCGCGGTCGATCTGCGTATAGATCACCTGAAGTTCATACTGTTGCGGGTTCTGCGCCCAGGCGCCAAAATCCTTTTTCTGCCGGGTAATGATCGTTTCCAGCGGATTTTCCTGGCTCTGCAAAGAGATGGCTGCGGTAAGCAGTAAGAATAAGAGGGAAATGCTTTTCATAATTTGGCGATTATCCAAAAACAATGATTTACGGCAACGGAATTCCCGATACGGTCAAAATCAACTGCCGATATTATGGGGACATCCAGCCCACATTTGCTGGAAACTGTTGCCTTTTATCTCAGGGATGCGCCCGTACCCGGACCGTCGACAAAATGCACCACCCCGTTCTCAATGCAGACGCCGGTGGCCGGTTCGTCTTTCAATAACAGGGCGCCGTCCATATCCACATAATCCAGTAAAGGCAGCAGATGTGCGATGGCCGCAATGCCTACCGAAGATTCCGTCATGCAGCCCACCATTACCCGCAGTTTCAGGCTACGGGCCCGTTCGATCATCCGGCGGGCGGGGGTAAGTCCGCCGCATTTCATCAGTTTGATATTGACCCCGTGAAACAAGCCGGCACAGCGATCCACATCGGGTTCCCGCTGGCAACTTTCATCGGCGATCACCGGTAGCACGCTTTCGCGATGGACCAGGGCCATGCCGGCGCGGTCATCCATGCCCAGCGGTTGTTCGATAAATTCTACATTCAGTGCTTTCAGTTCGGGAGCGAGGGCAATGGTCTGCTCCGCCGTCCAGGCGCAATTGGCATCTACGCGGAACGCCGCATCCGTGTGTTCACGCAGAGCCCGGATGATCTCCAGATCGTGATCGGTGCCCAGCTTAATTTTATAAACAGGCCAGGGCGTTTCCTCCATTTTAGCGACCATTTCCTCCACCGAAGCGATGCCGATGGTATAATTGGTGAGCGGTAGTTCCGTCAGTTCCAGACCCCAGTGCCGGTAGAGCGGCACACCGGCACGCCGGGCGGCCAGATCGTGAGCGGCCACATCCAGCGCACACTGCACGAAGGGATTGGTTTCCAGGTCCGGTCGCATGATCTCCCAAAAATCCTCCGCTTTTTCCCACTGACTGCTTTCGATCTTGGACCTTAATTGCTCCAGGGTCTCCTGCATTTTTTCTACCGACTGGCCGTAGTAGGAAGTCGCCGTCGCTTCTCCGAAACCCGAAAGTTCGCCGTCCCGTAGTTCTACGATCAATGTCGGCTGGTGGGTTCGGGCACCGTGGGCGATCCGAAAAGTGTGTCGAAGCTGCAGATTGAACGGATGTAGATGTAACTCCATCGTGAATACTTATTGTTGTGAATATTGCAGGTTGCTGATCAGACAACACCGGGTTCGAGCAGGGTAAGCGATCCTTCGTTGGCATCAAAACGCGCCCGGATCCCAACCGGCAGGGTACCCTGATCTCCGATATGACCGTAAGGCAAACCGTATGCAGCGGGTACCGAGAGGTCGCCCAGGCGATCATCCAGGGTCTGGGCCAGACTCAGCGAGCGATCGTCCGGATCCGGCTCACAGTCCGCAAAAATGCCCAGCGCGATCCCAGCTACCTGTCCCAAGGCATTGGATTGCCGCAACTGGGTCAGCATCCGATCCACCCGGTAGGGTTTTTCGCCTACTTCTTCCACAAAAAGCAAATACTGATCAAACGGAGGCAAATAACCGGTACCGGCCATGGCGGCCAGCAGGGACAGATTACCACCCAGGAGCGTACCTTCCGCCTGCCCGGGCTGAATGGTGTTGAAGTCAAAGGTTTTACCGGATTGTTCCTTAAATGTATCCGGACGGGTAATTTTCCAGGTATCGGGGCCTTCCATCAGTACCGTTTTCAGGTGCAGTTCACTGAAGTCGGTAAAGCGGGACGCTCCCACCGGTCCGTGAAATCCGACCAGCCCGGTTTTGAAATAAATGGCGTTAATCAATGCCGTCACGTCACTGTAACCGATCAGCGCCTTGGGATTGCGGGCGATCATGCGGTAATCAATGGCCGGCAACAAGCGACTGCAGCCGTATCCGCCGCGCACACACCAGACGGCCGCTACCTCCGGGTCATTGAACGCATCGTGGAGATCATTGAGCCGTTGCTCATCCGTACCGGCCGTATAACCCCGCTCCATGCGGATGTGGTTGCCCAGTTTTACCCGGAAGCCCATTTTTTCCAGGTTACTCACCGCCTGTTCCAGGCCCTTGTCATCGACATAACTGCCGGGGGAGATCAGTCCGATGAGGTCTTTTTCCCGCAGTCGTTTGGGTTTAACGGTCTTGTGCACCGGTTTTACCGGCAGTGAGGTTTGTCCGCTACGGGCTAGCAGGGGCAGGCCCAGAGCGGCCGCTATCGTTCGGTTCGCAGTTCTTCTTTTCATGCAATTTTTTCTGACGTGTTTAAAAATATGCTCCGTTCCCCAATTATTCTGCCAGTGGTAATATCCAGTCCGAAGGTTTGGTGTGTGACCATTCCTCTTTGGCCAGATCCACCGAAGGATCGATATAAGTCTGATATGGCCGATCATTCAGCCGGGCTTCGATCTCCGCAAATACCGCTACCGGTTTACCTTCCCGCTCGTAGCGGTCGTGCAGGAAATGGGCAAATTGCAGGATCATATCCGGATGTGTATACAACTTGCGCTCCTGCCGGTCGCTCAGAAATTCCTGCGGCCGGACAATCTCTTTCATACCCCGGTCATCTTCCACCCGAAAATGCCCGCGTCCCTGTTTGGAACGAAGCATCATGCGCCACGAATACCGATGGCCTTCCTCCGTCCAGGCGACATTGCCGGGAAACAAATGATGCCGCAAAGGGACTAAAATATAAAAAGCTGCCAAAATTACCAGCCCCGTTAAAATTGGTTTTCGAAATCGCGGATCAGCCTGCCAGGTGTAGGAAGTATTTGCCGGTGCCTGATGCATCCGTTGCTGCCAGCGCTCCGAGAGGCGAGCCAGCCAGGAAAAACGACCGGCCAGGTAGTTGCCGATCCGCCGCGGGAAGGAAGGCGAGAAATACAAAGCCGTCAGTGAAACCGACAGGTACGGAAAAATGCCAATATTGAAGATCAGCATATTGAGCAGGTGGAAACAGATGGCCATGCCAAAAGCCCAGGGACGGGTGCGGCGATTGATTAAAAACAGGACGATGGTCAGATCCAGGAATAATCCTACATAGGCCATCAGGTAGGGTGTCCAGCTCAGGCCCAGCACGGGACCGATGATCGGCAAACTGGATTTATACGCCATCCAGTCTACCAGCGGTACGCCCCGGAGCCAGTCCCCGTTGATCTTGGCGATACCCCCGAAAAAATAGACCACTCCGATCAAAAAGCGCAGGACCAGCAGGCACCAGAACGGTATGGTCTCCAATCGCCTTTCCGGTTTTTTCCAAACCGACCAGCTCCAGTTCCGATCCGCCGGCAAAAAGACCATAATGAAGGCGAGCCAGCAGAAGAGGTAGCCGTGGTTCAGATAGTGCGCTTTCTCCAGGAGAAAAACATAGGTGAAACCTACAGCGAAATACAGTGTGGCCGTGCGATACCAACGCCCAAGAATAATGGCTACAGCCGCCAGGATAAGGCTGATAAACAAACCGGACATCAGCGGTTCAGGTAATGGTTGTACCCAGCCGAAACCGTAGTACGTAAATTGAAAGGCCTTGGGATCAAAAGCGTTTTTCTGAAGGTGGTAATAGATATAGGTACTCAGGATATCCATGAGTGCGAGCACCCCGTAGGCTACCCGAAAAAAGACCAGCGAAGCAATATCGGTCGGTTGAAACAGCTTTAATCTGCCCATCATTCCTTATTTAAGGGCTTATTCCATCATGGTAATTATCCGCTCCATCCCGCAATATACATTCATGCGATGATCGCGCAAAAAACCGATCAGGGTAATATCATTGGCCTCCGCCAGCTCCACCGCCAGGGAGGAGGGAGCCCCTACAGCCGCGATCATCGGAATACCGGCCATGGTAGCTTTTTGTACCAGTTCGAAGCCGATCCGTCCGCTTAGCACCAGTACTTGGTCGCGCAGTGGTAGCTTGTTTTTTTGGAGTGCACAACCGATGAGTTTATCCACGGCATTGTGCCGCCCCACATCTTCCCGCAAAACGAGCAGTTTGCCCATGGGATCGAACAGGGCCGCCGCGTGGATACCTCCCGTGGCCGCAAAAAGGGACTGTGCCCGTTGCAATTGTTGCGGCATCGCCGCCAGCGTTTCCACCTCCAGTTGGGGCAAACCCGGCCGTGGGAAATAACAGCTTACGGATTCCACCATTTCCAGGGAGCCTTTTCCACAGACACCGCAACTGGAGGTCGTATAGAAATGGCGATCCATGCGGGAAAGGTCAATACGCAGTTCCGGGTCGAGGGTGATCGTGACCAGATTTTGTACCGGCCGGTGCCGGGTTTCGATCACATTCTGGATTTTGCCAATGATCGCTTCCGTAAACAAAAAGCCCAAAGCCAGTTCCACATCATCTCCGGGGGTGCGCATGGTCACGGCGATCGGTTGCTGACGTTGTTGACCTCTCGCCCCGTATTTCAGGCGGATCTCCAGCGGAGACTCCTCCACGAGCTGATCTTCGGAGCGATGCACACCGTCTTTCTCGATCCGGTGGATCATCCGGTTTTGTAGTCCGGTGGGTAATTCAAAAGTTTCCATGATCTTTGGTCTTTAAGGCCGTGGTAAACAGGAAGTGTGCAGGTTTCAAGATAATTTTCACCTGTATTGGATCAACGATCAAAACACGATCACCTCAACACTCCAACACATCACAACAAACAACTCCAACTCAAATGTTCGTATTAAAGTGCAGGAAAAGTCCATGCTCCAGCAAATGATTATAACTGTACTGAACGCGAAAGACCTTATCGTAGTAGAGCACCACATCCACTCCCAGTCCGCCACCCCACAGCAGCCGGTTGCTGAACGGATTGATCTCCCGGGTATAGGGATCGTTCACATAGCCTACTCCCTGGTTTAGATTGAGGTACACCTTAATCGGCATTTTCCGGAAGGCCTTGATGGGAATGAATTTACCGAACTTCAGTTCATCCTCCGTCAAACGAAAACGCAGGAAACCCTTGGCCAGTCCCATATCCATTCCGTTGACTACATAGTACTCGTAGCCATACAACACATTGCGGCCAAAACCCAGTGCCCGGTATTCATTGAAAGGTTGCTGGCGGCGGATCAATGATGCTTTGGTGCTGATATTGAAACCGGTGCTCCAGGCATCGCTCAGCGGCCAGTAGTGGTCATAATGCAGATTCACCGTAAGCGCATTTCGATCCTTGTATATGCCCAGGCCTTCCTTGCGGATCTCTGCACTAAATAAATTACCGCTCAGAGGATAAGAGCGCACGTCCCGAAAGTCATAGATGAAGTGATAATTCAGGAAAAAGGCCCGCTGCAGTTTTTTACCATCCAGAAAAAAGTCCGGATTGAGCTCATTGGCAATATGACTATCAATTTGATTTTGCTGGTATCGAAGTCGCAGGCTGTGCGTCAGGTGATGGCCCGGCCGGTATACCAGACCACTGACCGCCTGGAAACGCTGCAGAATAAAACGCCCGTCCGGATCCCGGAAAAACAACTGCTTGTTGTCTACGGAATTATAGTTCAGTTCCCGGTTACGCGAATAGCCCACCTCGGTGAGAATGCCCAGCGTCTGGGCCCGATCAATAAAAGGCAGGGAATACTTGAGCGAATAGCTTTGGGTATAACCGGATTTGGCGGTGAGTTTGAGCTTATCCTTCTGCCCGGTAAAATTCAGATGGGCAAATTCAATACCAAAATTGATGCGGTCCAGAGAGCGATTTTGCTCCACCCACCAAACGTTGAAGTTACGATCGATCAGCTCAAAGACCGGCACCGGATAAATATACCAGGCTTCGGCAACCTTGATCAGGATGTCCACCGCTCCTTCGTCCGGTTCTTCAACGGTAAAAATGGCCTCGTTGAAAAGTCCGGTATTCATCACCAGTTGTTTGCTCCTTTCCAGCTGGCTTGCAAATATAGAATCCGGCAGAATATCTCCTTTACTGAACAGTATTTCCCGCAGAATGATGCGATCCCTGGTCTTTTGGTTGCCCTGTATCTGTATATCGTTGATCCTCACCGTTTGCTGCGCCTCCATGCTGCCCCAGATCACCCATAGCAAACTCACCCCAAGTAATAATTTCCTCATATTTAGCAATATACATCTTTTCCTTATCCAGCAATGCGACCACTGCACCAAAAGTAGGTCGTTGCCAAGTCACCTATTTCACTTTTTAGTTTGCTGCAGTGCTCCTCCGAGATTCCGGTTTTCCGCCCTGGCAAGTTTGCCGGGTAATTTTCATTCTCCGGGTCGCGGACGAACCATTTTCAGGATCCGGTATTTTGCACTACAACACCCGTCAAACAATTGGTGCTCAACGGGGGGATAAGCGGTAATTATACGGCACTTTAGCTCTACGAATATACGAACGGTAAAAATGCCGGTTGGTTTTTACCGAAAAAATCATCCACTCCTTCCTCAAACTCCGGATCTTATCCATCGACAGGAGTGCATAATTTGCCGTTTCGTCTGCTGATTGCCGCTATTCTATCTATTCAATTTGCATTAATCCGGGATTAGGGTGAATTTACAACACGTAAGATAACCCGACTGTAATATGAAGTTTGTTTACCGGTATCAAATCCTTTTGATATGGGCTTTGCTGTTTATCCGTTTGCCTGATGGACGCGCCACCGAAGTGCACCCGCCACCGGAGGACTGGTTCTTTTCCTGCAGCCTGAATTTTCCGCTGGCCATACAACCCAATCCCAACACCATCTATATTCCCTTTAAACTGGTTGGCCGGCTGATCGCCGTAGAAGCTCAGGCGGATTCTATAAATGGCACCTTCATTCTGGATACAGGTGCGGAGCGGCTATTGCTGAACAGTAACCACTACCAGGAACGGCAGGTGGAACAGTTTGTTTCCATTGGCAATACCGGCACCGTGAAATCTGTGAGCAATCGCTGGGTCGATAGCCTGTACTGGGACAATCTAACGTTCAGTAATGTCCGGGCTAATATTGTGGACCTAACCCATATCGAACAAAAAAAGCACATCCGGCTGGTGGGCATCATCGGCTACAATGTGTTTAAAGATTTTGAAATATTCATCGACTTCCAATCCCAGCAGGTCGTTCTCACCCGGTTGGATAAAGACGGTTACCGACTGGACCCGGAAGCGATCTGGGAATCTCCCTACGACAGTATGGATTTCAAACTCGTGCGGCACCTGATCATGATCGAAGCCGAAGTGCAGGGCAGGAAACTGAAGTTTAATGTGGATAGCGGCGCGGAGGTCAATCTACTGGACCGGAAAGTCAAAAGAAAGGTGCTGGATGACTTTGAGATCATCCGGCGCGTAAAAATGGTAGGAGTCGGTCAGAACGAGATCGAAGTGCTGGCCGGTGTACTCCATAACGTGACCTACGGCAACCAAAGTGACGAGAGTATGCGTACGCTGATCACCAACTTACTGGAAATGTGTACTACTTTTGGCACCAGGATCGACGGAGTGGTCGGCTATGAATTTCTCAGTTCCCGCCGGACCCTGATCAATTACAAGCGGAAAAAGCTGTTCTTTTTCCAGCAACAAAGGCCCTGATAGTATGAAAAGCTGGTTTAAAAAAATTGGGCATCTTCTTTGGGTATTGGCATTTTCCTCGATCGGGTATCTCGCCAATGCGCAAATCTATTTCTTCGAGGAAGACGAAGTAGTTTTCGAATTCGACAGCCGGATCTATGCCAAAGCCGATGCGGAAAACAAGTTGAACAAACTGGATTTCGCTGATCTGAAGATCAATGAGGTGGTTATTTCCGGCAACTTCAACGATTGGTCGGAAGATGGCTGGCGAATGAAAAAACTAGGGCGTTACAAATTCCAGTTACGCAAACCCATCGAAAGTTTTGACGATCCCTTCACCTGGGAGTTCAAATTCCTGGTCAACGGTGAATACTGGATAGAACCGCTTCCCGGGTCCGCGAAACAAAAAGTACTTTCCAATGACTTCTGGGAGGAAACCTTTAACCTCACTTTCAATAAGATCGATCCGGATGAGAACGGTAACACCCTCTTTCAACTAGACGGCTACGAATGGGCCGAAGAGATGATCCTCGCCGGCAGCTTCAACAACTGGAACGAACACTACCTCAAAATGCAGAAAGTAGCGGGCGGCTGGCAGGTGCGTATCGAACTTCCGCCCGGCCGTTATGAATACAAATTCATCGCCGATGGAAACTGGCTGCACGATCCCGCTAATCCTGAAAAGGTAAGGAACGAACACAATACCTTCAATTCCGTACTACAGGTAAAGAAAGCGATCACCTTTAGACTGCGAGATTACCCCGACGCCCGCAAGGTGATCCTGGCCGGCACTTTTAACAAATGGAATGAGCAGGACCTGAAGATGGCCCGGCAGGATGGCATGTGGACGATCACGCTCAACCTGACCGGAGGCAAGCACCTCTATAAATTCATCGTAGACGGCGAATGGATGACCGATCCCGCCAATCACCTGAAGGAGACCGACCGGCACGGCTATGTCAATTCCGTACTGATGGTGCGCTGACGGTCCTTCGGTCCGTAACTTTTCCTTTCTTACTGGTATTAATACGTCAAAAGGCCGGTTTACCGTATCTTGTTTTTCACCGGAACGGTTCCGGCACCGCTTAAAACCAGTTACCATGAAAAGTTGCTTGACCTTTTTAGCCCTTCTGGCTACCATTTCCCTAGCCGCGCAGGCTACCGGCCGGGTAGACTACAAACATTTAGGTTTATCCTTCACCGTTCCTGCCGGCTGGATGGGCCAGGAAGCAGAAATGGGCTATCTGATAGCTTCCAATACTATTCCCGGACTCTTAATGCTACTGCCGCACGATCAACCCTACTCTCTGCAACAGCTCAAAGAGCAGGCGCAGGCCGGCCTAAGCGAAGCCAACGGCACCAATCTGCAATTGTCGGGACCGCTGACCGAATTGAGCAAAAATGCCGTCGGCGGCACCTTCACCGGCACACTGGAATGGCAACCCGCCAAAGCTTATATCATCGGCATGAGTAACCCGCACGGCTACGGCATCACGATCCTCTCCATTACCACTTCCGAGCAATACAGCGACCAATATCCCGAATACGCTAAAAGCATCATGAAGAGTGTAACTTTTATTAAACCTGAATCCAAAGAAGACATCAACGAATGGAAAGATTGGATGAAAAATGTGAAACTCACCTACATGGAATCCTATTCATCGGTCTCTCCGGGAGCGGACGGCATGACCGGTGGAGGATACAGTCTGAGTCGGGAGCTCGATCTCTGCGGGGCAGGTTATTTTAACTATTACGGATCCAGTAACATCAGCACGGGCAGTGATAGCGCTTCAGCCTACAATAACTCCAACTCCAAAGGAAACGGCAGTTGGGATATTCGCGTGGGCCCGGCCGGCGATCCGGAACTGGTCCTGCAGTTTAACGACGGGAGCACATCCTCCTATACTCTTACCTACAAAGATCAAAAACTCTATCTGAACGGAACGCGCTATTTTCGGACCACCCAGGGTGAATATGCACCAAGTTGTAACTAGGGTCTTTAATCCTCGTCTTCCGGTTCATTATTCAGGAAATCTTCGCTTTGATCTTTTAAGTTATTGAGGTAACTAACGCTAAAATCGATCTTTAACTCGACCCACATCGGCAGGTGATCGGACATCTGGTGGGTGCGCCAGTAGGTTTTGAAATAGCGGGCTTTATCCTCCGCTTCCGTTTTGTGATGATAAGTATCGGGCATGTTGACGGCATACTCGCTTTCATCTTCTACCCGGTATACGTAGTCGTAATAGTTGAATATCCCTCCGTGGATCAGGTAATTCGGCACATAGCCGCGGAAGGCGATCTGGTCGTAATATTTATTCTGGCTTACATTACTGGGTAGGTTCTGCAGGGCCGGCGGGATATAAAAGTTACGGGTGATCTCGCTGAAGGTCTCATTATTCGGTTTATAAATATTGAAATCGCCCAGCAGGATGAGGTTATTCGAATGGGCGTGCACATTGTCGGCGCGCTGCGCCAGAAAATCCGAAAGTACCCGCACTTCCTCCACTCGCAGCGGATCTTCATTGGCCTTTTTACCGTAGAGGATATGCACCGTGGCGATCATGAATTTAAACCAGCTGGTGCGCAGTCCGACGATAATGGGCGTCCGGGCCAGTTGATTCTGGGCCTGATAAACGGTTTTACCCGCTTCATCTTTCAATTCCAGGGGTGGTACGACCAGTTCTCCGGCCAAACCGGTAAAGGAAAGTTTACGGCTGTCGTACAGAAATGCCAGTCGCTCCTGGTTACCCGAACTACCTTCCGTTACATCCGAAAACATCAGTTTCCAGGCAGAACCCAGTACCCGCCGCACGCGGTTGATCCCTTCCAGATCCTCATTCACTTCCTGAACGGCCACCAGATCAAAATGGTCGATAATCTCCGCGATGTAGTAGATCGCCTCTTCCATGCGTTTGCCGTAGCGATTGCTGTCGAACTCCCGGATATTCCAGGTGGCGATCAACAGGTTTTCGGCGGTGGTTTTTCGGGGTATCTGTTGTCCGAGGGCAGTTTTCAGACGCAGCAGACCATCACAGGTCCGCACTCTTTCTGCCGGAGATACATTGCGCAGGTACTGATAATAGGGCATAGGTACGGTTTTTTCTTCCTGTTTATAACGGATGTTTTTTCGGGGAGTTACGTTGGATCATTCCTATTCCCGGTGCTCACGGACCATAGCCTGGCTTGGCCGTGGCCCCGATACCGGATAAGGCGTTCCTTTTACTTTTTGGCTATCCTGTTGTGCTTCCATCCAGACGTTCAGTTGGGCACGCATCTCCGCCAGCAGTTCCTCGTATGCCGGCTGGCCGGCCAGGTTGTGCTGTTCCATCGGGTCGGTGGCCAGATCGTATAATTCTTCCTGCGGCCGGACGAAGTACCGATGAATGAGATCCGCCGCGATCGGGTTGCTTTTTTCCGTTGCATCCCAGGAATCCCAATAGGCTCCCGCCCCGTCAAAACGATTGATGTCGGAATGATTACTGTGGTAATTGGCAGGCATGAGATTGATGATATACTTATAGCGCTCCCCGCGCACGGACCGGATTGGATAAACATTGAACTGTCCGTCCTCATTGTGGGTGGTGAAGATCATTTCCCGGTGGGTTTGTTGCGGCTCCGCAAGGATGTTGCGGAAAGACCGGCCGTCCAGAGTATCCGGATATTGCCCGCCGACCAGATCGATCAATGTGGGAAAAATATCCACCCAGGAGATCATGGCGTCCGTCTGGCTACCGGCAGCGATCCGTTCCGGCCAGGAGATCAGGAACGGTACCCGGATACCGTAATCGTAAAGATTCCATTTTCCGAACGGCCACTGGCTCCCGTGATCTCCGGAAAACAGGAAAATATGATCCTCTCCGAACCATTCCCGGGCGTACTGGCGGATCAAGCCCAGATCTTCGTCCATTCCTTTAATATCCGTAGCGTAGCGCGCCCAGTGCGCCCGGGTTTCCGGAGTATCCAGTAAAAAGGGCGGTAAGTCCAGTTCAGCGGGATCAAAATCCATTTCGGTCGTCCAGCGCACGTGCGGCCGCCGGTCGCCCACCATCAGGCAAACTGGTTGCTCACTTTTCCTTTTATCAAAATAGGCTTTCACCAGATCCGGCAGGCCGGTTGGTTTGGGCTCGATGTAATCAAATCCATAGGGTTCGATCAATTCCCGTTTACCGCCGTGGGCGATCTTTCCGAAAGAGAGCACTTCGTACCCCAGATCCTGCAGAAGGGTAGTCAGCTTGAGGGTCGATGCCTGCGGATAAGAGTGATTGCGTTCTGCGCCGTTTCGTGCCGGCATCAGTCCGGTAAGCAGAGCTGCTCGGCTGGGTGCACAGGACGGAGAAGCGACAAAAGCCCGGTCAAAAACCATTCCTTCCCCGGCCAATTGTTCGAGATTCGGAGTGGGGATACCTTTTGGGTTGTACACGGAGATATCCGACCGCGACAGATCATCGGCCAGGTAGATCACGATATCGGGCAATTGCTGTCCGAATAACGGAGGGCATAAGCACAATAACAGAAGAGGCAACAGGTGTAAGGGTATGTTGAAATTTTGCATTGGCTTGTCTTAGGTGGTTTGTTCGTCCTGAATTCGATAAAGGTAGGATTTAAAAAATACCACCATTTGCTCATCTGTCTATAAAATGCGCGAAACTGTCTAGCAAATAGGCAAAAAGCAATTGATTTTTAAGTTTTTACGATCAAAATTGTCCTTCCGGAAGAAACCTTTTCAAATTCCAGGAGTCTTTGCTGATGGATAGACCGCCTAAAAAAACGGATCAATAATCCACGGTATAAAGGCTCTGCTAAAGCGCTTCCCCGGTTACGTACTTCATTCAGATACCTGCGGTCTTTCCCCATTTTTCGGCTACCGGCTGGTTATGATCCGGCGCCTTCTGATCCCAAAAAACCAACCAAAATATTCACCTGTCGTGGTTTGGGACCTGTCGTCTTAAACACCGCGAGGATCCAACCACTACACGTCGAATACAGCAGATCGAATCCGGTGAAGCGATCAGTTTCACGGATAACTTCATTACCAAAATCACCCGAACGATGTTTTACAGTTACCTAAAAGTTGCCTTACGCAACATTTCCAAACAGAAATTCTATTCGGCCATCAACATTCTCGGGCTGGCTATCGGACTGGCCATCTGCCTGTTGATCATGCTTTTCGTTAAGGACGAATTGAGCTATGACAAACACCACACTAAAGCGGACCGCATCTACCGGACCCTCATGGTATGGGGCAACCAAAACGGACAGGGACAACGCCACCCCATCAATCCGTATCGTTTACAGCCTGCGTTGAAAACGGATTTTCCGGAACTGGAACAGGTTGTGCGCTTCGTAGCATCTCCCGGCTCACTGGTTTCCTACAATGAAATAGATTTTCAGGAAGATCAGATGTTTCTGGCGGATGCGGAGATCTTTGAGGTATTTGATTACGAGTTGATCCGGGGAGATGAACAAACTGCACTGAAGGAACCCTTTACAGCGGTACTTTCGGAAAGTATTGCCGAAAAATACTTCGGGCAGGAAAACCCCATTGGAAAATCCCTGATCGTCGATGATCAGCACAACGTGCAGGTGACCGGTATCTTTAAAGATCCGCCGACCAATACCCACCTTTCCGCCAACATTTTTATCTCCATGGAAACGGGTAAGTCGGTTTTCAACCAGCTGGTCTTGAACAACTGGGGAGAGGGAAGTTCCTACACCTATCTGCTGCTTCCCGAAGGCATGACGGCCGAACATATTGAGGCCCGCTTTCCGGAATTTATCGAAAAGAACATGGGAGAAGGTTCATCCGAAGGCGTAGGGATCGAACTGCAAAAGATGACCGATATTCACCTGCATTCGAACTTACCCGGCGAGATCCAGGCCAATAGTGACATCCGCTACATTTATATTTCTTCGGCTATTGCCATCTTTATTATTCTGCTGGCCAGCATCAACTATATGAACCTGGCTACCGCCCGTTCTATCAAACGGGCCCTGGAGATCGGCGTTCGCAAAACCCTGGGCGCACCGCGCTCGGCACTGATCGGTCAGTTTTTGAGCGAATCTGTGCTCATTGCCTTTTTCGGGCTCGTTGTAGGTTTTGTGCTGGCCCTGATCGCACTGCCGGCCTTCAACGGTTTTATGGAAAAAAGCCTGACGCTCAATCCGCTGGTCAACCCGGAGGTCCTGTTGCTGTTTCTGGGTATCACCCTGCTGGTAGGCGTGATCTCGGGCAGCTATCCGGCATTTTATCTTTCCTCTTTCCAGGCTATTGGCGTGTTCAGGGAAAATTTCACGCAGGGTGTTAGCGGTTTATTGCGGCGGTTTTTGGTGATCTTTCAGTTCGCCATTTCCGTGATCCTCATTTTCGCAACGGTAGTGGTCTTCAAACAATGGGACTTCCTGAAATCTAAAGATCTGGGGATGAATCAGGAAAACCTGATCATGGTTCCCATTCCGGACCTGGATCAATACGAAGCGCTAAAAACCCAATTGAAGGCCAACCCCGATATTCTGGAAGTCGGTGCCTCCAATAAGCAACTGACCGGCCGACTGAGCAGTAACCTGGGTTTCAAAGCGGAGCAGTACGAACCGGACCCCAACGGACGGAACAGCATCAAGATCGTCACTACCGACCACGATTTCCTGCGTACGCTGGAAGTAGATTTTGCCGAAGGCCGCAATTTTTCCCGCGAATTTGTCAGCGATGATACCAGCGCTTTTGTCCTCAACCAGGCGGCTGTGGACCTTATCGGCTGGGAGGACCCCGTCGGGAAGTGGTTTGAGACCAGCGAGTTCAACGCCGGAAGCTGGGTGCCGCGTACCGGCAAAGTGATCGGGGTGATCCGGGATTACAACCACGAATCGCTGTACAACGATGTGCAACCCGTCGCCTACTACGTATCGAAAACCTGGCTCAACTGGATGACCCTGCGCCTGAGCGGCAACAACATCCGGGAAACCCTCGCGGATGTAAAGGCAAAATGGGTACAGTTCGCGCCCGAAGAATTGTACGATTTTAGCTTTCTGGACGATCGCATCGATGATATGTACCGCACCGAAGAACGATTTTTCAACATCTTTACCTTCTTCACGCTGCTCGCTATCTTTATTGCGGGAATGGGCATCCTGGGACTATCCGCTTTTATGGCCGAACAGCGCACCAAAGAGATCGGTATTCGGCGGGTATTCGGAGCAACTACCGGTAATCTAGTGCTGCTGCTGACCAGGGAATTTTCCAAGCTGTTGTTGATCGGCTTTGTGATTTCAGCGCCAATTGCCTACTGGTTGCTGGAAGGCTGGCTGCAGGATTTCACCTACCGCATTCAGATCGGCTGGCTGCCCTTTGCCGTGGCGGCACTGGTAGCCATTTTCATGACTTTCCTGACGTCCGGTTTTCAGTCATTGCGGGCGGCGATGGGAAGTCCGGTAGAAGCCTTAAAATATGAATAACGACTGCTGATCTGTAGCTGCCGGGACATAATGCTTTCATTGTCCCGGCAGCTTTCACAAAAATTCGTAATTTATTCATCCTGGAACTAGTGTACTTCACCGTTGCGTACAGCACGCATCAACCATGATGAGTTACGATGAAATTATACCCTCTACTATTCCTGCTAAGCGGTCTGCTTTGGACGATAGCCTGCAATCCGGCCGGATCGGTACAGTCACCCGGTGAAACCGAAACCGTGGCCTCCAAACCCAACCGCCCTTCCGCATTACTGAACGGTAAATTTTTCACTAAAGATGATCGTAAATATCTCTTCGGTGGAGAACGGGCAGATCAGCATTTCGATGTAACCAACTGCGACCTGAAGATCGAACAGTTTCATTACGGTCTGGGACGGGAGGCTTTTCCGGCATTGCTGGAACCGGAGTTTATTTCGGTCGAGACCGCCAATGCAATCTGGCAAAAAAATGACCGCTTCCTGGTGGCCCGGATCGGTAACGACACCCGGGCTTACTCCATAAAAGACCTCACCCGTCACGAAGTGGTCAATGATGTTATTGACGGCAGACCGGTGTTTGCCGCCTACTGTATTCTGGCGGATCTCGGGGCGATGTACGATCGTACGATCGGCGGACGGGAATACACTTTTGCCCTGAGCGGCTATACCTATTTTGATCCGAAGGTTTGGGACGGTATGGACGGGTTCGTTATGTGGGACCGGGAAACGGAAAGTCTCTGGTGGCCCCTCATCGGCGAAGCCGTTTCCGGAAAAATGAAGGGCACCGAAATGATCGTCCTCGATGAGGCATTATGGAAACAGACCACCTGGGGCGATGTACTCGAAAATCATCCGGATGCCCGGGTATTACGCTCGGGTCAGAATTTTGCAAGACCGCTGAGCTGGCACCGCCGTTACGACGAAACAATTGAGACAAAGAATACCGGGAAATCTGTAGCTCCCGAGTGGGGAGCAAACAAAACCATTAAACAGTAAATGGCAACACATTGCCTTTATGCCTGTCCCGGGATCACGATCCTTTTCCTTATTGTTCTACTCTGGATCTTTCCAACAGCGCTTCCAGATCCCGCACGATCAGGTAACGGCGATTGAAGTGGATGATACCGTCACGGCGCAGATCATTCAGTACGGTGGTAACCGTTTGCCGGCCCACGCCGGCGATATTGCCGATCTCCAGATGGGTTAGTACCGGCTTGATCACGTATTCGAAACCTACCTTACGACCGGATTTCAGAGCGTGACTGGCCAGGAAATGGTAAACCCTTTGATTCGCACTGAGCAGCGTCATGCGCAATAGTCGATCCTGAGTGCGTTTCAGGGAAGCAGAAAGGTTATCGAGCACTTCCTCGTAGAGATGATGGTTGGATCGGATCGCCTGCCGGAACAGAGGCAGCGGAATTTTTTTGATCGTCGTATTCGAGACCATGGCCACGGCACAAAGCGAAGTGGGCTGATCGCCGAATATGGCCTGGCAATTCAGGATCTCGCCCTCCTGAAAATAGTCCTCCAACAACTCTTTCTGTTGGTGTAAGGAAGAGATCTTGACCATTCCTTCGGTGACCAGATAGACATACTTAAAAGAAGACTGTCTGTTCCAGAAAATGACTTTCCCTCTTTTAAAAGTTTCCTCCGGCATTTTATCAAACAGGGCCGCACAGTTGGCCTGATTGAACACCATGGGCATCGTAGGGGACAGGTTTTCGCGATTGAAATCTAGGCTTATCATGATTCAGGATTCTTTTGTTTACCCTTTAGTAACCGTCACCTCCGAATCCTGACAAAATATTTTACTTTTTTTAAAAAATTACCGCAAAGGAGTACCGATACTAAAGATCGGATAAGCCGATTCCTCCTCGGAAAAACCTAATGAGAGCGAGATCGCCAGAGACTCATCCAAGGGTACCAGATAGACCCCGAAACCGTACCCGGCGTGCCAGTCCCGACGCTCTTCCAGATCCCGTACAAATACCCGGCCGCGATCATAAAACGCCTTGATGCCAATCTTCACCGGCACGATGGAAGTCGTTTTTTCGGCAAGTTGGTAGCGGATCTCTGAATTGAAATAAGCGCTGGAAGTACCGGCAAAGCGGGTTTCCACAAAACCCCGCAAACCGTTGGTGGATCCCAGCGTAGGGAGTTTGTACCAGGGAACATCTCCGTAGCTAAATGCACCACCTACCCGGAGTCCGATCGTGACCGGATGCCGGTTCCGGCTGGATACGTAGTATTCAATCTCTCCCGTAGCCGTTCCGAAGGTATTGCTGCCGGGCACCTCGTTCAGCATGTTGTAATGATCGTAACCGACCAGGGCGCGAATACCCCGGTAGGGGAGCCCCGGTTCATCCCGAAAATCCAGATCGAGCGTCAGGCTCATCGGGATCATTTTCCACTTCTGGTGTGCACCGTAAATATTTTCGAAGTTTTCCGCCAGCAGCGTATTTTCCACCTCGCGGGAATCCTGCTGTTCTACACCAAGGCGGACGGAAAAGTAGCTTTGCTGCCAGAAGTCCCGTCTCAATCCCAGCGAAAACAGGAAACTACTCAACTTCGGCTGAAAGTACTCCACTCCAAATTCATTCTGGAAATTCTCCGTATTGTTCCCGATCCCGAAAAAGCGATTCCGTACACTGGTATCGTTAACATCCGCCCCCAACAATAGGTCCCACCGGCGAATCACCTGGTGGAAACGGCCCTGATAACTGGCACGCTTATTTCCCTCCGTGGTGGCTCCCACCGTAATGGTATGCGTACTGGCGTAATCCTCTTTCCCGAATTTGCGGATCTTGAAAAAATATCCCAGGTTCAGGCCAACGCCCAGAGCACCGCTGTATCCCAGGCCCAATACCGGTGAGGAATAGTTGTACCCGAAGCGCATTCGGCTGTATTCGTACATATCCTTATTCCAGAAATGGGCATTGCGGGCACCGCCCTGCAGGTCGTATTCTGTGCCATCTCCTTTATCGTACATCAGGGTAGTAGCCTGCGCCTGATCGTGAAAATGATCTTCCCCCGGCCCGCCAAAAGCCCGTACCCGTATCGGCGATGATCCGCCCGTAGCGGAAAAGATGTCGTCATCACCCAGTCCCCAAAGCCGTACTTCGTCGGTTTCGGACGGCAGGAAGGTCCGGTCGTAAAGAATGGCCTTCCCTTTCTCGTCATCCTCCACGGAGTACACGGTTATTTTCAAATTACCTTCCGGTAAATAGCTTATCTCGAAGAATTCCCGGTCGTTGGAGCCGGTTACGTCCACTTCGTCGGCCAACTGATCGTAGTATACCAGCGCAGCTTCCTCCAATTCACCGATCCGGCTTTTCAGCTTGGCGGCAATGACCTTTCCGGATAGTTCGTAAATTTCCGGCGGCATCTGCCGGACGGCGTAATCGATATCTGCTTCCGAAATATGCTCCTGCAGGTATCGGGCCTGTTCCAGAAAAATATCGCGGCCGGCTTCCTGCAACAAAAAGCGATCCATATACCGGGCCTGATAAGTCAGGCTGCGGATCCCGTGAAAGTGATAGCCGAAATTCTGGATGGTCGGAATACCGAAAGGTCGGTCGGCAATCCAGTTGATAATTCCGTCCTGCCGGGAAAAGGCATGATCCCGATCGCGCGGTATCGGGCGGTAGACCCGGAAATCATCGCGGTCGTAGCCCGCCCATTTCCAGTTATCTTCGTGTTTACTCCAGTCACCGATCAGCATATCGAAAAGGCGGGCCCGGACGAATTCCTCCAGATCGATCTTTGTCCGCTGGTGCTTGTAAAAATGGCGGTACATAGCCGCGCTTTTATCAATTTCGTCCGCCTGTCCGAACAGTTGATCCTCATTATTCTTTTTACCCGGGTTTTCTTCCAGCATGCCGAAAAGGCCACCGTACTTTGGTCGGAATGGTCCCAGTTTGGGATCATCCGGCAGGAGATACAACTTGGGATGCGCGTGCAGAATGTCGACTTTATCCAGAAGCGACGAAACCGCCATCGCCCCGTAGGGTTGCTGACTGGAGGTCTGGTCCCGGATGACATCCGCGGCGATCGTCTGCTGCAGATCGTAGGTCAGAGACTTAACCGGATCCTTATTGACCGATCGGAAGGTGAATTCCGTGCCGTTACCGGATTTGAATTTCAGGGATGTCGTTTGCCGCCCACCGCCTTTTTTGTAGATGGTCAGGCCACCAAAAGTCGTATCCAGGTCGAGATAATGCACTTTCACCGGTTGCATCCAGCTATCGCGGTAGTGATCGCCGAACCAGAGTCTTTTCCAGGCACTCGCCTTGTATTCAGGTCCTGCCGCAAACTCGACCGTCTCGGTGTAGTGCTGTTCCATGCTGTCCGCTTTCACCAGTACATCCTTGCAGGGTACATAGGCGGTATTGACCAGGCCCGTTTCCACGGCCGTTCGGCTGCAGGCCGACTGAAATAAGGTCCGGGCCTCACCGCGCTGCATATCCTGCCCGGATTTAGCGGTCCACAGCACGACTTCCACCTGGCCGTCCGCGGCGTAATCCAATTCCATAATACCCGCTTCGGCGGCGCTGTATACGGTATTCTTATTACTGGTAGCAAATTTTGCTTTGGTCGGTGCCCCGCTGTTGACCAGATAATTATTCCCGAAAGTCAGGATCTGCTGGTTCACCTCGTGCCCGGATGCATAGATCAGGTTATCATGAGCGTGCAAAAGCGTTTCCATCAGGTTGATATAGACCTGCAGACGAGGATTAGCCAGGTCAAACTGGTTACCCGCATTAGCGTGGTAAGCGGTACGAAAACTACCGATTACCGGCAGTGGACTCAGCTGGTCCCAGAGCGAAAAATATCCTCCGTAGTTGCCGAGCGAAACGATGGGATGGTGCCCGACGATCAACAGGTTTTTATCTCTGTTTTCTTCAATGATATCATCGATCGCTTCTTTGAGATTATCGGCGGTAAGTCCGTCGCATTCCGCATCCGCTTCCTGTGGTTTATCGTAGGGATGATTCCACCACTGGGTATTGATGGCTGCGATCACGAGACCTTCGGCCACTTCGTAATCTTCGGGACCAGGACAGGCATTATCGCCCGCCCAGTGAAAGCGGTCGCCGTCCATATCATCCCAGTAATCTTTGATATCGTCTTCCAGTCGGACTACGCTTTTCTCTCCACCCCGTTGGCCGGCATTCCAGTCGCGGTCGCCGGGTACCATCACCAATGTTCCTTCCGGATGGCGATTGACCAGGTCGATCACGGCGTGCAGGGGAGCGAGCTGGTCGGCAGCTCCTTCCTTCTTAACTTTTTGGGAAACCATGTCTCCGTTCAATACCAGCGTAAAGGGAGCGGAAGATGTGTTGAAGATCCGTTCGAGTTGGGTAAGAAATTCGGATTTGTCGGGGATATCAGCAAAATTTCCCAGGATAAAGACTCTTTGCTGTAGATCCGTCTGGGCAAAAACCGGTGCATTGATCAGGCTGCAGCACACCAGAAAAGCCAGTGCGCAAAAGGTGTTATTTTTTTTCATAACCGGTGCTTTTGTGTCGGGCAACGATAGTATAACCACAAGTTATCTACCAATGATCAGCAAGAACGGTATTTTATTCATTTTCCTCCAATTGCCGGAGGATCTTTTCTTCCAACTCACCGGCCTGCTGATCTACCTCTTCCTCCATGATCTGCTGATCTCTGGATCGAAAGATCCCTTCGAGCCAGGCACTTTGTTTCTGATACCGTCTGCAGGCAGCGCACAAAGTCACATGAACAGCAAGCTGGATCCGCTCTGCAAAGGAGATCTCTTCCCGGTATCTCTTTTCCATCAATGCCGTGGCATCACGGCACGACAGCATTAATTTTCTGATCATGGATCGTATTACTTAGCTTTAAACCAGTTATTTTCCAGACAATCTCTCAGCTGGAGCTTGGCCCGCCGGATCAATTGCCAGTAATTGGTAGCAGTTATTCCTAATTCCTGACAAATTTGTGCACCTTTTTTTTCGTCCAGGAATTTCAGCCGGATACAGGCATTCATTATTTCGGGCAAATGTTCTATGCAGTTATCCAGTATGCGGTTGAAAGCCGGAATATCGGTCAGGTTTTCCGCAGAAGCGCCCCAGGCATTGGGCTGAGCTTCTTTTGTCCAGTGCCCTCCGGCTACGAAATAGGTACTCAGGTCTTCCATCGGTAAGGGGCGCCCCACGTACTTACGCAGTGTGCGGGTATAATACTCGGCGATCTTATTCTTCAGGATACCCAGCAGCCAGGTGCGGACCTGACTGTCGCCCTTAAATGCTTCCATGTTTTCGGCAGCCGCCAGAAAAGTTTCCTGTACCAGATCTTCCGCCAGATGACGATCGGCGGTCTTATTGATTGCCCATAGCAGTAAGTCTTTTGTATACAGTCGTACCCATTTCGCCAGTTCGCTCCGGCGGGTTCCTTTTTCCATGATACTAATGCTTATTCAAGCCTGAATTTAAGGATTCTATTGGAAAAGCTTCCGGAAAGGAGAAACTAAGCCTTATATTTATTCTGAATTTTTTAATAAGGCCTTTTTCCTTCCCCTCTTTTAAAGAAGGCGCCAATCTGATGTATATGAAATATGCTACCCAGCTCCGACGGTATGCGCATACTGTCCTGTTCTTATTTGTATTTACCATTTCCGCTCTTGGTCAATTCGGGCAACCGCAGTTCCTCCTGGATCAGAGTTTTTCACCACCGGAACAATTCCGCTTATTCGATGCCAATGGTGACGGATATGATGACCTGTTCACTATCCAGGGTAATACCGTCTTTGCCTATATCTACAGACCGGCCAATAACGGCTGGCAACTCATTAGCAATACCGACCTGGAAATCAATAGCAGTGAATACAGTTTAACAGCTATACAATACGCCGACCTGGATGGTGATGGGGTAGAGGATCTGATCCTTTTGGGAAAAGGAGGGGAATATAAATTCCTGACCTGGCTCAAGTTCTTTCAGGAGGGGACTGGTGCCACCGCTCATTTTGAAGCTCAAGAAACATTTTATGTTTCGCTGGAAAGCGAAGTGTACACCAATCCGCTGGTCCATTTTGAAGATATGGACGAAGACGGTGATATCGACATTCTCTACCGTCCTTACTCCACCCCGCAACTCATGGAAAATACCGATGGTGCCGGCAATTTTGCGATTACGGAACTTACGGATTTTGACTTCGGGCTGATGTATATGCAGGATCTTAATCAGGATGGTCTGGCGGACATATTGATCGATCGGGATGGGAACTACGGTATATTTTTCAATGATGGCGATGCCAACTTTATTGATCCTACCCCCATATCCAGAGATAATTGGATTGCTGACAACTCCGTATTTATCAATGACACCTTGATCGTAGGAAATTATTTCTTTACCGGGCAGGAAACGGGCGTCTACCATATTACCGAGCTGGTGAATGATTCACTAACCAGGCTATTTGAATCACAGGTTATACTTTCTGAAAAATTCTTTTACCACGATTTCGATAAGGACGGGAACAAAGACCAGGTCCATTATAATTTGGGTTTTGGTTCGGAATTTCTGGAAGTTGGACTATTCAAAGAGGAAAACTTTTTCTTTCACGCCGACACCCAGGTCTATCAGGTCCAGGCTGTACTTGCCGGGGAAGGTGACATCAATAATGATGGTTGGGACGATATCGTGTACTTTGATGGCACTGCATTTTTCTGGATCGAAAATCTGGCCGAGGATTTTAATGTATCGGGCACTGCTTACATTGATATAAATGGGAATGGACAAAGGGACGAAGGCGAGCCGGCTTTAGCCAATGCCCGGATCAGCAGTCCGGATTTCGACTTTGATGTGTACACCAATGCGGCGGGCAATTATTCCATCATTTTACCGGAGGGTTCTTATCAGCTCGAAGCCAGCTATTTTGATGATAACATTCAATCCACAGCAGCGGGCCCCAAGACCGTAGAAATAAGCGGAAACGAGCAGCTTAGCGGCATTGATTTTGCGTTTAACTTTGTCAATGGTGTCCAAAATTTCGACCTTGCGCTATTCAGTAATATCACCCGCTGCGATAACCAGGTCCGTTTTTCGATCATCTACGAAAACACCGGTGACGGCACTACCGATGGTAGCATCGAACTCAATATTGACGATCGCACCGAATTTGTATCCGCGGCCGTTCCTCCGTCAAGTATTGATGGCCAGACCTTAAAGTGGGATTTTTCCGGGTTGGCTCCGCTGGAAAAAAGGAAAATTGAGTTTTTTCTGCACATGCCTACGGCTCAGTTCATTGGAGATTCCCTCTACTTTTCGGCCAGTATCCAAGACGCATTTAATATCATTAGTAAGACGGACACCTACCGTTCACTGCTTCGCTGTTCTTTCGACCCGAACGATAAACAGGTTGATCCCATTGGCTACGGCCCGGACCATCTCACGCTAATGGACGAGGATGAACTGGAATACCTGGTCCGTTTTCAGAACACTGGTAATGATACCGCCTTCAATATCCGGATCACCGACGAATTACATCCGCTACTGGACATAAACACCTTTCGGGTCGTGAGCGCCAGTCACCGCTACCGCGCGGAGATTGAGGACCGGATGCTGACGTTCTATTTTGACGATATTTTACTCCCGGACAGCACCACTGATCTCACGGGTAGCCAGGGATACGTGCTGTTCCAGATCAATGCGCTGCCGGATTTGGAAGAGGGGGCCCAGATCACCAATCAGGCCAATATTTACTTTGACCGAAACGAAGCCATCGTGACCAACGAAGTGGTCAATACCTTTGTATCCTATATTTGCACCGAACTGCGGGCGGAGATCCAGCAGACCATCTGCACGGGTGAAACTTTTGAAGGATACGCCGCCAGCGGTATTTATGTCGATCAATTCACCACCATCAACGGTTGTGACTCGACCCGAACGCTGATCCTGACCGTTTTGGAATCGAGTAGCGCTACCATTAACCGGGAGATCTGTGCCGGTGGAAACGTAGAAGGATATTCCATTTCCGGCACCTATACCGATACCTTCACTGCGGCCAACGGATGTGATTCTACCAGAACGCTAGTTCTGACCGTCAACGAGAATATCAGCACCACCATTAGCCGGGAGATTTGCGCCGGTGGAAATGTCGAAGGTTACGATGCTTCGGGTACCTATACGGATACCTTCACCGCAGCCAATGGGTGTGATTCCACTAGAACCCTCGTACTCATCGTCAACGATAACATCAGCACCACCATCAGCCGGGAGATCTGCGCCGGTGGAAATGTAGAAGGTTACGATGCGGCTGGTACGTACACTGATACTTTCACTGCAGCCAATGGGTGTGATTCCACCCGAACGCTCGTACTAATCGTCAATGATAACATCAGCACCACCATCAGCCGGGAGATCTGTGCCGGTGAAAATGTCGAAGGCTATGATGCTTCCGGTACCTATACTGATACTTTCACTGCAGCCAATAGGTGTGATTCCACCCGAACGCTCGTACTCACCGTCAACGATAACATCAGCACGACCATCAGCCGGGAAATCTGCTCCGGTGGAAATGTCGAAGGTTACGATGCGTCTGGGACGTATACTGACACTTTCACCGCAGCTAATGGATGTGATTCTACCAGAACGCTAGTTCTGACCGTAAACGAGAATATCAACACCTCTATCAGTCGAGAAATTTGTGCCGGTGGAAATGTCGAAGGATACGATGCGTCCGGTACGTATACTGATACTTTCACCGCAGCCAATGGATGTGATTCTACCCGAACACTCGTGCTCACCGTCAACGAGAATATCAGCACCACCATCAGCCGCGAAATCTGCGCCGGTGGAAATGTCGAAGGATACGATGCGTCCGGCACCTATACCGATACCTTTACTGCGGCTAATGGATGTGATTCCGTAAGGACTCTTGTCCTGACCGTCAACGATAATATCAGTAACACCATCAGCCGCGAAATTTGTGCCGGTGAAAATGTCGAAGGTTATGATGCTTCTGGTACGTACACCGATACCTTTACCGCAGCCAGCGGTTGCGATTCGATCCGCACTTTAGAACTTACCGTTTTGGCACCGGTCAGCACTACCATTGAAAGCGAGATCTGCGAAGGGGAAAGCTTGGAGGGGTACGCTGTACCCGGAACCTACACCGATACTTTTACCGGCAGCAATGGCTGCGATTCAACCCGAACCCTGGTACTGCGATTACTACCCGTTTATCAGAGCACACTCAATATCACGATTTGCGATGAAACCCTGCAGGGGCCTCCGATAACGACCACCGAAACGTCCACGCTCGTCGCCACTAACGGCTGTGATTCCATCGTCACGATCAACTACCACAGAATTCCGCTGGCGACCATTGCCGTGGATACGGCCATTTGCGCGGGTGACAGTCTCTACGGTTACGGCGAAGCCGGCTTATACGTCGATACGCTTTATAATTCCGGCATCTGCGGTACCATCCGAACCCTACAGCTTGGTTTTCTCGATGCCGGCGACGCACAGTGTCTGGTACCTACGTACGAACCGGCAGAACTAGGGATCTCCATTTTTCCCAACCCATTCTACCGGCAACTTACGGTTCGTTTTGATGATCATCTCAACGAACCGGTTCGTCTGCAATTGCTGGATGTGCAGGGGCGTATTTTGGCTGAGGAAAAACGACTGGTAAGTCCGAAGATCTCATTGGAATGGCCCGATATTGATCCCGGTATGTACTTTTTGCATATTGTTATGGAAGATCGTTCCACGCTTAGCAAAATCATAAAAATCCGGTGATCAAGTGATGTTTCGGTGCTAATGATTATTCAAGCCTGAATTTGAAGATTCTATTGAAGAACCACGCTTTAGGGAAAAATTATATATTATATTTAAGCGATTTTTTGAATAAAGCCTTTCTCTCCAAACCCTCCTGAACTGGAAGGCGCTAATCTGATGTATATGACCTTTTCTTTACCACTCCGGCGGTATGGGTATACCGCTCTGTTTTCTTTGGTGCTTTCACTTCCAGTTTTGGGGCAACAGTTTGGACAACCACAATCCTTGTTCGACCTGAGTTGGCTTTCACCGGAAAAGTTCGTGTTTTTCGATATTACTGCTGATGGCAACGATGATATACTGACGGTAAAGGATTCTGTCTTTACTGGTCTTATTAATCGCCCTCCTTTCAATAGTGATAAGGATAGATGGCAAATTGTAGAGTCCAACACCTTTGAGCTTCCCATAGAGCACATCACACACGCAGATCTGGACGGAGACGGACTTGAAGACCTCATTCTTTTCAGTGAGGCCTCCGAAGATGCTTTTGTGACCTGGATGAAATATTTTGAAGCGGGGAATGGGAAACAGGACCGATTCGAATCCCAGCATACCTTCTACTACCCGGAGGGGGACCAGGTCTATTCTAACCCGGTTTTTCATCTGGAAGATATGGATCAGGACGGTGACATAGATATTCTTTACCGTCGCACCGCTACCCCCATCCTACTGGAAAACACCGACGGTGCCGGCAATTTTTCGATCAGAGCAGAACTTACGGATCTAACATTCACGATGATATTTATGCAGGACCTCAATAAAGATGGTCTGGCGGATATGCTAATTGATCGGGATGGCACCTATTCTATCCGATTTAACGATGGTAACGCAAATTTCGTTAATGAAACTTCCGTCACCCGAAAGCAAGGTATTGCTCCTAATTCGACTTTCCTCAATGATTCCCTGATCGTAGGCTACTACATTCCTCCCGGTCAGGAATCCGGGAATTACCGCATCAATAAATTGGCAAATGGTACGCTTTCCAGTGTAACCGGATCCTCTGTAACGCTTTCCGAAGACTATTTTTTCTACGATTTTAATAAGGATGGTATTAAGGACCAGGTGCATGTCAACTTTGGTTTTGATTCGGAATTTCTGGAAGTCACTTTTTTTGACCCGAACAATGTTCTTAACTCCAGCTTTCAACATTATCAGACGCAGGCATCACAAGTCTCTAAAGGTGATATCGACCATGATGGTTGGGATGATATTGTCTACCAATACCAGGGCAAATTTTCATGGATAGAAAATCTTGCCCAGGATTTCAACGTAGCGGGCACTGCCTTTATCGATCTTAACGGTAATAAGCAACGAGACGCAGGGGAGCCGGCTTTAGCTAATGCGAGGATCACCAGTCCGGATTTTGACTTTGAGGTTTTCACCAATGAAGAGGGTGATTATTCGATTACCCTACCGGTGGGTACTTACCAAATGGAAGCCAGCTTTTTTGATAACAATATTCAGTCTGCAGAGGAGGAACCCAAAACTATTGAAATAGCCAACGGACAACAACTAACCGGAGTCGACTTCGCTTTCAATTTTACAGGTGGCACCAAAAATTTTGACATTTCTCTGTTCAGTAGTATCACCCGCTGTGATAACGAGGTTCGTTTTTCGCTCATTTACGAAAACACCGGCGACGCCACTACCGACGGTAGTATCGAACTGAATATTGACGATCGCACCGAATTCGTATCCGCGGCCATTCCTCCGTCGAGTATGGACGGCCCAACCTTAACCTGGGATTTTTCCGGGCTGGCGCCTTTGGAAAAAAGGAAAATAGAATTTTTTCTACACATGCCTACCGCTCAGTTCATCGGAGATTCACTCACCTTTAAAGCCCGGATACAGGATGCCGCTAATATTATCAGTCAAACGGATAACTATCGTTCTCTGCTCCGCTGTTCCTTCGATCCGAACGATAAACAGGTCGACCCCGTCGGCTACGGTCCGGATTATCTCACGCTTTTTGAGGAAGAGGAATTGGAATACCTGATCCGGTTCCAAAATACCGGTAATGATACGGCTTTCAATATTCGGATCACAGACGAATTGCATCCGTTGCTGGATATTAGTTCTTTCCAGGTGGTGAGTGCCAGTCATCGTTACCGCGCGGAGATCGCCGATCGTACGCTAACCTTCTTTTTTGATGATATCTTACTACCGGACAGTACCACCAACCTAGAAGGTAGTCAGGGTTATGTCCTGTTCCGGATCAATAGGCTGGCGGACCTGGAAGAAGGGGCCCAGATCACCAACCAGGCCAATATTTATTTTGATCGAAACGAACCCATCGTGACCAACGAAGTGATCAATACCTTTGTGTCCTACATTTGCACCGAACTGCGGGAGGAGATCCAACAAACTATCTGCGCGGGGGAAACCTTTGAGGGATACGCCACCAGCGGAACTTATGTGGATCAATTCACCACCATCAACGGTTGTGACTCGACCCGAACGCTGATCCTGACCGTTTTGGAATCCAGTAGCGCCACCATTAACCGGGAAATCTGTGCTGGTGGAAATATCGAAGGGTATACCGTTTCCGGTACCTATATCGACACTTTTACCGCAGCTAATGGCTGTGATTCCATCAGAACGCTCGTGCTGACCGTCAAAGATAACATCAGCACGACCATCAGTCGGGAGATCTGCGCCGGTGGAAACGTCGAGGGATACGATGCTTCCGGTACTTATACCGATACCTTTACTGCAGCTAATGGGTGTGATTCCACCAGAACACTAGTGCTCACTGTCAACGAGAATATCAGCACCACCATCAGTCGGGAAATCTGCGCCGGTGGAAACGTCGAAGGATACGATGCGTCCGGAACGTATACTGACACTTTCACCGCAGCCAATGGATGTGATTCAACCAGAACGCTCTTGCTCACCATCAACAATAATATCAGCACGACCATCAGCCGGGAGATTTGCGCTGGTGAAAACGTCGAGGGATACGACACTTCCGGTACGTATACTGACACTTTCACCGCAGTCAATGGATGCGATTCCACCAGAACACTCGTGCTCACTGTCAACGATAATATCAGTACCACCATCAATCGGGAGATATGTATCGGTGGAAACGTCGAGGGATACGATGCTTCCGGCACCTATACCGACACTTTCACTGCAGCTAATGGTTGTGATTCTACCCGGACACTTGTCCTAATTGTCAACGATAATATTACCACCACTATCAATCGAGAGATCTGCGCTGGTGGAAATGTCGAGGGATACGATGCGTCCGGTACCTATACAGATACCTTTACTGCAGCTAATGGGTGTGATTCTACCAGAACCCTTGTTCTGACCGTCAATGACAACATCAGCACCACCATCAGCCGCGAAATTTGCGCCGGTGGAAACGTCGAGGGATATGCCGCTTCCGGTACTTATACCGACACCTTCACTGCAGCCAATGGATGTGATTCTACCAGAACACTCGTACTCACCGTCAACGATAATATCAGCACCACCATCAGCCGCGAAATTTGCGCCGGTGGAAATGTCGAGGGATACGATGCTTCCGGCACCTATACCGATACCTTTACTGCAGCTAATGGATGTGATTCCACAAGAATACTTGTCCTCACGGTCAATGAAAATATCAGTACCACCATCAGTCGGGAAATTTGTGTCGGTGGAAATGTCGAGGGATACGATGCTTCCGGCACCTATACCGATACCTTTACTGCAGCTAATGGATGTGATTCCACCCGAACACTTGTCCTAATTGTCAACGATAACGTCAGCACGACCATCAGTCGGGAGATCTGCGCCGGTGGAAACGTAGAAGGATACAACGCGTCCGGTACTTACACCGATACTTTCACTGCAGCCAATGGATGTGATTCCACAAGAATACTTGTCCTCACGGTCAACGATAACATCAGCACGACCATCAGTCGGGAGATCTGCGCCGGTGGGAATGTCGAGGGATACGATGCGTCTGGCACTTATACCGATACCTTTACTGCAGCTAATGGATGTGATTCCACAAGAATACTTGTCCTCACGGTCAATGAAAATATCAGTACCACCATCAGTCGGGAGATCTGCGCCGGCGGGAATGTCGAGGGATACGATGCGTCCGGCACTTATACCGATACCTTCACTGCAGCTAATGGATGTGATTCCACCAGAATACTTGTCCTCACGGTCAATGACAACATCAGCACGACCATCAGTCGGGAAATTTGTGCCGGTGAAAGCCTGGAGGGATACGATGCATCCGGAATGTATAGAGATATTTTTATCGCAGCCAGTGGTTGCGATTCGATCCGTACCTTACAACTTACCGTTTTGTCACCGGTCAGCACTACCATAGAGCGCGAGATCTGTGAAGGGGAAAGCCTGGAGGGTTACGCTGCGCCCGGCACTTATACCGATACTTTTATTGGGAGCAATGGCTGCGATTCTATCCGAACACTGGTACTGAGTTTAACCCCCGTCCATCAAAGCACGCTCGATATCACTGTTTGCGATGAAACCCTACAGGGCCCTCCGGAAACGACCACTGAAATCTCCACCTTTATCGCCAGTAATGGCTGTGACTCTATCGTTACGGTCAACTACCACAGAATACCGTTGGAGACCATTGCTGTGGATACAGCCATCTGCGCGGGAGACAGTCTCTACGGCTACGGCGAAGCCGGCTTATACGTCGATACGCTTTATGATTCCGGCACCTGTCGTACCATTCGAACGCTACAACTCAATGTGCTTGGGGCCGGCGATGCGCAGTGTCTGGTACCTACGCTTGATCCGGAAGCCTTTGGGGTTCGAATTTTCCCTAATCCGGTAGTGCAGCTCCTGACTGTCAGTTTCGATGAGCATCTCAATGAACGAGTACAGGTGCGGTTGCTCGATCTGCGCGGGCGGGTGATCATGGAAGAAGATCACCTGACCAGATCAAACCTTCAACTAGACCTCTCTGCTCTACCGGGAGGGATGTATTTATTGGAGTTGAACCGGGGCCGGCAGTCCACTGTTCAAAAGGTGATCAAGATGGAATAGATTCCGGAAATTAGATGCACAGTATGAGTACTAATATTCTGATGTTTCCCGGGAATGCTAACCAGCTTTTAATTTTTAATTCCTATTCCTTTCCCACGGGGAGCAATCAAAAGCATTATGCATCACCTCATTCGGTACGGATCAGAAGCAGCAGTAATAGCCGCACTATTGTTGCTGTTTCTGGTACCTGTCCAGGAAGAAGACTGGACGGAATACCGGGTGGAGGCCGGCAATCACGATTTTCGTCCGAATGATTTTCCGGCGCCTCATTTCGGGGCGGATCATTATACCGCCGATCTGACGTTCACACCCTCCTGTTGGTGGAGTCAGGAGGATACCGACTATACCGGCGGAAGGGATATCTACGACTGGAACAAGATCGGAGGCATGACCAATTTTTTCAACAGTAACTCCACTCATTCCGTGATGCTCGGATGGCGTCCGGCCGCCACAGCAAATACCATTGAAGTTACCGCTTACATCAACCCCAAAGAAGGTCGTTTCGTTACGGGGCCGGTACTGCAGATTCCCGTTAACCGGCCGCTGCACGCTGAGATCAAATGGGCATCAGATACCGTCTATTACGAATACGGTAACCTGAGTTTCAGCTATGCCATTCCCAAACCCTGGAGCATCCGTAAGATCGGCCCCTGGTTCGGGGGCAACCAGCCGGCCCACCGGGAGATGTTTTTAAAAATGCAGGCGCAGTTGGATTAATGGTCTTCAGACACCCATTCTCTTTATGTACTTTTCAATTCTGATTACCCACCTATTTCGACGTACTAATCCGGTTACCGAAATGCTTATGCAATGACGTCTACCAGGCGTGTTAAGCCGTTCGGCTAAAGGATTAATTTGTATCTTCCATCCAGGTACATTATTAAGCGTTGCCGGTGAATTACCGTCGCTCCGTCTACGTATAACCCGGCAAGCGCACAAATCAGGATTAGTATGAATAAACGAACATTTCTCAAAAAATTTACCGCCCTGAGTGTTGGCTCTCCGGCTCTGTTTACCAAGCTGGATGAACTGGTGGACGGCATCGCCCATCTTAGCCCGGACGCAGCCGCTCAGGATGAAACTTTCTGGGCGCAGATCCGCAGCGGCTATCGTCTCAAACCCGATTACATCAACCTGGAAAATGGTTATTACTGCTTTGTTCCGCAGGAAACGCTGGAGAATTTCATCCACCACGTGCGGGAGATCAATTACCAGGGCTCTTACTATATGCGCACAGTGCAGTGGGACAACAAAAAAGCAATGAGCGCCAAACTGGCCGAACTGGCCGGCTGCGATCCGGAAGAGGTGGTCATCACCCGCAATACGACCGAATCGCTCGACCTGATCATCGGCGGACAACACTGGCAGGCCGGGGATGAAGCCGTTATGGCCCTCCAGGATTACGGTGCCATGCTGGATATGTTTGAGCTGCAGGCGCAACGTCACGGGGTAGTCAATAAAAAAGTTTCGGTCCCCAATCATCCCCGTTCGGACGGCGAGATCGTAGAACTCTACGCCAATGCTATTACCGACAAAACCCGGCTGCTGATGGTCTGCCACCTGGTTAACATCACCGGACAGGTGCTGCCCATTCGCAAGATCTGTGATATGGCCCACAGCAAGGGGGTCGACGTCATGGTGGACGGTGCCCACGCTTTTGGCCACATCAATTTCAACATGCGCGATCTGGATTGCGATTATTACGGGACCAGCCTGCATAAATGGCTCAGCGTCCCCCTCGGCGCCGGTATGCTGTACGTCAAGAAAGGTAAGGTACCCGGCATCTGGCCCCTGTTTGCCGAGATGGGACGCAAAGACGATGATATCTTGCGATTGAATCACCTCGGCACCCATCCGGTACATACGGATCTCGCCATCGGAAACGCGGTGGAATATCACCAGCGCCTCGGGCCCGACCGGAAGGAAGCCCGGCTGCGCTACCTGCAGCAATACTGGACCAAACAGGTCCGCGATCTGCCGCACATTGAAGTCAATACGCCCGTAGAACCGCACCGCTCCTGCGGTATCGCCAACGTAGGGGTCAAAGGCATGGAGCCGGCCGAACTGGCGGACACCCTTATGAAAAAACACCGGATCTGGACGGTTGCGATCAACCGCCCCGGCGTACGTGGCTGCCGGATCACGCCTAATATCTACACCACGCCGAAAGAATTGGATGTATTTGTGAATGCCCTCAAGTCGATGGGGGCCTGACGGCCGTTAATCCTCCGGATGGAATCCTCATCTTTTTGGGATTTCATCCGGGGGCCGTTTCTTCAAGAAAAGATCAGCCTGTGGGCCAACTCTTATTCCGTATCTACGCATCCCTATATGAATAGGCTAAATCCTTCGGAAAACTCAAATGCTCCTCTAATTTCTGATTCAATTTTATTTTTCAAAGTTTCTGAAACAAATAGCTGATAGTGGTACTGCCATACACTTCGCTCATTTTCGTTGGTTATTTTGATCTTTTCAGGATCGATATGTTCTTTTATGATTAACTCATAAAATCCGTTCCATTCTTCATTTGTAGACTTTCGAATGATTTTTATTGGTCTTATTTCGACTTCATCTGCGAGAAGCTCCTCAAAAGCAACAACTAATTCTTTGCTGACAATGGTATAATCTGAACCGGTCATGATTGGCATCAACTTATCGTACTCAATGATCCTAAAAGTGTCATCGTCAACTTTCCATAAGTTGATGCGAGAAATTTCCTTATTGGATGTGTGGTAAATCATTTTTTTTGACTAAGTTCCGCTAGACAATCGGTCGCACCTACAGCAATGACTGAGTGGCTAGAGGCTATTATATGATACCTCATTATGAAGTTCAAAATATTTTTGTGTCAGAGATTCGAAAATAAAGACTCGGTCAAATGCAAAGTCATATATATGTCTAATAACCTCTTTTCTAATCTCAAAACTTCCAGATCCCTTTCTGCTATTTAATACAAGGAGTAACCATATCTTTTTGCAACTTTTAAGGTAAGAATTTCTTTTTGCCTCCTTTTTGTCGATCGCTTCTTGAATAGAATCTATTTCTAGATTTGGCACCCATATCGAATCATTATAGCTCCAAACTACTTTATCATAATTTATGATCCTTTCGATAGAAAAACGTGTAATGCCAAAGCGTTCAATATTCATTGAATCTGACGAATTATAATATGCACCTTTTTGCGGTATGTGATTAGCTATGAAATTAACCAAATTCTCTGCGACCACCCATGAATTATTTTTAGACACATAGTAATTTCCTGAGAAATAAACTGATACGTGAGCAGAGGGTAGCCCAATTGTATTCCAAATACTTGTGGCATTACTTATAATGCGCTCCCAACTTCCCTCAAACTTTACCCGAAGCTCACCTTCTTGCGCTTGGTTAAAAACTTGGGTCACTTCAATTCCAGTTAGAGGATTAATTTGGATAATTGCATCAGGTTCTTCAAATTCTTTTACAGCATCTTTTAAATCTGGATTCAAAGATTTAACGAATATTCGAACGAATTCAAACTCCAAATTTTTCTTCGATTGTGGGTCCATAAAAATCAAATAACCGTAAGTATATCGGCTATGCCGCAATTACTGAAAGCATAGACAGATAGTGCAATGCTTTTTATAATTTCAATTTTAGCTCGTCCTTTTGGGCCGAGATCGAAATAAAAATGTTAGAAAAAAATAGCGAATCAAAGCTATAGGCAGTGAAACCCATCCGTTAGATTCCATTAAATATTATCATTTGATTAATGATGAAGATAGGCAGGTTTTTGCGGTCCTAAAGCGCCCTGTTCAACCTTTTTTGAGTTTAATGTTATAAATCCGAATCATTCTATTATAGACCAAACATTAGCTTTTCAATCTGTACTAATAGAAAATCGGTTTAGTTCTGAAGGATTAAACCAAGTTGAGTGCAGCACATATTGATATTGAAGAATATTGTAAATCAGGAAGCTCGGTACTTTTTTAATTAAAGCTGCCTTAATCTGCACTCCCGACGGGAATCGAACCCGTATCGCCTGATAGAAAGTCAGGTATCCTAAGCCGTTAGACGACGGGAGCAATATGTTACACAAGCAATTCTTAATAACGCTCAGCAACCCGGGCAAGGATCGAACTTGCATTCCCTGGCTCAAAACCAGGTGTCTTAGCCGTTAGACGACCGGGCAATCATGCAGTTTCCCGCAGTGTACCTCAGGAGGGATTCGAACCCCCAACATCCCCGGTCTGAGCGGGACGCCTCTTCCAATTGGGCTACTGAGGTAGATTATTAAGATGCTGTTTACCATTTGACGGCCACCAGGGCGATCCGGTATGGTAATCCAATTTGGGGGAAAGACAGGATTTGAACCTGCAAGGCCAGTTAAGGCACCGAATTTACAGTCCGGGACGCTACCAGTTACGCGCTACTTTCCCGTATTTATACTCGACGCAAAGTGGTTTGGGAAGTCCAAACTACTTTTACGTCAGTATAGTCGCGGAGATGGGACTCGAACCCACGAGGCACAAAGGCAGAAGCTTATGAGACTTCCCCGATACCAACTTCGGACACTCCGCAATATTAGTGGCAACCCGGGTGTCGAACCCTGCCCTTCCCGGCTTCAACGGGACGCTCTCACCCCGAGAGCTTGATTGCCAATTCTCAACGTGTTGATGTGTTAAGGTGCTAAAGTTTGCATGTTGGTAGGCGTTGATCCCATCAGTTTTCAACTACTAACCTTCACACATCAACACTTCAACACATCCGCACATGACGCTTGGGTGAACCCGGGACTCGAACCCTGTTCTCTAGAACCACAATCTGGTGTTTTACCCGATAAACTAGATCCACCGTTAATGACTCACAATTGCAATGATCGCATGGCTGCGAATGATCCTCAAAGTGCAAGAGATCCGATTCGAACGAATACCTACACGGTCCCAAACCGCGCGCTCTGGCCATTAAGCTACTCCTGCATAATCAGCGGTGACGACGAGATTCGAACCCGTAACTTGAGGATAGACAATCCCCTGCTCTACCATTGAACTACGCCACCTGAATACTAAATAGGTCCGAAATGATCTTGGAAAAAAACAGACTACGAGCGAAAACTAAGAGAAAATGAAAATGGTTTTGCCGCAGTTGTTTTCCACAACCGCGGGCAAAAAGCACGAGGTTGTTAGAACCTTTCGGGATAGCGATGATCATGAAAATCCGGGAGGACCGGTTCCATACCATATTGATCCAGCCCCTCCGGTAGCAGACCACCGGATAGTTGTTCCTGAGCAGGAAAAAAGCTGATATGATATTGCATAAAGATCATCGAAGTAGGTTGATTATTTATTTCGAACATTACAACTGTAAGACCCTGTTGGATAGTTCCGGCAGGTATATATTTTTTTAAGAAAAATTTGATTTCAAAGCAGATGGAAAGATCGATTCAATTGATAACGAACATGTTGCCTTAAAATAATGGTTATAAAAGTGACAAATGCTTATTCCCTTTACTGATCTAAATATATTATATGAGTACTGTAGCTACTTTATCAAACGACTGGAAACGAAATTTTTACATTTTTGGACATATAGCGAAAGGTGTGGTTTATTCTGCTTTGGGCGGAGTGGCGCTGGCCGCTGTGATCGGAGAAGCTTCCGGTCCCGGTGGGATGAAGGATGTTATCCGCTGGATCCAGAATCAGCCCTTTGGTCAGATCCTGTTGGTGCTGATCGCAATCGGTTTATTTTCTTACTGTGCCTGGCGCTGGATTAAATCGCTGGAAGATACCGGCAACGAAGGCAACGATGCCGAAGGTCTGGTCAAGCGTACGGGCTATGCCGCCAGTGGTACCGCCTACGGATTGCTCGGCGTTTACGCCATTACTCTGCTTACCGGCAGTAGTTCCGGTGGTAGTTCAAAACAGGATATGCTGGGACAGATCCTACAGGAGTCCTGGGGCCAGATCGTGGTCGGTATTATCGCACTGATTCTGGTCGGTGTCGGTATTTATCAATTGAATAAAGGCCTGAAAGAGAAATATATGGAAGATATTAATCACACCGGTGTAAGTAGTCAGGAACGTCAATTGTATCGCAACTTCGGAAAAGCCGGTTTCATTAGCCGGTCGGTAGTATACGGTATTATGGCTTATTTCCTCGGCCGCGTTGCACTCACCAGTGATCCTTCCCAATACCGGGGCGTTGAAGGCGTACTTGAATATCTGGGCGGACAGACCATGGGCACTATTTTAGTGGCTCTGGTAGCATTAGGCCTTTTGTTGTACGGCCTGTTCATGTTCGTCAAAGCTAAATACCCCCAGGTATCCTAAACACGAATTAGGTATAAATCTTATCATCATCCTTCGTCTCGGTGTCTAATCCGGAACGAAGGATTTTTTTTGCTTCCAATTTTTATTTTTCCTTTCCGGATCTCATTCACCACAATTGACCAGAGGGGTTGTACCTTTATAAAAACAACCCTTTATAGGCTGAATCTCCAACCGCCCGTTGCAAGCGTGTGCGTGTTATCAGCTATCCTGATTAACCCTAAATTGTGTAAAATGAGATACGCTTTCCTATTACTGTTCTTTTGTTTACAATCCTTACTCTGTGCCCAAACCGACCTGTCCGATGAGGTTGTCAAAAATATTCAGGCCCGGATCGATAATGGTTACAGTCCCAGTATCGCAATTGGGGTGATCGACGCCGACGGACCTCGGTATTATACTTTCGGTACTGCTACCATTGGCGGAGAAGCTGTCGATGAACATACCATCTACGAGATCGGCTCTATTTCGAAAACTTTCACAGGAATTTTATTGGCTCAAATGGTAAAAGAAGGTAAAATGGAACTGGATGATCCGGTTAAGAAATACCTACCGGAATCCGTAACGATGCCAATGTGGGGAGAGCAATACATTACTTTGGGGCATTTGTCGGATCATACGTCCTCGCTTACCCGGTTGCCGGATAACATGGAACCGGCGGACAGGGCCAATCCCTACGCCGACTATACCGTAGAGCAGATGTACCATTTCTTAAAGAATCATCAGCTGCGTCGGGAGATAGGTTCGGAATACGAATACTCAAATCTGGCCCAGGGCCTTCTGGGCCATGTACTGGCGAGAAGCGCTGCGAAATCCTACGAGGAATTGATGCTCGAAAAGATCGCGAAGCCACTCGGCCTGCAGGAAACCACTATCACCCTGAACCCATCCCAGCGGGAACAGTTGGCCCCGGGCCACCGCATGGGTAGACCAGTGTCTAACTGGGACATCCCCACACTGGCCGGCGCCGGAGCCATTCGCAGCTCGCTCCACGATATGCTCCTTTATCTATCGGCCAATCTGGGGCTGCAAAAGAGTGATCTTTACCCGGCAATGCAACTGTCCCACCAGGCCCGGCACGATAAAGCCGGCAATAACCGGGTGGGACTGGGATGGCATATTACCGAAGGTTCGGAAGGGGACGTGATCTGGCACAACGGAGGCACCGGAGGGTACCGGACTTTTGCGGGTTTTGTGAATGAATCCGGTAAAGGCGTTGTGGTACTCACCAACTCTACCAAAGGAGCCGATGATATCGGTTTTCATCTGCTTAATCCCGGGGCGGAACTAATCGAAGTGAAAAAATCTCTGGCAGTGACTGTCAAAAATGCCATTGAGGCGGAAGGTGCCGAAGATGCCTGGCCGACTTATATGCGGATTAAAAAGACAGATCTGAAATCTTATGATCTCAATGAAAATGAAATAAATAATCTCGGCTATTACTACTTGGAAAGTGGTAATACTCCGGCAGCCGTTGCGGTGTTCAAGATCAACACGGATGCTTTTCCGGAATCTTCTAACGTATACGACAGCTACGGAGAAGCGCTGATGAAGGACGGACAGAACGAAGCGGCCATCAAAAACTACCAGCAATCGTTAAAACTTAATCCCGCTAACAGCAATGCCGTCGACATGCTGGCTAAGATGGGCGCTAAACCGGAATTGGAGGAAGTAACCGTTGACAAAGCTACTTTGCAAACCTATGTCGGAACTTATCAGTTGCAACCGGGCTTCAATATAGTCATTAGCCGGGAGGGCCCGCAGCTATTCGGGCAGGCTACCGGCCAGGAGAAATTTGCATTATACGCCAAATCCGAAACGGAATTCTACCTCAAAGTAGTGAACGCACAGGTACAATTCATGGTCAAGGACGGTAAAGTCGAAAGCCTGACACTTTTTCAGGGTGGACAGGAACTCAACGGTAAAAAAGTGAAATGATCTCTTTCCTGCTTATCGACCTATTTACAAAAGCTCTTAAATAATATCTCATTACCATGTTTATAAGATCTCTATTCTTCATTGCGGCGATAACCTTCAGTTTTGCCAACAGCATCCACGCCCAAATTGCCGAAAAGGCGGAAGATGTTGCCCCGCTGCTGGTCGGTGAAACCTTTCCCAACATCGAAGTAATCGGTACGGACGAGCAAACCATCGGATTCTTGGAAGTGCTTGGTAAAAAGCCGACCGTTCTGATCTTTTACCGGGGCGGATGGTGTCCGTACTGCAGCGCTCATCTGCAGGATTTAGGGGAGATTGAATTGGACATTATTGAGCTGGGTTATCAGGTCATTGCCGTGAGCCCGGACCGCATCGACAAACTGAAGGATATCGAACTCATGGATGACATCAACTACCGTCTGTATTCAGATGCTTCGGGTGAATTAATGCAGGCTACTGGGATCGCTTTTAAAGCACCGGAACGTTACGGAGAACGACTACTAGATTGGTCAGGTGGGAAAAATGATGGGTTCTTACCGGTGCCTTCCGTATTTATTGTCAATCAGGAAGGGCTGATCGAATTTGAGTACATCAATCCCAACTATAAGCAGCGTATGAGCGGCGCTTTGTTGCTGGCAGTATTACGGGTATTGAAAGCAGAATCCGATGAATGACCTATGGATATTAGAAACGAAAGGGGCAACTGCGGTTTATGCAGTTGCCCCTTTCGTTTCTAGCAAACTCGAAGGTTTATTTTTTCACAAAGCGCAAAGTCTCCAAGTTTCCACCTTGTTCCATTTGCAGCACATACATACCGGCCGGCAAATCCCCGATCGGCAGATTGTAACGACCGCTACCCTGAGCGATCGCCCGCTGGCTCATCAGCTGTCCCTGCATGTCGTATACTCGTAGTACGCCGTCCTGCTTTTCAGGCAGTGTCCAGTCTACCCACAGGGTTTCGCGAGCCGGGTTGGGCGACACTTTCACTCTGAATTCCAGCGGCCGGTCAAACAATACGGAAATAACCGGATGGTATTCGGCCGCACCGTCGTAGTCCACCTGGCGCAGGCGGTAGTAATTCGTACCGGATACCGGATAGTTATCGACATAAGTATAGTTCTGCTTTTCGGTAGTGGTCCCATTGCCTTCCACGCGACCGATCTCTTCGAAATCAACCCCGTTCAGGCTGCGCTCTACCGCTATGTAATCGTTGTCGATCTCCGTAGTGGTCGACCAGTAAAGACCAATGGCATCCGCTTCGGCGCGACCGTAGAAGTCGAGCAGGGCGATGGGGAGTAAGATATCGCAGGTACCATCGGAATTTATAGTAAAACTACCTTCCGTTGTACCACAATTAGGAAAGTCGGTATTTGATAAAACGATCGTATTAGTCGATCCAATGGGCACATTAATTTCATTGTTAGGCCCCGCAGTGCCTCCATTGAATTGATAGCTTATGGTAGACATTGAAGAGGATTCAGCAGAAACTATTGCCGTGGATCCGCCTCCTTCAGCATTACAAGTAATGGTCAATAATTGAGGTGCTTCTACAAGTGTTCCCTGAGTCACACTGACATTATCGAAACCGTGGTACTCATTACTTGCATCATTTCTTACCCTCACCACTAAATTTAGTATATTGGATTCTCCAATTCCCATAAGATCTTGAGTATTTGCCGATACCGTGCTTGTAAAAGCTCCCAATCCTTCACCAAGCAATTGTTCTGCTCCTCCGTCTATCTGATAATAGACCCGTACATAATCCACTGTTCCGGTAGCGTCTCCTGCTTCACCAAAAATATCAACGGAAATATCCCTTGGGCAACACTCCTCCACAATGATATCGTTTGATACCCAATATACCTCTGTTCCCCCGACATTTCTAGCGACCAATTGCTTACTACTGTTTTGATTCTGTACTCTGAAGTAACTATTACCACCTAGACTAGCTCCGTTACGGAAAGCAGTTCCCTGTCCAACGGTAGCTTGTGAAGAAGTATTATTTGTTAAACCCGTATTAACAGGAACACCTTCAAAATCCTCCAAAAAGGCAGTACCACAAACTTGTCCGGCCGCTGCCGCTACATCCAAAGTCATTACTTCGTTCGGAGCATTGCAACCAGTTTTAGATGCCACCACGTTAATCGTTAAATTACCAGTGGGGGGAGTAGCAAGATCAACCATGATTGATCCCGTACCAGTTCCATCAACTTCCAGCGTAAGATCGAGGATTTCTCCAGTGAAATCTTCATAATTACTTGTAGTTACGATATCCAGATCCCATGTTCCTGTGCACACAGGATCAGAGATGGATGCTCCTGTAATAGTAATAGTAACTTCTTCAGTACTATTGGGAGAAAATTCCCCACTTGGGGCAGCGTCAGTAATAGTTAACGTCTGCCCAAAAGCAAAATTAGCGCCCATCAGAAAGCAGGCAAGAGTGATCAGATTTTTCAAGTTGCTCATTATAATACCGGTTTAAGGGAAAAAATAACTGCATCTTCTACCAGGAACTACGGTAGTGCCTAATGAAAATACAGCGTGTTTACTTAACTGAACGGGTAACAGTTCCCATTCAGGAGGTCGTTTGCATGAGATTTTGGGAAATAAAGCGTGTCATTGAAACGGAAGGAAAACCATTCTTGTTTGCCGATTACAAACTACAGTTGGCTTATTTCGGTTTAAAAAATCAATTTTCAGCGCTATTAACCTGGCAAATATAGTTTTTTTTTGCTATAGGATCCGGTTGGTTATCGTTTTGACGATGACGAATCCAGCAAACACCTTTATACCGCTATAATTTTTCGCCTAAAAAAGATTAGTGAAATAGAATGATTTAACAATTTTCGCTATATTTAAGTCCCTATCAAAACAGTTCCTCATTTTTTTCGCAAACCCTCTGAGTCTTCAGTTTCCTATACCTGATTGAAGCCGTTCCCCTATTAACTTCTTAAAGACCTGCGAATTATGAGTATCCAAAAATGGATCCTGATCGCCGTGTGGGCGATCTTTGGAGGAACTGTAGTATTTAGCCTCAAAAGTTGTATCGACAGCACCGAAGCCCAGGCTACCACGGACCATTCTACCTCAGCTGCTGCCCGATTTGTGAATAATAAATTTCCGGATTTCGGCCAGATGATCAGTCCCAAGGACTTTTCCGAGCAATATCCGGGGGAGGAAGTCTTTAAACTCAAACAGGACTATCCGCTGGATATGCCGCCGGACAGCGAGATCCCACCTTTTTTCGATATTCCATTTGACGAAGGAGATCAATGGATGGACTACGCCAAGGCCGTCCGCGATTACTGTTTTGAGGGGATGATCGAGGTTGATTTTGACGCCAATAAGAACGAAAAGCGCCAGTGGTACCACATGCCCTGGATGCACTGGGGAGATCAGGCCACCGAAGGGTTCAACGGACTGGCCAAAGAAGCCCAGATCAGTCCGCTTCAGCTAACGCCCGAGCAAACGGACGCCCATCAGGTTTATGCGCTGGGGTTTTACAACAGCTTTGCCGGCTATACCCTGGCCCAGATGTGGCAAGATCCCATCAACCCCAATCCGGCTGCTACCCAGGCCCCGGAAGGCGGTTTTCCTGTCGGTACCGTCATTTTCAAATTACTCTTCACCGACGCCGACGAAAGTCAGGTTGATTATCTGACCAACCCCTTCGTCTGGAACGGCTACGTTACCCGCACCTGGTCCGATTCGGTACGGGTGGTCAAACCCATGCAGCTCATTCAGATGGATTTTATGGTCCGTGATCCGCGTGCCGATCAATACGGTACCGGCTGGGTATTCGGCACGTACTGCTATAACGGAAAACTGAACGAAGGAAAAACCGGAGCGGCACGCGCCGAGAACCTGGTGCCCGTAGGTATTCAATGGGGAAATGACCCGCAGGATACCACTAATTTTATCAATCCCTATCCTCCGCTGCGCACCATCATCAATCCGAACCTCCAGCAGACCCGCATCAACCCGGATTCCACCCAACTACCCCCGCAACACCTCGGCTGGGGAGGTCGGCTGGATGGTCCCGTAGATCTGAATACGGCCTCCTGCATGTCCTGCCACGCCACGGCAGAATTCCCACAGATCGGAGCGCTGGTTCCCGCGGAGGCTTTTATCGGCATTAAGAATAAGAACGGGGTAATGGTGAAACTCACCGAGACTGACGCTCCGGAGTGGAAAAAATACTACACCAACCTCCGATGCGGTACGCCTTACGATTCCGAAGCTACTTCCTGCGATTTTTCCCTCCAGGTATCCCTGGCACTGGAATATTTCTACCAGTGGAAATCGCAGGATGAAGCCGGACAGTGGTACCACGATTTTCTCCAGGCCGATCGCCCCATTCACCGCGGTGCTTCCGAGCATCTCAAGGCCTTAAATATGAAATAGAAAAACCCAAATTATGAGTCAATACTTAAAACCTCAGCCCCGACAACTGCAGGAAAAAATCAATCATATTGTCGTCGTCATGCTGGAAAACCGATCTTTCGATAACCTGCTCGGCTGGCTTTATTCCGACCGGACGCCCAACAACAAGCAGGAATTCGAAGGATTGAACTGGAACCTTTGGAACCCACTGAACAACATCGATTCCGACGGTATCCCTTTCATTGAAAAAGTTCCGGTCGAAATGAACGGGCAGAAAAAAAAGCGTTACGGCAAGCCTGTTCCCAATCCGACCAATTTCTGTTTACCGGATCCCGATCCCGGCGAAGGATTTCTGGATACTAACGACCAGTTGTTTTCCAGCTACCAGGTAGCGCAACAATACACTCCGGAACCGACCAATATGGGTTTCGTAAATAACTACCAAAAGGCGATGCTCTACGGGAGTTATTCCTTTGGTGACGATCCGACGAATCCACGGAATATCATGAAGTGTTTTACGCCGGAGCAAACACCGGTGCTGAGTGAACTGGCGTGGTCGTTTGCGGTTTGCGATCATTACCACGCCAGCGTTCCCAGTCAGACTCTGCCGAACCGGGCCTTTGTACACGCTGCCACTTCCGACGGGAGTGTGAATAATACGCCAACGCCCTTCACCACCAGCAAAACCATCTACAATCAGATCCAGGATGCTATCGACGGCGGCCGCACCGAACTGAGCTGGGGCATATTTGGCAACAACCCGCTGCCCAGTTCCGGCAAAAAACGGGAAGATGATCTGCCGGGAAAATTTGGCGATGACCATTTCTCGCTGACGCGTCTGTGTATGACCCAGCTCCACGACACACGTTTTGACCAGAATTTCGGTACGATAGACGATTTTCTCAAACGTTGTAAAAAAGGTACACTACCGAGCTATTCTTTTATTGAGCCTACCTACGGCGGCCCGGATCAAAACGATCAGCACCCGCCGGCGGATATCCGGCCGGGTGAAAAATTGATGGCGGACCTGTACAATGCCATCAAGAAGTCGCCGAAATTCAATGAGACCCTGTTTATCATTACCTACGATGAACACGGCGGTTGTTATGATCACGTTCCACCTCCCGGTGGTGCCAGCAATCCCGATGCGGCTAATACCGCCGGGCAGCACGGTTTTCAGTTCAATCGATTTGGAGTTCGGGTGCCCTGCGTGGTGGTCAACCCCCACATCCCCGCCGGACTGATCGCACGGCCTTCCGGTTACATCCCCTACGATCATACTTCCATTATCAAAACGGTGCAAAACTGCTTCCGGCTGAAAGGGTATCTCACCCAGAGGGATAAAAATGCACCGGATCTTTCGGGCCTACTGCTGCTCGACACTCCCCGGCAAAAGGATATCCCCAGAGTAAAACCGCTCAAATGGAATACGACCATCGATGAAGATCACATCAATGATCTACACCGGATCATCGTCACCATCGTAGAAGCGCTCACCGGGAAGAAGAAAGCCGATAGTGCTGATTTTATGGAATTCATCCAGAAGAACTACAATCGTCTGTTTCCGGGAGCGGTGGCTTCTGGTAAAAAGGCCAAAAAGAAGAAAAAGCTAAAGCTAACTACCAAAGTGAAGTAATCGCGTCCGATTTGCTATCCACAAAAAAATCCGAAAATGCCTAATAACGTAACCTTTTTCCTTAACGGCGATCCGGTCACGGTTAATGATCCGGATCCCGATTACCTGTTGATTGATTACCTGCGATCTCCGGAAGTTGGTCTCACCGGAGCTAAAAAGGGCTGTGGCCAGGGAGGCTGCGGCGCATGCACCATTATCCTATCCCAGTGGAATCCCGAAAAACGGGAAGCCGAGCACCGTTCCATCAATTCCTGCCTGCGACCAGTCTGTGCGCTCGGCGGTTTGTCCGTCACCACGATCGAGGGTACGGGCGGCGTCGATCACGTATCCGCCAGGCACCTCAACTTTGCCCCTACTTTTTCGCGGGGCGGTGTCAGTCTCAGTAAGATAAATCCACCCGACCACTGGAAAGAAGTGCGGGAGGAATTGGAAGAGCACCGGGAACATAAAATTGCCAAGACGGAAAAACTGCTGAAGCAGGCCAATAAAGTCCAGGCCTTTGCGGTCCGCAATCCGCTGGAATTCGAAAATGGTAAAAAGAAGAAAAAGAAAAAGGATGAGCCGCACGACGAACACGAAGGAATGAATCCCGTGGCGCACCGGCTGGCTATGAACAACGGTACGCAGTGCGGCTATTGTACCGTTGGATTCGTCATGAATATGAGCGCTTTCCTGGCGGCCAACCCCAAACCAACCAAAAAGCAGATCGAAGATATTTTCGACGGCAATATCTGTCGCTGTACCGGTTATCGGGCCATCCTTACCGGCATGAAGACTTTCGCTTCCGACTGGAGCAAGGAAGATGAGGCCGAACGCATGGATTGCATTTCCGAGGATCGCTGCCAGGAAGTACTGATCAAGGACCACATCAGTATTCCCTTTCCCAAGGCATCTATCGAGCAATCCAAAGTCGTTCAGATCGAAAAACCGGGGCAGCAATGGATAAGCCCGGAGAACCTGAACGCACTAAAAAAGATCCTGCGCAAACACGGTACCGACGCCCGGATGGTATTTGGAAATACGTCCTATGGTATTTACCCGGAAGCATTTGAAAATGCTAAAGTCCTGGTCGATCTACGCCTGATCAAAGAACTGTATGGTATCCAGCGGAAATCGGACCTGATCGAATTTGGAGCGCTAACCACCTACAGCGAACTGATCGACGCCCTGGCCGCAGATGTAGCCTCCGGAAAGATCGCAGAAAACAGTCGCTGGGGAGCCATTGATTTTATGGCCCGTCGCACCGCCGGAATGATCGTTCGCAATGCCGCTTCCATCGGCGGAAATTCCATGCTGGTATTCAAGCATATCTTTGAGCAGGAACCTTTCCCTTCAGACATTGTCACCGCACTTGCCGGAACGGGATCGGAAATCGAATTCCTGCGCATCTCTACCGGCAGAACTTCCCGTTATACGATCCGCGAGCTGGTCCGGAATATCCGCAATCGCCCGGAGCTGGCCGATGATATCATTCTGCTGCGATACTATCTGCCGGTAGGCAAAAAGAACGAGGTCACTCTGGCTCAAAAGGTGGCCCTGCGACAGGTGAATTCCCATTCTATCGTCAATGCGACGACGCGGATTGAAGTTTCAAAAAATATGGAGGTCACGGATATCGACGTGGTCTTCGGTGGGATCGCGCCCTTCCCCTGGCATGCGGCCCGCACGGAGCGTTGGCTCAAAGGCCGAAGGTTATCATTGGACTATTTCCCGCGTATTGCGCGGATCCTGCGTCGGGAAGTTCGGTCGGAACTGCACTACTGGAAGGATCGAATGGATGGGCTTCCGTCGGAAGGATTTACCGATGCGTACCGCGAAGAGTTGGCGGTTGGTTTTCTATATAAGGCCATGGTCAATACCTTAAATGAAAAAGCGCCGAAGAGTGTACCTCCCCCGGTGCGGTCCAGCGGGGAGATCACCTGGGGACACTGGCCGGTGAGTAGGGGTACCCAATACTACGAGAACCGAATCTGGACCTCACCCGTCGGGCAACCGATCGTGAAACTGATGGCTTTTCACCAGGCCATGGGCCAGGTACATTATACCCACGAGATCGAATTGCCGCCGCTCGGAAAAAATGCCGCATTCGTACAGAGTATGCGGGCTTTGGCACAATTTCATTACTGCCTGCCCGGTGGAAAAAAGGAGGTACATATCCACGAGGTACGGGAACACCTGGCCGAAAAATTTTCCGGCTTTTTCGAATTGCTGACTTACCGGGATATTCCCAAAGGAGGTATCAATTTGCAGGGTATGGGTGCGGACCAGCCTTTATTGGCCGTCGATCAGGTGAGTTATGTAGGCCAGGTGATCGCGATGGTGATCGCCGATACCGAACAGGAAGCGATTCGGATCGCCGCCTATGCTTCTAAAAACTGTATTGGCTACCATCCCGTAAAGTTGCCAAAAAAATGGGCCCCGGATTGGACCAAACCGATCCTTAGTATCGACGAAGCCATCAAACAGGGCAGTATATTTCCGGATGCACCCAAAAGTGCACCTTTCATGACCCACATCTGGAAAGTGACCCGCCCCGGTAGCCAGTTCGACTGGATGACCGCCGGGAAAGATCCACTGGATAAGAAGCCAGATTCCCATCGTCGAAAAGTGGACAATAACCGGGTACGGGTAATCGAGAATACCCAAGTCTCCGGCTGTCAGGTGCACTTTTATATGGAAACGCAATCCTGTGTGGCCTATCCGGAGGACGGCAACCGCATCGTTATTCACCCCTCCTCCCAAAGTCCGACGGCCATGCATCAGACCAGCGCCATGGCCATCGGGTTCGAACACAACCGGGTGGAAATCGCCATTCGTCAACTAGGCGGAGGCTACGGCGGTAAAACCGAGCAGGCCCGCTTTATCGCCGGCCCGACCGCCATTGCGGCCATTGTACTGAACCGACCCATCCGTCTGATCATGAAACGGGAGCAGGATACCGCCATGATCGGTAAACGACATGCCTATTACGGCCAATATCAGATCGCCATTGACGATGGCTTTTCCCAGAAAGATGATCGCGGCCTGATCCGGGGCATCAACATGAAATTCTGGGGAGACGGCGGTGCATTTTACGACTGCTCCTTCATCGTTTCCAACTGTATCCAGCTCCGGACCGATAATGCTTACAACATTCGAAATTTTGAAAGCCAGCTCGATGTCTGCCGGACCAACACGGCTCCCAATACCGCCATGCGGGCTTTCGGAGATATTCAGGGAAAACTGATCCTGGAAAACGCCATTGATGATGCTGCCTTTTCCATAAACATGGAACCCTACCAGGTGCGTCTGAAAAACATGTACCGCCAGGGAGATGTAACGCCATTCGGCCAGGCGCTTTCCTACTGCTACATGCGGGATGTCTGGGAATACACCCTGGAAAAAAGCGACTACGACAACAAGGTCAAGGCGGTAAAGGAATTCAATGACAACAACCGCTGGCGAAAACGTGGCGTTTACATGGTTCCCGTCAAATACGGTTCCGGTTATAACCTGGTCATGATCGAGCAGGCTGCCGCCATGGTATCCATTTACAGTGGTGACGGATCCATTGTGATCAACCAGGGTGGGGTAGATATGGGGCAGGGGGTGATCACCCAGATCGAGCAGGTGGCGTCCTACATCCTCAATGTGCCGATGGAATTGATCCAGGTACTGAGTGCCCGTACCAGCGTGATCCCCAACCCGACCAGTACCGGTGGTTCTACCGGTACGGCCTACAACGGGGAAGCCGTGCGTCAGGTCTGTGAGGTCATGCGTCAGCGGCTACTCAATTTCGGATACGATCTGCTGAAAGAACACGGAGACCAATGGTGCCGGGATCAGGGTGTGGATTTCTGGAATCACCAACAGGAAGGCTGGGCCGCCTCCGTTAAGAAAAAGGGCGCCGATCACGAAAATCTGATCTGGCAAAACCTGGTCGCCCTGGCTTTCCAGTACCGGGTCGAACTTGTCGCCACCTTTAACGCCAAAATACCGGGTGGAACCACGCCAGTGCCCGTCATGACTTTTAAGTCGCCGGACGAACAACCGGAAGTGCCGGGTATTCCCCTGAGTAATCCACCGGCAATCAGTGGAGAAGTGGATTCATTTTATGGGTTCACTTTCTCCGCCGCTTGCGCTATGGTGGAAGTAGATATCCTGACCGGAGAGACCAAGATCCTTAGCGCCGATCTGGTCTACGATATGGGCTGGAGCCTGAATCCGGCGCTGGATATCGGACAGGTAGAAGGAGCTTTCATGCAGGGCGTCGGTTACATCATGACGGAAAAATTGGTACTCGAACCGGAAGGAGAGGAGCAGGGCCGGCTTAACACCCTCAATACCTGGCGCTACAAGCCGCCCGCCATCACGACCATCCCGCTGGAATTGAACACGTATCTGTATCCGAGGGACCGGTCGTCTGAGATCCCGGAAAATCCGAACGGGCTGATCTCCTCCAAAGAGATCGGAGAACCGCCATTGGTGCTGGCCACCAGCGTATTCTTCGCCATCAAAGATGCGATCCGGTCTTCGCGGGTAGAACGAAAAAAGAGCGGACTTTTCCGCTTTGACGCTCCCGCTACGGTGCAGGAAGTGCGGCGGGCCTTAGAAGTGGAGGACCGCCATTTCTAATTCATTTTAGACAAAAGGGCCGGAGACCTGTACTTCGCAATTTTAAAAAATTGCTGAGGGTAGGATCTCCGGCCTATGCATTTATACTGACGTATAGGAACTAAGGATAATTCCCTAAATTAGCTAGGCGCAAACTGCGCGCATTCAATCATCACTACCCAAAATTCATTAGCATGGAATTCAAGCCTTATTCCTTTTTAAGCTTTTTTGCCTTATCGCTGCTTTTGGTGTTCCTGGGGTGCAAATCCCAACCGGAAGATCAGATGGCTGACCTGCCCCGGCCGGAAGCCGACCACGGCGGCATTCAGCTGCCCGATGATTTCGGGGCCATCGTGGTAGCCGATACCCTTGGACGCGGCCGCCACATCACCGTAAACGATAACGGCGACATCTATGTCCGTCTCCGCTCCAACAATGGAATGGGCATCGCTGCGCTGCGGGATACCTCCGTAGACGGCCGGGCCGATATCCGCGAATCATTCGTGGAAAATTCCGCCGGCACCGAAGTAAAGATCCATAACGGTTACCTCTACTTTTCTTCTCCGACCCACGTCATGCGTATGGCCATGCAGGAAGACGAATTGATCCCCCAGGGTGCGATAGACACCATTATCACCTTTCCCGATTCCACCGCCCAGGGCCACTCCTCCAAGTCATTTACTTTCGATGGAGAAGGCAATATCTACGTCAACATCGGCTCCCGTTCCAATGCCTGCCAGGAGGTAGCGCGCTCGCCGGGTTCCAAAGGGAAAGATCCCTGTCCGGAAGTGCCTTTCCGCGCTGCGATCTGGAAATTCAAAGCCGACCAGATCGGTCAGGTACAGGATGATGGAGAGCCCTATGGTATCGGTATTCGCAATACGGTGGGCTTGACCTGGTTCAACGGTAACCTCTACGCCGTGCAACACGGCCGGGATGATCTTCACCGGTTCTGGCCGGATCTTTACACACCGGAACAAAGCCGGGATATGCCGGCCGAAGAATTTTTAATGGTAGAGGAAGGAGACGATTTCGGCTGGCCGTATTGTTACTACGATCCATTTCAGGAAAAGAAAATGATGGCTCCCGAATACGGAGGTGACGGTAAAACCCAGGGACGCTGCGAAGGGATCAAATCCCCGCTGGTGGCTTTTCCCGGTCACTGGGGACCCAATGACCTCATGTTCTACACCGGTGATATGTTTCCGGAGCGCTACAAGAATGGCGCATTTATCGCTTTCCACGGTTCCTGGAACCGTCTGAACTTTGAGCAGGCTGGTTTTAAGGTCGCTTTTGTTCCTATGGAAAATGGACAACCTACCGGTGAATTTGAAGTCTTTGCCGACGGCTTTACTGGCCCCCAGCAGGTAGTGAGCACCCGCGACGCTTTATTCCGTCCCTGTGGTCTGGCCCAGGGGCCGGATGGATCAATTTATGTAGTGGATTCCCAGAAAGGACGCGTATGGCGGATCTTCTATTACGGGGAAAATTCCGGTATTTCCAGTGAACCGGCCGAAGAAATGGTTGCTGATGCTGGAGACTCGGAGCCGGACGAAGCCATGAGTGAGGCGATGGCGGCCGGCCAGGTCGTTTACGATCAATACTGTAAAGTCTGTCATATGGTGGACGGTAGCGGTGTACCCAATCTCAATCCTCCGCTCAAAGGCACGGACTGGGTGACCGGTGATAAGGAAAGGCTGATCGGAGTAGTGCTGAACGGATTGAGCGAACCGATCGAGATCAATGGCGAGAGCTTCCAGAACGCTATGGCTCCCCACAATTTCCTGTCGGACGAACAGATCGCCGGAGTATTAACTTATATCCGCGGTAGTTTTGGAAACGAAGCGGGCGAAGTGACTGCGGCGGAAGTGGCAGCCGTACGCGGCGAAGCACAGTAGACAAAGAAACTTCCAAATAAGCCCCATTCCGCATGCTGAGTCAAAGCAAAAATGAGTCAGCAATGGATGACCGGCTATAATCCAAAGAGCGGTACCGAATTAGATCGGTACCGCTTTTCTTTTTGGAATTCTTGCACCGGGCAGACTATTTTCGTTTTCTTTCCTGATCCTAATGCCCACATCACCTCATTAAGCGACCGGGGCCTGCGCCGCAAATATCCAGTACCAGCATACTGACCGCTTCTGGTACCCTGAGGATCAAATATGTAATTAAGGCTTATAATGCCGATAAAAGCTTTGACCAGGTCCCCACCCATATCCGGTAATTTACTGGGACACATATTTTTACCTATTATTTATTTTTTTAAATATATTATCTCAATGTAGAAAGTCACACCCCTTGCCTTCTTTGCCCAATAAACAAAGGGGCTCAGACAAAAATGTGCTGATCTTTAGCCAATATTTGAGCTTCCAAAAAACGTGGCAGAATTGTTAAAGAATGAAGTTAAGACCGAGAACTATTTGATATTTGAACGCGATTCCATATCTTTGGGGAAGATAGGTGATACAAAAAACACAAGAAACTGCCGTCCCCTCCCCAATTCAGTTTCTTTATTTATTATTTCTTAGACATCTTCCCACATTTTACTTACAGCAACTTGCGTTTATCAACCGGGTATAGCACCGTGCTATGCAACGGTAAGTTGAATATATTTTAGGTACAACCATCACTTAAACCGAATTCTCATGAACAACCAAAAACTGTATTTAAAGATTTCTGCTAAACACGTTTTCGAAAAACTCCATTTTATTCAGTTACCGGCGTACGATCTGAGCTGAAACTGAATTTTCCGCACAACTCAATTATCCACTACTACATTCTAGCATTCTCCTCTGTCGCACATTTTTCGGTTCGGCATTAACCCAGGTTAATCCCTATAAACCTGTTTGTATCTGCATCAACCTCTTGGGTTGACACATTGCGGACAGGGAGTAGTTTGCATTTTATTATTTAGGATCAATCAAACAACAAATCATGGTTACTTTAAAGCTGCTTAATGTGCGATTCAGTCCACATTGGAAGACGACTTTCCGGCGATGTTGCGAAAAGTTGCTCATTCCGCTTTTAGTTCTAATTACATCCTTTGGGATGCCATTTTCCTTACAAGCGCAGGACGATTCGCCCTGTGAATGTGTGCAAAGGTGGGATGGTGGCGCTCACTGGAACGAAGACGGCTCGATCGACGATGCCCCAAATGCCCCTAAACCACTGGGGGTGATCCGTTGCGCTAACGCAGCGGAGACCCAATCCCAAATTAAACCGAACGGTTGCACCTACAAGCCCTCCGAATTCAGTATTGATGTATCCGGATCTACCTGTATCGATCCGAGTACCGGAGAAACGGTAACGGTAGAGAACCCCACCGAAGGGGAGCCGATCATCTGGTTTAATTTTGATGTACGTCCGCACTCCAACAATTTTGAAGTGCAGATCAATGACAACTCCGGCGATAAGATCGGTTTTGCCTTATATTATTCCGCCGACCCAACGAGCGGCGTTAACGAGGACGGATTCAGTGGCGATTGCTCCAATCTGGTGCTGGTCGCCTGTGGTGTGGAAAGCTCTAACACCTGGAATACGCTTCCCGTACCGGACTTTGAACAACCGACCAATTATTACCTGGCCATCTGGGACCAGGACGCTGACGGGGATCTGTCGCTCAATAATTTCAAAGCTCGTTTCGGTTGCAGTGAAGAGACTCCTCCTACGGAAGAATGTACGTTGGAGCTGATCGAATGCCCCGAAACGGCAAAGGTTTCCTGCGGTGATCCTTTTGATCCCATCACCCTGGGTCTGCCTTTCGATCCCTCCGACTGCCCTAATCTGCAACTTGATTACAAAGACATAATTGCCGGCATATGCGCAGAAAACTTTACAATCAAACGGCTTTGGACGTTCAAGGACAATGAAGGTAATATGACCGAATGCGAACAAATTATCGAATTTGTCGATGAGGTCGAGCCGGTTATTGAAGAAATTGAAGATTATACCCTGGAAGACTGTGAAGCCGAATGGCCTACACTGAGCACCGAATGGTCCGATAACTGCGGTAGCGGAGGACAGGTAGACGGCGTGCCCGGCGAGATCATGGTCGACGGCTGCATGGAATCCCGTGTTTACACTTTTACCATCAGCGATGATTGTGGTAATACGGCCATGGCAACAACGACCGTAACCCGCAAACTCGATGAGTTGGTGGTAGCCTGCCCGGGAGATAAAACCATTGATGCCTGTGCTTCTCAGGAAGCCATCGATGCGGCCTTCGCAGACTTCCTGGAAGCTTTCAAAGTGGAAAGTGGCTGCAATGCCAGCGGAATGCTCGATGCCGAGTACAGCGCGCCCGATAAATGCGGTGGCTCCGTAGAAGTTAGCTATACCGCCAGTGCGGACTGTGGTGATCCGCAGACTTGCAAGGCCACCTTCACCGTACCGGAATGTACTACCGGAGAATGCGGTAGTTGCCCCGAAGCTTGTCTGATCTCCGGCGACCAGTTGGTTTGCCCGAATGAGATCGTGGTCTACACTGTAGACATTGAAGATGCCTGTGAGAATCCGGAAATAATCTGGTCGCTGAACGAGACCTATAACGACGCGACTATCGTTTCCCAGGATGGTGCCAGCATCACCCTGAAAATTGACAACAACTGCGAAGGTTGGGTAGAACTCATCGCCACCATCAAGTGTGAAGGTTGCGAAGATGTAGTTTGCAAATACCCGATCGATGTGGTACTGACCGATATCGTTTTTGAAACACCCGAAAATGTAGTAATTGACGCCTGCACCGATGCGATGGCGATCGAGACGGCTTTCGAAGAATTCCTCGAAGAATTCAGCGTAAGCGGTGGCTGCAACGCCATGGGTGAATTCGAAAAAGAATACAGCCTGCCGGAAGTTTGCGGTGGCAGCATTGAGATTGTTTACAATGCAGTGGCCGATTGCGGTCAGGTATCTTCTACTTCCGCTACCTTCACGATCGAGATCTGTGAAGAGGGCAGTTGTAAAGAATGCCCCGAATCCTGCTCGATCTCCGGTGACCAACTGGTTTGCCCGGGTGAGATCGTGGCTTACACCGTAGCCGTAGACGAAGGCTGTGAAAATCCGGAGATCATCTGGTCCCTGAATGAGACGTACAACGATGCAACCATCGTAAGCACGGACGGTAATACGGTAGTACTAAAGATCGACGATAATTGTGACGCCTGGGTAGAACTGATCGCCACGACCAAGTGCGACGGCTGCGAACCGGTTGTTTGCAAATACCCCATCGACGTGGTACTGACCGATCTGGTGCTGGATTGCCCGATGGATGTAGAACTCGATCCCTGCAGCAGCCAGGAGGATATCAATGCTGCATTCGGTGAATTTATGGAGTCCTTCTCCTTTACCGGTGGCTGTGATGCCGAAGGCGACTTCGACGCCGAATACAGCGCTCCGGATAAGTGTGGCGGTACTATTGAAGTAAGCTATACCGTAACTGAATCCTGCGGCGACAGTAAGACCTGCAAGGCTTCTTTCACTATACCCGTTTGTACAGAAGGCAGCTGTGACGAATGTCCCGAATCCTGCGCGATCTCCGGCGACCAGCTGGTTTGCCCCGGTGAGATCGTGACTTATACCGTAGCCGTAGAAGAAGGTTGCGAAAACGCTCAGGTGATCTGGTCCCTGAACGAAACCTACAATGATGCCACGATCGTAGGCGAAGATCCTATGACCAATAGCGTGGTACTGAAAATTGACGATAACTGTGACGCCTGGGTTGAATTGATCGCCACCATCAAGTGCGACGGTTGCGAAGACGTAGTTTGCAAATACCCGATTGATGTAGTACTGACTCAACTGACGCTGGATTGCCCGGATGATGTGGTACTCGAACCCTGCAGCAGCCAGGAGGATATTGATGCCGCTTTCGGCGAATTCCTGGAGTCCTTCTCCTTTACCGGAGGTTGTGACGCTGAGGGTGATTTCGATGCTGAATACAGTGCTCCCGACAAGTGCGGTGGCATTGTGGAAGTGAGCTATACGGTAACCGAATCCTGCGGTGAAAGCAAAAACTGCAAGGCGACCTTTAAGATCGGTATCTGTGAAGACGGCACCTGCAATACCTGCGAAGGAGAATGTCTGATCAGTGGCGACATGGCGGCCTGCCCGAGTGAGGAACTGGTTTACACCATCGATCTGGACGGTACCTGCGAAGATCCGGAGATCATCTGGATGGTTGACGGCGATGCCGAGATCATCGAGACCGGCGACGGTCAAGTGACAGTACTTACCAAAGATCAGTGCGAAGGCTGGTTCAAAATTTCAGCAACGGTCAATTGCGACAACTGCCCGCCGGTAGTTTGTGAAAAAACCGTTGACATCGTCATCCACAAACTGGTAGTACAATGCCCCGATGACGTAGTGATTGAAGCCTGTGCTTCGGCCTCTGCTATTGACGAAGCATTCGAGGACTTCCTCGACTCCTTCGGATTTAGTGGTGCCTGCAACAGCGGCATGGGTGAATTTGAAACAGAATACAGTGCACCTGATAAATGTGGTGGTTCGGTAACAGTGAAATACATCGCTACCGATGACTGCGGACAATACGAAACCTGCAGTGCGACTTTCACCATCGAGACTTGTGAAGACGGCAGCTGTGACGAATGTCCCGAATCCTGCGCGATCTCCGGCGACCAGTTGGTTTGCCCCGGCGAGATCGTAACTTACACCGTAGCCGTAGAAGAAGGTTGCGAAAACGCTCAGGTGATCTGGTCCCTGAACGAAACCTACAACGATGCCACGATCGTAGGCGAAGATCCTATGACCAATAGCGTGGTACTGAAAATTGACGATAACTGTGACGCATGGGTTGAACTGATCGCCACCATCAAATGCGACGGTTGCGAAGATGTAGTTTGCAAATACCCCATCGATGTAGTGCTGACTGATCTGGTCCTGGATTGCCCGATGGATGTCGAACTTGATCCCTGCAGCAGCCAGGAGGATATCACTGCCGCTTTCGGCGAATTCCTGGAATCCTTCTCCTTTACCGGTGGCTGTGACGCCGAAGGTGACTTCGACGCCGAATACAGCGCTCCGGATAAGTGTGGCGGTACGGTAGAAGTAAGTTACACGGTGACCGAATCCTGCGGTGAAAGTAAAAACTGCAAAGCTTCTTTCACGGTACCCGTTTGTACAGAAGGTAGCTGTGACGAATGTCCTGAATCCTGCGCGATTTCCGGCGATCAGCTGGTTTGCCCCGGCGAGATCGTTGTTTACACCGTAGCGGTAGACGAAGGCTGTGAAAATCCGGAGATCATCTGGTCCCTGAATGAGACGTACAACGATGCAACCATTGTAAGTACGGACGGTAATACGGTAGTACTGAAGATCGATGATAATTGTGATGCCTGGGTAGAACTGATCGCCACGACCAAGTGCGACGGCTGCGAACCGGTAGTTTGCAAATACCCGATTGACGTGGTACTGACTCAGCTGACGCTCGATTGCCCGGCGGATGTGGTACTCGAACCCTGCAGCAGTCAGGAGGATATCGATGCCGCTTTCGGCGAATTCCTCGAGTCCTTCTCCTTTACCGGAGGCTGTGACGCCGAAGGTGATTTCGACGCGGTTTACAGCGCTCCCGACAAGTGCGGTGGCATCGTGGAAGTGAGCTATACGGTAACCGAATCCTGCGGTGAAAGCAAAAACTGCAAGGCGACCTTTAAGATTGGTATCTGCGAAGATGGTACCTGCAACACCTGCGAAGGTGAGTGTCTGATCAGCGGTGATATCGCTGCCTGCCCGAATGAGGAACTGGTTTATACGCTGGACCTGGACGGTACCTGCGCCGAACCGGAGATCATCTGGACGATTGACGGTGATGCCGAGATCATTGAGACCGGAGACGGTCAGGTGACCGTACTTACGGCTGATGAGTGCGAAGGATGGTACACCCTGAAGGCAACCATCAAGTGTGATAACTGCCCACCGGTAGTATGCGAGAAAACCGCGGATATCGTACGTCACAAACTCGTGGTGGAATGCCCCGATGACGTAGCAGTAAACCCATGCTTGTCTGCTTCCGAAATAGATGCAGCTTTTGCCGAATTCCTGGAAAGCTTCGGCTTCAGCGGCGCCTGCGGAACCGGAAGTGGCAAATTTGCCATGGAATACAGCGCACCCGATGCCTGCGGCGAATCCGTAACCGTGAAGTACATTGCTACCGATGCCTGCGGACAGTACGAAACCTGTACGGCAACCTTCAGCATCAAACCTTGTGAAGAAGGTGATTGCGGCGAGTGCCCCGAGGCCTGCTCAATTTCCGGTGATCAGCTGGTTTGCCCCGGCGAGATCGTTGTTTACACCGTTGCGGTAGACGCAGGTTGTGAAAATCCGGAGATCATCTGGTCACTGAACGAAACGTACAACGATGCAACCATCGTAAGTACGGATGGCAATACCGTAGTACTGAAGATCGACGATAACTGCGACGCATGGGTAGAACTGATCGCCACGACCAAGTGCGACGGTTGCGAACCGGTTGTTTGCAAATACCCGATCGATGTAGTACTGACCCAACTGACGCTCGATTGCCCGGATGATGTGGTACTCGAACCCTGCAGCAGTCAGGAAGACATCGATGCCGCTTTCGGCGAATTCCTGGAGTCCTTCTCCTTCACCGGTGGCTGTGATGCCAAAGGTGAGTTCGATGCCGAATACAGCGCTCCGAATAAGTGTGGAGGTATTGTGGAAGTAAGCTACACGGTAACCGAATCCTGCGGTGAAAGCAAAAACTGCAAGGCGACCTTCAAGATCGGTATCTGCGAAGACGGAAGCTGCAACACCTGTGAAGGCAGTTGCCTGATTGACGGCAAAATGGCCGCCTGCCCGAATGAGGAACTGGTTTACACGCTGGACCTGGACGGTACCTGCGCCGAACCGGAAATCATCTGGACCATCGACGGTGACGCCGAAATTACCGCAACCGGTGACGGTCAGGTAACCGTACTTGCTACTGACGAATGTGAAGGTTGGTTTACCCTCAAAGCCACCATCAAATGTGATAACTGTCCTCTGGTTTACTGCGAAAAAACGGTAGATATTGTACGCCACAAACTGGTAGTAGAGTGCCCGGATGATGTAGCAATAGACCCATGCCTCACTCCTTCGGAAGTGAACGCAGCTTTTGCCGAATTCCTCGAAAGCTTCGGCTTCAGCGGCGGTTGCGGAACCGGAATGGGTGACTTCGACATGGAATACAGTGCTCCCGAAGCCTGCGGAGAATACGTAACGGTCAAGTATGTTGCTACTGACGACTGCGGACAGTACGAATACTGCACGGCTACCTTCAGCATCAAAGCATGCGACCAGGCATGTACACCGGAGATCAAGGATCTGGAAGACATTACCCTGGAAGAATGTGGTGCCGAGTGGCCTACCCTGAAAACCCAATGGTGGGATGACTGTGGTGGCGACGGACAAGTAGTTGGTGTACCGGGTGAGATCATGACGATCGACGATTGTTATCAGTATCGCATCTATACCTTCACCATCCACAACGATTGTGGAGAAGACGCCATGACGACTACGAAAGTAACCCGTCGTTTCGACGAAACGCCGCCGTTCCTGTCTATTCCGAATCTGAATATCGAACTGGTTACCTGTATCGAGGACATTCCTACTCCGGAAGGACTGGAAGCACTCGTCGCGCTATACCTCTTCGACAACTGTGATGAAGAACCGACGATCATGGTTTCTGCGGAAGGATCTCCCGAATGTATTGACGGTAGCTTCAGCTATACTTACACCGTTAAGGTGTGTGACGAATGTGGAAATTGTGACGAGATATCCGTTACGTACGGTGGCAGCTGCTACGGTACTCCGGGTGAAGAGCAGACTTTCTGTACCCTCACTCCGGGTGGCTGGGGCAATGCCGGTGGCAAATACCCATGGAAAGATGGAGAAAAAGCCACAACGACCGAGATCATTACCGGCCTGATGGATACTTACGGCGATGTCATCATCGGAGATACGCTGGCTAATGTACTGCGGATCACTGATCCCGAATGCATTATCAGCCTGTTGCCGGCCGGTGGCTCTCCGGACGTACTGCCCGAAGGCGATGTGTCCGCATCCAGCGATAACGATTGTACTCCTTACACTCCGGAACACTTCACCGGCTCCGGCCGCCTGAAAAACACACTGGCCGGACATGCAATTAGTTTGCAACTGAATATCTGGTATACGACCGAAGTCTCCGGATCAGAACTGGGTGAACTCACCCTCGAGTCTCTGGCACTGGAAGGCACGGAAATACTACCGGATTCAGTAGAAACCGTCAGCGAATTGCTTGCGTACGTCAATCTGTACCTCGGTGGTACACTTGAAACCAGCAAGGACCTGAGCGGCTCACTGACCGACCTTATTTCTTCGATCAATGAATTCTTTGACGGATGTACGGAAGTAGCCGTTGACGAATGTGGCCTTGGCCTGGATCTGCTGGACCTTGGTCTGGATGTGGATCTTGGATCGGAAAATGAGGAAGAGGAAGAAGAAGAGGATGATAAAAACATTCTCGAAACCGACATGGAACAACCACTGAGAATCTGGCCAAACCCGGCTTCCAAGCAATTGACTCTGAATTTCGATTCTGAGAAAATGGGCGTAACCAGAGTACAAATGGTTGATCCAAGTGGAAAGTATGTGTTTGATGGCGAGTTCCCCGTTACTAAAGGTGCCAACAACCTGGTGGTACCTATCCAAGGATTCCCAACCGGAATCTACACCATCATTACCATACAGGAAAACCAAAGACTACTGGAACGAGTAGTCATTACCAAGGATTAATAGGAAATTGGATTATTAAGACTTGTTACCAGCCGGGCTGCTTTTGCAGTCCGGCTGTTTTTTTTTTAAAAAAAAGTTTCTTCATAGTATTGCCAAGTAAAGAATTCAGGTAAGAATAAAAACTTACAAAGTCCTGTCTTTCAACTAAAAATAGATCCCTACATAAAAAATCGCGGGAAAGAATAGCGTGTGGACTGTCCGTGACAGGCGCTGATAAAGTTTGCAACTTGGACATCAGTAAAATGATTCAATGTTCGGCAAAGTCTGAACGATCTCATCAATCTAAATTCTGATGTTATGAAAAAATGCGCTTTATTTCTGATGTGTTGCCTTTCCTTAGCCTCCTGTGTAAAAGATACGGAGCTAAGTGCCCCGCCGTTTGATAATGACCAAAAACTGGAAGTTGTTATCGAAGCGGACTTCAATGAACTGACCACTTCCATCCGAAACCACCTTAAGCAGTTGCCGAAAAAGGAGCTGATGGCGGCAAAAGATCAGCTTGAAAATGGTGTTGGATACGAAGAGATCAATCCTTACTTCTCTTCCGCCCCTTTCCAAAGCCTACAGGTACGGCTGGTTACCAACCTCAAATCACTTTCCTATTATCAGAATGAATCGCTATTTGAAGCTTATCTGGAAAAGCTCGGTTGTCGAAAAAAACCGCAACCTAGCGAAACCGCGAAATCATTAGGCACCCCCTGCTACGATGCCTGGGACCTTCAAATGGCATCCGTAACCGCCGGCTTGGCCATTTGCCTGGGCTATTCGCCGCCGGAATTGCTCAGCATCTCCAAATGCGTAACTGTAGCCGCTTTAGCGGCAGCGGTTGCTGAAGTAAAATATCATAATTGCATGGAGCAGTACGAGTATTGATTACCTCACTAAAAATTATCTTTTTATGAAAAATCTGATTATTGCATTTCTGGTTATCGGAGGATTTCTTTCCTGTAAATCCCAGGAAGATCCTACTACGTTTTCCGAAGAATTCCTCATCCAGATAGCGAACGATCCGTTGTTTATTGCCTATCAGGAAACGGTCCACACCGATGCGGAAAACATCGTTCTCGAGAACTACGATATGGAAGGGATCGGGAAAATTTTTGATGCCTTGCCGTTTGGCACCAATATCTGTCTTTCCGAAGAAGCCAAAGAAAAGTTTAGCCACCTGAAGGGAGGTGAACTCTATCTGGAAAACGAATGTAAAAGACAGGAACTGGTTCAAAAGCTGGATCAAAAATTCAATTACTCCTCTTTCCCGCAGGACGTCGCCTTTAAGATCGTTCGGATCTACCGGGAGCTCAACTACATCCAGCTGGAAGAACGTGCAACCGATTTATATTATCGAAAAAATTAATAGCCATGAAAGCCCAAAAATTCATTTTGACCTTTTTGTTGCTTTGTGCATCAGTTCTGGCGCTTTACGCAAGCTGTTATTCCGAGTGGAACGATGCCTATAACAGCGCTTCCGAAGAGTTGGCCTGCGATATTATCAAATGCGAAGGTGCATCCTGGCCAAGCCGCTGTAACTACGAAGCAAATATGGATTATAACCTGAAAGTAGAAACCGCGGGTCAGGAATATTACAATTGCCTGAACCGCCGCTAATGTTTGCCTGTTCAAAGTTTTTATTAGGCTGATCGATTGTAATCGATCAGCCTAATCTTTTTAAAATGAGTTGAGGGCCACCAGCTATTCTGGTCATTCTGAGCTGTTTTAATTAAAACAAACGCTATTTTTGCCCCACCACCAAGCGACAAGTATAATATGAGTCAATTCGTACAAATTGGAGATCAACGGCTTCACTACGAGCAACAGGGTAGCGGATATCCTCTGGTCATGCTCCACGGGTGGGGTTGTGATCTACATATTTTCGATCGTTTGGTACCGGATCTCGAGCAGCACTTCACGGTATACCGGCTCGATTTTCCCGGCTTTGGTCAATCGCCCGAACCGGATTCGGCCTGGGGTACAGAGCGATACGCTGAACTCACCATTGATTTCCTAAATGCGCTGGATATCCGGCATCCCATTCTGATCGGTCATTCTTTCGGGGGCCGGGTCATTATTCGACTGGCCGAACGGGTACAACCACGGAAGGTCATCATCACCGGAGGGGCCGGTATTAAACCGGTACGACCTTTGTCCTATTATGTGAAAGTGTACAGTTACAAGACTATGAAATGGCTGGCCGGTTTACCCGTCCTGAAGTCTTTGCTGGCGGGTACCATGGAACAGTACCGCCGAAAATCCGGATCGTCTGATTACCAGCAGGCTTCCGAGGTCATGCGTGGAGTACTGGTTAAGGCCGTAAATGAAGATCTGAGTCCGTTATTATCTTCGGTTAAGGCGCCTACTTTACTTATTTGGGGAGAACGGGATACCGCAACCCCGCTACGGGATGGCAAATTGATGGAAACCCTTATTCCGGATGCCGGCCTGGTCGTTTTTGACGGCGGCACCCATTATGCCTTTTTGGAACAGGCGCCCCGATTCCTGACCATTGTCAATCATTTTCTGGAAAAAGAAAAGCAGATCGAGCTATGATGCTTTGGCTAACCACAATTGCTTTTGCCGTTTATCTCATCATTGTATTATTGCGGGAATTGCACCACTTACAGCTCAATTCCTATCGCAATGAACGCTACCTCCGCTGGTGGCCCGGACCAGTAGGTCGCAACTGGCGCCTCCCGGGTATGTTGCTACTGCTCTTTGCTGCCATCTGGAATTTTTATGACCTGAGCAGTTTACCGGACTGGACCTGGACCGGTGCCAGTCTGCTGGCCGCTTTTCTGCTCTACAGTGAAAAAAAGAAAAAACCCCTAGTACTCACCCAAAGAGCCACCCGCCTGCTGATCACCATGATCGTGATCAGTCTGGCATTAGGAATCTTATTTTTCCTACCTACGGACGAAAGTTCTTTTCTGCTGGCCCTCTGGATATTGGGTCTGTGCGCCCCGGCCATCCTCCTGGTGGCCAATATCGTACTGAGACCCGTCGAAAAGCGGATCAACGATAGCTTTATCAATGATGCCCGCCGGATCGTAAAGTCCATGCCGGACCTGAAGATCGTAGCCATTACCGGAAGCTACGGCAAAACCAGTGTCAAACACTTCCTGACCGCCATGCTGTCCGAGCAGTTTCACGTTTTGATGACGCCCGGCAGCTACAATACGACCATGGGAGTAGTGCGGACCATTCGCGAAATGCTCAAGCCCACCCACGAGATCTTTGTGGTGGAAATGGGTGCCAAACAATCCGGCGATATTCGGGAGATCTGTGAGATCACCCCTCCCGACCGCTCCATCCTGACCGCCGTCGGTCCCCAACACCTGGAAACCTTTGGCTCGATCGAGAATGTCCAGAAGACCAAGTTCGAAATTGTAGAGGCATTACCTTCCGGAGGCACGGCCTACCTCAATGCCGATTATGAATACGTGCGCACCTATCCGGTTAAGGATTCGGTAGAGGCGATATACTATTCAGTGGAACACGAGCAAGGAGAATACCAGGCCGAAAACCTGCGCTACGAAAAGGGACGTCTGCATTTTGATGTGGTACGCAATGGGAATAAACTCATGGCCCTGGAAACCCAACTGCTGGGACAGCACAATGCATCCAATTTACTGGCCTGTACCGCCGTGGCGCTTGACTTTGGTGTGGCTCCCGAACGTATTGCCTACGCCGTCCGGCAGTTGCAGCCGGTGGAACACCGCTTACAACTGCGTAACTTCCCGGGAGGGTACACGGTCCTGGATGATGCCTTCAACTCCAATCCCGCCGGTGCAAGAATGGCGCTGGAAGTATTACAACAACTGGAAGGCAATAGGAAGATCATCATTACTCCGGGTATGATCGAACTGGGGCCTCAGCAATATGATCTGAATAAGGAATTTGGCCGGCAGATCGCCGACGCCTGTGACTATGTGATCCTGGTAGGGCCCAAACAAACGGAAGCCATCCAGGATGGACTACGGGAAGCCGGCTATCCGGAGGAAAAACTTTACGTGGCCCGTAATCTGGAAGATGCTAACGGGCATTTGCGGCCGCAACTGAAAGCCGGAGATGTCGTGCTTTACGAGAACGATCTTCCGGATACTTACAACGAATAGGCCTGCTGTAGGGTAGGAGTAATCAGCTACCGGATACCAGCTCCGGCAATTCCGCGGCCTTCATCCATTTTTCCAACTCTTCCTGGTAAGCCCGGGCGTAGCTGCGGACCTCCTCCTCACTCCAGCCCATCTTCGAACCGATCAGTGCGGATACTTCCGGAGTTATCTGGTGAGCCACCCGCCAGTCCAGTATCTCCAAGCGGATGCGGCGCGCCAGGATATCCCGGGGTGTGCGGGCCATCTCTTCTTCCACCTGATAGACAACTTCCGCTTTGATGTACGGATAATTTTCGTGCAGTCGTACCGATAAGGTCGGATCAGCATCGCAGTAGGCCGCTACCTGGCGGGCACGGCTCCCGTAGTTATGCAAAAGATGCCGGGCGGTATCTTCGCCAAATCCGTACTGCCGGGCCAGTTGCCTCCATTCTGCAAAATCATAGCCCTCGCCGCCTACTAAATAGTGGTCACTGGTACGGCAATCTGCGTCTATATCCAGGATACGGCAGGCTTTGTCAATGGTATCTTTTGCCATCAGACGGTAGGTGGTCCACTTGCCCCCCAACAGACTCAGCAGGCCGGAAGCCTGATCGTGTTCTACCATGTGATCCCGCAGCAGGCTTTTGGTATCCTCCCGGGAAGAAGCAGCAACCAGCGGCCGAAGCCCACCGAACCCGGCTTTCACATCGGATGTCTTCACGGGTTGGTCCAGATAACGATTGAGCGTTTCCAGCAGGTAATCTACTTCCTGCTTTTCCAGAATAGGTTCTTCGTCTAACTGGCGATAATCCGTATCGGTAGTACCTAAGAGGACCTTATCTTCGAAAGGAATAGCAAAAACCACCCGCCCGTCTTTAGTTTCCGGGATCAGCATGGCCGCTTCACTGCCCAAAGTGTCGTAGGGAAGCATCAGATGTACCCCTTTACTGGGGCGTATCCGTGATTCCTGCTCCGGGTTGGCCATCAGTCGGATGTGATCCGAATAAGGGCCGGTACAATTGATGAACAGTTTAGCCTTGATCCGGTATTCTTCTCCGGAAAGCCCGTCCAGGATTCGCGCGCTTTCCAATTGGCCGGAATCGTCTTTATCAAATCCAGTTACTTCGGCATAATTCAGTACGGCGGCTCCTGCTTCGTCGGCACTGTGTACCAGAGCCAGGCAATAACGGGCGTCATTCAATTGCCCGTCGTAATATAGCACGGCACTGTGCAGGATCTTACCGTTGAGACCGGGCATACGCTTCAGGGCCTGCTTTTTACTCAGCCATTCACTGCTCGGTAAGGTATCCCGTCTTCCCGCAATCCAACTGTACAGTTTCAACCCGATGGTAAAGTACAATCCGGACAACCAGGTGGCTACCGGAGTGAGCAGAGCCAGCGGACGCGCCAAGTGGGGAGCGTTCCGGATCACATAATGGCGCTCTTCCAGGCCGTGCCGGACTTGCCGCAACTGGGCAAAATCAAACTTTTTAAAAGCCTGCTCCAGATAACGAACCCCGCCGTGCACCAGTTTGGTAGAACGGGAAGAGGTACCGGATGAAAAATCTTTTTTCTCGATCAACGCCACCTTGAATCCCCGGAGTGCAGCATCCAGTGCACAACCGGCACCACTGGCTCCCGCTCCGATAATACAGATATCAAAGGTTTCTGTTTTTAGTTGCCCCAGGTTTTCTTCGCGTGTCATCCGGCGTCATTTTACAGTTTCAGTTCAGATCACTCAATAAGAATGCTCCAAACTATCTTTTGTTTGCCAAAAGTAGTAAAATGACGCAAGAAGGATCGATTCCGGGCGGACGGTAATTCTATTCTGGGCTGATTTCGAAATAGGCGGCAAGCGGCACGAACGTAAAGTCCCAGCGGTAAGCTCCGGTCAGTTCACTCGATGGATTTTTTCCACCGCTACTCTGGGAAAAGAACAGGCCGCCTTTTTCCCGCTTGTTTCCTTCGTAGCTGATCACTTCAATCACTGCCAGTACGTCGCCTTCTGCATGTAGATCCAGATCCCGCAGATCCTTACTGATCCAGCCGGTCCGGTCGCCGGTCTCTACATAGACCGGATCTGTGGACAATTGGTAAACGGGACGCCCCTGCTCCACCTCGTAAAAAAACAGTTGCAGCGTAGCATTGCGACAAAGGTTATGAGCCAGATGAAATTGAAAGGAGGTCAGCTGATCGATGCCGGCTGGTTTATTGATCAATACTCCATAGCGCATTCCCTTACCGTGAGTTCCACTCCAGCCGCTGTTGACCCGCGAGACGCGGTCGTTTCCGATCCTTTCTATCGGATCATTTGTAGCATTTGAGGATTGATGTGGGGTTCGTACCGGCAATTCGTGCAGTTGCAATTCCGGAACCGGAACTGCAACCGGCGATGACAATTTATCATCCTCCGATCCCCATTTTGGCAGCTCCGTCCGTGGTACAAACCGCCGGGCCATAAATGCCTCCTGGGATGCCATGAATTGTGACCACTGGTCATCACCGGATCCGATCGACTGCCAGGCAGTATCTTTTTTATCTCTTAGTCTGATCATAACGGCCTCCAGTTTTTCCTGTTTCCAGCGGTCCAGCCCTTTAGCCAGGAATTTCCACTCCCCATCTACCGTCCAGAGATACAGGTTTTCTCCCGCCGGTATACCCGACCACGAATTGGGCTGTCCATTGAGATAGGTCTGGATCAGTCCACCATCAAAGGCTGCTCTTGAGATCACCAATCTGTAGGTTTTACCACCTTTTACCTCCTGGATAATGATCATATCCTCAGGCGTACGGGCGGCTATATACGGGTCGGCGGCGTACAGATCAAAATCCCCTTTTACCCAGACGGTAAACTGACTTCTGCCTTCCTGCCATTGTCCGTACAAACCTTGGGGCCGGGAAACCGGTACCGGAGCGAATTCAAGCGCTCTTACTTCGGATGATCGTACCCCGTACGAAGCAACTGTAGCGAGACTGGCTATACTGATGTCCGGCAGGGTATTTCCTTCGACAGACGATTTTGGTGAGTCATCCCATTCCCGCGTCGTAGTGGTTTCGCTTTCCGCAGGGATAGGGGAGTGAGCCCCATTTTCTACCGGCGCGTTCGTTTCCAAAACAGCGGTGGTTGACTCTTGTGGTATTTGCATTCTAATTTTTTGTAGAATAGGGAAGTGGTCTATGACCGGAAGTTCGCGGGGATTGACCGCGGCCAGCAAGGGTAATGCCAGCAAACCAATAAGCAGAATTCCAAGGCGACACCGGCTGGACAAACTTTTCCCGGAAGCTGATACTCCCAGAGCAGCAATTATCCGCTGTTTTACCATAGATGGCTGGGCCATGGTCACCGCCAGGGTCGTTCGCGCCCGGGAAGTCCTGACTAATCTTTTGGCTACAGCCAAAAGGATTGCGGCATAGTCCGCCCGATCCACTCCGCTGTGGATCACCATCTCATCACAGGCCTTTTCTCTTTCCAGCAGAAAGCGACGATTTATCCACCATAAGAGGGGATGAAACCAATAGGCAGCCAAAACGAGCTGACCTAAAAGGTGAAAGTAAAAATCATTGCGGCGGATATGCGCCATCTCGTGCAGTAATACGGTTTCGAATTCTTCGGTTTTCCAGGCAGTTATTCCAGCCGGTAATAAAATGATGGGCTCCGGATTGTTCCACGTCATTGGGCTCCGGATCGAGTGATGTTGGTAGATGGACAAAGAGGTTTTAATACCCAATCCTTTAGCTATCGCCCCAATTAGCGGAGTATCTGCTGCACTGAGTAGGGTAGCCTCCCGCCGAAAATGTTCCAGTTGCAAGAGACTCACCAACATTCTGATAATGACCCAGGCCATTCCCAACAGCCAGATCGCAAACAGTATGGCTGTCCAGGGTGTGGCTTTTTCTACGGTAAGCGGAGCGGCCTCCGCTGTCGGTGTCGGGTAAGGTTCATAATTATTGAAGGATGCTACCGGATTTGGTACCTCCACCGGCGCAGTATATTTAATCGAAGCAACCTCCAGCCATAATTGTGTAGGTATTGCCTCCGATCGCGTAGGCGTTTCTGCAGGAGGTAGTATTCGGAGATGCCACGCCGGCAGCAATACATTTAATGCCGGCAGCAGCAATAGGGCGATCATCCCCACACTGATCACCCAGTGATGCAGGGCGGCCGAAGCCTTTCGGAAAATGAATAACAGGCTGATCAGCAGCAATAGGATCAGACTTGCTTTGACAATAATTTCCAGCGCAAATTCCATGACACAGTGGATTTTGAGAAATGATAAAAGCTCGGACTTAACAACAGAAGTATTACTTATCTCTGGCTTCGCGGATGATCTTATCCAGTTCTTCCAGCTCTTCGGGGCGAAGATCATTATCCGGATCCTGAATAAAAGCGGCTACCGCTTCCGAAATGGAACCTCCGAAAAAGGTGCGCAGCAGATGGTTCAATCTTTGGTGTTTTACCTTTTCCACCCCGGCAACCGGCCGGTAAATAAACTGCCGGCCGGACTTGGAGTGACTCAGATGCCCTTTTTCTTCCAGAATGCGCAACAGCGAACGTACCGTGGCGTATCCAGGCGCGTCGGGTAGTTGTTCCTGTACGGCCTGCGCGGAGAGTTCTCCGTGCTGAAAGAACAGGTCCATGATCTGCCGCTCTCTGCGGCTAAGCTGGTGGGGATCGGGTATTTCCATCAAAACATATTTAAAGTGTGAAAAAATTCACATTTCAAATATCAGGGATAATAATTGAAAAAGCAAGTTAAGTGTGAAAAAATTCGCACTTTAATCAAAATAAGCGCTAATGTCGGTAGAAATCCCGGCCATCCAGGGTCATGTACACCCGGCCGGTAGTGATCTCGATGGAAGGAGGCGTGTCGATCCGGAAACTTTTGCGACCACCGTCCCAGTCGAAGATGATCCGACGGTTGGTGATATTGACCCGGCAGTCCTGCAGTTCGCGGTTGCGTCTCTGGTAAAACCCGAAACCATTGGCAGCGATCTCGATAAAATGTTTATTGGAGCTCCAGGCTCCCAAAAAAATGAGCTCATCGTCTTCCAGTGGTCTTTGGCAGGAAGGGATGGTAAATACGAGCAGGCTAAGTGCGATAAGAAACATATTGATCTTCATGAGTAGTGGTTTTACTCATTAGATGCTGCTTAGTGATCGGCTCCCCCTTTGCCGCTCCGTTAAAATTGTCTTAAAACCCTACTCCCGGATCGCCCAGGCCCGTTGTAAAGATTCGGGGATCTCAAAGTTCCGGCCCTTGTACTTGTCAAAATAGTTGACCATAGCCTGTGTGGTCCGCCGCGCCAGATGCTGAATGAATAGATGGAGCGGCCCCTGGAGTTTGTCCTCCAGACGTTCTCCCCAGTTAAAATAGGCTTTGATGAATTCGGGGATCAGGGCGCCCAGGCATCCGGTTTCGGTTGTCACGCCCAGCAGCGCGGCCTGCTCTCGTCCGATCATATGGATCATCAGTAGTTCCGGAGTCCGTTCGAAATCAGTGGGCAGATTGGTTTTAGTAAATTCGATGAGGGCTTTCACCAGGAGTTGGCCGGCTTCGGAAGCAGCCGCCTGCCGTTTCATGATGGTCCGCAGCAGATCTCGCGCGTCTTCGAGATCCGTGGGAAGCAGATCCACGTCTACGCCTAATAGTTCACCGATGTAATTCCAGGTAAACAGGTAGGCCTTCAACCGCTCTTCGGATTCCGGTACATTGAAATCCGTCAGCGTATCCAGTGGGCTGATACTGAATGTCATGAGGGTTTGAGCGAGATCCTCCTGATTGATCGGTACTCCCAACTCAGTGGTATCCCATTGGTCTGCCGGCATGAAATGACGCACCGAAGCGTGGATAAGTCTGACTTTTTGAATAGCCTGCAATCCTTTGCCCCCCGGAGCCAGATTACCGGGAGCCATTACATCCAGCAGAAACTGGCCGGTTTCCGCAACCCGGCGGGCAAAAATTTTCATATCGCTGCCCTGATGCGTGAGCCGGCTGGTCTTTTCCAGCACAACGGCTCCTTTGGCATTGAGATACAGCTGCGGCAATGATTTATAGTAGAGGAAAAGCAAAAACTTGGGACCGTGATCGATGAATAATTCGCTGGCTTTGCGCACCTGTTCCCAATTCGCATGGGCGGGCAATTCCCGGTGGGCATGGATGAAGTCCTGTAATTTTGGAGTGAGTTCGCGGACCGGGATCTCGACATTCGTGATCAACTGCTCGAAGATCTTCCGGGCACCCGCGGGGCCCTGTTCGGTGACCAGTTCGGCAATGAGTGCATCGGCTTTCGGATCGCCGATCAGGCGTTTGCGGTCCAGTAATTCATTGGTCCATTTTTGGGACATGGGTTTGAGGTATTTTATGATAAAGCAAAATACCAATTTTCAGAGACAAAAACTTATTGCCCCAGATCCCAAAACGAACGCGGCCGACGGTAAACGCGCAAGGTATCCCTCAGCGTGATCAGCAGATAAGCCAGTACCGGTACGGAAAGTAATATGGCGGAAAGCAGGGATAAGTCGATAAAAAAGATCAGGATGAATACGATCAGTAATGTCCAGAATACCGGTCCGCGCTGCCGGTATTTGTAGGTCCGCCAGAAAAAAGCAGCACTGGCCGCCTGCCAGGCTAATACCAGACCCAGTCCCCAATTGGCGCTTTCGAAGGGACTCTGACTGAATATCAGCAGCAGGATCCCCAGGAGGAGCAAAATGATCTGCCCGGTCAGATCGACCTTCATTTCATTACGCGATATCATGTGTTGCTTGCTTGCCTGCTAAACAATAGTTTTTATAGGAATAGATCATATAAATGACCCCGGCAACAAAGCTAATGAAGATAGCTACAAAAAAAGCTATTTCAATAAAATCGTTGTTGTTACCCAAATCCAACTGGTTCAGAATGTAACCTACGCTAAAAAATAAACTACTGAAGGTAATAGCTGTTATCAAGTATATGCGCCGGTAATGATCATTCAGTCCAAATCCCAGTAAGAGGGCTGAAAATAACTGCCAGCCCCCCAGCAGCAGTAAAAAGAATAATCCCATTATCAGGTTATTATCCGGTCCGATCAGGGAAAAGAACGAACAAAAAGTAACTGCAGCGATCAAAGCTGACTGCAACAGCAGATCCAGCAACTGGAAGGTTTTGATGATTTTCATAGTCTCGGGCTTTCAGGGTCATACAGTTCGGTAACTGTAAATGCTTTGGGAAGCTACCCGTCACCAGCATTGATCAGCGGTTCATACGGTAGCTTGCTAGACAAATATACATTATAAAATCAAAACTTTCAATAAATATTGAAAATAATATAAGTTATTTATGGACGCAGCACTTTTGAATGATCTGATCCGGAAACGCCGGTCAATTTTTCCCGAATCCTATATTGAAAAACCGATTGAAAAAAAGATCATTGAGCAGGTTCTGGAAAATGCGAACTGGGCCCCCAACCATAAACTTACCGAACCCTGGCGATTCAGGATTTACCAGGGAAAAGCGCTGCAGAGCCTGTCGGATTACCTGGCCAACTGGTACCGCGAAAACACCCCTCCCGAGCAGTTTTCAGCCAAGAAATACGAAAAGACCCAAAATAAACCACTGCGTTCGGATTGCGTCATTGCCATCTGCATGCAGCGCGATCCGAAAGAAAGCCTGCCCGAGTGGGAAGAAGTGGCCGCAGTAGCCTGTGCCGTACAAAATATGTGGCTGACCTGCACCGCATACGGCATCGGTTCGTACTGGAGTTCGCCCCGGTCCATCATCGAAGCGCGGGAATTTTTGGATCTAGCGGATGGTGAACTTTGTCTGGGCTTATTCTACATGGGTTACCACGCACTGCCGGATCTTCCGGGAAGGAGAAGTCCGATCGAAGAGAAAGTGACCTGGGTATAAATGAACCGCTCCATGCCTTTGGGCCCCGTACCCGCAAAACAACCAAACTATGAATGATCCAAAATCTCTGTGGTTTTTAGAAAATATTGACATCTCCGGGCTGTTCTGTCCTAAAAAGATGGACTCGGCGCACGAAGCACAAACGCACAAGACTTTCAAAAAGGGAGATTACATCTACCTGCCCGAGGAGCACGCCGATAAGGTCTATTTTCTGACGGAAGGTCGGGTCAAGATCGGCAACTACGGAGATTCCGGTAAAGAGATCACCAAGACCATTCTGGGACCGGGTGAGGTATTCGGCGAGCTTTCCCTGATCGGCCAGACGGAACGGCGCGATTTTGCCTACGCGATGGAAAAAACCAGTTGCTGTGTGCTGACGGTAGATGAAATGAAAAATCTGATGCGGGATCACGGAGGCCTCAACCTTTTCCTGATGAAGATCATGGGTTCGCGCGTCCTGCAAATGGAACAACGCCTCGAATCGCTGGTATTTAAAGATTCCCGCACCCGCATCGTGGAGTTCATTCTGGAAATGGCCGAAAAACGCGGCCAGCGGGTCGGTTACGAGTACGTCGTTCGAAAATTCATCACACATCAGGAAATTGCCAACATCACCGCTACCTCCCGGCAAACCGTTACTACCGTCCTGAACGAGCTTCGCAACAAAAATCTCCTTACCTTTGACCGCCGTCGTCTGCTGATCCGAGACCTGGATGCGCTGCGGCAGGAAATTACTTAAAGTGGCAGGAAATGTGGATAACGGAATAGGAGATAGTTTATTCCGCTATCCGACCGAGACCTGTTTTTAAAACGATCAAACTCCATGTCCGACTCCCGGTCATCGGTTCTGCAACAGTATAATGCCTCCTTTCTAAAGGAGCTGGAAAGGCTCAATCCCGAGCAACGCCAGGCCGTAGAGCAACTGGAAGGACCGGTACTCGTGATCGCCGGCCCCGGTACGGGGAAAACCCATATCCTCAGCGCGCGGATCGGCCGGATCCTGCTGGAGACCGATACCCAGGCCCAGAACATACTCTGCCTAACTTTCACGGATGCCGGGGTAAAGGCCATGCGCCAGAGACTGCTGGACCTCATCGGCCCGGAAGCCCACCGGGTACACATTTTCACTTTTCATTCCTTTTGTAATAACATCATCCAGGAAAATCTCGAATTTTTCGGGCGGCACGATCTCGAACCCATCAGTGATCTGGAACGGGTAGAGATCATCCGCACCATACTGGATGAACTGGATAATAATCACCCACTCAAACGCGGGCGACTGGATGGCTATTTCTACGAAAACCATCTGTACGATCTTTTTAAAAAAATGAAATCGGAAGATTGGAGCGTGGAAACGGTTCACCAAAGCATCGATCAGTATCTGGCTGGATTACCCGAGCGCCGGGAATTCATCTACCAGGTATCCCGCGGAGATTTCAAAAAAGGCGACCTCAAGGAAGCCCGCTACGAAGAAGCGGTGGAAAAAATGGAGAAACTCCGGGCCGCGGCCGCGCTCTACCCTCGCTTCGAGCGAGCCATGCGGGATGCACATCGCTATGATTACGACGATATGATCCTCTGGGTACTGCGGGCTTTTGAGGAGAACGAGGCTTTACTGCGTACCTACCAGGAACAGTACCTGTACTTTCTGGTCGATGAATTTCAGGATACGAATGGAGCTCAGAATGAGATCCTGAACCACCTGACTGCCTACTGGGAGAATCCCAACCTCTTTATTGTCGGGGATGATGACCAGTCCATTTACGAGTTTCAGGGTGCACGTTTGAAAAATCTTACGGACTTCTATTATCGCTACGAACAACACCTGCATCTGGTTGTGCTCAAAAATAACTACCGTTCTTCCCAGATGATACTGGACAGCTCGCGCGAACTGATCCAATACAACGACCGCCGGATTATCAACAACCTGCAGGAACTCGGTCTGGAAAAATCCCTTACGGCCAGTAATCCCGCTGCGGCTGATTTTCCCCATCCGCCCAAAGTGGTGGCATATCCGAACCGGCGACACGAGGAAGCCGACATTGCCGGACAGATCGAGCAACTCCTGGCGAACGGAGTGCCGGCCCGGGAGATCGCAGTCATTTACGCCCGCCACCGGCAGGCCGCCGCACTACTTTCGCTACTGGAAAAGAAACATATTCCCTACACGACCCGACGCAAAATCAACGTGCTGGATCTGCCAATGATCCGAAATCTGCGCATCCTGCTCGAGTATATTTCCCAGGAATCGCAGCGCCCCTACCGGGCGGAGCACCTCTTGTTCCGCATTCTCCATATCGATTTTCTGGGCATAGATCCGCAAACAATTGCTCAGCTGAGTTGGAAGCTGGCCAACCTTCCACCGGAAGACCGCCCACACTGGCGGGACGCTATCGCGGATGAAGCATTGCTTCAACAGATCGGTGTCGACGGCGCACCCGTCCTGCAATTATCCGCATTTTTGAGATCGATGATCGCGGCCGTCCACAATACCGGATTGCCAAATCTACTGGAACTCATCATCAATCAAAGTGGCTTACTACGCTTTATTCTCAGTCATCCGGATAAGGTCTGGCATTTGCAGGTGGTCAAAACTTTTTTTGATTTCGTCCGGGAGGAAGCCGCTCGCCGCCCGCGGCTCCAGCTACACCGTTTGCTGGAGATCCTGCGCAGTATGGATGCCAACCGACTGGCGGTTCCGCTCCGCAAAACGCTGGAAGTGACGGAAGGAGTCCAGTTCCTGACCGCCCATAGTGCCAAAGGACTGGAGTTTGAACACGTTTTTCTGCTCGATGTCGTCAAAGATCACTGGGAACCGGGCAGCCGGCGCAGTAGTTACAGCTTTAGCCTGCCGGATACCCTGACGCTCTCCGGTGAAGAGGACGAACTGGAAGCGCGCCGGCGTCTGTTTTACGTGGCGATCACCCGGGCACGTACGCAACTGCAAATTTCCTACAGCCTGGAAGATCAGAGCAAGCCGCTGCAGCGCAGCCGATTCATTGATGAATTACCTCTGGAAGAGATCATCCAGAAAGTAGATAAAGAGGCGGAACCCGAAATTTTGGAGCTGGCCGAAGTCCTGCAGATGACGTCCAATACCCGGCCGCAGTTGCCGGCCCAGGATCCCCAACTCGTCGCTACGCTGCTGGAAGATTTTTCGCTGAGCGTTTCAGCCATGAACAGCTATCTGCGCTGCCCACTGGCGTTTTACTACCAACATATTCTGCGGGTACCCGTGCTGCAGAGCGAGGCTGCAAGCTACGGACTGGCTATGCACAATGCGCTCGAACGGCTGTTCGAACAAATGCAGCTCAGCAAGGAAAAACGCTTTCCCTCCGAGGCCCAGTTTCTGCAACTGTTCGACTGGGAAATGGAAAAACAAAGTCCCTTCTTTTCTCCCAAAGATTATAAGCGCAGACTCGAATCCGGCCGGCAAAATTTAAGTGCCTACTATCGCCGGCACGTCGGAGAGTGGCATAAGGCCGTACGCGTGGAACTCACCATTCGCAATACGGAGATCCAGGGCGTTCCGATCAATGGGATGATCGATAAACTGGAGTTGCACGGTTCGGCCCACGCCCAGGTCGTGGATTATAAAACGGGATCAAAGGATGCGTCGAAACTGCGCCGTCCCAACAAAACCTATCCATACGGCGGTAATTACTGGCGACAGCTCGTGTTCTATAAAATCCTTTTTGAAAGCTACGATAAATCCGGCCGAAAAGTGGATAAAGGCAGTATCGCCTATTTGGATCCCGATACGAAAGGTCAATTCCAAACCAAACACATCACCTTTACCGCGGAGGATGTGCGGCAGGTCAAAGCTTATATTCAGCAAACTTACGAACGCATTATGGCCCAGGATTTTTACGATGGATGCGGGGAGAAGAACTGCCCCTGGTGCAATTTCCTGAAACACAATCAGCACGTAGCCAGTTTCAGCCTAGAGGAAATTGAAGAACTGGATGACTGACCGCCGATACACCGGCACTACCAGCTGGTGAAATTTACTGATGATAAATAGGACTTATTCACCCTCAACAAAAAACGCCATCTAACTCCCCACGAGCAGATGGCGCCATCAAAAATGAATTTAATCGGAAATCTTTAGAAAACGTAGTGCCGGCTTCCAGCCAGTCGGCAAACGTTTACCGACCGTAAGTCGGTTTTATGCGCAATTATCACATATTTTTTCTGAGGTATTTGTCGGTTCTTGTATCGCTAATCACTCCTTTCCAGTTCAGACCAAAGGAGAAATCGTACGCATTGCCTTCCGCATCCACATGCGGTTGCATATCAAAAGGCACATCTTCCATTTGTGTTTCTACCGTGGACATGCTGGCCGGCATTTGCAGCGGCAGTAAACCGGAAGGTTCAACTTTTCCGGAAACAATATCCAGAATAGCCTGGTCCTGCACCCCGAAGTTGATCAGTAGTGCATCAATTTCTTTTTCAAATTCGGCCACTACCGTCGGATTGGACATACGCAGGACTACCAATACGGGTTTATCGCCCATTTTTCTTTTGGTCTCCAGCACCGCTTCCAGATCCGAGACATTATTGGCTTTGACCGTCTTGTTTTTGTAAGTCCGGTTCAGCACGTCCCCTTCGCGGGCATCACCGGCCAAGCTGGGATCACGGGCTTCGGTTGCCGTATAGGTATCGTACTGTAAGCTGATCGGAAGAAAACCGTTTTCCCCATTTTTTGCGTCTTCTTCGCTGTATCCGGCCGTGCGGCCATTCTCCGGATTATTGATCACGACAATAGCCAGGTCAGCGGCTGCCGGATCATCCGTGGTATTGAAATATTTGGCGGCAATTTCGGGTTTGATCGGTTTTTCCCAATACGCGGGGATCGGTGCCCCAAAAAAGTTTTCAGAAGCCGGGACATATCGTTGGGGAATGTAAACCGTTTTTTCCTTGGCTACCGGCAGCACGCCATCCTTGTTCTTCAATAGTACGATCGACTTCAATTGCGCTTCGAAACCCTCCGTCATAAAGTCTGCATTGCCTACCAGCGTTTTGGTGGCCTCTACATCCAGATAGGGATTTTCAAATAATCCGACCCGGAAGATATTTTTCAACAGTCGCACCGCAGAAGTTTCAAAACGCGCGCGCATTTCGGCTTCACCGTGTTCCTTTACCCCCATCTGGTACGCTTCGATCACCGGCCCGGCCTCATTGTTGCCGCCAAACTGATCGCAACCCGCCATGAGGATCTTATAATGGCGTTCCGCTTCGGTCAGGTTTTCTACGCCCCAGGGGGTTCTACCGAAAACCGCCATGCCCTCGTCGGGCCGCGTAACGCCCCAATCGGTACAAATAACTCCGTCAAAACCGTACTTGCCCCGCAACTGGTCCGTGATCATATATTTGCTGAAAGCATTACCAACATTTTCACCATTGGGATCCTGTTCAAAAGAGATCGTATAGTAGGGCATCACCGCGGAAGCCATACCGGTTCCACCCTCCAGGGCAAAGGCACCTTCGATAAAGGGCTTCATGTGGGTCTGAATATTTTCTCCCGGAAAAACGGCAAACTTACCGAAACCGTAGTGGGCATCACGCCCACCTTCACCGGTACCGCCTCCCGGCCAGTGCTTCACCATTGCATTCACGCTTTCGAATCCCCAGCCACCTTCCGCCGAAGAAGTCTGGAAACCATCTACGTAGGCCCGGGCCATATCCGTACCCAGTTCCGGGCTGGGGCCAAAGGTGCCACTAAACCGGTACCACCGTGGATCAGTAGCTAGGTCCACCTGCGGCGAAAGCGCCGTAGCGATCCCCAAAGCCCGGTATTCCCGGGAGGCGACTTCTCCAAATCGGCGCACCAGATCGGGTTCGAAGCTGGCGGCCAGGCCGATCGGTCCCGGCCAGCGTGAAATATCTCCGCCGGCTCCGAGCGTGTATTCTTCATCGGAGTCAGCCTGGTGCCGTGGGTCGGAACTGTTATTGGCGGGTATTCCCAATCCAAGCCCTTCTACCAGAGCCTGGGCGTTGTTGTTCCACGTCGCCGCCACTTCCGGGCTTTCCACCGAGGTGATCAATACGTGCCGAAGATTATCATCCGTTAGGAATTTGACCTGCTGATCGGTGAGATCGGAAGCTTTTGCACCACTTTCCTCAAAAGTTTTACCGTCGTAGGTACCTCCCTGGCCAAATCCACCGCCGGGTATGCGCTGGTGTCCGCTGTAAAGCATCAATCCGGCGATCTGCTCGATCGTCATTTGGCCGGCAAGATCAGCGGCCCTTTCTTCAGCGCTTAATCTCCAGTCCTCGTAGGGATCGAGCGTACCGTTTTTATTCAGGTCCTTGAAAGCAAAACGGTCTACCGTGAGGATGTTTACCCCTGAACCCGACGAGTAGCCCAGCGTTTTTCCGCCGTCATTATGGACTATCTGAAACCCTGAAGCATTTTCACTTTCTGTCCATTTGGGTCCGCAGCTGTACAACATTACAATGAACAGGCCCAGGCACAAAAATTGGTAGGATTGTATGTCTTGTTTCTTCATATTGGCTTCATCCGATTAATTACAATGCGTCATAATGACACAATATAATCATTTGTGTATTAATCCTGGTAATACGCAGTTAAAAAACTCTAGCGCTCCACCATGGATAGGCCCGTTCCCGCTTTACCTCCAGCAAGCGGAAAAATAAGATCAAAGTAAGTATGAAGAAATTTTGTGAGGCGTTGGTGGTCGTAATTACCCGATCCCCTGCCCTCCCAGGATCTCGAGTTCCTGGCCTTTGGTCGGCGGACCATCCAGGATCGGCATCGCCTGACCGATCAAAGCTCTGACACCGTCTACCCGAAGGGAATCATCGTGGTCCTTTTTAGTATCCCACACTTCGGTTACCCAAACGGCATCCGGATCATCCGGATCCATTCCGATCAGATAGATCTGACAGCCCGGCGCATCGGATAATAAAGCTGCGGCTTGCAGCAGGATCTCTGCCAGTTGTTCCCCTTTGCCGGCTTTAGCCTGTAATTTGCCGTGAAGAAAGTATTTTTTCATGTCTACCGGTGTTTGATGCTGAAAGTTAGCCTACTGATCGGAACAGGTGCGTGTACTTCCAATTAAAGATAAAGTTTCTCACCTCCCGAAGGGACGAAAATTCATCGTAATTTTTCATTATTAGCGTGCCGGTCTTTATCACGCACCGTTTTCTTTTCCAGGTTTTTTCGCAGCGCTTCCTCCAGATCAATGCCCGTTTGGTTGGCCAGGCAGATCAGCACGAACAATACATCCGCCATTTCATCCGGCAGATCGGTACGTGCACTGGCTTCTTTTTCCTTGGTTTTAAAAGATTGCTCGCCGTACAACCGGGCCATCAGCCGGGCTACTTCGCCTACTTCTTCCATCAAAATAGCGGTATTGGTGAGCTCGTGGTAATACTTCACTCCGATGGTATTGATCCAGTGATCTACGGTCTGCTGCGCTTCCTTAATCGTCATAATGCGTTGGTGATATTGCTGATAAGATGTAATGATCCCGGGCGCTCCGGTGAGGTGGAGGCCAATGCAACGTAAAGGTATTCTTTTAGAAAAAGAAATCAGAGCTGAAGTTGAAGAGATAGGAACCTAATGCCGGTTATGCAGATCCATCCGAATGGTACCGGACCATTCGGATGGATAGAATTTAGTGGATTACCACCAGTTGATTTTATCGGTTGCAAGATCGAAGTTTAATCCTTTTCTTTTTCCTCCAATCCCTTGGTTCCACCGTAGTAATAATGTTCCTCGTCACCTCCGGCAAGAATGAATGCGAACAGGTCGATGATCTCTTCCTTGTTCAGACGATTCAACAAATTGGGCGGCATAGGAGATACCGGGGATAATTCCCGGCTGGCTACATCTGCTTTATTGATCTCCGTTCTAAAAGTCGGATCGAACGGATTAGGCAGCAGGATGATCTTGTCGTCCGTTTCGGATACGATCTTACCGGCCGTCCTTTTACCATCTTTCAGATGCAGCAAAGTGTTAGCGTACTGATCGGATATTTCATCGTTCGGACTGAAAATAGCGGTGATGATCTCATTGCGTTTGAAACGTGTGTGTAATTGAGTGAGATCGGGCCCCGAGGATCCTCCTTCACCCAGCATGCGGTGACAGGTACCGCAAAGAGCGGCGGAATAGATATTACGGCCGGTTTCGATCTTCCCTTTATATTCATTGTCTTCATCCTCCAGGCCATCCCGCAATATTCGGCTGATATCACTGGAGTTATATTCTGCTCCCGGCCCTTCGGGTTGCGGGAGGTTCATCAGATCGGCACCGGGTTGGTAGATACCGGAAAGTTCCTCGTAATAGGCCTGCAGGGAATCCGGTACCTGCTTCATGGCCGTTCTGCGGATGTTCTCCAAAAAGGGTTTGAAGCTCATTCCACCTTTAGCGTTCATACCATCGTAAAACCAGTTGAAATATCTTTCCCAGGCCGGCTCTGACCAGCCTTTTTCTGCGTGGCTCAACAGGGTACCGTAAAATATAGCCTCCGTCGGCGGCATATTTTCCAATACCGCCATAATGGTCTTACCGTATTGTTCACTACGGTTACTCACCTCAGCACTGAGCATCTGGGGGTGGGTCGAACTTTTTTCGGACGTATGTTTTTCCAGCAGGGCCAGGCCTTTGTCCGTCGCACTCGCATCGCCAAAAGCGATCAGTATCTGAGTAAGTTCGCGATCCAACTGATAGTCTCCGGAAGGAAGCTTCGAACTGAGCTTATTGATAAATTCAGCCTGCTCGGCGCTCTTCGGCAATCCCAGGCGGATGGCCAATAATTCAATTGCCCGCAAATAATCTTTTTGCTGACGTTCGGACAATCCGGCCCAGTCCAGGCCGAGCAGTTTTTGAGTGATCAGTGGTTTTGCGGAAGTTTCGTCCTTGCGCGCCGCAGCAATGCTGGACTGGATGATCCGATCCGTATCTTTTTCGGCACTTAATTTACTTTTCCAGGAAGCGAAGGGCTGGTGCTCCAGAGCAATACGGGCAGCGTAGCGGATAAAGCGATCGGCATTATTCAATTGTTCCCAGATAGTGGGAATAGCCGAAGCTGATGCTTTACCGTGGTACTGCTCCAGTTGCCGGCGCAATTCGCGGGCCTCGGATGTTCCTTCGGAAGCAATCAGTTTGGCCTCTCCGTCCCTGGGGCCGGTATGCCGCAGCCGATACAGATGGGATTCCAGTTTGCGGCCGCCCGTGGCAAAGTACAGTGCGCCGTCGGAGCCGGCAATTGCGTCCGTCAGCGGCAGAGGAGTGCCGGAGAAAAATTCTTCCACCTGGCCGGAATAGGTACTGCCGTCTTCCTGCAGATCTACAAAATAGGCAGTGCCGAAACTCCAGTCAAAAACAAACAGGCCATTGCGGTAACGAGCGGGAAAATCCAGTTGTTTTCCCATCAGCACAGCGGTTGGGGAGCCCTGCCCGAGATTGACCACAGCGGGTAAGTTATCCGGATAGTAATCCGGCCATTTTCCGGAGCCGGTCCGCCAGCCGAATTCAGCGCCGCTGGTTACATGACAAACGCGGATGGGCCGGTACCAGGGCATACCGATATCCCATTCCATATCCGAATCAAAAGCGAATAATTCTCCAGCTTCGTTAAAGGCCATATCAAAGGGATTGCGGAATCCCGCGGCGATCAGTTCCCAGGATTTTCCGTCCGGATCAAAACGGGCGATCCAGCCGCCGGGAGCCTTTACATGATTGGCGTGCCCCCGGGCATCCAGAAATGGAGGGAACAGGTTATCCTCATCCCAATTGTTGGGAAGCCGGCTGTTCTTAGCCACATTTTCGGGAATATCCGTATGGTTACCGGCAATGAGGTAGATACTTTCGCCGTCCGGAGCCAGTACCAGACTGTGAGGACCGTGCTCGCCGTCCCCTTCGAGCCGGATCAGAGGGGTGATCTTATCCAGTTCGCCGTCCCCATCGGTATCCTGCAAGCGGTATACTCCACTGCCGTTTTCGGTAAGTTGTTCGCCGTCGCTATCTTCCCAGCGATCGTTCACACTGACGTACAAACTGTTGAAAGCCCAGAGCAAACCCTGTGCGTGCCCGATATCCAGATCAATGCTGTCCACCTGGGTAGAATCCAGTACCGATCCGACCGGTGGTATCTTGAATTGATACAGATCTCCGTTTTGGTCACTACTATAAAAGGTACCGTTCTCGCCTTCGGCCAGCGATACCCAGGATCCCTGGTTACTTTCCTGCGGACTAAACAGGATCTCCAGTTCGAACCCTTCGGGAATATTATAAACGATCTCTTTCTGCTCCTCTTCACCATCTTCGTCCGCCAGTGACGGTTGCGTCACGTCGACCTCCGATGAACAGGCAGCAAAAAATAACAGCAGTAAACTGAAAAAACAGGATAAGGTAGGCAGTTTCATATCGTGCAAATTGGTAATAGTTGCGAGTCCCGATTTTACCATTTCAGGAAACCCGGCGATGTAAGATAAATATCTATCGGCTATAAGACGTTGATTCGGCTGGCCTTGGAGTACATTAGGCGTGAAAAAATTTATCCCCAGATCCTATCTGCCTATTTCCACGATCTTATGTTCCTGGATCTGGTACTAACCATTGCAGCCGGTAGGCCGTTTACCTTGTTTCACCCATTTTTTACCTGGCAATAGTCCCTAATCCTCTTCGGAGAAACTGCTTGTGAAGATCATTCCCTGGCTTTGGAATCCATGGTAATGGTTACCGGACCGTCATTGAGCAGCTGAACTTTCATATCCGCACCGAATTCACCGGTAGCGACCGAGATGCCGGAGCGGATTTCCAGTATTTTGACAAATTTTTCGTACATCGGGATGGCCACCTCGGGTTTGGAAGCCCGGATAAAGGAGGGCCGGTTACCTTTCTTGGTACTGGCGTGCAGCGTAAACTGACTTACCACCAGCAGGCCGCCGCCTACATCCTGTACCGACAGATTCATCATTCCGTCTTCGTCGTTAAAAATGCGGAGTTTTGCGATCTTGCGGCACAGCCAGTCAACATCCTCCTGATCGTCTTCGTCCTCGATCCCCAAAAAGATCAATAATCCTTTCTCAATAGCACCGGTTATCTTTCCTTCTACGGTCACTGATGCTTCACTCACTCGTTGTATTACAATTCTCATATACACTTATTAGGCTCCGACCCGCGGTCAGAGTCAGATCAAATCAAAAAATAGAATCCGGAAGGATCCGGCCGGTTGGTGCTAAAATAAGGTAGGGGACTCCGGGATCCGCTGGTGCAGGTCCGGCGAATTGTTTTTCACCGAATTGACCTTATCCGAAACCCGGTACATTTCCAGTATACCGTCTTCCGGTGTTTTCAGCATGGAAATGACATCTTCCAGCGGTTGTTCCTGTAACCATTTTTCCTGGTCCTCTCTTTTGTGCAGGATTACGGGCATCCGATCGTGCACGCTATCCACATCCTTGTTGGGCGCCGTAGTAATAATGGAGAAACTTTTTACGGCGTACTGGTCGTCATACCAGACATCCCAGATACCGGCCATCAATAACAGATCTCCGTTCTTAAGCATGATGCGGTAGGGCTGTTTTTTGGTGCCGATCTTTTTCCACTCGTAGAAACTATCGGCTAAAATCAGACACCGCTTTTTTCGGATGGGCACGCGAAAAGAAGGTTTGGATTCGATACCCTCACTGCGCGCATTGATCAGTTTACCGGCAATTTTGCTGTCCCTCGACCAATACGGGATCAGTCCCCAGGTGATATACTGCAGTGCATTCGGCTTTTCATCGGTGATCACATAGCTGTGCTGGGTGGGTGCCACATTGAAGTTGATCCGTAGATTGGCGCCGGTCTCCATTTCCGGCCCCAACTGTTGCTGTATTTTCTCTTTCGATGCTACAAAGGAATATCGGCCACACATGTTTTTTCAGTTTTAACGAACTGTTTGATGGCAGTCCGGAGTTCGTTCCGGTTAAGGCTCAGCCAATTAACAGCTAACTAACGCTATACTAACCATTTTCCCGAATAAACTCAAAACAAAGCCAGCCATTTCTAAGAAACAAATTCTTTTGGAACGGGCCCAATAGTTTTTCCACAGGGGTAAAACGGTATTTTCTGTAAAGTTATAAAAATGAGGCTTTTACCTCCATCCGTTTTCCACATCAATTTGGGAATAACTTGTGAATTAAGGCGGTACTTTTAAACACTTACCAAGATTCATCCGGAAAATTGTGAACGCATCGATCTCCGGAACTCGATTTCGTGGATATCCACAGTAGTTATTGACACCAAAAAGTAAAATTTTAAGGGTGTTGAGGAAAAAAGTTTTCCTGTGTAAAGAAATTCCACAGGCTGTGAATAAGTTTGCATCAAGCTGGGAAACAAGCATTTCAGGAGTGCATAAATTGTGGAAATCCCTTACAGATATCTTAATACTGAGTTAACCTAAAATTTACACGGAATTTTATCTACAAATCCACAGCACTGATGATGATAAGGTTTTTTTAAAAATTTTTAATTATAATCTATTAAGGGAGATCAGAAGTTTTGAAATCCCGTTTTCGCCTTCGAAACAATCTATTTTGTTTGCGGGGCCGGAAACAAAATAATCTGTTACATTCAAAACCTTTGGTCCTTCTCCAATGCAATAGGAACTACTCATGGCGCACACTTCTTTTAAATACAAAAAGGCCGTTAAAGTTTGGTTGATCATTGGATTAGTTATGATCTTTTTCCAGGTAGTGATCGGCGGGGTTACCCGCCTGACTGGATCCGGACTGTCCATTACCAAATGGGAGATCGTTACCGGAACGGTTCCACCGCTCAACCACGCCCAGTGGCAGGAAGAGTTTGAACTGTACCAACAGACCCCGCAATACCAGAAGATCAACGAAGGGATGAGTCTGTCCGATTTTAAGTTTATTTACTTCTGGGAGTATTTTCATCGCCTCTGGGCGCGAAGTATGGGTTTTGTGTTCCTTTTCCCGTTTCTGTTCTTTTGGGCCAAAGGATGGATCGATAAGCCCCTGATGCGCCGATTGGGCGTGACGGTGCTGCTGGCAGCCGTGGTGGCGTCCTTCGGCTGGATCATGGTTGCCAGCGGACTGGTAGACCGGCCCTGGGTGAATGCCTACAAGCTGACGATCCATTTATCGCTGGCACTCATCCTGTTCAGTTATTTATTGTGGACTACTTATCTGGTTGTTTTTCCCGAAAAAAGAGTTATCCACAATAAGCTGTTGAAAAGTGTAAGTGGGCTAATTATTGTTATTCTCTCCGTGCAGATCATATTGGGAGGAATTATGTCCGGAATGAAGGCCGGGTTATTCTATCCGTCCTGGCCGGATATGAACGGTTCCTATCTACCGGCAGTACTGTTAAACAGTGCCGAATGGAATGTGGATAACTTTGTGCATTACGATTCGGGACCCTTTATGGCGGCACTCATTCAATTCTTGCATAGAAATACAGCTTACTTGCTGACAATCATTGTTTTATGGTTTTCTTACCGAGCTTTTCAGGTCCGTGAAACCAAACTTTTCAGAACGAGTATATATCTGTTGGTAAGTATGTTGATAATTCAGGTGCTACTCGGTATTTTTACCCTGATCAACTGTGTGGGTAATGTACCTGTGGGTCTGGGAGTTATGCATCAGGCCGGCGCATTATTACTCCTGACCATAGTGTTATTTGTACGCTATCAAATGCGACCCGGAAAGGTGTAAAACGATGTGGATAAGCTTGTGAATAAGTGGATGTACTAACATGTTTTCCACATTTGTGGATTTCATAAAAAAAGAGCCGCTCCTAAACCAGGAGCGGCTCTTTGATGACTTATCAGGTTGAGAAAAGACTAGTCAGTCGTGATCTCTGCACCCTTTTCTAAATAAACTTTATCTTCCAGTTTCTGCCGAACTTCACTGAAGGCATTGATCGTGTATTTCACGTCCTCCAAAGAGTGAGCAGCGGTTGGGATCAAACGAAGGATGATCGTTCCTTTCGGGATCATCGGGTAGAGTACCACTGAGCAGAAAACGTCATACGTTTCCCTCATGTCCTGTACCAGCGCTCCGGCCTCCCCTACGGTACCGTGCAGCCATACCGGCGTTACACAGGCTGTAGTCTGGCCGATATCGAAATTATTCTCGCGCAGACCGTTCTGCAGGGCGTGTACATTCTCCCACAGTTTCTCACGAAGCTCCGGCATGGTCCGTACCATTTCCAGGCGCTTCAGTGCTCCGATTACCAGCGGCATCGGCAGTGTCTTTGCGAAAAGCTGAGAACGGGTATTGTAGCGCAGGTAGTTGATGATATCTTTGTCGCCACCAACAAACGCTCCAATGCTCGCCATAGATTTTGCGAAAGTACCGAAGTAAAGATCGATCTCATCCTGAACGCCTTGCTCTTCGCCGGCGCCGGCACCGGTCTCACCCATGGTACCGAATCCGTGAGCATCGTCTACCAACAGGCGGAACTCGTATTGTTTCTTCAGTTCAACGATCTCTTTCAGGATCCCCTGCTCACCGCGCATACCGAATACGCCTTCGGTAACTACCAGGATACCGCCTCCGGTTTCGGCAACCTTCGCGCTTGCCTTTTCCATTTGCTTTTTAAAGCTGTCGATATCGTTGTGTTCAAACGCAAAACGAGATCCGAGGTGCATACGGATACCGTCGTAGATACAGGCGTGGTTTTCTTTATCGTAAACAACTGCATCCCGGCGGGACAGCAGTGCATCGATGATAGACATGATACCCTGGAAACCAAAGTTCAGCAGCAGAACGGATTCTTTCTGAATGAAATCAGCCAGTTCACTTTCCAGTTGCTCGTGGTAGTCGGATTCACCGGACATGATACGAGCTCCCATCGGATACGCCAGACCCCAGTCTTTAGCCGCCTGGGCATCAACTTCGCGAACCTCCGGATGATTGGCCAATCCCAGGTAATCATTAATACTCCAGATTACTCTTTCTTTCCCCATGAAGGTCATGCGCGGACCGATCTCACCGGTCAGCTTGGGGAAGGCATAATAGCCGTGTGCTACATCCGAATATTTACCGAGTGGGCCCCGGTCGTCTTTAAATTTAGCGTACAGATCCATATGATAATGGTTTTAATTCTCGAACTTAAAAAATTCCTGGATATTGAGTTTGAGGAGAGATTTTGGGTTTTGGGGCCGGTCTGGTTTTACCTTACTTTCTATTTGGCCCGTTTACCGATAGCATAAAGAAGGGAAGCCCCAATATAAAATATTAGGGAACTGATTGATACCTCATCTATACTACCATTCTTTCTCAGCCTTTCCGTCATCTACCCACTGACTCCAATTTTTATTGTAGGTATGTATCTTCTTCGTAGGCTTTCCATTTTTATCCACTAAGGGATATTCCTGATTGGCCCATTCGAAAAGACTACCGTACAAATTGAAGACATTGGTGTAACCCATCTTTTGGAGCCGCTCGCCGATCTTTTCACTGCGGTATCCTACGGAGCAGTACAGGACAACCGTATCCGTCTTGGGAATGTCCGCCAGCTTTTTGGCATCGAACGAATCAAATCCTAAATAAGTCGCACCCGGAATATGACTTACTTCATATTCCTCTTCTTTTCTGGTGTCAAAGATATGAACTTCAGACTGAATATTTTTCAATTCTTTCACTCCAATTAAGGGCACCGAAAATCGAAGGAGGTTTTCGACCTTCTTATCAAAGTTCGGATTCTCCAAATGAGGACGATCTGCCGGAGCCGGCTGTCCGCAGGCAAAGGCCATCGTCAGAAATGAGATCACTACGGAAAGAATGTATTTTATCATAGGCAATTATCTATTGGACGGGATTAATGAGAAAAGTTACAGGGACCGTAAAAATATTTCCAGCTCTAATTTTCCTCCAATTGCAGCGGCCCCTCGCCTACCTGATCCTCTATCCAGTCTACACAAAACTCACTGAGCTCTCCCCGAATAAATTGCTGGGCTTCTCTGGCGATGGAATCCGGATAAAGGATGTGGGGATTTGGTCCGGCATCCAGGGTGAAATAGATCGGTTGTCCACTGGTAGCCCGGTAGTCCTGCAGGCGTTGAATGATATTGATCGTATTGGGGTGCAGTAAGAGGTAAGGAGTTGGTGAGGCCATCATCATGGCGTGGAGGGTCAGGGCCTCTCCTTCCGTGATCCTTCCGAAGGTTTCCAGATCTCCTTTTTTCAACGCACCGATCAGCTGACGGAATCTTTGTCGTGCCTGCCGGTACCGGTCTTCGGCGTAGACATTGCCCTCCATCAAACCGTGGCCGGCCCGACTGGATACTTTCTTTTCACTTTTATTGACGATGAGGATATCATCGTGAAAGGAATGGAATACGGGATCGATCTCTTCCCAGTAAGGTATCGCGTAGAGATCGGATGCAGCCTCAACTTCCGGATTATCTCCCCAGATGGCCGCTTTGGCGTAGATCGATCTACAGGCACTTCCCGAACCTAAGCGGGCTACATAGGATGCTTTCTTTCGAAAGGCCAGATCGTCTTCCAGCGTGCCGAACAGTTCGTATTCAAGACTACACAGGCAGAGCGCCAGTGCACTCATTCCCGACGCGGAAGAAGCGATACCCGCCGAATGGGGAAAGGAATTGGAAGAACGGATCTTCAGATTGAACTGACGCAGGAAGGGAAATATATCGGTGATGCTCTCCAGGTACTTTTTTACCTTTTCCCGAAAGGCATCGTTCTCTTTTCCTTCGAATAGAAATTCGAGTGCTATCCCCTGGTCGGCTCCGGTTTTGGTAGTATACTCCAGAGTCGTTTCGGAGAAGGCCTGATCCAGGGTAAAACTGAAGGAGGGGTTTTGGGGCAACTGCCGACCGTGTTTCCCCCAGTACTTAATCAGGGCGATATTGGAAGGGCTACGCCAGCTCACGGAGCCGGGTTCAATCTTAGTCGTTTCAATTACCAGACGTGAATTTGTGTAATCCATATTGATAGCTGCCAACTTCCAGTTGACCGTTTTTTCGAAGGTTTAATTTTTGAAGGAATTTCCTTCTATGCTTTAGCTCTGCAAAATTAAGGTAATTATTCTCTAGCACAAGGCTTCTGATCGCGAATAATTAGTTTGAAAACAAAACGAAGGCGTGAAGGTTTAAGTGCCTCTAAAACCTATACTGAGCTATTTATGGGTGGTAGCGCAGTTTTCTATTTATCTGTTTAGTCAGACTATTTGAATTTATTGATCTTTTTGTGATAGGCCTCAGCAACTATTTGCAGACTAGTATTGCCATCCATTGATACTTATATAGTGCAAATCCTATTTTTGGAATAATGTGCTTTCCTGGATTATAGATTCTCGCCTTCTGGATTCTACCTAAGACTTTAAATTAGGTGGAGTCCGGTAGTGTATTTGAAGAATGAATTATTCTAATCATTAAAATTCTGTCTCTAAAAAAACTGCATATCACAATTGTTGTACGATGTAGAATGATAATGAAACGTATGATAAGTTGATAGTGATTCTTTTTGATCTGGTGTACATTAGTGGTGGGTTCAGCTGGACTGACGTGAACAAGCCGTGTGGAAAATCTAAAGTTCTTTCGCCCCATGTACGTTTGAATATTGGGCGTAGTCAATACAAGTCCATCTTATTGAAAGCGTTTTAGTGCAGTGTCATGACAGGATTTTAGGTGGAATAGCTGTCTGGTTTCTTTTCCAAAAATTGACTAACACATCAGGCAAATCGAATTTATCTTCTCGTCGGGAATTACTGCCTAAATTAAATCCATCATCTTTTCAAAAGATCATACTTATGAGTCTCGGAATTTAAGAGCCTCTCCCCTACTAGAACTATCTAGAACTATGATAACTTCTTTTTTAAAAAGTCGAGGTTCTCGATCTCAAGCATGTTCTTTTCGCTTATTTCTTAAAGCACCACTAATAACAACTATGTATGTGCATCGAATTTATCTCAACGATATATCTACAAAATTTCCGTCAGCACTTCCAGTAAGCCTATGGTATTTATGGTATTTCACTAGAAATATAAATTAGATAGTTTACCAGGCGGTACTCTTAGCATTTAGCAGAACTGTAGATCATATTCGATTTAGATGGTTCTCATTAAGTCACGATGAGCTCTATACCGGTCGAATGCTCTATCCTAGGTAAAGCACTTTAAGGGGCAAAACCTGTTCTTAGATTGAGGTCAGCATTCAATTTGTATTACTCGCCTTGATCTGCTCCAGCAATAGTAAAACCCAGTCATCCATAGCGAAGCTTTATATAGTTGTTAAATCAAGGTAAGTATATGAACAGCAAGGTGCAGCGCACCGATCTATTTCCAGCCCAACGGGCAGGAAATAAAAAGAGCTACAGCGTAGCGATCTGTTTTGAAAGATATCTGGCCAGTTCTCAGTGTCAAAATCCGGGTAATGGAATGCTATATCTGGACGCTTATTTAGGGGGATTTCAATCTCCTTTCGGCTGTTTGCCACTATGTGATGGCAGCACAACAGAAGGTAATCACCAAAAAAATGGGCGATGTTCCACGTGGAACATCGCCCATTTTTATTCTGGTATTGCTCAATCCAATGTTCCACGTGGAACAATCAACAGTTTTTGAACCTATTTTAATAGCTATCCATAAGCCATTCCCTGAACTCGGGATACTCAATCCTCTGCTTTTTGGCTACTTTTTTACGGTCGGATAAGACTGCTAAACGCTCCGGAACGGGTATTTCGTGCCCCAAAATATCCTCTACATCTTCCTTAAATTTAGCCGGATGAGCGGTTTCTAGGATAATTCCTAGTGTATCCGGATGCTCCTTTTGGTAATCTTTTAGGGCCAAATAGCCCACAGCGCCATGTGGATCGATGGTGTAATTATAGGTTTCAGCCACTTCATTCATGGCTTTACGGGTGGCCTGATCATCAAAAGCGTAGCCACTTATGGCCTCTTTCATACTGGGCCAGGCCGTCTCCGGTGAAGATTCAATAGCTTCAATGGTCGAATAAAGGTCCACCATACGGGCAAAATTGGATGGATTTCCTACGTCCATAGCGTTAGATAAGGTTCGTACCGAAGGCTTAGGATGGTAGTGACCTCCCTTTAAGTAGCTCGGTACAATGTCATTTTGGTTGGTGGCAGCAATGAAATGATGTACCGGAAGGCCCATTTTTGCCGCAATAAGACCAGCTGTCAGGTTGCCGAAATTGCCACTTGGTACGCAAAAGACGGTGGGCTTTCCCGCTTTTTTGACCTGCTTATAAGCCTCGAAATAGTAAAAGGATTGAGGAATAAGCCGGGAAATATTGATAGAATTAGCTGAGCTAAGCCGCAACTGGCTCCTCAGTTCACTATCCAGAAAGGCCTTTTTTACTAAGGCCTGGCAATCATCGAAGGTACCATCAACTTCCAGAGCGGTAATATTACCTCCTAAAGTAGTCAATTGCTTCTCCTGTAGAGGGCTTACTTTTCCACTTGGATAAAGGATCACTACCTGTATTCCTGGTGTATTTAGAAAGCCGGCAGCAACTGCTCCGCCCGTATCCCCGGAAGTAGCCACCAGAATGATCAATTCTTTGTCCGACTCCTGGTTGAAATAGCTCATCAATTGTGCCATAAACCGGGCACCAAAATCTTTAAAAGCCAATGATGGTCCGTGAAAAAGTTCCAGTATATATTTTTGATCATCCAGTTTGACCACCGGTGCGGGAAAACTAATGGCATTTTCGATGATCTTTTCCAGGTCTTTTTCCGGTATCGAATCACCGATCAGGTGCTTACAAACGGTAAATCCTATTTCCTGAAAGCTATATTCCTCCAGATTATCAATGAAGGTTTGTGGTAGGCGAGGGATACTGGTCGGCATATATAAACCATTATCCTCCGGTAAACCCTTGAATACTGCCTCGGGCAGGGATACTGTTTTGCTTTTATTTTTGGTACTGTATAATTGCATGACAGGTACTTTTAGTCTTTTGGGGATTATTCGATCACTACAGCTCCGTGCTGATTGATCTTAGATATGTACAATTGATTTTCAATCTGGGCTTGCGTAAAAGCTTTTTCCATGGCAGCGCCAACTTTTTGGGCCGTCTCTAATCCTTTGCAGAGTGCAAAAATTGATGGCCCGGCACCGGATATACTACAGCCCAACGCACTCGCGCTGATGGCGGCATTTTTAACTTCGTAGAATTGCGGGATCAATTTTGCGCGTTGCGGTTCAATAATGACGTCTTTAAGCGACCTGGACAACAGGTCGTAATCAGCTTTCATCAAACCTAAGATGAAAGCGGCCAGGTTACCTCCCTGCTCAATACTTTGCTTCAGACAGATCTTATCGGACAGAACATCACGTGCATCTTTGGTCAGTACTTCCACCTCCGGATGGACAACCGCAGCGTAGAGATCGTCCGGAATGGGAAGCTGGTGCACGTCCAGGTCTTCGTTGTTGCGGATCAGGATCATGCCACCGAGTAGGGAAGGGGCGACGTTGTCGGCGTGGTAGGCACCGTCAGCAATTTGTTCACCCAGAACGGCAAAGTGCAAAATTTCTTCTTTGCTCAAAGGATGGTCGAGGAGTGCATTGACTGCCATCACTCCAGCCGCCGCACTGGCTGCACTGGAGCCCAGCCCACTCCCGAACGGCATCTTCTTATGGATCTCCATATCAATGGCGAGATCTTCTTTGCCCAAATGTCTGAGTAATTGTTGCGCTGCAAAGCCGGCCGTATTTTTCTCGACAACGAGTGGGAGTTTGTTATCGGCCCCGTGTATGGCGGTAATTTTGAGCCCACCACTTTCCCGATCGGAGAAACTTACCGTAATTTCATCTCCGGGACTATCCAAGGCAAAGCCCAATATATCAAAGCCCACCGCAACGTTGGCAACTGATGCGGGGGCAAAAACTCGAACAGAATTATTCATTTTGTAAGTATTTGATTATCAGTTGATTGCGTGATTTTAATTGCGCAACAATCTGATTTTCAATTATTTAGGTGTAGTGTAATGGAGTTTACAGATGATTTAATACAAAAGATTACCGATCTTAATGATTTCGGCAAAAACGCCGGCAGCGGTCACTTCTGCGCCTGCTCCCGGACCCCGAACGACCAACGGCCGTTCTTTATATCGCTCCGTGGTAAATACGATCATATTATCGCTTCCGCTCAATCCGTAAAATGGATGACTGGAATCTACAGCCTCCAAACCGATGCTGGCGTGACCGTTATCCAGTTTTGCGATCATACGCAGGACCTTACCTTCGGCTTCGGCTTGCGCTCGCATCTCATCGAAGTAGTCGTCCGCTTTCTCCAGTTCGGCAAAAAACGCTTCTACCGTTGGCGCCTGCTGGCAGGCGGGAGGCAGAATATTTTCGATCCTCACCTCCTTGGCTTCTATCGGATAGCCGGATTCTCGCGCCAGGATAATGAGCTTCCGACGTACGTCCAGACCGTTGAGGTCTACCCGTGGATCCGGTTCGGTATAGCCGCGCTGCTGCGCTTCTTTTACGATCGAGCTAAAGGAAGTCCCCGCGCGGTACGAATTAAAAATAAAGGATAGAGAACCCGATAGCACTCCTTCTATCTTCGTGATCTGGTCTCCGCTGATGATCAGATCGTTCAGCGTAGAGATCACCGGCAGACCGGCTCCTACATTGGTCTCATACAGAAACTGTACGCCTCTTTTCTGGGCAATCGTTTTTAGCCGCTGGTACTGCAGGTAAGCAGAGGAAGTAGCGATCTTGTTCGGCGTGGAAATAGATATACTGGAGTCGAGGATCTCTTCGTAGTAGGTCGCAATAGACTCATCCGCCGTGTTATCCACAAAAATGGAGTTGGTGAGGTTGAGTTCTTTCATTTTCGCGATGAAGCCCTTCATGTCTCCTTTCGTCTCGGATTCGGTCAGTGCACTTTTCCAGTTTTTAAGGTCGATACCACTTTCGTCGAAGACCATCTTTTTGGTATTGATCATCCCCACGATCCGGATCTCCAGCGAGCGGGTTTCCCGCAGGAAGTCCGCCTGATCCATGATCTGCTTGATCAGTGTACTACCGATCAGACCGACACCTACCATGAAAATGTGCAATTCTTTCGTATCGGAGAGGAAGAAGGTTTCGTGCAGTGCATTGAGGGCCTTCGACTCGTTATTACGATTGATCACCACGGAAACGTTCAGCTCGGAAGATCCCTGGGCGATGGCAATGGCGTTGATACCGTTTTTACCTAAGGCCTGGAATAAGCGACCGGAGATCCCCGGCCGGTAACGCATGTTTTCACCGATGATGGCGATCACGGACAGGTCTTCTTCCACCCGTACCGGATTCACCACACCCATTCGCATCTCGTATTCGAAGGCAGATTCCACCCGCTTTTTCGCTTTCAGCGCGTGCTTGGGCTGGATGGCAAAGCTAATAGCGTGCTCCGATGAACCCTGAGTGATCAGGATGACGTTGATGCCGCCCTGAGCCAGGGAAGAGAATAAACGACCGGCAATACCCGGTACGCCGAAAAGTCCGCTACCGGAAAGAGTAAGCAGCGCTACCTCGTTGATCGAGGAGATCCCCTTCACGGCGTGGCCACCGGGATCGGGAACATCCGAGATCAGCGTGCCGGCGTAATCGGGATTAAACGTATTCTTAATCGTAAGTGGAATATTCTTCTTCAAGGCCGGCATCAAGGTAGGCGGATAAATGACCTTTGCGCCGAAGTGCGACATTTCCATGGCTTCCGCGTAAGTCATATTGGGAATGGTAAATGCCTTGTTTACTTTTCGCGGATCGGCGGTGAGCACGCCGTCTACGTCCGTCCAGATCTCAATGGCCTCTGCGTTCAGCCCGGAAGCGATCAGCGATGCCGTATAGTCCGAACCGCCCCGACCGAGGGTAGTGGTAAGCCCACCCCGGTCCGCAGCAATAAAGCCGGTGACCACCTGAATATCCGGATTATCCTGATAATGTTCCTGAATGGCTTTTTCGGTAAGGTCCATATCTACCCGGGCGGCGCCGAAGGTCTTATCGGTCTTAATGACCTTCCGTGCATCCAGATATCCCGCCGGTATACCTTCCTGTTGCAGGAAATTGGCGATAATGAAAGCCGAATTGCGCTCGCCGAAGCTCAGCACGTAATCCATCGTTCGGCTGGATGCTTCCCGCACCAGAAAAATACCGTGCAGCAGATTCTTCAGAACCTGGTGGTTCTTTTCCAATCCGGGATTGACAATGTCGAGGTGCTCCTGATCGAAGAGCTCTTCGGCCGCGTCAAAGTGACGGCGGCTGAACTCCGCAAATTTATCCCGGTAATTTTCGTCGCCCTTAGCGGCTAATTTTCCCATCTCGATGAGAGAATCGGTCACGCCCCCAAAGGCAGAAAAAACGACGGTGAATTTTTCCCCTTTTGCGTGGTATCGTTTCAGGATATCAGCAATGGCTCTTATGCGTTCGGGTGTGGCAACGGATGATCCGCCAAACTTCAGTACTTTCATGCTAGATTGAATTCAAATGACTTCTGAAATCAAGCTGCAAAAGTATCTAATTTTACTTGCTAAATAGCTGGATAGGTCCGCTAAAATTTAGGGGTTGTACGACCTCTAAGTGCTTAGTTTACCGGATTAAAGACAGGGCTTCGTCCTCTTTTTGGGTCATGAGCTTTTTTTCCGCCGGGCTTTTGTCTCCGTAACCGCAAAGATGTAGGACGCCGTGGATCATAACGCGGTGCAGCTCATCGGTAAATTCGGTTTGCAAACTGTCGGCATTATCCCGGATCCGGTCGATGCTGATGAATATATCCCCGTGGATCACGGGCGGATCTGCGTAAGGAAAGGTAATGATATCGGTGAGGGTATCGTGGTCGAGATATTCAAGATTGATGCGATGCAAATAGTCGTCACTACAAAAAACGTAGTTGAGTACCAGCAGACGGCAGTTTTCCCGCTGGATAACTGAAGCTATCCAATCAATAGTTGATTCGGGATCTGCAAGCTCAAAATTTGTGGATTCTACCTGAAAAGTGATGCCTTCCGCCGATGGCTCTTCGTCCTCTGGCGGTAGAATGAAAGGAAAACCTTCTTCGGTCATAAAAGCTTATTGAAGCCTGAATTGCATTTCGACGGTGCGGCCGTTATCGTGAAAATGGATACGATCGGAGAGTTGTTGCATCAAAAAGACGCCGCGACCACCGCATTTGGCGAGATTTTCGGGAGCAGTAGGATCAGGAATGCTGCGGTAATCAAACCCACGGCCTTCGTCAGAAACCCGTATGGCTAAATGGCCCTTATCCTTGCTCATCTGGATTTGCACGGTCTTCGATTCGTCTTTGCGATTGCCGTGGATAATCGCATTGTTAACCGCTTCTGTAAGGCTGATTAGAATATTGCCGTAAACATCCGGACTAATTCTATATTTCTCCACAATTCTCTGTACGAAATTTTCAACCTGACAGACGTTGCGAGGATTAGAAGGTAATCTTAGCATAACTGATTTGGTGCTCTTATTCATTGAACCCAAGAAAATTATGATTTTTTTAACTAAAAGTCAAGGGTCGTTTGTAATTAAACCAAAAAAGATCAAGGATTTCTTTATTAAAAAAGAATAAATGTCAATAAATCATTTAAAAAGACGTTCCTCGATACTTGCCATTAATAGGACGCAAAAATCTTGCCACGTCACTGAACGGGATTATATTTTCGGAGCGTGGCCGGGTTTAGGGAAAGAGTTGAGTATATCTAAAAAATGGGCTTTATGGATATGTTCTAAAATTGAAACAGGATGATCCCCGTATATGTTGGGACCATCCTGCTGCAAAGTTATTCAGACTTTAGTGATTTTAGGTACTCTTCGACCAAATATTTGTAGTACGGTTTGAGCGAAGGCGAAACCGCTTTGTACATTTCGATCTCCGCCTGACGCTTTTTTAGGTATTCTTCCAGTGAGGGCGGAACCTTACGCTCTTTATCACTTCCCGTTTCGGCCTGGCGCTTTTTGTCGAATTCGCGCTGGCGTTCTGCATTTTCGTGTTCCAGCAGGCGGGTCATGATATCTTCCTGGCGTTTCATGGTCTCATTGGTCAGTTTTTTATTGACCAGCTCGGTTTCCGTTTTATCCATTTGCTGGATCAGTTCTTCCAGCTCTTTGTTGCCTTTGCCCTGTTTCTGCAGTTCATTCTGTTTTTCCCGCAGTGCTTTTCGCAGTGCGGCCTGTCGGGCGGCCATCTGGGCAAATTCCTTGCTACTGCCGCCTTCTCCCTTCTGGAGTTTATCCCGCATGCGCTGCATCTGTTCGTTGATGCCCTGCTGGCCTTTACTCATTTTGTCCTGGGGTTGCTGGCCGTCTTTGCCCTGCCCTCCCGGATTGGTACACATCTGCTGGCCCTGCATCATGCTGGACATTTGCTGCTGCATCTGGTTCATGGTCTCACTCAGCATCAGGGCGAGATCGTTGACGTTGGTCATGGCGCGTTGCTGGTGGTCGCCGGCCTGTGGCTTACGGCGTTCTTCGAGATCTTCCAGCGAATTCTTCATATTATCCTTGATCTCCGTCACTTTTTCCGTAACGAAGGTCTCGATCTGATACACTCGCTTGCTCAGTGCCTGCAGGCTATCTTCGATCAGCCGGAAATCATCCTGCAGTTTGAACTGCTGCTGGACCAGATCCACATAGCGCGGCGTATTGATATTTACTTCTTCGAACTCGTCGATCAGATCTTCCTGGTCAAAGGAAAGGCCCACCAGGTTTTCCAGCAACTGGCGCAACGCCTGCATATCTTCCTGCATTTGTTCCATTTCCTGCGATTGCATTTGCATCTGCATGCTCATCGCCATCTCGCGCATCTTTTCGGCAGCGCTTTTCTGAGACTCGGAAGCTTTTTGGTTTTGCTGCTCCTGCATTTGCTCCTGACTTTGCTGCATATCCTGCTGGATATCGTTCATCTGCTCCTTCTGATCGTCTATTTCTTTAGGATTCTCCAGCTCTTCATTTTTCTCCTGGACACCCTCCATTTTTTCTTCCATCTTCTGCATCTCCTCCTGGAGTTCTTCCTGCTTCTGCTGGAGTTCTTCCTGAGAAAGCTCCTCGTTTTCCGTTTGCTCGCTCAGCTCTTCCTGCTGCTCGGCCAGTTCCTCGAGTTTTTCGATCATGTCCTGCATTTCCTGCTCCACCTCGAGTTGCTTGAACATTTCGTACAAACGATCCAGCTCTTTTTCCAGCTCTTCGTCGTTCATTTCGAAATCCTCCATCATTTCCAGCGCATTGTCCTTTTCCATTTCCTGCAGCATCTCTTCGATCTGCTCCATGAGCTCTTTCATTTCCTCGCTCATCACTTCTTCGAACAATTCCTGGAGTTTTTCCTGCTTCTCCATGATGCGCTCGTCGGTCTCCTCGTATTCCTGCTGGTTTTTCTGATTTTCTTCAAAAGCCTCTTTGGCTTCTTCCATCTGCTTCTCCAGATTTTTCTGGCGTTCCATCAGTTTTTCCAGCTCCTTGCGGCTTTGCCAGTCCATTTCTTTTTCCTGCAGCAGTTTCTCCCGCATATCCTTCACATCCTTCTGCAGTTTTTTGGACTCGTCCAGTGCCTTCTTCAGTTCATCCTTGATCTTCTGGTCGTTTTTCTCGGCCATCGCCTCGTACTCATCCACCGTCGGTACGGCGTGTTGCATCACATTGGTCCGGGCGGCTTTACTGCCGTTAACGCCGTCGTTGTCGTATACCTCAAAGTAATAACTCACCTCATCCCCCGGTTTCAGACCCAGTTCGGTCATATCAAACGAGTAGTCAAAGCGGACATCATTGCTTTGCGGAATAGACATCGGGACCTTTTTGAGTTCGCCTTCCTTACCTTCGAAAGGGGTAATCCGGTAATTGAAGGTCAGACTGGTCAGACCGTAATCATCCGCGGCGTCCCCCACGAAGAACTTAAGTTTGTTGTTTGTGCTGTCAATGAATTGTTCAGCACGGATGGTCGGATAGAGGTCCGGCACGATGGAGATCGTATAACCGATAGAGTCGGCATTGGGCAGCGACGAGTTAGAGACGTACAATTTGTAGGTCTCATTCTGCATAGCCCGTTTCTTATAGGTAAAGAGATCGTCACTGAAGCGATTGGTCGGAACGATCTGGCTGTTTTCACTGGAAAAGCGTAACTGGATATCATCGGTATTCTCGGCATTGAATACCCAGTCAATATTGGTACCTACCGGCACCGTTATATCGCCGATACTTTTGAGCTCTTCATTTTTGCGCTGGGTGTAAGCCGGATAGTCCAGTTTCAGCTCAAAGCCCAGGATATTAGGCTTTTTCAGGACTTCCAAAGTATAATCATCCGATTCCACACCGCTGGAAAACAGTTTGAAATCGACATCTTTCTGCACATTATTGAACTGATAGGTGAAACGGTTGGGCGCTTCCTTGGTCAGTCGGTACTGATAGTTATCCACATCGATGAAAACTTCATCGGGCAATTGATCGCCTTCGATTTTCACTGCGATCGGAAAATCAGAAAACTGTACCACGGAAAGATCTTCCTGCTCCAGCGTGAAACGGAAGGGAGCCGGCCGCTCAAATTTCTGGCCGCTATGCAGCAGGCGGTTGGTACTGTCTTTGATCATACTGGGAGCCGCAAACAGAAGCACGATCAGGATCAGAAGTGGAGGTAATGCGTAGCGCAGGTATTTGCGGTTCTGGGACAGGTTGATGGCCGATTTGAAAGGTACCGGCTGGATCTCCGCTGATTTCTGGTTGATACTGGCTTCGATCAGGTCCTTCTGACTGGTGGAAGCCGCCTGGTGCCGCAGCTGAAGGATGTTCAGCAGTTTGTCCTTAACGTTGGTAAAGTGATTGCCGATGATGCTGGCCGCCTGCTCGTGCGAAATGGTTTTTCCCAAACGGAAATACCGCAGTATCGGCAACAGCACCCACCCGCCTAGAGCGAGTAAACTGATACCCAAAAAAGAAAAGAACATCAGCCGGCGGATGCCGGTATCAAAGTAAAAGGAATATTCCAGATAAGCGATGATCAGGAAAAACACCAGTACAACGGCAGTCGTGTACAAGGCACCACGGATCATCTGATTGATGTAGTATTTGCGAATGAATTGATCGAGCTTATCAATTAACAGTCGGTAATCGTCCCTGCTACTCATGGATCTATCCTGGTTTATTGGTAACGCCGATTTGCGGTCGGCAAAATTGTCGATTGCATCTCAGATCTACGAAACCTGAAAAATACGAAAAAGAATGTTGCTACGCCAACTCTATAGTCAACGTAAAAACAATGGGTTTGGATTCAATGTGGGTGGGAAAAATGGCAACTACCAAATTAGGTCTAATTTCCTAACATAACAAGCAGGAATTGGTTAAATCACGGACTTTTTACAAAATAGAGTCCTGAATAAAAGGCAATTGCTCCGGATAATCGGTCGTGTAGTGCAAACCCCGGCTTTCCTTACGCATGCTGGCCGAGCGACTCACCGCGTAGCCGATGGTGATTAGATTGCGCAATTCGGTCAGTTGGGGGGAGAGAATAGCGCGGCTGTAAACCGCTTCGGTTTCGTGGTAGAGCAGACTCAGGCGGTCGAGGGCCCGCTTCAAACGTACGTTGGAGCGCACGATGCCCACGTAGCTGCTCATCACCTCTTTCAGTTCCTTCAAACTCTGGGTGATCAGGACCATTTCCTTGGGTAGGGTGGTGCCCTGGGCGTCCCAGTCCGGAATTCCGTCCTTAAGGTTCCACTGATCGACGTTGGCTACAATATCCTCGGCAATACGTTGGCCGAATACCAGGGCTTCGAGCAGGGAGTTGGATGCGAGCCGGTTGGCTCCGTGCAGACCGGTACAGGTACATTCGCCACAGGCGTACATATTGGAGATGGAACTGCGGCCGACTTCGTCTACTTTCACACCGCCGCACATGTAATGGCAGGCAGGAACTACCGGTATCATATCTACCATCGGGTCGATACCGATGCTTTTACATTTGTTGTAAATGGTCGGGAAATGGGCGATAAAGGCATCTTTGTCCAGGTGCCGGCAATCGAGGTACATGTGTTCTACCCCATTGATCTTCATTTCATTGTCGATGGCGCGCGCTACGATGTCGCGGGGCGCCAGTGACTTGCGGGGATCGTATTTATGCATGAATTCCTCGCCGTCTTTCGTCTTGAGAATGGCACCGAACCCGCGGACGGCCTCCGAAACGAGAAAATCCGGATTTTCTCCGGCCGGATTATAGAGTGCGGTGGGGTGGAACTGGACGAATTCCATATTCTCCAGATGTCCTTTGGCCCGGTAGGTCATGGCGATCCCGTCACCGGTAGCGATCACCGGATTGGTGGTATTGCGGTATACCTGACCGGCACCGCCCGTAGCCACCACGGTCGTTTTGGCCAGTATCGTATCGATATTATCGGTTTCCTTGTTCAAAGCGTAGGCTCCGAAACACTGAATGTTGGGCGTGAGCCGCGTGACCATGTGCCCCAGATGGTGCTGAGTGATCAGATCCACGGCAAAGTAATGTTCGTGGATCACCAGATTGGGAAATTCCTTGCTCTTATCCAGCAGGGTCCGCTGGATCTCCCAACCGGTGAGATCTTTGTAGTGAAGGATGCGATTTTCGGAGTGTCCTCCTTCCCGGCCGAGGTCGTAGGCCTCGCTGTGATCTTTATCGAAACGGGCGCCCCAATCGATGAGATCACGGACGCGCTCGGGGCCTTCCTTAACTACGATCTCTACGATTGCCGGATCGCAGAGTCCATCGCCGGCATCCAGCGTATCGGCTATGTGTTTCTGGTAGGAGTCGATCTTCAGGTCCCAAACTGCCGCTACCCCTCCCTGGGCGTAACGGGTATTGCTTTCGCCTTCTTCGGTTTTGGTGAGTACGGTAATTTGTAATTCGGGGCGCGCCATGGCAATTCGAATAGCGGTACTCAGTCCGCCGACGCCGGCACCAATGATCAGGACATCCGTTTGTAGCATAATATCTAATTTGTAAGCCGAAGTCTCAAAAAATTTCAACTGGCTGAGGTATTGAAACCCGGACAACTTCTTTGCTGCATCAATCTATCGCCAAATATAAATTATATTTTTGCCCGATAGTTTATTCTTTCTGTAAATCCGACCTTCAGTCGGTTAAACTTTCCGACCGGGGGTCGGGTTCACAAATGCGCATTGCGGTCAACACCAGATTTTTGCTCAAAGACCGGCTGGAAGGGATCGGCTGGTATACCCATGAGGTACTGCGACGCCTGGTGGAGCAACATCCCGAACACGATTTTATCTTTTTTTTCGACCGGCCCTTCGCCCCGGAATTTATCTTTGGACCCAATGTGGAAGCGGTAGTATTGTACCCACCGGCCCGCCATTATGTGCTTTGGTGGTGGTGGTTTGAAATAGCGGTGCCGCGGGCATTGCGTCGTCACCGGGCGGATGTTTTTCTTTCCTTCGACGGTTACTGCTCGCTGCAAACCGAAGTCCCCACCCTGATGGTGACCCACGATATTGCCCATGTGCATTATCCCGATCAGATCCCCGGCTGGGCCCGGCATTATTACCATCGTTTTGTTCCACGCTACCTGCAGCGCGCGGACCGTATTGTCACCGTATCGGAATTTGTCCGACAGGATATTCTCCGTCATTATTCTCCGACAGCCGAAAAGATCATTATTGCGGGGAATGGGTGTAAATCGGTTTTCCATCCCGTTCCGGCGGAACGGCAGACCATTGTAAGAGAAAAATACAGCAACGGAAAACCTTACTTCTTTTATCTCGGAGCGCTCCACCCCCGTAAAAATATCGAACGATTGATCCGGGCTTTCGGACGCTTTAAGCAAGAACAGGGGGGAGATATCCAGTTGTTGATCGGCGGCCGGCTGGCCTGGCAAAGTGCGGCCATCAAGCAGACCTGGGAGCGATCCGAAGTGCGGGACGATATTCACTGGCTGGGGTATGTGCCCGATAGTGAACTGCCGGATCTGCTAGGCAGTGCACTGGCCCTGACCTACGTTTCTCTGTTCGAGGGCTTTGGGGTTCCGCTGCTGGAAGCCATGCACGCAGAAGTTCCGGTCATTACTTCCAATGTATCTTCCATGCCGGAGGTGGCCGGAGATGCAGCCCTGCTGGTGGACCCGGAATCGGAAACCGCTATTGCGGAGGCGATGCGGCAAATAGCAACGGATGCGAAGCTGCGCCGACGACTGATCGAAGCTGGAAAAAAACAAAGAGCACAGTACAGCTGGGATAAAACGGCGGATATCATCTGGCGCACTCTGAAAGACTTACAGCGGTGAGCGCATTTATTCGATCCGGATGTGGATCAGCTGTTTGAAGGCTCCCCTAAGCCGGTCTTTCAGAAACGGTTTCACGGCTTCTTCCCGGTAGATTTCTACCGATTCGTTCGACTCGATACGGATGGAGGCGATATTGGCCGCCAGGCTATCCAGGGCATACGCGGTTCGCCAGGTACCTATCCCAAATCGGTAGTGTACGGAATTACCGGTAGCGGTGGTATCCAGCGGAATGCGGAGCGTATCAGCGTCAGAATCGGGAGCCAGATCGTAAAGACCGCCGGCATTGTGGAACACCATGGTGACGAGAGCCGGCTGACGCGTCTGGTTTTCAATCACGATATATTGCATCGGATCACAGCCACTCAGCAGGAAACCGAAGCATAAAAGCGTACTGTAAACGAAAAATGCTATCTTTTTCATAAGGGTACTGTTGGATCCGAAATCTTGGTGCAGGGTACCGGATCTCCGGGGAAAATCTATTTAAAGGTATACCTAATCCCCGCAACTTTTCATCTTTTCCATTGTTTTGCTCCCATTAAAAATCGAAAGCATGAAGAAAATTTTGAAATGGTTAGGAATCGGTTTATTGGTATTGATCGTGGGCCTGTTTATAGCCGGTTGGATCATTTCGGAACCTCTGCCGGAAGGAGAGGCCGGTCCCGAAGCGGAAGCTCTGGCCGAAAAAGTACTGTCGGCCATCAACCAGCCGGCCTGGGATAGTACGCATTACGTGCGCTGGAACTTTGCCGACCGGCACCAATACACCTGGGATCGCGACCGAAAACTGGTACAGGTGGAATGGCCGGAAAACCGGGTGATCCTGCCTACCGAAAACCACCTGCAGGGCATGGCCTGGGAAAACGGCACTCAACTGGACGATAAGAAAGCTACCAAAAAGCTGAATAAGGCCTGGGAATATTTTTGCAACGATTCTTTTTGGTTCATTGCACCGGAAAAAGTATTCGATCCCGGGACCAGCCGCAAAACGGTAGCGTTGGAAGATGGTTCAAAAGGTCTATTGATCACCTACAGCTCCGGCGGTACCACACCGGGCGACAGTTACCTCTGGATACTCGATAAAGACGGTCTGCCGGTGAAATGGAAAATGTGGGTCAGCTTACTACCGATCGGTGGATTGGAAGCGACCTGGGCGGACTGGGAAAAATTACCCACGGGAGCAAAAGTGGCTACTTTTCACGAGATCGGATCGTACCAGTTACGGATATCCGAGATACAGGCTGGTAAACACTGGAAAGATATAGGCGAAAGTGAAGATCCTTTTGCGCCTTTATTCTGATCGGAATTTGTAGCCGGATCAGATTGAAATGTTCCACCGGCATGATCAGTAACTGATACCGGTGGAACATTTCATCAGGCCGAAGTGGCGCTATTTTTCTTATCCTGATTGACAAAGTAAACAATACCCGCAATCCCGATCAGTACGAGACAAACGGCGATGATCTGAGCCTGAGTCCATTCAAATCCCAGCACATTATATTTATCGTTGATCCGGATCTTCTCGATCCAGAAACGTTCAATACCGTTTAGCAGCACATAGATGAAAAACAGCACGCCGGGGATGGCAATGCGCTTGCGGATAGCCCAGAGAATACCCCCGATCGCAAAGGCGCCAAGCGATTCGTAAAGCGGCGTGGGATATACCCCTTCTGCCAGTTGCCGGCAGTAGTTTACATCACATCCTTCGATAGGAATACCTTCATTGATCACATTGTGCGGATAGGTCTGCGACCAGAGCCAGTCGGGCAGAAACCACCAGTCCGGTTGGGCCAATGCCGTAACGCCCCAGTCCCCGTCGCCGGAAAACTGACAACCCAGACGTCCCACCCCGTAGGCCACGATCAGTGCCGGCGCTACGGCATCCATCAGGGGCACCAGCGGGATCTTTTTACTTCGGGCGTACCAGGCTACTCCGATAAATCCGCCGATCAGGCCACCGTAAATAGCCAGTCCGGAACCCGAAAAGAAAGTTCCGACCGGATCGGCAAAAAAGCTGGGCAGGTCTTCGATCAAAGCGAAGATCTTGGCACCCACTACTCCACTGATAGCAGCAATAACGGTGATATCCCCGATGCGATCGTGGGGATACATCTCTACGGTTTTTACTTTGGTCTTTTTACCATCCTGAGGACGGGATCCCCAGTATTTCAGTCCGGCAAACAACAGTGCCCCGGCAATCCCCATCGGCCAGTTGCCCTCAGCCGATAACAGAAAATCGGCCGCATTTCTTTGCAGGTCGGCAAAGTTGAAAATAGCGTGGAAGCCTTTGAACCCAAGGATAAAGCCGAAAATGGCGTTGGAAATGAGATCCCAGGTGGTGGCCGGTGCGTTTTCTTTAACCTTAACCTTTTCGGGCGTAAATATACCCTGTTTGGCTTTGCGTTTCATTTCACGGTGCAACAGAAAAGCCGCCGTCAGAATGGCGAAGACCAGAAACATACCGAAGGTCTTGAAAATGCTCAGCCAGTTGTCCCGCGCCGTGCCGATCAGATCGTGAAAAATATAGGAAAGATCCGGATACATGGATGTTGTTTGTATTAAGGCAGTAGTGCTCCAGCCACGAATTTCACCAATTTTCGGGAATTGTTGCCTATGAAATGGCTATTAAGTACACAGTTCGCCCGGCCGGATATCTTTGGATTTGTGAAAATGAAATTTAAAATTTTGAATAACAGGGAGTTATAGTTGCGAAGCGCGCTACTGATGGCTGTAAGTCGGCGCAAGCCGGGCCTGCATCAGGCCTTCTTCGTCGATCTTCTCCAGCGCAACGGTAGCTATTTCATTCAATATTCCGGTCTCCAGGGGCAGATCCACCCGGATGTAATTGTCCGTAAATCCGGACATGCTGCTCTCCGATTTACTTTGTTCGAAAAGAACTTCCCGTTTTTCTCCGAGATGCTGTTCGTAAAAATAACGACGTTTTTTATCGCTCAGAATATTCAGCATCTGATTGCGTCGTCGTCTTTCCTGCATTGGCACGATGCCGTCCATTTCCGCCGCCGGGGTATTGGGGCGTTCGCTGTAGGTGAATACGTGGAGATAGGAAATATCGAGTTCGTTGAGAAAGCGGTAGCTCTCCAGGAAGTCTTCTTCAGTCTCGCCAGGGAAGCCAACGATCACGTCCACGCCGATACAGCAATGGGGCATTACTTTTTTGATATGGGCAACGCGATCCGCGTAGAGTTCGCGCTGGTAGCGACGGCGCATTTGACGCAGCTGCTTATTGTTACCGGATTGCAGCGGCATGTGGAAATGCGGAACGAATCGCTGGGAGCCGGCCACAAATTCAATGATCTCGTTGGTGCATAGATTCGGTTCAATACTGGAGATCCGAAAACGTTCGATGCCTTCCACCTCGTCCAGCGCCTGGATCAGATCAATGAAAAGCGCTTCCTTTTTGGGACGTACACCTTCAATCACCTCCGTTCCGTTACCGAAGTCACCGATGTTGACGCCGGTGAGTACGATCTCTTTCACGCCCAACTCGGCGATCTTACAGGCATTGCTCACTACCTGCTCCACGGTATCACTGCGGCTGCGGCCGCGGGCCATCGGAATGGTGCAAAAAGTACATTTGTAATCGCAGCCATCCTGCACTTTGAGAAAAGAGCGGGTGCGGTCGCCGAAAGAAAAGGCGTCCACAAAATTTTTGGCTTCGCTCACTTCACCGGCCTTCACCATGCCTTTACCCGGAGCTTTGGACAGTTCTTCGACAAAATCGAGGATGCGGAATTTTTCCGCAGCGCCGAGTACCAGATCTACTCCGGGAATATCCGCGATCTCGTCCGGCTTGAGCTGAGCGTAGCAACCGACGACAATGACCTTGGCCTGCGGATTGAACCGCAGCGCACGCCTTACAATCTGACGGCATTTCCGGTCCGCAAAATCCGTCACCGAACAGGTGTTGATCACGTAAATATCCGCTCCGTCATTGAAGGATAGTTCCGTATAGCCGGCCTCCTCGAAAAGCCGTCCGATAGAGGAGGTTTCCGAATAATTGAGCTTACAGCCCAGCGTGTAAAAAGCCACGGATCTTGGAGTTGCCATGTATTGCGCTACAATTCATTAAAAAAGAGGCACAAAGATACGGGTTTTTGTTGGAAACCGGGTGTTTTGGAGCTGCAGACCAAGTTGTTATACGGATACTCGATCCTTAATGAGTTTAGTTCCCAATTTTTTTACGGTGGAATATCATTGATGTAAGTTTTTTGATGGGCAAATTATTTGTATTCAGTGTTTTATCTTTTATCGATAACGTACTTGTGGGTAAGATTTCTGGTGTAACTGTCCGTGACATTTTGCTTTAATTGTCAGAATTTGGAGACTGTCCGATAGTCAGTCTTTCCAAAAGCAGTACAGGGGAAGTTGAAATGCGACCCTAATTATGCATTTCCAATAAGTGCCCAACGTGCTGCCATCCGGTAGGGATAATTATGCGCTTAAACCTCAAAATATAGTTATGAAAAACCGCTTTCTGTTTTTAGTACTCCTGGTATTAGCCTCCTGTAATTCACAAGGTCTCGAATCGGAAAATGATTTTGATACAAAGAAAAAACTCATCGAAGATAAAATCCAGGCATTAGGACTCAAGCATTCCGATGTCAGCATTCCTGGTGATGTCGATACGGTAGCGTTTTTGAATGCGGATATTGATGTGATATTTCAAAGGCTGGAAATTTTTGCTTCTGATAAACAAAAGGAAAGGGACTTTCTGGAACGAATTGAAGAATTTGAAGAGACTGTTGCCCGCGATTCGACGCTTTCGCCGGAAGAGAAAAAGAAAAAACTGGAAAACTTCTTCCCCGAATTGATCCGGGGTGGAGGTTCAGAGCATTGATCGTTCGAATTTGTTGACCAGGCATACTTGACGCGAAGTGGTTTGGGATTTTTCCAAACCACTCCGCGTCAGTATACCTGATGAAATAATGAATACAGTCTACCCAATCATCTGGTACATCTATATCGGTTAGCGTACCGTTGCCGGTACACTAACCGATTTCCATTGAGGCACTATTGAGGTAGAATATTTTTAAATCGCATCTTGACTCGACTTTAGCAAATTCAATAATAGGATTCAGTGCCCGTGCAAAGCTGTAATCCAATTTAAAACGTACTATCGTAAACCGGATGTCTTAAAATCGCTCTTTGAATTCGCCGTCTCACTTGATAGATGAATCCCATTTTATCTCCAGGGCTATGCCCTTCCCCGACCTGATTGCAATCATTCAGCTATAAATATTTCAGGGCTATGCTCTTATCCATGTCAGCGGCGTAGCCCTGGCTATGAATTGATCTGGAAGGTCCGTTTCCTTATTCTATTTACCGTACGCAACATAAAATGATAAAGTCGAGCTTAATATCAAGACTTTAACCCATTACAGGCGGATCCGGTACGCCATACTTACCCTAAAGAACAGGCCGTCTCCCCAGTTGACATTCGTCAGGTACGTTCTTTCCTCCACTCCGGTACGGATCTTCCGAAAGATGCCGACCCCGGGTTCCAGCGTTAGGCAAATGTTCTCCAACAGATAATAATCCACAAAGAGCGAAAGCTGGTTATCATCCAGCCGAATGTACCGACTGCCGCTGTTGGGCGCGCGGAAACTATTGGTCGGAGCCCGGAAGGTAAATCCGCCGTACCAGGTTTTATTGAACTTGTGCTCGTAGGATAAACGTCCCGGTAACAAGCCGAAGAGATAGTTATTATCATCGATCTGCCAGTCGATACCGAAGAGCGGCATGACAAAGAGGCCGAAAAATTCATTGTTCACGTAAACGCCCAGGCTGAATTTCTGATCCTCTTTTCGCTGATAGGAAACGTAGGTCGCTCCGCCGATCTGGTGGGTATTATCCACAAAAAATGCGTTGCCATTCCAGCGGTTGATCAGCATTGCCGTCACGGACCATTTCGATTCGTTGAAGGGCAAGATAAAACCAACGGGCAGCACCAGGCTCTGCAATCTCGGATAGGTATATTCCGGATCTTTCTGATCCAACTGCCATTCCTCGAAAGAGGGACTGAATAGGATATAGGTGTTTTTTTTCAGTTCGAAAGGCAGATCTCCTCCCATCCAAATATGATTGAAAGGCGTTGCCGGACCGTTCTTGAAAGCAGTCTGGTAACGGACTTGGATCGGATCCACATAGGGCTGGGCCCACAGCGAGGCGCCGAAGCCCAAGAGGACGATGAAGATCAACCACATTTTCGTGGCATGAGCCAGGTTTTTAAAAGTTTTTTTCAACCTGGTCCAGGTACTGAATAGCCGGTTGACTACTCCCATCCAGGCCGGATGATCCAGGGTGGGATCATTCTGGGCAGCGCCGGTTTTATCCTCGGGACCGTAAAGATCTTCCATGATCTTTTTGACGGAATGTTCCACCATGCCGCGGAAAGGTATCCTGGCCATGAGGCCGTAAATGGCCGCACTGCCTTTGGCAACCGCTTCCGGATGGTCGGCTGCATAAACGTAGGCTGCCTGCAGGTCGGAAAGGTATTCGTCGATTACTGTGACATTGGTGGGCAATACCGTCAGGTGGATGCTATCCGGGAACTGCTGGCGTTCCACCATCCAGCCTTTTTCTTCCAGCTGGTCGGCAATGACAAAAATATCCGGATCGTTATCGACGGTCGTGTAGGAAATGAGATTCATACAGGGATCACCGATGACCTTAATGCCCGGCATATTGCTCAGACTTTGGTGCAAGTGTTCGGTTCCCTCCATCAGTTGCCGGGCAACGGCCAGATAACCCTCCTGACCGAGATGCTTCATGCCCGCCCAGGCGGCGGCTATCGGGCCACCGGCCCGCGTACCGAGTAAAGTGGGCGAAATATAAATACCTCCCGGATAATCCGTAGTAACTACAAACTGGTGCCGCAGGTAATCCATACTTTTGTAGGTGATCACTGAAGTACCTTTGGGGCCAAAACCGAACTTGTGCACATCGGCGGAGATGGAACATACCCCATCCAACCGATAATCCCAAGGCGGTATAGGATAACCCAGCTTTTCTACCCAGGGTAACATAAAACCGCCGATACAGGCATCCACGTGCATGGGGAGATCGTGCTTTTTGGCGATACCGGCAATAGCTTCGATCGGATCCATTACGCCGTTCGGGTAACTGGGAGCGGAAGCTACGACCAGAATGGTATTCTCGTTGATGAGCGCTTCCATTTCCCGGGGCATGGCCCGGCGATCGTCATCGACCGGTGCTTTGCGTACCTGTAAACCGAACAGCATGGCGGCTTTATCGAAGGCCGGATGGATCGTGACCGGAGCCACCACTTCCGGTTGGGTGATCCGCGGATGCAGTTTGCGGGCCCGTTCCCGGTAGGTATACATGGCCAACAGAATACTTTCGGTACCACCGGTAGTCATCACCCCGACGGTATTTTCATCGCCGTAGAGCATGTCGGCGGTCATGTGCACGACCTCCTGCTCCATTCGGTGCAGACTTTTAAAGGCCAGCGGATTGAGGTAATTGGCGCTATACAACTCATCATTGGCCGCTTTGAGCAGCTCATCGTGTTCCTGATTGATGTAGTATACCAGGCACCAGACTTTGCCGTCTTTCCAGTCGGCATCTTCCTGCTGCATATTTTGGATCTGCTCGAGAATGCGATCCCTTTTTTCGCCTCTGAGGGGTATGCCGGTTTTTTGATTAGCGATCATGAGGGAATAGTTTGCCGGGCCGGTCTTGCCTTATCTACCAGAAAAAGCAGGACCAGCCCGATGGTGAACCAAATAGCCAGTGCAATGATCGAATTGCGCATGCTCCCGGTCAGGTTATCCAGGTATCCAAACATGACTAATCCGAACATCATGGCCGTTTTCTCACAGACATCATAAAAACTGAAGTAAGCGGCATTGCTTCCGGTCTTCGGGATCATTTTGGCAAAGGTGGACCTGGAAAGCGATTGAATGCCTCCCATAACAATGCCAATGAAGAATGCCGCGATATAAAAATGTATAGGTGTAATAATGAAGTAACTGCCCGCACAGATCATGATCCAGATGCCCACCGAGATCATCAATGCGGTGATATTGCTGGTCTTTTTCGAGATCCACGCAAATAGAAAGGCACCGCCGATACCCAGATATTCCAGCAACAGCACGGTAACGATGAGTTGGGTCAGTCCGAGATGGATCTCTTTTTCGCCGAAGGACGAGGCCATGAACATCACCGTTTGTACGCCCATGATGTAGAAGAAAAAACTGAAAAGGAAAGTCTTGAGCCGGGGCTGCGATTGCAACTGCTGCCAGACTTTTTTCAGTTTTTTATAACCCTGGGTGAATCGGTTCCCAACCGGTTTGGCCGTATACAATCCGCGGGGCAACACCCGAAACGGGATCTGTGCAAAGCCAAGCCACCATAGTCCGGTCAGCAGGAAGGACAAACGGGGAAACAGCGTATCATCGGTAACGCCAAGTGCCTGCTGGTTCAGGATGAAAACGAGGTTGATGATCAGGAGGGTGGTCGCACCAATGTAGCCGAATGCGTAGCCCCGCGCGCTGACCTTATCCTGTCGGTCTTCCGTAGCGATTACCGGGAGATAGGAATTGTAGAAGACGATACTTCCGGAATACCCGACCGTCGCCAGCAGCATACCGCCCAGCCCCAGATATACCAGATGGTAGTCCGTAAAAAAGAAGAGCAACATACTGCCGCCGGCTCCCAGGTAACAGAAAAACTGCATATAGGAACGATGGTTGCTGCTGTAATCCGAAATGGACGAAAGCAGGGGAGAGATCAGCGCGATCAGACCGAAAGCGATACCGAGATTGATGGAATAAGCGGCTGTGTTCTCCATACTCAGTCCAAAAAGAGAAATGGTAGAGGTGCCGTCGGCACTGGTAATGGTGTTGTAATAGGCCGGAAAGATGGCGGATACGATCACGAGCGCGTAGGCGGAATTAGCCCAGTCGTACATAGCCCATGCATTGATGGTCTTCCGGTCATTTTTGGCAATTGCCGTGCTTATTCGTTGACTGGGCCTCGCATTCATAATCCAAAACCTTCTTAGGCTTTTTCCTAAGTTAAGTGGAAAATGGAAAAGCCGTTCTGACTCGTATCAGGAGCTATGGAGATATTTGTCAGTTGCCTAAGCGGCGACCGTTTACTGGAAAATAGAGCGTTCAATTTCTCCGATGATGAGGCCGGAATGCCGCATTTTCAGTAGCTTTCCCGGAAAATTAGGAAAATGAAAAACATCGCCTTATTCCTGCCTTTCCTACTGTGTCTTCTGAATTGTGCCATCGAAGCGCCCGGTAAAATAGAGCCCTCCACTCCGGACCGAACTTCCTGGGACATTGATATCCCCTTGGCGGGCAATGCCTGGGTGCTGGAGGAACCGGCAGCTTCTTCCGGATTGATTCAGGAAAGCGGACTGACCAACTGGTCGGATCCCGGCCAGACCATCGGCGTATTTTTTCACCTGGAGCGCACCGGCCGGCTGGATGTGGCGATCCGTGCCCGTTTGCAAAACGGAGCATCTGAAATTACGGGTACGCTCGGTGGAGTATCGAAAAAAGTGAATATTGCAACGACGACCGATTGGGTGACCATTCCGATCGGTACATTTGAAGTCACGCAACCCGGCTACCAGCGCCTGGAATTACGGGGAGACAGCCGTACCGCTGCGGTATTTGCCGAAGTAGAAATGGTGCTGCTCGCGGGACCGGCCACTAAAGGGAAAGTCCATTTCATAAAAGACGAATTTTACTGGGGCCGTCGCGGGCCGTCCGTTCATTATTGGTTCCCGCAGTCGGATGCAGTCGGGGAAATCGAGTGGTTTTACAGTGAGATCACCGTTCCGGAAGGACAGGATGTGATCGGCTCCTATTTCATGGCCAATGGTTTTGGAGAAGGATATTTTGGATTTCAGGTTAATTCGGATACCGAACGGCGGATCCTCTTTTCGATCTGGAGTCCTTTTCAGACCGACAATCCCGATGAAATTCCCGAAGATCAGAAGATCAAATTGCTCAAGAAAGGACCTGATGTTTATACCGGTGAATTTGGGAACGAGGGCTCGGGTGGTCAGAGCTATTTGCGTTATTCCTGGCGGGCCGGGACCACCTACCGATTCCTGTTGCGTGGTCATCCGTCCACGGAGGGAAATACTGATTATACCGCCTGGTTTTACGCTCCGGAAGTTGGGGAGTGGATGTTGATCGCCGACTGGCGCCGCCCGCAAACCAATACGTATCTGACCGGGCTCTATTCTTTTCTGGAAAACTTCATTCCCGAAACCGGTGTACTACCGCGCTACGCCCGTTACGGCAATCAGTGGATACGCGATAGCCGGGGGCAATGGCACGAGCTTACCCAGGCACGCTTCACCGCCGATGCAACTGCCCGCAAAGGCAATCGCCTGGATTATACCGGTGGTCTGGAAGGCGGAGCGTTCTTCCTGAAAAACTGTGGCTTCTTCAGCGAAAGAACAGCAATCGATACCGATTTCAACCGCCCGCTAACCGGCCAGCAACCGCAAGTAGACCTGAACAGTTTACCGTAAGGGTAATGGGGATTCAGCATAGCGAAAAGGGTGGCCGATCCGATCGGGCCAACCTTTTCGCTATGACGCTTAGTTTTGATCCTCAAACGTCAATCCGAATCCGAAGGGGAACAGGGTATCTTCCGCGGGATAGCCCGGGGCATCCGAATCCTGCCGGGTGATGGCTTCCGGTTTATTCGCGAGGGCAAAGGGAAGTTTTCCTGTGGGTTTGAACTTACCGGTCAGGATATCCATGACGGCTGCGTCGCTAACGCCGAAGGTAGCCAGGATGGCTCCCGCATTGAGCAGTCCACTCGCTTCATCCAATACATAAGGTTGACGGAAGTCAATGGAAAGGATCGTATTTTCGGCGCCGACGGTCTCCATGATGGTCTGAATATCTTCCAGGGAAGGCGTGATGATCCAGGATTTTGATTTGGCCATTTCCGAAAAGGAAAGCAGATCGAGTTCTTCCGGCGCTACTCCTCCGAATCTACGTCCGCCACTGCGATCCGTCGTCACGTTTACCCGCACGATGGCGTAGTCTGTGTCCTTGGGAATGGCGGGCATAGCGGCTTCTTCTTCACCTGCGCTATAATCTCCGGAAGTAGCTTCTACTCCGGTCCAGGCACGATCGGAAAACAATTCGGTGTTCATACCGACCGTAAACAGTTTCAGGGTCTCTTTTTCTTTGGGCAATGCTACGGGCAAATTCATTTTATTCTGCAACAGTACGATGGATTTTCTTTGGGCCAGATCAGCTTTTCTCTGAAAGGAGGCATTCCCTACCACATAAGCAGCCCGGTTTGGATCCACGAAAGGATTTTCAAACAGCCCGAGTTCGAATTGTTCTCTTAGCAACCGACTGACTGATTGATCCACCCGCTCTTCCGAAAGTTTTCCGGCTTTAACGAGGTCCAGTAGCTGTTGGTTGTCATTAAAACCGGAAAGGATATCCGTACCCGCGTCGATGGCGATCAGGATCTGCTCTTCCACACTTTTGTCTTCCAGGCCCCAGGCGCGGTCGCCGATGATACCGGTATCGGAGTTGATGTAGCCTTTGAAACCCAGCTTCTGCCGCAGGAGCTCCGTCAGTATGCCCTTGGAAAAGGCCATACCTACCGTATTTGGCAGATAAGGCTGGCCGACCGGAATACCGTAATAGGCCATGATGGAAGAAGCGCCCGCGTCAATAGCAGCCCGGAACGGGGCGACGTGGTAATCAAAGTTATTGGAAGGGTAGACCTGATTTTTACCAAAATCGTAGTGCGGATCACCTCCATTTTCCTGAGGACCGCCTCCGGGAAAATGTTTGATGGTCAGAGCGATGCTATTCGAATTGAGTGCAGTACCCTGTAAATTGGTAACGAGGGTAGTGATGATATCGGAAGCCAGATCGCTGTCTTCCGTGAAAGTCTCGTGGATGCGGTACCAGCGCGGTTCGGTAGAAAGATCGGCCATATAGCCGTACATACCCCGGAGGCCGATCGCTTTCCATTCGCGGGCCATGATTTTGGCGAAATCTGCGATCAGGTCCATATCGCGGGTTGCAGCCAAACCATTTTCTTTTGGCCAGGCTGAAAAAGCTCCCGAAGCGACATTGATGCCGGCTCTCGCATCGTAATCCATGTGGTTGCGGGCGTTGGATTTGAACATCAGCGGAATGCCCAGCCGTGTATTTTCGGCCAGCTCCTGCACGGCGTTCATAAACTGTGCCGCCTCAAAAGGCGTGACCTGGGTACCCGCCCAGGGGTTACCCGAATTGGATCGCACGGGATCATTGGTGACGGTATTCCTGAAAATGAAGCGGGTCATTTTTTCATCTTCGATGAATTCGACGGCCCGATCCGAAACCCGGCCGTAACTTTCGGCATTCAGCGTATTGATCAGCATCATACCCACTTTTTCCTGTAAGGTCATCTGACCGACCAGGTTCTCGATCCGCCGGTCTACGGACTGCCGCCAGTCTTCGTAAAGGTCCAGTTTCTGATTTTTGTTCAGGTCTTTAAAGGTTAGCTGCCCCTCGTGCAGCAGAGGGACCGTCCTGGCGCCAAGATCCGGTTGGAAAGAGTAACTGCCCTGCCCCCGAGCCGGGAAGATCGTTGCGGTCAGGATCGCAATTAGCAAAAAGAGGAAAAGCTGTTTCATATCTCACTTTTTAAACTGAAGTATGTTGGAAGTACGATAGATACAGGCAATTTGCAAGGCCGATCTTTTCCAAGATCTGGCCTTGCACGCATGACTGCAATAATTCCTAATTTGGGATTGACACCCCAGGCCGGTGAATAACTCATTCCGGCCGGCGCGTTGAAGCGGGTGTATTTCGTGTTTCCTGGTGACCTATCATTGTGTTTTGTCACTCCATAGATGGAATAAAATGTTACTCTACCTTACAAACAGGAAATATTATTCTCTAAACGACACGAACTTACCGGTAAACGACCGGGACTGATGAGCGGCCTGACCGGAAATTGCTATGAGCTATTCCGCATGAGCTTATATAAACAATAACCGCCCCGCCTCAGAAGAAGCGGAGCGGATCATGTACTTACCTTATTTTCTAATATGCATTCTATTTCCCGCTCTTAGCGGAAAAAGGATCAGTTAGCCAATGCCGGCTCCTGTTCATACGTTACCGGATTGCCGCCGGCAACCCAATCGGAGTAACCACCTAGATAATTGACTACATTATCGAAGCCGTTTTTAGCCAGGACCGAATAGCCGATGGCCGCCCGATCGCCGGATTGACAGTGGATCACCACTTTACCTTCTTTGTTGATCTTATCGAGGTTGGCTTCCAGCGTACCGACAAAAACGTGATCGGCGCCTTCCAGATGGCCGGCTTTGTATTCGGCGGCACCACGCAGGTCGACGATCTGGACATCCGCCTCCTGCTGCAGTTCCTTCACCTCCTCCTGCGAGATGATCGTTTCGGTTTCCAGTTCGTTCCCCAGTTCCTGCCAAACCGCTACGTTCGGTACGTAACCCTGTACATTGTCGAGGCCGATGCGCATCAGCATCCGCACCAGTTTGTCCAGTTCTTCAGGTTCTGCGATCAGAATGAACGGCTCGTCGTAAGCAACCAGCCAGCCCATCCAGGTGGGGAAGGAATTGTTGTTCTGAATATTTAGTGTGCCGGGAATATAACCCGCAGCGAAGTCGCCCTTCTTCCGGGTATCGATCACCTTGACGCCCTGATCCATGGCCGCCTGGAATTCCTCTTTGCTCAGTTCCTTCGGCTTCGGTACTTCCGTCAGCAGCGGCCGATCCACCTTATTCAGTTTCTTCATCATTGCGAAGTACTTGGGCGGCTCGGGCTGATCTTCCAGCAGGTAGTCGATAAAGCCTTGCTCATCGTTCTCGTACTGCAGCGCCCAGTTGCGGATCTTTTCGTAACCGACCGTTGAGCTCGGTACGGCACCCAGGGCTTTACCACAGGCGGAACCGGCGCCGTGGCCCGGCCAAACCTGAATGTGATCCGGCAATTGACGCAGGCGTTCGATGGATTTGTACATATCTTTCGCACCGGCTTCTTTGGTGCCTTTAAAACCGGCGGCTTCTTCCAGCAGGTCCGGCCGGCCGATATCTCCAACGAAGACAAAGTCTCCGGTGAAAAACATTACTGGTTCCTGACTGGCGGGGGTATCGGTCAGCAGAAAGCTAATGCTTTCCGGCGTATGGCCGGGGGTATGGATGACTTCAAACTTCAGGTTACCCAATTTGAAAACGCTGCCGTCCTTCAGGCCCACGTGGGGGAATTCGTACTGCCAACCCGGTCCGCCTTCGTCGGAGAGGTAGAGTTCAGCGCCGGTCAGCGCCTGCAGTTCCCGGGCGCCGGACAGAAAGTCGGCGTGGATATGGGTCTCTGCAACGTGCGTGATTTTCAGCTTATTCTCTTGAGCGATCTGGAGGTAGGTATCTACATCGCGCTTCGGGTCGATCACGATGGCGACTCCGGCTTTTTGACAGCCAATAACATAACTGGCCTGGGCCAGGGTCTTATCATATACGTGTTGAAAAAACATGCTTAGATCTATTTTGTGATGCCAATAATAATTTGATAGTGCAAATATGAGGGATCTGGCATGCCCGTACAGTGAGGTAGGTCACAGAGGGTGGAATTGTTGCTTTTGGGATGTTGCTGGTAGGGCTAAGCAGTGCTCAGATTGGGTATGTTAAGAATGGCAAATCCAATAGCAATCACAATTTCAATGACTCAAATCGGGCGAAGTGGTCAACGAAGAACCGAACGATCGCAATTGATTTTTAGCGTAAAAAGATCACATGCTAATCTCTAAGCTCGACTTTAGCATTTTATGTTGGGTCCAGTAAATAGAATAGAAAAACGAAAATTCCAGATTAATACATGGCCAGGGCTACGCCCTTCGATGTAAAACCCGTTATTGATCTACAAATACCTACGCAGCTACGCCGCTGCCATGGATAATGGCTTAGCCCCGGAGATTAAATGGGATTCCTCCATCAAGTGAGACGTCGAATTCAAATAGTGATTTTAAGGCATCCGGTTTACTATAATGCGTTCTAAAATTAGATTACCGCTTGGCACGGGCACTGAATCCTTTCATTGAAAATCCTAAAGTCGAGCTAAGCGACTAAACAGCGCTAGGGTGCTACGGACAGGATTCAACGTATTGGTCTTCCTGGATAAATCTCGATCTTGCTGCGTATGTGGTAGCCGATAATTACCGTTTGCAGCCCGATTAATAATTCCCAAATACACTCTTACATATAAATGTTATCTTTGAATGGATCAATTTTTTTGAAATGGACCGCCTGATGGGCAATCAGGGAAAGCAAAAGCTACTATGGGGAATACTACTTTTTAGTATGCTGCAAAATATTGCCCCGGCGCAGGTCAACCCGCACGATAGTCTGGCGGTGGATTCATTTCTGCGCTGGATTGAACCCCGGATTGAAAATTTCGACGCCCCTATGGATATCTACCGGAAGTGCCACGAGGGGCTGGTGCTGGCCAGACAAAACGGAGATCCCGACCTGTTGGCCTATGCCTACGGGCATTTGGCCGAATGGCACAATTTTCACTACAACTTCTTTCCCGGAACCGACTCTTCTCTGTACTACGATTACCAAGCACTGGAACAATACCGATTGTTGGGAGATTCCTTCCACGTAGCTCAGTTCTATACTTTTCTGACTACCGACGCGCAGCGACTGGATTCCATGAAACTGGCCGAACAATACGCCCTGGAAGCGATCAAGGCCTTTGACCGGATCGGAGATCTGGATTGGATGGCCGTTAGCTATCTCCAGATGAGTGAGGTGTACCGGGCACTGAAGGATACCTCGGCTAGTGTCACTTATGCCGATAAGGGACTGGCGGCCATTGAGGCGTCCGGGGATGATTACTTCCTGGCTTACGGCCTTTCGGCGGCATCCGAAGCTTATTTGCTAGCCGAGAATTACGACCGGGTAATTGAAATGAGTACCCGGAGTATCGAACTGTATAAAGCCGGTATTGGTGATATTGATATTTTACCCCAGCTGAATGCCTATCGCGCCCGGGGGAAGGCGCTCCTGAAGACCGGAAAACTGGAAGCCGCACTGCGGGACCAACGTTACGCGGCGGACCAAGCGCTGGCGCAGATGGAAGAAGAAGTTGCCGTTGAATACGTACTACCACTGGGAGATATTTATCAGGCCAGAGGAGAGTACCGCCCGGCGATTCAGCATTACCTTAAAAGTGCCGAACTGGCGCAGGTATACGACCAGAAAAAAGAACTAATCCTGGCCTACCTGGGATTGATCAATTGCTATGAAGCTATCGGAGAACCCGAAAACGCCCACCGGTACCTGGATCTTTATCAGGAGCTGGAATTGGCAGAACTGCGGAAGCAGATCAATAGTCTCCAATCGGAATTACTGATCCGCTACCAGACGGAAGAAAAGGATGAACAGATAGCTCAGCAGGCGGTAGCTTTGAGTCAGCAAAAACGCATTCAATACCTCGCCTTTACGGTGGGGGCGCTACTACTCGTAATCCTGGTGGGTGTGTACCGAAATTTTCTGCAAAAACGGCGACAGGGCAGGCAACTACAAGACCTGAATGCCAATTTGCAGATCCAAAATGAAAGAAATGAATTGCTGCTCAAGGAGATCCACCACCGTGTGAAAAATAATCTGACGGTGGTTTCCGGTCTGCTGGAATTGCAGTCGGCATATCTGGAAGATTCCGGTATGCATTTGGCCATGCGGGAAAGCCAGAACCGGGTAATGTCCATGGGCATCATTCATCAGAAACTGTACCAGCGGGATAAGCTGACGGCTATAGAGATGAAAGACTATTTTCGCAGTTTGAGCGAAGTAATCTTGGATGCTTTTGGCGATCAAGACCGGATCGAACTGCAATATTCGATGGAGGAGATCGAACTGAACATCGACGCGGCCATTCCCGTCGGATTGATCACGAATGAACTCCTCACCAATGCGTTGAAATATGCTTTCCCCGACGGTCGGGCGGGAACCATTGCGGTCAGTTTGCAGTATGTGGCGGAAGACATTCTGGAGCTCCGGGTTGCCGATGACGGGGTCGGTAAAGCGGTTAACGGAAAGGGGCGATCCGGATTTGGATCACAGCTTGTGACCCTGCTGACCCGCCAGTTAAAGGGGGAACTCCGGGAAGAAGGGGAAAATGGGACTACCGTTAGCATCCGTTTCCGGAAGCCTAAAACCAGTTCAACATGAGTAAACCAGTTCAGATACTGATCGTAGAGGACGAGATGATCATCGGCGCGACGATCTCCCTGCACCTGACCAATGCCGGGTACGAGGTGATCGGCATTATTCCGGGAGCCGAGGAGGTATTGCCCTTCATCGAGAGCACTCCTCCGGATATTATCTTACTGGATATTCAGTTGAAGGGCGAGATGGACGGTATCGAAATGGCTTCCCTCATGCAGGAACAGTACGATATTCCCATCATCTACCTGACGGCCAACAGCGATCAGGCTCATTTTGAACGTGCCAAGTCGACCCGGCCTTTTGCTTTTATTTCCAAACCGTTCAAAAAACAGGATATTCTGCGGGCGATAGAGCTGACCATCAGCCGGATCGCTTCTCCGGAGGAAATGCCGGAACCGGAAGGCGACCCGGATGCGCCTTTCATCCTGAGCGATCGCATCTTTGTACGGCACCGGGAGCGCATGGTGAAAATTTTTATTGAATCGATTCTCTACGTTGAAGCTGAACGCAACTATTGTCGCATTTTCACCAAGGAAAAAGAATACCTGTTGGCTACACCACTGAAGACGATGGAGGAAAAACTACCGGCGGCTTACTTTCTGCGGGTGCACCGGTCATTCATGGTGAATATCGCCCAGGTCGATGAGGTTTCGGAGCATCATCTGGTGATTGGCAGGAAAGCTATTCCGCTTAGTAAGAACTCCAAGGAGGAATTGCAGCGGCGGATTCAGATGATTTGAGACAAGGGAATGAGGTGACAGGGAGACTAAGGTGACAAGGAGAGGGGGGATTGGGTGAGGGGGAAGACGGTTGCCGGAAAAAAGGGATTTTAAATCAATTCATATCAAGCCTTACATTTAAAAGCAAAAACGATGAAAGTATTGATTACCGGTGGAAACAGAGGCATCGGCAAGGCGGCGGCCGAAAAACTGTTGAACCAAAACTGCGAGGTCATTATAACAGTCAGAGATCCTCAGAAAGGGAGAGCTGCCATCTCGGAACTGAAGGAGAAAACCGGAAAATCCGCTATCAATATGGTGGAAGGTGACCTATCCGATATTCAAAGCTGTTTTACCCTGGCGGATCGCATCAAAGACCAGCACCAGGATATCAACTGCTTCATCAGTAATGCCGGGGTATTGATGACCGAAAAACAACTCAACAAAGATGGTCTGGAATTGAATTTCATGATCAATTATATTGCGCCTTACATCTTATGCCGGGAACTGGTACCGGTCCTGAAAGAAAATGAGGGGACGAGAATCGTCAACGTGAACTCGGCGCTCTATACCAAGGGAAAATTACAGTTGGAAAAAACGCCGAAGGGTGATGATTTCCATCCGATAAAGAGCTACGCCAGCTCCAAGCTGTGCAATGTGTTATTTGCCCTGGACCTGGCCGAAGAACTGGAAGGTACGGGCCTTACGATCAATTCCGTTCATCCGGGAGTCATCAATACGGGCCTGGGAGATTCCAAAACGATACTCAGCCGGATCATCAAGCTGATCAAACCGTTCTGGAAGAAACCGGATTACGGTGCCATCGCTCCCGTGTGGGTAGCTACCAGCGATGAACTGGAAGGCGTGAGTGGTAAGTATTTCAATGAGAGAGAAGAAATGGCGTATATCGACTACGTCAAAGACGAACAACTCCGTCAGCAACTCCGAAACTTCACCGAAGAACTCATTAAAGAAAAAACAGCAAACGTCTAGTCAGCCGAAATTGCCGGCTTTTTCCATCCTTATGTATGTAAACAGGTGATCCGGAATATCCGGTCATTTGCCGATCTCTGCCGGACAAGCAGATGATCGTTTCGGACAGTCAGAACCCGTCTTCGTCCTGGATCAGTTTCTTTTAGTGCTCATTTCCCGCTGATTGCCGGTGGATTATGTCACTAAAACCTAATAAAATGATTTACACGATGCTACTGTGGTGCTTGCTGCCGGTAATGGTTTGGATGAGCCTAACGTATTTATCCAAAGCGAAGATCACCGGGTATTGGGAAGACATCACTTTGTATTTCCGGGCTTTCGATTTCCTATGGATAGCAAAAGTCTTTTCGTTACCTCTAGTATTGACACTGGTTTCCTTAAATCTGTCGGGACAGCCGGGAACCCTGGGCGTTTACGACTTTAAGTCCGAACCATCGGCATGCGGGGTAACGGTTTCCTTCGTGATTGGTCTGCCCGACGCAAATTATTCCTCAACCACGAAGGCTTCGTATGAGATCAGTTACAAGGGCGTAAAAAAAGCAGAGAATCAAACGGCTTACCAACATACGGGTGGGTCGGCCAATACGACCGGGGGGCGCTATACGGAATGGATCCCTCTGGCTCCGGGAGAAAGAGGTGAGCTGACGATTGTAACGAGGTACAACCGGAATGACGGCAATATCTATACATCGGGCGAGCAGATCCAGAAAATCCAGGTCCAGACGATAGCCGCGCAGCCGGTTCGCAACCTGAGCTCTTCTCTTATTGACGCAGATCAGGGGTATGTGCAACTGACCTGGACCAACCCGCAAAGTTGTGAGTTGGATAGCTGGTACCACCGATTGATCCTGTCGGACGGTACTATTGTGAATAACGGTTTCTACGGTGGAGATAATTCAATAGTGGTGTATGCTGATGCCGACCGGGAACTGAAATATATTGTTCAGACGGTTTATACCAACAGCCTGGGTACGCAGTATATCAACAGTGAAACGATTACGGTGTTTGAAAGCCGGTTTGGGAGTTTGAGCGGTACCGTCAAAAGTAAAGGAGGCGCTGCCGGAGTGAGCGGTGTTCAGGTTTGTGCGACTGCCCATTTTGCCGGCCTGGGCCGTACCTTCAATTATTGTGACGTTACTAATGAAAACGGGAATTTCCAGATACCGGATATTTTCTTCGGATTCGGCAATCAGGCTAAGGCTACCTACACGATTACAGCCAGTAAGGGCGACCACGTTTTTGAACCGGCTTCCGATACCCGCCTGCTCTCCAATACGACCGATGACATCAATAATCTGTTCTTTATCGACCAGTCAACCTATTCGATCAGTGGTCGGATCATGCAATCGGAAGGTAATGCGAGCTGCGGTCTGGAGGGCGTGGAAGTGATGCTGGAGCAACCATCTAAAAGGATCACTACGGATGCCAACGGGCATTACAGCATCAGTGTGGATGATCCGGGCGTTTATAGGATCATTCCCAAATACGGAAAGCACAGCTTCGATCCGCCCGTTCGGGAGGTGACCATTACGGAAAATGTAAATAATCTCAATTTCCTGGATATTCAGCGGGAAACCATTTCCGGGTTTATCGGCGGCAGCTGTGATTTTCACGCCGGAACGGCCACCTTGCGTTTTACCAGCGAATCCGGTGACGATGAATGTTTCGAAAAGACGATCATGACCGATCCGGGTACAGGTCGGTACGAAGTAGAATTGCCGGCCCGGAAATATACCGCAACGGTACTGGCATTTGAAGCTTTCCCCGATAACGGATACAACGGCGAAGAGGTAGCGGCCTTTTTCGATGCGCAGGAAGTTGACCTGACCGATACCCTGCAACGCCTGGATTTCATCTACCGCGCCGTACCGGAAGTAGAATTGAGCGGATGGCCCGCCGGCGACTGCCCGGATATTCCTTTTCCCGTGCTTGAACAGGGGCGGCAATACAACCTCCTGATCCGGGTCTGGGAAAACGGGCGGACCTGTCTCGTCGATACCGGTTCGGTAACCATCCGGGATCAGTTGGCCGTTGATAATCCGGAACCCCTGACGCTTCCGATCAGTCAGGGCGTAGTCCAGTACCCGCTGGTGCCGGGCATCCCCAACATCACCGGAGATTTTACCCGTTCGTTTGACTATACAGTTACTGTGGGCGAACGCACGGTCAGTGGTTCGCAAAAAGCGATCATCACCGGCTCGCGGCCCCGGGAATCTACTTTTACTTCCGTATCTCCCGAGGTGCCTCTGCTCATTCTGCGCGACCCTCCCGGAGACGGCAGTTACAGCTACTTATCCGAGGGTACTACCTTTCAGAACAGCTTCAGTATTTCGGCGCTGGAAGAAGGTACCAGCCGGACTTTCGGTAAGGTAGACCTTGGCTTCGAATTTCTGAGTGGCGCCTTTTTCTACTTCACCTCGGCGGAAATCGTAGCCAATTTTGAGGCCGGCTTTTCAGTTGGTTTTACGGAAGCCAATTCTGAAGAAAAGATCATGAGCCTGACGACGACCCAAAACTTCGCTACCAGTGATAGTGAAAAGATCACCGGGAGCGAAGGCGATGTTTTCATCGGAGGAGCCATCAATTTGATCTACGCCATGGCCGATCAGGTCATTCTGGATGGGTGTGAGGTGAAAACGGATGTAAGCCTGGTGGTGGATAATCAGGGCTTCGCTACACAGTATGTCTATACCGAAGATCATATTCGAAATGTAATTTTACCCGATCTGCGGCGATTTAGGGATATCAGCGCGGATATCGATCCGGAAGAATCCGCCCGCTACGACAGCCAGCTCAAAGTATGGGAACAGGTACTCCAACAAAATGAAATGTTGAAGGGCCAGGCTGTATTCCGCGAAAACCGTTCCTTCAGCGGCGGTGTGGAATTTCGCTCGGAAACCACCAGCTCCAGTAGTGAAACCATGACGCTGATATTCAATGATGTTATCGGCACGGATGTTGCTGCGGAACTGGGACTTAAAATTGCGGGTATCGGTGCAACGGTGGGTACCCAGGCGACCTACCGGATGGAGATTGGCCAGTCGAAGACCCAAACGCAACTGCAGGAAACGACGGTGGGCTACGTACTGACCGACGATGATCCGGGCGACTTTTTCGCGGTCGATATCAAAACCGATCCGGTGTATAATACGCCGGTGTTTGATCTGGTCAGCGGCCGGTCCAGTTGCCCCTTCGAACCGGGCACCCAGCCGCGGGATGATATTCAACTCCGGGGCCTGCCGCTGGTGCGGACGAGCGTGCCGGCCGACGGTCAGGCGGTGTTCAATCTGGAACTGGCGAATATCAGTCAGAGCGAAGAAGAACGGACCTACCGTTTGTTATTCAATCAGGCCAGTAATCCCGACGGCGCCCGGATCCGCCTCGGCGGAAGTGAGATCCAGCAGGATGGTGCTTTGTACGATATCGGCCCGTTTCAGGTGGCATCCGCTACCGTGACGGTCGAGCGGGGCCCGCTGGCGTATGCCTACGAGGATCTGGAATTTACGGTCGTATCCGAATGCGATGCCAGTATCCAGAAAACGATCCGGGTATCGGCCTATTTTGATTCTCCCTGCAGTCCGATCACGCTAACGGCTCCCGGTAATGGCTGGCTGAGCAACCAGGCGCAGGGCGGAACCCAGTCCATAACCTTTAAAGATTACGAAAAGGATAAGCTCGATTTTGTGAGTCTGCAGTACGCTCCGGCCGGGACCAGTAACTGGGTAAATGCACTTAGCCTTCAACCCGATGATCTGTCCGACTCCTCTTTCGGAACGACGGTCAACTGGAACAATTCGCTACTGTTGGATGGCGGCTATCAGTTGAGAATGAAAGTGGATTGCGGTCAGGGCGTCTGGTATTCCAATGTAGTGGAAGGGACGATCGATCGTACGGCCCCCATTCTTTTTGGAAATCCCGAGCCTTTGGGAGATACCTATACCGCCGATCGGCAGATCTCGGCGACTTTCAACGAACCTCTGAATTGTCTGACCGTGAAGGCGACCAACGTGCAGCTCATGCGCCTGTCGGATAGCACTTTGGTCAATGCCCAAGTCGGTTGCTCCGGTAATAAGATCCTGATCCTTCCCGATGCCGCCATACTCCATGAGGCGGGCCAGACTTTCGAAGTGAAACTGATGAACGTCACGGACCTCAGCGGCAATGCGATCGAGGAGGCAATCGTCTGGCAGTTCGTAGTTGGTGAAAATACCGGCGAAGCGGCTACCGATCTGGACGGCGACGGCGTGCCGGATGAATCCGACAATTGCCTGCTGTCGGCCAACCCTCTGCAAGCCGATCAGGACAACGACGGTATCGGCGACCAGTGTGATGACGATCTGGATGGCGACGGCGTACCCAATGCCGAGGACAACGCACCCTACGCGCCCAATCCGGATCAAACCGACACCGACGGCGACGGCATTGGTGATGCCGCGGAAACGGACGGCGACGGTGATGGCGACGGTATTGCCAATAGCGAAGATAATTGCCCCACCACGGCCAATCCGGACCAGTCCGATATCGATCAGGACGGCATCGGGGATTCCTGCGACGAAGATATGGACGGTGACGGCGTTCCCAATGTATTTGACTCCTGCCCCACCGTACCCAACGTGAACCAATTTCTGGATATCAACAACAACGGCCTGGACGACGCCTGCGAGGATCTGGTCAATCCGGTAAAAGACCGGCAACAACTTTCGGAACTCGATTTTACAATTTTCCCGAATCCGGCCCGGGAGCTGCTGAATATCGGTCTGAAAGCCACCACTGCAGATCCGCTTAGTGTTGAGTTGTTTGATGTTACCGGCCGCCGCCTGTACGTGCAACAACTGGAGGCTGCTGCGATGGCTAATCAGCAATTTACTTTACGGGTCACAGACCTGACGCCGGGGATGTACTATGTACTCTTGCAACATGGCCGAAGGATGGGCAGTAAAAAATTAATCATTATTAGGGATTAGTATTTAATCCGTTTTTGGGGAGGGCTTTTGGGGTCCTCCCTTTTTTTATCTCTGCTTTTCAGCGGTTGCTTAAGTAGGCCATCCCTGTAAATTCTAGGTGATTAACTTTCAATAAATTAGCTTAGGAAAAGGCAAATAAAATACCCCGAATCTAGGCACATTTGCCTATTTTCGGGGTAAACATTTTATTA